>NZ_KI421500.1:224-1200224 GCF_000473145.1 Leisingera daeponensis DSM 23529 | reverse complement strand
TGTGCTTGCGCACGATGGATTCCAGATCGGCCGTCAGCGCCTTGGTCATGGTCAGAGGGTCCGAAGGCGGGACTTCGGCGTTCATGATGATCTCGAAATCCAGGCCGTTTTCCTGGCGCACCGCATAGACCGGGATCAGCGCGGCGCCGAATTTCAGCGCCAGTTCCGCGGGCACGGTTGACGTAACCGCAGGCTTGCCGAAAAAATCGATCGGCTCGCCGCCCTGGGCATAGAGATCGGTGACGATGGCGGCGATGCCGCCCTTTTTCAGGTGCCGGACCAGCTCGACCATGCCGCGCTTGCCCTGTTCGAACATCAGTTCGCCGGTGGTTTTCATCGCGGCGACATAGTGCTCGTTGAAATAGGGGTTGGCCATCCGCCGGTACAGCGCGCCCATGTCGTGGCCGCGGGCGGTCAGCGCCGCGCGGGCGGCGTCGTAATTTCCGAAATGCGCAGTGGCCAGAAGCACCGGCCGCCCGGCGGCGCGGGCGGTCTCCAGCGCTTCCAGCCCGGGGCCGGTGATGGGAGCCGACTTGGCCTTCTCATAGAAGGTGCCGCCGTCATAAAGCTCGGCGATCATCCGGCCGGCGTTGTCGCTGACATCGCGGTAGAGCTGCTCCGGATCCAGGCCGGACAGCTCGGGGCTGACATGGCGCAGGTTGTTGCGCACCCGCTTGTCAAAGCCGGCAAGCCGCCCCATGGCGGTGACCAGGCGGCCCATCATCGGCACCCGCAGGCGGTACGGCACCAGCCCGGCGCCCAGCAGCAGCCCGCGCAGAAACAGGTTGCTGCCAAAATATTTGACATGGCTCCAGGTGGAGAGCTCGGAGGGGTCTACTGGCATGGCATCAGGATGGCTGCGGCGCGAAAATGCGGCTGGAAGGCTGCATCATAAGCAGCCGCGCCGGCGGGCACAAGCAGGTCGCACCCGGCTGCCGCCCCGTCAGAACAGGGCAGCAGCCGGTGATGCATTCCGCGCCGGAGCCGGGCGGCAAGATCAGTCCTCGCCGCCGTCTTCCTGGTCGTCGGACTTCAGCTCGATCTCGCCGGTTGCCACCAGATCGCGCATGGCCGAGATGATCATGCTGAACGCCGCTTCGCCGTCGGAGCGCTTGACCTTGCCGCGCTCCGCCACCTCCTCGCGGATGTTGTCGGCCATCCGGCTCGACATGTTCTTCAGCAGGAATTCATTGGTGGCCACGTCTTCCTCGTCCGAGGCAAAGGCCATGGCAGTGACCAGATCCGGCTGCGACAGGACGCGGATCAGCTTGGGCACGTCGATGGGCTGCATCCGCTCGCCGATCAGCGCATAGGTGAAGATCGCCTTGCGCACCTTGATGGCGAATTCCTCGTCTTCCTCGTCCAGCGCGGTCAGAACCTCGTCGCGCTTGGCGGCGGCGGCTTCGGTCAGGATACCGCCCAGCCGCTGGCCCGGCGTGTCGTTGAAGGCAAGCTCCGGCCGGGCCTCGACCTGGGCCGCCAGCGACAGGCCGATCCGGTCGACGGTATCGGGCGTGACATTGGCCGTCTGGCTCACAGCATAGGTGATGCGCCGGGCGACCGGGCCTGGAAGGTGGACCAGCATCTGCGCCGCCTTGGCGGTGTCCAGCTTGGAGAGCAGCACTGCGGCCACCTCCGTGCTTTCGGCCTCCGCCAGCGACGCCAGGTCTTCCGGCGGCAGCTGTTTCAGCCGCTGCCAGGGGTCGCCGAACTGCCGCACTCCGGCCTCCTTGCGCAGGCGGCTGTGGGTGTATCGGCTGATCTTGCCTTCCATTGCGTTCAAGGCGCCGGCCAGGCCGTTGGGGAAATGCAGGCCGACATTGTCCAGCAAGTCGGCAAATTCACCCGCCACCGCATGCAGGGTGTCGCGGTCGACAATCCGCATCTTGCCCATCTGCTTGGTCAGCTCCAGCTGCAGATCATCCGGCAGCTCCTCCAGCGGGATTTCGGCGCCTTCGTTCAGCAGCAGCCGGACAATGATCGCGGCCTTGGCCTTGCCGCTCAGGCCGCTGCTGGTCCCGCCGCCCATCGGCGCCGGGGCGGAAAACCCGCCGAAGTCCGGACCGCCGGTTGCCATTGGAAGCGCCAGCATGTTGTCGTGAGGCATTCTCGCACCCTACCAAAGATTCTTCTCGATCGTGAAGGGCAGGATAGGCCGCAAGCCGTAAAGAAAGCCTGAAGCCTAGTAGCTGTAGGACGCGCCCGTTTCCAGCGCGCTGCGCAGCGCGGCTTCGGCCCAGGTGCCGTCGCCGCCCCGTGCCCTGATCTCTTTCCACTGTATCAGGGCGGCGCCGTATTTGCCCTGTTGCACAAGGCCTTGGCCCATATACGAACGGGCAAGGATATTATCCGGATCGCGCGCCAGCGCCTGATCGTAATAGGCCTGCGCCTGTTCCAAATTGCCCAGTTTGCGGTGGGTGAAGCCCCAATAGGTCAGCACCAGGGAATCCTGCTGATCCGCCATCGCGCTCAGCACCGCCTGGGCATCCTGCTGGCGGCCCGCATAGGCCAGCTCGCGGGCTGCGCCCAGCAGTTGATCCTGGTTCAGCGAGGATTTCCGCGGCCGCACGCAGCGCTTCTTTGTTTCATCCCACACCCGCTTGCCCTTGCAGGTCTTGGTGGTCTCGGTGGGTTTGGGCGGGTTCCAGCTGTTGCCGCTGGCGGCAAGGGCGGCAACCGGCAGGGTCAGGGCGGCGGCCAGGGCAAGAAAACGCATATCGGAAACTCCAGACGCGGTATGTTTTGCCCACTGTAACCCCGGAAGACCGGTCTGGATCTGTAAATTTGTTCACAAAGGCGTTTGCCCGGCCGCAAGACGCAAAACGCCCCGCCGAGATGACGGGGCGTGATAAACTTCGCGCTCAGGCAGGCTTATTCGCCGAACACGCGCTTGAAGATCGTGTCGACATGTTTGGTGTGGTAGCCCATGTCGAATTTCTCGTTGATCGCGTCTTCGCCAAGGGCGGCAACCACATCGGCATCGGCCAGCAGCAGCTCGCGGAAATCGACGCGCTCTTCCCAGACCTTCAGGGCGTTGCGCTGCACCATGGCATAGGCATCCTCGCGGCTGACGCCTGCCTGGGTCAGGGCCAGCAGCACCCGCTGCGACATCACCAGGCCGGGGAATTTGTTCATGTTGTCCAGCATGTTCTCCGGGAACACCAGCATCTTGTCGACAACGCCGGCCAGACGGTGCAGGGCGAAATCCAGGGTGACGGTCGCATCCGGGCCGATGCCGCGCTCGACGGAGGAGTGCGAGATGTCGCGCTCATGCCACAGCGCCACGTTCTCCATCGCCGGGATCACCGCCATCCGCACCAGGCGCGCAAGGCCGGTGAGGTTCTCGGTCAGCACCGGGTTCTTCTTGTGCGGCATCGCCGAGGAGCCTTTCTGGCCCATCGAGAAGAATTCCGCGCCTTCCAGCACCTCGGTGCGCTGCATGTGGCGGATCTCAACCGCGATGTTCTCGATCGAGGACGCGATGACTCCGAGGGTGGCAAAGAACATCGCGTGGCGGTCGCGCGGGATCACCTGGGTGGAGATCGGCTCGGGGCGCAGGCCCAGCTGCTCGCAGACGTGCTCTTCGACCGCCGGGTCGATGTTGGCAAAGGTGCCGACCGCGCCGGAGATCGCGCCGGTGGCGACTTCCCAGCGGGCCTTTTCCAGACGGTTCTTGTTGCGGTCCATTTCCGCATAGAAGCGGGCAAAGGTCAGGCCCATGGTGGTCGGCTCGGCGTGGATGCCATGGCTGCGGCCGACGCGCACGGTGTTCTTGTGCTCCAGCGCGCGTTTCTTCAGCGCGGCCAGGACCTTGTCCACACCGTCCAGCAGGATGTCCGCGGCGCGCACCAGCTGCACGTTCAGGCAGGTGTCCAGCACGTCGGAGGAGGTCATGCCCTGGTGCACAAAGCGGGCTTCCTCGGAGCCCACATGCTCCGCCAGATGGGTCAGGAAGGCGATCACGTCATGCTTGGTCACCGCCTCGATCTCGTCGATGCGGGCGACGTCGAATTCCACGTCCTTGGCTTTCCACACCGCGTCGGCGTTCTCGCGCGGGATCACCCCCAGGTTGGCCATGGCTTCGCAGGCGTGGGCCTCGATCTCGTACCAGATCTTGAACTTGGTCTCGGGCGACCAGATTGCGACCATCTCGGGGCGGGAATAGCGGGGGATCATGGGCGAAGGCACCTTTATGTGATTGCGCAGCAGATGCCCGGCCTCTTAGATCAGGAGGCGCTGGACAGCAAGGCTGGGACGGGCGCATGAGGCAGTTTGCCCTGATGATTGCGGTATCATCCGGGGCGGTGCCGTTGCGGCGGGCAAACGGCGGAGGTTCAGCGGCGGGGAAGCGCAGGCGGCGCAGGAGGGGCGCAGGCCGGATTCCGGCAGCGGCGTCTGGCAGGGTGACAGCGCAAGGGGCGCTCTGCCGGACCTGCGGACCATGCGGCCGCAAGGGCATCAGCGCCGCAACAGCCCGCGGCTTGCGGCGGTCAGCAATGGCCGGGAAGGCGGGGATCAGTCCCCGCGCAAATGCGCCAGCAGCCGGGCGTTGCGGCAGTAGGAGGGTGCCTCCTCCAGTTTCGCCGCCTCACGCTGCAAGCTGCTGCAGCCGTCCTGATTGACGCAGGTGCTGCATCGCAGGACGGCGCGCATGTATTTGCGGCCCTGCGCCCGCGGGTCCGCGGCAACGATTTCGCCATAGTCCACGCCCAGACGGCTGGCCATGCCCTGCACCAGGTCGCTGCTGCGTGCGAGTTTTGCAAAAAGTCCCATGTGTCTCCTCCACCGCCCGGCTGGTGCCGGGGCTGGCCCCAGCATGTGCGCGAATGCGCGGCGGCACTTTGATTTGGCGCAAACTTCAGCTGCGGGCAGCGGCTCCCGCCTGCGCTGCGGCCTTCTGCCGAAGACCTGCCGCAGTTGGGCCCGGCGCCGCGCCTTGCGCGGCGCCGGGCCCAAGGCCGCTGGCGGTGCAGGTGTCCTGCACGGCCCGGGCGCGGGAGCACCGCCGGAGTTTTCGGCGCTCAGGTCCCGGAATGCTCGGTGGCCTCCAGCCGGGTCACCACTCTGGCGCCGCTTTCCAGCGTCCGGTGCACCGGGCATTTGTCGGCGATTTCCAAGAGCCGACTGCGCTGTTCGCCGCTCAAGGGGCCGCACAGGCGCACCACCCGGGTGAACTGGTCGATCTTGGCCGGCCCGGAGGGCAGGGCGTCCTGGGCGTGGACCTTGTCATGGCTCACATCGACGCTGATCCCCTCCAGCGGCCAGCCCTTGCGGCGCGCATACATCCTCAGCGTCATCGAGGTGCAGGCGCCCAGGCCCGCCGCCACGAAGCCATATGGAGACATGCCGCGGTTGGTGCCGCCATAGGCCAGCGGCTCGTCCGCCAGCGCGTGGTGATAGGGGCCGGATTGCACGTCCTGCAGAAACCCGTCCGGGTCCGCCTCCGTCACCCGCAGAATGCCTTCCGGCGCGCCGGGCGGCGGTGCGGGCGGGGCCATGCCGATATAGCGCCCGGCCCAGGCAGCGATGACTTCGGCGGCGTATTCCGCGTCCGCCGGGCGGGAAATCAGATGATCCGCGTCATCGAGCGTGATGAAGCTCTTGGGATGTTTGGCCGCGGTGAAGATCGACGCCGCATTGTCGATGCTCACGGTCTCATCCCTAGGCGCGTGCAGAACCAGCAGCGCCGCCTTCAGCTCTGCTATCGCAGGCGCCAGCGCCTCAGCGCTGATGTCATCGACGAATTCCTTGCTGATCACGAAAGGCCGCCCGCCCAGGCAGACCTCGGCACGCCCCTTCGCCTCGATCTCCGGCAGGGCGGCGCCAAAGTGGTGCGAAACATGGCCCGGATCGAACGGCGCGGCCAGCGTGACCACCCCCTTGACCGACGGGATGCCCGCCCGCGCCCGCAGCACCGCAGCACCGCCCAGCGAATGGCCGATCAGCAGCGCAGGCGCCATGCCCCGCGCCGCCAGATACTGCGCTGCCTTGATCAGGTCCGCCACGTTGGAGCTGAAGGTGGTGTTCCCGAACTCGCCCTCCGAATGCCCCAGCCCGGTGAAATCGAACCGCAGGACCGCAATCCCCATCGCCGCCAGCCGCCCGGCAATCCGCCGTGCGGCCGGGATGTCCTTGGAGCAGGTGAAGCAATGGGCAAACAGCGCGGTGGCCAGCACCGGCCCCTCCGGCAGGTCGAGGCGGGCAGCAAGGGTGTTTCCGGCGTGGCCGGGGAAAGAGATCCGTTCCGTGGGCATGGGCGTGGCCTTTTTTGGTGTTCCGCATAGATTGAGCGCTCAACGGGTGCTGAACAAGGCAACGGGACGGAACGTCACGGGAAGGTGAAGCCAGATGAGCAGCAGCACCCTCAGAGGCATAGTGTGTTACAGCCTGCAAAGCACGCGGGGAGCGGGAAACCCGCGCCTGGCCTGAATTCCGCTTGCCCGGCTCGCAGACGTGCAGAGACGCCCGGCGTGCCGGTGCTGCGCGATATCTGGCGCCGCTCTTAAGCGGAGGCGCCTGGCGGCGCCGCAGGCTGTCCCGGCCCCTCCTGCCGGTGGGGCCGGCCGTGCGGTTTCAGGTCTCGCCCACGAGCGCCTTGTCGAAGGGATAGCTGGTCAGGTTCTCATGGCCGTCTTCGGTGATCAGAACCTGGTCTTCCAGCTTGATCGAGAAATCACCGCCCTCGGGGCTGACCAGCGCCTCGACGCAGAGCACCATGCCCGGCTCCAGTTCATAGTCAAAGGCACCCTCGACCATATGGTCCGGATAGGCGACCAGCGGCCACTCGTCGCACAGGCCGACGCCGTGCATCATGCAGCCGTATTTCTGCTTTTGAAACTGGCTGTCCAGCACAAAGCAGCCGCGCGACAGCTCCTGAATGTTCACGCCCGGTTTCAGCATCTCCATGTTGTGGCGGATGTGCTCCAGCCCGTGCTGCATGGCATAGATCATGTCGGGCCGCGGCTTTTCATCGCCGATCCACCAGCTGCGGGAGATGTCGATGCAGATCCCGTAGGAGCCAACAAGGTCGGTGTCAAAGCTGATGATCTCGTTGTTCTGGATGATCCGGGGGCCGCATTCCTGAAACCAGGGGTTGGTGCGCGGACCGGAGGCCAGCAGCCGGGTTTCGATCCACTCGCCGCCGCGGCGGATGTTTTCCGCGTGCAGCACCGCCCAGACGTCATCCTCGGAGATGTTGCCGCCGGGGATCTGCTCGCGGGCGAATGTCTCCATTGCCGCCACCGCGGTTTCGCAGGCGTGATGGGCGCAGCGCATCGCCAGGATCTCATCCGGGCCTTTCACCGCGCGGCATTTCTCGGTCAGCTCTTCGCCGGCGAAAATTTCCAGCCCCTGTGCCTCCAGCGCGCGCAGCCCGTGCAGCATCACCTTATCCACCGCCAGCCGCTTGTTGCTGCCGCTGTGCTCCTCCAGCAGGATGCGCACTTCGTTGGAGAACTTGTCGGCGGCCACGTCGAGCTTGTCGCCGCGGTCGAAGTAGAACAGGTCGGCCCCGGCGCGCTGCTCGCGCACCAGCGGGTTGAATTCGCTGAGGAAGGGGGACTGCTTGTAATCCCATAGCACCATATAGCCGTCGGCGCAGACCAGCAGCGCCCGGAACGGGTTGTGGGTGTTCCACAGCTGCATGTTGGTGCTGTCGGTTGCATACCGGATGTTGAGCGGATCAAACACCAGCAGGCCGCCATAGCCGCGGTCGTTGATGAAGCGGGTCAGCCGCTCCCAGCGGAAGCTGCGCAGCGCCTGCAGGTCGGGCAGCTGCAGCCCTGCCTCTGCCCATTCGGCGAAGGCCAGCCGGGTCGGGCCGATCTCGACCCGGTCATTGTCGTTCGGGGTGTTGTCGCCCAGTCTCGCGCCGCGGGTGGGGTCGATCTTGCGGATGTCGCGGTAATGCTCGTTCATGCCGGGGGGTCCTTGCTGCACAGTCCTGTCCAGTGTGCGGGCGGGGGCCGGGAAAAGCGTTGCGGAAAGCGACAGGTTTTCCGGTCATTTCTGACTTGTGATGCAACGTTGCGGCTGATTCCCGCCGGTTTGGATGCTATCGCAAATGGATGACGGCGATTCTGCAGAAGACCATTCCCTACAATCCGCTGGAGGAGAAGAAGCTCCCCGGCATCCAGCCGCTCGCGCCGGAGGCCTGGCTGATGGCCGATGACGCCTATGCGGGCCAGATGGCAGAGCGGGAGCGGCTGCTGGCAGGCCGGCGGGATGAGGTCTTGCGGCTGGACGCCCGCGCGATGGCGGCGGCGCAAGAGCTGCTGCAAATGGCGCTGGACACGCTGGATCCCGGCGCGGGCGATACCGCGTTGCGGCCGGATGGCGTGCGGGTTCCGGTCGATTGGGAAGTTCCCCTGGGCACCCTCGGCCGCTTCGCGCAGCAGGATTTTTGCATTCTGCAAAAGCTGGAAGGCGCGCCGGAGCATGTTCTGACCGGCGCGGTGCTGTGCTTTCCGGCAAGCTGGACGCTGGCGGAGAAATACCTGCAGCCGCTGACCGGCATCCACGTGCCGGTGGACAGCTACGACGCTGGGATTGCAGCGCGGGTGCAGCGGCTGTTTGACGGGGTGCAGGCGGGGCGGCCGCTGTGGCGGTTCAATGCCTTGTGGTATCACGATCCGGCGCTGTTCCAGCCGCGCAGCCAGTATGCGCCGCGGGACCGGACACACGGCAGCAGGGCCGGGTATCTGCGCAGCGAGAAACAGGTGATCATGCGGCTGCCGCAGACCCGCGCGGTGGTGTTTGCCATTCACACCCGCGTGCTTGCGCGGGCAGATGTGATGCGCCAGTGGGGCGCACCGCAGGACGATGGCGCAGCGCAGCCTTAGGGGAGCAGCGGCCGCGCGGCCTGCACCATTCCGGCGCTGTCGAGGAACAGGAACAGGGCGGCCACCAGCAGCAGGTGGCTGACAAAGCGCAGGCGGCGGCGCGGTGGCAGGATGGATGCCGGCAGCACAGAGGCTTGCAACGGACCGCCCCAGCCGCCGCCCTGAGGCCCGGCTTGCAATGGCCTGCGCATCCTTGCGCGCGCCTGCGCGGCGGCCGCACTTGCGCCCGGTCCCGCAGCACGGTTGACCGCAGCCTGAAAGACTCGCTCGCAATGCGCCTCCAGCGCAGGCGCCGTTTGCTCAACCGGCTTGAAACAGGCGCGTCCGCGGGGGCGGGCGCGCGGCGGCTGGACCTGCCGGCTGGCAGCGGCCTCGCGCTCCGCCGGGGCCGGTGCGGCCCGGTGCGGTTCAAACACGCCAAGGAACTGCTCGCAGGTCAGTGTCACGTTGGACTCCAGCCACTCTACAGAGGTGGCCTCGACCAGGGGGAGCGTCCGCCGCAGCATTTCGGCCAGCAGCAGTTCGGAAATTTCCTGATCGCAATGGTCCTCGTGCAGCGGGGACAGCGCCACTTCCAGCAGGCTGACAGGCTGCAGCGTACTGCCGGTCAGCTTGCTTGAGCGCCGCAGCGGCACCCGGCGCAGGCGCACCGTGACAAGGTAGTGGTCGCATTGCAGCCGGACGGCATTCTCGGCGCGGGCCTCGATGGCATCTGCCGGGTGGCCGAAGTCATCAAGCGTTTCCACGACAGCGGACACCGCAGCCGGGAGGGTTGCCGCATTCCGGCTTTCCAGCCCAAGCCTGCCCGTATATTGCACGTTCTCTGCCACCGTCCGGATCCTCCATTCAGGGTGCCGATAAAATAAGAATAAATTTGGAACGGGTTGAAAGTTGGGCGGAAAGCGCGGCCCGGTGGCAAACTTTGCAGATTGGGCGTTAAAAATCGCGAAACTTTTTAAGTAATTGTTTTTATTGTATTTCACGTTCGCTTTGCGAAACGGATCGGCGGAATACGGCTCAACTGTGGCGCGCGCCGGTCACATTGATGCCTTAGGCATTACAATGCCGCGGGAATCGCGGCCACTGTTCCCGGGCACATGAGCAACTGCCCGCCGCAGCCGCTGTGCGGCCAGCCGCAGGTGCGGGGCAGGTCACTGACTGCGGGGCTGGCAGCAGGGTGTGAAGAGGGTGGCGGCGGGCGCTCAGCCGTCGATCTGGCGCCCCATGATCGCCAGCGACTGCTGGTAGACCGTCGCGGCGTTCCATTGCTTCAGAACGGGGTAGTTCGGCTCTCCCGGCTGATAACCCTTGCCGGGTTTCCAGCCCTTCTGGCGCAGGTAATTGGCGGTGGAGGCCAGCGCATCGCCCATGTTGTAGAAATCCACCCGGCCGTTCCCGTCCCAGTCCTGGCCGTATTGCAAGGCATTGCCCGGCAGGAACTGGGTATGGCCCAGCTCGCCGTGCTTGGCGCCGAGGGTGGCCGGGGTAATGGCGCCCTGGTCCACCAGTTTCAGCGCCCCCAGTGCGTGCGGGCGGAAGAAATCGGAGCGGCGGCAGTCATAGGTCAGCGTCACGATGGCAGAGACCACCTGGCTGTCGCCCATATAGTTGCCAAAAGCGGTCTCCATCCCGTGAATGGCAATCAGTACCCCGGCAGGCACGCCGTACTTGCGCTCAAGCGCGGCGTAGAAATCCGGGTTGCGCGCCTTTCGCTTGCGGCCCTGCGCCACGATGGTGGCAGAGCCGCGCACCTGCATGAATTTCTCCAGTGAGTATTTGAAGCTCTTCTGGTTGCGGTCTGCGGAAATGGTGCGGCTGGCGTATTGCGCATTGGCCAGCGCCTGCAGCCCGGCATTGCGCACCCCGGCGCGTTTTGCTTCGGCGCTGAAGGCCTGTTTCCAGGCATCGAACCCGGCGGAAGTATTGCCGCAGGTCGCGGCAACGGCGGGGGAGGCAAGGAGGGCGGAAATCAGGGCAGAGGCAAGCAGCCGGGGCATGAATGAAACTCTCGAAATGTGACTCGTGTCTTTGCAGCCTAGCGCGGCGGCGGACTAAGTCTAACGGGAAATCCTGCCAATGGTTCCCATTCCTTCAGGAAAACGCTGTTCCGGCGGCCAGTGCCAGCCCCGCGGCGACGGCGGTCATCGCGTTTTCGGTTTCAACACGGGCATTCGGGCACAGCAGCCGCATTTCGGCCTGAACCGACGCCAGCAGCGACGAGCCGCCGACCAGGACAATCCGGTCCACCTGCGCCGCAGCAAGTCCCGCCTGGTCCAGCGTCTCGGCTGCGCAGCGCCCGATTGCCCGGGTCTGGTCCGCCAGCGTCCGGTTCATCTCCGTCCCGGCCAGCGGCACGGATAAGCCGCGCTGCAACAGCTTGAGGTCGATTGCCGCGCTGCTGCCAGCGTCATTGGCGCGGATCTTGCCGCGCTCGACCGCAAAGGCCAGCTCGTGCCCTAGTTCGTCCTCCAGCACGGCAACCAGCCGCGCCAGCTTCTCCGGCTCCGCTGCATTGGAAGCCAGATCCTGCGCGGCCCGGCGGTTTTCGGGGCTGTACAGAAACGGGATCATCTGCCAGGTGGCCAGATCGTTGAACAGCCTGTTCGGTGCGGGCAGGGTGCCGCCGCCGAAGGTATTGCGGATCAGGCTGCCGCGGCCCAGCAGCGGCATCACATGATGGATGCTCAGCTGCCGGTCGAAATCGGTGCCGCCCAGGCGGATCCCGTGCGAGGCCAGGATGCGCGCGGCGCCGTCCGCGCCCTGCTCAAACGCGGTGAAGTCCGAGGTGCCGCCGCCGATGTCGACGATCAGCCCCAGCCCCGGCGACGGCGCAGCGGCGCGCAGCGCGGCCTCGGGCTCGTACATGAACAGAACGTCCTCGAAACCCGCTTCAAGATAGCAGGCGCGCAGATCCTTCTCCGCCTGCGCGTCGCGGCTCGGGTCGCTGGAGTGAAACCGCACCGGCCGCCCCGACAGCGCGCGGGTGAACTGCATGTGCGTGGCCTCCTCGGCGCGCCGCTTCAGTTCCGCCAGAAAGCGGGCGATGATGGTGGCAAAGCTGATCCGCTCGCCGCCCAGCCGCCGTTCCTCATGCAGAAGCGAGGTGCCGAGCAGGCTTTTCAGCGCCCGCATGAAACGGCCTTCCTCGCCGCTGATCAGGGCCCGCGACGCGCTGTGCCCGATCCGCATCCGGCGCGCGCCCTCCGCAAAGAACACCGCGGTCGGCAGCGTCTGCTCTCCGGGTTCCATCTCGACCAGCCAGGGGCGCCCGGCCACCGCGATCCCGGCGGCGGAATTGGAGGTGCCGAAGTCGATACCAAGAGTGTTGGGGGCAGTCATAGGGGGATCCTGTACGCGCAGCGGAGCGGGTCCAGCTATAGCATAAGACAATCGCGATCAAGTCGAATCACCCTTGCCAATGGCAGCGAATCGGCCCTGCGCCGATTGCCGCAGCAGGTGCAAGTGCTTCAAATATCAGCAGTAAAACCCCCGTAAAAATATTTTAATTCCTGAATATCACAGTTTAATCACCTGCTGCCCAGAGCAGGGTCTTTGGAGTTTGGAAGATGAGTAAAACGGATAACCAGCGCATCATCTCGAAATTTGCGCTTGATGGAGACCATCAAAAAGACCTGATGCGCGCAAGCTCCCTGCTGGCGCCTTACTTCGATGTGATCCTCGACAAGTTCTATGCTTTTGCCCAGTCGGACCGGGAAGCAAGCATGTTCTTTCCCAACGAGGAAATCCTCACCCACGCAAGGACGGCACAGAAGCGTCATTGGGAACTGCTGCTGAGAGGCGATTTCCCGGAAGAGTATTTCGCGTCCGCGGACCGCGTCGGCACCGTCCACTTCAAGATCCAGCTTCCGTTCGAGCTTTACCTGTCGGCCTATTCGCGGGCGACATCCCACATCCAGCAGGTCCTTGGCGAACGGTTCGGGACTGCGGTGACCCCGGGCGGGCGGCGCAAGCTGTTTGCCATGCTGGGGGCGCTGAACCGGGCGTTCGCGCTGGACACCTATTTCGTGATCGACGCCTACTTCGCGGCGCAGCGCGCGGAGCAGGACACCGCCTTTGACTACATCACCTCGGGGATCGAGCGGATGGAAGCCCGCGATCTCTCGCAGATAATCCCGGCCCCTGGCGAAAGCGACTACCCCGCGCGTTACGACGCGGTGCGGGTCACGTTCAACCGGCTGATGGGCAGCCTGGCCGGGGTGATCGGCAGCATCCAGGACTCCGCCGAGGGCCTGAACAGCACCGCCGGCGAAATCTCCGATGCCGCGCAGGAGTTGTCGCAGCGCACCGAAACCCAGGCTGCAACGCTGGAGGAAACGGCGGCGGCGGTTGAGGAAATCACCTCCAGCATGCGGTCTTCTTCGGAAGCGACCAGGGAAACCAGCACCGTTGCCGCAACCGCGCAAGCCTGCGCCGAGGACGGCTTTGCGGTGGTCACGGACGCGGTGAGCAAGATGAAGGAAATTGCCGACTCGTCCGACCGGATCTCCCAGATCATCGGCGTGATTGACGACATCTCCTTCCAGACCAACCTGCTGGCGCTGAACGCCGGGGTCGAGGCCGCGCGCGCCGGCGAAGCCGGGCGCGGCTTTGCGGTTGTCGCCTCCGAAGTGCGCGGGCTGGCCCAGCGGGCCGCCGTGTCCGCCAAGGAAATCAAGGAGCTGATCAACATCAGCTCAGGCCATGTGGACGAAGGGGTCTCGCTTGTGGACCGCGCCGGCGAAGTTCTGACGCGGATCGTGACCGATGTGAAGCGGGTGTCGGAGCTGTCGGCGTCGGTCTCCGCCTCCACAAGCGAGCAGAGCACCGGCCTGACGGAGATCAACACCGGTGTTTCGCATCTGGACGGTGTCACCCAGCAAAACGCTGCCATGGTCGAGCAGACGACAGCCGCCACGGTCACCATGCGCCAGGATGCGCAGGCGCTGGCCGATCTGGTCAAGTCGTTCAAGGTTGCCCGGACAACCGCCCCGGTTATGGCGCCCGGCGCGGAGAGAGGCGGCCTGCGGCTGGCCGGCTGACGCGCTGAACCGCCACTGCCACCGGTCGGAAAACAGAAAAAGGCGCCGCAAACGGCGCCTTTTCCTTTGGATTTCCAGCTTTTAGCAGCTGTAGTACATGCCGAACTCAACCGGGTGCGGGGTGTGCTCGTACTTGTGGACCTCTTCCATCTTCAGCGCGATGTAGCCGTCGATCTGGTCCTTGGTGAACACGTCGCCCTGCAGCAGGAAGTCGTGGTCGGCGGCCAGCGCGTCCAGGGCTTCACGCAGGGAGCCGCAGACGGTCGGGATGCCTTCCAGCTCCTCGGCCGGCAGGTCGTACAGGTTTTTGTCCATGGCTTCGCCCGGATCGATCTTGTTGCGGATGCCGTCCAGGCCGGCCATCAGCAGCGCGGCAAAGCACAGGTAGGGATTTGCGCTCGGATCGGGGAAACGGGCTTCGACGCGCTTGGCCTTCGGGCTTTCGGTCCACGGGATCCGGACGCAGCCGGAGCGGTTGCGGGCGGAGTAGGCGCGCAGAACCGGGGCCTCGAAGCCCGGGATCAGGCGCTTGTAGGAGTTGGTGCCCGGGTTGGTGAAGGCGTTCAGGGTCTTGGCGTGCTTCAGGATGCCGCCGATAAAATACAGCGCTTCCTGCGACAGGTCCGCGTATTTGTCGCCTGCAAACAGCGGCTTGCCGTCTTTCCAGATCGACATGTTGACGTGCATGCCAGAGCCGTTGTCGCCGTAGATCGGCTTCGGCATGAAGGTCGCCGACTTGCCATAGGCGTGCGCCACGTTGTGGATCACGTACTTGTACTTCTGGATCTCGTCGGCCTGTTTGGTCAGGCTGTCAAAGATCAGGCCCAGCTCGTGCTGGCAGGACGCAACCTCGTGGTGGTGCTTGTCCACCTTCATGCCCAGGCGCTTCATGGTCGACAGCATTTCGGACCGCAGGTCCTGCGCTTCGTCGATCGGGTTCACCGGGAAATAGCCGCCCTTCAGGCCCGGGCGGTGGCCCATGTTGCCCATTTCGAACTCGGCGTCGGTGTTCCAGGAGGCGTCGGTTGCGTCAACCTCATAGGACACCTTGTTGATGGTGTTGGAGTAGCGCACGTCGTCGAACAGGAAGAATTCCGCTTCCGGGCCCATATAGGCCACGTCGCCGATGCCGGAGGATTTCAGGTAGGCCTCGGCCTTCTGGGCGGTGCCGCGCGGGTCGCGCTCATAGGCTTCACCGGTGTCCGGCTCAACGATGGAGCAGTGCAGGCACAGGGTCTTTTCCGCATAGAACGGGTCGATATACGCGGATTCGGTGTCCGCCATCAGTTTCATGTCGGAGTTTTCGATCGACTTCCAGCCGGCGATCGACGAGCCGTCGAACATGAAGCCTTCTTCCAGAAAGTCTTCGTCGACCAGGTCCACGTCCACGGTCACGTGCTGCAGCTTGCCGCGCACATCGGTGAAGCGGATGTCGACATAGGCGACGTCCTCGTCCTTAAGTGTCTTGAGAACTGCGTCTACGCTCATTCCCTCGGTCCTTTTTTTGCAGAGATGTAAGGATTTTCGTTGGTGTCTTAGAGTGCGTCCGGGCCGGTCTCGCCGGTACGGATGCGGATCGCTTGCTCGACGGGCGAGACAAAGATCTTGCCGTCGCCGATCTTGTCGGTCTTGGCGGCGTCGACAATGGCCTCAATCGCCTGGTCGACCTGATCGTCGTCCAGCACAACCTCGACCTTCACCTTGGGCAGGAAGTCGACCACATATTCGGCGCCGCGGTACAGCTCGGTATGGCCCTTCTGGCGGCCAAAGCCCTTGACTTCGATGACAGAAAGACCCTGGACGCCGACGTCCTGCAACGCTTCCTTCACCTCATCCAGTTTAAAAGGCTTGATGATGGCTTCGATCTTTTTCATCGGCTTTGGCTCCTCGCAAGCTTGTTGGGGATGTCATTTCACTTCTAAATGAGGGCAGCAATGCGCGCCTGGGCCGCTGCGGCAATTGTGGGCAGGATTTGATCGTGACTGCCTAAAAATTAAGCACTGCGCCTGCAAATTGCGCAGATTTGAATCGGGGAAGGGCAAAACATGACCGAACTGCTGACCGCAGCCCAGATGCGGGCCATCGAACAGGCCGCCATCGAGTCCGGTGAAGTCACCGGGCTGGAGCTGATGGAACGGGCCGGGCAGGGGGTGGTCGAGGCCATCTTCGAGGAATGGCCGGAGCTGGCGGAGCCTGTTGAGGGCGGGCGAGGGGCCGGCCCCTCGCGCTCCCCGGAGTTTTTGGAGAAAGATGAAAAGCCGCGCCGGGCGGTGGTCCTGTGCGGGCCGGGCAACAATGGTGGCGACGGCTTTGTGGTGGCGCGTCTGCTGAAGGAGCGCGGCTGGGAGGTGGAGGTGTTCCTCTACGGCGACCCGGACAAGCTGCCGCCGGATGCGAAGGTGAACTATGAGCGGTGGCGGAAGTTGGGCAGTGTCAATGAGTGGGATGATCGAGGTGTCCGTGATTTCTACGAAAGGGATGAAGAAAGCCAGTTTCTCGTAATTGACGCATTATTCGGAACGGGGCTGACCCGCAAAATGCCTGATGACACGGATGAAGCTTGGAATGGCTTTATGCCGACTCCTCTGATTGCGGATGCGCATGAGCCGAACGAAGACCGCTTCGTCGCGATTGATTTTCCTAGCGGTGTTTGCAGCGATAGCGGGCGAGACTTTGGAGCCCTCCCAACTCATCTTACTGTAACATTCCATAGCGCAAAAATTGGCCATCATATGAGTCAGAGTTGCGGCAGCTACGGAGGAGCGAAAGGCTGCGGGAAACTCAAAGTTGTGCCACTAGGTTTGCCCAAAGTTTATCCCAAAGGCTGCGTCGAGTTGCTTGGCTACGAGAAAGGAAATCTAAGTAAGAAATATTCGGGCCACAAATACTCCCACGGCCACGCCCTCATCCTCTCTGGCGGCCACGGCAAAACCGGCGCCGCGCGCCTTGCCGCCCGCGGAGCCTTGCGGATCGGGGCAGGGCTGGTCACCGTCGGCTCGCCGCGCTCAGCGATGTTCGAAAACGCCGCCAACCTGACCGCCATCATGCTGCGCCAGATCGACGGGGCGCATGGGCTTGCGGAACTGCTGGAAGACGACCGCCTCAGCGCTCTCTGCCTTGGGCCGGGCATGGGGCGCGGGGCGGACACGCAGGCGATGGTCTTTGCGGCGCTGAAGGAACAGCGGCCAACCGTTCTGGATGCCGATGCGCTCACAAGGTTTGAACTGAAACCCGAGGCGCTGTTTGAGGCCCTGCACGAAAATTGCGTGCTCACCCCGCATGGCGGTGAATTTGCCAGGCTGTTCCCGGACCTCGCGGAGAAACTGAACGCCCCCGCGACCAGAGGCCCCGCCTATTCCAAGGTCGACGCCACCCGCGAGGCCGCCAAACGCGCGGGCTGCGTGGTGCTGTTCAAGGGGCCGGATACGGTGATCGCCGCGCCGGACGGGCGCTGCTCTGTGAATTCCGCCCATTACGACCGCTCCGCGCCCTGGCTGGCCACCGCCGGTTCGGGGGACGTGCTGGCGGGGTTCATCACCGGGCTGATGGCGCGCGGCTTCGCCCCGATGCAGGCGGCAGAGACCGCCGCCTATATCCATGTTGAATGCGCGCTGCACTTCGGCCCCGGCCTGATTGCCGAGGACCTGCCGGAGCAGCTCCCCGCGGTGTTCCGCAAGCTGGGACTGTAAGCAGGCTCAGGCCGCCGGGCGCAGGTCTTCCTGCGGTGCGGCTGCCGCGGCCAGTTCCAGTCCGCCGGCATAGATCACATGCGGGCGGGAGAACTCCAGCACCGTCAGGTCCATCATCTGCAGGCCCAGGTCGCGGATGAACTCGCCGTCCACCAGTTCATAGGCCGGCACCACCGCCTGCGGCTGGCCGAACATCGCCTTGGCGCGCCAGTCGCGCACCAGGATGCGCTGGTCCCAGGGAACGGTCAGGCCGCCCTCACCGAGGGTATCGCCCAGAGAACCGGCAGCGATGCAGACCGCCTGCAGCATCGCGCGGCGGCTGCGGACGGCCTCGACCCTGGCCATGCCCTGGGTGCGGGTGATCAGGCTGTCGCCTGCCGTGAGATCTTCTGCGGCGCGCTCCCCCTCGCGGGTCAGCACAGCGGTGCCGCGCAAGAGGGTGATGTTCTGGCTGCCCTGGAACAGCCGCCGGGGCTGTGCCTGGACGCGCATCGCCAATTGCGCGCGCAGGGCCGCATTTCCAAACGGTTTCATGTTGTTGCTCGCTTTGTCTGCCTCAGACTTTTTCCGCCAAACTACGGCACAAGCGGATTCCAGGCCCAGCCTTTTCACGCAAAAAACCGCTTATTGTTGCGATATTCCGCATGGATTGTTGCCGTTTTGCACAACGGCCGCGGCGGCGCGATTTCCGCTCGCATCCGCCGCCAAGCTTTGCTATTCAGCGCGTCACACGAGGGACGGACCTTCGTGCCGTGCGGGTGTGGCGGAATTGGTAGACGCACCAGATTTAGGTTCTGGCGCCGCAAGGCGTGGGGGTTCAAGTCCCTTCACCCGCACCATTTTTCAGCGAAGTCAATCATGCGGGCGCAAGGCCCGGCTGCGGCGGCTGGCCGGCTTGCCCTGACGGCGGGATAGGTTTTCCTCTTTCGCCGCGCCTGTGATATACTTCGCCCCGGCAGGACGCTGACAGCGGCCGGTCAAATGTTCATCAGTACATTGTTGACAAGGGGGATGGCCGTGAAACGTCTTCTGAAAACAACCACCGCGGCGGGGACTGCACTGTGCGTCCTGGCGCAGCCGGGCCTGGCTGAGCTGAAATACGAAAACAACTCCGGCGGCTATGTCGAAATCTATGGCCAGCTCAACCCCGCCATCATCTCTGTGGACGATGGCGAACAGACCGAAACCAACCTGCTCGACAATGACCTGTCCCGCTCCCGGATCGGCCTGCGGCTGATGCAGCCGTTCGGGGCCAACACCTTCGGCTTCCGGTTCGAGGCCGGTCTGGGCTTCCCGAACTCGACCGAGGTGAACCAGTTCGGCTCCGACTACAGCGGCTGGACCCGGGCGGACCTGCGCCACGTGGACTTCTGGCTGGAAGGAGGCTGGGGCAAGCTGTCGGCCGGGCAGGGCAGCATGTTGGCCGACGGCGCGGCGGAGACGGATCTGTCTTATGTCGGCACCGCGCTCTACTCCTTCAAGGTCGACTCCAATGCCGGGTTCCTGATCCGCGACACCGCGGGGGCGCTCAGCGGGCCGGTCCTGGCGGATGCGTTTGACAATCTCGACGGATCCAGACGCGGCCGCATCCGTTACGACACGCCGGATTTCAACGGCTTTTCCGCAGGCCTGGCCTGGGGGCAGAACGTCCTCTCTTCATCCGATGAAGCCGACTACTATGATATCGGCGTGTTCTACGGGCAGGAGTTCGGTCCCACCAATTTCGCCGCATCCCTGGCTTATCAGGTGCGCGAAGACGACGGCGACGAGCGGTCCGACGTGATCGGCTCTGCCTCGGTGCTGCTGGACAACGGGATCAGCTTCACCGTTGCGGGCGGCACCCGCGACAATGACGCGGCGGGCGCCAGTGACCCCAGCTATTACTACGCCAAGATCGGCTATGAAAACGAATGGCTGCCCTGGGGCAAGACCGGTCTTGGGGTGCATTACTATGAAGGCGAGGACTTCAATGTGAACGGCTCCAGCTCCAAGGGCTGGGGTATCGGTGCGGTTCAGAAGGTTGAGAATTTCAATACCGACATATACCTGACTTATCAGGAATATGACTATGAGGATGCCGCGGCGTCTTACCAGGATGTCTCGACCTGGGTTCTGGGCGCGCGCTGGAAGTTCTGACCTGCACAGCAAGCTTCGAAACGGAAAAAACGCTCCGGATCCCCGGGGCGTTTTGCAATGGGGGCTGCCCTGGTCCCCTGCGGCGGCGGGGCCGGCTGGCTCCCGGCTCAGGGTTGCGCAGAAGGCATAGCTGCTTTGCGCAAGGCGGGGCGCAAACGTAATCACCTTCACATCTCCCGGCCGGTGCCGGCGCTACGGTGCAGGTGATTTTTTGCCGCGAGCAGATTTTCACACATGCCGCAGCGGTCATCTGACCCGGAATGCACGCAGTGCGCACGGAGGCTCCCTCGGCTCCGGCGCTGGCAGGCGCCCGGACAGCGGCCGTAAGCGGCGGAACAGGAGACAGACCATGAAAACCAAGATTGCAGCCCGCGCCGGCGCGGCCTCCCTTGCGGCGGCACTTGCCGCCCCGGCATTTGCAGGCCCCACCTATACCAACGACACCGGCGGCAGCTTCCGCTGGTACGGCCAGTTCAACCCCGTCTATCAGTCCTTTGACGATGGCGGGCAGGACTTCAACCGGCTGACCGATAACGCGGCCTCCAACTCGCGCATCGGCTTCTGGCTGGAGCAGGCCTATGGCGAAAACACCCTGCGGTTCAACTTCGAAACCGCCTTCGGCTTCCGCTCGTCGGACGGGGTCAGCCAGCTTTCGACCGGCGACAACATCAGCTGGGACCGCACCAACATCCGCCACGTGGACTTCCAGTTCGACACCGCGCGCTATGGCCGCTTCTCGGCCGGTCAGGGCGCGATGGCGACCGACGGCATCACCGGCGCGGATTTCTCCGGCACCGGCCTTGGCGCCTCCAACGCCGTGGCTGACGCCGCGGGCGGCTATGCCTTCCGCACCGGCGCCGGCGCGCTCAGCTCGGTGGACATCGGCGATGTCTTCAATGACTTCGACGGCAGCCGCCTGGGCCGCATCCGCTATGACTCGCCGGAGCTGGCAGGCTTCACCTTCTCGACCTCCTGGGGCACCGATGTCCTGAAGGACGCCAACGACCGCGAAAGCTACGACGTGGCGGTGCGCTGGGTCAACGACGAGGCCGCGGGCTTTGCCATCGACACCGGCATCGGCGCCTCCTGGACCGAGGAAACCGGCAAGGAAGACTACCGCGACATCTCCGGCTCCTTTGCGGTGCTGCACAAGGCCACCGGCCTGTCGCTGAACCTCGCCGCGGGCGAGCGCGACATCGCGGGCACCTATGCCTATGCCAAGCTGGGCTATTCGGCGGATCTGATCGCGGCCGGCGCAACCTCCTTCTCGGTCGACTATTATGACGGCTCCGACATGGTCACCGCCGGCGACAGCGCCGAGTCCTGGGGCGTGGCCGCGGTTCAGAAGATCGACGCCTATAATGTCGAAACCTATCTGGCCTACCGCGACTATTCCTATGCCGACACCGGCCCCGCGGCCTACCAGGACGCAAACGTGATCCTGGCCGGCGCCCGCTGGAAATTCTGAACCGCACCTTGCTTGGTTTAAGAACGGCAGACACGCCCCCATTGCGGGGCGTGTTTTCCGTTGCGGCACCCCGGAAATCCGCGGGATTGGTCAGGAAAGGGGCAATCCCCCTTGCGCCGCCGCGCCGGGGGAAATAGAAGACCGCAAATTGTCTGGGGGCACCTTGCACTGGGGCCCCGAATCTCTATGGGGAATAGGATGCAGGTCACCGAGACGCTGAACGAAGGTCTGAAACGCGGCTACGCCATCACCGTCACCGCCGCCGAGCTGGACGAGAAGGTCAACGAAAAGCTGGTCGAAGCGCAGCCGGAAATCGAAATGAAGGGTTTCCGCAAAGGCAAGGTGCCGATGGCGCTGCTGAAAAAGCAGTTCGGCCAGCGCCTGATGGGCGAAGCGATGCAGGAATCCATCGACGGCGCCATGAACAAGCATTTCGAGGACAGCGGCGACCGTCCGGCGCTGCAGCCCGAAGTCAAGATGACCAACGAAGACTGGAAAGAAGGCGACGACGTCAACGTCGAGATGTCCTACGAGGCACTGCCGGAAATCCCCGAGGTCGACTTCTCCGGCATCGAGCTGGAAAAGCTGGTCGTGAAGGCTGAAGACGAAGCCGTCAACGAAGCGCTGGCAAACCTGGCCGAAACCGCCAAGGAATTCGAAGCCCGCGAAGAGGGCGCAGCAGCCGAAGACGGCGACCAGGTCGTGATCGACTTCGTCGGCAAGATCGACGGCGAGGCCTTCGAGGGCGGCGCAGGCGACGACTACCCGCTGGTGCTTGGCTCCAACTCCTTCATCCCCGGCTTCGAAGAGCAGCTGGTCGGCACCAAGGCCGGTGAAGAAAAAGACGTGACCGTGTCCTTCCCCGAGGAATACGGCGCAGAGCATCTGGCTGGCAAAGAGGCCGTGTTCTCCTGCACCGTCAAGGAAGTCAAAGCCCCGAAAGCGGCTGAGATCGACGATGAGCTGGCCAAGAAATTCGGCTCCGACGACCTGGACGCGCTGAAGGGCCAGATCGCTGAGCGCCTGGAAGCCGAATATGCCGGTGCCGCCCGCGCGGTGCTGAAGCGCGCGCTGCTGGACAAGCTGGATGCGCTGGTCTCCTTCGACCTGCCGCCGTCGCTGGTCGACGCCGAAGCCAAGCAGATCGCGCATCAGCTGTGGCACGAGGACAACCCGGAAGTGCACGATCACAACCACGGTGAGATCGAGCCGACCGAAGAGCACGTCAAGCTGGCAGAGCGCCGCGTGCGCCTGGGCCTGCTGCTGGCCGAGCTGGGCCAGAAAGCCGAGGTCGAAGTGACCGACGCCGAAATGACCCAGGCGATCATGAGCCAGGCCCGCCAGTACCCGGGCCAGGAGCGCCAGTTCTTCGAGTTCATCCAGAAGAACGTCCAGATGCAGCAGCAGCTGCGCGCGCCGATCTTCGAAGACAAGGTTGTCGACCACATCGTCGGCCAGGCCAAAGTCGAGGAGAAAGAAGTCTCCAAAGACGAGCTGCAAAAAGCGGTTGAGGCACTGGAAGAGGAGTAATCCTCTCCTTCCTGCAAGATTACGGAAAGGCCGCCTGATGGGCGGCCTTTTTCGTGCCCGGCGCGGTCACAGAACCACGCGATCCTGCAGCCACAGCAGCGACGGGTAGGCCGCCAGCCAGATCCAGAAAAACCGGTTCAGCCCGAACAGGCAGGCATTGGCAAGGTGGAACAGCGCCGCGGTGAACAGCGCCAGCAGCAGCGCCTCGCGGCTGAACAGCGCCAGCGGAAACAGCACCTCGAACAGCATCACCGCCCAGCCCATCGCCCACAGCAGCCGCGGACGGTCCGCCAGGCGGCGCAGTTCCTCGCTGACGGGGTAGGCGGAGAAGCGGAACACATCCTGCAGCGCCCGGCCGGACCGCCATTCGGGGTTCACGATCTTCACCTGGCCGGAGATGAAATAGCAGATCACCAGCTGCCCGGCGAGATAGGCAAAGGCGTATTCCTGCCATTGCTCGGACGGCAGCCAGCGGGCCGCGGTGAGGCAGCAGAGGATCAAGAGGCTCATCTTGTCGCTGCCGCCGTTATACGGCCCCTGAAACCGCTGCAGCAGCAACAGTCCCAGCACCAGCAGCCCCAGCAGCACCCAGGGCGCCGCGATCCCGAACAGCAGCAGCCCGGCCAGCAGCAGGCGCGGCCCGTGCAGGATCTGCTCGTCCCGGAAGCCCGCCATATGCTCGGCGCTTTGCTGCAGAAAGGCCAGCGCCAGCAGCACCTCGGTCGCGCGCAGGGCCAGCTCCAGGCTCATGCGGCGGCCCGTGCGGCCTGCGCGCCATTGGCGCTGAGGCCGGCCATCAGATGCGGTTCCGATTGATAGGTGACCGCCTTGATCAGCTGGCCGTCCTCCCCCCGGTCCAGAAAAACCAGGCGGAACTGCAGGTAGGGCAGCAGCGTGCCGGGCGGCTGCACGCGCAGCAGCTCAGCCGCGATCCGGCGCAGGATTTCCCGGCGGCTGTGGCCGGTTGGCGCCAGCGTCAGCCGCTCGGCGCAGCTGACCAGAAACAGGCTTTCGTTCCAGCGTGCGTTCCACAGCATCCGCCCGGCCACAGCAAGCGGGCTCAGCCGTTCGGGCCGCGGCCGGAATTCCTGCCAGGGCGCGGGCGGTCCGGACGCGCTGGAAAGCAGGCGCCATTCCACCCGCGGCGACGGATCCACCGATTTGAAGAAGCGCCAGGACGGCATCAGCGCCGGCAGCAGCAGTTTGAACAGGGTCAGCATCGCGCCAGTAAAGCGGGCGCCGGTTAGAATTTTGCTAAACACCCAGCCAGATGCGCAGCGCGGCGCTCCCGCCCGTCCTTGGCCGCTTCCTGCGGAAGCCGCCGGCGTCCCGTTGGGCCGGGCAGCGCCCCTGCGGGGCGCTGCGGGCGGCGGCTGTGGGCGATCAGGGCCGCAGGCCGGTTTCCCTGAGCATGCCGCGGCGTTTGGCTTCGTAGTAGTAGCCGCGGGAATAATGCTTCACCGCCATGTCCTGGCTGCCATCGGCCAGCAGCCAGGCGCCGCGCAGGTATTTGACGGAAAACTGCAGGTTGGTGTCCGCATCCAGCAGATCCTTGGGCTGCCCCTGAAAACCCATAGAGCGGGCGGTGGCGGGCAGGATCTGCAGCAGCCCGTAATAGGGCCGGTTCACCGCATGCGGGCGGTGGGTGCTTTCGCGCACTGCCAGCCGGTGGACCAGGCTGCGCGGAACCTCGTAATGGTCGGCCCAATAATTGATCTGCTGCCGCAGTTCAGGCGTTTCATTGGGATAGAGCGGCGGATTGTACCGTGTCACCTCGGGCGTGGAGGCGGTGCTTCCGCAGGCAGCCAGAACTGCGGCTGCTAAAAATAAAATAAGTGTGGTCCGGCGCGTCATGCGGCCTCCGCATATTGTTGCTCGCGGCCAGCCTAACCGCATGGCGCCGGGCTGCAATATGGTCTGTGGCACCACCCGCGGCAACCGGCAGGGAACCGCCAAACCGGAAGGGGGATCCCGCCTGAGAGGGGCCGTCCGGCTGGCGGCGGGCGGGTTCCTCAAAGTTTAAGCATTAGACATTTGTTAAATATGTCCGCCCACTACATATTGGGGGTGCGCATTGAGGCAACACGACCCTCAGGCAGATCGCCCCTCACGCCTGTGGGGCATCTGACCAAATCGGGCAGACGGGGCCGCGGGCTGTTTCCCAATTTTCCGCGGTCCCAATAACCCCTTTGTCCGGCGCTGGCGAAGCCCGCGGCTGAGGTTTCACGGCCTTGGACTGCCTGCGATGCCAGCAGTGTCAGCCCGCCACGCCGCCGCCCGGGCGGCCCGGCTTTCCGGGCGTGCCGAACAGGCTGCTGCCAGGCGCAATCAGGCCCTTGGGCACGATGTCGGCAATCGCTTCGGTTCTGAACTCCGGCCGGTCGAACCGGTGCCCGCGCAGCAGCCGGAACAGCAGCCGCCGGCGCAGCGCCAGTTCCTCACGCTCCAGGTTGTCATCCAAGGCAAACCCCTCCCTTCTGCTCCCGTTGCCATGCTGGCAAGGAACGGCAAACGGAAGGTTTATGGCAGACGCGCATGTTCCTAAAACTTAGTCCGGCTTTTAACGGTGTCCGCCGGAAACAGAAAAAGGCCGCCCGGAAGGCGGCCTTTCCCATGTCTCAGCTGACCCGAAAGGATCAGTTGGTTTCTTCGTCGCCAGCGGCTTCGGCTGCCGGGCCTTCGTCGTCGTCGGAGGCTGCGGAGCCGATATCGTCGAACAGCTCGGAAATCTCGAATTCAGCAGCGGCTTCCTCTTCGGCGGCCAGCTCCTGGATCGATTTGCCCGATGCCTGCAGCTCGGCTTCCTCTGCGGAGCGAGCCACGTTCAGCTTGATTTCGACGTCCACTTCCGGGTGCAGCTTCACAGCGACCGAATGCAGGCCCAGTTCCTTGATCGGGTGGATCAGGGCGACCTGTTTCTTGTCGACCGAGAAACCGGCGTCGGTGGCCGCATCAGCAGCGTCGCGCGGAGTGACCGAGCCGTACAGCGCGCCCGCGTCCGAAGCGGAGCGAATCACGACGAACTGCTGGCCGTCCAGCTTCGCTGCCAGAGCTTCGGCTTCTTTCTTGGTCTCCAGGTTGCGCGCTTCCAGCTGCGCTTTCTGGGCTTCGAAAGAGGCGATGTTGGCCTCGGAGGCGGTTTTTGCCTTGCCCTGCGGCAGCAGGAAGTTGCGGGCGTAACCGGGCTTCACGTCAACGACGTCGCCCATTTGGCCCAGCTTCGCAACGCGCTCAAGAAGGATAACTTGCATCTGCTTATCTCCTTACTTCACAGCGTAGGGCAGCAGGGCGAGGAAGCGGGCGCGCTTGATAGCACGGGCCAGCTCACGCTGCTTCTTCGCCGAAACGGCGGTGATGCGCGAGGGAACGATCTTGCCGCGCTCAGAGATGTAGCGCTGCAGCAGACGGGTGTCCTTGTAGTCGATCTTCGGCGCGTTGTCGCCCGAGAACGGGCAAACCTTGCGGCGGCGGAAAAACGGTTTGGCTGCCATGATTTAGCGTCCTTTTCTCAAGCGTTGATCAGCGGCGCTCACGGCGTTCGCCGCGTTCGTCGCGCTTCTGCATCTGGACCGAAGGGCCCTCGGCGTGCTCGTCGACCTTGATGGTCAGGACGCGCATCACGTCATCATGCAGACGCATCAGGCGCTCCATTTCCTGCACGGCAGACGCGGGTGCGTCGGTGCGCAGGAAGGCATAGTGGCCCTTGCGGTTCTTGTTGATCTTGTAGGCCATGGTCTTGACGCCCCAGTACTCCTGGTCGACCAGCTTACCGCCGTTGTCGGACAGAACAGCACCGAAGTGTTCGATGAGGCCTTCTGCTTGCGAGTTGGACAGGTCCTGACGCGCAATCATGACATGCTCATAGAGGGGCATGCGAACTCCTGTTTGTGTCTAGGCGCATTTCATAGACCGGGCATCACATGCTTCCGCTGCCTGGTCACGAGAGGCTGCGCGGATCGAAAGTGTCGCGGAAGCAGGGCCTCCTATACAGGCTGAGGCGCAAAGAGCAAGGCAAAACCGGCGCGGCCCGGAGGGCGCAGCGGGGTGCCGCTGCAAAACCGCAGCCGCGCCGCATTGCTGCCCCAATGCCAGCCTTGAGTGTTTAACGAAGTCTTAACGCAAAAGGCGCGCCGCCGCACGACGTTCGCGCGGGTCCGGCGCCGGCCGGGGCAGTTACAGACGGAACAGCTTTAGAAAGGGCAGTCAGATGGCCGTGACAGATCAAACCCCGCCTGCGTTTGGCGCCGCAGCAAGGGCGGTGCCGCTCAGCCTGCGGCTGGAGGCAAACTGGAAACTGCGGCTGACCCTGCTGCGCCTGCTGGGGGTGGCGATGCTCCTTGGCTCCACCGGGCTGTGGCTGGTGCCCGGGGCCGGGGCCGATCCTGCGATGAACCTGATCCGGATGGGGGTGTCGGTGGTGTTCCTGCTGACCGGGCTGGTGCTGATGACCGCGCATGGGGCCGGCAGCCGGTCCGAGGCCTGCTTCGATCCGGTGCGCCGCGAATTGCGGGTGCTTCAGCGCGACGGGCACAGCCGCCCGGCCACGGTGCTGCGCCGCAGTTACGACAGCCTCGGCGCGGTCCGGCTGACCGCCGCGTCCGTGCAGATGTATGAAACAGACGGCAGCCTGCTGATCGAGCTGCCGCTCCAGTCCGCCGCGATGCGCAGCCAGCTGCGCGACCAGTTCAGCGGCGCGGTGCGGATCCTGACCTGAACGCCATCACATTTCCGCGAGACAGGCCCGGCGGCCCTCCCGCCGGGTTTTGTGTTCGCCCGCTCACAGATACTGTTGGTTTTTGCCGGCTTCCTTTCCGGGAGCCATTCGCCGCATCTGTTCCTAACAAGATTTGTTCACACGGAGCCTTTCCCATGAAGAAGACCCTGCTTGCCGCCGCCCTGGCCGCCGCCGCTGCAACCGGCGCTGCCGCCGCCCCCGAGAAATACGTTCTGGATCCCGGCCACAGCCAGATCCTCTTCGACTACAACCACCTGGGCTATTCGACCACCTACGGACTGTTCGCCGGCTTCGAAGGCGAGATCATGTTCGACCAGGAAGACCCGGCAAACTCCTCCGTCTCCGTTTCCATGCCGCTCAGCAGCATGTTCACCGGCTGGCAGGCGCGCTTCGATCACTTCATGACCAAGGATTTCTTTGACGCCACCGAGGATGAAACCATCAGCTTCACCTCCACCGGCATCGAAGTGACCGGCGAGGAGACCGCCAAGATCACCGGCGATCTGACCCTGAACGGCGTGACCAAATCCGTGGTGCTGGATGCCAAGCTGAACCAGAAGGGCGATCATCCGATGGCCAATAAGCCCTGGGCCGGCTTCGACGCCACCACCCAGATCCTGCGCACCGACTACAACCTGGGCCAGTTCGCCCCCTTCGTCAGCGACGAGGTCAACATCAAGATTTCGGTCGAGGCGATGAAGGCCGACAGCTGACCCGGCAGAAGGTTCCGCGAAATTCCAGCCGCCGGCTCCCCTGGGGCCGGCGGTTTTCCTTTGCGCCGCCGGTGCGGACCTCCCCAAAGCGTGACCCAAGTTCACTGGCCTTTCCCTCTCCGAGGGCGCACACTGACGACGGCCCCTCCGGCCGCTTCGGAAAGGAGGCACCCATGTCCCGCTTAGGCTTTCCCGCTTCAGCCGGTGCGGCAGTGGCCCTCGCAGCCAGCCTGGCCTTTACCGCGCCCGCCGCCGCCCATGATAGAGGTCATGATGCGGCCCGCGCCATCGCCGGGCTGATTGCCCTCGGCGTCATTGTCCACAGCCTGGAAAACGACCGGGACCGCCACCGCGGCCGCGTCTACTACCACCAGCCGAAAACGCACTACGGCTACTACGGCCCCCGGCGCCACTACGCCGGACGCGACCGGCACCACTACCGCCGCCACGGCGGCCACCGGCACCACAGCCGCCATGGCGGCTACTACTGGCACAGGCACTGAAGCCGCAGCCGGGCGCCAAGACAGGCGCCTGCGCACAAGGCATGATCCTGCGGGCAGAAAAAGCCCCGGCACGATTGCCGGGGCTTGCAAGGTGGCGAAGGGCTGGCGGAAGCCGCTCCCTTAACGCCGGTTACTCCGCCCGCTTGGCCTCCAGCTCCACCGCCACATCAACGGCAAACCCCAGCGAGCTTTCGTCGGGCAGGCTCTTGCCGATGCCGAAATCCAGCCGGTTCAGGGTCAGCCCGCCAGACATCTTGGCGCTATCCCCCTCCAGCACCAGATCGAAGGGCAGGGTGACCGGCACCGTCTGATCCTTGATCGTCAGCGTGCCAACCGCCTGATACCCCTCCGCCAGCTTCTCGATCTCCGCCTTGAACAGCGCAGTGGGGAAACTGGCGCTGTCGAAGTAATCCGCGCCCATCGCCTGCTGTGTCACCGTGCCCAGCTGCAGCGACGCGATGGCGACAGTCACCTCCACATCCCCGGCCGGGCCCGGCGCCGCCGGCTCCTCGAAGTTGATGACGGCGGACCATTCCCCGAAGCTGCCGGCGACCGCGCCGCCCATCTGGGTCACGGTGATCCCCAGCGTGCCCGATTGCACAGCCCAGCCGCTTGCCGCACCGGCACCCGGATCCGCGGCCACAACGGGGGCGGCGGTGCCGGTCTCAACCGCCTGCTTGCCGCCCAAAAGGCCCAGCGCCGCGCCGCCGCCCAGCACACCGGCCCAGACCAGCAGCGCCGCCAGCAGCGGCAGCAGGCTGTGGCTCTGCGCGGGCGGCTGAGTCAGGCTGGCATCGCGGCCCGGCAGCATCCGCCGCAGGGTGGCGTCGCGGTCGATCACATGATGCTTCAGCGCGCCGGCAATATGCAGGCCCAGCGCGCCCGCCAGGGTCCAGACCAGCACCCAATGCACGCCGCCAAAGAACCCCGCCACCGCCTCGGACTTCGGCACGAACGGCAGGCTCTGCCCGAACGGCCACCAGATCGGCGCAAATCCGGTGGTGGCGGCGTGATGGATCCAGCCGCTCAGCGGCACCGCCACCAGCGAGCCGTACAACAGCCAATGCACCATCTCCGCCGCCAGCGCCTCCGCCTTGCGGTCCGGGTGCAGCAGCCCCGGCTTGGGCTGGCTCAGCGCCCACAGGATGCGCAGCAGCGCGGTAAAGAACACCGCAACCCCGATGGTCTTGTGCAGCGAAAACAACAGGGTGGCCCGCTCGATCACCGCCTGGCTGCCGTCAAACCCCGGGCTCTGGATCTCTTGCGCCAGCTCATTGGCGAAATACCCTAGCGGAAAGGCCGAGAAGATCAGCAGGGCCGTCAGCCAGTGAAAGGTCTTGGCAATGCTGCCATAGCTTTGGAAGGTGTTTTGGCCGGACATGGCGCTTCGGGTCCTTTTCAAGTCGGGGCTGACTTCAAGGTAGCAACACCGCGGCCCCGCGCAACATCCGCGCCCCCTACATCCGTGCACAGGCGCGGTGCGCAGGCTGCAGCTTTGCTTGTGCGTCGCGTCAAGGGCCGTTACATCAGGCCAAACGCTAAAACAGACGAGGTCTTCAATGACGATCGCATTCGTGTTCCCCGGCCAGGGCGCCCAGACCATCGGGATGGGCAAGGCGCTTGCCGATGCCTATCCAGCGGCCAAGGCCATCTTTGACGAGGTCGATGAGGCGCTGGGGGAAAGCCTGAGCCAGCTGATCTGGGCGGGCGACATCGAAACCCTGACCCTGACCCAAAACGCCCAGCCGGCGCTGATGGCCACCTCGATGGCCGCCATGCGGGCGCTGGAGGCCGAAGGCGTGACGATTGAGAAAGCCGCCTTTGTGGCCGGCCACTCGCTGGGCGAATACTCGGCACTGGCCGCCGCCGGGGCGATCTCGGTCACCGACACCGCCCGCCTGCTGCGCACCCGCGGTCTGGCCATGCAAAGCGCCGTGCCGGTGGGCGAGGGCGCGATGGCCGCGATCCTGGGCCTCGACCTTGACGCCGTGCGCGCAGTGGCCGAGGAAGCCGCGCAGGGCGAGGTCTGCCAGGCCGCCAACGACAACGACCCCACCCAGGTGGTGGTCTCCGGCGCCAAGGCCGCGGTCGAGCGTGCGGCTGAAATCGCCAAGGAGAAAGGCGCCAAGCGCGCTGTGATGCTGCCGGTGTCCGCCCCCTTCCACTGCGCCCTGATGCAGCCCGCCGCCGACGCCATGGCCGAAGCGCTGGCCGGTGTTGAGATCAAATCCCCCGCGGTGCCGCTGATCGCCAACGTGCGCGCCGATGCGGTGACCAGCCCGGACGAAATCCGCGCCTTGCTGGTGGAGCAGGTGACCGGCTCCGTGCGCTGGCGCGAAAGCGTGCAGGCGATGGCCGCCAAGGGCGTCACCGAATTCTGGGAGATCGGCGCGGGCAAGGCGCTTTCGGGCATGATCCGCAAGATCGACCGCAATCTGGCCTGCCGCCAGGTCGGCACCCCCGAGGACGCCAAGGCCGCCGCTGAAGCATAAAGAGATTTTCCGGCGCCAGCCCCGCGCGGCCCGGATCCGAAAGTGAAGGAAACCACATGTTTGATCTGACTGGCAAGAATGCCCTCGTCACCGGCGCCTCCGGCGGCATCGGCGGCGACATCGCCCGCGCGCTGCACGCAGCAGGCGCCACCGTGGCCCTGTCGGGCACCCGCGAGGAGCCGCTCAAGGCGCTGGCCGAGGAACTGGGCGAACGCGTCCATGTGCTGCCCTGCAACCTCTCCGACGCCGAAGCGGTCGAGGCGCTGCCGAAGCAGGCGGCCGAGGCGATGGGCTCCGTCGACATCCTGGTCAACAACGCAGGCATCACCCGCGACAACCTGTTCATGCGGATGAAGGACGAGGAATGGGACTCCGTCCTGAACGTGAACCTCACCTCCACAATGCGGCTGTGCCGCGGCGTGCTGCGCGGCATGATGAAGGCGCGCTGGGGCCGTATCATCAACATCTCCTCGGTGGTGGGCGCCACCGGCAACCCGGGCCAGGGCAACTATGCCGCCTCCAAGGCGGGCATGGTCGGCATGTCCAAATCGCTGGCCTATGAGGTCGCCAACCGCGGCATCACGGTGAACGCGGTCGCGCCGGGCTTCATCGCCACCGCGATGACCGACAAGCTGAACGACAGCCAGAAAGACGCGATTCTGAGCCAGATCCCGGCCGGGCGCATGGGGGAATCGAAGGAAATCGCCTCCGCGGTTCTGTATCTGGCCAGCCAGGAGGCCGGCTATGTCACCGGCACAACGCTGCATGTGAACGGCGGCATGGCGATGATCTGAGCAGGCGGTTTGCCAGGCCCTGCAGCCCGCCTGCAGGGCTTTTCCACGCCCGTTCCGCCCCGCGTCAGGCCGCCAGGGCCCGGCGCCGCGGCCTGACGCCGCCAACAAGCGGTTGAAAAGAGGCAGATTTGCAAAAAACTCCGCAAACCTGCTTGCAACCACTTGATTGCGGGGCCATCTGCACGGCTTGATACCCGCAGGCTGCGGGCCGCAGCACAGATCGTTACCAAGCGAAACCGTTTGCCTTGGCCGCGGTCTATGCTATAGGCGGCCCATATCCGCAGGTTTTTCCTAAGGGAAACGCCGCACTGTCCCCGTCCCGCGGGGATCACACCGCCCGCTCCGGGCAATAACCACGCCGCCCGCACGGGCAAGGGCAGAACCGGGCAGAGTGCCCTGAAATACGAGGAAGAGACATGAGCGACGTCGCAGATCGCGTTAAAAAGATCGTTGTTGAGCACCTGGGTGTTGAAGAGGACAAGGTCACTGAAAACGCCTCCTTCATCGACGATCTGGGCGCAGACAGCCTGGACACCGTGGAACTGGTGATGGCGTTTGAAGAAGAGTTCGGCATCGAGATCCCGGACGACGCAGCCGAAACCATCCAGACCTTCGGCGACGCGGTCAAGTTCATCTCCGAAGCGTCCTAAGCCACGCTTCCGGAGGACCGGAATAAACGGCGCTCTCCCGTGCGGAGGGCGCCGTTTTCTTTTGTCTTTACTGTGCCGGCCGGGGCGTGCCGAATCTGTGCCTGCGGCAATCCGGCCACGGGCCTGTTTGCGCTACCGGGCAGGCGGGGGCGGGTGCCGCAATTGTTCCTCAAAAGGTCAGGATACGGCGTATCGCCGGGGATGATCCGTGCTAATATTTCCGCGACAGTCAGAGCACAGAGGAGACTGGCACTATGATGATTTACCCCACGATGGAGATTCAGAACGGCCGCTGTGTGAGCCTCGAAAAAGGCCGCCTCGACGAGCCGCAGATCTGGCACGTGGATCCGGTGGAAACCGCCAAGGGGTTTGCCGCCGCAGGCGCGGAGTGGATGCATCTGACCGACTTCAGCGCCATTGAGGGCGACCACAGCAACGAGGCGCTGGTCACCCGCATCATCCGCGGCGCCGGTATTCCTGTTCAGCTGGGCGGCGGCATGCGCTCGCGCGAGCAGGTCGAGAAGTGGATCGACAAGGGCGCAGGGCGGATCGTGATCGGCACCCTGGCGGCGCGCGACCCGCATCTGGTGCGTGAACTGGCGGAACACCACCCGGACCAGATCGTGCTGGCGGTCGATATCTGGCAGGGCCAGGTGATGACCGACGGCTGGCGCAAATCCGGCGCCTTCACCCCCGAGGCCTATCTGGAGGCCTTTAAGGACACGCCGTTTGCCGGCATCATCATCACCGACATCGACTCCGACGTCGCCGATACCGAGGCGCAGATGGGGCTGATTTCGCATCTGGCGTCCACCGTGAAACTGCCGGTGATTGCCAATGGCGTGGTACGCAATTCGGATGATATTTCACGGCTGAAGTACATCCACAACATCGCCGGCGCTCTGGTGGGCCGGGCGCTGTTCCGCAAGACGCTGTCGGTCGAGGAAGCGCTGGCCGTGGCCCGGCCGGAACCGGAACCGGTGGCGGAATTCCAGTAACCCCGAAGGGGGCCGGCCTGCGGTCTGCGCAAGCGCACAGCAGGCCGCACCCCGGCGGGCGGCATCAGGCCGGGCTGGCCGCCGTCAGCGGCTCAGCGGTCTGCGCCGCATTGCGGTTCAGAAGCTTTTTCAGCTCCGCCCGGGCCAGCCGCCTGCTGAATTTGATCCCGACATAGTCGTGGTCCTGCCTGGAGGTCTGGGCCTCGATCGGCGGCAGGCCGGCCACAGCGGCCGTCACATCCCCCCGGATGAGCGGAACAGGCTGGCCGTCCTCCAGCCCGACGCGCACCTTGGCGCCCAGCCGGCTGATGTCCACAATCCGCGCTTCAAAGCGGTGCCCGCCGCAGTCCAGGAGGCAGGGCAGCGCGCAAGGGTGGCGGCGGGACAGCCGCAGGCGCCGCCGTGCCAGGCGCTGCATCAGGCCCGCGGCTGCCGCGCCGAGAATCAGGGTCAGCAGCGATCCGGCGATGGCCGCCTCCTGCGGCAGATCTTTCAGCCTGCCAAGACCGCTCATCGCCGCGCCGGGCGTGTCCTCGGAGGGCGCGAAGTTGCAGGGCAGGGGCAGGATGCGCGCGGCGTAGGTTTGCAGCCGCGCATCTGTGCCAAGGCGCTCTGCCTCCGCGAGCGCTTTGGCGGGGCCGTGCCTGCGGTGGATTTCCAGCAGACCCTTGTGGCGGGTCATCAGATCCAGCGTGGCGCGCTCAAAATTTTGCAGCCCGGCCCGGCGCATCCGGATGCGCAGCTCCACCTGCGGGTGGCCGTCCAGCCAGTGGCGCAGCCGGCGCGCCTCGCCGGTGCCGCTGCCGCTGCCGGATTTCAGCATGTCATGGAATTTGCGCATCTGGTACTGCATCAGCACGAGGTCCGACAGCAGCATGCATGTTGCACGGGACGAGGTGGGGGCCGCGGCGGCGGCAGGGCTGCCCGCCGCAAGCGCGAGAGCGGCGGCGGCTGAAAACACGAGAGACTTGGATACCATTCCGGGGACTCACGAAACTATGCGAAAATCTCCCTAAGATTTAGATCTGCTGTCTTAACACACGGAAAGCGGACGCAGCAATTTTCCGTCAAAACTGCGCGGCACCTGCCTTGCCGGGCCGGGCAGGTGCTGCCAGCACGGCAATCAGGCCGCCCTGATACAGCAAGGCGGCCTGGTGCGTCGCATTCGATCACAAGGGTCAGGCGCAACCGGGCCGGGGCGCCGGTGCGGGGCCGCGGCTGCTAAATGCCGAGGCCGGGCGGCATCCGCGCCGCCCGCGGCGGCCCGTCCGTGTCTTCCATCGGGAAGGCTTCCAGCAGGCGGTGCAACTGCAGGAAATTGAAGTCCCGGGAGAACTTCACGCCGAAATAATCCGCCGTCTGCCACCGCACGCTGGCGTCCAGGGTATAGCCGCCGAAGGTGAGGGTCACCCGGGCCGGGATCTCGCACGGGGCGTCGGGGCGCACCTTGGCACCGGCCCGGCTGAGGTCGACCAGATGGGCCGGCACCGTGCGGCCGCCCGCCTGCAGCACGCAAGGCACCGAGCAGGGGTAGCGTTTGGTGCGGCGGATCCTGCGGATGCCGATACGGTCCAGGAAGTACAGAACGCTGCCGCCCAGCACCAGGAAGGACACCCAGGCAATCGCGGCGTTGATGATCTGCTGGCGCTGGCGCGCGTCCGCCGCATTGACCGCTACCAGCTTGCTGCCGTCCCCGTCGTCCTTGACCTGGTCGCAGGGCAGGGCCTCAACCCGGGCGCCGAAGTCCGCCGCCAGCTCCCTGATGTCCATTTGGCGGGCGCTTTCCAGCGCCGCGGCGCGGCCCTGGGTGTCGAGAATCTGCAGCAGCACCGTCTGCCGTTTCAGCAGCTCCATCGCGCCGGGCTCAACGGACTGGATCCCCACCGCCCGCATCCGCTGCCGCAGCGGCGCCGGCGGATTTGTGCTGATCCAGCTGCGCAGATGCTGCACGCTGTAACCGCCCTCGCCGGTGCTGAGATAGGACAAAAACCCTTTGGTGGCCCGGTGCAGATCAGACAGATCGCGGTGGACGGCACAGCCGGCGCTTGCCTGCCCGGGCAGCAGGCCGATCACCAGCAGGGTTGCAGCTATGGAAAGCCATTGGCGCATGGCGGGTCGTTCCTCAAATCCTTCGAGAACAGCAGAATGCCGCAAAGAAGCGAATGCGCGGTTAACGCGGCGGCGGCACCGGACGAAAACCTTGCGCCGGCAGCGGCCATGGCGCGCCCTGCCGCGAAACGCGTTAAGTGCTGGGAAAGAAGGGAGACCGCTTTCCGGCCGCTCCGCCCGGCCTGCCTTCGGCATTTCAGGAGCGGCGGCAGGCGCGTCTCAAAAAAAATGCGGGCTGGAGACAAAATGGCCCAGAGCTCCAGCCCGCTTTGGCAATCCTTGAGGACGGACGCCGAGTTTCGCGTTTTGATAGATTCAACCTAAGCTGGAGTCGTTAATCAAACGTTCCCGCAATGTGAAATCATTGTAACAGCCTGTTTTCCGTAACGTCACGGCTGCTGCCAGCCCGCTCTTGCACCTTCTGGCCATTCCAAGCTATTTGAACGGACGGATTGCCGAGGCAAAGGAGAGCAAGGAATGCGTCGAGTAGTTGTCACCGGACTGGGCCTGGTTACCCCTCTGGCCAGCGGAGTCGAGGAAAGCTGGACCCGGTTGCTGGACGGCCAATCGGGCGCGGGCCCCATCACCCTGTTCGATGCCGAGGCAAGCGGCGTTGCCACCACCTATGCCTGCGAGGTTCCGCGCGGCGACGGCAGCGGCGGCACGTTCAACCCGGACGACTGGGTTGCCAAGAAAGACCAGAAGAAGATTGATGACTTCATCCTCTATGGCATCGCTGCCGCCGACATGGCCGTGCGCGACGCCGGCTGGACGCCCGAGGACGAGGAAAGCCGCCTGCGCACCGGCGTGATGATCGGTTCCGGCATCGGCGGCCTCAGCTCGATTGCCGACACCGCCGTGATGATCAAGGAAAAAGGCCCCCGCCGGGTGTCGCCGTTCTTCATCCCCGGCGCGCTGATCAACCTGATCTCCGGCCAGGTCTCCATCCGTTTCGGCTTCAAGGGCCCGAACCACTCCGTCGTGACCGCCTGTTCGACCGGCGCCCATGCCATCGGCGACGCGGCCCGGCTGATCAGATCCGGCGATGCCGACGTGATGATCGCGGGCGGCGCCGAGGCGGCGATCTGCGAGATCGGCATCGCGGGCTTCAACGCCTGCAAGGCGCTCTCGACCAAATACGCCGAGGACCCCAAGAAAGCCTCGCGCCCCTATGACAGCGACCGCGACGGCTTTGTGATGGGCGAGGGCGCCGGCATCGTGGTGCTGGAAGACTACGAGCACGCCAAGGCGCGCGGCGCCAAGATCTATGCCGAGGTGCTGGGCTATGGCCTGTCGGGCGACGCCTACCACATCACCGCGCCCTCCGAGGATGGCGAGGGCGGCGAACGCTCGATGCGCGCAGCCCTGAAGAACGCGGGCCTGGAGCCGTCGGCCATCGACTATATCAACGCCCACGGCACCTCGACCATGGCCGACACCATCGAACTGGGCGCAGTGGAACGCCTGCTGGGCAACCACGCCGCCAATGTCACCATGTCCTCGACCAAATCCGCCACCGGCCACCTGCTGGGCGCGGCCGGCGCGATCGAGGCGATCTTCTCGATCCTGGCGATCCGCGACCAGGTGGCGCCGCCGACCATCAACCTCGACAACCCCGCCGTGGAAACCCCGGTCGACCTGGCCCCCAACGCCAAGCGCGAGCGCGAGATCAAGGTGGCGCTGTCGAACTCCTTCGGCTTTGGCGGCACCAACGCCTCGGTGATCTTCGGGAAACCTGACTGATGTGGCGCAGCCTCGCCTCTAACATGCTGACGGTCCTGATCGCCGCCCTGTTCCTCTTGGGCGGCCTCATCCTGTGGGGCAAGTCGCAGTACACGGCCGAAGGCCCGCTGGACACCGCTATCTGCCTGCGGGTGGACCGCGGCTCCAACATGGCCCGCGTCAGCCGCGACCTGGAAGCGCAGGGCGCGGTCACCTCCGGCACCATCTTCCGCCTCGGCGCCAAATATAGCGAAAAAACCGGCCAGCTGAAGGCCGGCAGCTTCCTGGTTGAGCCGGGCAGCTCGATGGAGCGGATCGTTGACGAGATCACCCATTCCGGCGCCTCCACCTGCGGCACCGAGATCGTCTACCGCGTCGGCGTGACCCGCACCCAGACCCTGGTGCGCGAACTGGACCCGGCGACGAGCAAGTTCGAGGACATTGCCGATTTCGTCCTCGGCGAGGATGAGGTTCCGGCGGAATACACCGAGACCCGCAAGGACGCCGACACCCGCTACCGCATCGCGCTGGCCGAAGGCGTGACCAGCTGGCAGGTGGTCGAGGCGCTGAAGGCGATGGACGTGCTGGAGGGCGAGCCCGGCGAACGCCCGGCCGAGGGCCTCTTGGCGCCTGACAGCTACGAGGTCACCCCGGGCACCCAGCGTGCCGCCGTGCTGGCCGAGATGCAGGAGCGCCAGCAGCTGCGCATCAACGCCGCCTGGGAAAGCCGTGCGGACGACGCTGCCGTCAAGACGCCCGAGGAGATGCTGATCCTCGCCTCGATCATCGAAAAGGAAACCGGCGTCGCCTCCGAGCGCGGCGTGGTTGCCTCGGTCTTCACCAACCGCCTGAACCGCGGTATGCGCCTGCAGACGGACCCGACGGTGATCTACGGCGTCACCAAGGGTGAGGGCATCCTGGGCCGCGGCCTGCGCCAGAGCGAGCTGCGCAAGGCGACCCCCTGGAACACCTATGTGATCGAGGGCCTGCCGCCCACGCCCATCGCCAACCCCGGCCTTGCCAGCCTGGAGGCCGCGGTGAACCCGGAGAGCACGGACTACGTGTTCTTCGTCGCCGACGGCACCGGCGGCCATGCGTTTGCCAAGACGCTGGACGAGCACAACAGGAACGTGGCCAAATGGCGCGAGATCGAGGCTCAGCAGCAGCAGAACAACTGAGGCTGAGTCCAGGGAAAGAGGAAAGGGCGCCGCAGGGCGCCCTTTTGCATTAGGTTTCAATTTATGACGGCCACCAACATATTCTGGCTATACCTCACCATTAAAGGCATTGTGATAGGAAAGGATAACAACACTCGCTAAACGGTGTGTAGCAATAGCCTCACCTATTGTTGTTTGCCGCAACCCAGCGTGGGCAAAATCGTGACGCCAGCTTAATATCTGGTCAAGTTGCTTTATGGGATTTTTGCCCGCAAGTTTCACGGTTAATTTTCGGCGCCTATCCAGTATTGTGTCGAATTTTTCGCAGATTCTATGGTCGAAAGTTCTAGCGTAACGCCTGAGGTCATTGTGACCAATCTTACTGCTAAGTTTGCTAAAATTTCTTTCGGTAAACCCTTCAAACTCACGTCCATGCCTTGCAGCATAGGAGACCATTGTAGATTTTACGCAAGTCTCATACATCGCTGCGATAGTAACAACAAGCATCCCAGCCAAATCTGCTCGGAATTCTGTGACCCCTCTGTTCTCGGCAGGCACAAACTGGTCCATCTCGAAAACCAGTTTGTCTATCCTGGAGAAGTGGTCATAAAGATCATCAGGCCACATTTATATTGTTTGTTTGCAGATTTCAATTCTGCGCTGAACCATAAGAGTGTCAGTCGTGCCGCCAGTAATTCTCTCTAAGAAATCTGTATTTTTCAGGAGTGCCTTGTAACCCTTTTTTAAGCGAGATTCATCAATAGATGGATCCTCCAGAAGAGTGATCATTACTGCCTCTAATACAGCGGAGTTGATGACTCCGCGTGGTCTAAATGGCTTTTCCAGGGCGTTTTTTACTAGCTTTGTTACTCTGGTGAATTCTTCGGAGAAGTCTTCCGCGTCTTTTGACGAGAAATCTCTATTGTTCTTCATGAACTTATTAAGGTGCGTCAACATTGGTTTCTCATAAGACTCCCAGTTGCGATACAATGATAGCAACCTTAAAACTAATTCGACATCCTTCTGATTTTTATCAGGTTTTCTCAACCCGAGGATTCCTTGCCAGTCGGAATTCTCGTTGAGTTTCCAAAGCTTGCCAACAATTTCGCCGCGATAAACAGCGTTTCGGATCTCTTGAGGCTTGAGTTGCGTCCCGCCAGTGTTCAATCTCTCAAAAATATGAAAAACGCTTTCTCCACCACCGCTGGGTGCTAATTGTCTAATATTGATTGCTCTCAGCGTTGAGTTCCTCAGCTTTCTTTGATACTTAGCTGGGAGGTCTTCAAAAGTCTTTCCGTTGAATTCCGAGCGCTCTGAGAGACCCTTTAGTCGAAAGACTTGACGTTTTCCTTTATCATCGGCCTCGCCGAAGTAGCCCTCCATGAAATACTTGACAGACATCAGCCTCTGCTGGCCGTCGATTACTTCCATCTCTCCGTGGTCGTTTTCGTACAAAAAAACTTGAGGCACAGGCAATCCCATCAAGAATGACTCAATCAATCTTGAGGATTGCTCCATTTTCCAGACAAATTTTCTCTGATAAAAGGGGACGATAATATCGCCACGCGAAATTTGTGTAGAAAGAAGTTCAAGCGACGGATCTGAGGGTGCAACTGAGATGTCGAACTCGACATAGGGTTCTTCATCTTGTTCTTCGACAGTTTCGAGCTGATCCTCGTCTTCTGTGACCACATTCTACTCCTTTGAGTTTTAAAGAAAACCACAGATAACAGTTTTCTTAGATAGAGGCATATAGCAGTTCTCTACTGAATAATACCTTTAGTAGGTCGAGAACAGCCCTAATTACAATCAGTCTGCATTGAACCATTTGTACAACTTTTTCGCGGTCTGGTTTCCTCCTCCCGTTGCGTCCGCACCGTACGCAGCCCTCCCCATAACCCTTGACTTTTCCACCGAAATCGCGTATAGGTTGTGGTGCAGCTGGAAGAAACATGGACGGCCCCGGATCCCTCCACCGGTGGCCGTCCTGTCTTTCTCTCGTGCGGACAATAACGCATGAGGCAGAGCAACCCATGACAGACAACACACACGATCAGGACGGCGCCGCCGTTCTGACCCGGCAGGTGCACTTCACCGCCGATCTCCTGCGCTCGCTGCAGGAGAGCATACACCGCCTGCGCAACGCGGCGGAGGAGCTTCGGGAGCAGCTTGAAACCACCGGCGGCGATGAGGCCACCGGCGCAAGGGCGCAGATCAGCAGGCTCGAGGGCCTGATCCGCGATTGCCAGAAAGTGGAGAAAGTCATTGCAGAACAAAGCACCGAATTCGCCCGTATGCTCAAATCCGAACACGAGCTCGATCTCGGCGCGGCGCGCGCAGCTGTCGAGCGCGGACTTTCTCGCCTGCGTGCCGCCCTGGCTGCTGAACTGCTTCTTGGATGAGCTGGACCGCAAAACCCTCTGCGCCTTGCCGCATCTGTTCCACATCTGGGCGCTGGACCACCAGCGCCCGCCGGAGGGGGACTGGCGCGCCTGGGTGATCCTGGGCGGCCGCGGCGCGGGCAAGACGCGGGCAGGGGCCGAATGGGTGCGCTCGCTGGCCGAAGGTGCGCGCCCGCATGATCCCGGCACTGCCCGGCGCATCGCGCTGGTGGCGGAAACCTATGACCAGGTGCGCGACGTGATGATCCACGGCGACAGCGGCATCCTGGCCTGCTCGCCGCCCGACCGGCGGCCCAAGTGGAAAGCCTCGGAGCGCAAGCTGATCTGGCCCAACGGGGCCGAGGCGCAGGCTTTCTCCGCCCATGACCCCGAGGCGCTGCGCGGCCCCCAGTTCGACGCCGCCTGGGCGGATGAGCTGGCCAAGTGGCGCAAGGGGCAGGAGAGCTGGGACATGCTGCAATTCGCGCTGCGGCTGGGCCAGGATCCCCGCGTCTGCGTCACCACCACCCCGCGCAACGCGCCGGTGCTGAAGCGGCTCCTGGCTTCACCCAGCACCGTGCAGACCCACGCCGCGACCGAAGCCAACCGCGCCAACCTCGCGCCGTCGTTTCTGGAGGAGGTGCGGGCGCGCTATGCGGGTACCCGCCTTGGCCGGCAGGAGCTGGACGGGGTGATGCTGTCGGACATCCAGGGCGCGCTCTGGACCACCGCGGCGCTGGTGGAGGCGCAGGTGGCCGAGGCGCCGCCTTTGGACCGGGTGGTGGTCGCCGTCGATCCGGCCGTCAGCGCAGGCAAGGGCTCCGACGCCTGCGGCATCGTGGTGGCGGGGGCCGTTACCCGGGGCAAGCCGCAGGACTGGCAGGCCTATGTGCTGGCCGATTGCACGGTGCAGGGGGTCGGTCCGCTGGCCTGGGCGCAGGCGGTGATCGCCGCCCGCGACCGGTTTGGCGCCGAACGGGTGGTGGCAGAGGTGAACCAGGGCGGCGCCCTGGTCGAATCCGTGCTGCGCCAGGCCGACCCGCTGGTGCCCTTCCGCGCCCTGCACGCGCGCAAGGGCAAATCCGCCCGCGCCGAGCCGGTGGCCGCCCTCTACGAACAGGGCCGGGTGTGCCACCTGCCGGGGCTGGGAGAGCTGGAGGACCAGATGTGCCAGATGACCCCGCAAGGCTACCGCGGCGGCGGCTCGCCCGACCGGGTGGATGCGCTGGTCTGGGCGCTGCATGAGCTGATCATCCAGCCCGCCGCAAACCTGCGCAGGCCGCAGGTCAGGGTGCTGTAATGCGCTAAGGGCAGCGCCTGTCCGGGGGGCGGACGGGCGCTGCCCGGCCTTCGGCCAGGCGAAGATGCCGCAATGAAAAGGCACAGGAAGGGGCAGCGCGCAACGCTGCCTTTTTCTTTGAATACAAAGCTCTAACCCAGGGTGTTGCGTCCCCTCCGTACGCACCGCTTCCCAGATCTTCAGCCCTTTCTGCCACTAATGATCCTCAGCAAAGGCGCAACCAGCCCCAGCGGCCCGGCGCCAGACACGAGCATATGAGGAGCGGACCATGGTCTTTGACCTGCTGCGGCGCAAAACGCCGGACCCCCAGAAACCGGGCCCCAATAATCCTGGCCTGGAACAGAAGGCCAGCCAGACCGCCCGCGTGGTCTCCTGGCACGGTTCCGGGCGCATCGCCTGGAGCCCGCGCGACACCGTTTCCCTGACCCGCAGCGGCTTTGCCGGCAACCCGGTCACCCACCGGGTGATCCGCCTGATTGCCGAGGCCGCCGCCGCCGTTCCCCTGGTGCTGCAAGACAGCCGCCAGCGCTATGACAGCCACCCCTGGCTGGCGCTGCTGGCGCGTCCCAATCCGGCCCAGACCCAGGCCGAGCTGCTGGAGGCGCTCTATGGCCACCTGCTGCTGTCCGGCAACGCCTATATCGAAATGGTCACGGCGGAGGACGCCACCCCGGCAGAACTGCACGTGCTGCGCTCCGACCGGATGAACGTCGTGCCGGGGCCGGACGGCTGGCCTGCCGGGTTCGACTATGTGGCGGGCGGGCGCAAACACCGTTTCACCAACGAGCCGGGCAGTTCCCCGGTCTGCCATATCAAGAGCTTCCACCCGCAGGACGACCATTACGGCCTCTCGGCCCTGCAATCCGCGGCGATGGCGATCGACGTTCACAACGCCGCTTCCCGCTGGTCCAAGGCGCTGCTCGACAACGCGGCCCGCCCCTCCGGCGCGCTGGTCTGGACCGGATCTGACGGCCAGGGCCAGATGTCCGAAGATCAATTCCGCCACCTAAGTGAAGAGATACAAGCAAATTTCCAAGGCGCGCAGAATGCCGGCCGCCCGCTGGTGCTGGAGGGCGGGCTGGACTGGAAGCCAATGGGCTTCTCACCGTCGGACATGGAATTCCAGCAAACCAAGGACACCGCCGCCCGCGAGATTGCGCTGGCCTTCGGGGTGCCGCCGATGCTGATCGGCATCCCCGGCGATGCGACCTATGCTAACTACCAGGAGGCCAACCGCGCCTTCTACCGTCTGACCGTGCTGCCCTTGGTCTCCAAGGTCTCCGCCGCGCTGGCCGATTGGCTGGCGGGCTGGACCGGCGAGGAGCTGACCTTGAAACCCGACCTCGACCAGCTGCCCGCCCTGGCGGCCGAGCGCGAGGCGCAGTGGCGCCGCGTCGCGTCCGCGGATTTCCTCACACCCGCGGAAAAACGGCAACTGCTGGGGCTGCCCGCAGAAACCCCGCCCCCATGCCGCACTGAGGGCGGGCAGAGGGAGGGCGGACAGGATGACTGAGCACCCGATGCGCGCATTCGATTGTTCACCGGGATTGCGCCTGTCCGCCCATGAGCGGGTCGCCCAGATCCAGAACGACGCCGTGAACCGCCGCCTCGACCGGATCGAACAGATGATGGAGCGGCTGGAGAAGCGCCTCTGGCTCACGGTTTACGGCGTCGCGGCCGTCATCCTGGCGCAGGCCTTCCAATCCTTCCTGGCGGTGCAATTGCCTTAAACCCCAATGACTTGCGAGGCTCATATGATGCAGGGAACACCCCAGCTGGAACATAAATTCGCACGCTTCGGCGAGGATCTCTCGCTGCGTGACGCAACAGAGATCAAGGGCTACGCCAGCCTGTTCGGCCAGACCGATCAAGGCGGCGACGTGGTCGTGCGCGGCGCCTATGCGGCCTCCCTGAAAGCCCTCAAGGATCAGGGCCGGACCGTCAAGATGCTGTGGCAGCACGACCCCCACCAGCCCATCGGCGTCTGGGACGAGGTGCGCGAGGATGCCCGCGGCCTTTACGTAAAGGGCCGCATCCTCACCGCCACGCCGAAAGGCGCCGAGGCTGCCGCGCTGATCGCGGCGGGCGCCATCGACGGCCTCTCCATCGGCTACCGCACCCAAAAGGCCACCCGCGCCCAGGACGGCACCCGCCGCCTGACCCAGGTGGACCTGTGGGAGGTGTCGCTGGTCACCTTCCCGATGCTGCCCGCAGCCCGTGTGGCGGCCAAATCCGCCGCCGCAGATGCCCAAGCCGAAGCGCTGCGCGCCTTGGCCAAGGGGCTGCGGCAGATCACCCATGACCTCAAGGCAGGACAATGAGCATGAGCAACCAGGACCTCCCGGCAGACACCGGGGACGCAGCGCCCCTGGCGCATGAAGTGAAACAGGCCATCTCTGGCTTTCTTCATGAATTCAAGGGCTTTCAAGACGACGTGCAATCAAGGCTGAAACAGGCAGAAGAGCGAGTGAACATGCTGGACCGTAAGACAATCTCTCAGAACCGCCCCCATCTGGCAGCCAGCCAGGACGCGGGCGCGCCGCATCAGAAGGCGTTCAACGCCTACCTGCGCTGCGGCGACGACGACGGCCTGCGGGGCCTCGAACTGGAAGGCAAGGCGATGTCCACCGCCGTGGCCGGCGACGGCGGCTATCTGGTCGATCCGCAGACCTCGGAAACCGTGAAATCGGTGCTGAACGCCTCCGCCTCGATCCGCGCCGTGGCCTCCGTGGTGCATGTGGAGGCGACCTCCTATGACGTGCTGATCGACCACAGCGAAATGGGCGCCGGCTGGGCCAATGAAACCGGCCCGGCGGCGGAGACCTCCACCGGCAATATCGACCGCATCACCATCCCGCTGCATGAACTCAGCGCGCTGCCCAAGGCGTCGCAGCGGCTGCTCGATGACAGCGCCTTTGATATCGAGGGCTGGCTGGCCACCCGCATCGCCGACAAATTCGCGCGCTCCGAGGCCGATGCCTTCATCAACGGCGACGGCATCGACAAGCCCACCGGCTTCCTCAACTACCCGGTGACCGGCAACGACAGCTGGACCTGGGGCGAGATCGGCTACAAGGTCTCTGGCGTGGACGGCGATGTTGGCAACGGCGACGCGATCATCGACCTGGTCTATGCGCTGGGGGCCGAATACCGCGCCAACGCCACCTTCGTTCTGAACTCCAAGACCGCGGGAATGCTCAGGAAACTGAAGGACGCCGATGGCCGCTTCCTGTGGTCCGACGGTCTGGCCGCGGGGGAGCCCGCGCGCCTCATGGGCTACCCGGTGCTGATCGCCGAGGACATGCCGGACCCGGCCTCCAACAGCTACTCGATCGCCTTCGGCGACTTCCGCGCCGGCTACACCATTGCCGAGCGCCCGGACCTGCGCGTGTTGCGCGATCCCTTCAGCGCCAAGCCGCATGTGCTGTTCTACGCGACCAAGCGCGTCGGCGGCGACGTCAGCGACTTCGCCGCGATCAAGCTGATGAAATTCGGCCTGAGCTGACCGCTCAGCGCTGATGGCGGACCGGCAGCCCGGTCCGCCGGCCGGCACGCACCCCATATTTCCCTGCCGTCTAGCTGCTCCCCCTCCGTCCGAGCGGCAGGGAACGGTGCCTGCCGGCCGAACCCTCGAAAAACGGACAGCAGATCAGGGCCGGCTCAGGGGGAGGCCCGCAGGAGTGAGATGATGATGCTGAGCGAAGTGACCCCCGTGCCCGAGGCCGCCCTGCCGCTGGCCCCCTTCAAGGCGCATCTGCGTCTGGGCACCGGCTTTGGCGAGGACAGCCTGCAGGACGAGGTGCTGTTTGGCTTCCTGCGCGCCGCCCTGGCCGCGATTGAAGGAAGGACCGGCAAGGCACTGATAACCCGCGATTTTGAGCTGGAAATCCGCCACTGGCGCGACCGCGCCCGGATGGTGCTGCCGATCGCCCCGGTGCAGGCGGTGACAGAGGTGATGATCCGCGACGCCGCAGGGGCTGAGACGGTTCTGACCCCCTCCGCTTACCGCCTGGAGCGCGACACCCAGCGCCCGTGTTTGTGCCCGGCCGGCAGCCTGCTGCCCGCGATCCCGGCCGGCGGTCTGGCGCGGATCACCCTGCAGGCCGGCATGGCCGCCGGCTGGGGCGGCTTGCCCGCCGATCTGGCCCAGGCGGTGATGCTCCTGGCCGCGCATTACTACGAGTACCGGGCAGACACCGGCCTGCATGGCGGCTGCATGCCCTTTGGCGTCACCAGTCTGATCGAACGCTACCGCAGCCTGCGGCTGACGCTGGGAGGCCTGGCATGACACAGCCCCCGAACCTCACCCGCAAGCTGGTGCTGGAAGACCCCCAGCGCGCCCCCGACGGCGCCGGCGGCTACACCGAGACCTGGGTCGCGCTTGGCACCCTCTGGGCGGAGGTGAAATCGCTCTCGGGCCGACTGGCCGGTGACAGCGTGTCTTTGCAGAAATACCGGATCACCCTGCGCGCATCCCCAGAAGGCTTTGCATCTCGTCCGCGTCCGGACCAGCGCTTCCGCGACAATGACCGCCTCTACCGTATTGATGCGGTTGCAGAAAACGGCCCAGGCGCCCGCTACCTCACCTGTTTCGCGGTTGAGGAGGTGAGCGGATGACCTACGCCATCGCAGGCGGGCTGCAATCCGCTGTCTATACCCATCTGACCGGCGATGCGGCGCTGGCCGCGCTGGTCGGCAATGCGATCTATGACGCCATCCCCGCAGGCCCCTTGCCGCAGACCTATGTGGCGCTGGGATCGGAGGAGGTGCTGGACCGCTCCGACAAGACCGCAGGCGGGGCGGAGCACCGGTTCTTCATCACCGTCACCACCGATACCGCCGGGTTTGCCGGCGCCAAGGCTGCCGCGGCAGCCGTCTGCGACGCGCTGGTCGGTGCCGCGGTGCCGCTGCCGCGCGGCCAGCTGACGGGCCTGTGGTTCGACCGCGCCAAGGCCGAGCGGCTGACCACCGGCGGCAGGCAGATCACCCTGCGCTTCAGGGCGCGGGTGGATGATGTCTGAACCTCAGAAAGCACATGAAACCAATTGAAACACATGGAGAAACCCCATGACAGTTCAAAATGGCAAGGACCTGCTGGTCAAAGTGGACATGAACGGCGCAGGCCTGTTTGAGACCATCGCGGGCCTGCGCGCCACCCGCATCAGCTTCAACGCCGAAAGCGTCGATGTGACCAGCCTCGAAAGCCAGGGCGGCTGGCGCGAGCTGCTGGCCGGTGCCGGCGTCCGCTCTGCCAGCATTTCCGGCTCCGGCATCTTCCGGGACGAGGCAACGGACGAACGCGCCCGGCAGCTTTTCTTCGAAGGGCTGACGCCGGAGTTCCAGGTGATCATCCCCGATTTCGGCATCGTGCAGGGGCCGTTCCAGGTCAGCGCCCTTGAATACGCTGGCAGCCACAACGGCGAGGCGACCTATGAACTCTCGCTCGCTAGCGCCGGCCAGCTCAGCTTCTCGGCGGTCTGAGCGATGGTGAACCCCCACGCTGGCGAGGCAGAATTGCTTGTGAATGGAACCCCTTACGCGCTGAAGCTGACACTGGGCGCGCTGGCGGGACTGGAGACCGCGCTGGAGGAGGGCACGCTGGTCGATCTGGTGCAGCGGTTCGAACAGGGCCGGTTTTCCGCCCGCGACGTGCTGGCGCTGCTGGCGGCAGGATTGCAAGGCGGCGGCCACGGCCTCAGCCGCGAGGATCTTGCATCTGCCACCATCACCGGCGGCCCGATGCAGGCGGCGCGGGTGGCGGCAGAGCTTCTGGTGCGCAGCTTTACCGTGCCGGAGGCGCCATGAGCGGGCTGGACTGGCCCGCGCTGATGCGCGCCGGGATGGCGGGGCTGAAGCTGCTGCCGCGCGACTTCTGGCAGCTGACGCCGGCGGAGCTGCGGCTGATGCTGGGCGAGGCCGCGGCCCCGCGCCCCCTGGGGCGCGACCGGCTGGCGGCCTTGATGGCGGCCTTCCCGGATGCCGCCGGCCCGACGAACAAGGAGACAACAGATGACTGACTCATCTTCGATGGCGGAACTGGAACTGCAAGGCGAAGCTTTGGGAGAAGCGCTGGACGGTGCCTCTGGAATGGCCGCGGCCTTTGCAGAAGTGCTGGGGCGGGTGAAGGAGGGGTTCTCCGAGACCGGGCGCGATGCGCAGATCCTGGACCGAAGCCTTTCCAAGGGCTTACGGCGCGCTTTTGAGGGCCTGGCCTTTGACGGCAACAGCCTGTCGGAGGCGATGGACACCCTCGCGCGCTCAATGATCCGCACCACCTACAACGCGGCGATGAAGCCGGTGACCAACCACATCAGCGGGATGATGACCGAGGGGCTGACCGCGCTGATCGGAAACATTCTGCCCTTCGCCAATGGCGCGGCCTTCAGCCAGGGCAAGGTGATGCCCTTTGCCAAGGGCGGGATCGTGACCAGCCCCACCACCTTTCCGATGCGCGGTGCCACCGGGCTGATGGGCGAAGCGGGACCGGAGGCGATCCTGCCGCTGACCCGCGGCGCCGACGGCTCGCTGGGCGTGCGCAGCCAGGGCGGCGGGGCCGTGAATGTGGTGATGAATGTCTCCACCCCCGACGTCAAAGGCTTTGAACGCAGCCGCAGCCAGATCGCCGCACAGCTCTCGCGCGCGCTGTCCCGCGGCGGGCGCAACCGTTAAGGATGGAGGGTAACCACATGAATTTTCATGAAATCCGCTTTCCCGCCTCGCTCAGCTTCGGCTCCGTCGGCGGCCCGGAGCGGCGCACCGATGTGGTGACGCTCGCCAACGGGTTCGAGGAGCGCAACACCCCCTGGGCGCACTCCCGCCGCCGCTATGATGCGGGGCTGGGCCTGCGCGCGCTGGAGGATATCGAGACGCTCATCGCCTTCTTCGAGGCCCGCCAGGGCCAGCTCTACGGCTTCCGCTGGAAAGACTGGAGCGATTATAAATCCGCCCGCGCCAGCGCGGACGTTGCCTTTGACGATCAGGTGGTGGCGACCGGCGACGGCGCCACGGTGACCTTTCAGCTGGCCAAGACCTACCGCTCCGGCGCCTTCACCTATCAGCGCCCGATCACCAAGCCGGTGGCAGGCACGGTGCGGGTCGGGATCGGCCAGGACGAGCTGCGCGAAAGCGTCGACTACGAGCTGGACACCGCCACCGGCCTGATCACCCTGGCGCATCCGCCGGAGAAGGGCCTGAGCATCCGGGCGGGGTTCGAATTCGACGTGCCGGTGCGGTTCGACACCGGCAGCATCCAGACCAGCGTCGCGTCTTTCCAGGCGGGCGAGGCGCCGGCGGTGCCGGTGGTGGAGCTGCGGGTATGAGCGGGCTGTCCGGGGCCTTCCGGGCCCATGTGCAATCCGGCATCACCACCCTGTGCCGCTGCTGGGCGCTGGAGCGGCGCGACGGTGCGGTGCTGGGCTTCACCGACCATGACTGCGTGCTGCGGTTCGACGGGCTGGCGTTTCAGCCCGGCAGCGGGCTGACGGCGCGGGCGGTGAGCCAGGCCACCGGCCTGTCGGTCGACAACACCGAGGCGCTGGGGGTGCTGAGCGACGCCGCGGTGCGGGAGGCGGACATCGAGGCGGGCCGGTTCGACGGCGCCGGGGTGCGCTGCTGGCTGGTGAACTGGCAGGATGTTTCGATGCGCTGGCTGCAGTTCCGCGGCTCCATCGGTGAGATCCGCCGGGCCGGCGGTGCCTTTCAGGCGGAACTGCGCGGGCTGACGGAGGCGCTGAACAGGCCGCAGGGGCGGATCTACCAGAAGCCCTGCACCGCGGTGCTGGGCGATGCCGCCTGCAGGTTTGATCTGGACACGCCCGGCTATGCCGCGGAGCTGGCCGCCGCGGTGGTGGAGCGCAATGAGGTGTTCCGCTGGGACGCCTTGCCGGGGTTTGAGCCGGACTGGTTCACCGGCGGGCGGCTGACGGTCCTCAGCGGCGCGGCTGAGGGGCTGTGGGCGGCGGTCAAGGCCGATCAGTCCACGGCGGATGGCCGGAAGATCGCCCTGTGGGAACCCATCCGCGCTGCGGTGCAGCCTGGTGATACGCTCCGGCTGGCGGCGGGCTGCGGCAAGCGGCTAGAGACCTGCCGGCTGAAGTTCAACAACGTGATGAATTTCCAGGGCTTCCCGGACATTCCGGGGGAGGATTGGGTGATGGCGGTGCCGCGCCAGTCGGGCGTGAACACCGGGGGCAGCAGGCGATGAGCCGGGTGGTGCAGGCCGCCCGCGGCTGGATCGGCACGCCCTATGTGCATCAGGCCTCCTGCAAGGGGGCGGGCTGCGACTGCCTGGGCCTGATCCGGGGGCTGTGGCGGGAGCTGTGCGGGGCCGAGCCGGAGCTGCCGCCCGCCTACACGATGGACTGGTCCGAGCCGCAGGGGGCCGAGGCGCTGTGGCAGGCGGCGGCGCGGCATCTGGTGGCAAAGCCGTTGCGCGATGCTGCCCCCGGCGACGTGATCTTGTTCCGGATGCGGGAGGGATCGGTGGCCAAGCATCTGGGGGTGCAGTCCGGAACTAGCATTCAAACCGGTGAGGGCAGCGTCCGGCCACGGGTGGGCGAGAAGCGCCCTCCCGTTTTGCCGGAGGCAAACCTCCGGTTTGACGGGGCGGACGGACGCTGCCCGGCCTTCGGCCCGGCAAAACAGGCAGAAAATGTTCCGTCATTCATCCACGCATACGCCGGCCACGGGGTTGTCGAAAGCCCGCTGAGCCCGCCCTGGCAGCGCCGCATCGTGGCGCGGTTTCACTTCCCGAAGGAGCTGATCTGATGGCAACCATTCTTCTCTCAGCCGCCGGCGCGGCGGTTGGCGGCGCAATCGGCGGCACTGTGGCGGGCCTCTCGTCCGCGGTGATCGGCCGGGCGGCAGGCGCCACGCTGGGCCGCATGATCGACGAACGTCTGCTGGGCTCGGGCTCGGCCCCGGTGGAGACCGGCAAGATCGACCGCTTCCGCCTCACGCAGTCCAGCGAGGGCTCCCCCGCAGCACAGGTCTATGGCCGGATGCGGCTGGGCGGGCAGGTGATCTGGTCGTCGCGGTTCCTGGAAACCTCCACCACCAGCGGCGGCGGCAAGGGCCGGCCCAGCCAGCCGCAGGTCACCAGCTACAGCTATTCCGTGTCGCTGGCGATTGCGCTGTGCGAGGGGGAGATTGCCCATGTCTCCCGCGTCTGGGCCGATGGGGAGGAGGTGGCGCCCAAGGATCTGAACATGACCGTCTACCGCGGCACACAGGACCAGCTGCCCGACCCGGTGATGGAGGCGATCGAAGGCGCGGGCCAGGTGCCTGCCTACCGCGGCACGGCCTATGTGGTGTTCGAGAACCTGGAGCTTTCGCGCTTCGGCAACCGGGTGCCGCAGTTTTCCTTTGATGTGCTGCGGCCGGAGCAGCCGGACAGCAGCACCTATGCGCAGGATCTGGGCCAGCTGGTGCAAGGCGTGGCGCTGATGCCCGGCACCGGCGAATACGCGCTGGCCGCCGAGACGGTGCAGTATTCCGGCGGGCCGGGCGATGCGAAGGCGGCCAATGAGCATACGCCCTCGGGGCTGAGCGACCTCAAGACCTCGCTCAACGCGCTGGAGGCGGAGCTGCCGTCCTGCGGCGCGGCCTCGCTGATCGTGTCCTGGTTCGGCAATGACCTGCGCTGCGGCGAATGCACCCTGACACCCAAGGTGGAGCACAAGGACGCCGAAGGCAGTATGCCCTGGAGCGTGAGCGGGCTGACCCGCGAGACCGCGGCGCAGGTGCTGACCCAGGAGGGCACGCCGCTTTATGGCGGCACGCCCGCCGATGCCTCGGTGATCCAGGCGATCCGGGAGATGCGAGGCAGGGGCCTGCGGGTGATGTTTTACCCCTTCATCCTGATGGACCAGGCGGAGGGCAACGGCCTGCCCGATCCCTGGACCGGCGGCGCCAGCCAGCCGCATCTGCCGTGGCGGGGGCGGATCACGCTGTCGGCCGCGCCGGGGCAGCCCGGCTCGCCCGATGGCACCGCGGCGGCGGAGGCTGAGGTGGCGGCGTTCTTTGGCACCGTCACCGCGGCGGACTTCACCGTGGGCGACGGCACCGTCGCCTACAGCGGGCCGCAGGAGTGGAGCCTGTCCCGCTTCATCCTGCACAATGCCGCGCTGTGTGCAGCGGCGGGCGGGGTGGAGGCGTTTTGCATCAGCTCCGAAATGCGGGCGCTGACGCAGATCCGCGGCGCCGCGGGCTTTCCGGCGGTGGCAGCCCTGCGCGCCCTGGCGGCAGAGGTGCGGCTGTTGCTGGGGGCGGAGACCAAAATCGGCTATGCCGCCGACTGGTCCGAATACTGGGGCTATCAGTCGCCGGAGGGCGACCGGTATTTCCACCTCGACCCGCTGTGGGCGGACCCTGAGATCGACTTCATTGGCATCGACAACTACATGCCGCTCAGCGACTGGCGGGAGGGGGAGGACCACCTGGATGCGCAATCCGGCGTGCCGGCGGTCTATGACCTCGATTACCTGCGCAGCAATGTGGAGGGCGGCGAGGGGTTTGACTGGTATTACCACTCGCCCGAGGCCGCAGCGGCGCAGATCCGCACGCCGATCACCGATGGCGCGCATGATGAACCTTGGATCTGGCGGTACAAGGATATCCGCAGCTGGTGGATGCAGGAGCATCACGAGCGGATCGGCGGGGTGCGGCAGGCGGCGCCGACCGCCTGGGTGCCGCAAAGCAAACCTATCTGGTTCACCGAACTGGGCTGCGCCGCCATCGACAAAGGCACCAACCAGCCGAACAAATTCCTGGACCCGAAAAGCTCGGAGTCGAAACTTCCCAAATACTCCAACGGGTTGCGCGACGATCTGATCCAGATCCACTACTTGCGTGCGATCCTTGGGTATTGGGGCGAGGACGCCAACAATCCGGTCTCCGAGGAATACGGCGATCGGATGCTGGATATGTCCAACGCCTATGTCTGGGCCTGGGACGCGCGGCCGTTTCCGGCCTTCCCCAGCCGCGCGGACATCTGGACCGACGGCGAAAACTACCTGCGCGGCCATTGGCTGAACGGGCGGGCCGGGCAGCGCACGCTGGCCTCGGTGGTGGCGGAGGTGTGCCGCCGTGCGGGGCTGGAGGATTTTGATGTCTCGCGGCTTTACGGCGTGGTGCATGGCTATGTGAACCCGGATGTGAGCGACGCCCGTGCGGTATTGCAGCCCCTGATGCTGCGGCACGGGTTCGACGCGGTGGAGCGCGACGGGACGCTGCAGTTCCGGATGCGCAGCGGCACCGGGGCGGAGGCGCTGGCGCTGGAGCATCTGGCGGAAAGCGAGGAACTGGAGGGCACGCTGGAACTTGGCCGCGCCGGCGATGCGGAGCTGGCGGGGCGGGTGCGGCTGCGGTTCACCGAATGGGGCGGCGACCATGCCGCCGGGTCGGTGGAGGCGGTCCTGCCCGATGAGGCCACCCATTCCGTCAGCCAGACCGAGCTGCCGATGGCGCTGACCGGTGCCGAGGCGCGTCAGGTCGCCGGGCGCTGGCTGGCGGAGGCGCGGATCTCGCGCGATACGCTGCGGTTCCAGCTGCCGCCTTCGCTGCTGCATCTGGGGGCGGGGGATGTGGTGTCGCTGCCGCTGGAGGGCGGCGATCAGCTCTACCGCATCGACCGGCTCGAACAGGGGGAGGCGCAGCTGGCGGAGGCGGTGCGGATCGAGCCCGGCACCTATGACCTGGCCGCGGTGGCGGAAGAGCTGCCGGGCGTCAATGCCTTTGCAGCACCTGGGCCGGTGCTGCCGATGTTCCTGGATCTGCCCCTGATGCGCGGCGACGAGGTGCCCCATGCGCCGCATCTGGCGCTGACGGCGCAGGCCTGGCCCGGCAGCGTGGCGGCCTATGGCTCCGAGGCGGATGAGAATTACGCGCTGGAGCAGGTGATTGCCGCGCGGCAGGTGATCGGGGTCACGGAGACACCGCTGTTGGCCGCCGCCGCGGGGCGCTGGGATCTGGGGGCGGATCTGCAGGTGAAGCTGATCTCCGGTTCGCTGGAAAGCCGCACCGTTGAGGCGGTGCTGAACGGTGCCAATGCGGCCGCCATCGGCGATGGCACATCCGGCAACTGGGAGCTGTTCCAGTTCCGCGAGGCGGAGCTGATCGCGCCGCAGACCTATCTTTTGCGCGGGCGCTTGCGCGGCCAGCTGGGGACGGATGCCGTGATGCCGGAGGTCTGGCCTGCCGGGTCTTACCTCGTGCTGCTGGACGGCACGCCAGTGCAGATGGAGCTGGCGCCGGAACAGCGCCGCCGGGTGCGGCATTACCGGATCGGTCCTGCGCGCCGTGGGCTGGAGGATCCGTCATATGCGCACCGGCAGGAGAGCTTTGAGGGCGTTGGCCTGAGGCCTTATGCGCCGGTGCATCTGCGGCTGAGCGGCGCGCTGAGCGAGGACATCGCCGCCGCCTGGGTGCGCCGCACCCGGATCGAGGGTGACAGCTGGGACCTGGACGAGGTGCCGTTGGGCGAAGAGACGGAATCCTACCGCATCCGGGTGATGCGCGGGGCCACGGTGCTGCGGGAGGAAACCGCGGCCGCGCCGGGCTGGGCCTATCCGGCAGCGGCGCAGGCGGCGGACGGGGTGCAGGCGGGCGATGTGCTGGAGGTGGCGCAGCGGTCGGCGCGGTATGGTGCCGGGCCTGCGGCGCGGGCCGTTCTGCAATGATCCGCCCGGTGCTGCCCGGCGATGTCTCCGCGGTGGCGCGGGCGCTGCTGGCGGTGCCGGAGAGCGGCCGCCTGCGCCTTTGCCGCCGCATTTTCGGCGGCGCGGCAGAGGCGGCGGCGCATTGCCGGATGCTCGGGCAGCTGCATCCGCGCTGGGGCGACGGCTCGCTGAATGCGGCGGCCCGGAGGTTCGCGCTGGCGGATGAACCGTTTCTGGATGACGCGGCGTATCTCAGCTGCACCCGGCTGGTGCTGCAGGAACTGGCGCTGGTGCTCGGCGCGGAGGCGGAGGCCCCCGCCCGCTGAACCCGGCAGGGAGCCTGCCCGGCCAGCCGTTGGGCGTGGCTCCGCCTGCCTGCGGCGGCGGCGGCGCGGCGGCGTTTCATCGATAACGAAAATGTACCCCATCACGGGTTTGCGTTTGCCGAAAAAGCCCTTAGATGGCTATCTTGAGCGGAGAAAGGATGCATCGCCATGTTCAAAACTCAGCACGCCGTCGCCTCGCTGGATCCCGTCTGGGACCGGATCACCAAGGAAGCTCAGGACGCTGTCGACTCGCAGCCGCTGATGGGCGGGCTGATCCATGCCTGTATCCTGCACCACAAATCGCTGCAGAAGGCGCTGTCCTACCGGATTTCCGCCAAGCTGTGCTCCAACGAGATGTCGATGACCATCCTGCGGGAGATCGTCGATGCTGCCTATGAGGCCGACCCCGGCATCGTTGAAGCTGCGCGCGCTGACCTGATGGCGGTTTATGAGCGCGATCCGGCCTGCCACCGGCTGCTGCAGCCGATCCTCTATTTCAAGGGGTACCAGGCGGTGCAGGCCTACCGGATCGGCCATTGGCTGTGGCAGCAGGGCGACTGGGATCTGGCCTATTTCTTCCAGATGCGGATTTCCGAGATTTTCGGCGTCGATATCCATCCGGCGGCGGTGATCGGCAAGGGGATCATGATCGACCATGCCCATTCCATCGTCATCGGCGAAACCGCGGTGGTGGGCGACAACGTGTCGATGCTGCATTCGGTGACGCTGGGCGGCACCGGCAAGGAGGAAGAGGACCGGCATCCGAAGATCGGCGACGGGGTGCTGATCGGTGCCGGCGCCAAGGTGCTGGGCAACATCAAGGTCGGCCATTGCAGCCGGATTGCTGCCGGGTCGGTGGTGCTGGCGGAGGTGCCGCCGTGCAAGACCGTGGCGGGCATCCCGGCGCGCATCGTGGGCGAAGCGGGCTGCGATCAGCCCTCGGTCAGCATGGACCAGCGGTTTCCGAACGGTTCCGACTGAGGGATGCGCCGCAGGCCGCGCCGCATTTTGAGTATTTTTGGAAAGATGAAGGGGCGCGGGATGCGCCCCTTTTTCAATCGCGTCTCCGGAAGGAAATAGTGTTTTAGAGTAGAGGGTTGCGGGAGGCTGTTGGTCCTCTTCCCGAGGGCGGGGCAGCCTGCGGTTCCGCAAACCGGCGCGCCGGGCGGAGGGCGGTCTTATTTGGCGGCAGCCACGGCGGGCTGGCTTGAACCCGGTTGCGCCGGGGCGCATAGTCCGGTGCAACAGCTTCTTTTTCCGCAGTTTCGATTTGGGGGACAGATCATGATTTACACGACCGAAGGCCGCGGGCGGCTCTATGGCTCGATCCTGGAGACGGTGGGCAACACGCCCGCGATCCGCCTGAACCGCATCGCGCCGGATCATGTGACCATGTACGTGAAGGCCGAGGCGTTCAACCCGGCGGGATCGGTGAAGGACCGGCTGGCGCTGAACATCATCGAGGCCGCCGAGCGCGAGGGGCGGCTGGCGCCCGGTCAGACCGTGGTGGAGGCGACCAGCGGCAACACCGGCATTGGCCTAGCGATGGTGTGCGCCGCCAAGGGCTATCCGCTGGTGATCACCATGCACGACGGGTTCTCGGTCGAGCGGCGGCGGCTGATGCGGATGCTGGGCGCCAGGGTGGTGCTGACCCGCAAGGAGGACAAGGCGGTTGGCATGGTGGTGAAGGCCAAGGAACTGGCAGAGGCCAACGGCTGGTTCCTGGCGCATCAGTTCGAGACCAAGGACAACGCCGACATTCACGAGGCCACCACGGCGCGGGAGATCCTGGGGGATTTCGAGGGCGCACGGCTGGATCATGTGGTGCTGGGCTATGGCACCGGCGGCACGGTTGCGGGGCTTGGGCGGGTGCTGAAGGGCGCGCGGCCGGATCTGAAGATCACCCTCAGCGAGCCGTCCAACGCGGCGCTGGTGCAGTCCGGGCAGGGGCAGGCGCGCAATGCGGAGGGCGAGCCGGCGGCGACCCATCCGGCCTTCAACCCGCATCCCATCCAGGGCTGGACCCCGGATTTCATCCCGCTGGTGCTGCAGGAGGCGCTGGACAACGGCTATTTCGACGCGCTGGAGCCGGTGAGCGGCGAGGAGAGCATTGCCTGGTCGAAGCGGCTGGCGGCGGAGGAAGGCATCCTGGCCGGGATTTCCAGCGGCGGCAGCCTGGCGGCGGCGATGAAGGTCGCGGAGAGCGCGCCGGAAGGATCGGTGCTGCTGGCGGTGCTGCCGGATACCGGCGAGCGGTATCTGTCGACGCCGCTGTTTGAGGAGATCCCGGCGGAGATGGATGAGGCGGAGCAGGCGCTGTCGGCCTCGACCCCCGGGTTTCAGTACTGAGCGGCGCGCCGCCGCTGGCCGGGTGCCGCCGCTGGCGGGGTGCTGGCGGCTGCGGTTGCGCAGATGAGTATTTGGGGAAAGATGAAGGGGGCGGGGGCGCTCCCTTTCTTGGCGGTCCGATGGCGCTTTCGGGGGAACTCTGGCGCGCGTTTCAGCGTCCACTACGCGGGACTTAGTGAGCTTTCGCTGCAAATGCAAAAATGGCCGCTAATGAGAAAAAGTCTTACAATAGGACTGCAATTCCGACTGTTCAAAAAACTGTCGTTTGGGGGCGGCTATGAATTTGCCTTCGGGTCCCAGTTCTGCGAAACAAGCCCAAGCCTCTGAGTTGGAGATTATTTCGCAGCCGATTAATGAGCGGCCAACCTCAGTAAAAATACCGTTCCAAGTTCTGAGCTTGCTGGATTGAAAGGCGCATAGCGCATTCAGCGGTTACCGCTCCCCAGCCCGAACCTCCCGCGTGCCAACCAACAATATTCTCTTCGGAACACATTTCATTCTTGAATTGAAGCCAGAGCCGCTGAGCAGCGCGCAGATTAGCGATGCCCTCTTGGTTGCTAGGTTGCAGCGGTCCTTGCTCCAGTGTGCGTTGATAAACAGCATTCAGATGTTCGTCCGCGCGTTCCAAGCCGATGTAGTTACAATACTCGTGAGGTGACACTGCGGCTCCGCCGGGAACGCCAAATCCTTTGCTTTCGAGAACTGTTTCCAAGTCTTTCACGCACTGTTGGATGCCTACTATGACGCAAGCCGCCTGATCGATAGACTCATTCGCAAAACACGCTTCAACCTGAAGATAGGATTTGTCGTATTCAGCGGCAGCTGCCTCCCAGTCATCTGCTTGCGCACTAGCTCCTACAATCGCCAAACCAAAAGCCAATATCTGTTTCAGCATGAGTATTTCCTTATGGTAAATCACTTGAGATAAAAAATGGCCAAGCGTTGCCCAAGTGGCCTGCGGTTTGATGGGCAAATGGCAGGACGAGGCCATGCGGTCAAGCGCTTCTTCGGTTGACGGCTATCACGTGGCAGACATTCGTGCCGCACGCAGCATCGGTCAGAGTGGGCTCTCCCGACACCTTCGCCGCGAGATCCATGAATGACCGTTCCGGGATGGAGCGCCTTTCGCAGCGCGGCGCACGAACTGGCAAGACGCGGAACTTAGCTGCCATTTGCTTTTGGGCGTAATAGTGTAAGGTCACAAAAAACGGAGTCGGCCATGATCGCCCCTTATCTCACTGGCATCTTGCTCGCTTACGGAGTCTTCATGATTGGCATGTTTACGCCGGGGCCAAATATCTTGGCGGTGATCGGCACATCAATGTCTATCGGTAGATCAGAGGGGAAAGCTCTGGCACTTGGTGTGGCGACGGGTACTTTCTGCTGGTCCATGTTGACCGCGTTGGGCCTCACCGCACTCGTCTCGACGTATGCTTCGATCATGGTTGTTTTGAAAGTGATTGGCGCGGCGTACCTGCTTTGGTTGGCGTTCAAAGCCTTCAAATCGGCCCTGACCGTCAAAAAGTTAGAGGTACGGCCCGTGCATCTGAACGGTGGACCACTAGCGTTCTACCGGCGCGGCCTTTTGATCCAGATGACGAACGCGAAGGCGGCTTTGGTTTGGATTGCGATCATGTCTCTCGCGATGGATGGGCAAGCACCTATCTGGGTGGCTGCTCTGGTCGTTGTCGGCACTAGCATCATCTCCGCAGTCGGGCATGTGATTTACGCAGTGGCCTTCTCCACATCGCCGGTCGTCGCGGTCTATGCGAAAGCCCGCCGGTGGATCGAAGGAGTGCTTGGCGTATATTTCTGCTTCGCCAGTTACAAACTCGTCACCTACCGCCCGTAGCTCACGCGGTAGGTTTGGACTCCAAGCGGCCAATCGGAACCAGCAGCTGCACAGCAAACGAAAAGCCCCGGCGCTGAGGCCGGGGCTTTGGTGTTTCGCACTAGCGGCAGCCCCTCAGGCCAGCATCACCATCGGGTTTTCCAGGTTCTCGACGATGGCCTTCAACAGGTCCGCGCCGAGGGCGCCGTCGATGACGCGGTGGTCGACCGACATGGTGACGCTCATCACCGTGGCGACCTTCAGCTCGCCGTCGGCGCCCACCACAGGCTTCTTGACGCCGGAGCCGACCGCCAGGATGCCCGCGTGCGGCGGGTTCACGATGGCGTCGAAGTTGTCGATGCCGAACATGCCGAGGTTGGAGATCGCGAAGCTGCCGCCCTGGTATTCATGCGGCGCGAGCTTGCGGTCGCGGGCGCGCTTGGCGAGGTCCTTCATCTGCGCGGACAGGGCGGAGAGCGACTTGCTGTCGGCGTCTTGCAGCACCGGGGTGAACAACCCGCCCTCGATGGCGACGGCAACCGCCACGTCGGAGGCTTTCATCTTGAGCACCCGGTCGCCGGCCCAGACCGCGTTGGCGTCCGGCACCGCTTGCAGCGCCAGCGCCACCGCCTTGATAATGAAGTCGTTGACCGAGAGCTTGACGCCGCGGCCTTCGAGCTGCTTGTTCAGCTCACCGCGGAATTTCAGCAGCGCGTCGAGCTGGATGTCGCGGCGCAGGTAGAAATGCGGGATGGTCTGCTTGGCTTCGGTGAGGCGGGCGGCAATGGTCTTGCGCATGCCGTCCAGCTTGACCTCCTCAAAGTCGCGGCTCTCGTACATGCGGGCGACCATGTCGGCGGAGGGGCCGGAAGGGGCTGCGGCAGCAGGCGCGGGCGCGGCGGAAGCTTCAGCCTTGGGCGCGGCGGCTGCCTGCGGCTTGGCGTCGATCACGTCGGCCTTGACGATGCGGCCCTTGGGGCCGGAGCCGGTGATCCGGGCCAGATCCAGGCCCTTGTCCGCAGCGATGCGGCGCGCGAGCGGCGAGGCGAAGATACGGTTGCCGTCGGCGCCCTGCGGTGCGGCGGGGGCGGCTTTGGCCTCTTCCTTGGGGGCCTCGGCTTTGGCTTCGGACTTGGCTTCGGCAGGCGCCTCTTCCTTGGCTTCCTGGGCCGGAGCTGCATCCGCGCTGGAGCTGCCGGAGGTGCCGATGTCATCGGCGCTTTCGCCGTCTTCCAGCAGCACCGCGATGGGGGTGTTGACCTTCACGCCCTCGGAGCCTTCGGCGATCAGGATCTTGCCGATCACGCCTTCGTCCACGGCTTCGAATTCCATGGTGGCCTTGTCGGTTTCGATCTCTGCGATCAGGTCGCCGGAGGAGACGGTGTCGCCCTCCTTGACCAGCCATTTGGCGAGGGTGCCTTCCTCCATGGTGGGAGAAAGCGCGGGCATCAGGATTTCAGTAGGCATGCTATTCGCGCTCCCTTACCGGTAGGTCACTTGTTTCACCGCTTCGACCACCTCATCCGTGGTGATCAGCGCGTGGCGTTCCAGGTTGGCGGCATAAGGCATGGGCACGTCCTTGCCGGTGCAGGTGATGATGGGCGCGTCCAGATAGTCGAACGCCTCCCGCTGCACCTCGGAGGCGATGTAGCTGCCGACGGAGCCCTGCGGCCAGCCTTCCTCGACGGTGACCAGGCGGTTGGTCTTCTTGACCGATTCAATCACCGTGGGCAGATCCATCGGGCGCAGGGTGCGCAGGTCGATGACTTCGGCGCTGGTGCCGTCCTGGGCCAGCTTTTCAGCGGCCTCCAGTGCGTATTGCATGCCGATGCCGAAGGAGACGATGGTCACGTCAGAGCCTTCGCGCCAGATCCGGGCCTTGCCGAAGGGGATGGTGAAATCGTCCAGTTTCGGCACGTCGAAGGCGCGGCCGTAGAGGATTTCGTTCTCCAGGAAGATCACCGGGTTGGGATCGCGGATCGCGGTTTTCATCAGGCCTTTGGCGTCGGCGGCGGAGTAGGGCATCACCACCTTCAGCCCCGGGATCTGCATGTACCAGGCGGCGTAGTCCTGCGAGTGCTGAGCACCGACGCGGGCGGCGGCGCCGTTGGGGCCGCGGAACACCATCGGGGCGCCCATCTGGCCGCCGGACATGTAGAGCGTCTTGGCCGCGGAGTTGATGATGTGGTCAATCGCCTGCATGGCGAAGTTGAAGGTCATGAACTCGACAATCGGGCGCAGGCCGCCGAAGGCCGCGCCGGTGGCGATGCCGGCAAAACCGTGCTCGGTGATCGGGGTGTCGATCACGCGCTTGGCGCCGAACTCGTCCAGCAGGCCCTGGGAGACCTTGTAGGCACCCTGATACTCGGCGACTTCCTCGCCCATCAGGAACACGTCCTCGTCGCGGCGCATTTCCTCGGCCATGGCGTCGCGCAGGGCTTCGCGCACGGTGGTCTGCACCATCTCGGTGCCTTCCGGATAGTCGGGCTCCAGCATCTTGGCAGGCATCGCGGGGGCCTTCTGCGGCGCGGCGGCAGCAGGTTCGTCAGAGGGCGCTTTTTCGGCCGGGGCCTCTTCCTTGGTGCTGGAGGCCTCGTAGTCATCGGCGCTTTCGCCGTCTTCCAGCAGCACCGCGATGGGGGTGTTCACCTTGACGCCTTCGGTGCCTTCGGAGATCAGGATCTTGCCGACGGTGCCTTCGTCGACGGCTTCAAACTCCATCGTCGCCTTGTCGGTTTCGATTTCCGCCAGGATGTCGCCGGAGCTTACGGTATCGCCTTCCTTGACCAGCCATTTGGCCAGGGTGCCTTCCTCCATGGTCGGCGACAGGGCGGGCATCAGAATTTCAGTTGCCATGTCTTGTTCTTCCCTCTCAGGCGTTTTCCTGCGGCACTTCATCCGCGTAGATGTCGGTCCAGAGCTCGTCCAGGGCCGGCTCCGGGCTTTCCTTGGCGAAGTCGGCGGATTTGGAAACGATGTCCTTGATTTCCTTGTCGATCGCCTTGAGGTCTTCTTCGGTGGCGTGCTTGCCGGTCAGGAGCATGTCGCGGACCTGCTCGATCGGGTCGCGCTCCTCGCGCATTTTCTGGACCTCTTCGCGGGTGCGGTACTTGGCCGGATCCGACATCGAGTGGCCGCGGTAGCGGTAGGTCTTGACCTCGAGGATATAGGGGCCGTCGCCGCTGCGGCAGTGGGCCACGGCGCGTTCGCCCGCTTCCTTGACGGAGAGGACGTTCATGCCGTCCACCGCTTCGCCCGGGATGCCGAAGGCTTTGCCGCGTTCCCAGATCTCCGCGCTGGAGGTGGAGCGCTGCTGCGAGGTGCCCATGGCGTACTGGTTGTTCTCGATCACGAAGATCACCGGCAGTTTCCACAGGGCGGCCATGTTGAAGGTCTCGTAGACCTGGCCCTGGTTGGCGGCGCCGTCACCGAAATAGGTGAAGGTGACGCGGCCGTTGCCCTTGTACTTGTCGGCAAAGGCGAGGCCCGCGCCGATCGGCACCTGGGCGCCGACGATGCCGTGGCCGCCGTAGAAATGCTTCTCTTTCGAGAACATGTGCATCGAGCCGCCCTTGCCCTTGGAGTAGCCGCCCTCGCGGCCCGTGAGCTCAGCCATGACGCCATCGGGGTCCATGCCGCAGGCCAGCATGTGGCCGTGGTCGCGGTAGGAGGTGATGCGTTTGTCGCCTTCCTCGGCGGCGGCCTCGAGGCCCACGACAACGGCTTCCTGTCCGATGTAGAGGTGGCAGAAGCCCCCGATCAGACCCATGCCGTAGAGCTGTCCCGATTTCTCTTCGAATCGGCGGATCAGCAGCATCTCGCGATAGTAGTGGGTGAGTTCTTCGGCAGAAACGTTTGGTTTCTTTGTAGTTTTTCTAGCGGCCATGGTGGTCGGCTCCCCCTGCAGGCTAGATAGTTTAGCATTAAACAAATTCATAACCGGTTTTGATGCGGCTGAATAGTGTTATTCTGCCGCGGGGTTTCCGCCGCGTAAAAAACCGCCGAGAGCGCGCAAAAATGCCACGCCGGCGGGGCCGCGGCAGGTGCCGTATCATGGCCGCTTGCGCCCGCCAGGGGAAGGCCCTTTTGCAGCGGCGCGGGCCATTGCCGGCATTGCCGGGGGCGATCATTGTCCGGGAGGCGGATGAGGGGGTGCGGGGCGGACCGGCTGCCGGGCGCGCTACGCCAGGGGCGTCAAGCGGGGGTCAGCGGATCACGATCTCGTCGGCGCGGACCAGGCCCAGCACCGAGCGGGCCTGCTCATCCAGCAGGTCGAGATCGAGGTAATCGTCGGACAGCCGCCGGGTCAGGTTTTCCATGTCGCCGATATTGGAGTGGAGACGGCCGAGATCCAGCCGCAGTTCTTCTGCTTCGGCTTGGATCTCGACCCTCCGGAATAGACCGAAGTCGCCTTGCACCGCCGCAAAAGTGAAATACGCGCTGAGCGCGAAGGCGATTGCAAAGAAGGCGATGGCGCCAAAAGACGGCCGGGGGCTTCGGGTCACGTTGGGAGTGCCTGTATGTTACTGCTGTAGTGTTTTGATTTTGCGCCGTTTCCCGGCGTCTGCCTTATGTATGCCACAACCGAATCGGCTTGTGAATCCCAAAACTGTCCACAGGGGGAATTTTTTGCGGTTTGGCCCCGGCGCTGCCGCAACGGCAGCCCGGCGGTGACGCGGCGCTGTGCTGGCCACAGCGCGGCGGCTTGCGCAGGCTGGGGCCAGGGAGGATCAGCGATGCAAGACAGGGCAGCCTGCGCCGGGCGCGGCGATTTGGGAACTCATGAGGTGCAGAACCAGCCGCAGCCGCGCGGCGGGCGCGATCTGTGGGCCGAGGACGCGGCGCTGCGGTCCTATTCGGCGCATCACGGCGGCCGCATGGATGCGCTGGCCCTTGCCGGGGCGGAATACGGCAGCGAAACGCTGCTGGAGGTTGCCGCCGAAGCCCGGCGCGATCCGCCGCGGCTGGAACTGTTCAGCCGCTCCGGCCGGCGGCTGGACGAGGTGCGGTTCAACGCGGGCTATCATCAGGTGATGGCGGCGGCGCAGCGGCTGGGCTATGCCCATGCCGCCTGGGACGGCGCGCCGGGCGGCCATGTCACCCATGCGGCGCATGTCTACATGCTCAACCAGGTGGAGCCGGGCGTGTGCTGCCCGATGACCATGACCTATGCCGCCATTCCCGCCCTGCGCCATGCGCCGGATCTGGCGGCGCTGTGGCACCCGAAGCTGCTGAGCGCGGAGTATGACCCGGCGGTGCGGCCCGTCGCGCACAAGCGCGGCGCGACGCTGGGCATGGCGATGACCGAGAAGCAGGGCGGCTCTGACGTGCGGGCCAATACCACCCGGGCGGTGCGGGACGGCGCGCACTACCGGCTGACCGGGCACAAGTGGTTCTGCTCGGCGCCGATGTCGGACGGCTTTCTGACGCTGGCATATGCGGAGGGCGGGCTGACCTGCTTTCTGGTGCCGCGCTGGCTGGAGGAGGGGCGCAACGGCATCCGGCTGCAGCGGCTGAAGGACAAGCTGGGCAATCGCGCCAATGCCAGTTCCGAGGTCGAATATGCGGAGGCGCTGGCGTACCGGGTGGGCGAAGAGGGCGCGGGCGTGCGCACCATCATCGAAATGGTCCACCACACAAGGCTGGACACCGCGCTGGCGCCCGCCGGGCTGATGCGGGCGGCGCTGGCGGAGGCGTTCTGGTGGGCCGAAGGGCGTGCGGCGTTCCAGAGGAAGCTGATCGGCCAGCCGCTGATGCGGGCGGTGCTGGCCGATCTGGTGCTGGATGCCGAGGGCGCGCTGGCGGCGGGCATGGCGATGGCCGCGGCCTTTGACCGGACGGATGCGGACAGCCGGGCGCTGGCGCGGATCGGGGTGGCTCTGGCGAAATACCTGGGCAACAAGCGCTGCATCCCGGTGATCGGCGAGGCGATGGAGGTGCTGGGCGGCATGGGCTACGTCGAGGAGACGCCGATGCCGATGCTGTACCGCGAGGCGCCCCTGAACGGGATCTGGGAGGGGTCGGGCAATGTGATCTGTCTCGATATCCTGCGCACGCTGGCCAGGGAGCCGCGGGCCGCGGCGGCGCTGAACGCGCTGCTGGACGGGGCCAGGGGCGGCGACCGGCGTTATGATGCGGGGCTGGCGGCGCACCGGGCGCGCTGGCCCGGGCTGCCGGACGAGGCGGAAGCGCGCTGGTTCGCCGAAAGCCTGGCCACGCTAATGACGGCGGCCTGCCTGATGGACGCGGCGCCTGCTGCGGTGGCGGAGGGTTATGTCACCAGCCGGATTGCAGGGGAGCGCGGTTCGCTGCCGGGATCGGTGGCCGGGCTGGATGTGAACGCGATCCTGGCGCGGTTCCGCGGCGCATAGGTCCGCCGCCGGACAAGAAAAAGGCCCAGCTTTGCAGCTGGGCCGGACAGGGCTGGCTGTTGGCGGCTTACTGCACCAGCGCCGCGACGCCGGGCAGGGTCTTGCCTTCCATCCACTCCAGGAAGGCGCCGCCGGCTGTGGAGATGTACGTGAAGTCGCCCGCCGCGCCGGAGGCGTTCAGGGCCGCCACGGTGTCGCCGCCGCCGGCAACCGAGATCAGCTGGCCGGAGCGGGTCATTGCCGCGGCCTTGAGCGCGGCGGCGTTGGTGGCGGCGTCGAACGGTTCCAGCTCAAACGCGCCGAGGGGGCCGTTCCAGATCAGTGTCTTGCTTTTCGAGAAGACCTCGATGATGCGGGCGAGGCTCTCCGGGCCTGCGTCCAGGATCATGCCGTCTTCGGGGCATTGATCGGCGGGCAGGACTTCGTGCGGCGCGTGGGCTTCGAATTTCTTGGCGACCACGATGTCGGTGGGCAGGATGATCTCGCAGCCCGCGGCCTCGGCCTTGGCGAGGATCTCGGCTGCGGTGTCCTTCATGATGCGTTCGGCCAGCGAAATGCCGACCGGCAGCCCCTTGGCCACCAGGAAGGTGTTGGCCATGCCGCCGCCGATCACCAGGTGGTCGACCTTCTCGATCAGGTTGCCCAGGAGTTCCAGCTTGGTAGAGACCTTGGCGCCGCCGACCACTGCGGTCACCGGGCGCTTCGGCTTGCCCAGGGCGCTTTCCAGCGCTTCCAGCTCTGCCTGCATCAGGCGGCCCGCACAGGCGGGCAGCAGGCGGGCGATCGCCTCGGTGGAGGAATGCGCGCGGTGGGCGGCGGAGAAGGCGTCGTTGCAGTAGACCTCGCCCAGCCGCGCCATGCCGGCGGCCAGGTCGGGGTCGTTCTTGGTTTCGGCCGCGTGGAAGCGGGTGTTTTCCAGCAGCAGCACTTCGCCCGGCTGCAGCGCGTCGGCAGCGGCCTCGGCGCCGGCGCCGACGCAATCGGCAGCAAACAGAACCCTGGTTTCAAAGGCGCGCTCCAGCGTCGGCACCAGCTGGTTCAGCGACAGGTTCTCGCGGCGCTCGCCGCCGGGGCGGCCGAAGTGGGCCAAGAGGATCGGCTTGCCGCCGGCCGCCAGAATGTCGCGCACGGTGGGGGCGATGCGGCGGATGCGGGTGGAGTCGGTCACCACGCCGTCGACGATCGGCACGTTGATGTCCACGCGCACCAGCACGCGCTTGCCGTTCAGATCCATGTCGTCGAGTGTTTTCCAGCCCATCTCAAGAGACCCCTTATGGTGAAAGTGCAGTCAAATCCGCGGGCTGTTTCGGGGGTTTTTGCGCATCAGTCAATGCTCCCTTGGCATTTCCCGGCGCTGGCCTTAACTATCGTTGCAAATTTCGACGACAGGAGGGCCACATGGCCGAGATCAAAGATCCCGAAAACACCATCATCATCGAGCTGAAAGACGGCAATGTGGTGATCGAGCTGCTGCCCGACGTGGCGCCGAAGCATTCCGAGCGGATGAAGGAACTGGCCCGTGCCGGCGAGTATGACAACGTCTGCTTCCACCGGGTGATCGACGGCTTCATGGCGCAGACCGGCGATGTGGCCAATGGCGACATGGAAGACGGCTTCAACCTGCGCATGGCGGGCACCGGCGGCTCCAGCCTGCCGAATGTTCCGGCCGAGTTCTCCAAGCTGCCGCATGACCGCGGCACCCTGGGCGCGGCCCGTTCGGCCAACCCGGATTCCGCAAATTCGCAGTTCTTCATCAACTTCAAGGACAACCACTTCCTGAACGGCCAGTACACCGTTTATGGCCGTGTCATCGAAGGCATGGAGCACGTGGATGCGATCACCCGCGGCGAGCCGCCTGCGAACCCGGACCGGATGATCTCCGTCAAGGTGGCTGCGGATGCGTAAGGCGCTTTCGCTGGTGGCCCTGCTGGCGGCAGGGCCTGCCTTCGCGACCGGCCTGGAAATCCAGGTCGAGGGCGAAGCCAACGGCACCATCCAGATCGACCTGTTCGAGGATGTGGCGCCCAAGCATGTGGAGCAGATCACCGCGCTGGCCGAAGCGGGCCAGTATGACGGCGTGGTGTTCCATCGCGTGATCGAGGGCTTCATGGCGCAGACCGGCGATGTCGAGTTCGGCAAGGCCGGCGGCGATATGCGCCGGGCCGGGCAGGGCGGCTCTGACCGTCCGGATCTGGCGGCGGAGTTCTCCGACATCACCTATGACCGCGGTGTGGTCGGCATGGCCCGGTCGCAGAGCCCGGACAGCGCCAATTCGCAGTTCTTCATCATGTTCGCCCCGGGCCCGTTCCTGGACGGCCAGTACACGGTTGTCGGCAAGGTGACCGGGGGCATGGATGTGGTCGACGCGATCAAGCGCGGCGAAGGCCCCAATGGCGCGGTGATCGGCCAGCCCGACACCATGGCCAAGGTGACCGTGACCGAATAACCGGCGGTGCCCGCACCGCGGCGGAACCCGCGCCGGAGGCTTTCCGGCGCGGTTTTTTTGTGCCGGGGGGGGGGCGGGTGCAAAAAAAAGGCGCGCCGGGGCGGGCGCGCCTTTGCGGGGGAAGCGGCCGGGCCGCCCCGGTCAGAACAGGAAGTTATCCGCGTCCTGCAGCTGCGCCACGCTGATGTCCTCCACCAGGATGGTCACATCGGCAAAGGAGACCAGCACGTCCGCGCCCTGCTGTTCAAAGTCCAGCTGGCCCAGGCGGGAGGCGCCGCGGCCGATCTGGATGTGGTCCTGGCCTGCGGCGAAGTCGGTGATGGTGTCGTTGCCGTGGCCCTTGTGGAACACGAAGGTGTCGGCGCGGCCGCCGCCGGTCAGCAGGTCGTCGCCCTTGTGGCCCAGCAGCACATCGCGGCCCTTGCCGCCGCTGAGGCGGTCGCCGCCGGTGCCGCCGGACAGGGTGTCATTGCCGCCGCCGCCGGACAGGGTGTCGGCGCCATTGCCGCCGTACAAGGTGTCGATGCCCGTGCCGCCCAAGAGCTTGTCGCTTCCGCGGCCGCCATCCAAGAGGTCGTTGCCGGAGTGGCCGCTGAGGACGTCCTTGCCGTCGTCGCCACTCAGCGTGTCGTCTCCGCTCTCTCCGAGCAGCGTATCCTGCGCGTCGCCGCCGAACAGGTTGTCGTTGCCGCCTTCGCCGAACAGGCGGTCGGAATCGAAACCGCCCAGCAGCGTGTCGTTGCCGTTTCCGCCGCGCAGGGTATCATTGCCGCTGTGGCCGGAAATCTTGTCATTGCCGTCTTCCCCCAGAAGCAGGTCGTGGCCGGAGTATCCGTTAAGGCTGTCGTTGCCGCTGCCGCCGAGCAGCACATCGTTGGATGTTGCCGTTCTGTTATCCCCATTCAGCGTGTTGTCATAAGAGGACCCGGCCGTCAGACTGACAGTGCGGTCGCTGAATTGAACAAACTCGATGGAGTTCAGGGTGTCGCGGCCGTCCGGTCCGTCGAGGATGATGCGGCTGAAGCTGGAGGAAAAGCTGGCCTCAGAGAGGGCGCCATCGACAATCAGCCTGTCTGTTCCGCTGCCGCCGTAGATGTAGTCCCAGCCGCTTCCCGCATTGATTGTGTCATTGCCATCCCCCAGCTTCCAGGTGCTGCTGCGGGTCGAATTGATGGTGAAGAGGTCGTTGCCCTTGGTGGCCTCTTCCTCGAAGGAGGAGGGGTAATACGTACTGGAGTATGTGGTGAACGACACGTCCAGACCGCTGGCCGTGAAAACGGTTGATCCGTTAATCCGGAATGTGATGCCGGTGATCGTTCCGTAAACGGATGAGCCGAAGGCACTGAAACTGCCTGTGTAGCTGGCGAAAAAACTGTCGCCGCTGTAAGTGGTGCCGTTGATTTCCAGAAGGTGGTTGTTGATGGTTCCAGGTGTCGGGGTGAGGACCCGGAAGGTTTGAAGATCCCCGACATCCCAACTGTTGCTGGAATCATTCACGGTAAACGTAGCCATTGGGAACAGCTCCTTGGACTTGGCAAAATTCTGGTTGAAACCCGGCTGGTCAACTCAATTCAAAGGTCTATTGCCCTGGAAAAGGCGGAATGTTCAAGGCAAGGAAATCTTTACCGTCGCGTAACTGTAACGTTTTTGCAGCTTTTGCGAGTGTTCCCGGCAAAGCAAAAAAAAACGCCGCAAGCGGAGGCTTGCGGCGATTTGTTAGTGTCTGTCAGGCCCGGCAGCGCTGAAGGTCTGCCGTCCGGCAGTTCAGCCTTCGGCCTTGTGCGCCGCGGTGGCGGCCTGAACCGCTGCCGAGGGGGCGGGCGCTGCGGCCGGGGCGGATTTGCGGCCGCCCGGGTTCAGCGGGTCGTCCTGGCGCTGCACGGAGCCTTCGAAATGGGCGCCGCTTTCGATCGCGATGGTCTTGTGGATGATGTCGCCTTCGACCCGCGCGGTGGAGGTCAGGCGCACCTTCAGGCCGCGCACGCGGCCGACGATGCGGCCGTTGATCACCACGTCATCGGCGGTGATTTCGCCCTTGATGGTGGCGGTCTCGCCGACGGTCAGCAGATGCGCGCGGATGTCGCCCTCGACGGTGCCTTCGACCTGGATGTCGCCGGTGGTCTTGACGTTGCCGGTGATGTGCAGATCCGAGCTGAGCAGCGATGCGGCGGGCTTGGCCTTGGGCATGCTGGAGGTGTAGTCGCTTGCCGCCGGTGCAGCCGGAGCCGCAGAGGCGGGGGCAGCCGGGGTTGCGTCGGCCTGCTTCGGCCCGGGCTCGTTGATTTTGCTCTTAGAAAACATTTCTCGCAGCCTTGATGTAGATCATGGGGTTTACAGGTTGCCCGTTGACCCGCACCTCGTAGTGGAGGTGGGTCCCGGTGGACCGTCCGGTGTTACCCATATCAGCAATGTGATCCCCGCGCGAGACCCTTTGGCCGGCCGTAACGCGGAGTTTCGAATTATGGGCGTATCTTGTTTCGATGCCGAATGCATGGCGGATGGTGACCAGCTTGCCATAGCCGGATTGCCAGCCTGCGTGGGTCACCACGCCGTCGGCGGTGGCAAAGATGTCGGTGCCGGTGCTGCCTGCAAAATCAGATCCCTTGTGCAGGCGGCGGCCGCCGGTCTTGGGGTCGCGGCGGTAGCCGTAGCCGGAGGTCTGGCGCACATGGCCCAGATTGACCGGAGTGGCAAACGGCGCCTTTTGCGCCGCCAGGCGGTACAGGTTCAGCTGGTCCAGCCGGGCCAGAATGCTGTTGGCGCGCAGTTCTTCCGGGGCGGGTTCCTCGCCCCGGGTCGAGATCGCCAGCGGCGCAAGCGGGCCGCCCTGGCCGTTGTAGCCGCGCCGCACCTGCTCAAGAATCCGGTCGGGCGGCATGCCGGCGCTGCGGAACATCTTGTCCAGCGGGGTGATCGACACCGCGACCGCCTCTTCCAGCTGGCGGAAGATCTGGCCGTTGCGCTCCTCCATCAGCTGCAGTTCCAGCTCCAGCTCCTGGCGCTGGCCGATGGCGTCCTGCGCGTCGGCCATGATCCGGTCGCGTTCCGCCGCGGTATCGTGCAGGACGCCCGCCAGCATGTCCATCTGCTCCGTGGCGCTGGCCACGACCGCCGGGGCGGCGTTCTCGCCCTGGGTTTCTGCCTCCAGCTCTGCCAGCGCTTTGCGGGCGCCGTCACGGTCGCTCATGGTGTCGCGCAGGGTGGTCTGGATCACCTCGATGCCGGTTTCCAGCTCGCGGCGGCGGGTCTCCGAGGCCAGCAGCTCGGATTGCATCATCGAGATCTGGGCCAGCACGGCGTTGAACCGCTCCTGCGCCGCCAGGGCTTCTTCGGCGCGGGCGTCGCGCTCAGCGGAGATTGAATTCAGGCGTTCGCGGTAGGTCTGCTGGTCGCGTTTTGCCAGCTCGCGGAAATTGCCGGCGCCGATGCTGTCCATCAGCACGATGGCGGTGGCGACAATGGTCCAGGCGACAAACAGGGTGACGCCGGCAACCACGGCCAGCTGGGTCTCCGACCGCAGCCGGATGAAACGCGTGTCGGTGTCGGATTTGAGGAACACGCGCCGCTCGGGGAAGCGGCGTTCCAGAAAGGCGTGAATTCTGATCGCGAGCCGTGTGCGCAAAGTCCGATCCCTGTTCCGTCCCTGTCCCGATACGCGCCGGTGCCGCTGGGCGGTTCCGGTGCCTTGGGCGAAGTGAATAGACAGGGCGGACCGATTGGGCAAGCCTGTTGACCCATCGGGCCCGGATCGTGCCGGCAGGGCGGGCAGATAGGCGGAAACCTGCCGAGGCGGCGGCAAAGGCCCGGCGCGGCCCGCGGACGTGCCGGGCGGAAGGGGGCCGGTCAGCCCGGCTGGCCTGTCTGCTGTTCCTCCTGCGCTTCGGTCCAGCCGCTTTCCCAGGCCTGGTGGTCGGCGGTGTCGAAGGCGTAGGGATTGCCGGTGAAGGGCTGGCCGTCCATGCAGGCGCGGTAGCCCTCGTCATAGCTTTGCGTGCGCGGGTCCATGCCGCAGGGCTTGTGGGCGGTGGCGCGCAGGTGGGCGGCAAATTCGGGGTAGCGGGCGAGGTCGGTCTGATCGAGCCCCTCGGGGTGCCGCATGAGGGCCTGGTGGCCGCGGCTGGTCATCCGCCAGTTGGGAGGCTCGCCCGGCCGCGGCTCGCCCGGGACCAGGATGCCTGCAATCTCCAGCTCGGACAGGCGGGCGGCCAGCCGGCCGCGCAGCTCTTCGGGAGGCAGGCCGGGGGTCTCGCCGGCCTGGCGGAACAGAGCGTCCAGCGCCTGTTCGCAGCGGTCCAGCGTCACCGGGCCGGAGCGTGCGGTGTGCAGGATCAGGGCCGAGAGGCTGGCCGTGCTCAGCAATGGGAAGTCGTTTTCGAACATGGGATCACCCGGCTGTCCAGAGGTCCCAGTCTAGGCGGCGGCGGCGGTTTGGTAAAGGCGGCTGCACCCGGCAAAGCGCGCCGCTCGGCCTCAGCCGCCCGGCAGGTCCCGCGCCTGATCGGCCAGCGGCCAGTAGAAATCCGGCGGCAGGCCGGCATCGGCGCGCTTTTCCTCGTTGAACGGCGGTTTCAGGGCGCCGTGGAAATACTTCCGCACCAGCGCGTGAAACACTTCCTTGGGGTCGAGGTTGTCCCGGCCGCACAGGAAATTGAACCATTTGGAGCCATAGGCGACATGGCCGACCTCCTCGGCATAGATCACCTCCAGCGCGTCGACGGCCTGGCTGAGCCGCGCCTTGCGGAAGATTTCGATCATGCCGGGGGTGACATCCAGCCCGCGGGCCTCCAGCACCATCGGCACCACTGCCAGGCGCCCCATCAGGTCTTCTGCCGTGTCCTCGGCGGCGCGCCACATGCCGGCGTGGGCCGGCAGGGCGCCGTAGTGGCTGCCGAGGGCTTCAAGGCAGTCGCACATCAAGTTGAAATGCTTAGATTCCTCATCCGCGGCTTTGACCCAGTCATCGAAGAAGCCCATCGGCATCGGCACATGGGAGAAGCGGGCGATTATGTCCCAGTGCAGGTCGACGGCGTTCAGCTCGATATGGGCGACGGCATGCAGCAGCGCGAGGCGGCCTGCCTCCGATCCCGGCTTGCGCTTGGGCACGTCGCGGGGGTGCAGCAGCTCCGGCTTGTCCGGCCGGGCCGGGTGCATTGGCGGGGAGGCGGTGCCGATGGCGATCTCCGGGCCGGTGCCGCTGCGGGAGGCGAGCCATGCGGCGGCGTGGCGGCGCGACAGTGCGGTCTTCCGCCGCCCGTCCGCGGTGGTCAGCACCTCGGCGGCGCGTTCGGCGAGCGATAGGGGATGATCGGTCATGCGGGTCTCCTGTTGCGGCGGCTGGCCCGGGTTCACCTGATTTGGGCGGTGGAGTCCAGAGCGGAAACGGCAGCGCTCCCGCGCCCGCGGGCGATCCGCGGGCGGATCTCCCTGGCGGCCTTGGGCGTGGCACCGCGCGTCCCGCGCGGCGCGCGCCGCCCGCAGGGGCGGCGCCGGGCCCAACAGCGGGGCCTGCGCCCGTCAGGGCGCGGGCAGAGCTGGCGGGAGCGCCCCGCCGTGCCTCAGCGCCGGGATGCCTTAAAGCGCGCGGACGGCTGCCAGCACCTCGTCCGCGTGGCCGTCGACCTTGACCTTGCGCCAGACCTGCGCGATGCGGCCATCGGCATCAATCAGGAAGGTGGAGCGTTCGATCCCCCAGAATTTCTTGCCGTACATGCTCTTCTCTTTCCAGACCCCGTAATCCTCGCACACCGTGCCGTCCGCATCGGACAGAAGCGGCGTCGCCAGCCCGTGTTTGGCGGTGAATTTGTCGTGCTTGGCGACGGTATCCTTGGAGATCCCGAAAACCTGCGCCCCGGCATCGGCAAAGGCCTGCAAAGCCTCTGAAAAGGCGATGGATTCTTTGGTGCAGCCGGGAGTATCATCGCGGGGATAGAAGAACAGCACCACGGGGGACCCCTGGAGGCTGGACAAAGTGACCTCTCCGCCGCCGCTGCGGGGCAGGGTAAAGGAAGGGGCGGGATCTGAAACGTCGGGCATAGGCCTGTCTCCGGTAATTTGCGCAACTCATTGCGCGGCAACCATAACCCATGAGCAGCAAAGGGAAAGCTGAGATCAAACCTGCCGGCGAGAATAACCGCGCTGCGGCCGAGGCCGTGCCTGTGCGCGGGCCTGGGACGGGCCCGGACGCCGGCCTGGCGGCGCCGGCGCGGCGCCGCTGGCACTGGCGGCTGCTGCGCGGTGCGGTCTGGATGCTGGCGCTGCTGAGCTTTCTGGGGGCCGGCGCCATCTATTTCGGCCTTGGCACCCGGCTGGATGCGCCGGACTGGCTGCGCCAGCGGGTGGAGACCCGGATCGAGCGGCACCTGAACGGGCTGCAGATCGAATTCGGCGCCATCCATGTGGTCGTCAGCAAGGGCTGGCGGCCGCGGGTCAGCCTCAAGGACGTGGTGCTGCGCCATCCGGACGGCGCGGTGTTTGCCCAGCTGGCGGATGCCCAGGCCAGCCTGGCGATGCGGCCGCTGCTGCGCGGCAGGATCCAGCCCAAGCAGATCTCGCTCAGCGGCTTGTTCGCGGTCTTGCGGCGCAATCCGGACGGCACCCTGGCGCTGAGCTTTGCCAGCGGCGGCCTGCCGGCACGGCAGGCGGGCAACCTGGTGCAGCTGATCAAGCAATGGGACAGCCAGCTGGACAAACCCGTGCTGGCGGCGCTGCGGGGCGTGGAGACCAGCGAGCTGACGCTGTCTTACACCGATGACCGCCTGGGCCGCGCCTGGACCCTGGACGGCGGCCAGATCCGGCTGCAGAAAAGCGGCAGCGAAGTGTCGGCCTCGGCGGTGTTTTCGGTGCTGAGCGGGCGCGGCGACGTGGGCACGGTCGAGGCCAGCTATATCTCCGAGATCGGCAGCCCGGAGGCGGAGTTCGGGGTTCTCGTCTCGGACATCGCCAGCGAGGACATCGCGCTGCAAAGCCCGGCGCTTGGCTGGCTGGGGGTGCTGCGGGCGCCGATTTCCGGCTCCTTGCGCGGCGGAGTGCGCGGCGACGGCACGCTGGAGCCGGTGCAGGCCAGCCTGCGGATCGGCGAAGGGGTGATCCAGCCGGAGGCGCAGACCCGGCCGGTGCCGATCACCGGCGCGCGCAGCTACTTCACCTATGACCCGGCGGCCCAGATGCTGGAGTTCTCCGAACTCAGCGTGCAAAGCGGCTGGGGCTCGGGGGTGATGCAGGGGCAGGCCAGCCTGGCGGGGATCCAGAACGGGCAGCTGAGCGGGCTGACCGGGCAGTTGCGCTTTGCCGATTTGGAGCTGAATCCGCGCCGCCTGTTCGAGACGCCGGTGAAATTCCCGGCGGTGGACGCGGATTTCGATCTGCGGCTGAAGCCCTTCCGGCTGCGGCTGGGAGAGATGCTGGTGCGTGACGGCGCCAGCCGGATCCATCTGGACGGCGAGATCGGGGCCGGGCCCGAGGGCTGGGACTACGACCTGAACGGGCGGGTCGATCAGGTCGGGGCGGACCGGATCAAGCAGCTTTGGCCCGAGGCGCTGGCCTCCAAACCGCGCGAGTGGGTGCGCGACAACCTGCGTGCGGGGCTGGTGCGCGACGCCGGTTTCCACATGCGCGGGCGCGGCAGCGGCAAGCCTTTCGTCAGCCTGGACCTGGCCTTTGAGGAGGCTGAGGTGCTGTTTCAGAAGTTCATGCCGCCGGTGCGGCAGGCGGCGGGCCAGCTCAGCCTGTACGGCAACCGCTTTGTCGTGACCGCCTCCAAGGGGGTGGTCACGCCGGAGCAGGGCGGTGACGTGGATGTGACGGGCACCTCCTTCATCATCCCGGACACCACGGTGCGCGACGGCACCCCCGGCATTGCCCGGATTGCTGCGCGCGGCTCGGTCACGGCGGCGCTGTCGCTGCTGAACCGCGAGCCGCTTGGGGTGATGGACAAGGCCTCGCTGCCGGTCGATCTGGCGGCGGGGCAGGTGGAGGCCACCGGCACGCTGTCGCTGCCGCTGCGCAAGGACGTGCAGCCGGAGGAAATCCTCTACCACTACAGCGGCGAGGCGCGGGCGGTGGAGACCAGCAAGCTGGTGCCGGGCCATACCGCGGCGGCGCCGCTGCTGAAGATCGAAGGCAACCAGGGCGAGGTGCGCATCAGCGGCAGCGGCAGCCTGTCGGGCGTGCCAGTGACCGTCAGCTGGGCGCAAAAGACCGGCAAGGACGCCCCCCGGGGCAGCCGGGCCGAGGGCACCATCGAACTGTCGGCAGAAGCGGTTTCGGCCTTCAACCTGGGCCTGCCGCGCGGATCTGTCTTTGGCAAGGGGCGGGGCCGTTACACGGTGGATTTGCAGCCCGGCGCGCCGCCTGAGCTGGAGCTGGAGTCCGACCTTGCGGGGGTCGGCCTGAGGATTGCGGAGATTGGCTGGCAAAAGAGCGAGGCGGCGTCCGGCAAGCTGTCGCTGTCGGCGGAACTGGGACGGACCGCCACGGTGGAGCGGCTGGAGCTGGAGGCGCCCGGGCTGGCGGCCGCAGGCCGGGTGACCACCCGCGAGGGCGGCGGGCTGGACCAGGCGGTGTTTTCCTCGGCGCGGGCGGGCGACTGGTTCCAGGGCGCGGTGACCTTCCGCGGGCGCGGCAGCGGCGCGCCGCCCGCCATTGACGTGACCGGCGGCAGGCTGGACCTGAACCGCTCGCCGTTTTCGGCAGCCTCCGGCAGCGGCGGCGGCAGCAGCAGCGGCGGCGGAGGGCCGGTTCCGATCAGCCTGCGTTTGCAGAACCTGCAGGTCACCGACAGCATCGCCCTGCAAGGCTTTCAGGGGCGGTTCTCGACCCAGGGCGGCATGAACGGGGAGTTCACCGCCCGCCTGAACGGCCAGACACCGGTGGCGGGCACCGTGGTGCCGCAGAACAACGGCACCGCGGCGCGCATCCGCGCCAATGATGCCGGCGGCGTGTTCCGCTCTGCCGGGGTGTTCCAGCATGGCCGCGGCGGCAGTTTTGACATGACGCTGGTCCCGGCGGACAGGCCGGGCGAATACGACGGGCGGGTCAGCGTGCGCAACATCCGGGTGCGCAACGCGCCGTCAATGGCGGCGATCCTGAATGCGATCAGCCTGGTCGGGCTGCTGGACGAGATGACCGGGCAGGGCATTCTGTTCACCAGCATGGACGCGCGGTTCCGGCTGGGCGGCTCGCATCTGATACTGCACCAGAGCAGCGCGGTGGGGCCGTCGATGGGGCTGTCGCTGGACGGCAATTTCGATCTGAGCAGCAGCCGCCTGAACATGCGCGGCGTGATCTCGCCGGTGTATCTGCTCAACGCCATCGGGCGGGTGCTGTCGCCGCGGGACGGCGAGGGGCTGTTCGGCTTTACCTTCACCCTGCGCGGCACCGCGGATGACCCGTCGGTCTCGGTCAACCCGCTGGCCGGGCTGGCGCCGGGGTTCCTGCGCGAGATCTTCCGCGGCCCGCCGCCGACAGTTCCGGGGGACGACAGGGCGTTCTCCGCCGACGGCGAAGTGCTGGAGGAGGGCGAAGAGCAGGTCCAAACCCCGCGAGGGGCCAACAAGTAAACTGGCTGGGAGTGAAAATCGCCATAGATTTTCCCTGCAGCACATCCTATAGCGCGCGCCATGAAACTCAGCGATTTCGACTTCGACCTGCCCGACACTCTGATTGCCACCCGGCCTGCCAATCCGCGCAGCTCGGCGCGGCTGCTGGTGGCTGCGGGCGGCACTTTGCACGACGGGCGGGTGACCGATCTGGTGGACTGGCTGCAGCCCGGCGACCGGCTGGTGCTGAACGACACCAAGGTGATCCCGGCGCGCCTGAGCGGGCTGCGCCGCCGCGACAGCGCGCAAGGGCCGGTGGCGGCGAAGATCGAGGCTACCCTGCTGGAGCCGCGCGCCGACGGTAGCTGGGCGGCGCTGCTGAAGCCCTTGAAGAAGATCCGCGAGGGCGAGGAGATCGTCTTCTCCGGCGATCTGAGCGCGGCACTGGAAGCCATCGAGGACGGCCAGGGGCATCTGCGCTTCAACCTCAGCGGCACCGATTTCGACGCTGCGCTGGCCGAGGCGGGCGCGATGCCGCTGCCGCCCTATATCGCCGCCAAGCGCGCCGCCGATGAGCAGGACAAGACCGATTACCAGACCGTCTGGGCCAGGAATTCGGGCGCGGTGGCGGCACCGACCGCTTCGCTTCATTTCGACGCCCCGCTGCTGGAGGCGCTGAAGGCGCGCGGGGTGGAGATTTCCTATGTCACCCTGCATGTCGGCGCGGGCACGTTCCTGCCGGTCAAGGTGGAGGATGTGACCACCCACCGGATGCACGCGGAATGGGGCAAGGTCAGCGGCGAAGCGGCGTCGGAGATCGCGGCCACCAAGGCAGCGGGCGGCCGGGTCATTCCGGTCGGCACCACCGCGCTGCGGCTGATCGAGAGCGCTGCCAAGGACGGGCAGATCCACGCCTGGGAAGGCGACACCGACATCTTTATCTATCCGGGGTTCAAGTTTCAGGTGGCGGACGCGCTGATGACCAATTTCCACCTGCCGAAATCGACCCTGCTGATGCTGGTCTCCGCCCTGATGGGGCAGGAGGAGATCCGCCGGATCTATGACCATGCGGTGCGCAGCGGCTACCGGTTCTTTTCCTATGGCGATGCGTCGCTTTTGATCCCGGCGAAGGCGGATACACCTTAGAAAAACCGCGCGAAACCATCGACAAGCGCCGTGATGACGATCATCAGCACGCGCGCAGGGTCATCAATCCGCAATCAGAATCGGCGATACCGGCCACGCGAGCCTTGATCGCCCGGACATAACAATCAAATGTGATGGCAGCCCGACCCTTGTGGAGGGCTGCTTTGCTTTCAAAGGAGGCATCGGAATGCTTCAGGTACTTTCGAGCGCTTGGGCGCTGCTGTTGGGCGTTTGCCTGCTGATGGTGGGCAACGGTCTGCAGGGCACCATGCTGGGGGTCCGGGGCGATCTGGAGGGGTTCTCCTCGTTCGAGATGTCTCTGGTGATGGCGGCCTATTTCGTGGGCTTTCTGGGCGGCTCGCGGCTGGCGCCGGAGATGATCCGGCGTGTCGGCCACGTGCGCGTCTTTGCGGCGCTGGCGTCCTTCATCTCGGCGGTGATGATCCTTTATCCGCTGCTGCCCAACACCGTCGCCTGGGCGCTGGGACGGATCCTCATCGGGTTCTGCTTCTCGGGCGTGTATGTGACCGCCGAAAGCTGGCTGAACAACGCCGCCGACAACACCAACCGCGGCAAGGCGCTGTCGCTTTACATGATCGTGCAAACCATCGGCATCATCACGGCGCAGGGGCTGATCCAGGTCGGCGACCCGGCCGGCTATGAGGCGTTTATCATCGCTTCGATCCTGGTTTCGATCTCTTTCGCGCCGATCTTGCTGTCGATCTCGCCGACCCCGGCCTTTGACACCACCAAGCCGATGACTCTGCGCAAGCTGTTTGAGACCTCGCCCCTGGGCTGTGTCGGCATGTTCCTTCTGGGCGGCGTGTTCTCGGCCCAGTTCGGGATGAGCGCGGTGTACGGTTCCGCCGCCGGGCTGACCCTGACGCAGCTGTCGATCTTTGTTTCCGCCTTCTATGTGGGGGCGCTGCTGCTGCAGTATCCGCTGGGCTGGCTGTCGGACCGCATGGACCGCCGCTTCCTGATCCTGATCGCGGCCCTGGCGGGCGGCGGCGGCGCTGTGGCGGGCTTCCTGTTCGGCACGGATTTCAAGATGCTGCTGGTGGCGGCCTTCTTTATCGGCGGCCTGTCGAACCCGCTCTATTCGCTGCTGATCGCCTATACCAACGACTATCTGGAGCATGACGACATGGCGGCGGCCTCGGGCGGGCTGATCTTCATCAACGGGCTGGGCGCCATCGCCGGGCCGCTGATCACCGGCTGGCTGATGGGGGATGCGGTGTTCGGGCCTCCGGGCTTTTTCACCTTCATCGCCGCGCTGATGTTCGCGATGGCGGGCTATGCGCTGTACCGCGCGACCCAGCGTGCCTCGATCCCGGTGGAGGAGACCGGCAGCTATGCCGCTATGTCGCCGACGGCAACACCGGTGGCGGTCGAGTTTGCGCAGGAATACGCGATCGAGACCGAACTGGAGGAGCAGGAATCCGCCGCTGCGGAGAAGTGATTGCGCTAACCAGCCGTTTTCGTGAGGATTATTTCATCCCCAGGTCTTGCCTGTCGCAATTTGTGACCCAAGGTTACTTGTAATGGCAACGCAAAATGGCCTGAAATCAGGGTCAGGAAAAACTTGGAGTTAAGACCGATGGCTGGTCCCAACGAGATACTTGCATTCTGGCTCGACGAGGTCGGGGAGAAGGGATGGTATCTGCAGGATGAGGCGCTGGATCAGGAGATCCGCACGAAGTTTCAGAAAACCTGGCAGGAGGCTTGCGAGGGCAAGTTCTCCTTCTGGCTTACCTACCCGAGCGGGACGCTGGCCTATGTCATCCTGATGGACCAGTTTCCGCGCAACATGTTCCGCGGCAAGGGCAAGGCGTTTGCCTCTGACCAGGCGGCGCTGTCGGCGGCCAAGGTGGCCATCAACAAGAAGTGGGACATGAAGATCGACGAGCCGGCGCGGCAGTTCTTCTATCTGCCGCTGATGCATTCGGAGAACCTGTGCGATCAGGAACGCTGCATCCGGCTGATGATGGAGCGGATGCCGCAGACCGGCACCAGCAACCTGCTGCACGCCCGCGCCCACCGCGAAGTGATCCGCCAGTTCGGCCGCTTCCCCTACCGCAACGAGGCGCTGCACCGCGCCAGCACCGCACCCGAGCGCGACTATGTCATGTCGGGCGGCTACGGCGAGACCGTGCGGCAGATGCAAGCGGCTGGCTGACGCCGGCCCTGCTGGAAGAGTTCAACGCCGCGCCCCGAACCGGGCGCGGCGTTTTCTTTCGGGGGTCCCTTGTGCCAACGGCCTGCCTGCGGCAGGGAGGGGCTCTGTTTTCAGGCAAGGCTTTGAGGGCGTTCCCATGACCACAGCAGATTTTCAGATGTCCGGCAGCTGCCGCTGCGGTGCTGCGGTGATTGAGGTCTCCGCCGCGCCGGTGCTGACCGCGGCCTGTCATTGCCGCGGCTGCCAGAAGATGAGCGCCAGCGCGTTCTCCCTGACCGCGATGTTTCCGGCGGAGGCCTTCCGGGTGGTGCAGGGCAATCCTGCCGTTGGCGGTGCCAAGGGGCAGGAGCTGGCGCATTATTTTTGCCCGGATTGCATGACCTGGATGTTCACCCGCATCACCGGCGTTGAGGCGTTTGTGAACGTGCGCCCGGTGATGTTCGACGATACCAGCTGGTTCCGGCCCTTTATCGAGACCTGGACCGGTGCGCGGCTGCCGTTTGCGGACGTTGCGGCCGAACACAGTTTTGCGCAGTTCCCCTCGATGGAGAAGTTTGGCGCGCTGCTGGAGGCCTACGCCGCCAAGGTTTGACCCCGTGTCAGCCTTCGGGCTGGGCGCACGCGCGGCTATCGCGCAGCAGCGGGACGGCGCTGATGATACGGCTGGAAAGCTCCGCCGCACCGGCGCGGGCGGCCTGTTCCGCGGCCTGCAGCGGCAGCTGCCGAATCCCGGCAACATTGGCCTGCAGCTGGTTCAGGCGCTCCTCGACACGGTCGAGGCGGGCCGCTGAGAGCGCCTCCGCTCCATCCCGGGCTGGCCGGTCCTGAAGGGCGGCGCGCAGGCTGGCCAGTTCCCCTTGCAGCCCGGTCACGGCGGTGTGCAGCGGTTCGACGCGGCTGGCGATCTGGCTGGCATTGGCGGTGACGGCAGAGGCGGCGGCCATCAGCTTCCACCCCAGGAACAGGCACAGCGCCAGCAGGATCAGGGTGGCGTTGAGAAGGGCCTTGGCAAGATCGGCAACCGTCCGTTTCATGTTCTTCCGCTCCTGGCTGTGGATTGCAGCGCCTGTTTCAGCTTATGCTGGCCCGGAACCGGCCTCTCTGCCAAGCGGAAAACTGCCGGACAGCGCAGGGCCGCAATGCCGCAGCAGAGGACGATTGCAGTGCAGACAGAAATAGTTTAACGGTAAACTAGTTTTATGGATCCTGTTCAAGGCGAGGGGACAGCATGGCCGCACAATCCTATGACGTGATCGTAATCGGCGCCGGGCCGGGGGGCTATGTTGCCGCCATCCGCGCAGCGCAGCTGGGGCTGAAGACCTGTGTGGTCGAGCGCGAGCATCTGGGCGGCATCTGCCTGAATTGGGGCTGCATCCCGACCAAGGCGCTGCTGCGCTCTTCGGAAGTGTTCCACCTGATGGAGCGGGCCAAGGATTTCGGCCTGAAGGCGGAAAACATCGGCTATGACCTGGACGCGGTGGTGAAGCGCTCGCGCGGGGTGGCCAAGCAGCTGTCCTCCGGCATCGGCCACCTGATGAAGAAGAACAAGATCACCGTGGTGATGGGCGAGGCGTCGATCCCGGCCAAGGGCAAGGTCTCGGTCAAGACGGACAAGGGCACCGAGGAGCTGACCGCCAAGAACATCGTGCTGGCCACCGGCGCCCGCGCCCGCGAGCTGCCGGGGCTGGAAGCGGATGGCGATCTGGTCTGGACCTACAAGCACGCGCTGCAGCCCGTCCGGATGCCGAAAAAGCTGCTGGTGATCGGCTCCGGCGCGATCGGCATCGAATTTGCCAGCTTCTACAACACGCTGGGTGCAGAGACGACCGTGGTTGAGGTGATGGACCGGGTGCTGCCGGTCGAGGACGCGGAGATCTCTGCCTTTGCCAAGAAAGCCTTTGTCAAACAGGGCATGAAGATCATGGAGAAAGCCATGGTCAAGCAGCTCGACCGCGGCAAAGGGAAAGTCACCGCCCATATCGAGGTCGGCGGCAAGGTGGAGAAACAGGAGTTCGACACCGTGATCTCTGCCGTGGGCATCGTCGGCAACGTCGAGGGGCTGGGGCTGGAAGAGCTGGGCGTCAAGGTCGACCGCACCCATGTTGTGACGGACGAATTCTGCCGCACCGGTGTGGACGGGCTTTATGCCATCGGCGACATCGCCGGCGCGCCCTGGCTGGCGCATAAGGCGTCCCATGAGGGCGTTATGGTCGCCGAGCTGATCGCGGGCAAGCACGCGCATCCGGTGAAGCCCGAAAGCATTGCCGGCTGCACCTACTGCCAGCCGCAGGTCGCCTCCGTCGGCTATACCGAGGCCAAGGCCAAGGAACTGGGCTACGAGATCAAGGTCGGCCGCTTCCCCTTCATCGGCAATGGCAAGGCGATTGCGCTTGGAGAGGCCGAGGGCATGGTCAAGACCATCTTTGACGCCAAGACCGGCGAGCTCTTGGGCGCGCATATGGTCGGCGCCGAGGTGACCGAGCTGATCCAGGGTTACGTGGTGGGCCGCCAGCTGGAGACCACCGAGGAAGACCTGATGAACACCGTCTTCCCGCATCCGACGCTGAGCGAGATGATGCATGAATCGGTGCTCGACGCCTATGGCCGGGTCATCCACATGTGACGCAGCATTCCCGCGCCGCAGCTCTTGCCGCGGCCGGGATTAGCGGGCAGGACAGAAAAAGCAGGCGCGGGTGCGTGCCTGCTTTTTCTGTTTGAGGGCAGATATTTTGACGGATGGCGGAAATTCCCGCTGGGGGCTGATCCTGGCGGTCTGGGCGGCGGGGCTGGGGGCGGCTGCGCAATACGGCAAGATTTCGGTGATCTTCGGCCGCATGGGCGAGCTGTACCCGCAGGCGGGAACGGCGCTCAGCTTCTCGGTGTCGCTGGTCGGGATGCTGGGCATTCTGCTGGGCGCGGTGGCGGGCCCCTATGTTGCGGCCTTCGGCTACCGGCGCACACTGGTCTGGGCCTTGGGGGCCGGGGCGGCGGTGTCGGCCTTGCAGGCGCTGCATCTGCCGTTCGGGCTGTTCCTTGCCACAAGGGTGGCTGAGGGGCTGTCGCATCTGGGCATTGTGGTGGCAGGTCCGGTGCTGATTGCGCAGCTGAGTTCCGACCGCGGCCGGGGGCTGGCGATGACCCTGTGGAGCACGTTTTTCGCCGTGGCCTTTACCTTGCTGGCCTGGTTCGGCCTGCCGCTGGTGCGGGCCTGGGGCCTGCTGGCGCTGTTTGCCGCCCATGCGGCGGTGATGGCGGGGCTGGCGGTGCTGCTGGGCTTTGCCCTGCGCGCGGTGCCGGTGCCGCCGCGGGCGCCGCTGCCGCGGCTGGCGGAGTTGCCGGGCCTGCATCTGCCGATCTACCGCTCCCCCTGGATCGCGGCGCCGGCTGCGGGCTGGCTGTTTTACACCTGCTGCTTTGTGGCGGTGCTGACGGTGATCCCGCCCTATATCGCGGACAATGCGCGCGGGCTGGTGCTGGGGATGATGCCGCTGGCCAGCATTACGGTGTCGATGACCCTGGGGGTCTGCCTGCTGCGGTATGTGCCCGGGGTGCGGCTGGCGCAGCTTGGGTTTTTGGCCTGCGCGGCGGCGGCGCTGTGGCTGTGGGCGGTGCCCGGCGCGCCGCTGGCCTGCATCGCCATGGCGGGCGCGATGGGGCTGGTGCAGGGCGGTTCCTTTGCCGCGGTGCCGCAGCTGAATGAAACCACCGTGGCGCGGGCGCAGGCCAGCGGCGCGATGGCGCAGATGGGCAACCTCGGCAACACCATCGGCACGCCGCTGATGGTGCTGTCGCTGTCCGCGGCGGGGTTCGGCGGCATGATGGCGGCGCTGCTGGTGCTGTTCCTGAGCGGCGCCGCGGTGCACATGCTGCTGGCCGCCCGGCGCCGCGGCATGGTGTGACGGCAAGCGCTCCCGCCCGCCGCCGGCCCCTTGCGGGGACCGCCGCCCGTTGGGCCTGGCGCCGCGCGGGGCGCGGCGCGCCGGACTCCGGGGAAATCCGGACCGGCAAACGCAGGCGGAGCGGCTGCTGCCAGCTGCTGTCAGCAAACTTCCTCTTGTTCGCGATATGTTCTTTATGGGGGCTTGGCGTTTCCAAACGCATTCCCTATCTGTAGGGCTGGCGTCCGCCAAGAGGTCGGCGGGCGCGTGTACGGGGGCATTATGGCTGAGCTGAAATCCATCGAGGTGCGCGGCGCGCGCGAGCACAATCTGAAAAGCATCGACGTGGACATTCCGCGCGATGAGCTGGTGGTGATCACCGGCCTCTCCGGCTCGGGCAAGTCCTCGCTGGCGTTCGACACCATCTATGCCGAGGGCCAGCGCCGCTATGTCGAGTCGCTCAGCGCCTATGCGCGCCAGTTCCTCGACATGATGGAAAAGCCGGATGTGGACCACATCAGCGGCCTGTCGCCTGCGATTTCGATCGAGCAGAAGACAACCTCGAAGAACCCCCGCTCCACTGTGGGCACGGTGACGGAAATCTATGACTATCTGCGTCTGCTGTTCGCCCGTGCGGGCACGCCCTATTCGCCGGCCACCGGGCTGCCGATCGAGGCGCAGCAGGTGCAGGACATGGTTGACCGGATCATGGAGATGGAGGAAGGCACCCGCGGCTTCCTGCTGGCGCCGATCGTCCGCGACCGCAAGGGCGAGTACAAGAAGGAATTCCTGGAGCTGCGCAAGCAGGGCTTCCAGCGGGTGAAGGTGAACGGGGAGTTCTATGAGCTCGACGAGCCGCCGGTGCTGGACAAGAAGTTCCGCCATGACATCGACGTGGTGGTCGACCGGCTGGTGGTGCGCGAGGGCATGGAGACGCGGCTGGCCGACAGCTTGCGCACCGCGTTGGACCTGGCCGACGGCATCGCCATTCTGGAAACCGCGCCCAAGGAGGGCGATCCGGAGCGGATCACCTTCAGCGAGAATTTCGCTTGCCCGGTCAGCGGCTTCACCATTCCCGAGATCGAGCCGCGGCTGTTCTCCTTCAACGCGCCCTTCGGGGCCTGCCCGCATTGCGACGGGCTGGGGGTGGAGCTGTTCTTTGACGAGCGGCTGGTGGTGCCGGATCAGAGCCTGAAGGTCTATGACGGCGCGCTGGCGCCCTGGCGCAAGGGCAAGTCGCCCTATTTCCTGCAGACCATCGAGGCGATCGCGCGGCACTACCAGTTCGACAAGAACACCGTCTGGAAGGACCTGCCGGAGAAGGTGCAGAAAGTGTTCCTCTATGGCTCCGGCGAGGAGGAGATCCAGTTCCGCTATGACGAGGGCGGGCGCGTCTACCAGGTGGAGCGCACGTTTGAGGGCGTCATCCCCAACATGGAGCGGCGCTACCGCGAGACCGACTCCAACTGGATCCGCGAGGAGTTCGAGCGCTACCAGAACAACCGGCACTGCCACCACTGCGAGGGCTACCGGCTGCGCGACGAGGCGCTGGCGGTAAAGATTGCCGGGGTGCATGTGGGGCAGGTGGTGCAGCTGTCGATCCGCGAGGCGCTGGCCTGGATCGAGGATGTGCCGAACCACCTGAGCCAGCAGAAGCAGGAAATCGCCCGCGCCATCGTCAAGGAGATCCGCGAGCGGCTGGGCTTCCTGAACAACGTCGGGCTGGAATACCTGACTTTGTCGCGCTCCTCCGGCACCCTGTCCGGCGGCGAGAGCCAGCGCATCCGTCTGGCGAGCCAGATCGGCTCCGGCCTGACCGGCGTTCTCTATGTGCTCGACGAGCCGTCCATCGGGCTGCACCAGCGCGACAACGACCGGCTGATCGGGACGCTGAAGAACCTGCGCGACCAGGGCAACACGGTGATTGTGGTGGAGCATGACGAGGACATGATCCGGCAGGCGGATTATGTGTTCGACATCGGCCCCGGCGCCGGGGTGCATGGCGGCGAGGTGGTCAGCCACGGCACGCCGCAGCAGATCGCCTCCGATGCGGGGTCTATCACCGGCCAGTATCTGGCGGGCACGCGGGAGATCGCGATCCCCGGGCAGCGGCGCAAGGGCAACAAGAAGAAGATCAAGGTGGTCAAGGCCACCGGCAACAACCTGAAAGAGGTGACGGCCGAGTTCCCACTGGGCAAATTCGTCTGCGTGACCGGTGTGTCGGGCGGCGGCAAGTCGACGCTGACCATCGAGACGCTTTTCAAGACCGCCTCCATGCGCCTGAACGGTGCGCGCCAGACCCCGGCCCCCTGCGAGAGCATCAAGGGGCTGGAGCATCTGGACAAGGTGATCGACATCGACCAGCGCCCGATCGGGCGCACGCCGCGCAGTAACCCTGCGACCTATACCGGCGCCTTCACCCCGATCCGGGACTGGTTTGCCGGCCTGCCGGAGGCGAAGGCGCGGGGGTACAAGCCCGGGCGCTTCTCCTTCAACGTCAAGGGCGGGCGCTGCGAGGCCTGCCAGGGCGACGGCGTGATCAAGATCGAGATGCACTTCCTGCCCGACGTCTATGTCACCTGCGAGACCTGCAAAGGCGCGCGTTACAACCGCGAGACGCTGGAGATCAAGTTCAAGGGCAAGAGCATTGCCGATGTGCTGGATATGACGGTGGAGGATGCGCAGGGCTTCTTCCAGGCGGTGCCGGCGATCCGCGACAAGATGGACGCGCTGATGCGGGTGGGCCTTGGGTATATCAAGGTGGGCCAGCAGGCGACAACGCTGTCGGGCGGCGAGGCGCAGCGGGTGAAGCTGTCGAGGGAGCTGTCGAAACGCTCCACCGGGCGGACGCTGTATATCCTGGACGAGCCGACCACGGGGCTGCATTTCGAGGATGTGAAGAAGCTCCTGGAGGTGCTGCACGAGCTGGTGGAGCAGGGCAATTCCGTGGTGGTGATCGAGCACAATCTGGATGTGATCAAGACTGCTGACTGGATCATCGACATTGGCCCCGAGGGCGGCGACGGCGGCGGCGAGATCGTGGCGGCCGGCACCCCGGAGGCGGTGGCCGATGAGCCGCGCAGCCATACCGGGCGCTATCTGAAGGACATTCTGGCGGCGCGGAAGGTGGCGGCGGAATAGCGGTCAGCGCCAGGCAGGAGGGGCGCTGCCCCTCTTGGCCTTCGGCCAATTCACCCCGGAGTATTTTTGCAAAGGTGAACAGGGGGCGGACGTGCCCCCTTTTCTTATGCGCTTTGCGCGGCGGCGGGGCGCGCCAGCAGCAGCGGCGCCAGGAACAGCAGCAGGAAGGGCGTGTTCAGCACCGCGTTGAACCAGGCGCCGGCGGCAAGGGAGCCGAGGCTGTCGGACACGTACCAGGCCAGCAGCGCCGGGATCAGCAGGCGGCGGCCGAGGGCAGGGCCGGTGCTGTAGATATGCTGTGTCACCAGATAGATCAGCACGCTGAAGCCGCACATCAGGCCGCCGCTGATCGCGGTCATCAGCGCGGCCGGGCCGGGCTGCAGCCGCTGCCCGCCGTCCAGCGGCAGAAAGGCCAGATCCAGAAAGAAGCCGAGGCCGTGTGCAAGCGGCGTTGCCAGCGCCAGCACCATGGCCAGCCCGAAGGCGGCGGAGAGCACCGCGGCGGTTTTGAGCCAGCGGACTGAAGCGGAGTGGGTCATCGGGGTCTCCTTGTTTTGTACCGGATTCAGACTGCAGCCCGATGGGGAGTGAAAACAATTACCTTGGAGGTAGGTGTTTTCGGCAGGGCCTGCGGTAGAGTGGGGCCAGGCGGGAGGCAGCGGTGATGGCAGGGTTTGGCGGGGCATTGAAGAAATGGCGGCAGATCCGGCGGCTGAGCCAGATGGAGCTGGCGCTGAGCGCCGGGGTGTCGCCGCGGCACCTGTCGTTTCTTGAGACCGGACGCGCCCAGCCCAGCCGCGGCATGGTGCTGCGGCTGAGCGAGGAATTGCAGGTGCCGCCGGCGGCCCGCAACCAGCTGCTGACCGCGGCGGGGCTGGCGCCCGCCTATGTGCGGCGGGATCTGAACGATGAGGAGCTGGCGCCATTGCGCCAGGCCGCAAAGCGGATGCTGGAGCGGCATGAGCCGTATCCCGCCATGCTGATTGACCGGCACTGGCATCTGCTGGACATGAACCGCGCCGCGGCGCTGATGCTGGGCAATACGGGCATCACCCCGGGCAGCAGCCTGATCGAGGCGCTGCTGGGCAATGCGGCGCTGAGGGCGGCGCTGGACAATCTGGAGGAGGTCGAGCGCCACAGCCTGGCGCGGCTGCGGACAGAGCTGGCCGGTTTCGGCGCCGACCCGGTTCTGGAACAGGCGATCGCGCGGCTGCAGCGCAGTGCGGCAGAGCCCGGGGGCGCGGACGGCGGCGTCCTGCCCGCGGTGATCCCGGCGCGGTACCGTATGGGCGGGCAGGTGCTGTCGTTCTTTTCCACCATCACCCAGTTCGGCGGCACCGGCGATCTGGCGATGTCGGACCTGCGTATCGAGATGCTGTTCCCCGCCGATGAGGCCACCCGCGGCTGGCTGGAGTCGATGGCCGGGCCCGGCGGTGCGGACAGCGCCGGCGGTTAGTTGTCCAGCACTGCCTCGGCGCCGATCAGGCGCAGCACCTTATGGGTTTCGCGGTTGACCTGATAGACATAGCCGCCAGCCTCGACATAGCTGCCGTAGGGGTCGGGCGCCCAGCCGCCCGGGTTTCCGATCCAGCTGTAATCATCCAGAATGTGATCGCCGCGGCGGTAGAACTTCTTGGCCTGGGACGGCGGCACGCAATGCGCGGCCTGTTTGGTCAGCCCGAGCGGGCAGCGGAAGGCGGCCTGCTCCGGCTTGTCGTGGCCATTGCCGGCCGCCAGCGGAATGGCCAGCGCGCAGGCAGCGGCAAGAACGGTGAAGGGAACAATGTGACGGCGTACCATTTAAAGCGGATCCTCATTTCGCTGCCCACCACATAACCGCCCCTGCGGCAATTCCAAGAGCGCACGGAAAGGGGTGGCGGCAGGCTGCCGGTTGCCGCTTACGCGGCGGCAATAACCCGCGCTTCGAAGCCGCGCAGCGACAGCCGCGCGGCGGTGCCGAAGCCGCGGCCGCTTTTTGCGCACAGTTCAGGGAACAACTCGCGGATTTCCGCCTGCGTTTCCGCGTCAAAGCCGGCCGCGGTTTCCGGACCGGGCTGATAGCTTTCGCTGAGGGCGCCGTTGGCCCAGAGAATCTGATGGCTGCCGAACAGCAGGTGGAAATAGTCCGCCTGTTCCAGCTCCAGCGCCGGGCGGATGGTGGTTCCGTTGACCAGGTCCTTGGCCTTGACCAGGACTTCGGGTTCGCCAAACAGCAGCTCGGCCAGCGGGCCGGAGACGACCATGCGGTGCTGGGGCGAGACATAGAGGTCGCAGCTGTTGCCAAAACTGCCTGCGGCGAAGCGGATCGGGGCGGTGCGGGCCGTGCAGGCGGTGCGGCGGCTGCCGGTCCATTGCAGCACCTGCGGGCCGTTGTCCAAGGTCAGGACCTCCATGCCGGGGCGCAGATCCTCGACCGGAACCTCGCCGCCGGGCACCCGGATCAGGGTGCCGCGCAGAAAGCAGGGGACGGTCTGTTTGATCTCCACCAGGCCAGTGTCGGAATTGCCCTCGCCGTTGTCCGCGGTGTAGTTGAAATGGACGGTTTCCAGGTCGCCGTCGGCGACCACGGTAAGGGTGCCATCGGCGTTCAGGGTGATCTGCTGGCCTGTGGCCAGTGTGACGGTATCGCCCGCAGAGACCGCGTGGTCGTTGATATGGGTGATGCTCAGCGTGCCGCCGGCGGCGGTGCTGTCGTTTTCCAGGACATCTATGACCCTGGTCTTGCCGATGGCGATGTCTTCCTGATCGTCTTCGGCAACAATCGCGGTCTGCACCGAACCGCCCGCAATCAGCAGGTTGGTATCATAGGCGACGTCGGAGGTGTCCGCGACACCGATTTTCAGGGTGTTGACCTCACCCGCGTTCACCGGCGCGACAAATGTCAGGGTGATGGTGAAGCCGTCCATCTCCGTATTGAAGCCGTCGCCGGTGTTGTCGACGTAGATGTTCTCGCTGCCGTCGTTGATATTGCCGATCGAGGCGGTGCCGTCGCCGATGGAGACCTTCGCCTCGACCCCGTTCACCCAGACGCCGATCACGTCGTTGTACTGTGAGTTCACGAACTCCGGGTACTCCTCGGAGGAGAGCACGAAGTCTATGGTCAGCGTGTCGCCGTCGGGGATGAATTCGACCTCGAGAATGGAAGCGTCAAAGGTCTGGGTGCCCGCCAGCGCGTTGAAATCTGCATCCCCGTCCACACCGGCGGTGTTGGTGGTGGTATCGGTCCGCTGGTTGGTGTTGGTGCTGCCGTCGCTGTTGGTGAAGTCGCGGGCGTAGCCGGTTGACAGGATCACGCCGGAATCCGCAGGCGCCACCCCCGGCGTGGTGGTATCCGCGCCGGAATAGATGCCCGAGGACAGCGCATCGCCGCTGTAGGCGGCGCTGGTCACCGTGACGCCGTCGCCGAAAATTTCCTCTGCCATCTGCAAAGCGCTGGCGGTAGTGTCGATGCTCAGTTCCGTTGCGGTTGCCATGACGTCCAGTCTGCCTCCGGCTGTGCTGGGTTTTTACGGTCGCTTACCGGAATGATGGAGAAGTTGGACAGAACTGTGGCGCGGCGGCGTCTAAATCCGGATGTTTTATAAACCTCTAGGCACCTGTGCGGAGCGCAGAAAAGCTGCAGGCCGGCCCTGTGCGGAGGGCCGGCCTGGAACCGTGATGGTTGTGCAAGGGGCGGGAGACGGCGCGCGGGCGTCAGCCTTCGCGGCCGCGCTTTTCGAACCGGGGCAGCATGGCGGAGAAGTCCATGCCCTTGCCGCCTTCTTCCTCGACGAACTTCTTGTAGAGCGCCATTGCCAGCTCGCCCATCGGGGTGTCTGCATCGGCGCTGGCGGCGGCCTGCTGGCTGAGGCCCAGATCCTTGAGCATCAGCTCCGCCGCGAAGCCGGGCCGGTAGTTGTTGTCGGCGGGCGACTGCGGGCCGACACCGGGGGCCGGGCAATAGGCGTTCATGCTCCAGCTGTAGCCGGAGGAGGTGGAAACCACATCGAACATCTTCTGCCGGTCCAGACCCAGCTTGTCGGCCAGGGCAAACGCCTCGCAGGTGGCGATCATGGTGACGCCGAGGATCATGTTGTTGCAGATTTTCGCAGCCTGGCCTGCGCCGGCCTCGCCGCAATGCACGGCCTTCTGGCCCATGATGTCGAACAGCGGCTCGGCCTTGGCGAAGGCTTCGGCGCTGCCGCCGGCCATGAAGGTGAGCGTGCCGCCCGCAGCGCCGCCGATGCCGCCGGAGACCGGCGCGTCCACGAACATCAGGCCCGCATCCGCAGCCTGAGCGGCAACCGCGCGGGCGGAGTCCACGTCGACGGTGGAGCAGTCGATCAGGGTCGCGCCCTTGGCCATCGCCGGGATCACCTCAGCCGCAACAAGGCGCAGGATGGCGCCGTTGGGCAGCATGGTGATCACCGCATCGGCACCCGCTGCGGCCTCGGGGCCGGAAGCCGCCATGGTCACGCCCTCGATGCTGACATCGGCCATGTCAAAGCCGGTCACCTGGTGGCCCGCCTTGGCCAGGTTTGCGGCCATCGGGCCGCCCATGTTGCCAAGTCCGATAAATCCGATCTTCATGCGAGTTCCTCCTCAAATGTCAGCGCATCCGCGCCGAGCGGCGCCAGCATGTCCTCAACCGCCGAGGCGGGAACCGGCTGGCCGGCGTATTGCCACTGCGGATTGCGGTCCTTGTCAATGATCTGGGCGCGGATGCCTTCCAGGAAATCGCCCTTTTCCATGGCGCGGAAGGTATAGCGGTATTCCAGGTCCAGCGCGCGGCGGATGGCGGGTCCATCGGCGCGCAGGCGGCGCAGCATCTCCAGCGTGCAGGCCATCGACAGCGGAGAATTGCGGTTCAGCGCTTTCAGCGCAGCGGCGGCAAAGCCGCTGCCGTCCGCCTCAAGGCTTTGCCGGATGTCTTCCAGGCTGTCCTTGCCAAAATGCTTCGCGGCATCCTCGCGGACCCCGCGCAGGGTGCCTTCCGGGGCGGGTTGGGCGGCGTCCTCGACCAGTTTGGCACTCCCGGTCTCTTCCAGCCCGGCAACCAGCGCGGGCCAGCCGTCCTGCGGAATGAAATAGTCGGCAAAGCCTGCGAGGATCGCGTCCTCCGCGCCCATCCGCGCTGCCGTCATGCCGAGGTATTCGCCCAAGTGATCCGGGGCCAGGGCCAGCATCAGCGAGCCGCCCACATCCGGCACCAGGCCGATGCCCACCTCCGGCATGGCGATCTGGCTGCTTTCGCCGACCACCCGGTGGGTGCCGTGGCAGCCGATCCCGACGCCGCCGCCCATGGTGAAGCCCTGCATGAAGCTGATCACCGGCTTCTTGTACTCAAAAATCCGCGCGTTCAGCCGGTACTCATCCCGCCAGAAGGTGCGGCCATAGGAGTAGTCGCCCTTGGTGCCGGTGTCATAAAGCTCGGCAATGTCGCCGCCGGCGCAGAAGGCCTTGTCGCCCTCGGCGTCGATCACCACCAGCTTGACGGCATCATCGTCAGCCCAGGCGCGCATAGCGGCGTCGATCGCCATGCACATCTCGTAGCTCATCGCGTTGAGCGCCTTGGGGCGGGTGAAGGTGATGCGGCCGGCCTGGCCGGATTTGCGGATATGGATATCACTCATCGGGCGTGCTCCGTCACTATGTCTTGCCGCGGGCAGTGTGCTGATTGCAGGTTACTCTGCAATCAGCTGGCGCGCGACGATCAGGCGCATGATCTCGTTGGTGCCTTCAAGGATCTGGTGGACCCGCAGGTCGCGCACGATCTTCTCGACGCCATAGTCTGCCAGATAGCCGTAACCGCCATGCAGCTGCAGGCAGCCGTTGGCCACGTCAAAGGCGGTGTCGGTGACCATCAGCTTGGCCATGGCGCAGAATTTGGTGGCGTCATGGGCGCCGGTGTCCAGCTTCCACGCCGCTTGGCGCAGGAAGGTGCGGGCGGCCTGCAGGCGGGTTTCATATTCCGCCAGCCGGAACTGCAGCGCCTGGAACTGGTTGATGGATTTGCCGAAGGCCTTGCGCTCGGACATGTACTGCACGGTCTGGTCCAGCGCCGCCTGGGCACCGCCCAAAGCACCCGCCGAAATGTTCAGACGCCCGCCGTCGAGGCCCGCCATCGCGTAGGAGAAGCCCTTGCCTTCCTCGCCGATCAGGTGGTCCGCGGGGATCGCGCAATCGTCGAACTGCACCTGCGAGGTGGGCTGCGCCTTCCAGCCCATCTTGTCCTCCAGCGCGCCGAAGGAGAGGCCGGGGTTGCCGTCTTCGACCACCACGGTGGAGATCCCCTTGGGTCCATCCTCACCGGTGCGGCACATCACGACGTAGGCGTCGGAATAGGAGCCGCCGGAGATGAACGCCTTGGTGCCGTTGAGCGAATAGCCGTCATTGGTGCGCTCGGCGCGGGTCTTCAGCGCCGCCGCGTCGGAGCCGGAGCCGGGTTCGGTCAGGCAGTAGGAGAAGATTTTCTCCATCGAGCAGAGGCTGGGCAGCCATTTCTGCTTGGTTTCTTCCGAGCCGAACTTGTCGATCATGCCGCCGCACATGTTGTGGATCGACAGGAAGGAGCCGACAGCAGGGTCGGCCATGGCCAGGGCTTCGAACACCAGGGTGGCGTCGAGGCGGGACAGGCCGGAGCCGCCGTATTCCTCGGAGACATAGAGCCCGCCAAAGCCCAGTTCGGCCAGCTGCGGCCACAGGGATTTGGGGATGGTGCCGTCTTTTTCCCACTGGCGGGAGTGCGGCGCGATGTTTTCCTGGCCGAAGGCTTGGGCCATGTCGAAGATGGCCTGCTGTTCCTCTGTGAGTGCGAAATCCATATTCAGCTCCTCCCGTGGCGCAATGAATTGAACAGTTGTTTATTTAATAGCGCCCGGCGGACGCTGAGGCAAGCTGCGCAAATGCAAAGCCGCCGTGCAGCAATGCCGCAGGGATGGGCGGGCGCAGTGATGGCCTGGTCAGGAGAAAATTAACAAACTTCGGCGAAACTCTGTCGCAAACAGATCAAGGCAGGTGAACCCTGCAAAGGCATTCCAAAAAGGAGTACACGCGTGTCGAATTCTCAGGCGCAGCATTTTCTGGCATCCTCGGGACGCGATACCCCGGACCGCGTAAAACAGGAATTTGCCGGCGCGCTCAGCACCAATGCCCGCGCCGATTTTGCGCTGTCTATGCGGCACGGAATGGTCAGGCAAGCCAGCGGCACACCGCAGGCCCAGGCTGTCGCCTTGTACGAAAAAGCCCGTAAACTGGCGCTGAAACGTCAGTTCAGCGACGCTGAATATCTACTGCGCGAGGCTCTGAAGCTGGATGATAAAAACCGGCTGATCTATGCCGCGCTCGGCGAAGTTCTGGAAATGATGAACCGGCCTGACAAGGCAATCCTGGCCCATGTGGATGCGCTGCGGCTGGACCCCTCCAACTCCAAATGCCTGTCTTACATCGGCAGTTACCTGATGCGGCTGAACCAGGACGAGGAGGCGATCAACTATTTTGACGCCGCGGTGAAATTCGATCCGAACAACGCGACCGCGCTTGCCCGGCTGATCTACCTGCGCCGGCGGATCTGCGACTGGACCGATCTGGGTAACCGGGAAAAAAGGCTTCAGGTGTTCCGCAAGACGGATGTCGGCATCGACCCGTTTGCCTTTCTGTCGATGGCGGATGATCCGGGCTTGCAGATGAAGTTCTCGGTCAAGGCTGCGGAACTGGGCATGGCTGAGACCAGCAAAACCAATTTTGATCGTCCGCGGGCGGACGGGCGGAAGATCAGGCTGGGGTATTTCTCAAACGACTTCTTCGACCACGCCACCATGTACCTGATCGGGCGGCAATTGGAATTGCATGACCGCGACCGGTTTGAAATCTACATCTACGACTATGGCGAGGTGAACGACCAGGAAGGCCGCCTGCGGGCCGAAAACGCCGCGGATGTTTACAAGCAGGTCTCGGGCCTGGAAAACGACGAAATCGCTGCGGTCGCGCGCGAGGACGGACTGGACATTGCTGTCGACCTGAAAGGCTACACCAAGGGCAACCGGGTGAATATCTTCAACAACCGGCTGGCGCCGGTGCATGTGACCTATCTGGGCTATCCGGGAACGACCGGGGTGGATCAAATGGACTACATGATCGCCGATCCGGTCACGATCCCCGAAAAGCTGCGCAAATACTACACTGAAAAAATCCTCTACATGCCGGACTGCTATCAGCCGAATGATGATCAGCGCGCGGCCGCGGATACTGTTCCCTCCAGGGCAGAGGCCGGGCTGCCGGAGGAGGCTTTTGTTTTCTGTTCCTTCAACAACCCCTACAAGGTGTCGCCGGATGAATTCGACATCTGGATGAAACTGCTGCAGCGGGTGCCGGACAGCGTTCTGTGGTTCTACGCGACAAATGATAAGGCCCGGCAAAACATTCTGGGGGAGGCCAAGAAACGCGGCATCGGGCCGGACCGCATCGTGTTCGCGGACTTTGCCGGGCAAAAAGAGCATCTGGCCCGCTTGCAGCTGGCAGACGTGTTTCTGGATGCCTTTGCCGTGAATGCCCATACCACGGCCAGCGACGCGCTGTGGGCAGGGGTGCCGGTTGTCACCAAGACCGGCAAGCAGTTTGCCGCGCGGGTGGCCACCAGCCTGGTGCATTGCGCCGGGGTCCCTGAACTCGCCGTCGCCACACCGCAGCAGTACCAGGCGCTGGCATTGAAACTGGCGCGGGATAAGAACTATCTGGCGGAAGTTAAGGCGCGGGTGAAAGAGGGGATCGAGACCGGCCCGCTCTATGACACAAAGAAGTTCACCCGCAATTTTGAGGCGCTTCTGGAAAAGACACTTGAGCGCTTCAATGCCGGGCTGAAGCCGGATCACATCAGCCTGAAATGAGGCTGCCAGCAGTTGCAAGAAGGGCGCGGGATTTCCCGCGCCCGTTTCATTTGCAGACCGCTGATCAGCGCTGAGGGATCACAGCAGCCGGACCTGGGTGCCGACCTGCACCATCTCGTACAGCTCTTCAACGTGCTGGTTATAAAGACCGATGCAGCCGGAGGAGCTTTGGCGGCCGATCTTGCGGGTGTCGTGGGTGCCGTGGACCAGATAGGCAGGCCAGTCCAGATACATCGCCCGGGTGCCCAGCGGATTGCCCGGGACGCCGCCTTCGATGCGGGCCGGCAGTGTCGGGTCGCGCTCGCGCATCGACTGGGTCGGAGTCCAGCTGGGGTTTTCCGCCTTGCGCACAATCTGGGAATAGCCGCGCCGTGTCAGCTCTTCGGTCATCGGCACGGACGAGGGGAACAGCCGGTAGGTTTCACCGTCCGGGCCCCAGTAATGCAGCGCCCGGGAGCTGATGTCGGCCAGCAGGCAGCCCTTGCCCAGCTGGTCGAAATGGTCCTGCCAGTTCTGCTGCGAGAAGGCGGAGACATTGCGCTGCACCGGGATCTCATCGCGGATGGCCGGCTCGTCCTGCGGGAAGGCGTCCGTCGACTGCGCGCGCAGGATGGCGGGGGTAGCCAGGGTCGCGCCCAGGCCCATCAGGGTGGCGCGGCGGGTAATACGGAGTTTTGTCATTGTTTCCTCTACCGTGCTGCTCAAAAACTCTGCGCAAGATAAGCACCGGCTCAGGAATTTCCAGAGGCGCCAAGGCGCTGCGGCAGCGCCTCACGGCTTTGTGTAGACCCGGGCGGCAATTTTCTGCCGCCCGGACCGGATCAGGGTATCAGGCGTAAAGCCGGCGCGCCTGGGCAAAGGACAGCAGCCGGCAGCTGTCTTCGTCCCACAGGTGCAGCCGCGCGTTGGCGAGGCTTTCGCGGATGGTCATGCGGTTGCCCTCGGCCAGCTCCGCGTGGTCGCGCAGCACCTCGGTCAGGCGGTAGAACGGGATGCGGCTGTAGAGATGGTGGACATGGTGAATGCCGATATTTGCGCTGAGCCATTGCAGCACCGGCGGCAGCACGTAGTGCGAGCTGCCGTGCAGGGCGGCGTCGTGCAGCTGCCAGTCCTCTTCCCGGGTCCACTGGGTGGTTTCGAACTGGTGCTGCACATAAAACAGCCACAGGCCGGCGGTGGCGGCGATCAGGGTGGCGGGCAGGAAGATCAGCAACAGCGGCATCAGGCCGCCGAAGTACCAGATCAGCCCGAGCGCGGCGAGGATTGCCGCGTTGGTGCCCATGGCGCTGATCCAGTAGCGGGCCTGGCCGGTCAGCCCGTAGGGGATGCGGTTTTGCAGGAAGAACAGGTATCCGGGGCCGATGCCGAACAGGGTCACCGGGTGGCGGTAAAGCCGGTAGACCAGCCGCTCCCAGCGGCTGGCGGCGCGGTATTCGGCCACCGTCATGGTGTGGATGTCGCCCATGCCGCGCTTGCCCAGGTTGCCGTGGGTGCTGTGGTGGATCGAATGGGTGCGGCGCCAGACGTCGTAGGGCGTCAGCGTCAGCACCCCGATGATCCGGCCGACCCAGTCGCTAACATGACGGTTGGTGAAGAAAGAGCCGTGGCCGCAGTCGTGCTGGATGGTGAACAGGCGCAGCAGGAAGGCGGCGATGCAGACGGACAGCGCGAGGGTCAGCCAGTAGCTGATCGAGAGCGACCACCAGGCCAGCGCCCAAAGCACCACGAAGGGCACGAGGGTGATGGCCAGTTCAAAGGCGCTGCGCGCCGGATTGGGTTCGCGGTATTGGGCCAGGATTTTGACCCAGTCGCGGGCGGTTCTTGCAGCCGCCTGCGGCTGGTTCGGGTCGGGTGTCTTGCTCATGCGCCTGCCGTCTGTTTGTCCGTTGGTGACCGGATAGACGAGTTACGCCGCGGAACAAGGAAAAAACGGCCCTGCGCCCCTCATTTCCGTCAGTTTATTGACGCCAGTGCCCGAACATCCCCAGTCAAAGGCCCCGCACGGCGGTCCTGAGCGGCGGGGCGGTGCTTTGGCCGCACCGCGGGACAGTTTGGACGCCGAGCCATAGGCCGTCAATGGGCCTGCTGGCAATCCTGCAGCGCGCAAAACGAAAGGCCCCGGAGTATCCGGGGCCTTTTTTGATTTTAAAGCAGTGGGTTAGTCCATCGCTTTGAAGTTGAACTCGCCGCCTTCCTTGATGCCCGAGGGCCAGCGGGAGGTCACGGTCTTGGTGCGGGTGTAGAATTTGAAGCTGTCCGGGCCGTGCTGGTTCAGGTCACCGAACATCGACTTCTTCCAGCCGCCGAAGGTGTGGTAGGCCAGCGGCACCGGGATCGGCACGTTGATGCCCACCATGCCGATGTTCACACGGGATGCGAAGTCGCGCGCGGTGTCGCCGTCGCGGGTGAAGATCGCGGTGCCGTTGCCGTACTCGTGGTCCATCGCCAGCTTCAATGCTTCCTCGTAAGTGCCTGCGCGCACAGTGGAAAGCACCGGTCCGAAGATTTCCTGCTTGTAAATGTCCATGTCGGGGGTGACGTGGTCGAACAGGTGGGCGCCGACAAAGAAGCCGTCCTCGTAGCCCTGCAGTTTGAAGTCGCGGTTGTCGACCACCAGCGTGGCGCCCTGGTCAACACCGGACTGGATCAGACCCAGGATGCGCTCCTTGGCGGCCGCGGTCACAACCGGGCCCAGATCGACGTCGTCGCCTGCGGTGTAGGGGCCGACTTTCAGCTTTTCGATCCGCGGGATCAGCTTTTCGATCAGCTTGTCGGCGGTTTCCTCACCAACCGGAACCGCAACCGAGATCGCCATGCAGCGTTCGCCTGCCGCGCCGAAGCCTGCGCCGACCAGCGCGTCAGCGGCCTGGTCCAGATCGGCGTCAGGCATCACGATCATGTGGTTCTTGGCGCCGCCGAAGCACTGGGCGCGCTTGCCGTTGGCGGTGGCGCGGGAATAGATGTACTGCGCGATGGGGGTGGAGCCCACGAAGGACACGCCCTGAATGATTTCGCTGTCCAGAATGGTGTCAACCGCCTCGCGGTCGCCGTTCACCACCTGGAACACGCCTTCGGGCAGGCCTGCCTCGACGAACAGCTCCGCCAGCATCAGCGGCACGGAGGGGTCGCGCTCGGACGGCTTCAGCACCACCGCGTTGCCGCAGGCCAGGGCCGGGCCGACGTGCCACAGCGGCATCATGGCGGGGAAGTTGAACGGCATGATCGAGCCGACAACGCCCAGCGGCTGGCGCATGGAGTACATGTCGATGCCGGGGCCTGCGCTGTCGGTGAATTCACCTTTCAGCATCTGCGGCGCGCCGACGCAGTATTCGATCACTTCCAGGCCGCGCTGCAGGTCGCCCTTGGCGTCCGGGATGGTCTTGCCGTGCTCGCGGGAGAGCGCCTCGGCCAGCTTGTCCATGTCGCGGTTCATCAGGCCAACCATCGCCATCATCACGCGGGCGCGCTTCTGCGGGTTGGTGGCGCCCCATGCGGGCTGTGCCGCGGCGGCTTTTTCGATGGCGTCGGTGGTCTCAGACGCGCTGGCCATCGGGCATTTGTACTGCACTTCGCCGGTTGCCGGGTTGAAAACATCGTCAAAGCGGCCCGAGGTGCCGGAGACGATCTTGCCGTTGATAAAGTGGCCGAGTTCTTTCATCGGATCCTCCTCTGTTCATGTTGCCTTCATTGTAGGCTTGCAAAAAACATCGGAAAAGGGGAAAGATTTCAAAGAGGCTTTGCAGTAACGCAAAAGGTTAACAGGGCGTTAGCAGGAACACGGAGGAACCGGGCCGATGGATCCCCAGTGGGATGATATGAAAGTATTTTTGGCAGTGGCACGGGAGGCGAGCCTGTCCGGTGCCGGCCGGGTCCTGAAGATGGACCCGGCGACAGTCGGCCGCAGGGTCGCCCGGTTCGAGGCGGCGCTGGAGACGCCGCTGTTCGTGAAATCGCCGCAGGGCTATGCGCTGAGCGCGGCCGGCGACCGGCTGCTGATCCATGCGGAAGCGGCGGAACAGGCGATGCGGGCGGGCACAGAGGCGCTGACCGGCCCCAATGATACCCTGTCCGGCCAGATCCGCATCGGCGCGCCGGATGGTGCTGCCAACTACATCCTGCCGCAGGTCTGCGCGCAGATTTCCGAAGACAATCCGGATCTGGACATTCAGATCGTGGCGCTGCCGCGGGTGATCAACCTCAGCCGCCGCGAGGCGGATATGGCGGTCACGGTCAGCGCGCCGACGGCGGGCAAGCTGCTGGTGCAGAAAATCTGCGACTACCAGCTGCACCTGGTGGCCTCGCGCCACTATCTGAAGGACCACCCGCCGGTCACCAGGCTGGAGGATCTGAGGGGCCACAAGATGATCGGCTATATCCCCGACATGATCTTCGACAAGGAGCTCGACTATCTGAACGATATCGGGGTTGAGCGGGTGGCGCTGGCCTCCAACTCGGTTTCGGTCCAGATCAAGATGGCGGCGCAGGGCACGGCGATCTGCGTGGCGCATGATTTCAGCCTGCCGGCCCACCGGATGCTGCGCAAAATCCTGACCGACAAGGTGAGCCTGACGCGCAGTTTCCACCTGGTGCGCCATCAGGGCGACCAGCGCAGCGAGCGGCTGAACCGCTTTGCCCAGGCGCTGTCCAAGGGCATCCGCGACGAGGTGGCCCGGCTGGAATCCTTGACTTAAAGCTGCGTTGCGGCACAGTTATTTATAACGCGCCATATTTTAGGAGGTCTGCAGCGTGCTCGTTCAGGTCATTTTGAAGTCCAAGGCCACCACTGGTGTGGTCACCGTCAAACCGGATGCCAGCGTATCGGATGCCGCCCGGCTGCTGGCAGAAAACAAGTTCGGCTCTGTGGTCGTGTCGGCGGACGGGGTGACGCCCGATGGCATCCTGTCGGAGCGCGATATCGTCCGCGAATTGTCGAAGGAAGGCGCCGCTTGCCTGGACAAGCCGGTCAGCGGCTATATGACGCGCGAGCTGGTGACTTGCACCACTCAGTCCAACGTGGGCGAGCTGCTGAAGCAGATGACTGAGGGGCGGTTCCGCCACATGCCGGTGGTCGAGGACGGGAAACTTGTGGGAATCGTGACCCTTGGCGATGCGGTCAAGGCGCAGCTGGCGCAGGTGGCGATGGAGAAGGACGCGCTGCAAGACATGATCATGGGGCACTGAGCCGCAGGCGGGTTTCCTGAGGCCGAGCCGCAAGCGGGGCATCCGTATTTCTGCCCCCTTGCATTGCCAGCCGCAAATGTGTTTGCGTGCGCAGAAATTCTGACAAGGCAGGAGGCCGCCCATGCGTGTGGGTCTGTATCCCGGCACCTTCGACCCGATCACCATCGGGCACACCGACATCATCCGCCGCGCCAGCGCGCTGGTCGACAAGCTGGTGATCGGCGTCGCCATCAACCGCGACAAGGGGCCGCTGTTCCCGCTGGAGGAGCGGGTGGCGATGATCGAGGCGGAATGCGCCAAGCTGAGCGAGGAGACCGGCACCGAGATTGTCGCGCATCCGTTCGAGAACCTGCTGATCAACTGCGCCCGCGACGTCGGCGCCCAGATCATCGTGCGCGGCCTGCGGGCGGTCGCCGATTTCGAGTATGAGTTCCAGATGGTCGGTATGAACCGGGTGCTCGACAGTTCGATCGAGACGGTGTTCCTGATGGCGGAGGCCCGGCATCAAGCGGTTGCTTCCAAGCTGGTCAAGGAAATCGCCCGGCTGGACGGGGACGTGTCGAAGTTCGTCAGCCCGCTGGTCAAGGAAAAGCTGCTGGAGCGTTTGGGCAAGACCGCCTGATCGCGTTCACAGTATCGGACACAGGCAAAGCCGGGCTGACGCCCGGCTTTGTGCTTTCGGCGGCGCGCTGCGCGCGCGGGCAGGGGCTGGCGCCCCTGCCAGGCTGAAAAAGAGGGGGGTAGCGCACGCCGAAGCGGCGGCAGCAGCGGGCGGATCAGCGCCAGAATGCGACCCAGTCGATCAGCGCAAACAGCTTCTTGCCGAGAAAGATCATGTGCCGGTCGCCGAAAAGGACAATGTCAATCACGGCGGCGGCAATCAGGAACAGGCCCAGGACAAGGGCAATCCGGTTGGTCATGACAGCTCCGCCGCAAAGGAAAACGCCCGCCCAGATAACCTGAGCGGGCGTGAAGTCTCAAGGGGTTAGGCTGGGATCAGCCCAGTTTGCCCATGGCAACGGCGACGTCGGCCATGCGCACCGAGAAACCCCATTCGTTGTCGTACCAGGCCAGCACGCGCACCATGCGGTCCTCGACCACGCGGGTCTGGTCGGGCGCGAAGATCGAGCTTTCCGGCGAGTGGTTGAAGTCGACGGAGACCAGCGGCGCGGGCTCATAACCCAGCACGCCCTTCATCGGGCCTTCAGCCGCTTCCTTGACGGCGGCGTTGACCTGCTCAGCGGTCACGTCGCGGCCGGCGCGGAAGGTCAGGTCCACGGCGGAGACGTTCGGGGTCGGCACGCGGATGGCGGAGCCGTCCAGGCGGCCTTTCAGGTTCGGCAGCACTTCACCCAGCGCTTTTGCAGCGCCGGTCGAGGTCGGGATCATCGACATGGCTGCGGCGCGGGCGCGGTACAGGTCCTTGTGGCGGCGGTCGAGCGTCGGCTGGTCGCCGGTATAGGCGTGGATGGTGGTCATGATGCCGTGCTCGATGCCGAACGCCTCGTCCAGCACCTTGGCCAGCGGCGCCAGGCAGTTGGTGGTGCAGGAGCCGTTGGAGATCATGGTGTCGCCGGCTTCCAGCTGGTCATGGTTAACGCCGTAGACGATGGTCTTGTCGACGTTCTTGCCCGGTGCGGACAGCAGCACTTTCTTCGCGCCGCGCTCCAGGTGCGCCTTGGCCTTCTCGCCGTCGTTGAACTTGCCGGTGCATTCCAGAACCACGTCGCAGCCCGACCAGTCCAGCTCGTTCATGTCGTAGGTGGAGAACATCTGCATGTCGCCGCGGCCCAGGTTCATGGTGCCGTCGCCGATGGTCACTTCGCCCGGGAAACGGCCATGCACGGAATCGTATTTGATCAGGTGTGCTGCGGTTTCCAGCGGCCCGGTGGCGTTCACCTTGATCACTTCGATGTCGTCGCGGCCCGAGGCGGCGATATGCGACAGGGTGCAGCGGCCGATGCGGCCAAAACCGTTGATCCCGACTTTGATGGTCATGAGTACGTCTCCAAGCGAGCAAAAACCTTTGGCCGCCATATAGACCGGCGGCCATGTGGTCTAAAGGGGTAAAAGCGTCATTAAATGAAACTGTTAGCGCAAAATCATGATGTTGGCGGTAACGATCTGCGGCGGTGGCGTTAACGGAAATCCGCGGCTCCGGCGCGGTGGCGCTAACGCTTGTGCTGCGCCGCGGAAGCGGGCAGATTGCCTGTTAAAGCGGATAGGTTTTGAGGATTTTGGCATGAGCGGATTGCTGGCGCTTCTGGATGACGTGGCGGGGATCGCCAAGGTGGCGGCAGCCTCCGTGGATGATGTGGCGGCGGCGGCGGGCAAGGCCGGCGCCAAAACGGCGGGGGTGATCATCGACGACGCGGCGGTGACACCGAAGTACCTGCAAGGGTTTGCGCCTGCGCGCGAGCTGCCGATCATCTGGCGCATCACCCGCGGCTCCCTGTTCAACAAGCTGATCCTGCTGCTGCCGGTGGCGATGCTGCTGGCCAACTTCGCACCCTGGGCAATCACGCCGCTGCTGATGCTCGGGGGCTCCTACTTGTGTTTCGAGGGAGCGGAGAAGATCTTTCACGTGCTGTTTCCCCATGCCAGCCACGCCATTGACGAGGACATGAGCATCAAGGACCCGGGCCATCTGGAGGAGCAGAAGATCAAGGGCGCGATCAAGACAGATTTCATCCTGTCGGCGGAGATCATGACCATCGCGCTGGCCGCCATCGAGGCGCCGACGGTCTGGATGCAGGCGGCGACGCTGGCGGTGGTGGCAATCGGCGTGACGCTGGCGGTCTACGGCTCTGTCGCGCTGATCGTGAAGATGGACGACGTGGGGCTGTTCCTGGCGCAGAACGCGCTGACGTCCCCGGGCCGCGGCCTGGGGCGCGGGCTGGTCAAGTTCATGCCGGTGCTGATGAAGATCCTGTCGGTGGTCGGCACCGCGGCGATGCTGTGGGTCGGCGGCTCCATCATCATCCACGGGCTGGAGGTGCTGGGCTTTGGCTGGCTCGGCCATCTGATCCACGACTGGGCCTATGCCGTCGGCCACGCGGTGCCGGAGGCCTGGACCGGCGCTGTGGAATGGGCGGCCAAAGCAGCGATGGACGGGGTGTTCGGCCTCGCGTGGGGGCTGGTGCTGATCCCGCTGGCGACCAAGGTGATCGGGCCGGTGATTGGCAAGTTTACCCAACCCTAAAGTGGTTTCGCAGCCCTAAACCGAGTAGAAACGAAAAGATAAGACCAAAGACGGTTTGTATCCCAGCGAACAATTTCAGCACGGGAGGAAGTTGCCCTACAACCCCTTCATCCACCAGCTTTCCCAAACCAAAGAAGCTGAAAGTGTTGCTAATGGAATACCCAACCCCAGTCCAAAAGGGGGAATCCGGAGCAGATACAAGGGACGACGAAGAGCTAATAAAATATCCAAAGTAAGCAGCGCTGCCGAGACCTAAGAGGAAGCCTAACGCAGCCAACGGACGGCCAATAGAATATCCATAGTTAGAGAACCAACCATAAAGCTTAACCAAGAACCCATACCATCCTTTAGGCTCTCCCTTAGCTCTAAACTCCATCCGCGTAAAGAAATGGGCGTCTTCTGGTCGTTGCAATTCTTCCATCCGGCGACGCAATGCTGTGAAGCTGTTGCTTTCGATTTTTAGCTGAAGTGGGGTGTAAGGTTTGAAAGTCCCAAAGCGGTCAATACTGGGTGTTGGAAAACCCCAGTTTTCAGGTTGCAACGGAAAGACTGTGTCTTCGGGAAGCGCGGCGTCGTAAAATTTTGGACAGCCACCGTAGAAAATGGTGTCGTCAAATCGAACGGCTTCTTCAAACTTGGCCTTTGTGAAATCAGCGTTCTTGAGCTGGGCTTTTGAAAAACTTGCTTGCCGACAGAATCTAGCATTTCTGAATTCCACAGCGTTCCCGACCCACCCGATGTTGCCCATCTTTGCCTCATTGAAGTAGGCAAAGCGTTGGAAGTGAGCGTCCGAAAAATGCGCAGCTGTCAAAATAGATTTTTGCATCGAAAAATTCATGCAAAATTTTGACCTGCTGAAGTCAATCACGAACGGGAAAATCCTGTTGGAAAGCAGTACTGACTTCTGAAAAACCAAGTCGCGAAAAGAAATTGAGGAAAATCCATGCATAGTTTCAGGTGCAGGCAGTTCGCTGAAAGAGATGTTTGCCATGTCGAAGCGATCTTCGACATGTTTCAGCTCTTGATCAGTAAGGGGGAGAAATTCAGCGGGGTCTTTCTCAAGTGCTTTCGCCAGTTTCTCCCTGAACTCCGGCTTCAGAGTGTGCGCCATAAATCCGTTCCAGATACGGCGGTTTTTCTCTTCGAAACTTCCATCAAAACCAGTTGAATGTTCACCGTATGTCGTTGCCAGCAAGTAAAACGGATTGCGTTCAGCCGAGGTCAAACCAGTATCGAGCATGTTAGGTAATCACAATAAGGAAGCTGTTGTCGGTAAGCTAAAGTCATAATGCCAATATGAAAAGGGGCGCCGTGCTTGGCGCCCCTTAGTGTATTCTCGGTCGTTGAAGAAGTTCAGCCCAGCAGCTCTTTCACCTTGGCGACAGTGCCCTCAGCGGCGATACCGAACTTCTCGAACAGCTCGCCTGCAGGCGCAGACGCGCCGAAACGGTCCATTCCGACGAAACCGGCTTTCTTCTCCTGGCCGCGCTCGCCCAGCAGCCAGCGGTCCCAGCCGCCGGCGCGCACGGCGGCCTCGATGCCGACGCGTACCGGGCCTGCGGGCAGAACCTTGCGGCGGTAGGCTTCGTCCTGCTGCGCAAACAGCTCCATGCAGGGCATGGAGACGACGCGGGTGCCGATGCCCTCGGCCTCCAGCTTGGCCTTGGCTTCCATCGCAACGGAGACTTCGGAGCCGGTGGCGATCAGGATCACCTGGCGCTTGTTCTCGGCCTCAGCCAGCACGTAGGCGCCTTTTTCCACCATGTTGCTGAGCTTGTGCTCGGTCCGCACGGTCGGAAGGTTCTGACGGGTCAGGGCCAGAACCGAGGGGGTTTCCTTGGCGGTCAGGGCAATCTCCCAGGCCTCGGCGGTTTCCACGGTGTCGGCCGGGCGGAACACATAGGTGTTCGGGGTCGCGCGGCAGATTGCCAGGTGTTCAACCGGCTGGTGGGTCGGGCCGTCTTCGCCGACGCCGATCGAGTCGTGGGTCATCACGAACACGGTCGGGATCTTCGACAGGGCGGCCAGGCGCATCGCCGGGCGGGCATAGTCGGTGAAGCAGAAGAAGGTGCCGCCATAGGGGCGCATACCGCCGTGCAGCGCCATGCCGTTCATCGCCGCGGCCATGCCGTGCTCGCGGATGCCCCAGTAGACATAGCGGCCCTTGCGGTTGTCGGTGTCAAAGACGCCCAGGTCGCCGGTCTTGGTGTTGTTGGAGCCGGTGAGGTCGGCGGAGCCGCCCACGGTTTCCGGCATGATCGGGTTGATCACTTCCAGCACCATTTCCGACGATTTGCGGGTGGCAACCGATGGCTGGGTCTCGGAGACCTGCTTTTTCAGCGCCTTGATGGTGGCCGACAGCTTCTTGGGGGCGTCCAGCGCATAGGCGCGGTTGAAGCGGTCCTGCTTCTGCTGCGACAGCTCCGCAAAACGGGCTTCCCAGGCTTCGCGCTCGGATTTGCCGCGGGCGCCGATTTCTTCCCACTGGGACTTGATCTCTGCCGGCACCTCGAACGCGCCGCCGGTCCAGCCATAGGCGTCCTTGGCCGCCTGCAGCTGCTCGGGATCGGTCAGCGCGCCATGGCCCTTGGAGGTGTCCTGCGCGGCGTGGCCCAGGGCGATGTGGGTCTTGCAGGCGATCATCGAAGGCTTCTTGGATTTCTTGGCCGCCTCGATGGCCTCGTCGATGGCCTTGGGGTCGTGGCCGTCGATTTCCAGAACCTGCCAGCCCGACGCCTTGAAGCGCTGCACCTGGTTGGTGCGGTCGCTGAGGTCAACGGTGCCGTCGATGGTGATGTTGTTGTTGTCCCAGAAGACAATCAGCTTGCCCAGCTGGTGGCGGCCTGCAAGGCCGATGGCCTCCTGGCTGATGCCTTCCATCAGGCAGCCGTCGCCGGCAATCACATAGGTGTAGTGATCGACGACTTTCTTGCCGTAATGGGCGCGCTGCATTTCCTCTGCCATGGCAAAGCCGACGGCGTTGGAGATACCCTGGCCCAGCGGGCCGGTGGTCACTTCGACAGCGTCGACCAGGAAGTTCTCAGGGTGGCCCGCGGTGATCGCGCCCATCTGGCGGAAGTTCTTGATCTGATCCAGAGTGACCTGGCTGTCGCCGACAAGATAGAGCAGCGAATAGATCAGCATCGAACCGTGGCCCGCCGACAGGATGAACCGGTCGCGGTCCGGCCAGGACGGGTTGGATGCATCAAATTTGAGATGTTTTTCAAACAGAACGGTCGCCACATCGGCCATGCCGATGGGCATACCGGTGTGGCCGGAGTTGGCGGCGGCGACGGCGTCCAGGGCCAGCGCGCGGATGGCGGCGGCCTTGTTCCAATGCTCGGGATTGGCGGTGCGCAGGGCTGTCAGGTCCACTGGGATTGTTCCTTTGGCGTTACAGGCAATTGGTGCGCTCAATAACAGCGATGAGCCAAAGATCAAGCACGGTTGCGCGCATGTCTGCTGCCCTGCGCGAAGTTGGCGCGGCAAGTGGTTGAAAGACAAGGGGGGGTGTTTTATCCCTGATAGGGAATAACTGGCCCATGTCAGAGGCGCGTGTGCGATTCGCGCGGGCGCCGCCAGAAGAAGAGTGAACTGATGTGGACGGGTGAGGGACAGGCATGAACCAGATCGAAGAATTGCAAGGCCGCATCCAGGCCGCGCTGGAGCGCATCAGCGCAGGCACGGCCGCTCTGCAGGAGGCCCGCGCGGCGGACCAGGTGAAGGCGGCGGAAGCTGCCGCAGCAGCCGCCAAGGCTGCCGAGGAGGCGGCTGCGAATGCCGCCAACGAGGCGCTGGAGCAGGCTCTGGATGAAGAGAAAACCGCCAACGCCCAGCTGGAAGAGCGGGTGAAGGTGCTGCACGCCCGCCTGCAGGAGGCCGAAAGCAGGGCGCCTGCCGGCGGTGATGACGTCGCGGCAATGCAGGCGGAACTGCAGCTGCTGCGCAACGAGGCGGGCGACCCGGCCGAAAAAGAAGCGCTGCGGGCCGAAGTCGCGCGCTTGAAAAGCCAGATCGAGGCCGCGGCCAACACTGCTGCCAGCGACAGGGAGCGGCTGGAAGACCAGCTTGCCGAAGCCCAGGCTGCCAACGACAGCCTGAAGGCCCGGCTGGAGGAGGCAGGCGCCTCCGCGGCAGAGCCGTCCGCGGCACCGGACATGAGCGCGGAGATCGCGCGCCAGAACGAGGCCCTGCTGCGGCTGGACAGCGAACTTCAGCAGCTGCGCCAGGCCAATGAAGAACTGCGCGCCTCCAACGCGGCGCTGCGCGAGGCCAATGCCCAAAGCCTGGGCGATGCCGGGCTGATCAATGCCTCGATGGAGGCTGAGATCGAAGGCCTGCGCGCGGCCCAGGCTAGCGATCAGGCGCAGGTGAACGCGGTGCTGGCCAAGCTGGAACCGCTGCTGGCCACCGCCCGCAATCTGCCCGAAGGAGAGGAAGTCTGATGCCCGAAGTGACCATTCATATCGGCGGCCGCGGCTTTGAAGTGTCCTGCCAGGAGGGCGAGGAAAGCTATCTGCATTCCGCCGCCAAGATGCTGGACGACGAGGCGCAGGTTCTGTCCGACCAGATCGGCCGGATGCCCGAGGCGCGGATGCTCTTGATGGCGGGGCTGATGCTGGCCGACAAGACCGCCGCGGTCGAAGACCGGATCAAGGAAGTTGAGGCCGAACTGGCCGAGCGCATGCAGGAGCTGGAAGCGCTGAAAAACGCTCCGCCGCCAGAGCCCGAACGGGTTGAGGTGGCGGTGGTGCCGCCGCAAGTGACCGAAAGCCTGGCCGAACTGGCCGCCCGCACCGAGGCGCTGGCCCAGCAGGTCGAGGAACAGGCGGCAAGCTGAGGGCATTGCCCCAAGCCATTGCCAGGAAAAGGAAAAGGCGCCGCTGGGGCGCCTTTTTTTCTTGCCAGGGCTGACGAAATCAGGCGTTGGCTTCGCGGATCTTGTCGGCTGCTTCCTTGTTGAAGGAAATGCCGTTGTCCTCAAACAGGGTATCGAGCTCCGACGACAGGGCCATCTCGGTGATGATGTCGCAGCCGCCGACGAATTCGCCCTTGACGTAAAGCTGCGGGATGGTCGGCCAGTCGGAATATTCCTTGATGCCCGAACGGATCTCTTCGTCCGCCAGCACGTTCACGTCGGTGTAGTCGACGCCGATATAGTTCAGCACCGCCGCCACGCGCGAGGAGAAGCCGCACTGCGGCATTTCCTTGGTGCCTTTCATGTAAAGCACAACATCATGGGCTTTGACGGTTTCGTCGATGCGGGTTTTTGCGTCGGTCATATGTCTATTTCCTTTCGGCTGCTGCGCCGTTTGCGTTGGCCGTCATATAGGTAATTTCGAGGGTTTTGCCAATCCGCCCCGTGGGGCATGCCGGGACCGGTGCAGCGCTATTTCCGTTTGCTCTTGGGCACGAAGAAGCGCGCGTATTCCTGCGGGTCTTTGGGAACCTTCCAAGTGCGAACGGATCCGCCGCCCATGCCCGACTGATAATCGGAGCGCAGGGTGTGGTAATCCGGGTCTGTCTCGTCCTCCTCCAGCGGGCGGCGGCGCTGGGAGACGACCGCGACAAAGGCGGTCATCACCACAATGCCAATCACCAGGAAAAAGGCGAACAGGGACATGGCGCTTACTCAGGCGCCTTGGTGGTCAGCGCCAGCGCGTGCAGGTCGCCGTCGGGGCCGTCCATCTTGCCTTTCAGCGCGGCATAGACAGCGCGCTGCTGCTGGACGCGGTTCTTGCCGCGGAAGCTTTCGTCGACGACCATCGCCGACATGTGAACGCCATCGGTGCCGCCGACCTGGATCTTGGCATCCGGGAAGGCAGCGCGCAGCAGTTCTTCGATTTCGTGGGCTTGCATGGGCATCCGGGGAAGTCCTTTGTCTTGTTTGCCAAAAATGTAGGGGGGCGCCGGGGGCTGTGCAAGCAGGATTAACAGCTGTCCCGGGCAAAGGGGGCCAGGCTTTCGACAAAGTCCGGCAGGCTGGCCAGGGCCTCCTGAACGCTGTCCTCCTCGAAGTCCCAGACCGACGCGGGGTTTTCCGGGCACAGCGCCCGGGTCAGCGCCGCGCAGCGGTCCTGCAGGTCCTTGGGCAGCGGCAGCGCAGCAGCTTCCTGCAGCACCAGCAGCGCCTCGTGGATCGGGCGCAGCACCCGCAAGGCATGGGTCATATGGGGCAGCAGATCCGGGTCATCGCGCCAGGTTTCGCCGTCAAACAGGTCTTGCGTCACCCGCTGGCCGGCGCCGGCGCAGGAATAGGCGGCGCAGCCGCCAAAACCGCATTTGACCAGATCGGCGTGGATGGTGCAGCGGAAATCCGCAGCAAGGTTGGGGCAGGGCGTGTCCGCCTCCTTCAGGAGGCCGAAATCCTCATGCGCCTCAAACGGATAGGCTACGCAGCAAAGACCCGCGCAGCGGCTGCAATCCTCTGTCAGCTCAGGAAGGGTCATGGGCCGGCCCCGGTTTGAAAGGACGTGTGAAAGGACGTGTCAAAGGAAAAGGCGGGACGGCTGTGCCATCCCGCCCTGGATCATGTCTCTGCCGCCTCAGGGGGCGGCGCCGCGCCTCAGGCCACGGCAGCGGCAAAGCTGGAGCGGAAGATCTCCTTCAGCTCGGCCAGAGATGCTTCGGAGCCGCCGATCTTCACCATGTCGCCGCCGAACTTGCCGACGGTGGTGACGGTGACACCGGCCTGGCCCGCGGCCAGCATCAGCGCCTCGGCCTGGTCGAAGTTGCAGGCGATCAGATAGCGCGCCTGGTCTTCGCCGAACACGGTCGGGGTGTCGCCTGCGTCGATCTGCACGCCGACGCCGGCCTCTTCCGCCATCTCGAACGCTGCCAGCGCCAAGCCGCCGTCGCCGAGGTCGGTGCAGGCCTTGATCAGATCGCGGTTGGCGCGAATGAACTCGCCGTTGCGCTTTTCTGCTTCCAGATCCACCGCCGGGGCGTCGCCGTCTTCACGGTTGAACACTTCAGCCAGCAGCGCCGACTGGCCCAGGTGGCCGGTCGTCTCGCCCACCAGCAATGCCACATGGCCGTCGCGGGCTTCGCCGATGATCGGCTCTTCGCCCGCGGCAATCAGGCCCACGGCGCCGATGGTCGGGGTCGGCAGGATGCCCTTGCCGTCGGTTTCATTGTAGAGCGACACGTTGCCGGAGACGATCGGCATGTCGAGCGCGGCAACCGCCTCGCCGATGCCTTTGATGGCGCCGACGAACTGGCCCATGATCTCCGGTTTTTCGGGGTTGCCGAAGTTCAGGTTGTCGGTGGTCGCCAGCGGCTTGGCGCCGACCGCGGTCAGGTTGCGGTAGGCTTCGGCCACCGCCTGCTTGCCGCCCTCAAACGGGTTTGCCTTGACGTAGCGCGGGGTCACGTCGGAGGTGAACGCCAGCTTCTTGCCGGTGCCATGCACGCGGACGATGCCGGAGCCCGCGCCCGGACGGCGCTGGGTGTCGCCCATCACGGTGGTGTCGTACTGTTCATAGACCCACTGCTTGCCCGCATAGTTCGGCGAGGACAGCAGCGCCTTCAGCCCGTCGATCGGGTCGATGGCCGGCACATCCGCGTCGGTCAGCGGCGCAGGCGCAGGGGTTTCCACCCACGGGCGGTCGTATTCCGGCGCGGTGGAGGACAGCTTGGACAGCACCAGATCGGCTTTCACCTCGCCGTTGTGCATGATCAAGAAGCGGTCTTCGGCAATGGTTTCGCCGACGATGGCAAAGTCCAGATCCCACTTCTCAAACACTGCGCGCGCCTCGGCTTCCAGCTCCGGCTTCAGCACCATCAGCATCCGCTCCTGGGATTCCGACAGCATCATCTCGTAGGCGGTCATGTTCTCTTCGCGCTGCGGCACCTTTTCCAGGTCCAGGCGCACGCCCAGCTTGCCCTTGTCGCCCATTTCCACGGCAGAGCAGGTGAGGCCTGCTGCCCCCATGTCCTGGATCGAGATCACCGCGCCGGTCTGCATCAGCTCCAGCGTGGCTTCCATCAGGCGTTTTTCGGTGAAGGGGTCGCCGACCTGAACGGTGGGGCGCTTTTCCTCGATGGTGTCGTCGAATTCCGCCGACGCCATGGTGGCGCCGCCAACGCCGTCACGGCCGGTTTTGGCGCCCAGGTACACAACCGGCATGCCAACGCCGGAGGCGGCGGAGTAGAAGATCGCGTCAGTGCGCGCGAGACCTGCGGCAAATGCGTTCACCAGGCAGTTGCCGTTGTAAGCGGGGTGGAAACGGACCTCGCCGCCGACGCAGGGCACGCCAAAGCAGTTGCCGTAGCCGCCGATGCCCTCAACCACGCCGTTGACCAGCCGGCGGGTCTTGGGGTGCGATGTTTCCCCGAACGACAGCGAGTTCATCGAGGCGATGGGCCGCGCGCCCATGGTGAAGACATCCCGCAGAATGCCGCCAACCCCGGTTGCCGCGCCCTGGTAGGGTTCGATGTAAGAGGGGTGGTTGTGGCTTTCCATCTTGAAAACAACGGCATCGCCGTCGCCGATGTCCACGATGCCCGCGTTCTCGCCGGGGCCGCAGATCACCTGCGGGCCTTCGGTCGGCAGGGTGCGCAGCCATTTCTTGGAGGATTTATAAGAGCAGTGCTCGTTCCACATCGCCGAGAAGATGCCCAGCTCGGTGAAGGTCGGCTCCCGCCCGATGATTTCGAGGATCAGATCGTATTCCTCGGGCTTCAGCCCGTGATTGGCAATCAATTCAGGCGTGATGGCGGGTTCCTGCATCCGTAAACGTCCCCAATGGCTGCGATTGCGCGCCTTTTAGGGCAAGGAGGAGCGCGGGGGAAGTGGAATTAGTCGAATCCCCGGCAGATGCCCCGGGCGGCGTCCAAGCGCCGCAGCAGGCCTGCCGCCATGCCCTGCGGGCCCCGATGCCAATGCAGGTTTTTGAAAGCGGCGGAAATTACGGCGGCGGGCGGGCAAACCGCTGAAAATACAAGCATTGCGAATGCAGGCGGCTGGAGGGGCAACAATTTGCGCGCTGCTGCGCCTGCACCGGTGCTAAGCAGCACAGGCAGCCGGCGGTCTGCGCCGGACCGGCGCTGCAAAGGCCGATGGCCGGGGGGCAGGTGTTTGCAGCGCCGAAAGAGTGCTTGCACGCCAGCCGGTTGCGCAAAAAAAAGGCCGAGCACTAAGCTCGGCCGAAGTCCAACAGGGAGGTATGAAGGGGGGCGTTGCCGCCGCCTTCATGTGGATCATTTAGGGCTCCGGGCCTGCCCCTTCAAGGGGATTAAGGATAATTGCGTGTCAATGCTGCTATGCGGTTTTTGCATGGCTGGAGCGGCGGTCCCGGGACAGGCCGGCCGCGCGCGGGCCGGCCGCTGCACTGCGGCTGGAACCGCTCGTGCCGGCGGCAGACGGGCTTACAGCTTGCCCAGCGCCTTCATATGCTTGCGGTGTTCCATGATCTCGGATTGCACGAAATCGCGGAACGCGCCGACCCGCTGCGAATGGCGCAGTTCTTCCGGATAGGCGAGGTAGACCGGAACCTCGTTCTGGTCCTCGTCCGGCAGCACCTCGACAAGCTGCGGGAATTCTTCTGTCACATAGTCGGGCAGAATGCCGATGCCCAGATTGTGCAGCACCCCCTGCAGCACGCCGAAATAGTTGTTGACGGTCAGCAGAGATGCCGGATCCTCCGCCATCAGCTTCTTGCCCAGAACCGCGGCAGAGCCCACCTGGGCCGAGCGCTGGTTCTGGCAGATCAGCCGGTGCTGTGAAATGTCGGCGGATGTTTCCAGATTGCCGTGCTTCTCCAGATAGGCCGGCGTCGCATAAAGCCCCATGCGCACGGTCATCAGCCGCTTGCGCACCAGATCGGCCTGGCTCGGCTCCTTCATGCGGATGGCCACATCGGCTTCGCGCATCGGCAGGTCCAGCACCCGTTCCTCCAGCATCAGGTCGATCTTGAGGTTGGGGTACTGCTCATACAGTTTGGTCAGCCGCGGCGCCAGCCACAGGGTGCCAAAGCCCACGGTGGTGGTCACCCGCAATTCGCCGAACACTTCTTCTTCGCTGTCGCGGATACGGGCAGAGGCCGCCTCCAGCCGCGCCGACATGGACTGGGTGGCGTCAAACAGCAGCTCACCCTGTTCGGTGAGAATCAGCCCGCGCGCGTGACGGTGAAACAGAGTGGCGTTCAAACTCTCTTCCAGCGCCCGGATCTGGCGGCTGACCGCCGATTGCGACAGGTTCAGCTTGTCGCCGGCATGGGTCAGGCTGCCCGCGTCCGCCACCGCGTGAAATATTCTGAGCTTGTCCCAATCCATATCCGTTACTTTCTGTGCGCCTGGGGCCGACTATATGAAATCTTAGTTATGTATCAGTTTTCGTGACGCAAGCGAGCGAAAACGAAAAAAAGCGACTATTCAGGTCAGCAATTATGACCTATTCTGCGCGCCAGAATGTGCAAGCTAGTCCCGGTTGAGGAGGCCACGATGAGCACGCAAAAGATCTCACTCAATGATAAATACGATCTGACCAAATCGCCGGTTCTGCTGAACGGCACTCAGGCGCTGGTGCGGCTGATGCTGATGCAGAAGCACCGCGACAAGGCGGCAGGCCTCAACACGGCCGGTCTGGTCACCGGCTACCGCGGCTCGCCGCTGGGCGCGGTGGACCTGCAGATGAGCCGTGCGGAAAAGCACCTGAAGGCGGCGGATGTCACCTTTCAGTACGGTCTGAACGAGGATCTGGCGGTCACCGCGCTCTGGGGTGCGCAGCAGGCCGAGGTGCGCGGCGAGGGCAAATACGACGGCGTCTTCGGCCTGTGGTACGGCAAGGGTCCGGGCGTCGACCGCTCCGGCGACGCGCTGCGCCATGCCAACATGGCCGGCACCTCCAAGCACGGCGGCGTCCTGCTGGCGATGGGCGACGACCACACCGGCGAAAGCTCCACCGTGCTGCACCAGTCGGAATGGTCGCTCCTGGACTGCTACCTGCCGATCGTCAGCCCCGCGGGCGTGCAGGAGATCCTGGACTACGGCATCTACGGCTATGCGCTCAGCCGCTTCTCCGGCCTTTGGGTCGGCCTCAAGACCATGAAGGACACCATCGAGGTGACCTCGGTCGTTGACGCCCGCCCGGACCGGATGCAGCTGGTCGCGCCCGACTTCGAGATGCCCGCCGACGGGCTGAACATCCGCCTGGACGACGACCGCTTCCGCCAGGAAAACCGCATCATCGACTACAAGCGCTTTGCGGCAGAGGCGTTCAGCCACGCCAACAAGATGGACAAGCGCATGTGGGGCAAGCCCGGCGCCAAGATCGGCTTTGTCGCCGCCGGCAAGAACTGGCTCGACCTGGTGCACGCGCTGAAGCTGTTGAACATCGACGAAAACATGGCAGAGCGCCTCGGCATCACCACCTACAAGGTGGGTCAGACCTGGCCAATGGACATGAAGGGCTTCAACGATTGGGCCGAAGGGCTGGACCTGATTGTCGTGGTCGAGGAAAAGCGCAAGCTGATCGAGATCCAGATCAAGGAAGCGATCTTTGACAACCGCAAGGGCCGCCGCGTCTATGGCTGGTACAAGGGCGGCGCCGGCAGCATGCACCGCGACGAGCTGTTCCCGACCCGCTACGCGCTCGACCCGATCATGATTGCAGAGAAACTGGGCAGCATCCTGATCGAGGAGGGCCGCGAGACCGAGGCGATCCGCGCCGGCATGGCCGCGCTGGATGACGCCCGCCGCGCCGACAACGCCGAGGAAATCGCGACCCGTCTGCCCTATTTCTGCTCCGGCTGCCCGCACAACTCCTCCACCAAGCTGCCGGAAGGCTCCCGCGCCTATGCCGGTATCGGCTGCCACTTCATGGTGCAGTGGATGGACCGCGAAACCACCGGCTTCACCCATATGGGCGGCGAGGGCGTCAACTGGGTCGGCGAGGCGCCGTTCTCCAAGCGAAAGCACGTGTTCCAGAACCTGGGCGACGGCACCTACAACCACTCCGGCGTGCAGGCGATCCGGGCGGCATTGGCCGAAGGCACCACCATCACCTACAAGATCCTGTATAACGACGCGGTGGCGATGACCGGCGGCCAGCAGGCCGAGGGCGGGCTGACGGCGCAGCAGATCGCGCATGAGTTGAAGGCGATGGGCGTCAAGACCATTGCGGTGGTCTATGACGAGAAGGAGGACGTGGACGCCGCCCTGTTCCCGGCCGGCATGCGGATGCACGAGCGCGCCGAGATGATGAAGATCCAGCGCGAGTTCGAACAGATCGAGGGCGTGTCCGCGATCATCTACATCCAGACCTGCGCCGCCGAGAAACGCCGCCGCCGCAAGCGCGGCCAGTTCCCGGATCCGGACCAGCGTGTGTTCATCAACTCCGACGTCTGCGAAGGCTGCGGCGATTGCGGGGTGCAGTCCAACTGCGTCTCCATCGTGCCCAAGGACACCGAGCTGGGGCGCAAACGCGCCATTGATCAGTCGTCCTGCAACAAGGACTTCTCCTGCCTCAACGGCTTCTGCCCGTCCTTCGTGACGGTGGAAGGTGCCAAGATCCGCAAGGAAGCCACCGCCGCCATCGACCTGCCGCATCTGCCGAAACCGGAGCTGCCGGCAATCGACGGCACTCATAACGTGGTGATCACCGGCGTCGGCGGCACCGGCGTTGTCACCATCGGCGCAGTGCTGGCGCAGGCGGCGCAGATCGACGGCAAGGGCGCCGGCCTGATGGAAATGGCCGGCCTCGCCCAGAAGGGCGGCGCGGTGCATATCCATTGCCGGATTGCCGAGAAGCCCGAGGATATCTCAGCCATCCGCGTTGCCACCGGCGAAGCCCATGCGCTGATCGGCGGCGACCTGGTGGTAAGTGCGGGCGCCAAGACCCTGGGCCTGACCACAACCGGCCAGACCGGCGCGGTGGTGAACAGCCACGAGATCATCACCGGCGAATTCACCCGCAATACCGAGTTCGCGATCCCCACCGACCGGCTGGAGGTCGCGTTGCAGGCCCGCCTGCGCGAGCGGCTGGACCTGTTTGACGCCTCCGAACTGGCGCGCGTGACCATGGGCGACTCGATCTTCTCCAACATGATGGTGTTCGGCGGCGCCTGGCAGAAGGGGCTGGTGCCCGTCAGCCATGAAGCCATCGAACAGGCGATCGAGATGAACGGCGCCGCAGTGGAGCGCAACAAGCGCGCCTTTGACATCGGCCGCTGGGCGGTGCTGCACCCGGAAGAGGCCGCACGGCTGATCCAGCCCAAGGTGGTGCAAAAGCCCAAGACGCTGGACGAGAAAATCGCCTTCCGCGCCGATCATCTGGTCGCCTATCAGGGCAAGGGCCTGGCCAAGCGCTATGCCAGGCTCCTGGACGGCATCAGCGACCCCGCGCTGAAGGAAGCGGTGGCAAAGGGCTATCACAAGCTGTTGTCCTACAAGGACGAATACGAGGTCGCCCGCCTGCTGCTGGACAGCCGCGCCAAGGCGGAAGAGGCGTTTGAAGGCGATCTCAAGCTCTCCTACCACCTGGCCCCGCCGATGCTGGGCGGCACCGATCCGAACGGCCGCCCGCAAAAGCGCAAGTTCGGCGCCGGCATGGAGCGCGGCTTCCGCGTGCTGGCCAAGCTGAAACGCCTGCGCGGCACGCCGCTCGACATCTTCGGCTACACCGAAGAGCGCAAGATGGAGCGGGCGCTGATCAAGCAGTATGAGGCCGACATGCAGGAATGGCTGCCGAAAGCCGCGCCTGAGATCATGGAGCCGCTGCTGGCGCTGGCCGAACTGCCGCTGCAGATCCGCGGCTTCGGTCCGGTGAAGATGGCGAACGAGCAAAAGGCCGCCAAACGCCGCGAGGAGCTGCTGGCAGCCCTGCGTCAGGGCGGAACAGCGGTGAAACAGGCCGCTGAATAAGACCTGTTGAGACGGGGCAGGGCGGGGCACTCCCGCCCGCTCCGGACCATTCCCTGGATGGTCCTTCCCGGTTGGGCCCTGCGCCGCGCTGACGCGCGGCGTTTGCCGTTGTGCCCCCCGCGGGGCGGCCCGCCTGCAGAATCCTGCGGCACCGGTCGTTTTTGGCCCATTTTTCAGCATTTGCAGCGCGCGTTTCGGCGCGCTGCCGCTAGGCTCTGCCCGGATTGCATTCCCTTGCCGCAGCGGAAAGGAGCCGCCCGATGTCCCTCTCGCAGGCCTTGCAGGCCGCCCGCGATCTGCACGCAAAGCTGCCCGCCCTGCGGGAATTCGCCCCCTGGCCCGGCGATCTGGAACCGGCCGCGCTGGCCCCTGCCGCGATGGCAGCGCAGGACCAGGTGGCGGGGTTCGGCCTGCCGGGCACGGCTGACACCCAGCCCCTGATCGACGCGCTGCGCACGGCGGCGGGGCACGCGCATTGGACACAGACCTATACCGAGGCCGAGGTCGGTGCGCATTTCCTGCAGAACTACGGCTATTTCGAGCTGTTCGGCCCGACCGGCCATTTCCGCAGCACCCGGCTGCGCGGCTATATCGCCTATTGGGGCGCCGGGCTGAAATACGACTGGCACAGCCACGAGGCGGAGGAGCTGTATGTGGTGCTGGGCGGCGGCGCGCAGTTCCTGACCGAGGAGAACGAAAGCTGGCTGCAGGCGGGCGATACGCGCCTGCACGGCGGCTGGCAGCCGCACGCGATGAACACCGGCGCGGAGCCGGTCCTGACCTATGTCCTGTGGCGCGGCCAAGGGCTGGCGGGCCTGCCCCTGATGGGCGGCAAACGGACTGCCGCGGCCTGACCGGCCTGCGCAACACGGGCAGCAGGCCGCCCATGCGGCGGTCTGTCCGGGCCGCGCCTGTCATACGGCTGTTACAGCCATCTTGCACGCTGCGCTGCCGGCCTTATACCGCCGGTGACATCCAGACGGAGCCTTCCCCCAGATGCACGCGCAAAACCGCCTCGCCCGTGATATTTCCTATGCCCATTCCGCCTCCACCCGCGCAGGCCGCGCGGTGATCCGGCTGATGGAGAATACCACCGGGCGGCTGAGCCTGATCCGCCGCGCCGCAGGATATGAGCAGGAGGTGGCGGCGGGGCGCAGCTTCTGGTCGGTGATGGCAGAGCGCTACGGGCTGACGCTGGAGGTGGCGGGCGGCGCGCTCGGCAACATTCCGCAGGACAGGCCGGTGATCCTCATCGCCAACCACCCTTACGGCATTCTCGACGGGCTGATGATGGGGCATATCCTGGCGGAAACCCGCGGCGATTTCCGCATTCTGGCCAACCACGTGTTCCGCAGGGCCGAAGACCTGAACAAGGTGATCCTGCCGGTGGATTTCGCCGGAACCCGCGAGGCCGTGCAGACCAACCTGCAGACCCGCAAGGACGCGCTGGACTATCTGGGGCAGGGCGGTGCCATCGGGATCTTCCCGGGCGGCACCGTGTCCACCGCGGCGCATCCGCTGGGCCATCCGATGGACCCCGGCTGGCGCGGCTTCACCGCCCGGATGATCGCCAAATCCGACGCGGTGGTGGTGCCGCTGTTCTTCGACGGCCACACCTCCCGCCTGTTCCAGATTGCCAGCCACCTGCACGCCACCCTGCGCATGGGATTGCTGATCCAGGAGTTCCGCAAGCGGGTCGATACCCCGGTCCGGGTGGTGATCGGCGCACCCATTGGCCGCGGCACGTTGGCGCCACTGGCCAATGATACAAAAGCCCTTATGGATTTCTTGCGCAAAGCGACGTATGAGCTTTCTCCAGTACCGCTCAAATCCTATGGTTACGGGTTTGAGTTCGAAGAGAAACACCGCGCGTGAGAAAGCGAAATGGCTGTAGGCATCTTTGATTCAGGCCTGGGCGGGCTGACCGTCCTGGACGCGGCGCAAAAGCGCCTGCCGGATGTGGATTTCCTCTACTACGGCGACAACGCCCATGCGCCCTATGGCGTGCGCGATGCCGAAAACATCTATCAGCTGACCAAGGCCGCGATGGAGGACATGTGGGACAAGGGCTGCGATCTGGTGATCCTCGCCTGCAACACCGCCTCCGCCGCCGCGCTGCGCCGGATGCAGGAGGGCGGCTTGCCCCAGGGCAAGCGGGTGCTGGGTGTCTTCGTGCCGCTGATCGAGGCGCTCACCGAACGGCAGTGGGGCGACAACTCCCCCCCGCGCGAGGTGGAGGTGAAGCACGTGGCGCTGTTTGCCACCCCGGCCACCGTCGCCAGCCGCGCGTTCCAGCGGGAACTGGCGTTCCGCGCCATCGGCGTAGATGTCGAGGCGCAGGCCTGCGGCGGCGTGGTCGACGCCATTGAGGACGGCGACATGATCCTGGCCGAGGCGCTGGTGCGCTCGCATGTCGATGCGCTGAAGCGCAAGATGCCGCATCCTGAGGCCGCGATCCTCGGCTGCACCCATTACCCGCTGATGGAGCAGACCTTTCAGGCCGCACTTGGCCCTGAGGTCAAGGTGTTCAGCCAGGGCAGCCTGGTGGCAGACAGCCTTGCGGACTACCTGAAGCGCCATCCCGGAATGCTGGGCAACGGTGCGGGCGGGTTCTATACCACCGGAAACCCGGGCCGTGTCAGCGACCGCGCGACCCAGTTTCTCCGACGGGAAATCACCTTTCAGGCCGCCTGAGCCCCGACCGTCCGGAACCTTGTTCCAGGTCAAAGTGCTGAGGCGCAGTTTTTCCTATTTCTCTCCGCAGATGGCTGCGGAACCGGCATATCACATCGAAAGACGAGGTCTGACATGACCCATAAAGTGGCTATCCTTGGCGCCTCCGGTTATACCGGCGCCGAACTGGTGCGGCTGATCGCCCAGCACCCCAATATCGAGATCGCGGCGCTGTCCGCTGACCGCAAGGCCGGCATGACCATGGCCGAGGTGTTCCCGCACCTGCGCCATATGGAGCTTCCGGTGCTGTGCAAGATCGGCGAAATCGACTTTGCAAATATCGACCTGTGCTTCTGCGCGCTGCCGCATAAGACCAGCCAGGACGTGATCGCGGCCCTGCCCAAGACTCTGAAGATCGTCGACCTGTCAGCCGACTTCCGGCTGCGCGACCCTGCGGAATACGAGAAGTGGTACGGCAACCCGCACGCCGCACTGGAGCAGCAGGAAGAGGCGGTTTACGGCCTGACCGAGTTCTACCGGGAAGAAATCAGGTCCGCGCGCCTGGTGGCCGGCACAGGCTGCAACGCCGCCACCGGCCAGTTTGCCCTGCGGCCGCTGATCGAGGCGGGCGTCATCGACCTGGACGAGATCATCCTGGACCTGAAATGCGCGGTCTCCGGCGCCGGCCGGTCGCTCAAGGAAAACCTGCTGCACGCGGAGCTGAGCGAGGGCTACAATGCCTATGCCATCGGCGGCACCCACCGCCACCTGGGCGAGTTCGACCAGGAGTTCAGCAAGATCGCAGGCCGCCCGGTAAAGGTGCAGTTCACCCCGCATCTGCTGCCGGTGAACCGGGGTATCCTGGCGACCGTCTATGTGAAGGGCGACGCGCAGGCGATCCATGATACCTTTGCCAAGGCTTACGCCGATGAGCCGTTCATTGAGCTGCTGCCGTTCGGCGAGGCGCCGAGCACGCATCACGTGCGCGGCTCCAACTTCTGCCATATCGGCGTGGCGCAGGACCGGATCGGCGGCCGCGCCATCGTCTTTGCGGCACTGGATAACCTGACAAAAGGAAGCAGCGGCCAGGCCTTGCAGAACGCGAACCTGATGTTAGGTGAGAACGAGACCGAAGGCCTGATGATGGCGCCGCTGTTCCCCTGATCCGGGGCGGCGCTGGCTTGGGCCTGATATGAGGACACCATGAAGAACCTGAAGAAACAGCGCCGTATCCAGGTCATCGCGGTTGCCGCGGTGGCCCTGATCGTGGCAACCGCCCTGATCGGCTATGCCATGCGGGACGGGATCAACTACTTCCGCTCGCCCAGCCAGGTGATGGAGGAACCGCCGAAGCCGTCGGAAGTGTTCCGCATCGGCGGGCTGGTGGCGGAAGGCTCGCTGCAGCGCGGCCAGGGCGAAACCGTGCGCTTTGCGGTGACGGATGGCGGCGCGACCGTGAACGTCGCCTATACCGGCGTGCTGCCTGACCTGTTCGAGGAAAACCAGGGTATGGTCGGCACCGGGCGCTACGTGAACGGTGTCTTTGAAGCCTCTGAAATCCTGGCGAAACATGATGAAACCTATATGCCCAAGGAAGTCATGGACGCACTGAAGGAACAGGGCGTCTACCAAGAGCCCGAGAGCTGAACCCGGCGCCGCAGCCGGACCGCTCCCGCCCCAAAGACGCCTCCCTCTGGGGAGGCGTTTTGCGTTGGGCCAAGCGCCGCGCTGCGCGCGGCGCGGCAGCGCTTCGAGGGGGGTGTTGCGCTGCCTGCGCACGGTCGTGTCATCAGGTTTTAGGCCCTCTGCGGCATCCTGTTGCGGTTGCAAGTGGTGAGGTGACATGCAGAGCGTTCAGGAAATTGCAGAACAGATCGTGGCGCGCGAAGGCGGGTTTGCAAATGACCCGGATGATCCCGGCGGGGCCACCAAACACGGCGTGACCCTCGGCACCCTGCGGCGGCTGGGGCTGGACCTGACCGGCGACGGTGCCGTCGGGCTGGAGGATGTGCAGGCGCTCAGCCGGGCCCAGGCGGCGGACATCTTCATCCGCCATTATTTCGAGGCGCCGCGGATCGCCAGCCTGCCGCCCTGCCTGCAGGCGGCGGTGTTCGACATGTATGTGAACGCGGGCAGCAACGCGGTGCGCATTCTGCAGCGGCTGCTGCGCGACATGGGCTATGCGGTGGCGGTTGACGGCGCCATCGGCCCGCAGACCGCCGGCGCGGCGGCGCAGGCGGCAGAGGTCGGCGCGGAGGCCTTGCGCGATGCCTACGGCGTGGCGCGGCGCAATTATTACTTCCGCCTGGCGGACCGGCGTCCGGCCAGCCGCAAATACGCGCGCACCCGCGCGGGCGGCAAGGGGGGCTGGATCACACGGGCTGAGGAGTTCATCTCTGCCCAATACCATCTGAGCCAGCAGGCGTTTCAGCGGAGGACAGCGGCATGGGGGTGATCGCGGATGTGTTCAGTCTTATTTTTGGAAGCCGCCGCAATGCCTTGCGGGAAACTCTTGAAGTGTTTCGCGAAAACGCGGAGGCCGGCGCCACCCGCGCGCACGAGATGCAAAGCGCTGCGCTGAGCCAGCTGGCGGCGGAGTTTCAGTATGGCGGCAAAAGCCGCTTTGACCGGTTCATGGACGGGGTGAACCGTCTGCCGCGCCCCTTGCTGGCGCTGGGAACCCTTGCACTGATGGGGGCGTCTCTCAGCGATCCGGTCTGGTTTGCTGCAAGAATGCAAGGGCTGGCGCTGGTGCCGGAACCCCTATGGTGGCTGTTTGGGGTCATTGTCTCCTTTTACTTCGGCGCCCGCCATCAGGTGAAGAGCCAGGAATTTCAGCAGGCGCTGGCCGCCAGCATGGCGCGGGTGCCGCAGGTGGCGCAAAACATCGCAGCGCTGGAGCGGCTCAGGGCGGATGCGCCTGCCGCCGCCGCCACCCGCACGGATGCCGCGGCCCGGCTGGACGCCATCGCGGCGGAGGACAATCCCGCGCTGGAAGCCTGGAAAGCACGCCGCGGCTGATCACATTTTGCCCTCTGCGGCGGCATGGCGCGGCAATTGCCATTGGCGCTCCCGGCAGACAGGCGTATAGGAAATCCCATGATTACAGAGCTTGGCCACTTTGCCCTTATCCTCGCCTTCATGATCGCTATCGTGCAGGCCGTGATCCCCTTGATCGGCGCCCACAAACGCTGGCCCGGCTGGATGGCCGTGGCAGAGCCTGCGGCGCAGGCGCAGTTCCTGTTCACCGCGTTCTCCTTTGGCGCGCTGATGTGGGCCTTCATCACCTCCGACTTCTCGCTGAAGCTGGTGACGCTGAACAGCCATTCGGCCAAGCCGATGCTGTACAAGATCTCCGGCACCTGGGGGAACCACGAGGGCTCGATGCTCCTGTGGGTGCTGATCGTCAGCCTGTTCGGGGCGCTGGCCTCGGTCTTTGGCGGCGGGCTGCCGCCGACCTTGAAGGCCCGTGTGCTGTCCGTGCAGGCGGCGATCGGGGTGGCGTTTTTCGCCTTCATCCTGTTCACCTCCAACCCGTTCCTGCGCCTGTCGGTGCCGCCGTTTGACGGGCAGGACCTGAACCCGCTGCTGCAGGACCCGGGCCTGGCCTTCCATCCGCCGTTCCTCTACCTCGGCTACGTGGGTCTCAGCATGGCGTTCTCCTTTGCCGTTGCGGCCCTGATCGAAGGCCGCATCGACGCCGCCTGGGGCCGCTGGGTGCGGCCCTGGACGCTGGCGGCCTGGGTGTTCCTGACCATCGGCATCGCGCTGGGGTCCTGGTGGGCCTATTACGAGCTGGGCTGGGGCGGTTTCTGGTTCTGGGACCCGGTCGAAAACGCCTCCTTCATGCCCTGGCTGCTGGCCGCTGCGCTGCTGCATTCCGCCATCGTGGTGGAAAAGCGCGAGGCGCTGAAAAGCTGGACGATCCTGCTGGCGATCCTTGCCTTCGGCTTCTCGCTGATCGGCACCTTCATCGTGCGCTCGGGCGTGATCACCAGCGTCCATGCCTTTGCCAACGACCCGGAGCGGGGCGTGTTCATCCTGTTCATCCTCGCCTTCTTCACCGGCGGCGCGCTGACGCTGTTTGCCGCGCGCGCGCAGGCGATGGAGGCCAAGGGCGTCTTTGGCATGATCAGCCGCGAAAGCGCGCTGGTGGCCAACAATATCCTGCTGGCGGTCAGCTGCTTTGTGGTGTTCTTCGGCACCATCTGGCCGATCCTGGCGGAGATGCTGCTGGACCGGAAACTGAGCGTCGGCCCGCCGTTCTTCAATTCGGCCTTCACCCCCTTCATGGTGGTGCTGGGCCTGCTGCTGCCCGTCGGCGCGATGCTGCCGTGGAAACGCGGCCGGATCGGGCGCACCGCCTGGCAGCTGCGGTACGTGTTTGTGCTGGCGGTGTCGCTGGGCGTGCTGGCCTGGTCGATGCAGACCGGGCGCTCGGCGCTGGGACCTGTCGGGCTGTTCCTGGGCTCCTGGGTTGTGTTCGGCGCGCTGGCGGATCTGTGGATGCGCAGCGGCAAGTCCGGGCGGTTGCAGCGGATGCTGCGGCTGCCGCGGGCGGATTGGGGCAAGGCCACGGCCCATGCGGGCCTCGGCGTCACCATCTTTGCGATCGCGGGCCTGACGGCCTGGGAGCAGGAGGATATCCGCGTGGCCCGTATTGGCGAGCCGTTTGAGGTCGGCGCCTTCACGCTGGTGCTGCAGGAGGTGACCCGCGAGCAGGGGCCGAACTACTTCACCACCAAGGGCCGCGTCGAAGTGACCCGCAACGGGCGGCCCGAGGCGGTGATGTTCCCGGAGAAACGCGACTACCCGGTGGCCAAGATGCCGACCACGGAAGCCGCGATTGACTACCGGGTGGCGCGGGATCTGTATGTCGTGCTGGGCGATCAGCAGGCCGACGGCAGCTGGACCATGCGCACCTATATCAAGCCCTTTGCCAACTGGATCTGGGCGGGTTCCATCCTGATGGCGCTTGGCGGTCTTCTGAGCCTGAGCGACAGACGGTTCCGCGTGGCCGCGGGCGCGCGCAAGACACCGGCAGCGGGAGTGCCTGCGGAATGAAACCGATGCGTGTTCTGATCCTGGCCCTGGCCGCCCTGATGGCCGCGGCGCTGTTCACCCCGGCGCCTGCGCTGGCGGTGGAGCCGGACGAGATCCTGGCGGACCCGGCGCTGGAAGCGCGCGCGCGGGAGCTGTCCAAGGACCTGCGCTGCCTGGTCTGCCGCAATGAAAGCATCGACGAATCCAACGCGGAACTGGCGCGCGACCTGCGCGTGCTGCTGCGCGAGCGGCTGGTGGCGGGCGACAGCGACCGGGAGGCGATGGATTTCATCGTTGCCCGCTACGGCGAATACGTGCTGCTGCGCCCCACCGCCAGCGGGGCCAACTGGCTGCTGTGGGCTGCGGGGCCGCTGATGCTGCTGGCGGCGCTGGTGATGGCGCTGTTCTACATCCGCGGCCGCTCCCGGGCGCCAAAAACGGCAGAGGCGGGGCTGAGCGCGGAAGAGCAGGACCGGCTGCGGAAAATCCTGGAGGATTGACGCCGGGTCCGGCTTTCCGGCGGCAGGGCTTTGCGTCACCATGGCGCCAAACAGGCCCGCTGGCACAGCGCCGGCGGGACGCAAGCTGCATGAGGCAACCCTATGGACTACAAGGAAATCCTGTTCACGCTGGAGGACGGGCTGGCCGTCATCACCCTGAACCGGGCCAACAGGAAAAACGCGCTGACCAGCCGGATGCGCTCGGAAATCACCCATGCCATGCAGGCCGCGCAGGCCGAGGCGCGGGCGGTGGTCCTGACCGGCGCGGGCGATGCCTTCTGTTCCGGACAGGACCTGAGCGACGCCTCCGGCTCTGGCGATCTGGATCTGGAGCGCACGCTGCGCGACGAATACCTGCCGATGGTCGAGGCGATCTATAACTGCCCGGTGCCGGTGGTGGCCGCGGTGAACGGCGCCGCAGCCGGTGCCGGCGCCAGCCTGGCGCTGGCCGCGGATGTGGTGATCGCCAGCGAAAGCGCGTTTTTCATGCAGGCCTTCAGCAAGATCGGCCTGATGCCCGATGCCGGCGGCACCTGGTTCCTGCCGCGCCAGGTTGGCATGGCCAAGGCGATGGGCGCGGCGCTGTTTGCCGACCGCATCAGCGCGCAGCAGGCCAGCGACTGGGGCATGATCTGGGAAGCGGTGCCGGACGCGGAGTTCGACGCCCATTGGCGCGCGCGGGCCGCCTATCTGGCCCAAGGCCCCAGCAAGGCCTTTGCCGCCACCAAATCCGCCCTGCGCGAAAGCACCGGCCGCAGCCTGATGGAGCAGTTGTCGGAAGAGGCGCATCTGCAGGGCCAGTGCGGCAAGACCCGGGACTTCCTGGAAGGCGTCACCGCCTTCATGGAAAAACGCCCCGCGAAGTTCGAGGGGCGCTGAGGCGCGGCAAACACACGCGGATGCCGGAGCCTGTCTCCGGCCGCCGCTACTCGCGCTCGAGAACCCGGATGTTGTGCGGCGAAATCAGGCCGCCAGCGCCCTCGATCCGAGCAAAGACGTTTCCGTCAGCCATAAGAAGAGCATCGTCTTCATCGCCCAGTTCGTCCAGCGTGTTTTCGACTGTAATTTCAGGGGTAGGACCGGAACCGTCATAGTAATAAACGATCATGTCTTCGAGCGGGCTGTAGTCGGTCAAGACCACCGGCTCATCGCCGGGTTCGATCCAATCGCCGAGGAAGAGGGCATCCTCTCCCGCACCCAAGCTCACTGTGTCACCGTTGCCAGCATAGACATCGTCATCGCCATAGCCGGCCTGGATCACGTCCGCATCATCGTCGGTGTCCGGCGCGCTCAGGTCGCGTTCCAGCTGTATATTTTCATCGGGGTCATCATTGTCGATCCAGTCTCTGACGATTTGCAATGTGACGTCCGGATCAACTGCATTGGTTGCGACAATCAGATCGTGCCCCAAGTCGCCAATCAAGGTGTCACTGCCTTCTGCATCAATGATTATGTCGGAATCTGAACCGCCACGGAGGAAATCATTGCCCGCACCTCCCAGCAGAAGATCCTCCCCATCCTGGCCGAACAGCCTGTCGTCGCCGCCATTCCCGTCAATAATATCGAGGCCATCCTTGGCAAAAATGGTGTCGTCGCCAGATGCCCCAGCCAGGTCATCGTTGCCTTCAGTCGCGTCAGCGGTGGTGTCGCCCTTGATTTGATCATCATCATCGTCCATCGCCAAGGCCACACCGCCAATGGTCAGGCCAATCCCAAGCAAGATCAAAAGTTCCATGTCATCAATCCCGTTGCCGCCTGGCAGTGGCGTTCTGCAATTCCGCGCGCGTGGGGGCGCTCTGCCAGAACCAAGTAAACTAATGAGTTCAGTACCGGGTTGTGCAGGTTTAGTCAAATACCCGTAAATATTGAACTTTCCTGAGAAACAGTGTGCGGCCCACGGTGGAATTGTTGCCCGGCGGGACCGGAGCAGAGCCGGCCGCACACCGCCGGACACACTGCCGCCAAACGAAAAACGCCCCGCGCGATGCGGGGCGTTTGTCTTGACGTCTGAGCAGCGCTTAGCGCTTTTCGATGTCGACGTAGTCGCGCAGGGTCTCGCCCAGGTACAGCTGACGCGGGCGGCCGATCTTGTTCTGCGGATCTGCAATCATCTCTTTCCACTGCGAGATCCAGCCGACGGTGCGCGACAGCGCGAAGATCGGGGTGAACATCGAGGTCGGGAAGCCCATCGCCTCCAGAATGATACCGGAGTAGAAGTCGACGTTCGGGAACAGCTTCTTCTCGATGAAGTAGGGGTCGTTGAGCGCGGTGCGCTCAAGTTCCTTGGCGACCTGCAGCAGCGGGTTGTCCTCGACGCCCAGCAGCTCCAGAACCTCATCCGCGGATTGCTTCAGCACTTTGGCGCGCGGGTCGGTGTTCTTGTACACGCGGTGGCCAAAGCCCATCAGGCGGAACGGATCGTTCTTGTCCTTGGCGCGTTCGATGAACTCCGGGATGCGGTCAACCGAGCCGATTTCCTTGAGCATCTCCAGGCAGGCCTGGTTGGCGCCGCCGTGGGCCGGGCCCCAGAGGCAGGCGATGCCGGCCGCGATACAGGCAAACGGGTTGGCGCCGGAAGAGGACGCCAGACGCACGGTCGAGGTGGAGGCGTTCTGCTCGTGGTCGGCGTGCAGGATGAAGATCCGGTCCATCGCGCGGCTCAGGATCGGGTTCACGTGGTATTCCTCGGCCGGAACCGAGAAGCACATGTGCAGGAAGTTGGCCGCGTAATCCAGATCGTTGCGCGGGTAAACGAAGGGCTGGCCGATCGAGTACTTGTAGGCCATCGCGGCAATGGTCGGCAGCTTGGCGATCAGACGGATGGCGGCAACTTCGCGCTGCCAGGGGTCGGTCACGTCCAGCGAGTCGTGGTAGAAGGCCGACATCGCGCCGACCACGCCCACCAGGGTCGCCATCGGGTGCGCGTCGCGGCGGAAGCCGCGGAAGAAGTTGTGCATCTGCTCGTGCACCATGGTGTGACGGGTCACACGGGTCTCGAAATCCTCGAGCTGCGCGGCGGTCGGCAGCTCGCCGTAGAGCAGCAGGTAGCAGACTTCCAGGTAATGCGATTTCGACGCCAGCTGGTCGATCGGGTAGCCGCGGTGCAGCAGCTCGCCCTTGCCGCCATCAATATAGGTGATGGTGCTGTCGCAGCTGGCGGTGGAGGTGAAACCCGGGTCATAGGTGAACACACCTGCCTGCGCGTAGAGCTTGCGGATGTCGAGGACATCTGGCCCGGCCGTTGGCGAGAAAATGGGCAGCTCGTATGTTTCGCCATTCAGGCTGAGCGTGGCAGATTTCTGTGTCTCGGTCATGGATGTCCCTTCCTGTTACAGGCACGAAAGCGACCGGTCAGGCGTTTTCATGCGGGGCAGCGCCTGCGCTGAGTCGCGCAGGGTTTGTCTTATCTAAACGGGCTTACCCGGGCGTAAAGGCCAGGATCAGCCCGTCGCGTCTTTGAGCCGGGCGATGGTTTCATCGCGGCCCAGAATCAGCATCATATCGAACACCGAAGGCGTTACCGCCCGGCCCGCAAGCGCAGCCCGCAACGGGCCTGCCAGTTTGCCGAACTTGGTATCATGTGCTTCTGCAAATGCGTTCAGAAGCGCCTCCAGATCGTCACGGACCCAGCTAGCATTTTGCAGCTGCGGCGTCAATTCTTCCAGTATACCATCGGATACAGACGACAGTGCTTTTTCTGCCTTCTCGTCCCGTTCAAGAGGCCGTGTGGCGAGGATAAAATGTGCTTTTTCAAGCAGTTCCGGGAATGTGCGGGCCCGGTCCTTGAGGCAATACATCGCAGCTTCCAGCCCTTGTGACTGCGCGTCAGTCAGGGCGGGTTTCCCGGCAGCCGCCAGGTACTCGCTGATTTCCTGCCGCAGTGCAGCATCATCGCTAACGGCAATATGCTGGCCGCAGAGGTTTTCCAGCTTCTTGGTGTCAAACCGGGCGGGGCTTTTGCCGATACCGTCGAAATTAAACCACTCTTTGGCCTGGCTGTCCGTAAAAAATTCGTCATCGCCATGCGACCAGCCGAGGCGTGCCAGGTAATTGCGCATGCCGGCCGCCGGATAGCCCATCGCCTGGTATTCCTGCGCGCCCAGGGCGCCGTGGCGCTTGGAGAGTTTCTTGCCGTCCGGGCCGTGGATCAGCGGGATATGGGCCCAGACCGGCACGTCCCAGCCCATCGCCTCATAGATCATCATCTGGCGGGCGGCATTGTTCAGGTGGTCGTCGCCGCGGATCACATGGGTCACGCCCATGTCGTGGTCATCGACCACCACCGCCAGCATGTAAACCGGGGTGCCGTCGGAGCGCAGCAGGATCATGTCATCGAGCTGATCGTTGCGGATGGTCACGTCGCCCTGCACCTGATCCTTGATCACAGTGACGCCGTCCTGCGGCGCCTTGATGCGGATCACATAAGGCGCGTCCGGGTGGCTGGCCGCACCGGCGTCGCGCCAGGGCGAGCGGTAGAGGGTGGATTTGCCCTCGGCCTTCGCCTGCTCGCGGAAGGCGGCGATTTCCTCCTGGGTGGCAAAGCATTTGTAGGCCTTGCCTTCGGCCAGCAGCTGATTGGCGACCTCGGCGTGGCGGTCGGCGCGTTCGAACTGGCTGATCACCTCGCCGTCATGATCCAGGCCCAGCCACGCCATGCCCTGCAGGATGGCGGCGGTGGCTTCGGGGGTGGAGCGTTCGCGGTCGGTATCCTCGATCCGCAGCAGGAATTTGCCGCCGCGGCCGCGGGCATACAGCCAGTTGAACAGCGCGGTGCGGGCGCCGCCGATGTGCAGAAAGCCGGTGGGAGACGGCGCGAAACGGGTGACAACCGGTTGGGTCATGTGCAGGATTTACCTTTTGGAAACCATGTGAGGCGTAGTGTTTCCGCCTGTCTACCGGGCCAGAAGGCGGGGGGCAAGCATGCGGCTGAGCACAGCCATCGCAGACCTGCTGCAGGCGCAGCGGGGGCATCTGTTCCCCTGGATTCCAGTGTTTCTGGGCGCCGGGATCGGGGCCTATTTCAGTTTGAAAAGCGAACCGGGCTGGACGGTCTATGCCGGCCTTGCGGCGGCTGGGCTGCTGCTGGCCTGGGCGGCGGTGCAACTGCGGCCCTTGGCGTTCCTGTGCTGGGCACCGGCCTTTGCGGCCGCGGGCCTGTGCCTGGCGGGTGCTCGTGCCCATTGGGTTGCGGCGCCGGTTCTGGATTTTCGCTATTACGGGCCGGTGGAGGGGCGGGTGGTCTCGGTGGACCGCTCCCCGACCGATGCCTTGCGGCTGACCCTTGATCAGGTGCGGCTGGACGTTCCCGCCGCGAAAACGCCCGAACGGGTGCGGATTTCCCTGACAGGGCAGGACGCGGTGCCGCCGCCCGGCGCGCTGGTGATGACAACCGCGCATCTGCTGCCGCCACAGGGCCCGGCGGAGCCGGGCGGCTTCGACTTCCGCCGCCATGCCTGGTTCATGCAGCTGGGCGGCCTGGGGTATACCAGAGTGCCGGTGCTGCTGGCCGGCGCGCCGGGGGACAGCGTGCCGGTGGAGCGGCTGCGCCGGGAAATGGCGCAGCACCTGCAGCAGCGGATCCCGGGAGAGACCGGCGGCTTTGCCGCGGCCCTCACCGCAGGCGACCGCAGCGGTGTCGGGGAGCAGACGCTGGCGGCGCTGCGCAAGAGCAACCTGGCGCATCTGCTGGCCATCTCGGGCCTGCACATGGGGCTGCTGACCGGGTTTGTCTTTGCCGCAGTGCGGGTGCTGTTCTGCCTGGTGCCGCCGCTGGCCTTGCGCTGGCCGGTGCGGAAGCTGGCGGCGCTGGCCGCCTTGATCGCGGGGGCCGGTTATCTGTTGCTGTCAGGCGGCAATGTGGCGACGGAGCGGGCCTTTGTCATGGTTGCGGTGATGCTGGGCGCGGTGCTGCTGAACCGGCGCGCGATCACCCTGCGGGCGGTGGCGCTGGCGGCGCTGATCGTGCTGCTGCGGCGGCCCGAAAGCCTGCTGAGCCCCGGCTTCCAGATGAGCTTTGCCGCGACGGCTGCGCTGGTGGCGGTGTTTGCCGCGGTGCGGGACGGCGGGGTGCCGCTGGGGCCGCGCTGGCTGCGGCCGGTGGCTGCACTGGTGATCTCCTCCGCTGTGGCCGGCGCTGCCACGGCACCCTTTGCAGCGGCGCATTTCAACACGCTGCCGCACTACGGTCTTCTTGCAAATCTGCTGGCAGTGCCGGTTATGGGCACCGTCGTGATACCCGCCGCCGTGCTGGCGCTGTGTCTGCTGCCCGCCGGCCTGGAGGGCATCGGCCTGACGGTGATGCGGTGGGGGATGGACTGGATCCTGGCGGTGGCGCGGACGGTGTCCGGGTTTGAGGGCGCGGTGTCCCAGGTGACAGCGCCGGACAGCGCCGTGCTGCCGCTGTTTGCCTCCGGCATGGTGTTTGCGGTGATCTGGCAGGGGCGCTTGCGGCTCGCAGGGCTGCTGCCCGCGGCTGCTGCGCTGTGGATCTGGAGCGGGGCGGAGCGCCCGCCGGTGATCATCGCCAGCTCCGGCGGGCTGATCGGGGTGATGGAGGCAGAGGGGCGCGCCTTGTCCCGCGCCAAGGGGCAGGGGTTCACCGCCGGGATCTGGCTGGAGAATGACGGCGACGCAGCCACCCAGCCGGAAGCGGCGGCCCGCTGGAAGGTCCGGGACGGCGCGCTGCCGGTCTGGCACGGTGCGGGCGTGCGGCTGGTCCACGCCCCGGGGAAACGTGAGCTGCTGCAGGCAAGCAATTGTAAAGAGGGCGATATTGTCGTGTCCGCTGCGGCCGGCGCGGCGTCGGCCGGCTGTTTGGTGCTGACGCCGGGCATCCTGCGGCAGACCGGCAGCATCGCGGTGCGGCCCGATGGCCGGCTGCTGACGGCCCGCGCAGCAACCGGTATGCGCCTGTGGAGCGGATGGCAGCCGGAAGGGCCGGAGGTGCTGCGCCTGCGCCGCCTGCTGGGCGCGGCGGCGGCGTCTCAGTAAGTGCGGATCAGTCCGACCAAGCGGCCCTGGACCTGCACTTGGTCTTCGCGGTAGCGCCGGGTTTCATAGACCGGGTTTGCGGCCTCCAGCGCGATCATGCCGCCCTGACGCTGGAAATACTTCAGCGTGGCTTCCTGGCCTTCGACCAGCGCCACCACGATGTCGCCGTTGTCCGCGGTTTCGGCTTCGCGGATCACCACGATATCGCCGTCATTGATGCCGGCCTCGATCATCGAGTCGCCCTTGACCTCCAGCGCATAGTGCTGGCCGTTGGGGGAAATCATGCCGCCCGGCACCGCCACCTGGTGCGAGACCTGGCTGATCGCCTCAATCGGCACACCGGCCGCGATGCGGCCCATCACCGGCAGTTCAATCGCGGCCAGGCGCATCGGATCCGCCGCTGCGGCGGCGGCAGCGCGGGGGCTGGCCTGGCCGCCGTCGATCACCTTAGGGGCAAACCCCTGCGGTTCGGCGGTGCCGCCCAGGCTGTCGGGCAGGCGCAGGATCTCAATGGCGCGGGCGCGGTGGGCCAGGCGCCGGATGAAGCCGCGCTCCTCCAGCGCGGTGATCAGCCGGTGGATGCCGGATTTGGAGCGCAGGTCCAGCGCTTCCTTCATCTCATCGAAACTGGGCGGAACCCCGTCCCGCTGCAGGCGTTTGTGAATGAATTCCAGCAAATCCAGCTGTTTTTTCGTGAGCATCGCCGCTCCCTCCGCGCCTCGTGTAGATGTTTTCTTTTGTTCTACGCATGTTCACGTTTTGTGTCAACATGGCCGCTTGCGGTTGTGCCAGATAATGGGCGTGCCACAGGCGCGGGCCTGCCGTGAGGGTATTTTTGCAAAGAGAAGGCGGCTTCAGATCGGCAGGTATTGCACAGGCTCACCTGCGACACGGGCGCTGTCCCCGGGCGGGCGGATCAGAAGGGCGTTGGCCTCGGCCAGTACCGTCAGCAGCGAGCTGTCCTGGTCGGGATAGGCGCGGATGACCCCGTCGGCGGCGCGGGCCCGCATATAGTGCGCCCGCGGGCCGTTTGCGGCGAGCGGCTCCGCCAGCCGGGCGTTCAGCAGCTGCTGGCCCGCGTCCGGCAGGCCAAGCATCGCCCGGACCATCGGCGCCAGGAAGACGTGGCCGCAGACCATGGCGGACACCGGATTGCCGGGCAGGCCCACCATGGCCGCAGATCCCATCCGGCCCGCCATCAGCGGTTTGCCGGGGCGCATGGCAACCTTGTAGAAACTGCGCTCCATGCCCAGATCCTGGGCCACCTTGCCGACCAGATCGTGATCGCCGACAGAGGCGCCGCCGATGGTCACCACCAGATCGGCGCCCTCTGCCAGTCCAAAAGCGGTGCGCAGCGCGCTTTCGGTGTCCTGCGCGATGGGCAGGATGCGGGCGCGGGCGCCAAAGCCCTCCAGCATCGCTTTGAGCCCGAAGGTGTTGGAGGCGATGATCTGGTCCGGGCCGGGGTCCGCGCCCGGCATTACCAGCTCATCCCCGGTGGAGATCAGCGCCACCTCGGGGCGGCGCGTGACCGGAACGCTGGGAATGTTCATCGCGGCCAGCAGGGCGACATCCGCAGCACTCAGCAGCCGGGGCGCAGTGACGGTTTCGCCATCGGTAAAATCGCCGCCGCGCGGCCGGATGTTGGGGTTTGCGCCAGGGTCATCCGTGATGGTGATAAGATCGCCGGTGCGGCTTACATCTTCTTGAATTACAACGAAACTTGCGCCCTCGGGTACCGGGGCGCCGGTAAAGATGCGCACCGCCTGGCCCGCGCCGACGCGGCCGTCAAAAGCATGTCCCGCGGCGGCCTCTCCGATCACCTTGAACATCGCGTGCCTCTCGACCTCCGCCGCGTTGACGGCATAACCGTCCATGGCGGAGGCGGAAAACGGCGGCTGGTCGCGGCGGGCGTGCATGTCCCGGGCCAGAACCCGGCCCGCGGCCTCCGCCACGGGGACATCTTCGGATTCCAGATTGGAGACCAGTGTCAGAAGATGCGCGAGGGCTTGGCTGACGGGGATCATTTATGCCTCGTACCTGCCTGATTTTCCGCCATCTTTCAGCGTGACGCGAATGCCGCCGATTTGCATCGCCTTGTCCGCCGCCTTGGCCATGTCATAAACGGTCAGTGCAGCGGTGGAAACGGCGGTCAGCGCCTCCATCTCGACGCCGGTCTGGCCGGTGGTCTTGACGGTGGCCTCGATCCGGACGCCGGGCAGATCCGGGTCCAGCGTCAGCTCCACCGCGACCTTGGTCACCGGCAGCGGGTGGCAGAGCGGGATCAGGTCCGGCGTTTTCTTGGCGCCCATGATGCCGGCCAGGCGGGCCACGGCCAGAACATCTCCCTTTTTCGCGCGGCCTTCGGAAATGATTTCAAAGGTTTCCGGCGCCATGGTGATGTGGCCTTCGGCGGTGGCGATGCGCGCGGTGACCGCCTTGTCCGTGACATCGACCATATGGGCGTCGCCCTTGGTGTCGAAATGGGTGAGGCTCATGGGCTGCCTCCTTTACATCATGCCGGGCGTCAGCGGGTTGGCGAGCAGCGCGCGGGTGGCCGCGGCGACGTCGTCCTGCCGCATCAGGCTTTCGCCGATCAGGAAGGTGCGGGCGCCGTAGCGGGCCATTTCGGCCAGATCCTCAGGCGTCGACAGGCCGCTTTCGCAGACAATGGTGCGGTCGGCCGGCACCATGCGCGACAGCTGCCGGGTGGTGTCCAGCGTCGTGTCGAAGGTCTTGAGATTGCGGTTGTTGATGCCCATCAGCGGCGATTTCAGGTTGCAGGCGCGCTCCAGCTCTTCGGCGTCATGCACCTCCAAGAGCACATCCATGCCCCAGCCGAAGGCAGCGTCCTCCAGCTCCTGTGCCTGATCGTCGGAGACCGAGGCCAGGATGATCAGGATGCAGTCGGCCCCCAGCGCGCGGGCTTCGGCCACCTGGTAGGTATCATACATGAAATCCTTGCGCAGCGCGGGCAGCGCGCAGGCCGCGCGGGCCTGGGTGAGGAACGCCTTGGCGCCCTGAAAGCTGGGGGTATCGGTCAGCACCGACAAGCAGGTTGCACCGCCGGCCTCATAAGCCTTTGCCAGCTCTGCCGGTTCGAAATCCGGGCGGATCAAGCCCTTGGAGGGGCTGGCTTTCTTGATCTCCGCAATCAGCCCGTACCCTTGGCGGCTGGCCTTCATCAGGCTGTCGGCAAAGCCGCGCACCGGGGAGGCTTCGCGCGCCTCGGCCTCGACCGCCTCCAGCGGTTTGGCGGCCTTGTCCGCGGCAACTTCCTCAAGCTTGTAGGCCTTGATCCTGTCCAGCACGTTTTGGGTCATACCGCTGCCTCCGTTCCTGCGTTCCAGTCTATGCCGGCTTCACCGCGGGCGGCGAGCCAATTGTTCACTTTTGAGAAGGGCCTGGACCCAAAAAAGCCGCGCCGCGCCGACAAGGGCGAGGGATGCGCGGTTTTCAAGATCAGGTGATCGCCCGTTTTGATATGTTTTTCAAGCTTCTGGGCTGCATTACCCCAGAGAATGTACGCAGTGGGGCGCTCTGACGTCAGCGCCAGCACCTGATGCACCAGATGGTGCCAGCCGAGGTGCTTGTGGCCATTGGCGCTGCCGGCAGGGACCGACAGCGCGGTGTTTAGCAAAAGCACGCCCTGGCGGGCCCAGCCGCGCAGGTCGCCATTCGGGCGGGACACGCCAAGATCGGCTTCCAGCTCCTTGTAAATATTGGATAAGGACCGGGGCAGCGGGCGCACGCCGGGTTCCGCCGAGAAGGCCAGCCCGTGGGCATGGCCGGGCGTCGGATAGGGGTCCTGGCCGAGGATCACCACGCGGGTGTTCTCCGGCTGTGTCAGCTCCAGCGCGGCGAACCGCTGAGGCGCGGGCGGCAGGACGTCGCGCGGGTCCGCCTGCAGGGCGGCTGCGATACCGGGCCAGTGCTCCGTGAAAAAGGGCAGGCCGGCCCAGCGGCCCAGCCCGGACGGGACGCCGGTCATGCGGCTGAGGTGATGCGGGCCAGCGCCTCGACCTTGGCCTTGGCGGCGCCGCTGTCGATGGACTCGGCGGCAAGGGCCACGCCGTCCTTGAGGTCAGCGGCCTTGCCGGCCACCACCAGCGCTGCGGCCGCGTTCAGCAGCACCGCGTCGCGGTATGCCGAGGGCGTGCCTTGCAGCAGCACCCGGAACGCCATGGCGTTTTCCGCAGGCGTGCCGCCGACGATCATGTCAAAGCCGTGCACCGGCAGGCCCGCGTCCTCCGGGTGCAGCTCCACCTCGCGGATGCTGCCGTCTTCCTCCAGCGCGGAGACCCAGCTGATGCCGGTGATGGTCAGCTCGTCCGTGCCGTCAGAACCGTGCACCAGCCAGGCTCGCTCTGACCCAAGGGCCTTGAGCGTTTCGGCCATCGGGCGGATCAACTCGCGGCGGAAGGCGCCGGTCAGCTGCCGTTTGACGCCGGCCGGGTTGGTGAGCGGGCCGAGGATGTTGAAGATGGTGCGGGTGCCCAGCTCCTGCCGGGTGGGCATAACATGTGCCACCGCGGGATGGTGCATCGGCGCCATCATGAAACCGATCCCGGCCTCATTGATCGCTTTTTCAACGACTTGCGGGCCGACCATCACGTTGATGCCCATCTGGGACTGGAGGTCTGCGGTGCCGGATTTGGAGCTGAGGTTGCGGTTGCCGTGCTTGGCCACCACCACGCCCGCGCCTGCAACCACAAAGGCGGTCGCGGTGGAGATGTTCAGGGTGTTCTTGCCGTCGCCGCCGGTGCCGACGATGTCCATCGCGCCGGCGGGCGCTTTCACCGGGTTGCATTTGGCGCGCATCACGGCGGCGGCGGCGGCGTATTCGTCAACGCTTTCGCCGCGGGTGCGCATCGCCATCAGCAGGCCGCCGGTCTGGCTGGGCGTGGCCTCGCCCTCAAACAGCAGGGTAAAGGCGGTTTCCGCCTCCTCGCGCGTCAGGGCGCGTTCGGCAGCGGCCCCGATCAGCGGCTTCAGGCGGTCACTCATGCGGGCACCTTCATAACGTCCAGGAAGTTTTTCAGCAGCGCGTGGCCGTGTTCGGACGCGATGGATTCGGGGTGGAACTGGACACCGTGAATCGGCAATTCCTTGTGCTGCAGGCCCATGATGGTGCCGTCGTCCAGCTCTGCAGTGATCTCCAGGCAATCCGGCAGGCTGTCGCGCTCCACCACGAGGGAGTGATAGCGCGTCGCTTCAAAAGGTGAGGGCAAGCCTTTGAAAACGCCAGTGTTGTTGTGGTGCATCTTGCCCATCTTGCCGTGCACGATCTCATGGCAGCGCACCACCTTGCCGCCGAACGCCTGGCCGATGGTCTGATGGCCCAGGCAGACGCCCAGCAGCGGGGTGCCGGTCTCAGCCGCCGCCTCGGTCAGCGCCAGGCAGATGCCGGCCTGATCCGGATCGCACGGGCCGGGCGACAGCAGGATGCCTGCGGGCTTCATCGCCATGGCTTCCTGCACGTTGATGGCATCGTTGCGGTGCACTTCCATTTCCGCGCCAAGCTCGCCCAGATAATGCACGAGGTTGTAGGTAAAGGAATCGTAGTTGTCGATCAGCAGCAGCATCGTAGCGGGCTCTTTTAAGGGTGGCGGGCCGGGGGCGCGCCGCAGTATAGTGGTCGGAACATACATGTTCAGGGATACGGGGCAGCGTCAAGGGCAGGATAGGCGATTGCGGGAGAGGGCCGGTAACGGGCTCCCATCCCTGCAGGCCGGAACGGCGCAGCACGATCATACGGATTGAGAGGCAAAACAGGCATGCGTGGATTTCTGGGCGGCGTGAGTGTCGGGGCTTTGCTGGCCGCAGGCGGGCTGGCGATGCTGTCTTTGTCGGTGCCGCTGCCGGTCAGCGGACCGGACGGCCAGCCGGGCGAAGACCAGGCGGCCGCGGCGCCGCAGCCCGCAGAGGCGCAGCCCGCAGAGGCGCAGCCCGCAGAGGACCGTGCAGCGGTCCAGCCGGACCCGGCGGTGCATGAGCCGGGCGATGCGCCGCAGTTGCCGGATGGCGGCAGTGAAACCGCAGAGATTCCCGGCAACGGCCAGGGGCGGGATGCCGATCTGGTGGAGGCGCAGCCCGCAGGGCCGGCCGCAACCGGCAGCGGCGACGATCTGAGCGCGCTGGCCGGGGCGGATACCGCGCCAGCGGGCAAGCCTGAGGTCGGCCTTGCCGCCACATCGCTGGAGGGCAGCAGCCCGGCGCCGGCAGCCGCTCCGGGGCTGGACCAGGGCGGCCGAGAGGACCAGCCGCAGGCCGCCAAACCCTCGGCGCCGCAGGCGCCCGGCAGCGAGGCCGCCGTGATAGCGGCAACTGATCCGGCACCGGAACCGGAACCGGAACAGCCCGCGCAGGAGCCGGATGCCGCCGCCGCGCAGCCGCAGGATGCAGCGCCGCTGCCCGCGGTGCGGCACGCGCCGGATACCCAGGCCGCGGCGGCGGTGCTGGCGCCCGATATCGGCGCGGCGCCGCAGGCGACCACGCTGCCGGTGATCGGCGCGGCGCCGTCCGTTCCGGACGCCAGCGCCGGTGATGAGGCCCTGCCGTCAGAAGCCGTGCCGGCAGCCGAAGCGCCGCAGCAGGAGGCGCTGGCGCCCCGCATCGGCACGCCGGTGGTTCCGCTGACCGACCGGGACGACGCGCAGGAGATCGCGCTGGCCGCGGCGCAGCCTCTGGACAACCCGCCGTTCCAGGCCTTCTCCGAGCCGTTTCACAACCCGGAGGACCGGCCGCTGATGTCGATCGTGCTGATTGATGATGCGGGCGCTGTCGGCGCCGAGGCGCTGGCGGCGTTTCCCTATCCCTTGAGCTTTGCCATCGACCCCGGCGATCCGGATGCGGAGGCCAAGATGGCGGCGCGCCGGGCGGCCGGGTTCGAGGTGCTGATGCTGGCGGATCTGCCGCGCGCGGCCACGCCGCAGGATGCCGAGATGGCGCTGGAGGTCTGGCGCAGCAGGGTGCCCGAAGCGGTTGCGATCCTCGAGGGGGTGGAGACCGGCGTGCAGGGCAACCGGCCGCTGGCGGACCAGGTGGCGGCGATGGCGGCCTCGGCCGGCTATGGGCTGGTGACGCAGAACAGCGGCCTCAATACGGTGCAGCGGCTGGCGCTGCGCGATGGCGTGCCTGCCGGTGTGGTGTTCCGAGATTTCGACGGGGCGGGCCAGACCCCCAGGGCGATCCGCCGGTTTCTGGATCAGGCCGCGTTCCGGGCCGGCCAGGAGGGGTCGGTGATCATGCTGGGCCGGCTGCGCCCAGATACGATCTCGGCGCTGCTGATCTGGGGTCTGGAGGACCGGGCTGCCCGGGTGGCGCTGGCGCCTGTCTCGGCCAGTCTGGAAGCGCAGCTGCCGCCCAAGTGAAACGGCGCCCTGAGCGGGCGCCGTTGCCTCCGGCGGGAGTGCTTCGGGAAAGATGAAGCAGCGGCGGCGGCAGCGCTGATGTGTCAGCGGTTGCCGTTGCCGGTGAAGCGGGCCGCATCTGCCGCGGCGCGGCGGATGGCGTTCGATTTGTGGACCGTTTCCATATATTCCGCTTCCGGATCGCTGTCATACACCACGCCGCCGCCGGCCTGGATATAGAGAGTCTGATCCTTGACGATGGCGGTGCGCAGCGCGATGCACATATCCATGTCGCCGCCTGCCGAGAAATAGCCGACGCCGCCGCCGTAGATGCCGCGCTTTTCCGGCTCCAGCTCGTCGATGATCTCCATCGCGCGCACCTTGGGGGCGCCGGAGACGGTGCCTGCGGGCATCCCGGCAAAGAAGGCGTCCAGCGCGTCCTTGTCCTCTGCCAGCTCGCCCACGACGTTGGAGACGATGTGCATCACGTGGCTGTAGCGTTCGATGATGAATTTCTCAGTCGGGCGCACGGTGCCGATCCTGGATACCCGGCCGGTGTCGTTGCGCCCGAGGTCCAGCAGCATCAGGTGCTCTGCCAGCTCCTTCTTGTCGGCGAGCAGATCGGCCTCCAGCGCCTTGTCTTCCTCCGGGGTGGCGCCGCGGGGGCGGGTGCCGGCGATCGGGCGGATGGTCACCTCCTGCCCGAACACGCGGACCAGGATTTCAGGGCTAGCGCCCACCACCTGGAAGCCGCCGAAGTTGAAGTAGAACATGAAGGGCGACGGGTTGGTGCGCCTGAGCGAGCGGTAGAGCGCGAAGGGCGGCTGGCGGAACGCTTGCGTCCAGCGCTGCGCCGGCACCACCTGGAAGATGTCGCCTGCGCGGATGTAGTCCTTGGCCTTCTCCACCGCGGCCATGTAGCCCTCCTTGGTGAAGTTCGACACTGGCGGCGCAACTTCATCGGCGTCGCCGAGGTCGCGGCTTTCGGCGGGCATGGCGCGTTCCAGGTCGCGCACCGCGTCCATCACCCGTTCCGCGGCCTGGGCATAGGCTGCCTTGGCGGTCTGGCCGTCGCTGGCCCAGGCGGGCGAGACCACGGTGACCTCTCCCTTGACCCCGTCGAGCACGGCAATGACCGAGGGGCGCAGCATCAGCGCGTCGGGCAGGCCGAGCGGGTCGGGGTTCACGTCCGGCAGATGCTCCACCAGCCGGATCATGTCATAGCCGAGGTAGCCGAAGAGGCCGGCCGCGGCCTGCGGCAGATCGTCGGGCAGGTCGATTTTGCTTTCGGCAATCAGCGCCCGCAGATTGTCCAGCGGGTTGCCATCCTGGGCTGTGAAGTCATCCGCATCGAACCGGGCCGAGCGGTTCAGCGACGACTGCTCCCCGTGGCAGCGCCAAACCAGGTCCGGTTTCATGCCGATGATCGAATAGCGCCCGCGCACCTCGCCGCCGGTCACCGACTCCAGCATGAAGGCGTCCTTCTGGGCGCCGGTGAGCTTGAGCATCAGCGATACCGGCGTGTCGAGGTCGGCGGCAAGGCGGGTGTAGACGACCTGGTTTTCACCGGCCCCATAGGCCTTGGCAAAACTGTCGAAATCGGGGGTCAGGGCCATGGGTGCTTGCCTTGATTACTGGAAGTTTGCCTGCGCCGCATTCAGCGCCTGCTGGTCGACACGGGGTTCGGCGCGGGCTTGAACGTCCTGCACATAGGCCTCGAACAGCTCCTCGGCCAGGGACTGGTCGAGCTGTGCCTGCAGCGCCTGGGTGAGCAGGGTCATGTCATCGCTCTGCTCCGGCGGCAGGATGGCGTCGAGACGCACCACCACAGCAGAGTCCGCGTCCTGCACCAAGCGGAAATCGCCGGTTTCCATGGTGAAGACCTGGGCGACCAGCGGCTCCGGCACGGTGTCGATATAGGCGGTGCGGGTCAGGCCGGGTTCGGTTTTGACATCAGCGCCTTCGGCAAAGCCGCCGGCCTGTTCGGCCTGGGCCAGCACGGCCTCGCCCTGATCCTTCAGCGCCTTGGCCAGACGGTCCGCCTGCCAGGCAGCGAGAACCTTGTCCTTGGCATCGGCAAAGGGTTCCGGGCGTTCCGGCAGGACGTCATCGAGGCGCAGCGCAAACAGGCTGCCGTCCTCCAGGAAGCCGGCCTCCGGGAAGTCTTCGGCGGTAACGGCGGCAGCGGCCGTGCGGAAGGCCTCATAGGCGGCGATGCCGTCGCTGGTGTCTTCGGTCCAGTTGATCTGGGCCAGCTCCAAGCCGCTTTCGGTGGCCAGCTCCTCCAGCGTGGCGCCGCCGGCGAGCATGTCGTCGATATCCTCGGCCTGCGACTCCACCAGACGGCGGGCGCGGTCGGAGGCAAGCTCCTCGATCAGCTCCGGCTTGGCGTCCTCGAAGGTGGTGATCTGCGCCTCCAGACGGCCGTTCACGCGGTAGAGCGCCGGGCCGAGGTCGGAGGGCAGGGGGCCTGCCACATCGCCGACTTGGGTTGCAAACACCTCAGTGCCTGCGGCGCCGAGATCGCCCATGGCGACGTCACCCATGTCGGTGTCCTGCAGCGTCAGGCCGCGGGCCTCGACCAGGCTTTCAAAGGTGGCGCCGCCGGTTTCGAGCTGCGCCTTGGCGCTGGCTGCGGCGTCCTCACTGCCAAAGACCAGGCGTTCGACCAGGCGGCGTTCGGGCACCTGGTACTGATCGGCACGGTCCTCGAACAGGCGCTGGAGCTGGGCCTCGTCCACCTCGATCTCATCCAGCAGCGTGGAGGGGCGCAGGGCCGCGTAGGTGATGACCTTGGTTTCCGGCAGCATGAACTGGTCCTGATTGGCCTCGTAGAAGGCTTGCAGGTCCGCATCGGACGGCGCCTCGGCGGTCAGGGCAATATCGGCCGCATTGAGCTGCACGTAAGAGAAGCTGCGGCGCGCTCCGATGAAGCTGGTCAGTGTCTCGGTCAGGGTTGCGGGCATCTTGGTGCCGGACAGCATCGCTTTCTGCACCATGGTGCGGGCCGCCTCGCGGCGCAGGTCGTCTTCGAATTCTTTCTCGGTCAGGCCGGCATTGCGCAGGGCGAACCGGTAGGCCTCGCGGTCAAAGCCGCCGCTGACGTTCTTAAAGGCGTCAATGGCCGACAGTTCCTCGATCAGGTTGTCATCGCCGATCGACAGACCCAGCTGCCTGGATTCGTGATCCAGCGCCGCCAGGGAGATCAGCCGCCCCAGAACCATCCGGTCCATGCCAAAGGCGCTCATCTGCGCCATGGTCACCGCCTGGCCGGTTTGGGCCTGCAAGGCGCGCTGTTCACGCTGCAGTTCCCGCACATAGCTGCCGATGCTGACTTCCTCATCGCCGACCTGGGCAACGGAGGAGGAGGAGCTGGTGAAATTCACCGCGCCAAATCCGGCAAGGCCGACGATCAGCATCCCCATCAGGATCCAGACAAAGGTTTTGGATAGCTTTTTCATGCCTGCGGCCATGATGCCCTCTTTAGTGTTCTGCCGCGCAAGCGTTTGCCTGGCAGCGGGAAATGCCGCTGACTGAATACGCGGCTGCCCGCAGAGGGGCAAGACGGTTGCGGATCAAACTGCCGGATGATCAGGGGTTAAAGGCCGCAAGGCGGTCAAACAGAGTGCGGATGCCCGTCCGGTCCACATTGGCGAAGGCGATGCGGAACTGGCGGGCGCCGTCCGGGTCGCCTGCCGGCATGAACATCGAGCCGGGCAGCATCAGGACCGAGGCCTGTGCCACCAGCAGCTTGGCGATCTCCTCGGACGGCTTGTCGAAGGGATGCTCCACATAGGCAAAGTAGGCGCCGCATCCGAGCAGTTTCCAGCCTTTGGCGGCCAGCACCGGGAAGCCCTCTTCGATCGCGGCGCGGCGGTTCAGGATCTCCTGGCGTTCGCCCGCGAGCCACTCCTGCAGGTGTTCAATCCCCCAAAGCGCGCCGGCCTGGCCGAGCTGCGAGGGGCAGATTGTGACGGTGTCGAGAAACTTCTCCATTTCGAACATTCGCGCGGCAGAGGCTGCGATGGCGCCAACCCGGTGGCCGGTCAGCCGGTAGGCCTTGGAAAAGGAGTAGAGATGGATCAGCGTTTGGTCCCAGTGCGGCAGCTGAAACAGCCCGTGCGGCGCGCCCGAGCGGCTGTCGAAATCGCGGTAGGTCTCATCCACGATCAGCGCAAGGCCGCGGTCGCGGGCAAGGCGGAAGAAGGCCTGCACCAGGCCATCGGGGTATTCGGCACCGCAGGGATTGTTGGGCGTTACCAGCACGATGGCGCGGGTGCGGTCCGTGATCAGCGCCTCGGCCGCCGCGAGGTCCGGCAGCATTCCTTGGCCAACGTGCAGCGGCACCGCAGTGACGCCCGCCATATCCAGCCACATTTTATGATTGAAGTACCATGGCACCGGAAGGATCACCTCATCCCCTTCACCGCAGAGGGCGGCGATGGCGGCGGCAAAGGCCTGGTTGCAGCCGGAGGTGATGGCGACCTGCTCTGTCTGCACCTGCGCCTGGTAATGGCTGGAGATCTGCTGTGCCAGCGCCCGGCGCAGCGGCTCATTGCCCAGCACCGGGCCATAGAGGTGGGCAGAGACGTCGTTCAGCGCCGCATCGGCCAGCGCCTGCCGCAGCCCTTCGGGCGGGGCCTCGGCCGGGGCGGCCTGACTCACGTTCAGCAGCGGGCGGTCCGGCGGAAACACGGCCCCGGCCACCCAGCGGCGCGATTCGACGATGGGCGAGACAAAGGTGGCTTGGGTGCGGGGCAGGGGCATGAGCGGCTCCGGGCTGCGGCTGAGGTGACAGGCGCGCCGGACCGGGCGCCGGCCTATGTCTGGCACGGCCGCCTAGACAGCTCAAGCGCTAACGGGCAGCGCGGGCAGGGCCAAAGAAAAAGGCGCGCTGTGACGCGCGCCTTTGCAGGTTTTTCTGCCGGGGCCGGATCAGTCCTTGCCGCGGTAAGGCTCCACATACTGCAGCGCCATGTCCCACGGAAAGAAGATCCAGGTGTCCTGGCTCACCTCGGTGATGAAGGTGTCCACCATCGGGCGGCCCTTGGGCTTGGCATAGACGGTTGCGAAATGCGCCTTGGGGTACATCTCGCGGACCAGTTCCAGGGTTTTGCCGCTGTCGACCAGGTCGTCGATGATCAGCACGCCCTCGCCGTCGCCCATCAGGCTCACATCCGGGGCTTTCAGCACCTCGGCCTCACCCTGGGCCTGATGGTGATAGGAGCGCACCGAGATGGTGTCGACGGTGCGGATGTCCAGCTCGCGGCTGACGATCATGGCCGGCGCCATGCCGCCGCGGGTGATCGCCACCACGGCACGCCATGCGCCGCCGTCGGGGCCTTGCCCGTCCAGGCGCCAGGCCAGCGCGCGGCTGTCGCGGTGGATTTGATCCCAGCTGATGTGAAAGCCTTTTTCGTGCGGCAAACGGTCAGTCATATTTCTTGCTCCCCGCGAGATCGCGTCAGCTTGCCGGCGCCCGGTGTGCTGTCCGGGCCCGGTATGTGTTTTTACTTCGAAATGTCCGGTGCATCCACCGCCTTCATGCCCACCACATGATAGCCGGCATCGACGTGCAGGTTCTCGCCGGTCACGCCGGAGCTGAGGTCGGACAGCAGGTAAAGCGCCGAGTTGCCGACATCGCCGATGGTCACATTGCGGCGCAGCGGCGAGTTGTACTCGTTCCACTTCATGATGTAGCGGAAATCGCCGATGCCAGACGCAGCCAGGGTCTTGATCGGGCCGGCAGAGATCGCGTTGACGCGGATGCCGTCCTTGCCCAGATCCTCGGCCAGGTATTTCACCGAAGCCTCCAGCGCGGCCTTGGCCACACCCATCACATTATAGTGAGGCATAACCTGCTCAGCACCGTAGTAGGTCAGGGTCAGCAGCGAGCCGCCTTCGCTCATCAGCTTCTCGGCGCGTTTCGCAACCGCGGTGAAGGAAAAGACCGAGATGTCCATGGTCATCTGGAAATTGCCGCGGCTGGTGTCGACATAGCGGCCGCGCAGCTCGTTCTTGTCGGAAAAGCCGATGGCGTGAACGACGAAGTCCAGCTTGCCCCATTTGGCTTCCAGCTCGGCGAACAGGCCGTCGATCGAGGCCTCGTCCGACACATCGCACGGCAGGACGATATCGCTGCCCAGCTGTTCGGCCAGCGGGCCGACACGCTTCTTCAGCGCTTCGCCCTGATAGGAAAAGGCAAGCTCGGCGCCGGCATCGGCGCAGGCCTTGGCGATCCCCCAAGCAATGGATTTGTCGTTGGCCAGGCCCATGATGAGGCCGCGCTTACCGGCCATCAGTTGACTAGACATGCAGGTTCTCCGCCTGTGATCTCTTGAATTAGACGGTGTTTAGTATGCCGGGCGGGCCGCTTCAAGGGTTCACGCCCTTGCCGCCGGGCAGGAAGCTGCATAGGTTGCAGCTAAACCCCATGAAGAGGTGCAGAAATGTCTGACCGATCTGGAATTTTTGCAGGCGAGGATCCGTTTGCCATTGCCCGCGCCTGGCTGGCAGAGGCGGAGCAGACCGAAGCCAATGATCCCAATGCCATTGCGCTGGCCACGGTCGACAGCGCGGGGATGCCGAATACCCGGATGGTTCTGCTGAAGGACATCGAGGACGGCGCTTTTGTGTTTTACACCAACTACGAAAGCGCCAAGGCGCAGGAACTGGAACAGGCCGGCAAGGCGGCCTTTGTGATGCACTGGAAATCGCTGCGCCGCCAGATCCGCGTGCGCGGCACGATCAGCCGCGAGGACGGCCCGCAGGCAGATGAATACTACAAGTCCCGCTCGCTCAAGAGCCGACTGGGCGCCTGGGCCTCGAAGCAGTCGCAGCCGCTGGACAGCCGCGGCGCCCTGATGGCGGAAGTGGCAAAGGTGACGGCCGCCAAGGGCCCGAACCCGCCGCGGCCGCCGTTCTGGGGCGGTTACCGGCTGACGCCGGTGGAAATCGAATTCTGGGCAGATGGCGCATTCCGGCTGCATGACCGCTTCCGGTGGCGCCGTAAGGAAAGCGCCGGAGAGTGGGAAATTCTCCGACTTAACCCTTGATTGAAATGGTTATGGTTTCCCTAGGGTCAATAGCAGTTTCACGACAATTTCAAGACTTTTTAGCTTGAAATCCGAGGCCAGAATCGCGCATCAGGGCTTCATCAAAAATAATAAAACGCGGTGGGTGATTTAAGTGGCAGAAGATCTCAGCAGCTTGCAGCAGGTTCAGGGGCTGGTGAAGTGGTTCGACCCGGCTAAAGGTTACGGGTTTGTCGTATCTGACGAGGGCGGCCCGGACATTCTTCTCCACGTTAATGTGCTGCGTAATTTCGGGCAAAGCTCTGTTGCGGACGGGGCCCGGATTGAGATTGTCACGCATCAGACCGGCCGCGGCGTGCAGGCGGTTGAGGTGCTGTCCATCATGCCGCCCGAACGCGACGACACCCCGGTGCTGAGCGATTTTGCCGAGCTGGACATGGACAGCCTGCAAAGCGAGCCGCTGGAGCCGGCGCGGGTCAAGTGGTTCGACAAGGGCAAGGGCTTCGGTTTTGCCAATGTGTTCGGCCGCGGCGAGGATGTGTTCCTGCACGTAGAGGTTTTGCGCCAGTCGGGCCTTGCCGACCTGCAGCCCGGCGAAGCGCTGGCGATGCGGGTGATCGACGGCAAGCGCGGCCGCATGGCGGTTGAAGTGCTGGCCTGGGAGGCCGCGCTGATGCCCGGCAGCGCGGACTGAGATCATGGGGCGGCGTCTGGTTCCTTTGAGCTGGTGTGCCGCTGCAGCCTTGTGGGCCGCCCCCGCGCTTGCGGCGGAGTGCGCACCGGAGCGGGTTGAGCTTCGCGGCGCCTGGGGACAGACAGCCTTTCAGGTCGAGATTGCCGACAGCGAAGCCGAACGGGCGCAGGGCCTGATGTTCCGCGAGTCATTGCCGCGCGGGGCAGGGATGCTGTTTGTGTACGGTCAGCCGCAGCCGGCCGCGTTCTGGATGAAGAACACCCTGATCCCGCTCGACATCATTTTCCTGGATCAGCAGGGCCGGGTCACCTCGGTTCACAGCAACGCCGTGCCTGGCGACCTGACCCCGATCCCGGGCGGCGATGAGGTATTTGCGGTGCTGGAAATCAACGGCGGGCTGGCGCGCCGCTATGGCATTTCTGCTGGCAGTCAGATGCGGCACGAAATTTTTTCCGGCAGCGGCGCAGTTTGGCCCTGTTAGGGGTTTTCAAATCCATCCGGCGGAGATAGGAAGGCGCACGGTCCGGGGCGTGGCGCAGTCTGGTAGCGCACCTGTTTTGGGTACAGGGGGTCGTGAGTTCGAATCTCGCCGCCCCGACCATTCCACACCAAATATAGTGGCGAATCTTCGCGGGGCAGCAGCCCTGCGGGAATCGTTTCGCGTTTTTGGAGAGCAATAGAATGCCTTTGCAATCAGGAGCATTAATACCTTCTTAACCTCCTGTTAAGGCTTCTTTAATCAATTGCTGCGGAGGCGCGTCAAAATCTTAATAGTTGCGCAGACGGCTTGCCGCCGGTTGCGTGACGCCACGGTAAGGCCACCGTTAACGCTTTTTCCCGCTACCGCCTTGGGAGGTGTTGAAAAAATCCTGTCACGGCCCGGTATTCAAAGCCGGCGTGTTTCGCCCGGAAGCCGGCAAGTCACTTGCCTGACACTAGAAAATCCGGGTCTTGGCCAGCAGGCCGGAAGGTGCGGAAATGAAGCTGGCCTGTGGATGAATCGAAGCGGTTTGAGCGACCCGGCAAACCGCGGAAAGCGTCAACAGCAAAGATCCTTTCCAAGACGTAAATTTAGCGTTGACCCCTTGTGTCAGAATACGCCAAATTGTGTTCACCGGTTGCGGTGGCACTAAATCTGGTGGGTTCTAGAGCCGCAGCAACAACGCTGAAAAACAGCACTCAGTCCTGGGAAGAATGGCCGGCGAGGGCCTCAAGTGCGCCAGATGCGGCGGGCGCAGGAATGTTTGTGCGGTCTGCGGCCGGGGCTGGATGGTGCGGGGGCACCGCGACACATGAACGACGAGTGCTTGAGAAGGGGCAAAGCATGAAGATCGAACGGAAATTCACCAAACCCGGACAGGATGCCTATGCCGATCTGGCCTTTGTCTCGGCCACTTCGGAAATCCGCAACCCGGACGGGACGATTGTTTTCCGTCTCGACAACATTGAAATCCCCGCGTCCTGGAGCCAGGTGGCGAGCGATGTCATCGCCCAGAAGTATTTCCGCAAGGCCGGCGTGCCCTCCCGCCTGAAGAAGGTGCGCGAAAAGGGCGTGCCGGAATTCCTGTGGCGCTCTGTCCCCGAAGAGGGCGCGGAACTGGGCGGTGAAACCTCCTCCAAGCAGGTGTTCGACCGTCTGGCGGGCGCCTGGGCCTATTGGGGCTGGAAGGGCGGCTATTTCTCCTCCGAGGAGGATGCGCGCGCCTATTACGACGAGATGCGCTACATGCTGGCGACCCAGCGGTCTGCGCCGAACTCGCCCCAGTGGTTCAACACCGGCCTGCATTGGGCCTATGGCATCGACGGCCCTGCGCAGGGGCATCACTATGTCGATTACAAGACCGGCAAGCTGACCAAGTCGGACAGCGCCTATGAGCACCCCCAGCCGCACGCCTGCTTCATCCAGTCGGTCTCCGATGATCTGGTCAAGGACGGCGGCATCATGGACCTGTGGGTGCGTGAGGCGCGGCTGTTCAAATACGGCTCCGGCACCGGCACCAATTTCTCCCACCTGCGCGCCGAGGGCGAGCCGCTGTCAGGCGGCGGCAAATCCTCGGGCCTGATGGGCTTCCTCAAAATCGGCGACCGCGCGGCGGGCGCCATCAAATCAGGCGGCACAACCCGTCGGGCAGCAAAAATGGTGATCGTCGACGCCGATCACCCGGATATCGAAGACTTCATCCAGTGGAAGGTCATCGAGGAGCAAAAGGTCGCGTCCATCGTCGCGGGCTCCAAAATGCACGAGAAGATGCTGAACGGCCTTTTCGAGGCGATCCGCAGCTGGGACGGCGGGGAGGCGGATGCCTATGACCCTGCGGTCAACAGCGCGCTGAAGAAGGCGATCCGCGAAGCCAAGAAGGTGGCGATCCCGGAAACCTATATCAAGCGGGTGCTGGACTACGCCAAGCAGGGCCACACCGCGATCGAGTTTCCGACCTATGACACCGACTGGGATTCGGAAGCTTACAGCTCCGTTTCCGGGCAGAACTCCAACAACTCGATCCGGGTGACCAACGCCTTCCTGCACGCGGTCGAAAAGAACGCCGACTGGGAGCTGATCAACCGCACCGACGGCAAAGTTGCCAAGGTGGTGAAGGCCCGGGATCTGTGGGAAAAGGTCGGCCATGCGGCCTGGGCCTGCGCCGATCCGGGCATCCAGTTCCACGACACCGTGAACGAATGGCACACCTGCCCGGAAGACGGTGAAATCCGCGGTTCAAACCCTTGTTCGGAATACATGTTCCTGGACGACACCGCCTGTAACCTGGCATCGCTGAACCTGCTGAGCTTCCTGAAGGAAGGCCTGTTCCAGGCGGATGAATTCATGCATTCCTGCCGTCTGTGGACGCTGACGCTGGAAATCTCGGTGATGATGGCGCAGTTCCCGTCCAAGGAAATCGCGCAGCGGTCCTATGACTTCCGCACCCTTGGCCTGGGCTATGCCAACATCGGCGGGCTGCTGATGAACATGGGCTACAGCTATGACTCGGACGAGGGCAGGGCGCTGTGCGGTGCGCTGACCGCGCTGATGACAGGCGTCGCCTATGCCACCTCGGCCGAGATTGCGGCGGAACTGGGCGCCTTCCCGGGTTATGCGAAAAACGCAGATCACATGCTGCGGGTGATCCGCAATCACCGCAACGCTGCAAAGGGCAACGCCGACGGCTATGAGGCGCTGTCCGTGAAGCCAGTGCCGCTGGACATCGCGAGCTGCCCCGATGCGCTGCTGACCGATCTGGCCGCCAGTGCCTGGGATGAAGCGCTGGAGCTGGGCGAGAAGCACGGCTACCGCAACGCCCAGACCACGGTGATTGCGCCCACCGGCACCATCGGCCTGGTGATGGATTGCGATACCACCGGGATCGAGCCGGACTTTGCCCTGGTGAAGTTCAAGAAACTTGCGGGCGGCGGTTACTTCAAGATCATCAACCGCTCGGTGCCGTCCGCGCTGGAGGGGCTGGGCTACAGCTCTGCCCAGATCGAGGAGATCGTTTCCTACGCGGTGGGCCATGGTTCCATCGGCAATGCGCCTGCGATCAACCACACGTCGCTGGCCGGTCACGGCTTTGGCCCCAATGAGCTGGCCAAGGTGGACGCAGCACTGGAGGCGGCCTTTGACATCCGTTTCGTGTTCAACCAGTGGACCCTGGGCGAGGATTTCTGCACTGGCGTTCTGGGCATTCCGGGACCTAAGCTGAACGATCCGACCTTCGACCTGCTGCGCCACTTGGGCTTCACCAAGAAGGACATCGACGCGGCCAATGACCACGTCTGCGGCACCATGACCCTGGAGGGCGCGCCGCACCTGAAGGAAGAGCATTACGCGATCTTTGACTGCGCCAACCCGTGCGGCAAAAAAGGCAAGCGTTTCCTGAGTGTTGACAGCCATATCTACATGATGGCCGCGGCCCAGAGCTTTATCTCCGGTGCGATTTCCAAGACTATCAACATGCCGAACTCGGCCACCATCGAAGACTGCCAGAAAGCCTATGAGCTGAGCTGGAGCCTTGGCATCAAGGCGAACGCGCTGTACCGCGACGGCTCCAAACTGAGCCAGCCGCTGGCGGCGGCGCTGGTCGAGGATGACGACGACGCGGCCGAAGTGCTGGAGAGCGGGTCGAACCACGAAAAGGCCGCGGTGCTGGCTGAAAAGATCGTCGAGAAAGTGGTCATCAAGGAGGTGCTGAAGTCACACCGCACCAAGATGCCGCAGCGGCGCAAGGGCTATACCCAGAAGGCGGTTGTCGGCGGCCACAAGGTGTATTTGCGCACCGGCGAATACGAGGACGGCAACCTCGGCGAAATCTTCATCGACATGCACAAGGAAGGCGCAGGCTTCCGGGCGATGATGAACAACTTCGCCATCGCCGTGTCGGTCGGCCTGCAGTACGGCGTGCCGCTGGAGGAGTTCGTCGACGCCTTCACCTTCACCAAGTTCGAGCCCGCGGGCATGGTCCAGGGCAACGACTCGATCAAGAACGCGACCTCGATCCTCGACTACGTGTTCCGCGAACTGGCGGTTTCCTATCTCGACCGCACCGATCTGGCGCATGTGAAGCCCGAAGGCGCGACCTTCGACGATCTGGGCCGCGGCGAGGAAGAAGGCGTGTCGAACCTCTCGGAGCTGAGCGAAAGCGCGGCGTCCCGGTCGCTGGAAGTGCTGAAGCAGATCTCCTCGACCGGCTATCTGCGCAAGCGTCTGCCGCAGGAACTGGTTGTGCTGCAGGGCGGCCAGCTGGACGCGGGTTTGCTGGGCACCGGAACAGATCCCGTGGCAGCGCTGCAAGCGCTGATCCCGGAAACGACAGAAGCACCGGCGCAAACCACTGGCGGGATGGACGCGCGCACAAAGGCAAAAATGCAAGGCTACGAGGGCGAAGCCTGTGGCGAATGCGGCAACTACACGCTGGTGCGCAACGGCACCTGCATGAAATGCAACACCTGCGGGGGAACCTCCGGCTGCAGCTGAGGACCTCTGCCTGCGGCGCCGGCATACCCCCGGCGGCGCCGCAAAAATAACCGGAAGCAGGCCAAGCCTGTTTTACATGAAATCCGGAACGGGTGCGCCCGTTCTGAACACCGGGATGGCCCAGGTAAGAAAATACTTTCGGGCAGTCAATGAAGGAGCCTGACCGGTGATAACTGGCTTCCTCTGATCCAGGGGAAGCCATTTTCTTTGCCTGACGCAGAAGGCGGATTGACGCCGTACAGAACACTTATAATCAGAATTATGTTAATTACAGGTGTCCGACGGCTTTAGGGTGGTGAAATTCACCACCCTAAAGCCGTGTAATTTCAAGGATTTAACGGCCTGAGCAAGCCTTCCTGCGCGACGCTGGCCACCAGTTGGCCGTCCTCGGTATAAATGGCACCCCGGTTGAAACCGCGGCCATTGCCGGTGAATGGCGCGTCCATGGTGTAAAGATGCCAGTTCTCGAAATGCACCGGCGCGTGGAACCACATGGCATGGTCCAGGCTGGCGGTCATGGCGCCGGGTTTGTGAAACGTCAGCCCGTGCGGCCGCATCGAGGACCCCAGCAGACCGAAATCCGACGCATAGGCCATCAGGATGTGCTGCAGTTCCGGCCCGGCGCCTTTGGCGGCCTCCATCCTGATCCACATATGATTGACGTCACTGGTTTTTTCGGGCGCCAGCGGATCGCGCGGCGCAACCTCGCGGATTTCAAACGGCCGCGGGCGTGTGAATTCGGCCTGTTTGCCGGGATCGATCCGGAACGCATTGCGCAGCAGGATTTCATGGCGCGGCTCCAAACTCTCGGGCCCGGCAACTTCCGGCATCGGATGCTGGTGCTGCCAGCCGTCTTCCTGAGCATGGAATGACGCCGCCAGGTTCAGGATCTGCTTGCCGTTTTGCATCGCGACAACCCGGCGCGTGGTGAAGCTGCGGCCGTCGCGGGACGGATCGACCTCGTAAATGACGGGCCTGGATGGATCGCCCGGACGGATGAAATACGCATGAAGCGAGTGGCATAACCGTCCGGAAACAGAGGCATACGCCGCGGCAAGCGCCTGTGCGATCACCTGGCCGCCGTAGATGCGCGTCGGGGTTTCACCGCCGGATCCTGAGCCGCGGTAAAGGTTGGTGTCCAATGTCTCCAGATCCAGCAGATCGAGAAGCACCTTGGCGGTATCGGTCATAAGCAGCGGCTTTCTATGGTCAGGTCTTTTACGCGCTCGTCATCATACCCGGAAACGCAGTGCGTGGAAGTCACGCTGTCAGCGCGCCGTGCACAAGGGCTTTGAGCTCCGGGCGCGACGGGTACGAGCTGGACGGCGCCAGCTGGGTCAGGAAGACAACGGACAGGTCCAGTTTCCGGTCGATCCAGAAGAACGTCGAGGCAATGCCGCCCCAGCTGAAATCGCCCACCGATCCCGGGCAGCGCGCGCGGGCCGGATTCAGCACCACCGCACCGCCAAGCCCAAAGCCCATGCCCTCCATCGGCTGTTCTGCAAAGCTTTGCGGGCCCATCGAGGCAATCTCACCCGGAAGATGGTTTTGCATCATGAAATCAGTGGTTTGCGGAGAGATGATAAAGCCGTCGCCGCAGCGCCCGCGGTGCCGCAGCATCTCGGCGAATGCCATGTAGTCGTCCAGCGTTCCGACCAGGCCGCCGCCGCCGGAGTGCATGTCCGCCTGCTGAAACGGCGAGGTCTGCCAGCTGTCGGTCAGCCGCAGGGGTTCTGCGCCGGTTTCGGCAGAATTCAGCGCCATGGCATCGCCGGCCAGCGGCGTATAAAGCGAGGCGAAGCGGTTCCCTGCCCCGGCCGGCACCTGAAAACCGGTTTCGCGCATCCCGAGCGGTTCGAAAATTTCCTCAGCAAAAAACTTTCCCAGAGGCATTCCGGACACGACCTCGACAACACGGCCCAGCACATCGGTGGCCACTGAATACTCCCACCGGGTCCCGGGCTGGAAGGCCAGCGGCAGCTCCGCCAGGCGGGAAACCATCGGGGCCAATCCGCCTTGGTCTGGCTTGAACTGCAATTCCGCCGCTTCCATCGCCTCAGGCACCAGGCCGGGGTTGAAGGCGTAGCTCAGCCCGCTGGTATGGGTCAGCAGCTGGTGCAGGGTTGGCACCGGGCACGGCTCCGTCTCGCTGATCGCGGAGGCGCCCGGAACCAGGGCCTGCATGTTGCTGAATTCCGGGAGAAAATCACTGACCGGCGCATCCAGGTGGAACAGCCCGCGTTCCAGCAGGATCATCATCGCCAGCGAGGTCACCGGCTTGGTCATCGAATAAAGCCGCACCAGCGTGTCGCGGCTGAACGGCAGCTCCTCTTCGATGTTGCGCAAGCCTGCGGCGTGAAAGAAAATCTCCTCGCCGCCGCGCTTTACCAGCAGCGCACTTCCGGGATATTTCCGTTCATTCACATAGCGTTGCTGCCAGGACCTAATCCTGCTGAACCGGTCAGCCTGCATCTCTGCTCTCCCGTCTTGTGACAGTTTCCTTCAGATTCTGCGCAGCCGGTTGTGCCGCCGGGGCCGCCCGGGCACAGGCCGCGCAAGCCGGTATGCATTGGCAAGCGGAGGAATGAAACCCAATTGCCAGTCTTCCGCGCAATCCAAACCGGGATCCGGGCATTTACGCCTTCAGGTGTTTTTTCATATTCGCATCCTTTTGTGTATTCGCATTACCAAGGGAATTGTCTTAGAACTTCAAGAAGAAGGACAGCAAGGAATTACATCTGATGGCGAGTATTCTGGTGTTGAACGGACCCAATCTGAACCTGCTCGGCACCCGGCAGCCGAAGGTCTACGGTTCTGTCACGTTGGCGATGGTAGAGCAGGAATGCAAAGCGCATGGCGCGACGCTGGGCTTTGACGTTGAATGCCTGCAATCCAATCACGAGGGCGCGCTTATCGACGCTATCCACGCCGCCAAAGGCGTGCATCAGGGGATTATCCTGAATGCCGGGGCCTATACCCATACTTCCATCGCGCTGATGGACGCCTTGATTTCCGTGGAAATCCCGGCGGTTGAAGTGCATCTTTCAAACATCCACGCGCGCGAGCCGTTCCGCCACACCTCCTATATCGCGAAGGCGGCGCTGGGTCAGATCTGCGGCTTTGGCGCAAAGGGCTACCTGCTGGCGCTGGATGCCCTGGCAGCGCATCTGGATGAGGCTGCACCGTCATGAAGTTAAAGGATTATCTGAACTTCCTGTGCGGCGCCCAGAGCACCGAGGAGCTGTGGTGCGAGCATGTGAAGCAAATGGCCGCCTTCGGATTTGACCGGCTGATTTACGGGCACACCCGTTTCAGGACGGAGACCTCGCTGGGCGACCCGGAAGATTTCGTCATCCTGTCCAACCATCCGAACGAGTACCTGAACGGGTTTCTGAAAGAGGGGCTGTATTTGTCGGCGCCGATGCTCCGCTGGGCGCTGGAAAACGAAGGCGCCGGCAGCTGGCGCATTGTCGAGGACATGGCCGCCACCGGCACGCTGACGCCAGAGGCCAGAAAGGTGCATGAATTCAATCAGAAGCTGGACATGACGGCCGGCTATACGATCAGCTTTCATTCCGTGTCGAACCGGTACAAGGGCGCGATCTCGCTGGCCGCCGAACCTGGCATGAGCCAGGACGACGTCGACATGCTGTGGGCGGAGCGCGGCGAGGATATCGTGCTGATGAACAACGTGGCGCACCTGAAGATCCTCACCCTGCCCTATGCTTCGCCCAAACGCAGCCTGACCAAGCGGCAGCGCGAGGTTCTGCAATGGGTCGGCGACGGCAAGACCACGCAGGATATCGCGCTCTTGATGGGGCTTACTCCCGCCACGATTGAAAAACACCTGCGTCTTGCCCGGGAGTCGCTGGCTGTGGAGACCACGGCACAGGCTGTTCTGAAGGCCGCGCTGCACAATCAGATGTACGTCGTTGACGCCTGAGCGGGCCGCTGGACGGATCTGAGGCGCCGCAGCCAGAGTTCTGAAATCTCATGTTTTTCCGAAAGATTCCGGTCCGTTGCGCGGGCCGGTCTATTGTCTGCCGTGCCGGGGTCAGACGCCAGTTGGCAGCGAAAAGTATGGAATTCAGTACTACCGTTATAGGGTAATTCACTGCATGTTGCACGTGTTCCGTGAGTGGTGGCTTTGGCCTAGGAACTTTGGGTAACGACCCTTGCGATTTCAAGGCTCTCCTACCTGGTCGGGTATAGGCGCGTATTCTTCCGCGTCTATCCCGGATACCGGAGGGGCTCCATCCATCCCCATCAGTGGGGCCCCTCAACCTTCCCTCGCAGTACTCCCAGACGTTCAAGACCGCCTGCCCGGTCCTCGGCCCGCCTGCCCGGCCGCGTTCTGCCTGTGCCGCAGGCCGCGGCCCTGTGACGGCACAAAAAAAACCGGCGGGTGAAAGTTTCCACCCGCCGGCCGATTCACAAGTTGTCAGCGGTGCTGATCAGCCCTGAGCGGCCTTGGCCACTTCTGCTGCGAAGTCTTCTTTCTCGACCACGATGCCTTCGCCGACTTCCACACGGACAAAGCCGGTGATGGTGGCGCCGGCCTCTTTGGCAGCGGCTTCCACGGTCAGGTCCGGGTTCACCACGAATTGCTGGTTCAGCAGGGTGGATTCAGCCACGAATTTCTTCATGCGGCCTTCGATCATCTTCTCGATCACCTGCTCCGGCTTGCCGGATTCGCGGGCGATGTCGATCTGGACCTGCTTTTCCTTCTCGACGATGGAGGCGTCCAGCTCAGCTTCGGACAGTGCGGCCGGGTTCACAGCTGCGATGTGCATCGCAACCTGCTTGCCGATCGCTTCGTCGCCGCCGTTCATCGCAACCAGCACGCCGATCTTGCCCATGCCTTCGGCCGCGGCGTTGTGGACGTAGGAGACCACGGTCTCGCCTTCCAGCTTTTCCATGCGGCGCAGCGACATGTTTTCGCCGATGGTGGCGATCTTGTCGGTCAGGGTCGCCTCGACGGTCTTGCCGCCCAGGTCTGCGGCCTTCAGCGCTTCGACGTCATCCGCGTTCAGGGCTGCTTTGGCGATGCCGGCAACCATGGTCTGGAATTCGCTGTTCTTGGCAACGAAGTCGGTTTCGGAGTTCACTTCAACCGCAACGCCCTTGCCGCCTTCGACGACCACGGCCACCAGGCCTTCTGCTGCGGTGCGGCCGGATTTCTTGGCGGCTTTCGCGAGACCTTTGGTGCGCAGCCAGTCGACAGCGGCTTCCATGTCGCCGTTGTTTTCGACCAGTGCTTTCTTCGCGTCCATCATGCCTGCGCCGGTGGATTCGCGCAGTTCTTTCACCATTGCTGCAGTGATTGCCATGTTAGGCTCCCTCAATTCTAAAACGGATTTGGGGCAGGAAATACCCTGCCCCGCATGTCAATTCCGTGACAGGACGGATCAGGCTTCTGCGGCGGCTTCTTCAGCCACGGCTTCTTCTGCCGGTGCTTCTTCCAGCGCGCCCAGGTCAACGCCTGCTGCGCCCAGCTGAGCCGACATGCCGTCCAGAGCCGCACGGGCCACCAGGTCGCAGTACAGCGAGATGGCGCGCGATGCGTCGTCGTTGCCCGGGATGATGTAGTCCACGCCGTCGGGCGAGCAGTTGGTGTCGACAACAGCCACAACCGGGATGCCCAGTTTCTTGGCTTCGGCGATGGCCAGTGCTTCTTTTTTCACGTCGATGACGAACAGCAGGTCCGGCACGCCGCCCATTTCGCGGATGCCGCCCAGGGAGGCCTGCAGCTTCTCCTGGTCGCGTTCCATGCCCAGACGCTCTTTCTTGGTCAGGCCTTCGGCGCCGCCCGCCATTTTCTCGTCGATTTCCTTCAGGCGGTTGATCGACTGGGAAACGGTTTTCCAGTTGGTCAGGGTGCCGCCCAGCCAGCGGTGGTTCATGTAGTACTGAGCGGATTTCTCAGCGGCTTCGGCAACCGGGCCGGCTGCCTGGCGCTTGGTGCCGACGAACAGCACGCGGCCGCCTTTGGCGACGGTGTCACGGACAACCTGCAGCGCCTGGTCCAGCATCGGAACAGTCTGGGTGAGGTCCATGATGTGGATGCCGTTGCGCGCACCGTAGATGAACGGCGACATGCGCGGGTTCCAGCGCTGAGTCTGGTGACCGAAGTGAACGCCAGCTTCCAGCAGCTGACGCATGGTGAACTCGGGAAGAGCCATGCTATTCTTTCCTTTCCGGTTTCTATCCTCGGCGGGGGTTCAGAGCAGAAGCTCCAACCGGGGGTCCGTCAGGGATGTCTCCCCTGATCAGGCCAAACCCCGCCTGCGGGTTCGTAGCCGCGCCTATAGATCAGAAATTGTCAGCTGACAAGTGTCCGGCGGCAGAAATCGGCACCCGTCGCGATTTTTCAGCTTTGCAAAGCGTGCTGATGGCCGCTGCGCACCAAATCCTCGGCCCGGGCGGCCAGCGCCTTGCGGTCCTGGAAGTCCGCCACCTTCAGCGGCGGATGATAGATCAGCTCCACCGCGCCCTGGCGCGGGGCCGCCAGAACCTTGAGCAAGTGCGGGCCGAAATCCATATCCCCCCACCAGCCGTAAAACCGGGCGGGCGCGCCCTTGGGCGCATGATACACCACGGACACCGGCTGAACGTGCAGGCCGTCGCGCAGATGGTCATTGAAGAAAGCGGCGAAGAGCGTTGTTTTGAAAGGTAAAACGCGCAACCCGTCTGTTGACGTTCCTTCCGGGAAAAACAGCAGCTTATGCCCGGCGCGCAGGCGCTGCTCGAACAGGTCTGCCTGCTCTCTGGCTTTCTTGGGATTGCGCTCGATGAACACGGTGCCGGTGGCCCGCGCCAGCCAGCCGATGCCGGGCCATCCGGCGACCTCCGCCTTGGAGACGAAATAGATCCGCTTGCGCGCGTTCAGAGCAAAGATGTCCAGCCAGGAAGAATGGTTGGCGACAACCGGGCCGCGCTGCCGCATCAGCGAGCCGCGGGTTGTATAACGGATCCCCATCAGGCGGAACGCGTTGCGGCAGACAAACTGGGTGATGAACGGTGTGACCGGCCGCTGGAGCCCGAACAGCGGCCGCTCGATCAGCCGCACGGTTAGCAGCAGCAGCAGCCCGCCGAACACCAGCAGCGCCAGCGGCACCCCGCGCAGCAGCACCAGGCACCAGCCCAGGGCGGTGATGCGGACCGGGTCCGGGGCTTCCTCGCTCTGCCAGCTGATGCTCATGCGCGGCCCCGGCCCCCGGCATAGATCTTGCGCTGGCGCTCGTTCATCCGGGCGGTGTCCAGGATCAGGCAGACATCGGTGGTGTTGAACGCATGGTCGATACAGGCGCCCTCGCCGACAAATCCGCCGAGCCGCAGGTAGGCTTTGATCAGAGCGGGCGTCTCCAGCATCGCGCGTTTGCGGTCAAGATCATCTTTTTCCACCAAGTCCATGGGTTGAAAGGATTTCGAGCGCACGCGCAGCTCCGGCGGGGCGAGGTGGCCGTGGTGCAGCATGGACAGCGGATTTGCCAGCTGCTGCGGATCGGTTCCGTGAAAACTGGCAACCCCGAACAGAACTTCTATCCCGTGCGCCTCTACATAATCCGCCAGCCCGGACCAGAGGTGAAACATCGCCATTCCGCCCCGGTAATCAGGGTGCAGGCAGGACCGCCCCAGCTCCAGCAGGCGGCGGCCGGAGGATTTCAGAACGCTCAGATCATATTCATCTTCGGAATAGAACTGCCCGGCCTTTGCCGCCTGATCGTCCCGCAGCAGCCGGTAGACGCCGGCGACCGTGCCCGTGGTGGTATCGGTGACCAGCATATGGTCAAAGAACGGGTCGAACCGGTCCTGTTCCAGCCCGGCTGCGTGATCCACCATCGCACCGCCGCCGCCCAGTTCGCGCACGAACACCTCATACCGCAGGGCCTGGGCGGCGCGCAGCTCTGCCTCTGTGCCGGCGATTTTGACGGAAAACTCCGGGGCGCGGTGTTGCATTCGCTTTCCTTGCATGTTTCAGGCTTGAGCGCAGCCTGCCCTTGGGGCAAAGAGTGCGCGGCATTTAAGGCTAATTCGAGGGAGTTCGTTAACCCTTCATCAACCGTTATGGCTCAAAGACGGGGATAAGGGAGACGCGCGCTCCGTCAATCACGAGCTTTCCTTGATCGGGAAAATTCACGGTGATCTTGCCGCCCGCGTTCGACTGCACCTGACCGACGCCCCATTCAGGGTGATCCGGGTGCCGGACGAACATTCCGGGGGCTAAAATTGCGTTGAGGTCATTCATTTGCGGGTGGCCCAGTTCGGAGGAAGTATAAGTTATGGGTGTAGATAACGCCAATCTGGCGGCATTGGTAGGGTCCCGGATCTGCCATGATCTGATCAGCCCGGTCGGCGCCATCAATAACGGTCTGGAACTGCTGGGCATGGCCGGCAGCATGTCGGGCCCGGAGCTGGAGCTGATCTCCGACAGCGTTGCGAACGCCAATGCGCGCATCCGCTTCTTCCGCGTCGCCTTTGGCGCGGCCGGCGATCAGCAGATGGCGCGGGCCGAAATCGTTTCGCTGCTGGAGGACATCAGCAAGGGCGGGCGCATCAAGTACCAGTGGTCGCCGCTGGAGGGCTGCACCCGCAGCGAGGCCCGCCTTTCCCTGCTGGCGGCGCTGTGCCTTGAAACGGCGCTGCCCTATGGCGGCACGGTCAAGGTCTTCTGCGCCGACGGCAAATGGACGGTGATGGGCGAAGGCAGCAAGCTGAATGTGGATGATGAGCTGTGGGCGCGGGTCAGCGGCGGCACTTCCAACGCCGAAATCACGCCGGCACTGGTGCAGTTCGCGCTGCTGCCCGAAGCGGCCAAAGAGGCGAACCGCACTGTCCGGCTGGAGCAGAACCTGGAAAAGATCACGCTGCAGTTCTGACTGAGCGGCACCTGCACAAAGAAACGCCGGGCACTGCGCCCGGCGTTTTGCGTTTTCAGCGGTGTCAGGCGCGGGTGGTGCCGTTGCCGCGCACCAGGTATTTGAAACTGGTAAGCTGCGCCGCACCCACCGGACCGCGGGCGTGCATCTTGCCGGTGGCAATGCCGATCTCTGCCCCCATGCCAAACTCGCCGCCGTCGGCAAACTGGGTCGAGGCATTGTGCATCAGGATGGCGCTGTCCAGCTCGGCAAAGAACTTCTGAACTGCGGCCTCATCCTCGGTGATGATGCAATCTGTGTGCTGGGAGTGATGGGTGCGGATGTGCTGGATTGCGTCATCAATGCCCGCGACCTGCTTGGCCGCGATGATGGAATCCAGATACTCCTTGCCCCAGTCCTCGGCCGTTGCGGCGGTCATCCCGTCCGGTCCGGGCAGCCCTTTTTCGGCGCGGATTTCAACGCCTGCAGCGGCCAACGCTTCCAAAACCGCCTTGCCCAGCGTCGGCGCAATGTCCTGATGGATCAGCAGGCACTCGGCAGCGCCACAGATGCCGGTGCGGCGGGTCTTGGCGTTCAGCACCACGTCCAGCGCTTTCTGCGGGTCGGCGGCTTTGTCGAGGTAAATGTGCACGATGCCTTCGAGGTGGGCAAAGACCGGCACCCGGGCCTCGCGCTGGACCAGCCCGACCAGCCCCTTGCCGCCGCGGGGCACGATGACATCGACGTAGTCTGTCATGGTGAGCAGCTCCTGCACCGCCGCGCGGTCGCGGGTCGGCACCAGCTGCACGGCGTCCTCGGGCAGGCCTGCGGATTTCAGGCCCTCTGCCAGGCAGGCATGGATGGCCTGAGACGAGTGGAAGCTTTCGGAGCCGCCGCGCAGGATGACCGCATTGCCAGATTTCAGGCAGAGCGCGCCGGCATCGGCCGTCACATTGGGGCGGCTTTCATAGATCACGCCGATCACCCCCAGCGGGGTGCGCACACGCTGGATTTTCAGACCGGTGGGCTGCTCCCACTCTTCCATCACCTCGCCCACCGGGTCGCGCTGGCCGGCCACCGCACGCAGGCCGTCGACGATGCCCTGGATCCGCGCCTCGTCCAGCATCAGCCGGTCCATCATCGCGTCCGTCAGGCCCTTGGCGCGGCCGAATTCCAGATCCTTGGCATTTGCCGCGATGATCTCCGCCCGGCGGCTCCAGACCGCGTCTGCAGCGGCGGTCAGGGCCGCCTCTTTGCGATCAGCGCTGGTTGTCGCCAGTATTTGCGCCGCTTGCTTTGCACGTTTGCCAAGCTCCGCCATCACGGCGGGAATATTCTCGTTATCTTTCATGTGTCTCGCGCCTTTTGCCGGTCCCTGTCTGGCACTTCCGTGCTTTCCGGCTGGAATACCCTATCAGGTTGTCTGATCAAAGCGCCATATCATCGCGGTGTATCAGCGCAGCGCGGGCGGGATAGCCCAGCGTGGCCTCGATATCATGCGAGCGGCGCCCCTGGATGGCACGGGCCTCTTCGGCGGTGTAGCGCGACAGCCCCTGCCCCAGTTTGCGCCCGTCTGGGCCGAGGATGGCCAGCGGATCGCCGCGGCCAAAGTCGCCCTCCACATGACGGACGCCTGCGGGCAGCAGGCTGTTGCCGGACATCAGCGCGCGGGCGGCGCCCTCGTCGATGGTCAGAACGCCGCGCGTCTTCATCGCGCTGATCCAGCGTTTGCGCGCAGTTTGCGGATCGCCCTGCCCGGTGAACCAGGTGCAAGCTGCGCCATCTTCAAGGTTTTTCAAGGGGTTCAGAGGTGAACCTTCGGTGATCGCCATTTCACATCCCGCCGCTGTCGCCATTTTCGCAGCCAGCAGTTTTGTGATCATCCCGCCCTTGGACAGGCCAGAGACACCATCGCCCGCCATCGCCTCGATCTCGGGCGTTATCTGGTCGATCCGGTCATAGCGCCGGGCATCCGGATCCAGCGCCGGGTTGGCGCTGTAAAAGCCGTCAACATCGGACAGCAGGATCAGGCAGTCGGCCCCGACCGTCACCGCCACCTGCGCGGCCAGGCGATCATTGTCGCCATAGCGGATTTCGTCGGTTGCGATGGTGTCGTTTTCGTTGACGATCGGCACCGCGCCCATGCTCAGCAGAGTTTCCAGCGTCGCGCGGGAGTTCAGGTAGCGGCGGCGGTTCTCGCTGTCTTCGAGCGTTACCAGCACCTGCGCCGTGGTGATCCGGTGCGGCGCCAGCGCCTCCTCATAGGCGCGGGCCAGGCGGATCTGCCCGACGGCGGCGGCGGCCTGGGACTGTTCCAGCGGCAGATCGGCGCGGGGCAGCCCCAGCACGCCCCGGCCCAGGGCGATGGAGCCGGAGGACACCAGCACCACATCGGTGCCGCGGGATTTCAGCCAGGCGACATCATTGGCCAGCGAATGCAGCCAGCCGGCCCGCAGCTCGCCGGTGCCCCGGTCGACCAGCAGCGCCGAGCCGATCTTGACGACGATCCGTTTTGCCGAGGTCAGGGCTGCCAAGGCTGTTCCTCCTCAGCCGGTTTCATCCGCACGCGGTCATCGTCGATTTCGGCCCGCACGGCGCGCAGCACCTCGTTCAGGCCTTCGCGGCTGACGCCGGACATCATCATCACCGGCCCGCCCACAGCTGCCTCCAGCGCGGCACGTTTCTCCTCCCGCTCCTCGGGGTCGAGCGCGTCGACCTTGTTCAGCGCGGTGATGCGGGGTTTGGTGGCAAGCTCGCCGCCATAGGCCTCAAGCTCGCCGATGATGGTTTCGTAGTCTTCGACCACCGTTTCCGACGTGCCATCGACCAAATGCAGCAGCACCGCACAGCGTTCGACATGGCCCAGGAAGCGGTCGCCAATGCCGCGGCCCTCATGCGCGCCTTCGATAAGGCCGGGGATGTCCGCCACCACGAATTCGGTGTTGTCGATGCCAACCACACCCAGGTTCGGGTGCAGGGTGGTAAAGGGGTAGTCGGCGATCTTGGGGCGCGCGTTCGAGGTTGCCGCCAGGAAGGTGGATTTGCCCGCGTTCGGCAGGCCCAGAAGACCCGCATCGGCAATCAGCTTGAGCCGCAGCCAGATGGTGCGGTCTACGCCCTCCTGCCCCGGGTTGGCGCGGCGCGGCGCCTGGTTGGTGGAAGATTTGAAATGCAGGTTGCCAAAGCCGCCGTTGCCGCCCTTGGCCAGCAGCACCCGCTGGCCCGGTTCGGTCAGGTCGGCCAGCACGGTTTCCTGATCCTCGTCAAGGATTTCGGTCCCCACTGGAACCCGCAGGATGATGTCGTCGCCGTCCTTGCCGGTGCGCTGGCGGCCCATGCCGGACTGGCCGTTCTTGGCAAAGAAATGCTGCTGATAGCGGAAGTCGATCAGGGTGTTCAGCCCCTCGGTGACCTCGGCCCAGACCGAGCCGCCCTTGCCGCCGTCGCCGCCGTCGGGGCCGCCGAATTCGATGTACTTCTCACGCCGGAAGCTGACGCAGCCGTTCCCGCCGGCGCCCGAGCGGATGTAGACTTTTGCCAGATCGAGGAATTTCATGACAGCTCCTTAATGCGGCAGGATCTTGCGGCCTGCCCGCGCAGTACAAGTGTCCCGCCAAGGCGCGGAGCTTTGACGGGAATGTTTCGTTTGCCTTACCGCAAAGCGCGCGCCGCGCCAATCACAGTTTTCGGCTGTAGGTCCAGGTTGGAACAGTGGCGTCACGCGCGACCGAGAAGCTTTCGGCGTCGCCCAGATAGTCAAAACCGCAATGGATCAGCACCCGCGCAGAGGCCGGGTTGTCCTGGAACACGCAGGCAAACATCGCGGCGTTGTTTTGCGGATTTGCATCCACCAGCGCCTTGAGCGCCGCAGAGGCCAGCCCGGTATTCCAAAACGGCGGTGCGGTCCAGTACGACACTTCAGACTGGTTGCGGTCCATCCGTTTCAGGCCGATCACGCCCTTCAGCTCGGCATCGCCATCGGCGGTGCCGTCAATCACCCAGACATCCTCGTCGCGCTCGTCCGACATGGCGCGCGCCACGAACGCCTCTGCCGCGCCGGGCGGCAGCGGGTGCGGGATCGACCGGGTCATGCGGGCAACGCGCTCGTCGCTGACGTAATGCTCAATCAGCCCGGCATCAGATTTCCGCACCGGGCGCAGAATGAAGCGTTCGGTTTCAATGACCTGCTGGCACACGATTTGATCCAGATTCATGGATGTGCTCCTCCTCTGCCGTGTTTTTCCGGGCGGACAAGGCCCTCATTATTGTGGCGGCCAAAATCAGATGTGCACGCCCTGCCCTTGCGGCAAGGCACGCGCTGTTCAAATTGCGCAAAACTTCCCGTTGGCCGGGCGTGAACACCCGGGAGCGGCGGCGCTGCGCTGGTCGGCTTGGCCTGTGCTGGGAAAATCATCATACACTCGCATACTCAAAAACAGAAAGAGGGACCGGCTTTATAGCCGATCCCCCTAAAGATTTCTTTACCCTTCGGGTCGGCTTACTCAGCGGCCTCCGCCACTGGGAGAACCGATACAAAGGTACGGCCTTTCAGGCCTTTGCGGAAGCTTACAGCACCGTCAGCAGTGGCAAACAGAGTGTGGTCTTTGCCCATGCCCACGCCTTCGCCGGCCCAGAATTTGGTGCCGCGCTGACGCACGATGATGTTGCCTGCGATGGCCGCCTGGCCACCGAAGAGTTTCACGCCAAGGCGGCGACCAGCAGAGTCGCGGCCGTTACGGGAGGAACCGCCAGCTTTTTTATGTGCCATTCTCTCTCTCCTTAGCCTTTGGCCAGCTCTTTGGCCTGCTCAACCCACTCGGGCTTCACTTTGACCGCTTCGATACCAGCAATGTCGTCTTCGGACAAGGCTGCGATCTGGGCAAAGCTGGTGAAGCCTGCTTCTGCCAGTTTCTTGGCAGCTGCGGGGCCGACGCCGGTCAGCTGGGTGAGGTCGTCCGAGGCAGAAGCGTCAGCAGCCGGGGCAGCTTTGGCAGCCGCTTTCGGAGCGGATTTGGTTGCACCCGATGCCAGGATCTCGGTGATCCGGACCAGGGTCAGTTTCTGACGGTGGCCTTTGGTGCGCTTGGAGGAGTGCTTCCGGCGGCGCTTCACAAAGTTGATCAGCTTTTCGCCTTTGATCTGGTCGATCACTTCTGCCTTCACGGCAGCACCGTCCACCAGCGGAGCGCCCACAACGGGTGCGTCGCCGCCAAGCATCAGAATTTCGTCGAACTGGATGGTATCGCCAGCATCTGCAGCAAGCTTTTCAACACGGAGCACGTCGCCCGCCTGAACCTTGTACTGCTTGCCGCCAGTCTTGAGGACCGCAAACATGTGCGTCTTTCCTTTTCTTACCGCGTCCTACGGCCCCCTTGCGGGCGTTCCGGCTGATGCCGCCTCGAACAGCGCGCCCCTGTGCAGGGCGGATTACAAGTAAATCCCGGCACACGGATTCCGGGCCGGGATGCGGGCTTATGGTTCGGAATGCCGGGGCTGTCAACCGTTTTTCCACAGGCGCCATCAACGGTTGGCCGGGTCAGATATCCTGCCCCGGTGTCAGCTCGGCCATGCGGTGCGCCAGCTCCTCAAAGCGGTTGGCGGTGATTTCATACTGCACCGCATTCAACAGCTCGTAAACCCGCTGCATCGGCGCCTCCTCCAGCGCCTCGACATAGGCCTCGACCTCGGCGTCGGTGAATTCCTGATAGGTATAGGCAGAGGCCGCCAGGCTGGAGGCCTGCAGGCTGAGGCGCAGGTCGCCTTCCTGCTCCTTCATCAGCGCCCGCAGGCCGTCGGCGTCCAGCTCCAGCTCAATCACGCCCGCGGCGGCAGCGGCCATCAGAAAGCGGAACTGGATCTGCTGCAGCGCCCGCACGCCGGTGCCCGCCGCATCGATGGCCGATCCCATCCGCTGGTACATTGCGACGCGCTCGCTGCCTTCCTGGACCAAACCGGAAATAATCCGGTTGCCGGCTTGCTGCTTCACCTCGTCATCTTCCACCAGGTGAGAGGCGTTTTCCGCCCGCACCAGCCGCTTGCCCAGATCGCTGGCATAAAAGGCTGAGGCGTGATCCAGCGCCTCGTCATCCAGCGTGTTCTCGAGAATCTCCACGGCAAGCCCGCGCATTTCGCGGGTGTCGAACACGTCCTGCGACAACTCTGTCCACTGGCTGCCGAAGGCGCCGGTATCGAAGCCCAGCATTTCCGGCGCGCTGGAGGCGGACAGCGCAATGCTGTCGAGCGCCACATCAAATCCGGTCACTTCCAGAAATGCCTCCACCCGTTCGCGGTCGGCGGCCCGGGCCGCAAGCGGCAGGGCGGCGATGGCGAAACACAGCGCGGCAAGGAAACGCACAAGCACAGCGGGGGTTGGGGCGATCATCTGCATAGGGCAAATCTAGGCAAAAACCTTTGGCTGGCAACGGACTTCCGGCTTTTTTTCACAAAGGCGCATTTCGCCCCTTGCGCCAGTGCGGAATCAACATTAAACCGCGCCTCACCCCCCGCGGAGAGGTGCCGGAGTGGTCGAACGGGGCGGTCTCGAAAACCGTTGTGGGTGCAAGCCCACCCAGGGTTCGAATCCCTGTCTCTCCGCCATTTTCCCTTACAGACCGCTTCCCAGATAAGACGAACGGCGCACGTCAAGATGACGAGACGCCTTTGGGTTTGGCCGGTTGGCTGTGCTTTTCTCTGTCCGAACGGCCTGCAGCCATCCATCCAAAGAGCGTTCTGCAAAGCTCTGATGCAAAACAGAAAAAGGCCGGACAACTCTGCCCGGCCTCTTGCGTTTCAAGCTGCGCGGATCAGGCGCGGCGGCGGCGTCCGCCGGCGCGGCCGCCACGGCCGCGGCCTTCTTCGCCTTCGGCGGCCGGCGGCTTGTTGAACTTGATCCACTCACCGCCGTGCGGGTCGTTGTTGGTCAGGAAGTTGGCCGCGCGGATGGCTTCCATTTCCTTACCGGCGCGCGGCTTGGTGGAGCCCAGGCCGAACATGGTGACAAAGGTCTCATCGTCCATGCCTTCCGGCAGGATGATGCCGGCGGCTTCGACCATGGCCTTCTTCTCGGCGATGGCCTTTTGGGTCACCGGCAGCGCCACCGGGTTCATGATTGCGGAGGTCATGCCCGCGCCCATTGCCATCGGCAGGAAGGCGTTGTTGATGCCGTGGCGGTTCGGCAGGCCAAAGGAGATGTTGGAGGCGCCGCAGGTGGTGTTCACGCCCAGCTCCTCGCGCAGGCGGCGGACCAAGGCAAACACTTGCAGGCCGGCAGTCGCCATTGCGCCGACCGGCATCACCAGCGGGTCCACCACGATGTCATGCGCCGGGATGCCGAAATCGGCGGCGCGCTGAACAATCTTCTTGGCGACGGCAAAGCGCACATCGGGGTCTTCCGAAATGCCGGTGTCGTCGTTGGAGATCGCCACAACCGGAACATTGTACTTTTTGACCAGCGGCAGGATCTGCTCCAGACGCTCTTCTTCGCCAGTGACGGAGTTCAGCAGCGGACGGCCTTCACAGACTTCCAGGCCGGCTTCCAGCGCGCCCGGAACCGAAGAGTCGATGCAAAGCGGCACATCAACCAGGCCCTGAACCAGCTCGATGATTTTCTTCATCAGCGGCGGTTCGGTCTCGTTCGGGTTCGGGTTGGAGTTGTAGACCACACCCGCATTGATATCGAGAACGGTTGCGCCGGCCAGAACCTGTGCCACGGCGTCCTTCTCGACGGTGGAGAAATCGCCGGCTTCCAGCTCGGCCGCCAGTTTCTTGCGGCCGGTCGGGTTGATGCGCTCCCCGATCACGCAGAACGGCTCATCAAAGCCCAGGATCGCGGTTTTGGTTTTTGATTCTACGACTGTACGGGTCATTGTTGATCCTTAGGAGTTGACCGGCTTCGCCGAGGCGCCGCCGTTGTTGATGGCCCAGGTGGCATTGGTCTTGATGCCGCCCAGCGGGAAGAAATGGACGTTGGTGATGTTGAAGTCCGGGTTCTCGGCCTTGTAGGCGGCCAGTTCGGCCACAACATCGGTCGGCTCGTAGGGCAGCAGCAGCTTGGACACGTCCATCGCGCGTTTCTGCAGCACCTTCAGCGACGGGCCCACGCCGCACGCGATGGCGAATTTGATCAGCGTCTGCAGCTTGGCCGGGCCGGCGATACCGATGTGGATCGGCAGGTCGATGCCCGCAGCCTTGAGGCCGTTTGCCCATTGGATGATCGGCTTTGCTTCAAACGCGAACTGGGTGGCCAGCGCCATCTTGGCGTCGGTGCGCTCAGAGAATTTCTGTTTCCACTGAAGCGCTTCAAAGACGTTCTTGGTCGAGCCATCCGGGTCGATGTCCTTGTTGCCTTCCGGGTGGCCGGCAACGTGCAGGCTGGTGAAGCCCGCCTTGTCGAACAGGCCGGTTTCCAGCAGCTGCATGGAGCTGTGGAAGTCGCCGTGCGGCTTGGCCACGCCGCCCGCCAGCATCAGCGCCTGCTTGACGTCTGCCTCGCCCCGGTAACGGGCGATCCAGTCGGCCAGAGTGGCCTCGTCCTTGATGATCCGCGCCGGGAAGTGCGGCATCACCGGGAAGCCTTCGGCGTTCAGGCGCTTGGCGGTGGCGACCATATCCTCAATCGGGGTGCCTTCGATGTGCGCGATGTAGACACGGGTGCCGGCCGGCAGCAGGTCGCGGAAGTTCTCGACCTTCTCCGCGGTGCGCGGCATGACTTCGATCGAGTAGTCCTGCAGGAAGGCTTCGACCTGCGGGTTGACGGTCTGGGCGGCGCCAGTGTCACGTTTCTTAAAGTTCAGCAAAGCCATCACGGCCTCCCAAGAGTGGTCTGCGGGTCAAGCCCATCCGTCATTTGCAATCAGCGCCTTCAGGCGGTCCTGATCATACTCAGCTTCCAGGCGTTGGGCCTCGGCTTCGGCAACATCGGCTGCCTCACCCTCGACAGAAAACGGGGCTGCCTTGCGCCACTCGGCAAGATAGGCGTCCGCGTCCTTGGCGTTCACCTTCATGGCCGCGCGGTCGATGGCCTGCTCGAACCGTTCTTCGAGCTGGCGCTTGGCGCCGCGGCGGCCTTTGCCAACGATGACCTGCGCAGGAATATCGCGCCAGTAAACGATCGTAACGTCGGGCATGCCCTGATTTCCTCCTAGCCTGGATAGACCACGTTCTAGAGCGGCGGCGCTCGGCAAGTTGGTCGAATTTCGACAACACGATGGGATTGAGCGACGTTTTGCTGTTGCGACCCTAGCTTTGTGAACCGTCGAATGCCACAGCGGCTTACCGCCAAAATATTCATATGGATTATGAGGCACCCGCTAGGCAGCGGAAATTGCTCCGCTTCTGGCGGCTGGAGCTTGCGCCGCCGCAGCTGCGCACCTATTGTCACAGTTAACACGATAATCGGAGGGCGTGAATCATGGCGCCCAGGCGCTCGAAAGGTGCGGGCGCGTTTCCCCAAGCGGTTGAAACCCCTGCACCGGCCCGTCCCGATCCAGATGCGCTTTATGCTGCGCTGGATTTGGGTACAAATAGCTGCCGTATGCTGATTGCCCAGCCCAAGGGCAGCGGAATACATGTGGTGGACAGTTTCTCCAAGTCGGTGCAACTGGGCGCCGGGCTGGAGCGGACCGGACGGCTGTCGCGGTCCTCGATGGCGCGCACTATCCAGGCGCTGCGGATCTGTCAGCAAAAGCTCAAGCGCAACAGGGTCCGGCGGATGCGGCTGGTTGCGACCGAGGCCTGCCGCCGGGCCAAGAACGCCCGCGACTTCATCCGCCAGGTCAAGCGCGAGACCGGGCTGACGCTGGAAATCATCCAGCCGGAGGAAGAGGCACGTCTGGCGGTCATCTCCTGCGCACCGCTCGTTTCCACCAAGACCGAACAGCTGCTGGTGGTCGATATCGGCGGCGGCTCGACTGAACTGGTGTGGATCGACATCTCCTCCGTCCCGCGGCGCGACCGGCCGTCGGCGATCATGCGGCTGCACAACGGTTTTCAGCTGAGCGAAAGCCCCTTCCCCGCCGCCAAGGTGGTGGATTGGATTTCCGTCCCGCTGGGCGTCGCCACTTTGCGCGATCAGTTCAACGATGTGGAAGATGACGCAGCCCGCTTTGCACTGATGAGCTGGTTCTTTGAGGAGAACCTGGCAGATTTCGCCCCCTACAAGAATGAGCAGGTGCGCGAGGGGTTTCAGATCGTCGGCACCTCCGGCACCGTGACCACGGTGGCCGCGTCGCACTTGGGGCTTAAGCGCTACGACCGCACCAAGGTGGACGGGCTGCGGATGACCAGCGATCAGATTGACAAGGTGATCCGGGGTTATCTGGACCTTGGGCCCCAGGGCCGCCGCCGCGACCCCCGCATCGGCGAGGACCGGCAGGCGCTGATCATGTCCGGATCCGCAATCCTGCAGGCGCTGCTGCGCTGCTGGCCGACGGACCGGCTGTCGGTTGCGGACCGCGGTCTGCGCGAAGGCCTGCTCTACGCGCAGATGAGCGCGGATGGCGTTCTGGAGGACGGGCCCTACTGACAGATCAGCAGCATCCGGAAGGTTCCATGCATGTATACGGTCATTGCCATAGCCTACCGGCTAAGCACCGTCTCAGTAACGGTTTCTGCATTGGAGGCTGCGGGGTTCAAGGTATTTTGCCCCTGGATCAACACCATGGCGCTGCTGCCCCATTACAGCCTGGCATTCGGCGGGGTTCCGGTCAGTGTTCCGGCCGAAGATTCAGCGGAGGCCTCTGAGTTTCTCAGCGCAATTCAGAGCGGGCATCTAAGCCCCTTGGCAGCCGGTGACTGCGAAGCTGATCCTCCGCCCGCCCCGGCAGAGAAGAACAGCCTTTGGAACAAGGCTGCCAACCTTTTAGGATATGTGCTGTTCGGCATATCCGCTCCTTGGCCGGACCTTGCGCTATCCGGGGAAAAAGCATCGCCTTGATCCGGCGGGTGCAAGAGGTTATCTGCAGCGCTTACTTCGGAGAAAACGCTCATGGCAAAGACCCCCACTGGTAAAAACACATCCGGCCGCGGCCAGCGGGATCTGAAGGTCAAGGTGAAGACCGCCCGCGGCCGCAAGCTCAGCTCGACCCGCTGGCTGCAGCGCCAGTTGAACGATCCCTATGTGAAACGCGCCCAGGCCGAAGGCTACCGCGGCCGCGCAGCCTATAAGATCATGGAGCTGGACGACAAATTCCGGTTCCTGGTAAATGGCGCCCGTGTTGTCGACCTGGGCTGCGCGCCGGGCGGCTGGGCGCAGGTTGCGGTGAAGCGCATCAATGCGCTGGGGGAAAAACCGGGCAAGGCCGTGGGCCGCATCATCGGTGTGGATCTGCAGGAGGTGGAGCCGCTGGCCGGGGCCGAGTTCCATCAGCTTGATTTCATGGATGAGGGCGCCGACGACCAGGTTAAGGAATGGCTGGGCGGCAAGGCGGATGTGGTGATGTCGGACATGGCGGCGGCCAGTTCAGGACACAAGCAGACCGACCATTTGCGGATTATCTCGCTGTGTGAAACGGCGGCCTATTTCGCCTTTGACGTTCTGGAAGAGGGCGGCACCTTTGTGGCCAAGGTTCTGGCAGGCGGCGCCGAGGGAGAGCTTCAGAAGCTGCTGAAGCAGAAGTTCACCAAGGTGATGAACATGAAGCCGCCCTCCTCGCGGTCGGACAGCTCCGAGAAATTCGTTGTCGCCATGGGGTTCCGCGGCTAAGCAGCCTCAGACCGGGCGGTTGTGCGGGGTCGTCAGCGACCGGCTGGCCAGAGTGCGCAGCAGGATTGCCTCATCGCCGTCGTCATCGGTCAGCCGGGACACCCGCAGCTTGCGGCTGACATGGCTGGCCATTTCACGCTGGCGCATCAGTTCGAACAGACGCATGTGGCGCAGTTTGTTTTGCAGTTTTGTCATGATGCCCCCTTCTGGTTCTGCTGCTTTCCTGCAGGTTTAGACAGGGATTAGGCCGCAACCGGGGCTCAATTGTGGCAAAGCCTGCCTTATTGTTGCAAATGCGGAAACAGTTGCGCGAAAGCCGCAGCCGTCATGTCCGGCCCATGCTGTCGGCCATGTCGCTTAAGGCGCCGTTGAATTCCGCGCCAAGGATCAGGATTGCGGAATTCAGATAGAGGAAGATCATCGCCGCCATCGCCCCCGCAAGCCCGGCATATGTGGCGGAATACCGGGCGAATGAGCCGACGTAGACAGCAAACCCGCTGGCGCAGGCCAGCCACAGGAGCAGGGTCAGCACCGCCCCCGGCAAAATCCGCCGGAACCGGTGGATCCGGCCCGGCAGCAGGATGTGAAAGGCCAGAACCGCGCCAATGGGGAGCGCCAGCGCCAGCAGGCCGCTCAGCCCCTGCTCCCAGCCCTGCGGGACGCTGGCGAACGGCAGCAGCTTGGTGATGTGGCGCACGTAAAGCGGCAGAAACACCTCGAAAAAGGCGACAGCCAGAATGCCCGCCCCGCCCATGATGACCAGCCCGATGCACAGGGCGCGGGCGCGCCAGAACGGCCGGGTGTCGGTATCGTGGTAGGCCTGCACCATCGCCACCCGCACCGCATCGACCCCGTTGGAGGCAAAATACAGCGCGAACAGGCCGCCCAGGGTCACGAGCTGGGTGTTCGACGTCTGCAGCACCGACTTCAGCTCAGTCAGAATCGGCCGCGCCACGGCGTCGGGCCAGACGCTGAACACCTGCTCGGTCATCAGGTCCATTTCCACCTCTTGCGACAGCAGGCTGGCCACGGTGCCGGCCAGCGCAACCGTGAACAGAACAAACGGGAACAGCGCCAGCATCATCGACATCGCGATGTGGCTGCTCATGACCCAGCCGTTCTTCCGGTTGAACCGGCGGGCGGCGGTCAGAAGCGCTGCGGGCCAGCGGCTCAGAGGGGGCAGGATCGGCATGCAGGCAAGGTTCCACAGCCGCCCGCAAATATCCAGTATCAATGGCCCTTTATGCGGTTTTAGCGTTGCGTGTAGCATAACCGCCTATGGTGTGCGGGCGATGCGCATATTAGGTAAGTGCAAAGGTGTAAATTCGAGGCCGCGGAATGTTCTGGTTTATTGTCAGCACGGGCGCGATCGCCGCAACCTGGACGGCGGCCGGACTGGCTGCGCTCAGCGCGGCCCGCACGGCCCGCACGCCCCAGGGGGCAATCGGGTGGGTTGTGTTCCTGCTGTCCGCCCCGGTCATCGCCCTGCCCGCTTACGTGATCTTCGGGCATCACAGGTTCAGAGGCTACTGGAAGGCCCGCCGCCGAGCGGAACAGGCGGTGATTGCCACCCGCAATTATACCAGTGCCCACTCCGAGGACGCGCAGGAACTGCCGGTCAACACCAGCCCGTTTGAAGCGATTGCCGGCACGAACGTGTGCCGCGGCAATGGCATGACGCTGCTGATTGACGGCGAAGAAACCTTCAATGCCATCTTTGAGGCAATTGAAAACGCACGGGAATACATCCTTGTGCAATACTACATCCTGCATGCCGACGATCTGGGCCTGGCGCTGCAAAAGCGTCTGATCGCTGCGGCGCAGCGCGGCGTGACCATCTGGCTGATGACCGACAGCATCGGCAGCCGCAAGCTGCCGCGCGCCTACACCAGCGCGCTGGAGGATGCCGGTGTGAACCTCATCGACCCGGCGGTTCAGCGCGGCCCCTGGCACCGGCTCAGGATCAACTTCCGCAACCACCGGAAAACCGTCGTCGTGGATGGCCGCATCGGGTTTACCGGCGGCCTGAACGTCGGGGATGAGTATATGGGGCTGGACCCCGCCGCCGGCCCGTGGCGCGACACCCATGTGCGGCTGACCGGCCCGGTGGTTCAGCAGCTTCAGCTCTCGTTTGCCGAGGACTGGCACTGGCGCACCCAGGAACCGGTTCTGGACCTGCTGAACTGGGAAGCCGAAGCTTCGCCGCAGGACCGCCCGGCGCTGATTGCCGCCACCGGGCCTGGCGACACCACCGGCAACGGCTCGATGCTGTACTTCTCAGCCATTTCCGCCGCGCAGGAAAGGGTGTGGCTGGCCTCGCCCTATTTTGTGCCGGATCAGGATGTGTTTGCCGTTCTGAAACACGCGGCGCTGCGCGGGCTTGATGTGCGGATCCTGCTGCCGGACTACGCCGACCACGTGCTGCCCTGGCTGGCGGCCTTTGCCTATTTCGATGAGCTGCGGGAGGCTGGCGTCCGCATCCTGCGCTATCAGGGCGGCTTTATGCATCAGAAATGTTTCGTCATTGATGACACGATCTCCGCCGTCGGCACCGCCAACCTCGACAACCGCTCGTTCCGGCTGAACTTTGAGACGATGGCGCTGTTTTTCGACCGCGCCTCTGCCGGGGAAATTGCAGAGATGCTGCGGCAGGATTTTCAGCGTTCGACGGAGCTCAGCCTGCCGCTGGACCAGCAAAAGCTGAGTATCCGGCTGCTGGCCCCGGTGGCCCGGCTGCTGGCGCCGGTGCTTTAATCCTTGCCGTCATATGACTGACCGTTCAGGGAAAACAGGCGTCCCATGGCGCTGACCAGGAAGGCGGTGCTGATGCCGAACCCGAACAGGCCGGTCACGGCCGCGAAAGCGGCAAAGATCCGCAGCGGCGGCCCCAGCACCACATCGCCGTAACCTAGCGTGGTATAGGTCGCGAGCGAGAAGTAGACGGAGGTGTTCCAGTCCCCGATCGCACCAACCAGAACAAAGGCCGAGGACCAGATCCAGACCTGCGCGGTATGGCCGCCGAGAATGATGAAAATGGCGGCCACCAGCATCAGGCCGATCTGCCAGCGCCGGTAGGGTTTGGAAAACCGGGCCGAAAGCTTGTTCAGCACCGACGCGCACCAGACAAGAACCAGAATTTCCAAAATCAGGCAAAAGCTCAGATAGATCGAGCCCCACAGCAACTGGTTCCACAGTGTCATTCCGGCCCTCGTGTTCGCCGCCGCTCTGGCCATTGCTGGCCGCTCAATTGGTTTTAGTTCTTAAACACTTCGTGCAAGGACCGCCAGCCGCGGGATCCCGTCCCTGTCTTTGTGCCGCACTGGACTTCCTCCGGCCAGCGGTATTGAGTGCAGTTGCAGGAAAAGACGGCCTAACGCCGGAGGTGCCGCAGGATGGTTCTGAAAGTCCGCAACGTGACCAAGGCTTATCCCGGCCAGACCGCGGAAGACGCGGTGCTGCGCGGCGTCTCGCTCGATCTGGCCGCGGGCACCAGCCTGGCGCTGACCGGGGACAGCGGCTCCGGCAAAAGCACCCTTTTGCATCTGGCGGGGGCGCTGGACCATTTCGACAGCGGTGAAATTGAAATCGGAACCACCCGGCTTTCCCGGCTGGGCGACGGCCAGCGCGCGGCGCTGCGCAGGCACGAGGTTTCCCTGGTTTTTCAGCAGTTCAATTTGATTCCTTCCCTGACGGTCCGGCAAAACATCTCGCTGCACGCGCGGCTTGGCGGCCGCTGGGACGCGGTGTGGGGCCAGCAGCTGGCAGACCGGCTTGGGCTGTCCGGGATGCTTGAGCGCTATCCGGAGCAGCTTTCAGGCGGCCAGCAGCAGCGGGTTGCGATCGGGCGCGCCCTTGCGTTGCGTCCAAAGCTGCTGCTGGCCGATGAGCCGACCGGAAATCTGGATGAAACCGCCAGCGCGGCTGTGATGGAACTGATGCTGGAACTGGTGCGGGAAAGCGGTGCTGCGCTGTTTCTGGTGACCCATTCTGCGGCGATTGCGCAGATGCTGGACCGCCAGCTGCACTTGAAGCACGGCAAGGCCGCATGACCCGCGCCGCGCTGGCAGCTATCCTGTCCCACTGGCGGCGCCACCCGCTGCAACTTGCAACACTGATTATCGGGCTGGCGCTGGCAACCGGCTTGTGGTCGGCGGTTCAGGCGATCAACGGCGAGGCGCGGGCCAGCTATGCCCGCGCGGCAGAGCAGCTCGGCACCTCCGGGGCGGACCGGCTGGTGCCCGGCAGCGGAAGCATTGAGCTGGCCCGCTATGCCGCCCTGCGGCGGGCGGGCTGGGCGCTGGCGCCGGTTCTGGAAGGTTCTGTCAGGTTCGGGCGGCAAAGCTTTGATATCATGGGGATCGACCTGCTTGGTCATCCGCTGGTGGCCGATCTGGCAAACACCGCGGAACAAGACGGCGCGGCACCGCTGGACGCGCTGCTGCCGCCGGGCCGGATTTTCGCGCATCCGGACACCGCGGCGGAGCTAGCTGCCGCGCAGAAGCAGCACCCGGTAACCCGGACCAGCGCCTTGCCCCGCGGTGTGCTGGTGGCAGACCTGAGCCTCGCCAGCCGCCTGCTGAGGCAGCCCGGCACGCTGAGTTACCTGCTTGTCCTGCCCGGCCAGGCCCCGGGCCTGACACCGCTGGCGGAGCTGGCCCCGGAGCTGACGCGTGTGGCGGCCAAAAGCGCAGCAGCAGATACGGCGCGGCTGACGGACAGTTTCCACCTGAACCTCACAGCCTTTGGCCTGCTGTCCTTTGCCGTCGGGCTGTTCATCGTTCAGGGCGCCATCACGCTCAGCCTGGAGCAGCGCCGGGGATTGATCCGAACCCTGCGCGGTCTGGGCGTGCCGATGCAGGTGCTGGCCGGCCTGTTTGCCGCGGAACTGGCGTCGGTGGCTGTGATCGCCGGCGCAGCGGGGCTGGCAGGCGGCTATATCGTTGCCGCGGCGCTTTTGCCGGATGTCAGCGCCACGCTTGCCGGGCTGTACGGGGCGCCGGTCGATGGCAGCCTTTCGCTGCGTCCGGGCTGGGTTCTGTCCGGACTGGCAATGGCGCTTGGCGGCACCTTTCTGGCTGGTGCAAAAGCGCTTTTTGCGCTGTGGCGGATGCCGCTGCTGGCGGCCCCTGCGACGCGCGCCCGCGGGCAGCAGGCCGGCCGGTCGCATCTGCTGTCTGCTGCGGCCGGCACCGCCTGCATCCTGGCGGGAGCTGCTGTTATTTCTATTTTCCAAGGACTTGTCGCCGGTTTTGTCTTCCTTGGCGGGCTGATGCTGGGCGCGGCGTTGCTGCTGCCGCTGCTGATTGCCACGGGCCTGCGGCTGGGGGCGCGGCTGGCCCGGCGTCCCTATGCGGAATGGCTGTGGGCCGACACCCGCGCTCAGTTGCCGGGCATGTCGCTCGCCCTGATGGCGCTGCTGCTCGCGCTCGCCACGAATATCGGCGTTGGAACAATGGTTTCCAGCTTCAGGCTCACCTTCGTGGGCTGGCTGGATCAGCGCCTGGCGGCGGAGGTTTATGTCACCGCCCGCACCGACGCCCAAGGTGCAGAGCTTGCCCAATGGCTGGACAGTAAGGGGGTTACGGTGCTGCCCATCCGCAGCAGCGATGTGCGGTTCAAGGGTGCGCCGCTGCGGATTTATGGCGTGGCGGACGATGCGACCTACCGCCAGCACTGGCCGCTGCTGGACGCCCTGCCTCAGGTCTGGGACCAAGTGGCTGCCGGAGAAGCGGTGCTGATCAACGAACAGCTTGCCCGCCGCTATGATCTGTCGCCCGGCGGCAACTTCCAGCTGGAACCGGGCTGGGTTCTGGCCATTGGCGGGATCTATTCCGACTACGGCAACCCCAACGGTCAGGCGATTGTTGCGCTTGACCAGCTGCTGGCCCGCGCGCCCGATGTGCCGAACCGGCAATTTGGCCTGCGCTTACCGCCGCAGGAGGTTCCCGGACTCATCAAATCCATACGGCAGAGTTTTGAAATTCCAAGGGAAAACATCATTGACCAGACCAGTCTCAAGGCGCGTTCCCTGGCGGTGTTCGACCGGACGTTTGTCATCACCGCGGCGCTGAACCTGCTGACGCTTGGGGTGGCTGCCTTTGCCATGCTGACCAGCCTGCTGACCCTGTGGAGCCAGCGCCTGCCGCAGCTGGCGCCGGTCTGGGCGATGGGGCTCAGCCGCCGCCAGCTTGCCGCAACCGAGATGCTGCGCAGCCTGCTGCTGGCCGCGATCACCGCGATGCTGGCGCTGCCGCTAGGGCTGATTCTGGCCTGGGCGCTGCTGGCGGTGATCAATGTCGAAGCTTTTGGCTGGAAGCTTCCGATGCATGTCTTTCCGGGTGACTGGCTGCGGCTGTTCCTGCTGGCGCTGCTGGCCGCCGTGGTGGCCGCCGCCCTGCCCGCGCGCCGACTCAGCCGCCTGGATCCGGCCGAATTGCTCAAGGTGTTTGCCAATGAACGCTAGAACTGTCCTCGCCATTGTATTTGCTGCATCGGCTTCGCCCGCGCTGGCGCAGGGGTTTGCCGGGCTGGGCAGCGACGCCGAAGGGTTCGCCACGCCACAGCGCGGCCAGCAGCTGTCGTTCCCGCAGGACCACGGTCCGCACCCGGATTTCCGCATTGAATGGTGGTACTTGACCGCCAATCTTGAAGATGCGGACGGGCGGGACTACGGCATCCAATGGACTCTGTTCCGTTCGGCCCTTGCCCCGGGCGAAGGAGTCGGCTGGCAGAGCCCGCAGGTCTGGCTGGCCCATGCGGCGGTGACCGCCTCCGATCAGCATCTGGTTGCCGAACGTATCGCCCGCGGCGGCATCGGCCAGGCGGGCGTGACAACGCAGCCCTTCACGGCCTGGATCGACAACTGGCAGATGGCGTCGGCCCAAGATGACCTGGAAAATCTGACACTCACCGCTGCGGGCGAAAGTTTTTCCTATGACCTGCAGCTCACCGCGGACGGCCCTTTGGTATTGCATGGCGAGGATGGGTACTCCGTCAAATCCGCCGGCGGCCAGGCCAGCTATTACTACTCCCAGCCGCATTACCAGGTCAGCGGCACAGTCACGCTGCCCGGCGGCGCAGTGGAGGTCACGGGCCACGGCTGGCTTGACCGGGAGTGGTCCAGCCAGCCGCTGGCTGAGGACCAAAGCGGCTGGGACTGGTTCTCGCTCAGCTTTGAAAGCGGCGCCAAGCTGATGGGGTTTGTCCTGCGGGCAGAAAGCGGCGATTTCACCTCTGGCACCTGGATTTCCGCGGACGGTACGGCGGAGCCGCTGGAGCCTGGGACTTTTCAGGCCGACCCCTTGGATTACACAATGGTGGAGGGCCGCAGTATCCCGACACGCTGGCGCGCCGCCCTTCCCGGCAAAGGGGTATCTGTAGAGGTTCAGGCGCTGAACCCGCAAAGCTGGATGGGCACCTCGTTTCCCTATTGGGAGGGGCCTGTCACTGTCACCGGCAGCCACAGCGGCACGGGCTATCTTGAGATGACCGGCTACGAATAAGGGCGCCCGAAGGCGCCCCTAAAGGTTTCAGCGGACCACAAAGACCGAGCAATCCGAGTGCCGGATCACCCGGGCCGCATTCGGCCCGAGCAGGTAGTCCTTCAAGTCGGGCTTGTGCGCGCCGATCACGATCAGCCCGCTGCCCGCTGCTTCGGCCACTTTCAGGATCTCCTGATAGGCGGTGCCGGTGGCGACCAGGTGGCGCACCTTGGCATTGCGCTCTTCGCCCAGCACCTTCCTGCACAGGTCCTGAAGCCGTTTGGCGGTGTCCTCTACCGCTTTTTCGTGGTGGTGTTCCTCGAAAAAGCCGGACACCCAGGTCTCGCCGAAGTTGGGCAGAACGTTGACGACGTCCAGCTGGGCGCCGTCAAGCTCCGCCAGCCGGGCGGCCTCGGTCAGGACTTTTTCGTCCAAGGCGCGGTCGCTCAGTTCCAGGGCGCAAAGAACAGGTTTGCTCATGCCGTTACTCCTTCCTCTTCACGTGCGCGTCCGCGCTGCAGAAACGCCACCAGCGCCACCAGCAGCAGGGCCGGGATGAAGATCAGCTCCTTGGGCAGCTGGCTTGCCGGAGCCTTGATGGAAGTGATCTGCACCGGTTCGTCGGCGTAGAAATCAAAGCTCTCCAGATTGGGCGCCGCCGGGGTGCCGAACATCGGCTCTTCCAGCTTTACCACGCCGTCTTCCTCCAGCAGCAGCAGGCCATAGGCATCCACTGCCGCCTGGCCGCCGGTGCCGTCAGCCGTCAGGATCATAGTGGTGCTCTTGGTTCCGGAGGTGTCGAAATCAGGACCTTCCACGGTGATCCGCAGTTCCGCGCCTGGCTCTGCCTCGTCCAGCGCCTGCACAAGCTGCGCCGGCGGCACCTGGGCAAAGGGCGGCATGATGCGGTCCATGAAGAAGTCCGGCCGGAACAGCGCAAAGGCGGCAAAGATCAGCAGGATGCTTTCATAGATGCGGTTGCGGCTGAGGAAATAGCCCATGGTGCCCGCAGTAAAGACAAGGATCGCAATGGTGGCCGATATGGCAACCAGGATCCCTTGTATCCAGTTCACGTCGATCAGCAGGAGATCGGTGTTGAAGATGAACACAAACGGCAGCGCCACGGTCCGCAGGCTGTAGAAGAAAGCGGTGAATCCGGTGCGGATGGCATCGCCGCCTGACACAGCCGCCGCCGCAAAGCTGGCAAGCCCCACAGGCGGCGTCACGTCGGCCATGATGCCGAAGTAGAACACAAACAGATGCACGGCGATCAGCGGCACGATCAGGCCGGACTGGGCGCCCAGTTCCACCACCACACCGGCCATCAGCGAACTGACAACGATATAGTTTGCGGTGGTCGGCAGGCCCATGCCCAGAACCAGCGACAGAAGGCCCACCATCACCAGCATCAGGATCAGGTTGCCGCCCGAGATGAACTCGACCAGCTCAGACATCACCTGCCCCACACCGGTCAGGGTCACTGTGCCCACGATCACGCCCGCGGTGGCCGTGGCCAGCGCGATGCCGATCATGTTGCGGGCGCCGTCGATCAGCCCGTGCCACAGGTCGCTGACACCCTGCATGAAGGCATTGGCCATGTCGCTCTGGCCGCGGAAAATGGCCTTGAGCGGTTTCTGGGTCAGCAGGATCACAAACAGCAGCGCCGTTGCCCAGAAGGCGGACAGGCCGGGCGACTTCTGTTCGATCATCAGGAAGTAGACCAGCACAATGATCGGCAGCAGGTAATGCAGACCCGCCTTGTAGATCTCGCCCACCACCGGCAGCTCGACCTCTTCGGCGTTGGGATCATCCGGCACCAGGTCGTCCACGCCGGAGGCCAGCCACAGCAGGGCAACATAGGCAGCCACCACCAGTGCTGACAGCGTCAAACCGGAGGCACCCGGCATCGCGGCAACAATCCATTTCACCGGATACTGCACGCCGTAGCAAAGCGCTGCGAAACCTGCGAAGAACAGCGCCATGCCGCCAATGGTGCGGCCCATGGACACCACGCGGTTGCCCAGCGTCGGCATATTCCGTTTCACAGCTTCCAGATGCACGATGTAGACCAGCGCAATGTAGGAAATCGCGGCCGGCAGGAAGGCATGGGTGATCACCTCGACGTAAGAGATGCCCACGTATTCCACCATCAGGAAGGCCGCAGCCCCCATCACCGGCGGCATGATCTGCCCGTTCACCGAGGAGGCGACCTCAACCGAGCCGGCTTGCTCTGACGTGAAGCCCACCCGCTTCATCAGCGGAATGGTGAAGGTGCCGGTGGTGACCACGTTGGCGATCGAAGAGCCGGAGATCAGGCCGGTTGCGGCAGAACCCACAACGGCCGCCTTGGCCGGGCCGCCGCGCAGGTGGCCAAGTGCGCCAAACGCCATCTTGATGAAGTAGTTGCCGGCGCCCGCCTTATCCAGAAGCGCACCGAACAGAACGAACAGGAACACGAACTTGGTCGACACCCCCAGGGCGATGCCGAACACGCCCTCGGACGTGATCCACATGTGGCTCATCGCCTTCTTCAGGCTTGCGCCCTTCCAGCGGATCACCTCGGGCACGTAGTCCGAAGACCCGAAGAACACGTAAAGCAGGAAGATCGTCGCGATGATCGCCATTGCCGGCCCCAGCGCGCGGCGCGCGGCCTCGAACAGCAGCAGCAGGCCTGCCAGCGCGAACAATTTGTCCACGTCATCTGCAAGGCCGCCGGAATCGACGATTTTCTGATAGAAGATATAGCCGTAAAGCGCGATGCCGGCGCCCGCGATGGCAAAGATCCAGTCCTGGACCGGGACATAGCCGCGGGGGCTGGATTTCAATGCAGGATAGGCGGCGTAGGCCAGAAAAATGGCAAACGCCAAATGGATTTGCCGCGAATTGTTGATCACGCTGCCGGGCAGCAGCAGGTTGGCCAGCGGCGAGGCCAGCGCGACTTGGAAAACCGACCAGATGACCGCGACGATGGCCAGGAACAGCCCTACACTCCCCACCGGGTTGCGGGCGCCGGCGTCGGAGGACGCGACCAGTTCCTGAAGCTCTTCTTCGCTGAGCGGTCGATTTCCCTGAGCATCGGATGTCATGGATAATCTCCCCTTGGGCCGGCGTGGAGCGGCACGGCCTCAAATTTCCTCCCCCGCCACGGGGGCAGAAACGGGGCGCTGATGCGCCCCGCCCCATTGTTCCGGCGGATTACTGGATCCAGCCTTTTTCTTTGTAGTACTTTTCTGCGCCAGGATGCAGCGGAGCCGACAGGCCGTCCTTGATCATCTCTTCCGGCTTCAGGTTGGTGAAGGCCGGGTGCAGCTTCTGGAAGGCTTCGAAGTTCTCGAACACCGAGCTGACGACTGCGTAAACCGCATCTTCGGAAACGTCTGCCGAGGTCACGAAGGTCGCGCCGACACCAAAGGTGTTCACGTCCCCGTCGGTGCCGCGGTACATGCCGCCGGGAATGGTGGCGGTGCGGTAGAAGGAGTTGTCGGCAACCAGTTTCTCAACGGCTTCACCGTCGACAGGAACCAGTACCGAGTCACAGGCGGTGGTCGCTTCCTGGATAGAGCCGGAGGGGTGGCCAACGGTGTAGATCATCGCGTCAATCTGGTTGTCGCACAGGGCTGCGGACTGTTCCGCCGCCTTCAGCTCGGTCGCCAGCGCGAACTCTTCCATGCCCCAGCCCTTGGCTTCCATGAGAACTTCCATGGTGGCACGCTGGCCGGACCCCGGGTTGCCGATATTGACGCGCTTGCCCTTGAGATCGTCAAAGGTGGCGATGCCAGCGTCCGCACGCGCGACCACGGTGAACGGTTCGGGATGCACCGAGAACACAGCGCGCAGCCCTTCAAAGGCCTGGCCATCAAACTGTTCGACACCGTTGTACGCATTGTACTGGATATCGGACTGCGCCACGCCGAACTGCAGTTCACCCTCTTGGATCGTGTTGACGTTATAGACCGAGCCGCCGGTGGATTCGACGGCGCACTTGAAGCCATGCTCCTTGCGGCCCTTGTTCACCAGACGGCAAATGGCGCCCCCGGTCGGGTAATACACGCCGGTAACGCCGCCGGTGCCGATGGTGATGAATTCCTGCGCAGATGCTGCCGGAGCCATAAAGGCCGCGGTCACCAAAGCACCGATCGCCAGCTTGGTGTGTTTCATGATCAAGTCTCTCCCACTTGTCTTATGATTTGCAGCCCGGCCCGGAAATTTGCGAAAGCGGTATGATGCTCCACGCACGGCCAGAGAATTTGGCCCCCAAGCAAGGCGTGTGCGGATATTTTTTGCACGCCCGCAAGGGTTTCACCGGGGGCCTCCCAAGTCAAGAGTGCTATCTATTGACGCACCCCCTAAAACCGATTTTTTTTCTGTATTGACAACAGTTAAGTAATTTTCCCCGTCAGCCTGCGCTGGTTCTCGGGTGCCGGCATACAAAGAATTTAATTGCAAGGGGAAATCTGCGGTCACGCGATTCTTGCACCGCGCAACCGGCACTTTGGCGGTTGCCGGCGGCAGCGCTGGAGACGCCGCTTTTTGCGCTGATTTGCGGCCGGCCGGGGATTGTTCTGGTGACAAATCCGGCAGATGGCGCTAATACGCGTCCCATAAAAATTGATCCGCTGTTCAAGAACCGGACCTGCGGGCACCAAGTCAGGGAGCTTGCGGCAATGCTGCTGAGCCAAGTCATTCACGACAACCCGTCGCTGACGGATTTCTGGGCTTTGGAGCGCTGCGTCTCCGCCGAAGCCCGCAAGATACCGCAGGAGGCCAGTGCGCCGCTGACCTGCGATGTGGAGCCGGAATTCCGCTGCACGCCGCGGAAATGGGATCTGATCCTGTCGGCAGCCCATGACCGCGGGCTGCGGGCCCGCCAGGGCTGACTTCCCGAAGCCCAAGCTTGCGAAGATGCGGACGGCCCCCGCAGGCTCGCGGGGGCCGCATTGACGTTATTCTGCCGGGCTGGCCGCCGGCGTGCCCTTGATGCGCTCGCGCACACCCTGCATCATCGCATAAAGCACCGGCACCACGATCACGCCGACCACCGTCGCTGCCAGCATGCCGCCAAAGACCGCGATGCCGATGGCACGCTGGCTGGCGGCGCCCGCGCCGGAGGCTGCCATCAGCGGCACCACCCCCAGCAGGAAGGACAGCGCCGTCATCATCACGGCGCGGAACCGCTGCTTGGCCGCCTCTTGCGCGGCGTCGCGGATGCTGAGCCCTGCGGCGCGCTGCTCCATTGCGAATTCCACGATGAGGATGGCGTTCTTTGACGCCAGGCCGATCAGCATGATCATCCCGATTTGGGTGTAGAGGTTGATGTCGTTGCCTGCGATAGCCACTGCGGCCACGGCCCCGAACAAGGCGACGATGACGGACAGCAGGATCGCCACGGGCATGCTCCAGCTTTCGTATTGCGCCACCAGGAACAGGTAGCCGAACAGCACCGCCATCGCCAGGATCACCGTCACCAGCCCGGCGGAGTCCAGCTGCTGCTGCGCGGTGCCGGTCCATTCAAAAGCATAGCCCGGCGGCAGCGCCGTCGCGGCCTCCTCCTGCATCACCCGGATGGCATCGCCGGTTGACAGCCCGGGCGCGGGCACTGCCGTCACGGTGGCCGAGCGGAAGATGTTGTGCCGCTTGAGCAGAACCGGCCCCAGAACGTTCTCCACATCTATCAGGGTCGACAACGGCACCATCTCGCCGGACTGCGCCCGCACATACAGGCCGCCAATGTCCTCGATCTTGTCGCGATAGGAGCCTTCGGCCTGCAGCATAACCTTGTAGACGCGCCCGAACAGGTTGAAATCGTTGACATAGTAAGACCCCAGATGCGTCTGCATGGTCTGGAAGACCTCGGCAATCGGCACGTTCAGCGTCTTGGCCTTCTCCCGGTCCAGATCGACAAAAACCTGCGGCACGTTGGCCCGGAAGGTGGTGTAGGACTGGGCAATCTCGGGCCGCTGATTGGCGGAATAGACCAGCGAGCCGACGGATTGCGCCAGATCCTGCGGTGTGCCGCCTGCAGTCTGCTGCACCGCCATCTCGACACCGGCCGACATGCCCAGGCCGGAGATCGGCGGCGGATTGAAGGCAACGATACTGGCCGCCGCCTCGGTGTTGGCGATGCCGTAGATCTGGCCAAGGATGGCGTTTGGCTGCAGGGGCTCACTCTGCCGCTCACCCCACGGCGCCAGGTTGGCGATGATCATCGCACCATTGGCGCCGGCCCCGTTCAGCAGGCTGAAGCCATTGACCAGGACAGTGCCCTGAACGCCGGGGATCTGGCGGATCTGCTCGTCGATCCGGCTGGTCACCGTCTCCGTCCGCCCCAAAGCGGCCGCATCGGGCAGCTGCACATCGACAAACAGGTACCCGTTGTCCTCGGACGGCAGGAAGCCCTTGGAGGTCGCGGTAAACACCGCTCCGGTGCCGAAGGCGAAAGCTGCGATAATCGCCAGCCCGATCACCGGCAGGCGCAGCAGGCGCGTGACAACGCTCAGGTAGCCGCTGCGCACACCGCCGATCATGTTCTCAAACACCGCCAGAAGCCCCTTGGGCGGGCCGGAGCGGGGTTTCAGCACGATGGCGCAAAGCGCCGGCGACAGCGTCAGCGCGTTGATGGAGGAGATCACCACCGCAACCGAAATGGTGACGGCAAACTGGGAATACAGCTTGCCGGTGATCCCGGGCATGAAGGTGACCGGCACAAACACCGCCAGAAGAACCAGCGTGGTCGCAATCACCGGTCCGGTGATCTGGCCCATTGCCTTGCGGGTAGCCTCCGCCGGGGGCAGCCCCTCCTCGGCGATGATCCGTTCGACGTTCTCTACCACCACGATGGCATCATCGACCACGATGCCGATCGCCAGCACCAGCGCAAACAGCGAGATGGTGTTGAGCGACATGCCAAGCGCCAGCAGAAACGCAAAAGTCCCGATCAGCGACACCGGGATAGCCACCGCCGGAATAACGGTGGCCCGGAAGGACCCCAGGAAGATGAACACCACCGAGATCACCAGCACAAAGGTCATCATCAGGGTGGAGACCACATCGTTCAGCGATTGCTCGACAAAATCAGTGGTGTTGAAAGGCACGGAATAGGCGACGTCTGCGGGGAAGTCCTGCGCCAGCCTGTCCATCTCGGCCAGCACCGCTTCGGAAACGGCAAGCGCATTGGCGCCAGGGGCCTGGTAGACCGCCAGGATGGTGGCCGGCACGCCGTCGTAAAAGCCGGAGGCGCTGTAGTTGGAGGCGCCCAGTTCCACCCGCGCGATGTCGCTCAGCCGCACGGTGCTGCCGCCATCACCGGTGCGGATCACAATGTCCTCGAACTCGCTGACTTCGGTCAGGCGGCCCTTGGATTTGATGGTGTACTGGAACACCTGGTCGCCGGGCACCGGCGGTGCGCCCACCTGCCCCGCCGAGACCTCGATATTCTGCTCGCGCACCGCGTTGATCACGTCGCCGGGCGAAATGCCGAGGCCTGCCATCTTGTTGGGATCGAGCCAGACGCGCATGGCGTATTCAAAGTTTGTCAGGATGTCCGCCTTGCCGACGCCGGCCACCCGCGCCAGCGCATCCTTGATGTTGATGGCGGCATAGTTCGACAGGAACACGCTGTCATAGGTCCCGTCGGGTGAGGTGAGCGCTGTCACCAGCAGCATGTTGGAAGAGCTTTTCTGCGTCACCACACCATTCGCGGTGACCTCGGCAGGCAGTGCTGCCACCGCCTGCGCCACCCTGTTCTGCACATTGACGGAGGCAATGTCCGGATCCGTGCCAACCTCGAAGGTCACCGACAGCGAATAGCTGCCGTTGTCGGCGGAGTTGGAGGACATATAAAGCATCCCGTCCACCCCGTTCACCTGTGCCTCAATCGGCGCGGCGACGCTTTTTTCAACGGTTTCCGCGTTGGCGCCCGGATAGCTGGCGGTGACGTTCACTACCGGCGGGGTGATTTCCGGGAACTGGGCGACTGGAAGCACGAAATACCCGATCACCCCCATGACTGTCAGCACCAGGGAAATGACAATCGCGAATTTCGGGCGTGAGATGAAGAGAGAGGAAAACATCGCTTACTCTCCAGCCTGTGCCGCCGGGACGGGATCCACCTCGACGCCGGGGCGGATCTTTTGCAGGCCCTGGACCACCACGGTTTCGCCCTGCGTCAGCCCGTCCAGCACGACAATGCCGGTGCCCTGCACATCCCCGGTCGCGATATAGCGCTGCTGAACCTGGTTCTGGGCGTCAACAACCAGCACAAACGGGCCCTGCTGATCGCGCTGGATTGCGGCCTGGCTGATGATGATGCGGTCGACGGCCTCCTGCGACTGCAAGCCTACGGTCAGGAAGGCGCCGTCCAGGATCAGCCGGTTGTCATTTTCGAATTTCGCCCGCACAGTGACGGCGCCGGTGGCCGGGTCGACCCGGTTGCCGGCAAAGGCAATCCGGCCCTTTTCCTCCAGCTCTTCGCCATTGGGCAGCACGACGAACACCTCCGGTGCGGTGCCGGTGTCGGACCGGTCGCGGCCATTGGTCTCAAGCTCCTGCAGGATCTCGACGAACTGTTTTTCGTTCAGCGAGAAGGAGACATAGACCGGCGCCTCCCGCACGATGTTGACCAGGGGCGAGCCGCCGGGACTCACGACATCGCCGATGCTGACCTGCACCCGGCCGAGGCGGCCTGAGAACGGCGCGCTGACTTCCGTGTAGCTCAGATCCAGTTCTGCCTGCCGGATCGCGGCCTTGGCGGCCCGCACCTGGGCCTCGGCCACCAGCTCATTGGCGCGCGCGGTGTCGCGGTCCGCCTCCGGCACGGAGCCGCGCTCGAACAGTTCCTGTTTGCGGGCCAGATCCAGCGAAGCCAGTTCCAGATTGGCCTCCGCCTGCGCCAGTTCCGCGCTGCGGCTTTCCAGCACCGCCTCATAGGCGCTGCGCTCAATGCGGAACAGCACATCGCCCCGCTCCACCTCGGCGCCGTCCTCCACCAGCACCTCTTCCAGGTAGCCGCTGACACGCGCCATGATGTCCGCCTTGTCAATCGCCTCGCCCCGGCCGATGAACGTGGCCGTGTCCTTGATCGGCTTCACGACAGCCTGCGCAACCGACACCTTCGGCGCCGCGCCCTGCTGGGCGGCTGCAGGCCCTGCAAACGTCAGCCCTGCTGCTGCAACCATCGCAAGACTGGTTCCACCAGACAGGCCTGCAGTCCAAAATCGTGCCATGCTGTGCCCTTTCGAATATGGGAAGTATATTAGGAATGATTGCAGCAACGGCTGTGACGGCCGCTCTTGCGGTAACGAAATTTCCTCCATTCAATAATTTGCTAACCTTAACCGCAAGAGCCGTTGTGCCAGCTCGGGCGTTTCTCTTGCTGTTAGGCCCGGGCAACCGCCCTGAATATTCCCCTTTCGAGCGGCTCAGCCACCGCAGGGCGGGAACCGCAGGCGGCGGCCAGGGGTTATCAACACGGGAACCCGGCGGACAGGCCGGCCGGGCGGGCTCCCGTTGATAGCTGCCCCCGCGCCGCTATCTGATCCCGCAGATGCCGGCAGGCCAGGATGCCAGGAGGATACCATGCGTTGGAGAGGTCGCCGCGGAAGCAGCAACATTGAGGACCGGCGGGGCCGGGGTTTCACCGGCAGAACCGCCGGGATCGGCGGCGCGGGGGCACTTCTGATTATTGTGGTCGGGGCCTTCCTGGGGGTGGATCTGACGCCGCTGCTGCAAGGCACGGCACCGCAAAGCAGCCAATCCGCGCCGGTCACCGAGGCCGACCAGGCTGCGGCCGAATTCGTCAGCGTCGCCCTGGCCGATACAGAAGACGTGTGGGCCACGATTTTCGACCAGCAGCTAGGGCGGGCTTACGACCCTGCGGTTCTGGTGCTCTACAAGGGCGTGACGCAATCGCCCTGCGGCGGGGGCCTCCGGCGCGACCGGGCCGTTCTATTGCCCGCTGGATGAGAAGGTCTATCTCGACACCGCCTTTTTCACCACGCTCAGCCAGCGGCTGGGCGCCAGCGGCGATTTTGCAGCCGCCTATGTGGTGGCGCATGAGGTTGCCCATCATGTCCAGAATGAACTTGGCATCCTTGGCCAGACCCAGCGCATCCGCGCCCAGGTCAGCGAAGTCGAATCCAACGCGATCTCCGTCCGCACCGAACTGCAGGCCGATTGTTTCTCCGGCATCTGGGCCCGCTATGCCCGGGATCAGCTCGGCACGCTGGAGCCGGGCGACATCAGCGAAGCGATGAATGCTGCCAAACAGATCGGCGATGACACGCTGCAGCGCAATGCGGGCCAGGTGCCGCAGCCGCATACATTCTCGCACGGCACCAGCGCCCAGCGGCAGGCCTGGTTCGCGCGCGGGTATGAGACCGGGGATATCAGCACCTGCGACACCTTCTCGGCGAACTCGCTCTGATCCGGCGGCTGCGGGTTCATTGAATTCTGCTGGTGTTGGTGGTTGTCTAACCTCACAGGCGGCGCTAGGCCAGCGCCCGACACCGGAGCGATTCCGGCGGCCCGCCGATGGCCGCCGGACTAGGGAGACAGCCAGATGAAAGTTGACGGTACGCATTACCGGTCCCTTTGGTGGGATCAAGACAAGGACGCGCTGCAAATCATTGACCAGCGCTGGCTGCCGCATGATTTTCGCATCCAGCAGGTCAGCACGCTGCAGGAGTTTGCCGACGCAATTGTCGAGATGCGGGTGCGCGGCGCGCCGCTGATCGGGGCCACCGCGGCGTATGGCATGGCGCTGGCGATGCGGCTGGATCCGTCCGATGCCGCGATGGATCAGGCCTGGAGCTTTCTGAACGCCACCCGCCCCACAGCCATCAACCTGCGCTGGGCGCTGGACCGCTGCCGCAACCATCTGCGCCCGCTGGCCGAAGGCGAGCGCGCCGCGGCGGCCCTGGCGCTGGCCCATGAAATCGCGGATGAAGATGTCGAGATCAACCGCAGCATCGGCGCGCATGGCCTTGAGCTCATCAAACAAATCGCCGCCGGCAAACCGGAGGGCGAGCCGGTGCGGCTGCTGACCCATTGCAATGCTGGCTGGATCGCCACCGTCGACTGGGGCACCGCTACCAGCCCGATGTACCAGGCGCATGACGCGGGTATCCCGATCCACGTGTGGGTGGATGAAACCCGTCCGCGCAACCAGGGCGCTTTGACCTCTTGGGAACTGGGCAGCCACGGGATCAGCCACAGCTATATCACCGACAACGCCGGCGGCCATCTGATGCAGCACGGCCAGGTCGATCTTGTGATCACCGGCACCGACCGCACCACCCGCCGCGGCGATGTCTGCAACAAGATCGGCACCTACCTCAAGGCGCTGGCGGCCAAGGACAACGGCGTGCCTTTCTATGTCGCCCTGCCCTCGCCGACGATTGACTGGACCGTTGCCGACGGCGTCGCGGAAATCCCGATCGAGGAACGCAGCGCGCGCGAGATTACCCATGTGCAAGGTAAGACAGAGAGCGGTGAGATCGGCGTTGTGCAGGTCACACCCGATGGCACGCCTGGCGGCAACCCCGCCTTTGACGTGACGCCCAACAGGCTGGTCACGGGCCTGATCACCGAACGCGGCATCTGCGACGCCAGCGAAGACGGCCTGGCCGGGCTGTTCCCGGAAATGGCCGCCGCAAAATCCGCATGACAGGGGCGTCTCAGGTGAAACCTCCCTACCAGGACAGCACCTCTTTGCGGCAGGCGGTGATCAGTGCCTGTCTGGAGATGAATTCTGCAGGCATCAACCAGGGCACATCCGGCAATATCTCCGTGCGTGCGGGGGATCACATGCTGATCACCCCCTCCGGCGTGCCGTATGACCAGATGGCGCCAGAGATGCTGGTGAAGATGCCGCTCGACGGCAGCGAAGCTCCGGCGGGCCAGCTGAAACCTTCTACGGAATGGCCCTTTCACCTGGCCATCCTGCAGGCCAAACCTGCCGTCAACGCCGTCGTCCATGCTCACCCCGTCTATTGCAGCGCGCTGGCGATGAACCGCCAGGCGATCCCAGCCTGCCACTACATGGTGGCGGCCTTTGGCGGCAGCGACGTGCCGGTGGCGGACTACGCCCTGTTCGGCAGCCGCCAGCTGTCGGAGAATATCACCCGTGCTTTGCAGGCCCGCAGTGCCTGCCTGATGGCCAACCATGGCGCCGTCACCACCGGAGAAAGCCTTTCCCGTGCCCTCTGGCGGATGGTGGAGCTTGAAACGCTGGCAAAGGGTTATGCGGCCAGTCTCACCTTGGGAAAACCGCATATCCTGAGCGAGGATGAGATGGCAGAAGTGATCGCGGCCTTCGCGGATTACGGCTTGAAGGACAGCCGCTGATTTTGGCGGGTTGAAAGTGCAGCCCGGGGGAAATGTCCGCGGCGGGGCGGTCTTGCCCGCCTCACTTAGCCAGGCTTAAGAACCTTGCGCATCCGTTTGATATATCGCGGAAATCTGTGGTGCCCAAGGAGAGACTCGAACTCTCACGATGTTGCCATCGGGGGATTTTGAATCCCCTGCGTCTACCATTCCGCCACTTGGGCCACGCCCTTTTCCTAGCCAAGGCTGCCGCCAAGGTCTAGAGGCAAATCGGCCTCTCTGCGCCGAAATCGCACCCCGTTGCAAAATCATCCGCAGCAAAGGTTGACGGAGGCCGGCGCACGTGCCACCTCCCTTGGCAAACGCCGTTGAGGACGCAGGGCGCAGCATGCTGAAACCGCTATATGACCGGACAATGGCCTTGGCCGATCACCCCAAGGCGCTCTGGTGTCTGGCCGTCGTGGCTTTTGTCGAAAGCTCGGTGTTTCCGATTCCTCCGGACGTGCTGATGATCCCGATGATCCTGGCCCGCCCGTCGCGCGCTTGGCTGGTTGCTCTGGTGGCTTTGGTGGCCTCTGTCGCGGGCGGCATGCTTGGTTACGCCATCGGCGCCTTCTTTTACGACAGCATCGGCCAGCCAGTGCTGGAGGCGATGGGCAAAGGCGATTCCATGGCGGAGTTCAACGCGCGCTTTAACGACTTCGGCTTCTGGGCGGTTCTGGGCGCCGGGATCACGCCGTTCCCCTACAAGGTGATCACCATCATGTCGGGCTGGACGGGCATGCCGCTGGGCACATTCATTGCCACCTCTATCCTTGCACGCGCATTGCGCTTTTTCATTGTCGCGGGTCTGCTGTGGCAGTTCGGGGCACCGGTCCGCAACTTCATTGAACGCCGCCTGGGACTGGTCTTCTCGGCTTTTATGGTGGTCCTGTTCGGTGGCTTCCTGATGGTGAGGTTCATCTGATCATGCACCGTTTATTGATCGTTATCGCCGCCCTAGGCTCCGCCGCGCTGCTGCTCGGGGCGCTGGGGTTTCAGTACATTGGCGACATGCCGCCTTGCAAACTGTGCTACTGGCAGCGCTACCCGCATGCGGCGGCGGTCGGGATTGGCGTTCTGGCGCTGATCATTCCGGGTGCGGTGCTGCCGTATCTGGGCGCGCTTGCGGCGCTGTCCACTGCCGGGGTTGGGGCGTATCATACCGGTGTTGAGCGCGGCTGGTGGGAAGGCCCCTCAACCTGCACCTCCGGCCCTGTAGGCGGTCTGTCGCCCGATCAGCTGATGGAGCAGATCATGGCCGCGCCGCTGGTGCGCTGCGACGACGTGCCGTGGGAGCTGTTTTCCCTCTCCATGGCCAGCTGGAATGCAATCGCTTCGCTTGGCCTGGCGCTGGTCTGGATTGCTGCCGCCAACCACGCCCGCAAGCAGGGTTAACCTGCTGGCAAGCTGAGATGCGGCCGCTAACCCGCTCACATATTTGACGTTCTCCTGGGGTCAGGTGTCCTTTTTGGTGGCGAGCAGGAGATTGGTTTCACTGCTGACCACCCCTTCGAAGGTGCGGATCTTGGCCAGCGCTGCATCCAGCGTTTCCAGGGTTTCAGTGCCGAGTTCCACAATCAAATCCCAGCGGCCATTGGTGGTGTGAATCGCCCGCACCTCCGGCAGCCCCTGCAGCTGCCGGGTGATCCGGCTGGTGCCGCGGCCCTCGATCCCGATCATCATCAGGCCGCGCACCGGATCGCGCAGCACATCCTCCTTCAGCACCACAGTGAACCCCAGAATGTCGCCGCGGGCCTGCAACCGCTCGATCCTGGCCCGCACCGTCGTCCGCGACAGGTTCAAGTCCAGCGCCAGATCTGACAGCGATGCCCGCGCATTGTGGCGCAGTGCAGAGATCAGGCGCTCATCCGTTTTGTCCATATACCACCTCGATTCGAACAATCAGCAACCATTATGGGCAAAATGCTGACTGGCTTCCAACACATTTCGGAAGCTAATTGGAAGAAAGCTGACTTTTTGAGAGACCAATACCGTGACCTCGCAACATTGCATTCTGATTGGCGCCCCGGTGGATAGCGGCAAGCGCCGCGCTGGCTGCCTGATGGGGCCGGACGCCTACCGGACCGCCGGAATTGCCGCTGCCCTGGAGAGCCTTGGGCACACGGTCGAAGACCTTGGCAACCTGGCGCCGGAGGCCTATACCGCCGACACCAATGACGGCCTGGTCTATGCCCGCAACGAAACCATCGGCTGGACCGCGCGTCTGGCGCAGGCTGCCGAGGACGCGCTGGAGTGCGGCCTTCCGGTGTTCCTGGGCGGCGATCACTCGCTGTCGCTGGGATCCGTGGCCGGTGCAGCAAACTTTGCCGCCAAGGCAGGCCGCCCGCTGTTTGTGCTGTGGCTGGACGCGCATACCGATTTCCACACGCCGGAAACCTCTGACAGCGGCAATCTGCACGGCACTCCGGTCGGATATTTCACTGGGCGCAGGGGGTTCGACGGCTTTCCTGAAGTCCTGAACCCGGTGCCGGAGGAGAATGTCTGCATGATCGGGCTGCGGTCTGTGGACACCCAGGAGCGGCTTGCACTGGAAGACAGCGCCATCCGCACCCATGACATGCGCCAAATTGATGAAAACGGCATCGCCGGACCGCTCAACCGGTTCCTGGATCATGTCGCTGAGGCCAATGGCATGCTGCACGTCTCGCTGGACGTGGATTTTCTGGATCCGTCCGTCGCCCCGGCTGTCGGCACCACCGTTCCCGGCGGCGCCACCGTGCGCGAGGCGCATCTGGTCTGCGAGATTCTGCATGATTCCGGCCTGATGACCTCGCTGGATCTGGTCGAGCTGAACCCGTTCCTGGATGAGCGCGGCCGCACGGCGCACCTGATGGTGGACCTCTGCGCTTCTGCCCTGGGCCGCCGCGTGTTCGACCGCCCGACACGGAGCTATCAGTGAGCAGCCTGCAAGCCCCCGCTGCGGTGGTGATGATCCGGCCGCATCACTTCCGCTCCAACCCCGAGACCAAAGGCGATAACGCCTTTCAAACTTTGGCAAATACCCCGGTCACGGCGACCGCGGCGCAGGCGCTGGCGGAATTCGACGGCGCCGTCGAAGCCCTGCGCGGCGCGGGCGTTTCGGTGCATGTGTTTGACGACACAGGCACTGAAACCCCGGACAGCGTGTTTCCCAACAACTGGTTCTCCACCCATGCCGGCGGCCATGTCGCGGTCTATCCGATGTTTGCGAAAAACCGCCGCAAGGAACGGCGCTGGGATGTGATTGAGCTGCTGAAGCGGAACTACCGGGTGCAGGATGTTATCGACTACTCCGGTCTTGAGCAGGACGGGCTGTCGCTCGAAGGCACCGGCGCCATGGTGCTGGACCACATCGGCCGCATTGCCTACACCGTGAAATCCAACCGCGCAGATCCGGTGCTTCTGGAACGCTTCTGCACCCATTTCAACTTTGAACCCATGGTGTTTGAAGCCAAAGATGAAGCGGGCCGCGACGTGTATCATACCAATGTTCTGATGGGGATCGGCACCGAATACGCGCTGATCTGCCTGAACATGATCGTGGAACCTGCCCGCCGCGCCGAAGTTGCCGCGCGGCTGGAAGAAACCGGGCGCCGCGTCATTGACCTCACACCGGACCAGATCGCCAGCTTTGCGGGTAACGCCCTGGAGCTTACGGGCCGCAAACGGCTTCTGGCCCTGTCGGCCAAGGCACTGGACGCGCTGCGCCCCGATCAGATTACGGTCATCGAGCAGAGCGCGGAGCTGCTGCCACTGACCATTCCCACCATCGAAACCGCAGGCGGGTCGGTGCGCTGCATGCTGGCAGGCATCCACCTCAGCCCCCGTGAAAGGAAAACCGCATGACACAGCCTTCGGACAAGGCGCTGGTGCCTTTTGTCAGCGTTGACAACATGATGCGCCTCATTCATCACGTCGGTATCGAGCAGATGATGCGCGATCTGGCGGACTATGTCGAAGAAGACTTCAAGCGCTGGGAGCTGTTTGACAAGACCCCGCGCGTCGCCAGCCATTCCGACGTCGGGGTGATCGAGCTGATGCCGACCTCCGATGGCGAGGCCTATGGCTTCAAATATGTGAACGGCCACCCCAAGAACACCTCTGAAGGGCTGCAGACCGTCACCGCCTTCGGCCTGCTGGCGGATGTCTATACCGGCTATCCGGTGCTGCTGACGGAAATGACCATCTTGACCGCGCTGCGTACCGCCGCCACCTCAGCAATGGCCGCCAAGTATCTGGCACCAAAGGGGGCGACCACGATGGCGATGATCGGCAACGGTGCCCAGTCCGAATTCCAGACGCTGGCAATGAAGGCGATCATCGGCCTGAGATCCGTGCGCCTCTTTGACAAGGACCCGGCGGCGACCGAGAAATGCGCCCGCAATTTGCAGGGAATGGGGATTGAGGTTGTCTCCTGCAAGACGCCCGAAGAAGCGATCGAAGGCGCGCAGATCCTCACCACCTGCACCGCGGACAAGCAGTATGCGACCATCCTGACCGATAACATGGTCGGCAGCGGCGTCCACATCAACGCGATCGGGGGCGACTGCCCCGGCAAAACCGAACTGGCGCCCGGCATCCTCAGCCGCTCCGAGGTCTTTGTCGAATACCCGCCGCAAACCCGGATCGAGGGCGAAATCCAGCAGATGCCGGAAGATTTCGCCGTGACCGAATTGTGGGAAGTGATTGCAGGCAGGAAACCGGGCCGCACCGGCGACCGCCAGATCACCCTGTTCGACAGCGTCGGCTTTGCCATCGAGGATTTCTCGGCCCTGCGGTATATCCGCGACCGCATCAAGGGCACCGATTATTTCATCGATCTCGACATGCTTGCTGACCCGGACGATCCGCGCGATCTGTTCGGCATGCTTCAGCGCGCCAAACCCTGACAGGCCGCACCCTCACACCCAGCAAAGGCGGCCCGTTGAACTGAGGCCGCCGGCACCTCCGGCCTCCTTGACTGTTTGCCGCAGCCAGCGGCATCTGCCGGCACTGCGCATGGGGATCTGTGCAGCTGCCTCGCCTAACGCAGACACACAGATAAGGAGGCCGGACCCCTTGTCCCGAGATGTCGCGCTGTTTCGCTTAGGCGTCCAGCTCAGTATCCCAGTACAGGAAGTCCATCCAGCTTTCATGCAGGTGGTTTGGCGGGAACTTGCGCCCGGTGTTGCGCAGCTCCTCCGCCCCCGGCCGCCGCGGCGGCTTGCGCAGCGACATGCCGGCCCGGTGCAGTGACTTGGACCCTTTCCTAAGATTGCAGGGACTGCACGCCGCGACCACGTTTTCCCAGCTGGTCACCCCTCCGGATGCGCGCGGCACCACGTGGTCAAAGGTAAGATCGCCCTTGCTGCCGCAGTACTGGCAGCGGAATTCGTCCCGCAAAAACAAATTAAAGCGCGTGAAGGCCACGCGCTTTTGAGGTTTTACATAGTCTTTCAGGACCACCACGGACGGTATTCGGATCTCGGTGCTCGGACTGTGCACCACCTCGTCATATTCGGCGACGATGGCGACCCTGTCCAGCCAGGCGGCCTTGACCGCGTCCTGCCAGGTCCACAAAGACAAAGGGTAATAAGAGAGCGGCCGGTAATCCGCGTTCAGCACCAGCGCCGGGTGCTGCTTCAGCGCGCCCGGAGATCTGACAAACTCTGCTCTGAAATCGCCATCCATTGTTGAACGTCTTCCTCGCCCTGATCTTCCGTGTTGCGGAACCAGAGCGGGGAACCCGCCCCAGCCTGACTTTGACTATATATCGTGGTTAGCGCCTGACAAGCCCTGATGATCCACAATATGTCGCGAGCAATCTGCGCTGATTCCGTGACAGCAGGGTGACACTTATCCACAGGGGCGCGGTCTTGGCCCACTTGCCCTGCGGCCGCCGCCCGCCTATTGCCGTTCCATGACCCGTCTGATCCGTTTCAACAAACCCTATGATGTGCTGCCCCAGTTCACTGACAGCGGCAGTCAGGACAGCCCGCGGGCGACGCTGAGCAAGTATATCGACTGCCCTGGCGTTTATGCGGCCGGCCGGCTGGACCGCGACAGCGAGGGCCTCATGCTGCTGACCGACAACGGCCGTTTGCAGGCCTGGATCACCGACCCCAAACACAAGATGGACAAGACCTATTGGGTGCAGGTGGAGGGTATCCCGGACCAGGAGGCGCTGAAAAACCTGGCGGAAGGTGTTGAACTGAAAGACGGAATAACCAGGCCCGCTAAGGTCCGGCTGATGCCGGAGCCGACGGGACTGTGGGCGCGCACCCCGCCGGTGCGGGTGCGCAAGACCGTCCCCGACAGCTGGATTGCGCTGACCCTCCGCGAGGGCCGCAACCGGCAGGTGCGCCGGATGACAGCTGCAGTGGGGCATCCGACGCTGCGCCTGATCCGCTACAGCATCGGTGCCTGGACCCTGGACGGGCTGGCGCAGGGCGCGTGGGAGGATGTGGAGCCGCCGCGTGTTCCAGGGCCGCCGAAGCCTTCGCAAAAGCCGCCCCGCAGACCCAAACCATCCGCTGCGCGGCCGCCAAAAGGTGACAGGCCCCGCCGCCGCTGATAGCCTTTCAGCCATGCTGCCGCCCGCCCCCGCCCCCAACGCCATTCTCGAAGCGTCGCTCTACGTCGGCGACCTCGACTCAGCAGAGGCGTTCTATGGCGGCATTCTGGGGCTGGAGCGTATCCAGCGGGTGGCCAACCGGCATGTCTTTTTCCGCTGCGGCACGTCAGTTCTGCTGCTGTTCAACGCTGAAGAAACGGTAAAACCACCGGGAAACCCGCGTCTGCCGGTACCGCCGCATGGTGCCCGCGGTCCGGGGCATGTGTGCTTTGCCCAGCCAAGAGAAAGGCTGCTGCTCATGCGCGCCCGGCTCGTGGCGGCGGGCATCGCGATTGAGGCGGAGTTCGACTGGCCAAGCGGCGCGCGCTCCATCTACTTCCGCGATCCGGTCGGCAATTCACTGGAAATCGCCGAACCGCACCTGTGGGAATCCTGACCTCCCGACGGGTCGGAAGGCCGGATTTCTCAATGCTTTAAAGGCCAAGCTTGTCGCGCATGAACGCCAGTGCCACGCTCAGCCCGTCCGGCGCGATGCCATGGGCGGTGCCTTTCTGGATATGGGCAAAGACATCCTGGAAGCCCGCCTCCTGCAGCGCTTCTGCGGCCTCGGGCAGCGACTGCACGGGCACCACATCATCCTGATCCCCATGCACCAGCAGCACCGGCATCCTGGAGATGGCTTCGTCTTTCAGCAGTTCCGGCTCCAGCAGGCGGCCGGAGAATGCGACGATCCCTGCCACCGCGTCCTCGCGGCGGGGGGCCACATGCAGGCTCATCATGGTGCCCTGGCTGAATCCGAACAGCACGACCTGTTCCGGCAGCACATCCTCGTCCACCATCAGCGCATCCAGAAAGGCGTTCAGGTCTTCGATCGCGGACTGCATTCCGCGCATGCTTTCCTCTTCCGAGGATCCGTCGATCCAGGGAATCGGGAACCATTGGAACCCGAAGGGCGCACCGGCGCAGGCCTCAGGCGCATCGGGGGCCACAAACAGCGTATCCGGCAGATGCTCCCCCAGCGGATCGGCCAGACCCAGCAGGTCGGCCCCGTTGGCGCCATAGCCATGCAGGAACACAACAATCGAGCGGGTTTCGCCGGAAACCGGCTCCTTGCGGCCGGCAGTCAATACACGAGTCATCGGATCCCTTCCCTGTCCTTCGCCACCCGGTAATAGGCCCAGAGAATGCGCGCCGCAACCGACCGCCACGGCGACCAGGCTTCGGCCAGCTGCCGCATCTCCTTTTCCTTGGGGCGGGCGGGCAGATCGAACAGCACCCGGGCCGCCTCCTGCAAGGCCAGATCACCATGGGCAAACACATCGGCCCGGCCCAGCGAAAACATCGCATAAATCTCCGCCGTCCACTGGCCAATCCCGGGAACCTGGACCAGCGTTGCAATCACCTCTGCATCAGGGGCGCTTCGCAAGGCATTGTAATCAATGCGCGCCTCCGCCAGCGCCCGGGCATACCGGATTTTCTGACGGCTGAGGCCAGCGGCGCGCAGATCGTCATCCGCGGCCCAAAGGATCTTGCGCGGCCCGGTAAGCCTTGCCGCTTTCATCCGCGTCCAGATCGCATTGGCCGAGGCCACGCTGACTTGCTGGCTGACAATCGCACTCAGCAGTTCCGCAAAGCCATCCGGCCTGCGCCTGAGCGGAAGCGCGCCGGTCAGTTCCAGCGCACGGGCAAACCGGCTGTCCTGCGCTGCCAGCCAGTCCGCGCCTTCGGACACGCAGGCATCGCACTGGATGATCCGGCCCGCGCGCGGATGGAAGGTTTGCATTTCTGACGCCACGTCACCCCCTGATTGACCGCTGTTGAAAGAAAGCGTGAACGCCAATTCATTTCCGCTGGCTTGCCCATCGACATATTCACAGTTACGCATCCCACATGACCATGAGCATGACCACCCCCAGCGACACCGTCGCCAAGAAAAACGTCGCCATCCTGGTGCTGGCGCAGGCGATCCTTGGCGCGCAGATGCCGATGATTTTCACCATCGGCGGCCTTGCGGGGCAGTCGCTGGCCTCGAACCCCTGCTTTGCGACTCTGCCGATTTCCCTGATTGTCGGCGGCTCGATGCTGGCCGCGACACCGATTTCGGCAATCATGCAGCGCTGGGGCCGCCGGGCGGGGTTCTTCACCGGCGCGGCCTTTGGCGCGATTGGCGGGCTGGTAGGCGCCTACGGTCTGTACCTTGGCTCGTTCCCTATCTTCCTGCTCGGCAGCCTGCTGACCGGCGTTTACATGAGCGCGCACGGGTTCTACCGGTTTGCCGCAGCCGATACCGCCTCCGATGCCTTCCGGCCCAAGGCGATTTCCTACGTCATGGCGGGCGGTCTGGCAGCGGCCATCATCGGCCCTCAGCTCGTCAAGGCCACCAGCCAAGCCTTTGTCATTCCGTTCCTTGGCACCTATTTGGCAGTGATTGCGGTCAACGTTCTGGGCGCCGCGCTGTTCCTGTTCCTCGATATCCCGAAACCGCCTGCCCCCACCGCGGACAGCCCCAAGGGCCGCAGCCGGATCGAACTGCTGAAGACCCCGGTGATCGCGGTGGCGGTGATCTGCGCGATGGTCTCCTATGCGCTGATGAACCTGGTGATGACCTCGACGCCTCTGGCCGTGGTCGGTTGCGGCTATACCGAAGGCAACGCCGCGGACGTGGTCACCTGGCATGTGCTGGCGATGTATGTGCCGTCCTTCTTTACCGGCCACCTGATTGCCCGTTTCGGAGTCGAGAAAATTGTCTCCGCCGGTCTGGTGATCCTCGCAGGCGCCGGCGCCGTCGCGTTGCAAGGTGTTGAGCTGGAGAATTTCTTCATTGCTCTGGTGCTGCTGGGTATCGGCTGGAACTTCGGCTTTATCGGCGCCACGACCATGCTGGCCGGCGCCCATGAAAGCTATGAGCGCGGCCGGATGCAGGGGCTGAACGACCTGCTGGTTTTTGGCGGCGTGACCATGGCCTCGCTGGCGTCCGGCGGTCTGATGAACTGCTCGGGCGGCAATCCGGTGGACGGCTGGAACGCGGTCAACATGGCCATGGCCCCCTTCCTGGTGCTGGCAGGCGGTGCGCTGATGTGGCTCGTCCTGCGCCCCAAAGAGGCCTGACAACGTATCCTTGAAACGAAAAAGGCGCCCCGCAAGGCGCCTTTTTCTTTGGATCAGGTCTGTCTACCAGCGCCCGAGGGCGGTGCGCCACATCAAACCGGCCCTGCGCCGGAACTCGCTCTGCCCAAGCGCGCCCTGGGCCACCCGTTCCGGCTGCCGGACGGCCAGTTTCAGCAGTCCCTCCGCCTGCCACCCAGCCAGCAGCGCAGCGCCCGACTGTTTCGAAACCTTCCCGCCGCCCATGCGGGATTTGTATATCTTTTCCAGCCCCTTACGTGCCAGAGCTTGCACGCCCTCCAGGGTGCCGTCCAGCAGCGGAATCCGCTTCTGGGCCTCCAGCTCCGGAATTGCACGCAGCCAATTGGCGACACCTGCGCCATAGGCAAAATCGCGCACCACTGCCTCATCCGCCGGCCCCAGGGACGCCGCCGCCATCCACATCAGCGACCCGCTGGTGCGGTCGATATAGCTGTCGAAGGCGGCCTGATCCTCAAACGGGTCCTTGTAGATGTCCCAGCGCCGCGCCTCTGCCATGCCGTCAATGCAGGCCGCCAGATCCGGCCTCAGGCACCGCGCCAGCGGCGTCGCAACGTAGTGCCGCCGGACGGGCTTGCCATCCGCGATCTCCGCGCCGACGTCGCGCCACCATTGCACCCGCATTTCGGCAATCATGCTTTCCTGGCTGGCCCAGGGCGCCCGGGCCAGCTCGATATTAAACGAATAAAGCGCAAACAGCAGCGGCCGCGCCTGGACCGGTGCGGCCATGGCAGCCAGGAACCGGTCCGGATCGCTCTTCTGCACCAGTTCGGCGCAGGCCGTCAGGTCAGCGTCAAACTGCATCCGCCTGCCCGGCCCCGCAGTCATGCGCCAGCTTCCAGCGGATCGCATCCAGAAGCGCTTCGAACGAGGCGTCGATGATGTTCGGGCTGACGCCCACCGTGGACCACCGGCGGCCCTGGCTGTCCTCACTGTCGATGATGACGCGGGTCACAGCCTCGGTGCCGCCCTGGGTGATCCGCACCTTGAAGTCGACCAGCCGCATGTCCTCCAGCTGTGCCGAGTAGCGGCCCAGATCCTTGATCAGCGCCTTGGCCAGCGCGTTCACCGGGCCGCGGTCGCTGCCGGTTTCGTCCAGTGATTCACTCACGGACAGGCGCTTTTCGCCATCGACCTTGACCACCACAACCGCTTCGGACAGGCTGACCATCCGGTTGTACTTGTTCTTGCGCCGCTCGACCGTGACCTTGTAGCGCTTCACCTCAAAGAAGTCGGGCATCTGGTTCAGCTCTGCGCGCGCCAGCAGTTCAAACGAGGCCTGCGCGGTGTCGTAGGAATAGCCTTCCGCCTCGCGCTCCTTGATGCGCTCCAGGATCCGCGCCAGCGCCGGGTTGCCCTTTTCAACGATCAGGCCCGCGTCGGTCAGCCGTTTGCTCAGGTTCGACTGCCCGGCCTGGTTCGACATCGGGATCACCCGCGCGTTGCCGACCCTGCCCGGCTCGATATGCTCATAGGTCGACGGATCCTTGAGGATCGCGCTGGCATGCAGCCCCGCCTTGTGGGCAAAGGCCGAAGCCCCCACATAGGCCGCCTGCCGCACCGGAACCCGGTTCAGGATATCATCCAGCATCCGGCTGATCCGGGTGAGGCCCGCAAGCGCCTCCAGGCTCACGCCGGTGTCGAACCGGCTGGCATAAGGTTCCTTCAGCAGCAGCGTCGGGATCAGCGCGGTCAGGTTGGCATTGCCGCAGCGTTCGCCCAATCCGTTCAGGGTGCCCTGGATCTGCCGCGCCCCGGCGTCCACTGCAGCCAATGAACACGCCACGGCATTTTCCGTGTCGTCATGGGTATGTATGCCCAGTTTCTCACCCGGGATTCCGGCTGCGACAACCTCTGTGACGATGCGGCTCACCTCGGCCGGCAAAGCGCCGCCATTGGTGTCGCACAGCACCACCCAGCGCGCCCCGGCCTCCAGCGCAGCCCGGCACGCCGCCAGCGCATAGTCCGGGTTGTCCTTGTAGCCGTCAAAGAAATGCTCGGCGTCAAACAGAGCCTCGCGCCCCTGCGCCACGATATGGGCGACCGAGGCCCGGATGTTGCCGAGGTTCTCCTCCAGCGTGATCCCCAGCGCGTGGGTCACATGGTAGTCGTGGCTTTTGCCGACCAGACAGACCGCAGGCGTGCCGGCATTCATGACTGCTGCCAGCACATCGTCGTTTTCCGCCGACCGCCCGGCCCGCTTGGTCATGCCGAAGGCAGTCATCGTGGCGCGGGTGTCCGGCGCTTCGCTGAAAAATGCGCTGTCGGTCGGGTTCGCGCCCGGCCAGCCGCCTTCGATATAGTCGACGCCCAGTTTATCCAGCGCCTGCGCGATTTGCTTCTTTTCCGCGGTGGAGAATTGAACGCCCTGGGTCTGCTGCCCGTCGCGCAATGTGGTGTCGTAAAGGTAGAGCCGTTCCCTGGCCATCAAAGCGCCTCCAGCTTGGCAGGGTCAAACCCTGCACCCGGCACCAACTCAACGCCGGTTTTGCTCATCCGCACTTCAAGCCCTGCCTCAACATAAGCCGCCTTCAATTTGTCGACCTCGGAAAAGTCCTTGCTTTCCATAGCCTTCTGACGCGTCTTGAACAGCTTTTCCGCAAAGGCCGACAGGTCAATCGAGGGCGCGGACGCCCAGGCGCCCATCTCCTCCGTCAGCAGCCCCAGCATCTGCGCCGAGGCCAGCAGCCCCGCCGCATCGCCCGCCGCTGCCAGCTTGTGCAGCTCTGCAATGGCGCCCGCGGAATTGAGGTCATCCGCCAGCGCCTCCAGGACCGCGGCAGCAGCGCTGGACGCGGGCTCGATGCCCGCGGTCAGCGCCCGCCATTTGCGCAGCGTCGCCTCGGCCTCTTTGGCCTTCTTGTCGGTCCAGTCCATCGGCTTGCGGTAATGGGTCTGCAGGAACACCAGCCGGATCACTTCACCCGGATAGCCCTGGTCCAGCAGGTCGCGGACGGTGAAGAAGTTGCCCAGGGATTTGGACATTTTCTTGCCTTCCACCTGCAGCATTTCGTTGTGCAGCCAGAAACGTGCAAAATCACCCTCTGGATGGGCGCAGCAGCTTTGCGCAATTTCATTCTCATGGTGCGGGAACATCAGGTCGTTGCCGCCGCCGTGAATGTCGAAGGTCTCGCCCAGCAGTTCATAGGACATCGCCGAGCATTCGATGTGCCAGCCCGGCCTTCCGCGGCCCCAGGGGCTGTCCCAGCCAGGCAAATCATCGGTGGACGGCTTCCACAGCACAAAATCCATCGGGTTCTTCTTGTAGGGCGCAACCTCGACCCGGGCGCCGGCGATCATGTCATCGACGGACCGGCCTGACAGACGCCCATAGCGGTCCTTCCAGCTGTCGACCGCGAACAGCACATGGCCTTCGGCAGCATAGGCGTGGCCCTTGGCGATCAGATCCTCGATCATCGCCACCATCTGCGGGATGTACTCCGTTGCCCGCGGCATGTGGCTGGGCTCCAGCGCGCCAAGTTCGCCCATATCGTCGAGGAACCATTGGGTTGTTTCCGCGGTAATCTCGCCAATCAGGCGGCCGCTTTCGGCGGCGCGGGCATTGATCTTGTCGTCAACGTCGGTGAAGTTACGGGCATAAGTCACCTGATCCTCGCCATAAATCTCGCGCAGCAGCCGGTAAAGAACATCAAAGACCACCACCGGCCGGGCATTGCCCAGATGCGCCCGGTCATACACCGTGGGGCCGCAGACATACATCCGCACGTTGCTGGCGTCGATCGGCTCAAAGACCTCTTTCTTGCGGGTCTTTGTGTTGTGCAGCTTGATCACTATGTCCTTGGTTCCCATGCCCGTTCCTTTCCCATGCCCAGCTCATGATGGCCGGCATCACCCTTTGCGCGCAGCGCGGGCTTAGCAAGTTGTCAGGGAAATGAAAACGACAGAAACCAGCCCGCTGATATGTCAGCAGGTAATGCAGCAAATGATGGTGGCGCATTTCTGGTTCATGAAAGCTGCTTAGCACGGGCCGCCGGCCCCGCCAAGTGTTTTGCCTCAGACGGCAAAGGCCGCCCCGTCTGCCTTGGGTACAGACCGGGCGGCCAGCGGCGCGGCGGAAACGCATCGCCGCGCCAGCGTGTGCGTCAGATTAGAACTTGAACGACGCGCGCAGCGAAACCGAGGTGGCATCTGCGCCAACGCCGGAGTTGCCGAAATCGTCGAATTCATGCTCAAGCACTTCACCGCCGATCTGCCACTGGTCGGTGACCTGATAGGCCAAGCCGACGCCGTAGAACTCGCCGGTTTCGCTGCCCAGCGAGCTGTCGGCCTCAGCCACACCGCCGGTGACATAGGCGAGAACGTTGCCGAAGTCGTAACCGGCCTTCACCTTGGCACGGGCGACCGAGTCAACGGTTGCGCCGCCGCCCAGATCGACGTCGGTGGTGTCATAATCCAGTTCGCCACCCAGGACGAAACGGCCAAAATCATAGTTGTAGCCTGCGTGGATACCATAAGCGGCATCATCACCCGAGGCTCCGTTGGTTGCGTCCACATCCAGCTGGCCGATCTGGCCACCCAGGTAGAAACCGGTCCAGTCGCCGCCATCATTGGCCACTGGCACGGGGGCCGGTGCCGGCGCGGGTTCGACCACCGGTTCACTGATGTTGCCGGCAAACGCTGCACTGCCCATTACGGCTGCGATGGCTGTCATAGCTACGAAACGAGTCATTCAGACTTCTCCTTTTGCAGTCCCGGCGCAGGTTGTGCGCCGTTGGAGCTTACAAAAGGGCTTCGCACCCGAACTTCCAGTGCTACCGGCTCACGTTCTCTTGAACTGGCAATGACTGGCCGATATTCGCCCGTCGCGTGCGCTTTTCCGCCGGCCGCGGCGGGCGGACTTTCACTAAGCCATTGAAATAAGTCTGCGCGCACCTAATGGCGGACTGGCGCGGTTTATCTGGCTTTTGGCCCGCCTGAGCGGCAGCGCCCGTCAGAACCGGAAGGCAGCGCTTACAGACAGCGTCTCGCCGCGCGGGCGGCCGCTGCCGTCCCTGGGCCCCGCTTCATGATGCAGCACTTCGCCCCGCAGTTGCAGCGCCCGGTTGAGAAAAACGCGCATCCCCAAGCCAAACAGCGTTCCCTGCCGCCTGCCGCCAGAGCTTTCGGCCTGCACCCCGCCTAGGGTGACAACACCTGTCGCCGGTCCGAAGTCGTAGCCGGCATGCAGGCGCAGCTGGTGCGTCTCCTCCGCTTGCACGGCCCGTGTCAGCAGGCCGGAGCGGTTGGAAGAAACCGTGCCGCCCAGGATTAAGCTGCCGAATTCCTGAAGGAAGGCCAGCTGAAACGCATGCGGTTCCGCGGAACCGGTTCCGGTGCCGGAGGCAGCACGAATTTGGTTGCTGAACAGCGGCCGGGCCCACTCTTCCGCCGCCCCCGGCTGGCCAACGGCCAGCGCCAGCGTGAGGCCCGCTGCAAGGGCATGGGATAGTGCGGTTTTCCTAACCATCGGCATGTCGCTTTGCCTTCTCGAAATGCGCCGTTTCAGCGCGCCGTCCCCGGAACCTCCAGTATCGCTCATTAATGCTTAATATTCGGTTCCCAAGCGCATCCTGCCAACATCCGCCTGCCCCGCATAGCGTCAAAAATCGAAGGCACACCATTAAAAGTAGAAACATTTACTTAAAGCTGGCGCTTCAAAGATTCGCAGATGCCGCACCGCGTCCGGTGAAATTCATGTCGCTTTTTTCATCCTGGTCGCTAACAGGCAAGCAACCCCGCCCAGGACTGGCACTCTGCGGCAAAACAGGGGGAGACCGTATGCAGGGTGAACGCTGGCTTGTCAGCCTGATCTGCCGCACCATCGGTGCAGCGCGCGGGCGTGCGGCCAGGGGGCGGCCGCTCTGAGCCGGAAGTCACGCAATTCCTGCTCACCCACCTGAAAGGCCCCCATTCATGAACGACCAAGCCTCCTCCACCCGCGCCGGCCGCAGCGGCGGGCGCAACGCGCGCCGTGCAGCCCGGGCAGCCGCATTGCCGGATCATCTGCGCCCGGTGCGCCCTGGGATGGAAAGCACCGCCCTCAAACTGCTCAGCCAGACGGATATGGAGCAGATCCACCAAACTGCGCTGACCGCGCTGGAAGAGATCGGCCTCGCCGACGCCCCGCAAAGCGGCATCAGCTATCTGATGGCAGCGGGCTGCACCTTGGGCGGCGACGGCCGCATCCGCTTCCCCCGTGCGCTGGTCGAGGACACGATTGCCAAGGCAAACCGGTCCATCACCCTTTACAGCCGCGACGGCAAGTCCGACCTGCAGCTGTCCGGCGGCCGCGTCCATTACGGAACCGCGGGCGCCGCGGTCAGCATGGTGGACGTGCACGGCAAGAGCTACCGCGACTCCACCGTGCAGGACCTGCACGACGCCGCGCGCATCTGCGACCAGCTCGACAACATCCATTTCGTGCAGCGCCCTATGGTGTGCCGGGACATCGCTGACAACTGCGAGATGGATCTGAACTCGATTTATGCGACCACTGCCGGAACCACCAAACATGTGGGCGTTTCGTTTACCGAGCCGGATTTCGTGAAACACGGGCTGGAGCTGCTTCACATGATTGCCGGCGGCGAGGATAAGTGGTGCGAACGCCCCTTTGTGTCGAACTCCAACTGCTTTGTGGTTCCGCCGATGAAATTCGCCACGGAATCCTGCCAGGTGATGGAGGAATGCATCAAGGGCGGCATGCCGGTGCTGCTGCTGTCGGCGGGCATGGCGGGGGCCACCGCCCCCTCGACCATTGCCGGCGCAATCGCGCAGGCGGTGGCGGAATGCCTTGCCGGACTGGTTTATGTAAACGCCGTAAAGCCCAGTGCGCCCGCGATTTTTGGCACTTGGCCCTTTGGCTTGGACCTGCGGACCGGGGCCATGTCCGTCGGCTCAGGCGAACAGGCACTGCTGAGCGCGGGCTGCGCCCAGATGCACAAATTCTATGACCTGCCCGGCGGCGCCGCCGCGGGCGCCTCGGATTCTAAGCTGCCCGACATGCAGGCGGGATGGGAACAGATGTGTTCTGCCGTGATGGCCGGACTGTCTGGCCTCAACATGGTTTATGAGGCCGCTGGAATGCATGCCTCGCTGCTGGGTTTCTGTCATGAATCGCTGATCCTGGATAACGACCTGCTGGGCCAGGCGCAGCGCTGCGTGCGCGGCATTGAAGTGAATGAAGAAACCTTGGCCCTGGACCAGATGCGCGCGACCTGCCTTGGCGGGCCCGGCCACTATCTGGGAACCGATCAAACGCTCAGCCGGATGCAGGTGGACTATGTCTATCCGGACCTGGGCGACCGGACCTCGCCCAAGGAATGGGCGGAGCGCGACAAGCCCGACCTGATCGAGAAGGCGATTGCCAAGAAGGAGAAGATCCTGTCAGAGCGCGCCGCGGCCCGGTTTGACGCCGCCACCGACATGGCAATCCGCGCGAAGTTCAACATCCACCTGCCGGCATAACCTCCTTAACCGCTTGCAAACGGGCCGGACCTTCCGGCCCGTTTTATTGTGCCGGCCTGTCCCTGACGGTCCGGCACCGCGGCCTGCCGGATGACCGCGCTGCCAGTCTGGGGCGACCCTTCCCATTGCGCCCGGCGCACCGCCAGAAACTCATCGGGCCTGGCGTTATCGGCTTTCACTGCCCGAAAATCCGTGATAACCTTTTGTTAACAGGCCGTTTTCTGCAATGAAGCGAAAGACTCGGCGGGCTTGGCCCTGCAAGTTCTCCAGTGCAGATGCGCAATATGAAATTGCGTTATTGCAAAGCATGACACAGGCGCTGCACGAAACTGCTGTGAGCACCCCAAAAAACGCAAGACGCCTGCGCCAGATAGGCTTGAAAACCCCACCCCGGAAAAACGCAAGGCGCGGGACAGTTTCAGCCACCCGAGCCAGCACTGCCGCGCGGTCACTCCCAGGACATTAACCAGAAAATCCGCTGCAAGGCTAAAAAGCCCTGTTCCGTGGGGAGGCCGCCGGTATCACAGTAAGGATTTTGGATCCCATAGTCTGGCAACTGACCCGTCAAACCGCGCCACTAACCTTTGCGGAACTCACAGGGCAGACCAGGATTGCGAATTTGCAAGAGTGGAATGCAAAAACGCAGCGCGAGGCGGTTCCTCGCGCTGCGTTTGATCATCAGAAGAATGCCTGCAAACCGGTCTGGGCGCGGCCCAGGATCAGAGCATGGACGTCGTGGGTGCCCTCGTAGGTGTTCACTGTTTCCAGGTTCACCATGTGCCGGATCACGTTGAACTCCAGGCTGATACCATTGCCGCCGTGCATGTCGCGGGCCATCCGGGCAATCTCCAACGCCTTGCCGCAGTTGTTGCGCTTGACGATCGAAATCATCTCCGGCGCCGCATTGGCCTCATCCATCAGCCGCCCGACCCGCAGGGACGCATGCAAACCCAGGGTGATTTCGGTCTGCATGTTGGCGAGTTTCAGCTGGAACAGCTGGGTGTTGGCGAGAGGCCGCCCGAATTGGGTCCGGTCCAGCCCGTACTGGCGCGCCGCGTGCCAGCACGCCTCCGCCGCGCCCATGGCGCCCCAGCTGATGCCGTAGCGGGCCCGGTTCAAACATCCAAAAGGCCCTTTAAGCCCTTGAACATGAGGCAAAAGAGCGTCTTCGCCAACTTCCACCCCGTCCATCACGATCTCACCGGTGATCGACGCGCGCAAGGAGGCCTTGTTCTGAATCTTCGGCGCGCTCAGGCCTTTCAAGCCCTTGTCCAGCACGAAGCCGCGGATTTTGCCGCCATGGGCTTCGGATTTGGCCCAAACCACAAAGACATCGGCGATCGGCGCGTTGGAGATCCACATCTTGGAGCCGGTCAGCCGGTAGCCGCCTTCGGTTTTTTCGGCCCGGGTCTTCATGCTGGCGGGGTCGGAGCCTGCATCCGGTTCCGTCAGGCCAAAGCAGCCGATCCATTCACCGGAGGCGAGTTTCGGCAGGTATTTCTGGCGCTGCTCCTCGCTGCCGTATGCGTAGATGGGATACATCACCAGCGAGCTTTGAACCGACATCATCGAGCGGTAACCGCTGTCGACGCGCTCCACCTCGCGCGCGACCAGCCCATAGGACACATAACCGCCGCCAAGGCCGCCGTATTCTTCTGGAATCGTGGTGCCCAGCAGGCCCATCTCGCCCATCTCGCGGAAGATTTCCGGATCTGTTTCCTCGTTTTCATAAGCATTTAGCACGCGCGGCTGAAGCTTTTCCTGAGCGTAAGCGCGGGCCGAGGCGGAGATCATCCGTTCATCTTCGGTCAGCTGGTCCTCCAGCCGCAGCGGGTCTTCCCAGTTGAAACGGCCCAGATCCGGGGCATCCTTGGCGCGCAGCGCGGGTTTTTCGGTCATCTTGTCACCTCAATGGTTCTCGGTTTGGACAAACCCTAACGGCAGGTGAACGGAAAAAACAGCGAGACTTTGGCAAGAAACCATGACAAACACTCATACATGTCCGTACCTCGCAAATTCCTGCCTTCCATCCCCTCCCTGCGCGCGCTTGAAGCGCTTGACCGGCTGGGAAGCGCCTCGGCCGCGGCCGACGAACTGGCGCTGACGCAAGGCGCCGTCAGCCGCCAGTTGCAGACCTTGGAACGGCAACTGGGGATGGAGCTGGTGCAACGGGACCAGAAGCGGCTGACGCTGACAAGTGAGGCGCAGGATTACGCGGCGGAGATCCGGCAGGCCTTGAACCAGATCGTGCAATCCACCCTGCGTTTGCAGGCCGCACCGCTGGCGGGGACGCTGAACCTGGCAATTCTGCCGGCCTTCGGAATGCGCTGGCTGATGCCGCGGCTGCCCGACTTTGCCCGGCTTCACCCGGATGTCACGATCAACATGTCCACCCGGCTGGAGCCTTTTAATTTTGCCACGGAACCCTTTGACGCAGCAATACATTTTGGAAATGCAGAGTGGCCCGGCACGCAAGCCCTGCTGCTGAAGCACGAACAGCTGCTGCCGGTCTGCGCGCCGCAGCTTCTGGACGGCAGGAGTGTCACCGAACCTGATGACATACTGAAGCTGCCGCTGCTGCACATTCAAACCCGGACGACGGCCTGGCGCGACTGGTTCGCCCGGCTGGGAATTGCCGCGAATGACGGGTTGAGCGGCACGATCTATGATCAGTTCGCAACCATCACCCAGGCAGCGCTGCATGGTCTCGGGGTGGCGCTGATGCCGGATTACCTGGTGGAACAGGACCTGGCGACGGGCCGTCTGGTTGCCCTGCATCCGGAGGCTTCGGAGACATCTGGCGCCTATTACCTGGTGTGGCCGGAGCGGAAATCGGGCGCCCCTGCGCTGGTTAAATTCCGGGAGTGGCTGGCCGGTCAGGCGCAGCCGGAGGATCCGCTGCCGCGCTGACCGGCGGCCGAAAAACAAGGGGGTGACCTGCGTGCAGCCCCTGTGCACCGCCTGTACACCCCCCTGATGCTGTTTCAGCCGAGCGCGTAGCCCGCGCCGCGCACCGTGCGCACCGGGTCGCTGCCGCCATGCTGGGTCAGCGCCTTGCGCAGCCGCCCGATGTGAACATCGACGGTGCGGGTGTCGACATAGATGTCGCGGCCCCAGACCCGGTCCAAGAGCTGCTCGCGGCTCCACACCCGGCCCGGTTTCTCCATGAAGGTGGAGAGCAGGCGGAACTCCGTCGGCCCCAGCTTCAGCGGATTGTCGGCGCGGCTCACTTTGTGGGTTTCCGCGTCCAGTACAATGTCGTCAAATTCCAACCGCACGCCGACCGTGGAGGGCCGCACCCGGCGCAGCTGGGTGCGCACGCGGGCCATCAGCTCAATCACCGAATAGGGTTTGACCACGTAATCATCGGCGCCGGTTTCCAGACCGCGCACCTTGTCGACCTCTTCCGAGCGGGCCGACAGCATGATCACCGGAATGTTGCGGGTTTCCGAACGGGTTTTGAGCCGGCGGCACACTTCGATGCCGCTGAGGTTGGGCATCATCCAGTCCAGGATGATGATATCGGGCATGTCCTCCTCGACCACCAGCAGCGCTTCCTCGCCATGTCCGGCGCGCAGCACGCGGAAGCCATCGGCTTCGAGGTTGTAGGCCAGCACTTCCCGCTGGGCCATTTCGTCTTCAACAACAAGAACGGTGGGCTGATCGGCAGCCATCGGTCAGATCTCCTGCGGTGTTGTCGAGGTGGTGTCGGCTTTCTTGCGGTCTTCCTCCGGCTTCTCTCCGGTCACAAGATAGATCACCTGTTCCGCAATCGCGGTCACGTGGTCGCCCATGCGTTCGGTGTTTTTTGCGATGAAATGCAAGTGCATACAGGCCGAAATGTTGCGCGGATCTTCCATCATATGGGTCAGGAATTCGCGGAACAGGGCGTTGTACATCTGGTCCACATCGCGGTCGCGCTCGATTACGTCGCGGGCCAGCTCCACGTCGCGCTGGATGTAGGAGTCCAGCGCATCTTTCAGCATCCGCTCCACCTCGCGCGCCATGCGGCGCAGGGCGGAGGTTCCTTCGCTGATGTTCGGCCCCTGGGCCAGGACGCCAGTGCGCTTGGCCATGTTTTTGGCATAGTCGCCAATGCGTTCCAGATTGCCGGCAATCTTCATCACCGACAGAACCAGACGCAGGTCGGAGGCCGCGGGCGCGCGCAGCGCGATCAGCCGGGCGGTTTCCTCGTTGATCAGCTCTTCCAGCCCGTCTATGGCCTTGTCGGCCTGACGCACCGTCAGCGCCAGTTCCTCGTCGCGGGTTTCCAGCGCGCGGGCTGCCTCGCGGATGGCGTCCTCGACCAGGCCGCCCATTTTCATGATCCGGGCCTGAATCGCCTCCAGGTCGCGATCGAATGCCGATGCTATATGCTGCTCTGCCATGTTGAAATTCCTATAGATCAGCCAATCCGGCCGGTGATGTAGCTTTCCGTGCGCGGATCTTCGGGGTTGGTGAAGATCTGGCCGGTGGGGCCGAATTCCACCAGGTTGCCGAGGTGGAAGAAGGCGGTTTTCTGGCTGACACGCGCGGCCTGCTGCATCGAGTGGGTGACGATCACCACCGAGTAGCTGGCGCGCAGCTCGTCGATCAGCTCTTCGACCTGGGCGGTCGCAATCGGGTCCAGCGCCGAGCAGGGTTCGTCCATCAGCAGAACTTCAGGCTCTGTCGCGACGGCGCGGGCAATGCACAGGCGCTGCTGCTGGCCGCCCGAAAGGCCGGTGCCGGGGGCGTCCAGACGGTCCTTCACCTCATCCCAGATCGCGCCGCGGCGCAGGGATTTCTCCACGATTTCATCAAGTTCCGCCTTGTTTCTCGCCAAGCCGTGGATGCGCGGGCCATAGGCCACATTGTCGTAGATCGACTTGGGGAACGGGTTCGGCTTCTGAAATACCATGCCGACCTTGGCGCGCAGCTGCACCGGATCGACGCGCTTATCGTAAATATCCTCGCCATCCAGCAGGATATCGCCCGTTACCTTGCAAGTGCCGATGGTGTCGTTCATCCGGTTCAGGCAGCGCAGGAAGGTGGACTTGCCGCAGCCGGAGGGACCGATAAAGGCGGTGACGGTGTTGTCCTCGATCTCGACGTTCACGTCTTTGATTGCGTGGGTGTCGCCGTAAAAGACGTTCACGTCCTTGGCGGCGATTTTGATGTTCTGAGTTTCCACGGTGTTATCCATCAAGGTCATGTCGTTCATTGCACTATGCCCCCTTACCAGCGGCGTTCAAAGCGGCGGCGCAGGATCACGGCAAGCGTGTTCATGGTCACCAGGAAGATGAGAAGGATGATGATGCCGCCCCAGGCGCGTTCATAGAAGGCCGGGTCGGCGCGTTTGGCCCATTCGTAGATCTGCGCAGGCATCGCCGAGTTCGGCGCCAGCAGGCCGTCCGCAATGGTTTCCGGCGCGTTGGAGGCGATGAACCCGACCATGCCGATGAGCAGCAGCGGTGCGGTTTCCCCCAGCGCCTGCGCCAGCCCGATGATGGTGCCGGTCAGGATGCCGGGCGCGGCCAGCGGCAGCACGTGGTGGAACACTGCCTGCATTTTCGACGCCCCAACCCCCAGCGCGGCGTCACGGATCGACGGTGGCACCGATTTCAGCGAGGCGCGGGTGGAAATGATGATGGTCGGCAGGGTCATCAGCGTCAGCACCAGACCGCCCACCAGCGGCGCCGAGGTCGGCAGATGCATATAGTTGATGAAGACCGCAAGGCCCAGGATGCCGAACACGATGGACGGCACCGCGGCGAGGTTGGAGATGTTCACCTCAATCATGTCGGTGAGCCAGTTCTGCGGCGCGAACTCCTCCAGATAGATCGAGGCCGCAACGCCGATCGGCAGCGCCAGGGCCAGCACCACGAACATCATGAACAGAGAGCCCAGCATGGAGACGCCGATGCCGGCGGCTTCGGGGCGGGCGTCGGAGGCGTCTGCGCCGGTGATGAAGTCGAGGTTGAAGGTCTTCTCCAGCACACCGGCAGCAGCCAAAGCATCAACAAGATCAAGCTGTTCGGCAGAGATGTTCTTGTCGTTGACGATGCTGTCGCGGGTGACGCGCCCCTTCAGGTAGCCGTCCACGCGGCTAGAGGCGAGAAAGCGGAACTCCACCGTCTGGCCGATCTGGTCCGGGTTGGCGATCACATAGTCGCGCAGCTGCGCGGCCACGTCCTTGGACAGCACGCCGGCCAGGTCCTTGGCCTTGAGGCTGGTATCGATGCCCAGTTCCTCGACCGTGGCCTCCATCGCGCCCTTGATGATCGGGGCATAGCCGAAGGTGGTGACCTTCTTGATGTCTTCGATATTGCGCTCACCCTTCTTGTCGAGCTTGCCTTCCAGCAGCTCCACATTGAGCGTCACAAAGGTTTGCTGGAACGCGCCGGTGCCCTTGCTGACAATGGTGGTCACCAGGATCAGCAGCATGACCAGTCCTGCAGTGATGGCGGCGATGCCATAGCCGCGGAACCGTGCTTCGGCTGCGTTGCGCTTCCTGGTGCGCGGGGTCTGCTCCAGCAGCGAGCCGCCGTGTGTGCGGGGCTCCGCGCCTGCGTTGGATTGGCTGAGGTCAGTCATTATTCGTACTGCTCCCGGTATTTGCGCACGATATAGAGCGCCAGGACGTTCAGGCCGAGGGTCAGGACAAACAGTGTCAGGCCCAGGGCAAAGGCAACAAGGGTTTCGGGGCTGGCAAAGTCGGTGTCGCCGGTCAGCTGGCTGACGATGCGGGTGGTGATGGTGGTCATCGACTCCAGCGGGTTGAGCGAGAATTTGGCAATCGCCCCTGCCCCCATCACCACGATCATGGTCTCGCCGATGGCGCGCGACGCGGCCAGCAGCACCGCGCCGACGATGCCCGGCAGCGCGGCCGGCATCACCACCTGGCGCACGGTTTCCGATTTGGTGGCGCCCAGGCCCAGCGAGCCGTCGCGCATCGCCTGCGGCACCGCATTGATGATGTCATCGGACAGCGAGGAGACGAAGGGGATCAGCATGATGCCCATCACCAGCCCGGCCGTCAGCACCGAGGTGGCGCCGGCCATCCATTCGACCCCCAGCATCCCGCCCTTGGCAAACAGGTTCGCCAGTGCGGGACCGACCGTCAGCAGCGCGAACAGGCCGTAAACGATGGTCGGGATACCCGCCAGGATTTCCAGCAGCGGCTTCGCGAAGGAGCGCACCGTGCCGCTGGCGTATTCGGACAGGTAAATGGCTGCGAACAGGCCCACCGGCACCGCCACCAGCAGCGCGATGAAGGAGATATAGAGCGTGCCCCACAGCAGCGGCAGGATCGACAGATCGCTGTCGCCGCGGAAGTTGGGCGCCCAGGTGGAGCCAAAGAAAAAGTCGGTCCAGGAATGCAGGCCGAAGAAATTCTTGGTCTCAAACAGCATCGACAGGACAATGCCGACCGTGGTCAGGATTGCCAGCGAGGCCGCCAGGATCAGCAGCGCCAGCACGCCGCGCTCCACCACGTTGCGGGCGCGGAAGTCCTTGTGCGTGCGGCCGTAGGCCCAGGCAAAGCCGCCAAGCGCCAGCAGCGCGACAACCACGGTCATTGCAGTATTGCCGGTTTGGGACAGGTTGCGGTAGGACTGGGCGGCGCTCAGCACCTCGGGGCGCACGTCAGAGCCGAGGGCGACACCGACCTCGCCCATCAGGGCGCGCAGGTCCTGTCCGCCGCTGACGGCATCCCGCGCCTCCCGGCGGGTCAAGAGGCCCTGCTCCACCGCCAGATCCAGCCCTTCGGCAACCCGGCGCACGTCGCTCATCACCAGGCCGATGGTGGTGTTTTCCGGCACGGCCTCTGCCGGGATCAGGTTCGAGACACGGTTCTCGATAATCAGCGGCTGCGCCAGCAGCCAGACGGCCAGCACGGCGATGGCGGGCACAAACGCGGCCAGCGCAACGTGGTAGCCATAGTAAGACGGCAGCGAATGCAGTTCTCTTGCATCGCCCCCGGCGGTTCTGAGCGCGCGGCTGCGCCCCAGGTAGAATCCCGCTGCGGACAGCGCAAGCAGGAGAACAACGAGCCAGAAAGTGGGCATGGAGGGCTCCGATAGGCGGTGACGAAAGGGGAAACAGCGTCGGGGACCGGGAAAAACAGCGCCGGGGCAGAAGGCTCCGCCCCGGCAAATCTCAGATCAGCGCGAAGCCTTAGGAGTTGCCGCCCATGACGGCTTCGTTTGCGACGGTTTCCTGGGTGTCGGCCAGTTCCGGGTCTGCGACCAGGCCGTATTCGGCCAGCGGGCCGTCTTCGCCTGCAACTTCGTCGGCGACGAAGAATTCAGCGTATTCCTTCAGGCCCGGGATCACGCCGATGTGGGCTTTCTTCACGTAGAAGAACAGCGGGCGGGACACCGGGTATTCGCCGGATGCGATGCTCTCGGTCGAGGGCACAACGCCGGACATGGTCGCAACCTGCAGCTTGTCGGTGTTGTTTTCATAGAAGGCCAGGCCAAAGACGCCAATGCCGTTCTTGTTGCTTTCGATGCGGGCCAGGGTTTCGGTGTAGTCGCCGTCGATGTCGACCGACTTGCCGTCGGTGCGCAGGGCGATACAGGCCTTTTCAGCAGCTTTCTTGTCGCCGCCATTGGCTTCCTTGAAGGCTTCAAAGGCGCCGGTTTCCTCGCAGCCCGCCAGGATCACCTTGTCTTCGAACACTTCGCGGGTGCCGTGCTTGGTGCCCGGAACGAAGGCCTGGATGTCAACGGCCGGGAAATCCGGGTTCACGTCGGCCCAGGTGGTGTTCGGGTTGTCGGCCAGTTCGCCATCAACCAGGATCTTGTCGGACAGCGCCAGGAACCAGTCGGACGGGGTGAATTCAAAGGCGTTGGCGCTGCTGTCGGAGGCAAACACAATGCCGTCATAACCGATGCGGACCTCGATGATGTCGGTCACGCCGTTTTCGGCACAGGCGGCGATTTCCTTGTCCTTGATCTTGCGCGACGCATTGGCGACGTCGATGGTGTTTTCACCGACACCTTCGCAGAACCGCTTGAGGCCCGCGGAGGAGCCGCCGGATTCCACAACCGGGGTCGGGAAGTCGAAATTCTCGCCAAAAGCCTCAGCCACGATAGAAGCATAGGGCAGAACGGTCGACGAACCGGCAACCTGCACCTGGTCGCGCGCGGCTGCTGCGGTGGCAGAAACGGCGGAAATTGCCAGGGCGGAAGCGGTCAGTTTCACAAAGGACATCTTTGTCTCCATGAGTTTTCAATGTTCGATCACCCCTCGGTGACCTTGGCGCATCACCTAGAGGCCGCTGATGAGGCTTTTGTGACACCAGTGTAACAGGTTCATGACAAACCCGGTTCCGGCGGAAAAAAATGTGTCATGAATCAGCAAACCGCCGCCGGAACTGTCCGGCGGCGGCTTGCTGGTTTGAGGGTTTAAGGCGGCGGCTATACCGGAAGAACAACCGTGAAAACAGAGCCTTGCCCCAGTTCGCTGTCAACTCGCAGGCGGCCGCGGTGGCGGTTAACGATGTGTTTTACAATCGCCAGGCCCAGCCCGGTGCCGCCCATCTCGCGCGAGCGGTGGCTGTCGGCGCGGTAAAAGCGTTCGGTCAGGCGCGGCAGGTGGACGGGATCGATTCCCGGCCCGTTGTCGATCACCTGAACGCGGGCGGCGGCGGCGCGCACCGACGGGTCGCGGTCGGTGCGGCTCAGCACCACCCGGACCTGATCGCCCCCGTATTTCACCGCGTTTTCCACCAGATTGGTAAAGACTTGCTGCAACTGGTCCGGATCGCCCGTGACCGAAACCGCCTCGTCCGGGGCCTCCAGACTTATCTGCACGCCGCGGGCCTCTGCCACCGGCTGAAGCGTCTTGAGCGTCGAGGCCAGATGGCCGGTCAGATCGACGGTCTGCTTGGGCCGCACCCGTTCTTCGCTTTCCACCCGGTTCAGCGAAAGCAGGTCGCCCACCAGGCGGTTCATCCGGCTGGCCTCGCCCTCCATGATGGCCAGAAAACGGTCGCGGGCCGGCGCATCCTCGCGGGCCGGGCCGCGCAGGGTTTCGATGAAGCCGATCAGCGCGGTCAGCGGGGTGCGCAGCTCGTGGCTGACATTGGCGACAAAATCGCGCCGCATCTGGCCTGCCTGCTCGCGTTCGGTGACGTCATCGAAACAGGCCAGAACTGCGCCGCCGGCGACGGCGCCGATACCGGGAACATAGCGCAGGGTGACGGCAAAGGTGGTGTCTTGCGCGCCGTCGTTGGCAAGATGCTTGGCAACGCGGGGGCTGCGGTCGCGCAGGCAGCCCTCGATGGCGGCGGCCACGCTGGGCTGGCGCAGGATGGTGGCGAAATGACGCCCCTTCACCCCCCGCCCCAGCAGCGCGGCGGCATCGTCATTCACTGCGATAAACCGCTCTGTCTGGTCCACCAGCACCGCGGGCAGCGGGATGGCCGCCAGAAATCCGTCAATCATCTCCGTCGTCATCAGATCCCCGTCGTTGAGAGTCCGGCCTGCCTAGCGCCGCTATGTAAACGCCGTGTGGCACCCCCGTTCAGCCAGCGCAAAATCCGGCGGGCGTCGCCTGATTACAGCGGTTTCAGTTCCACCCGGAAGCGGCGCATGTTGTCCTGATAGTGGAGCGCGCTTTGAGTGAGCTTCTCTGCCAGCGCGGCATCGACCTCGCGCACCACCTTGCCGGGACTGCCCATGACCAGCGAGTTGTCGGGGATTTCCTTGTTTTCGGTGACCAGCGCGCCGGCGCCGATCAGGCAGTTCTTGCCGATCCTGGCGCCATTGAGGATGGTTGCGCCCATGCCGACCAGGGTGTTTTCGCCGATGGTGCAGCCGTGCAGCATTGCCTTGTGGCCGATGGTGCAGTTCTTGCCGATGGTCAGCGGATAGCCCGCATCGATGTGCATCACCACGTTTTCCTGCACGTTGGTGCCTTCGCAGATGCGGATCTCCTCGTGATCGGCGCGGATGGTGACGCCGAACCAGACCGAAGACCCCGCCTCCATCACCACCTTGCCGATCAGATTGGCATCGGGGGCAACCCAGGTGTCCTCATGAATTTGCGGCGTGTCTGCTCCAAGTGCGTAGAGGGTCATGACTGTTCCTCGAATTGGGTTTGCAGGGCGCGCACATGCTCCTGCAGCTTTGGCTGCTGGATCCGGCGCATGCGTTCGGCTTCGACGATGGTTTTGAGCTTGGCCTCGGTCTGGTCCAGGTCGTCGTTGACCAGCACGTAATCGTAATAGCCCCAGTGGCTGATCTCATCCCAGCTTTTCTGCATCCGTTTGGCGATCACCTCCTCGCTGTCCTGGGCACGGGTTTCCAGGCGGCGGCGCAGCTCCGGGATCGAGGGCGGCAGGATGAAGATCGACAGCGCGTGCTTGCCGAGATCGGAGTTGCGGATCTGGATCTCGCCCTGCCAGTCGACGTCAAACAGCACATCCTGGCCGGCCTCGATGGTGTCCCTGACCGGGCCTGCGGGCGAGCCGTAGAAATTGCCGAAGACGTGGGCGTGCTCCAGCATGCCGCCTTGGGCCACCTTCTGGCGGAACTCGTCCTCGGACATGAAGAAATACTCGCGGCCGTGCTCCTCGCCCGGGCGCGGGGCGCGGGTGGTGGCGGAGACCGAGAACTTGAGGCCCGGGTCCCAGGCCATCAGGCGGCGGGCCAGCGTGGATTTGCCTGCGCCCGAAGGCGATGAGAGGATGATCAAAAGGCCGCGGCGGTCCGCCATCTGGGCACTCCTTTTCTTATTCTATGTTCTGCACCTGCTCGCGCATCTGGTCGATCACGGTTTTCAGCTCAAGCCCTACCGCCGTCAAGGCGCTGTGCTGCGCTTTTGAACAGAGCGTGTTTGCTTCTCTATTGAACTCTTGCATCAGAAAATCGAGCTTGCGGCCCACCGCGCCGCCTTTGATCAGCAGATCGCGCGCGGCGCCGACATGGGCGCCAAGGCGGTCCAGTTCTTCAGTGACATCCGCTTTGACCGCGATCAGCGCCAGTTCCTGCGCCACCCGGTCCGGATCGGCACCATCGGCGTTGTCCAGCACCCGGGCCAGATTGGCCTTGAAGGTCTCGGCCATTTTCAACTTGCGCTCATCAGCGCGGGCGCCCGCTTGCGCCGTCAGCGAGGCGACCTGCTCCAGCTGGCCGTTAAGGATTACGGCAAGCGCGGCACCTTCGGCCTCGCGCATCTGCACGAACTCCGCCACAAGGGTTTCCAGTTCCTTGCTCAGCGTTCTCACCAGCGGCGCCGGATCGTCGTCAATTGCGGCCTGTTCCAGCACCCCCTTGAAGCCCAGCACCTCCGCGGCGGAGGCCGGGCGGATGCCGACCCGGTTCTGCTCGGCAATCGACTGCGCCTCGCCCAGGGCCTTGATCACCGACTGCAGCACCGCAGTGTTGATCTGGACCTGCGCGGCGCTGTCTTCGGTCCGGATGACCCGCAGCGTCAATGATACATTGCCTCGCGCCAGCGCTTTGGACAAAACCGAACGGATATGGTTTTCAAGGCCTTCCAGCCAATCCGGCACCCGCAGCCGGATGTCCAGCCCCTTGGCATTGACCGAGCGGAGCTCCCAGCTCCAGCTGTGCTGCCCGGTGCTGCCCTGCGCAGAGGCAAAGGCGGTCATGCTGCGGATGGTCATAAGAAAGGCCCTCTCGTCGCTGGTGGTTGGACAGCTCTACTGTCTCGAAAGTATAGGGTGCAAGCGCAATCGCATAAACGCCGCTAGTCCTGCGCGTTAACCATTGCTTAAAGAAGTAGTCCAAATTTGAATTAGATTGTGGCATCTTAACTTCAGGGTAACCATACCGGCCCTAAGTGTTAACGCAGCCGCTGGCTGCAGGGGACGCAAGGCACGCCGGGGTTGAAGGGGATATGAGATGTTTTTTGGCAGCCGCAGCGGCACTGAGACGATGAGCAGTCAGGACAAGGTTGTTTCGATGAACCGGTTCCGCAAAGGCGGGCCGCTGTCGCCGCTGCGCCAGGCTGAGGCCTACTGGACGGCCCTGCGGCGCGGCGATGATGTGCCGAGCCGGTCCCAGATCGACCCGCGCGGGCTGGAGAACATCCTGAGCCACACCTTTATTCTGGAACGGATCGCACCGGGCATTGCGCGGTTCCGCCTGGCCGGGTCGCTGGTGAACGGCATGGCCGGCATGGAGGTGCGCGGCATGCCGATCACCGCTTTCTTCACCACCGACGCGCGCAAGCAGCTGAGCTCGGCGATGGAGCATATGTTCGAGACCCCGGCAATCGTGGAACTGGAACTGCAGATCGAAGCGCCGCGCCTGCGCACCCCGCGCGAGGCCCGGATGCTGATGCTGCCGCTGCGCAGCGATCTGGGCGATATCAGCCGGGTTCTGGGTGTGCTGGTGGCGGATGATGGCGAAACGGTCACTTCGCAGCGGTTTTCGATCTCCTCGATCGAAATGCGCGCGGTCAGCAAGGCAACCGGCACCGCAGGGTTCAAAGCCAAGCCGCGGCCTGACGCCGCCACGCCTGCCGCCAAGGAAGAGCGTCGCGACGTGAACCGGCCCAACCCGGGCTTTGCCGAAACCCAGGCGCGGTTCAAGCCGGAGCGGTCCATTCTGGACGAGGCCAAGGCACTGCTGGAGCGCAGCCGCGCGGCCAGACCGGCGGCACCGGCGGATGCGCCCGCGGCGCCCCCGGCCAAACCCAAGGGCGCACCGCATCTGCGCCTGGTGGTCAGCCGCGACTGACAGGCCGCACCGCATAGCTGTTTTCATTCAAGTACAAGGTCATAGCACTTGAATTGACTGCGCCCCGAGGGAGAACCCCGGGGCGCTTTTTTTGTTTACTGGACCTTGCGGACCGGCCGCGAACCCGCGGCCTGCCCGGTGTCAGCCGGCCTGACGGGCGCTCTGGGCGGCGCGCAGGGCGGACAGTTCCTCTGCCACCAGGAAGGCTAGTTCCAGCGACTGGCTTGCATTCAGGCGCGGATCGCAGGCGGTGTGGTAGCGGTCGCTCAGGTCTTCCTCCGTCACGGCGCGGACGCCGCCGGTGCATTCGGTCACGTCCTGGCCGGTCATCTCGAAGTGCACGCCGCCGGGCACGGTGCCCTCGGCCTTGTGGACGCCGAAGAAGTCGCGCACTTCGCGCAGCACGCTTTCGAACGGGCGGGTCTTGTAGCCGGTCGAGGATTTGATGGTATTGCCGTGCATCGGGTCGCAGACCCAGGTCACCTTGGCGCCTTCTTCCTTGACCGCCTTGATCAGCCGCGGCAGATGCTCGCCCGCCTTGCCGGCGCCGAAGCGGGCAATCAGGGTCAGCTTGCCCTCTTCGTTCTCGGGATTCAGGCGCGCCATCAGCACCTTCAGGTCCTCGGCGGTGGTGGTCGGGCCGCATTTGAGGCCGATCGGGTTCAGCACGCCGCGGCAGAATTCCACATGGGCGCCGTCCGGCTGCCGGGTGCGGTCGCCGATCCAGATCATGTGGCCGGAGCCGGCCAGCCATTTGCCGGAGGTGGAATCGAGACGGGTCAGCGCCTCTTCATATTCCAGCAGCAGGCTTTCATGGCTGGTGTAGAATTCGACAGTGGAGAATTCATGGGTGGTGTCGGCATTGATCCCGGCAGCCGCCATAAAGTCGATGGTGTCCTGGATGCGGGTCGCGATCTCGCTGTACTTCTGGACTTCCTGTTCATCGGTGAACCCCAGCGTCCAGGAGTGAACCCGGCTCATGTCGGCAAAACCGCCGGTGGAGAAGGCGCGCAGCAGGTTCAGCGTGGCCGCGGCCTGGGTATAGGCCTGCAGCATCTTGCTGGGATCGGGAATGCGGGCGCCGGGCGTGAAGGCAAGTTCATTGATGATATCGCCGCGGTAGCTGGGCAGCTCGACGCCATCGATGACTTCGGTCGGCGCGCTGCGCGGCTTGGCGAACTGGCCGGCCATGCGGCCCACCTTCACCACCGGCACCTTGGCGCCGTAGGTCAGCACCATCGCCATCTGCAGCATCACCTTGAAGGTGTCGCGGATCGCGTCGGCGCTGAACTGGTCGAAGCTTTCGGCACAGTCGCCGCCCTGCAGCAGAAACGCCTCGCCGCGGCCCGCAGCGCCCAGATGCTGCTTGAGGCGGCGCGCCTCACCGGCAAAAACCAGCGGAGGATATTTGGAAAGCTGAGCCTCGACAGCGTTCAGCGCGGCCGCATCGGTATAGTCCGGCATCTGAACCCGCGGCTTGCTGCGCCAGTCCGATTTTTGCCATTCGCTCATGACTTTTTCTCCGCTTAAGAGGACTTTAGAAATTATTGGGAGCTCTATACGAAATCCGTACCTTGGAGGCCAGTTTAGAATTTCGGCCACTTGACCCGGCGTCCATCCTGTGAACACGGTTTTCTGACCTGCCGCGGAGCCTGCTCCCGCGGCCCGACTTGTTTCTCGAAGGACCCCGCCATGCAGACGTCGCGCAAGCCTGCTGATTCTGGAAAAGAAGCCGGCCAGCCGAAAAGGTTCGTTTTTGTGTTGCTCGACAAGTTCACGATGCTGTCCTTTGCATCGGCGGTCGAATGCCTGCGGATCGCAAACCGGATGAGCGGCACCGAAGCCTATTGCTGGTCCCTGATCGGCGAAGGCGGCGGTACCGTAACCTGTTCGGCCGGCACGACGTTTCAGCTGGACGACGATCTGGTCGAGCTGCGCCGCGATGATGTGGTGATCCTGTGCTCCGGCATCGACGTGCAGGAGGCGACCACCAAGAAGCTGCTGTCCTGGCTGCGCCGCGAGGCCCGCAAGGGGCTGACCATGGGCGGATTGTGCACGGCGTCCTATGCCATGGCCAAAGCCGGGCTGCTGGACGGCAAACGGGCCACCATCCACTGGGAAAACGCCGACAGCTTTGCCGAAGAATTCGACGAGGTCGACCTGACAAAATCGGTGTTCGTGATCGACGGCAACCGGGTGTCCACCGCAGGCGGCACCTCCTCCATCGACCTGATGCTCAAGCTGATAGCGAACGATCACGGCGAGGAGCTGGCAAATGCCGTGGCGGACCAGCTGATCTACTCCTCGATCCGCACCGACCAGGACACCCAGCGGCTGTCGATCCCGACCCGCATCGGCGTGCGCCACCCCAAGCTGTCGATGGTGATCCAGATGATGGAAGCCAACATCGAAGAGCCGATCAGCCCCTCGATCCTTGCGCAGGATGTGGGCATGTCAACCCGCCAGCTGGAACGCCTGTTCCGCCGGTACCTGAACCGCTCGCCCAAGCGCTATTATATGGAGCTGCGGCTGCAGAAGGCGCGCAACCTCCTGATGCAGACCGACATGAGCGTGATCAACGTGGCGCTGGCCTGCGGCTTTGCCTCGCCGTCGCATTTCTCCAAATGCTACCGGGCGCATTACGACACCACGCCGTACCGGGAACGCGGCAGCAAGGCGGCGGCTTATAAGGTCTGAGCGGCTGCAGGCTGTTCTGCCTAGCGGGACAGCCTGAAAACCGCGCCTTCCGTTTCCGAGGCAAACCAGATGCTGCCGTCGGGCGCTTCCCGCACGTCGCGGATGCGGCCCGTCTCGCCGCTTCGCAATTGCTCCACCTCCGTCAGCGGCGCGCCTGAGAGGCGCGCGATGTAGTCGAGCTTCAGCGAGCCGACGAAAACATCGCCACGCCATTCCGGCCACATGCGTCCGGAGTAGATCATCATGCCGGAGGGCGCGATGGAGGGATCCCAATACCATTCCGGCTGCTCCATGCCGGGTTTCGCGGTGCCCTCGCCGATCCGCGCGCCGGAGTAGTGGCGCCCGTAGGAGATCACCGGCCAGCCGTAATTGGCGCCTCTTTGCACCCGGTTGACCTCATCGCCGCCCTTGGCGCCATGCTCCGCCACCCACAGGTTGCCCTGCAAATCGAGCGCCATGCCCTGCGGGTTGCGGTGGCCGTAGGACCAGATTTCCGGCTGGGCGTCCTGCCTGCCGGTAAACGGGTTGCTGGCGGGCACCGTGCCGTCGCGGTTGATCCGCACCACCGATCCCTGGTGCAGCCGCAGGTTCTGGGCGCTGGGCCGGTCGCCGCGCTCCCCCAGAGAAAGGAACAGGGTGCCATCCCGCGCCTCGACCACGCGGGCGCCGAAATGCCGGCCGCCGCGGGAGCCTGGCGCGGCCTCGAACAGCAGCTTGACGCCGGTCAGCTCCGCATTGTCCCGGCTGAGCTTGCCAACGGCCAGGGCGGTGCCGGCCCCGCGTCCCTGGCGCTTGGCGTAGGTCAGGAAAACCTCGCGGCTGCTGGTAAAGTCGCGCGGCACCATGACATCCAGCAGCCCGCCCTGCCCCTCGGCGGCCACCGCAGGCGTGCCGCTGACGCGCTGCTTTTGCCCGCCCTGCACATGGAACAGCTGGCCGTCCCGCTCTGTCACCAAAAGGCCGCCGTCCGGCAGAAACGCAAACGCCCAGGGCACATCAAACCCCGCAGCCATCCGGGTGACGCGAAGCGTGCCCTGGCTGGTGGAGAGCGTTTCTGCGAAGGCCGCCGTGCAAACCGCCATCAGCGCCAGGGCAAGCGTCGCGGGGCGAAGCAGTTGTAGCATTGAGGTCTTTTCCTTCTGCTGATTCCACGGTAAATCCACGCCGGCGCTGCATCCGGGGATCAAGAGGAGGAGCAGCGCGAAACAGGCGGCCCGAGGTAAATTGTTCCGGTTCAATAAGACTTTTCTTTTTCAACCGGCTTGCCTAGGGTCCGATGTGAACATTTTTGTTCCAACAATGGGAGTTCTCAAATGAAAAAACTGCTGATGGCCACTGCGGCCGCTGCGCTGACCGCTGGCACCGCATTTGCTGGCGGCCATGCGAAGGAAGTGAAACTGGGCGTGCTGTTCGGCTTCACCGGCCCGATTGAATCGCTGGCCCCGGCCATGGGTGCCGGCGCTGAGCTGGCCATGGAAGAGGTCACCAAGTCGGGCAAGCTCTTGGACAGCGCCACCGTGACCCCGGTCCGCGCTGACACCGGCTGCATCGACAACGGCCTGGCAGTGGCGAACGGCGAAAAGCTGGTGGCTGAGGGTGTGAACGGCATCATCGGCGGCGACTGCTCCGGCGTGACCGGCGCCATCCTGCAGAACGTGGCGATTCCGAATGGCATGGTGATGATCTCGCCGTCGGCCACCTCGCCCGGCCTGTCCACCATGGAAGACAACGGCCTGTTCTTCCGCACTTCGCCGTCGGACGCGCGCGAAGGCCAGGTGATGGCCGAGATCCTGAAAGAGCGCGGCATCAACTCGATCGCCCTGACCTACACCAACAACGACTACGGCAAGGGTCTGGCGGACGCGATCAAGACCTCCTTCGAGGAAGCCGGCGGCGAAGTCACCATCGTGACTGCGCATGAAGACGGTAAGGGCGACTATTCCGCTGAAGTCGGCGCGCTGGCCTCGGCCGGCGGCGACATCCTGGTGGTTGCGGGCTATCTGGATCAGGGCGGCCTCGGCATCATCCAGGGCGCGCTGGATTCCGGTGCGTTTGACACCTTCGGGCTGCCCGGCGGCATGATCGGCGATACCCTGCCCCAGAACGTCGGCCCGGATCTGGACGGCTCCTTCGGCCAGATCGCCGGTTCCGACAGCAAGGGCGCGGAAATCTTTGCCGAGATGGCCAAAGAGCGCGGCTTTGACGGCACCTCGGCCTACGCGTCCGAATCCTATGACGCGGCGGCGCTGTTCCTGCTGGCGATGCAGGCGGCAAACTCCACCAACCCGGCGGATTATGTCGGCAAGATCCTGGACGTGGCCAACGCGCCGGGCGAGCCGATCAACCCGGGCGAGCTGGGCAAGGCGCTGGAAATCCTCGCCGCCGGCGGTGAGATCGACTACCAGGGCGCAACCGGCGTTGAGCTGATCGGCCCGGGTGAGAGCGCAGGCTCCTACCGCGAGATCGAAGTGAAGGACGGCAAGAACGAAACCCTTCGCTTCCGCTGATAAGCATTGGAAAAGCAACCAAAAAAGAACAGCCCGGGTTTTTCCCGGGCTGTTCCAAATTAAAAAACGCCGCAAAAACTGCGGCAGGGGATGTAATGACATGATCGTCGTCGAGGACTTGCACAAGCACTTCGGCGGGTTCCACGCGGTGGATGGCGCTTCGCTGGAAATCGCTAAGGGGTCCATAACCGGTTTGATCGGCCCGAACGGTGCCGGGAAAACCACTCTTTTCAACGTTATCGCGGGTGTGCTGGAACCGACCTCAGGCCGGGTCACCATGGACGGTGAGGATATCACCGGCCTGCCGCCGCATGAGCTGTTCCACAAGGGGCTGCTGCGCACCTTCCAGATCGCGCATGAGTTCTCCTCGATGACCTGCCGGGAAAACCTGATGATGGTGCCGGGCAACCAGTCGGGCGAGACGCTGTGGAACACCTGGTTCGGCCGCAAGCGGATCGCCGACGAGGAACGCGCACTGCGGGCCAAGGCCGACGAGGTGCTGGAGTTCCTGACCATCAGCCACATCGCGGACCTGAAGGCGGGCCAGGTGTCCGGCGGCCAGAAAAAGCTGCTGGAACTGGGCCGCACCATGATGGTGGACGCCAAGATCGTTTTCCTCGACGAGGTTGGCGCCGGCGTGAACCGCACCCTGCTCTATACCATCGCCGATGCGATCAAGCGCCTCAACGAGGAGCGCGGCTATACTTTCGTCGTCATCGAACACGACATGGAATTCATCGGCCGCCTCTGCGACCCGGTGATCTGCATGGCCGAGGGCAAGAAGCTGGCCGAAGGCACCCTGGACGAGATCAAGGCAAACGAGCATGTGATCGAGGCCTATCTGGGCACCGGTCTGAAGAACAAGGACAAGCTGGAGGCGGACGCATGAGCGACAACCCCTACCAGGACGATCACGGCAACAAGGATGCCTCGATCACCAACCTGAAAGGCGTGGGCACGATGCAGCCCGCCCATCTTAAAAGCGGTCCTGTCCGCAAGGTCGAGGGCGGCCCGTTCCTGATCGGCGACACCATGACCGGCGGCTACGGCAAGGGACCTGACATCCTGCATGACTGCACCATCGCCGTCGACAAGGGCGAGATCGCCGTGATCGTCGGCCCCAACGGCGCCGGCAAGTCGACCGCGATGAAGGCGGTGTTCGGGATGCTGGACGTGCGCTCCGGCTCCGTCCGGCTCGATGGCGAGGACATCACCCTGCTCAGCCCGCAGGACCGGGTGATCAAGGGCATGGGCTTTGTACCGCAGACCAGCAACATCTTCACCTCGATGACGGTGGAGGAGAACCTGGAGATGGGCGCCTTCATCCGCACCGATGATTTCCGGGACACGATGGAGCAGGTTTATGACCTGTTCCCGATCCTGCGCGACAAGCGCAACCAGCCGGCCGGTGAGCTGTCCGGCGGCCAGCGCCAGCAGGTGGCGGTGGGCCGCGCGCTGATGACAAAGCCCAAGGTGCTGATGCTGGACGAACCGACGGCAGGCGTCTCCCCCATCGTGATGGATGAGCTGTTCGACCGCATCATCGAGGTCGCCCGCACCGGGCTGCCGATCCTGATGGTGGAGCAGAACGCCAAGCAAGCGCTTGAGATCGCGGACAAAGGCTATGTCCTGGTGCAGGGGCGCAATGCCTTTACCGGCACCGGCAAGGAGCTGCTGGCCGATCCCGAAGTTCGCAAATCTTTCCTGGGGGGCTAAGCATGGATCTTCTCAACGCCCTCGTGGCGCTTACCAACTTTGTGATTGTCCCCGGCCTCGCCTATGGCAGCCAGCTGGCGCTTGGCGCGCTGGGGGTGACTCTGATCTACGGGATCCTGCGGTTCTCAAACTTTGCCCATGGCGACACCATGGCGTTCGGCGCGATGGTCACCATCCTGTTCACCTGGATGTTCCAGTCCGCGGGCCTGAGCGCAGGGCCGCTGCCGACCGCGCTGCTGGCGCTGCCGTTTGGCATCCTCGGCACCATTGCGCTGGCCCTTGTCACCGACCGGACCGTCTACCGGTTCTACCGCCAGCAAAAGGCGAAGCCTGTGATTTTTGTGATGGTCTCGCTGGGTGTGATGTTCATGATGAACGGCATCGTGCGCTTCATCATCGGGCCGGGCGATCAGCGCTTTACAGATGGCGAACGCTTTGTGATCTCGGCCCGGACCTTCAAGCAACTGACCGGGCTGCAGGAAGGCCTGGCGATCAAGACCACTGAGGCGCTGACCGTGATCACTGCTGTGATCGTGGTTGCAGCGCTGTTCTGGTTCCTGAACAAGACCCGCACCGGCAAATCCATGCGCGCCTACTCGGATAACGAGGATCTGGCGCTTCTGTCGGGCATCAACCCGGAGCGCGTGGTGATGTACACCTGGATGATCGTGGCGGCACTGGCGACCATCGCCGGGGTTCTCTACGGCCTCGACAAGTCGTTCAAGCCGTTCACCTATTTCCAGCTTCTGCTGCCGATCTTTGCCTCCGCCATCGTGGGCGGCCTCGGCAACCCGATTGGCGCGATTGCCGGCGGGTTCATCATCGCCTTCTCCGAGGTGACGATCACCTATGCCTGGAAGAAGGTGCTGACCTACGGCCTGCCGGACAGCCTGGCGCCTGACGGGCTGGTTCAGCTCCTCAGCACCGACTACAAGTTCGCGGTTTCCTTTGCGATCCTGATTGTCGTCCTCCTGTTCAAGCCTACCGGCCTTTTCAAAGGGAAAGCGGTATGACCGACACTATGAAACATACCCTTCTTTTCGTCTTTGTCGGCGTGATGATCCTTGCAGAAGGCATGACCGACTTCCTGTTTTTCTCCGGCTCCTGGAACTCGGCGCTGGTGATCCTGAACATGGGGCTGATCTCGGCCATCATGGCCATCGGCGTGAACATCCAGTGGGGCTTTGCCGGGCTGTTCAACGTCGGCATCATGGGCTTTACCGCGCTCGGCGGGCTGGCCGTGGTGCTGGTGTCGACGCCGGTGATACCGGCGGCCTGGTCGTCGGGCGGCGTCAGCATCGTGATGGCCCTGGTGATGGGCGCGCTTACGGTTGTGGCCGCGGTGATGATCACCAAGTTCATGCCTGCAGGAAAACTGCGTGCGCTGGTGCTGGCCGTTGTGCTGATCGCGGGCTTCTTCGTCTACCGCGCGATCTTCGATCCGGCGGTCGGCTCGGTCGAGGCGATCAACCCCGCGCTGCAGGGCAATATCGGCGGCCTGGGCCTGCCGGTGCTGCTGGCCTGGCCCGCGGGCGGCCTGCTGGCAGCCGGTGCCGCCTGGCTGATCGGCAAGACCGCGCTGGGGCTGCGCTCCGACTATCTGGCGATTGCCACCCTGGGGATTGCCGAGATCATCATCGCGGTCCTGAAGAACGAGGACTGGCTGTCGCGCGGTGTGAAAAACGTCGTCGGCCTGCCCCGCCCGCTGCCTTATGAGGTGGATCTGCAAAACGATCCGTCCTTTGTGGAACGCGCGGCAAGCTGGGGCATGGACCCGGTCACGGCATCGACCGTCTACGTCAAGGCAGGCTATGCGCTGATGTTCACGGTGGTGCTGCTGGCGCTCCTATGGATGGCGCAGATGGCGCTGAAAAGCCCCTGGGGCCGGATGATGCGCGCGATCCGCGACAACGAGACCGCAGCTGAGGCGATGGGCAAGGACGTCACCCGCCGCCACTTGCAGATCTTCGTGCTGGGCTCCGCCATCTGCGGCATTGCCGGCGCGATGATGACCACGCTGGACAGCCAGATGACGCCGGGCACCTACAACCCGCTGCGCTTCACCTTCCTGATCTGGGTGATGGTGATCGTCGGCGGTTCCGGAAACAACTTCGGCGCGGTCCTGGGCGGCATGCTGATCTGGTTCTTCTGGATCAAGGTAGAACCGATGGGTATCCTGCTGATGGAGCTAGTGACCTCTGGCATGGGAGAGGGCAGCGCACTGAAGGCGCATCTGATGGAAAGCGCCTCGCACATGCGGCTGTTCACAATGGGCCTGATCCTGCTTCTGGTGCTGAGGTTCAGCCCGCGGGGCCTGATCCCGGAGAAATAGGCAACAGCTTCAGGATAGCTCTTGTGCAACACAGCCTGCAAAAAACAACATCAAAGGGGGCCGCGGCGAAAGCTGCGGCCCTTGTTTTTCTGGCGCTGCTGGCCGCGCCTTTCAGCTATTACGCCGCCGTGTTCGGGATCGAGGGGCTGGGCGGCAGTGCAAAGAGAGACAGCTATCTATTCGTTCCGGGTGCGGTTTGGTCCAATGCGGCCATCTCTGTGCACATGCTGATCGGGGCCGCGCTGCCGGTTCTGGCGCCTCTGCAACTGGGGTTGGGCCTCAGCGGGCGTCTGCCCGCGCTGCACAGGTGGCTGGGCCGCCTGCTTGTCCTGGCGGCCTGCGTGACGGCCGCGGGCGGGCTGGCCTTTACCGCCCGGCAGGGCACGATTGGCGGCTGGCCAATGGACGCAGGGTTTTCCGTCTATGGCCTGTTTCTGCTGGCCGCAGCCCTGCAAACGGCCCGCCTGGCGCGGCAAGGGCAAACCGCCCGCCACCGCAGGTGGGCGCTGCGCCTGCTGGTCCTTGCGATGGGGTCCTGGCTGTACCGGGTTCAATACGGGCTGTGGGTGCTGGCCACCGGCGGGGCTGCATCGAACCCGCAGTTTACCGGCGGGTTCGATCTGTTCATGAATGCGGGCTTTTATCTGCCCTGGCTGCTGCTGCTGGAGTTGGTGCTGCGGCGCCGCCCTAGCGCCCCCTGAACAGGCTGCCCAGGATGCCGCGGACGATGCGGCGGCCGGTGGTGCCTTTCAGTTCCTTGATTACCGCCTCCGACATCGCCGAGGTAAAGGTGTCCTTCTCGCGGCTTGGGCGGGACGTGGAGCGGCTGACCCGAGTTCCAGAGTACCGGCGCCCCGCGTTGAATTCACGCGCTGCGGGCTGCGAGGCCTCCTCAGCCTCCCTCTCTGACACTTCCGCCTCCTGCGCGGCTGTTTGCGCCCGTTGCGCCAGGATCTCATAGGCGGACCGGCGGTCCAGCGGCGTGTCGTACTTTCCGGCCATTGCGGATGCTTTCAATATCGCTGCCCGTTCCTGTTCCGTGATCGGGCCAAGCTGGGAGCTGGGCGGCCGGATCAGCGTCCGCTCCACCACGCCTGGCACCCCTTTCTTTTGCAGCATCGAAGTGACCGCCTCGCCCACTCCCACCTCGCGGATGGCGTCCTCGGTAGGGAAGCGCGGGTTCTCGCGGTAGGTCCCGGCAGCCAGCCGGAGATTCTTGCGGTCCTTGGCGGTGAAGGCACGCAAGGCGTGCTGGATGCGGTTGCCAAGCTGGCCAAGGATATCCTCCGGCACGTCGGCCGGGTTCTGGGTGATGAAATACACGCCCACGCCCTTGGAGCGGATAAGCCGGGCCACCTGCTCCACCTTGTCGATCAGCGCCTTTGGGGCGTCGTCGAACAGCAAATGCGCCTCGTCAAAGAAGAAGACCAGCCGCGGCTTGTCCGGGTCACCGACCTCCGGCAGCTCCTCGAACAGCTCGCTGAGGAGCCAGAGAAGAAACGTCGCATAAAGGCCCGGCGCCGCCATCAGCTTGTCCGCGGCCAGGATATTGACCATGCCCTTGCCGGCCTCATCGCACCGCATCAGGTCGCTTAGCGCCAAGGCCGGCTCCCCGAACAGTTCCGCGCCGCCCTGGTTTTCCAGCACCAGCAGACGGCGCTGGATCGCCCCGATCGACGCGGGCGAGACATTGCCGTAGCGCAGCGACAGCTGGCTGCGGTTCTCGCCAGTCCAGACCAGCAGCGCCTGCAAGTCCTTCAGATCCAGCAGCGGCAGCCCCTCATCGTCGGCCAGCCGGAAAGCGATGTTCAGGATGCCCTCCTGCGCCTCGCTCAGCTCCAAGAGGCGCGCCAGCAGCAATGGGCCCATCTCGGCCACCGTGGTGCGCACCGGGTGGCCCTGCGCGCCGTAAAGGTCCCAGAAGGTGACCGGACAGGCATGGTAGCCATAGCCGGAAAAACCGATCTTCTCCGCCCGGGCCGTAAAGGCGTCGTGCAGCTTGTGGCTGGCCGAGCCCGCCTTTGCCAGGCCTGAGAGGTCCCCTTTCACATCCGACAGGATCACCGGCACGCCGGCATTGGAAAACCCTTCGGCCAGGATCTGCAGCGTCACCGTCTTTCCGGTGCCGGTTGCGCCGGCGATCAGACCGTGGCGGTTGGCATATTTCAAGGCCAGCCCCTGCGGCGTCCCGTAATCCTCGCCGCCGCCGCCCAGAAATACCTGTTCTGTCATGCCTCGCTCCTGCCTGTGTGTTCTGCCTGTGGATAACAATACAACGTTAACTTTTCCGTGCGATAGTCAATCTTGCCCGCCCCTGCACTTGCGGTTGCCGCGGCGGACATTTCCTCCCTGTCAGACTGGCCGTGCCTTGCGCACGGCCTCCTTTTTTCGGCACAGCTGCCTGTAAAACAGGCACCCCGACCTGCATCCCGCCGCCATCACCGCCTATTTCCGCCAAATCAGGGCTGCACTGCATTTTTTTGAAGTTGCATGTTGACCGATGGCCAGCCCTTTCGTAACGTCCTACGCAATAACTAAGTCGGCCAGTCCGACGGGGAGACGCAAATACGAAAAAGGGAACCAGCGGGTTCCCTTTTTTGTTCTTAATCAGCAACTTCCATGGTTGAGGCAGATTGAGCGGTTTTCCCCGCAGATCGCCTGATATTAACCTGACACTGCCTGGGCCGCGTGTTACACGCAAAAGCAGCGTCTGTAGAAAAATGAGGCATTCATGTTGAAGTCCCTGACCCCGATCACGCTGGCCGCACTGCTGGCCATGACCGCACCGCTGGCAGCGCAGGAAACAGCGGCGGAAGAGGAGACCGCCGGGGCGGATACCGCGGAACAGGCCGAGCAACAGCCCGAACAACAGGCTGAGCAAGGCGAAAAGGCAGAATCGACCGCGGACGATATTCTGGATCTTGGCGAACCGGTCGGCACCGGCCCGCAGCTGGGCCAGCGCTATTCCAAAGAGAAGCACGGCGACTGGGATCTGGCCTGCATCAAGACCGAGAGCGAAACCGACCCCTGCTCGCTGCTGCAGGTTCTGGCGGGTCCGCAAGGCAATCCGATTGCCGAGGTGTCGCTGTTCCGGATTGACCAGCAAGGCGGCCAGGCCGTTGCCGGCGCGACCGTGATCGTGCCGCTGGAAACCCTGCTGCCGGCCGCGCTGACCATCTCGATCGACGGCGCACCGGCGAAGCGTTACAACTATTCCTTCTGCAACCAGCTGGGCTGCGTGGCGCAGATCGGCCTGACCCAAGGCGATATCGACGCCTTCAAGAAAGGCAAGCAAGCCACGCTGTCGCTGCGCCCGGCGCCTGCTCCGGACCAGGTGGTGGAGATGAAGCTGTCGCTGAGCGGCTTCACCGCAGGATATGACGTGGTGGACGTGGTCAAGCAGTAACGCTGGCACCTTCCCAAAAACCGGAACGCCGCGCGCCCCTGGGGCCGCGGCGTTTTGCGTTTCGCGGCCCTCAGACCCTGCGCAGGGCCAGCACCGCGTTCAGCCCGCCAAAGGCAAAAGCATTGGACAGCGCCACCTCGACCCTCGCCTCGCGCGCCTCGTTCGGGACTACATCCAGGGCGCATTCCGGGTCCGGTTCCTCATAGCCGATGGTCGGGGCAATCACCCCGTCGCGCAGCGCCATGATGCAGGCCAGCAGCTCCACCGCACCGGTGCCGCCGATCAGGTGGCCGTGCATGGATTTGGTGGAGGAGATCATCAGGCTGTCGGCATGGGGGCCGAACACATCCGCCACCGCCGCGCATTCGGTTTTGTCGTTGGCCGCGGTGCCAGTGCCATGCGCGTTGATATAGCCGACCTCGGACGCGCCGACGCGGGCATCCTGAAGCGCCCCGGCAATCGCCCGTGCGGCGCCCTGCTTGCTGGGCATGACAATATCGGCCGCGTCCGAGGACATGGCGAATCCGATGACTTCGCACAGAATCTCTGCGCCGCGCGCTTTGGCGTGGTCGTATTCCTCGAACACAAACACGCCGGCGCCTTCGCCCTGCACCATGCCGTTGCGGTTGGCGCTGAACGGCCGGCAGGCATCCTTGGACATCACCCGCAGGCCCTCCCAGGCCTTCACGCCGCCGAAGCACAGCATCGATTCCGAACCGCCGGTGATCATCACCGGGCTCATCCCCGAGCGCACCATCTGAAACGCCTGCGCCATCGCATGGTTGGAGGACGCGCAGGCGGTGGAAACGGTGAAGCTCGGACCCTTGAGGTTGAACTGCATAGACACATGGCCGGCCGCGGCATTGTTCATCAGCTTGGGCACCACAAAGGGATGCACCCGGTTCTTGCCGTCCTCGTAAACGCTGCGGTAGTTCTCATCCAGCGTTTGCATGCCGCCGCCGGAATTGCCCAGAACCACGCCGGCTTTGGCAGACAGCTCGCCATGAAATTCCAGCCCGGACTGCTCAATCGCTTCCTTGGCGGCGGTCAGGGTGAATTGGGTGAAGCGGTCATAAAGGCTCATCTGCTGGCGGTTGAACCGGCCTTCGGCCTCAAACCCGCGGACCTGGCCGCCGATGCGGATCGCCAGCCGCTCCACATCGCGGAATTCCAGGTCGCCTATGCCGCAGCGGCCTTCGCGCATGGCCTCCAGCGTGGCGGGCACGGAATGGCCCAGTGCATTGATGGTCCCGGCCCCGGTAATGACAACGCGCTTCATGAGAGGGCTTAGGCCTTTTCCAGGATCAGCTTGTCGATGCCCGCGACGATGGCCGCCACAGTGGAGATGTCGAAATCGCTTTTCCCGGGCTCGTTGGCATTGAAGGGAATTGAAATGTCGAATTCCTCTTCAATGGCAAAGATGCTTTCGACCAGCCCCAGGCTGTCGATGCCAAGATCCTCCAAGGTGCTGTCGAGGGTCACATCCGACGGCTCCAGAACCGCCTGTTCGGCAATGATTGCAATGACCTTGTCCTGCGTGCTCATGTAAGGATCCCTGATTTTCTGCCTGGCGCTGATGTAGGTATTCGGCCGTTACTTGAAAACAGCCTTTTTTAACAATTCGATGTCACGCATCAGCCGCGGCAGGCGCCGCTGTGCTTTATACATCTCAGTGTGAGTCTCCATCTTGACGCCCGGATAGCCCATGACCACACGGCCGGCGGGCACATTCGACAGAATCTTGGTGCCGCCGCCGGCGATCACGCCGTCGCCGATAAAGATATTGTCGACCACACCGGTCTGGCCGCCCAGCACAACGTTGTTGCCGATGTCGACCGACCCGGAGATCCCGGTCTGGCCGCACAGCAGGCAGTCGTTGCCGACGCGGGTGTTGTGGCCGACGTGAACCAGGTTATCAAGCTTGCTGCCGTTGCCGATCACGGTGTCGCGGATGGTGCCGTTATCAATGGTGCAGTTGGAGCCTAGCTCCACATCATCGCCGATGGTGACCGCCCCCAGAGAATGAATGCGGACCCAGGATTGCGCCTTGGCCTCGCCCTGATCGCCCAGGGTCTTGCGGGCGTTTTCGGCACCCGACACTTCCGGTGTGACATAAGAGAACCCGTCGCCGCCGACCCGCGCGCCCGGCTGGGCGCGGAAACGGTCGCCGATGGTGGCGCGGGCACCGATGGAGACCATCTCGCGAAGCTGGGCCTCCGCCCCGATCACCGCATCCGCACCGATATAGCAGTGCGGGCCGATCACGGACCCGGCGCCGATCTTTGCACCGGCTGCAACAACCGTCAGCGGCCCGACGGAGACGCCCTCGCCCAGTTCGGCGCTGGGATCGATGACGGCGGAGGGGTGGATGCCGGACGTGAACCCCTGGCCGCGGTCCAGCATGGCGGTCACGCCGGACATGGTCATCCGCGGGCGCGGGGCGAAGATGGCGGCCTTGAGCCCGAAGGATTCCCAGTCCGCGCCTTCCCACAGCACTGCGGCCTGCGCATTGCCTGCCTGCAGGCCTTCCGCGTATTTCGGTGCCATCGCCATGGCAATCTGGCCGGCTTGGGCATCCTGCGGTTCAGCCGCGCCTGCAATCTGCAGGTCCAGGTCGCCCTGGGCTTCGGCGCCCAGGGACTCGGCGATCTGGCGGATTGTGAACATGGCAGGCCCTTTCAGAATAATCCTGTATGGGCCCGGTATTTACCCCTGAACGCTGGGCAGCACCACCCCTGCCCGTTCCAGTGCAGCCCAGATCTTGGCGTCGCGGCCATAGACATCGCGGCGGAATTCGGCCCGGCCTTTGCTGGACACCACCGCGGTCCGGTAGATGATATGCACCGGCACCTTCTGTTCCAGTTCGACCTTGGTTTCCTGGCCGCTGTTCAGGATGCGGTGGAAGAAGGCCTTGGGATCCTCAGTCTGGCGCGCCAGCAGCGCATAGGCAAATTCAAACGGCTGCGCCAGGCGGATGCAGCCATGCGAGAAGGCGCGCACTTCGCGGGCAAACAGGCTCTTTTGCGGGGTGTCGTGCAGGTAGATGTTGTATTTGTTCGGGAACATGAACTTGACCAGACCCAGCGCATTGCTGCTGCTGGGGGGCTGGCGCATGGAATAGGGGAAGTTCCGCGCGTTGTACTGCGAGAAATCGGCGGCGCTGCGGTTCACCACCCGGCCGCGGCGGTCGGTGATCTGGATGTGGCCGACAGCGTTGGGGTTGTTCCGAAGTTTGGGCAGATATTCCTTGGTGATGATCGAGCGCGGCACGTACCAGCTCGGGTTGATCACCATATGCTCCATCTCGTCGGAGAATTCGGGGCTGCGGCGGTCGTCGGTGTTCTTGCCGATCACCGAGCGGGTTTCAAAGGTCACATCGCCGTTATCGACGATCTTGGCGGTGAAATCGGTCTGGTTGACCAGAATATGGCGTTCGCCCCGGTCCGGGGACAGCCAGCGCTCCCGCTCCATCGCGATGATCACCGATTTCAGGCGGTCGCTCACTGGCTTGTTGACCTCTGCCAGGGTGCCCGCGCCCGCAACGCCATCCGTTTCCAGACCGTGATCCGACTGGAAGCTCTGCACGGCCTGCACCATCGCGGCGTCATAGCTGCGGGCGGCGCTGCGCGGCAGATAGCCCATCGCCATCAGCCGGTTGCGCAGGGCAATGACCGCCGGGCCCTGCTCGCCCGGTTCCAGCGTCTTGGCCTGCACCGCAGGCCCCCAGCCGCCGGCTGCCAGAACCTGCTCCAGACGCAGCTTCTCGCGCATCAGGCCGCGGTATTGCGGCGATGCAGGCACCAGGCTGCGCATATAGGCAAAGGGCTGTGTGTCGCGGATACCGGCCAAAAAGCTGGCGCCGTCCACGGTATGTTTCTTGCGCACCATGCCGTCATCGATCCGCGAGGGCTCCAGCAGGCCGGTCTGCAGATCAGTGGCATAATCCACCAGCGCCATGCTCAGCGCCGCCTCGACCATGCCGAAATCGCGGGTGGTGCGCGCCTGCTGCATCTGCTGCAACAGGGCGTTGACCTCAGCCGAGCGGTCCGGCAGCCCGTGGGCGCGGGTGTCGTTCAGTGCGGCCAGCAGCGCGCTGCGGCGCTGGCGCGAGGCCTCATCCGCGCCGGTCCAGATCGCCTGATAGCCGTTCTCCCGGTAAAATCTGGCAACCGCATCATCGGCAGAGGCCGACTCGGCCACGGCCTGGCGGAACGCCGCCGGAATATCGGCCTGTGCGGCGCCGGCCATGGTTCCGGCGGCCAGACCGCTCAGGGCCAGGGCAAAAAGCCCGGCTTTGAGTCCCGGCAATACATATCCAGCGGATGCGCGCGTCATAAATCTCCGGTCCTTGTGCCGTTTATTCCAATCTTGCCAGTGCCTATCTGAAATTCTGGTAAATGCCAGCCTGCGTTGTCCACTCACAATCGCGAAAAGTTAACCCTGATGCACCGTTGCCGCGTCTATGAAACCCGCCTGCAACAGTCGCGGGGAAAAGTTCCATGTCCCTCCCCTTTTGCGCAAGAATTCGCCGAAAAACGGGTCATACGTTACAGTGCGGCAAAGAAATGTTGGAACAGGATTCTCGCTGTGCCATACATGCCGCACGTTAACTACGAGCGTTGACGAGCCCGTAACATCGGGCATTTAGGCAGGACTAACAGCGTACGGGACGGCGCAGTATCAATGGCAGAAACCACGGGCACGGGGATCTCCCGGCGTTCTCTTTTGGGTGTTTTTGCTGCAACAGCAGTAGCAGCAGCCCCAACTTTCTCAAATGCAGCAGGCTTCCTGCGCGGCGGCGGGGATATCCGGCGCATCCGAATGTACTCGGGCCGCACCGGCGAGCGTGTGGACATGGTCTACTGGATCGACGGCCAGTACATCAAAGACGCGGTCAAGGAAATCAATCACTTCATGCGCGACTGGCGCACCGATGATGTTAAGGAAATCGACCTTCGCACCATCGACATCATGGCTGCTTCGCATAACCTTCTGGATGTGAACGAGCCCTACATGCTGCTGTCGGGCTACCGCAGCCCCAAGACGAACGCGATGCTGCGCAGCCGCTCGCGCGGTGTGGCCAAGAATTCGCTGCACATGCGCGGCCAGGCTGCCGACCTGCGGCTGGCGTCGCGCTCGGTGTCGCAGATGGCCCAAGCCGCCGAAGCCTGCCGGGCCGGAGGTGTTGGCAAGTATCAGCGTTCGAATTTCGTCCATATGGATTGCGGCGTTGTGCGCTCTTGGCGCGGCTGACCGCAACCGGCACTGCAAGAATGCAAGCCTGCCCGTCCCGGGGCAGGCTTTTTTGTTTTCAGCGCGCGGCGCTTCCCGCGCCATTGCACCTTAACCCCATGAAATTGGAAACAGGCAGTTTTTCCCGTTGCAGAGGCAGCAAAGCACGGGTATACCCCGCCCTAACAACGCACCTGTAGCTCAGCTGGATAGAGCGCTGCCCTCCGAAGGCAGAGGCCAGAGGTTCGAATCCTCTCAGGTGCGCCATTTCCCAAACCCGGTCAGTAAAAAAACGGCTCTGCCGATGTCCTTGCGCTAAGTCAGGCCTGCAAGGCAGATGCCAGCGCGCTCAGCACTTCGCTTTGCCGCTTGGACTTTCCCAGGCTGGGCGGCCAAGTCAGCCAGTAGCCGTCGATTGTCGGCAGCTCCGGCGCCAGGGCGCAGTCCAGCTGACCGGTTTGCAGCAGGTTCGCCGCCAGCACCCTGGACCCCAGCACAACCCCCAGGCCCAGGCGCGCCGCCCTCAGGGCATGCGCCATGGAATCAACGGAGACCGGCCCCGCCTCCGGCGCAGCCTCGCCGGTTACACGCGACCATTCTGTCCAGCCCGGCCGCTCGCCGCGCAGCTCGATCGCGGGCAGCTGCCGCCAGTGACCGGCCTGGCCCGGCGCGGTCATCGGCTGCAGCACTTCATCTGCCAGCAGCGCCTCCTGCCGCCCCTCCCAGCCGCCACGGCCATAGCGGATCTGCAGGGCCCCGTCAGCGGCCTCGAAATCCTGCCGCCTGGGCACGGTTTCGATGACCAGCCGAAGGTCCGGACAGGTTTCAGAAAACGCCGCAAGCCGCGGCAGCAAAAGCATTTCCAGGTGCGACGGCAAGCCCGCAATCCGCAGCTCGCGGACCGTTTGACCAAACAGGTTCTCGGTTCCCTGCTCCAGCGCGCGCAGAGAGTCATGAACCAGCGGCAGGTAGCTTTCGCCGTCCACAGTCAGCGACACCCCGCGCGCCGACCGGATGAACAGCTGACGGCCCAGCCAGGACTCGAGATTTCGGATCCGCTGGCTGACCGCGGCCTGGGTGGCGCCAAACTCCTCTGCCGCAGCAGTGAAACTGCCATGCCGGCCCGCCGCCTCGAACACCTTGAGCCAGTCGAGAGGCGGCAGCCCCTGTTTGGTGACTTTCTTAGCCATAAGAAAACCTAACTCTCAAACCCTTATTTCCGTCGTTCTCTTGATGGCTCAACCGCGCTACCAGAACAAGGGAGAACAAGGCCAACCGGAGAAAACCCCATGCCCAGTTCCGTGACTGCTGACGCAACCGGCAGCTTTCTGACCCTGACATTCGACGACGGCCGGCTGTGCCGTTTTCATGCGATCTGGCTGCGCGACAACGCGCTGGATCCCGAGACCCGCGCCCCTGGCAACGGCCAGCGGCTGATCACCATTGGCGACATTCCGGGTGATACGAGGATCAGCACCGCGCTGGTCGAAGACGGCAGCCTGACGGTGACGTTCGCGCCCGAGGGCAAGACTGTGACCTTTCCCGGAGACTGGTTGAAGTCAAACGCCTATGACCTTGATCAATCAGATGAATTTGGCCGCACGGCACCAGGCATCGAGACCTGGAACGGCAGCCAGCCCGCCCCTACGTTTGACTGGAACAATGTGCAGTCAGACCCCAAGGCGAAACGCGGCTGGCTGGACGCCATTGCGCGCCTCGGCTTTGCCAAGCTGATGAACGGCCCGGTCGAAGAAGGCGCGCTGCTTGAGTGCGCCGGGATGTTCGGTTTTGTCCGCGAGACAAATTACGGCAAGTATTTCGAAGTGCGCACCGAGGTGAACCCCACCAACCTCGCCTATACCGGCCTGGGCCTGCAGGCGCATACTGACAACCCCTACCGTGATCCGGTGCCCACCCTTCAGATTCTCTATTGCCTGGAAAACTCCGCCGCGGGAGGCGACAGCATCGTGGTGGACGGTTTCCGCGCCGCCGAGCGTCTGCGCGACGAAAACCCGGAAGGGTTTGCGCTGCTGGCAGGCTACCCTGCGCGGTTTGAATTCAAGGGGTCCGCGGGCGTGCATCTGCGCGCGCGCCGTCCGATGATTGAGCTGTCACCCGACGGCGAGATGATAGCGGTGCGGTTCAACAACCGGTCTTCGGCCCCCTTCACGGACATCCCGTTTGAGAAGATGGAAGCCTATTACGCCGCTTACCGCCGTCTGGGTGAAATCATTGACGATCCGGCGATGGGCGTTTCGTTCAAGCTGGCGCCGGGGGAAAGCTTTATCGTCGACAACACCCGCGTGCTGCACGCGCGGCTGGGCTATTCCGGGTCGGGGTCGCGCTGGCTGCAGGGCTGCTACGCAGATAAGGACGGGCTGCTGTCGACGCTCAACGTGCTGAACGCGCAATTGGAGGGCTGAGACATGAGCAAGCCAGACGTCAGCAAGCTGAACCGGGACAACATCGTTCAATTCATCGGCGGCATCTTTGACCGCCGCGGCGACGAAGAATACCTGGGCGAACCGGTCACTATGGCCGAGCACATGCTGCAAGGCGCCACCATCGCTGAACAGAACGGCCAGCCGGAAGAGATCATCGTGGGGGCGCTCCTGCACGACATCGGCCATTTCACCAGCGAGTTCGGGACCTTCTCCATGGACGACACCGAAGACCGCTTTCACGAAGAGGCCGGCGCCGAGGTGCTGGAGCAGTTCTTTCCGTCCGTGATCACCGATTGCGTGCGTTATCACGTGGCCGCCAAGCGGTATCTCTGCGCCACCAAGCCGGAATATTTCAACCGGCTGTCAGAGGCTTCCATCCATTCCCTGAACCTGCAGGGCGGGCCGATGAATGCGGAGGAAGTGGCCGAATTCGAAAAGAACCCGAACCTCAAGCAGATCATAGCTGTGCGGTATCTGGACGAGGCAGGCAAGCGGGACGAGATGGAAACGCCGGACTATTGGCACTTTGCACCGATGGTGCAACGGATGGTCGACAAGCACATGGGTGCGGGAGATTCCGCAAAGTGAGGATGTCTTGAGGTGTCTGGGACACCAAGGCTGGCACCCGCCGGGAAAACGCAAAACGGCGCCTGTTCCGGCGCCGTTTTCGGTTGATCAGAGGTGTTGATCAAGCAAACAAGTCGTGGGCAAGTTCCAGCGCGCTGATCAGCGTGTCGACTTCTTCCTTGGTATTATAAAGGCCGAACGACGCGCGGCAGGTCGCAGATACCCCAAGGTGGTCCATCAGCGGCCCGGCACAGTGATGCCCGGCACGTACCGCAACGCCTTTCTTGTCGAGGATGGTGGAAATGTCATGGGCGTGCGCCGCACCTTCCATGGTAAAGCTGAAAATAGCTGCCTTACCAGGCGCTTGCCCCTGCACGTTGATCCAATTCAGTCCGGTCAGCCGCTCCATCGCATAGTCGCGCAAACCGGCCTCGTGCCTGGCGATGTTCTCCATGCCGAGATCCATCATGTATTCCAGCGCCACGCCCAGGCCGATCGTCTGCACAATGCCCGGCGTGCCGGCTTCGAACTTCATCGGCGGATCGTTGTAGATCACCTGCTCCTTGGAGACTTCCTTGATCATGTCGCCGCCGCCGACGAACGGGCGCATCTCCGCCATGCGTTCGGGCTTGATGTAGATCGCGCCGGACGCAGACGGGCCATAGAGCTTATGGCCGGTGATTGCATAGAAGTCGCAGCCGATGTCCTGCACGTTGACCGGCATGTGAACCGCCCCCTGCGAGCCGTCGACCAGCACCGGCACCCCTTTGGCATGGGCACCCTGGGTGATGGCCTTCACGTCCACCACAGTGCCCAGCACGTTGGAGCATTGGGTCACCGCCACCAGCTTGGTTTTGGGGGTGATCGCGTCGATCACTTTCTGCGGGTCCAGGCTGCCGTCTGCCTCGGTATCGACCCACCTCAGCACGACGCCCTGACGCTCGCGCAGGAAATGCCAGGGCACGATGTTGGCGTGGTGCTCCATCACCGACAACAGGATTTCGTCGCCTGCCTCAAGCCGGGGCATCGCCCATCCATAGGCGACCAGATTGATGCCCTCGGTGGTGCCGGAGTTCAGCACGATGCTGTGTTCGTCGCCCGCATTCAGGAACCGGGAGATGATGCCGCGCACCGCCTCATACTTCTCCGTCGCGAGATTAGAAAGAAAATGCAAACCCCGATGAACATTGGAATATTCCTCGGCATACGCCTTGGTCACCGCGTCGATCACAACCTGCGGCTTCTGGGCCGAGGCGCCGCTGTCGAGATAGGTCAGCGGCTTGCCGTTCACCTCGCGCGAGAGGATCGGGAAGTCGGCACGGATTTTTTCGACGTCATACATTTTCGGGCAGTCCCAGATTGGCTGGGCCGATCAGACCCACGATGAAGAGAAGGGCAAACACCAGGATCAGGCTGGCCATCAGGACCACCCCAAGCGAGCGCCAAACGGAGCCGAACCTGTGCGCCGCATTCACGAAATGCAAGAGGATAAAGAACACGACGATATTGGCGGCGATGTTCAGCAGCGCCGCCAGCGCCGGCAGGACCAGGAAGACCGCCACAATGGCACCGTTCAGCCCAGCCTGCAAAAGCTGCAGCCAGGTGACCAGCGCCAGCAGCGACGGCAGGTCACCATGCCCGCCCAGCCAGCGGCCAGTGGTGGCCAGCATCGCAATGAAGCTCAGCTGCAGCACCAGAATGACCGCGAAATAGGCCCCGGGCGCAAACCTTGGCAGCAGAACCTCCGGCGGCAGCGGGAACAGCACCTGCTGCAGAGTATAGACGCAAGTGTTCAGCACCACCGACAGCAGAAATGCGGTCCACAGCGCCTCGCGCGGCCAGTCGCGCGCCAGGATCTGCATCGCGGCGTCGCGCGGGGACTTGAGTGTCAAAAGGGCAAAGGCGGCCAGCGCGTTCATGATTTTGTCCAGTACCCTTGGATCATGCCGGACACCCAGAACCAAAGGAACACCGCGCACCACAGCGCGCCCACCAGGTTCAGCGCCGCACCGGCGCCGATGAAACCAGCCACCAGGCCGTTCAGCAGGATCAGCGGGCTGGACGCCAGAAACGCCCAGAACAGCGCCAGCCGCGCGCGGTAGGCATCACCCTGCCCGCCTGCGGCGCGGGCAATCCAATGCGCGACCAGAGCCAGAACATACAGAAACAGCGGCGCGATAAAGACGATGCCGAGCAGCGCGCCGCCCAGCAGCATATTCAGTTCCTGGCCCGTCAGATGCGCCTCTCGGGCCAGTTTCGGCATCTGCGCCACAAAGGTCAGCACGCAGCCAACGATAAGGAACACCAGCAGCCGGTCTTCGCGGGCGCCCATACTCAGAAGCCGCGCAAAAACCTTGCGCGGCCCCTTGTAGGTTGCGGGGATATCCGTGGTGACGGACATCAGCGGCGCCGGGCCAGCCAGCCTTCGAGGCGGGAGACGATATCAGCGGCGATCTCCGCGTCTTCGATCTCTTCCACCGCTTCGGCCAGGAAAGCCAGCGTCATCAGGTCAGTCGCCTCGGCATGCGGCACACCGCGGGAGCGCAGGTAAAACAGACCTTCATCGTCGATCGCGCCGGAGGTAGAGCCATGCGAGCAAGCCACGTCGTCGGCATAGATCTCCAGCTCCGGCTTGGCCAGGAACTGGCTGTCTTCGTCCAGCAGCAGTGACTGGGAAATCTGATATCCGTCAGTCTTTTGCGCGCCTTCCTTCACCAGGATCTTGCCTTGGAACACACCCGTGGCGCCGTTGCGCAGCACCTTCTTGAACACCTGGCGGCTTTCGCAGTTCACCGCGTCATGGGTGATAAAGACGGTGTCGTCGTGGTGGAAGTCGCCATCGCCGACGCAGGCGCCTGCGATATGGGCCACCGCATCGTCGCCGGTCAGCTCAATCACCGCCTCGTTGCGGGTCAGCACCCCGTTCACGGTCAGGGTGAAGGACTTGAACACCGACTCGGTGCCCAGGCGGGCAAACAGGTGGGTGGCGGCGCGGCGCTCGTGGTCGCGGCCCTGGGCGCGCACCAGATGCAGTTTGCCGCCGTCGGCAATGTCGATCTCCATGCACTTGTTGAAGCGCGAGGCTGCCGGGCCGTTTTCAAGGATTGTCACCTCGGCACCGGTCTCCACGCGGATCACATGGTGCAGGATCGCGTCGGAGTTTTCGTCCGAATGCACATAGGTGAAATTGATCGGCTTGGAGACTTTCCCGGTCACCCGGATCGCAACGCCATCTGTGGCAAAGGCGGTGTTCAGCGCCGCCAGCGGACGTTCCACCGGGGTCTGGCCGCGCGCTTCAAGAACGCCGTACAAGTCCTTGGCCCAATGGATATCCTTGCAGCAGATATCCTCGATCCGGTCGATCGTGACACCTTCAAGTGACAGATCGTCGGAGGCCTCGGCATCGAACACGCCATCGACGAAAACGATATTCAGACGCTCAAAGGCGCTGAACATCGGCGCTTCGTCCGCATTGAACACAGCCGCCTTGGGCGCGTCTGCCTGCACCAGCGTGTCCGGCTTGGTGTATTTCCAGTATTCGTCGCGGCGGCTGGGCAGGCCCATGGTCTGGACCCGCGACAGCGCGGCCTCGCGGGCCGCCTTGAGGCAGCCGCTTTCCGGCAGGCTCAGCGCCGACAGCCGCGCCTCGGTTGCGCTTTGCTTGACTTCGGGCAGGGCCATTTACGCCTCCTCTGCCAGGATGCCGGCGTAACCGTTGTTTTCGACTTCCAGCGCCAGCTCGGGGCCGCCGGTCTTGACGATGCGGCCGTTGGCCAGAATGTGCACCACGTCGGGTTTGATGTGGTCCAGCAGGCGCTGGTAGTGGGTGATCACCAGGAAGCCGCGGCCTTCGTCGCGCAGGGCGTTCACACCGTCGGCCACCAGCTTCATCGCATCCACGTCGAGGCCGGAGTCGGTCTCGTCCAGGATGCACAGCTTCGGCTCCAGCATCGCCATCTGCAGGATTTCGTTGCGTTTCTTCTCCCCGCCGGAGAAGCCGACGTTGACCGGGCGCTTCAGCATCTCAGCGTCGATCTGCAGAGTTTTGGCCTTGGCGCGCACTTCCTTCAGGAAGTCGGAAGCCGACAGCTCTTCCTCGCCGCGGGCCTTGCGCTGCGCGTTGACAGCGGTGCGCAGGAAGGTCATGTTGCCGACGCCGGGGATTTCGACCGGATACTGGAACGCCAGGAACATGCCCGCCGCGGCGCGCTCTTCCGGCTCCATCTCCAGGATGTTTTCGCCTTCCAGCTCAGCAGTGCCTTCCGTCACCTCATAGCCGTCACGGCCCGACAGGACATAGGACAGGGTGGACTTGCCCGAGCCGTTCGGCCCCATGATCGCATGCACCTTGCCCGCTTCGACGGTGAGGTCGACGCCGTTCAGGATCTGCTTGTCTTCGTCTTCAAGCTTGACGTGCAGGTTTTTGATTTCGAGCATTTTTGCCTCTCGCATAGTACTGTTCCGGCCGCCGTCGGCGCCTAGAAGGTTTTGGTGTAAAGCGTCAGGATCTGGGTCAGATCCCGGCGCGGAAGTTCATCGGGGAGCAGCTCGAACCGGGCCATTCGGCCGCGGATTTCAACCGGCTTCACCCATTTTTCGACCTGCTTGTAGAGCGCCCGCCCCGCGTAGTCGTCGAACAGAACGGTGACGGGCCGCTCCGTGCGCAGCATGACGGTCAGAAAGCAAGCCGCCCGGAAGCGGCCGTCAATCAGCACCAGATCGGGCGCCTCGAAGGCATCCAGATCCCAAACCGAATTCGGATACTGGTGAAACCGCCGCCACATATCATTGTTCAGCGGCCGTCCCCACTTGCCGGTTTTGCCGACATTGGCATGGTGCAGATGCACCTCGGACTTGGACCCGGCCTGACGCAAGTACCGCTTCATCATGCGGTACCACATCTTGTCGGACTCAACGGAGTAGATCTTCTTCCCGCTCAGCTCAGACGCCAGCACGGTCGATCCGCCGCTGCCGTATTCCAGGATGACGTTTGCCTCCTGGTAATGGCTGCACACCCACTCCGCCTCTTCCGGCGGCAGGGTAAGCGCCGGGCGCTCAATCAGCTGCTCGTCCTTGGCCACGTCCAACTCCCCGCTCCCTAGCCCAGCACAACGGCGGTGCCGCTGGCCGAGACCATCAGCATGGACTGCCCGACCACTTCATAGTCGAGGTCGACGCCCACAACCGCATTTGCGCCTTTGGCCCGGGCCCGGTCTTCCAGCTCTGCCAGCGCGGTTTCGCGCGCATCCTGCAGCTTGCTTTCATACGCGCCGGAGCGGCCGCCTACGATGTCAGTGATCGAGGCAAAGACATCGCGCACCACATTGGCGCCCATGATCGCCTCACCCACCACGATGCCCTTGTATTCGGAGATCTGGTAGCCTTCGACGTTTGGTGTGGTTGTAATGATCATGCTGTTGTCTCCATGGGATGATGCCCAAGGGCCTGTCATCAGCCGACAGACCCTTCCAGCGAGATCGCAACCAGCTGCTGGGCTTCCATGGCGAACTCCATCGGCAGCGCCTGAAGCACGTCCTTGCAGAAGCCGTTCACCACCAGGGCCACCGCCTCTTCCTCGTCCATGCCGCGCTGGCGGCAGTAGAACAGCTGGTCGTCGTCCACCTTGGAGGTGGTCGCCTCATGCTCAACGCGGGAGGAGTTGTTCTTGACCTCGATATAGGGAACCGTGTGCGCCCCGCATTTGTCGCCGATCAGCAAGCTGTCGCACTGGGTGTAGTTGCGCGAGTTCTTGGCCTTGGGGTGCATCGACACCAGCCCGCGGTAGGTGTTCTGCGCCTTGCCGGCAGAGATCCCCTTGGACACGATACGGGATTTCGTGTTCTTGCCCAGATGGATCATCTTGGTGCCGGTGTCGGCCTGCTGCATGTTATTAGCGATGGCGATCGAGTAGAACTCGCCCTGGCTTTCATTGCCGCGCAGGATGCAGGACGGGTATTTCCAGGTCACGGCAGAGCCGGTTTCCACCTGGGTCCACATCACCTTGGCGCGGTCGCCGCGGCAGTCGGCGCGTTTGGTCACGAAGTTGTAGATGCCGCCCTTGCCGTTCTCGTCGCCCGGGTACCAGTTCTGGACGGTGGAGTATTTCACCTCGGCGTCTTCCTCGATGATGATTTCCACCACCGCGGCATGCAGCTGTGCGATATCGCGCGCAGGTGCGGTACAGCCTTCCAAGTAGCTGACATAGCTGCCTTTATCGGCAATAATCAGGGTGCGTTCGAACTGGCCGGTGTTTTCCGCGTTGATGCGGAAATAGGTCGACAGCTCCATCGGGCAGCGCACGCCCGGCGGCACGTAGACAAAGGAGCCGTCGGAGAACACGGCGGAGTTCAAGGTGGCATAGAAGTTGTCGGAGACCGGGACCACGGTGCCGAGGTATTTCTTCACCAGCTCGGGATGTTCGCGAATGGCTTCAGAGATCGAGCAGAAGATGACGCCCGCCTCTTTCAGTTCCTTCTGGAAGGTTGTGCCGACAGAAACGGAATCGAACACCGCGTCCACCGCGACCTTGCGGCCTTCTTCCGGGGTTTGGCCCGCACCTTCGACACCTGCCAGGATCATCTGCTCTTTCAGCGGGATACCCAGCTTTTCGTAAGTGGCCAGCAGCTTGGGGTCGACCTCATCCAGCGACTTGGGCTTCACTTCCATCGATTTGGGACGGGCATAGTAATACTGATCCTGGAAATCGATTTCCGGATAGTCGACCATCGCCCATGTGGGCTCTTCTTTTTGCAGCCAGCGCTCGTAGGCTTCCAGACGCCAATTCAGCATCCATTCCGGCTCTTCGTTCTTTTCCGAAATCAGCCGGACAATATCCGTGGTGAGCCCCTTGGGCGCGTATTCCATCTCGATATCGGTTTCCCAGCCGTATTTATAAGCACCGCCAACCTCGCGGACTGCGTCCACGGTTTCCTGGTCAACACCTTCCTTGACTTGGGTCTGGTCCAAAGCGGCCATCGTCATCTCCTCACTCACGCTGCACGGGCGCGATGTTTCTTTTCTTTCTGCAGCCACGCCTCGGCAAAGCGCAGCACGTCGTCTTCCGTTGTCTCCGGCCCCAGCGACACGCGCACCGCGCCCTGTGCCGTGGCCTCGTCATATCCCATGGCGGTCAGTACCGCGCTGGCGCGCACCTTGCCGCTGGAACAGGCGCTGCCGGCGCTTATGGCAAATCCCGCAAGGTCCATTTGCATGACCTGGGTTTCGCCCTTCCAGCCCGGCGTTGCAAAACACAGGGTGTTCGGCAGCCGCTTCTGATCCTTCCCGACAAAAATAGTATGGCTTGCGCCAGACACAAGCGCCTTCTCTAGAATATTTCTAAGTTCTGCAACCCTGTCCCAGACCCCATTGGCCAGATCCTTGGCGGCTGCTTCAGCTGCGGCGCCGAACCCTGCTATTCCAATGACATTTTCTGTGCCGGACCGGCGGCCCATCTCCTGGCCGCCGCCCTTGATCTGGGCAGGCAGATCGGTGCCGCGCTTCATGACGAGCGCGCCAATGCCCTTGGGGCCGCCCAGTTTATGCGCCGAAATCAGCGCCATCTGGGCGCCCAGCCAGTTGAAGGCGACGGGCAGTTTGCCAAAGGCCTGGGTCGCATCCGTCACCGCCAACCCGTCCGGCAGGTGCTGCACGATACCGGTTTCCGAGTTGGCCAGCTGCAAGGTAGAGGCCGCGGGATCGGTAATTTCGACCCCGCCATCAGAGCCGGTTTTCAGATCCTCGACAGTCCAGGCGCGCACCGCGTCATGCTCCACCGGCGCGCCATGCAGGCCGCGGCCGGCCAGCGCCAGCGACGCGCCCTCGGTCGAACCGGAGGTAAACACGATATCCGCCCCATCCGCACCGAAGGCGGCGGCCACCTGCGCCCGCGCCTTCTCCACCAGCGCCTTGGCGGCGCGGCCCTCGGCATGCACCGATGACGGGTTGCCGCAAACCTCCATCGCCGCGATCATCGCATCCTTCGCCTCAGGGCGCAGGAGGGCGGTGGCATTATGGTCGAGGTAAACACGCTTCATGGATGCATCTTTTTGCAGATAACTTCTGCCTCATACGCGGCCCTGCACGAATGCGCAAAGCTTTCCGGCCGCTTCAGAGCGGGAAGCGCCCTGCCCTGGCACCGGAGGATGCGCCATCCGCACGCCGCCTCAGTCATCGACAACCGCAAACAAGCTGGGCACTGCCGGGCACGGCGCCAAGTCGTTCTTGATCACATCCGACAGGCGGGTCTGGTGCAAGAACACATAGACATGCGCGCTCAACCCCTCCCACAGGCGGTTGGTCAGCGATTGCGCCCGGCTGCCCGACAGCGCCCCGGAGGCACCAGCTCCCTTGTGCATCGCATCCACCGTCTCATCCACGGCAGACAGAACGTCGACAATCCGGATCTCCGACGCCGGCTTGGCCAGGCGGTAGCCGCCGCCGGGGCCGCGCACCGATTCAACCAGACCGGAACGGCGCAGCTTGACGAACAGCTGTTCAAGGTAAGGCAAGGAAATATCCTGGCGCTTGGAAATATCGCCCAGCGGCACCAGATCGCCCTGCGTTTGCAGCGCGATGTCGGCCAATGCGACCATAGCATAGCGCCCCTTGGTGGAAAGCTTCATCTATGTCTCCTCGAAATCGGGGCACGGATGCGAAAACATTGACCTTCGCCGCGTCTGTGCGTATCTCACCCTGACGGTGTTCGGCCCCGGCCTGCGCCCTTCATTAGAACCGTTCTAAGATGCCTGACGGAACCCGTCAAGTATTCTGCCGGCAGACCCGAAAACGAGATTAGGATTTAAACCGCCCATGCCCGAGGTCATCTTTCCCGGACCCGAAGGCCGCCTCGAAGGCCGCTATCACCCGCAAAAAGAAAAAGACGCCCCGATCGCCATCGTGCTGCACCCGCACCCGCAGTTCGGCGGCACCATGAACAACAAGGTGGTCTACAACCTCCACTATGCGTTCTACAACATGGGCTTCACGGTTCTGCGCTTCAATTTCCGCGGCGTCGGCCGCAGCCAGGGCGAATACGACCAGGGCGTGGGCGAGCTGTCCGATGCCGCCTCGGCGCTGGATTACCTGCAGTCGATGAACACCAACTCCAAGCATTGCTGGGTTGCAGGCTTCTCCTTTGGCGCCTGGATCGGTATGCAGCTGCTGATGCGGCGGCCCGAAATCACCGGCTTTATCTCAGTCGCCCCGCCGGCCAATATGTACGACTTCTCGTTCCTGGCGCCCTGCCCGGCCTCCGGCCTGATCATCAACGGCACCGCCGACCGCGTGGCGCCGCCCGCCGATACCGCCAATCTGGTCAGCAAGCTGCATGAGCAGAAGGGCATCACCATCACCCATACCGAGATCGAGGGTGCGGACCACTTCTTCCAGGATCCGTATATGGACACGATGATCGGCAACGTGACCGATTACGTGAAGCGCCGCCTGACGGAGACCTCCCGCTGATGAGCACAATCGAGACGCTGGCCCAAAAACTGGCGGTCGATACGCTCAAAGTTCAGGACGCCAGCGGCGAGGAGAGGCTTTATGTGGAGGTGGGCCAGGTGCTGGGCGCCGCCTCCCAATCGCTCGAAGAGGCGTTCCTTACGGAGATGCGCGTGCGCCTGGCCGAACGCAAGGCACGCGAGTTTCTCAATCAGAAAGTCGCCGCGCTGCAGGCGCAGCTGGAAACAAGGGCTGAGACGTGAGCGTCCGGCTGCACGCGCAATTTTCCTTCCTGCTGGAAGCGGACAAGCTGCGCCGGATTGAGCGCCAGAACCTGATCCTGGATTGCAGCCGCCGCGAAAACTCAGCCGAGCACAGCTGGCATCTGGCGCTGTACGCGCTGGTTCTGGCGCCTTTTGCGGAGCCGGAGGTGAGCGTTTCCCGCGCCATCCGGATGCTGCTGCTGCATGATCTGGTCGAGATCGACGCAGGCGACCACCCGATCACCGATAAGGTGAATTGGGACGCTGTGGCGCAGGCAGAGCAGGCCGCGGCAGACCGGCTGTTCGGCCTGCTGCCCGCGGACCAGGGCGCAGAATTCATGACGCTGTGGCAGGAGTTCGAAGCGGCGCAAACCCCGGATGCGCGGTTTGCCAAGCGCGTGGATCACTGTCAGCCGGTGTTTCAGACGCTGTACGGTGCACAGCCCCTGGACTGGCACATTGATGTGGTCCGCCAGAACCTGTTCGGCGGCCGCGCTGCCGCGCTGGAAAACGACCTGCCGGAAGCCTTCCACCACGCGCTGGCGCTGCTGGGCGAGGACACCGGACATGACTGCAGCCGCCTGACGGCCCGCCTGCCGTTCCTGAATGAAGCCGACAAGCTGAAACTGATTACCCGGGCGTCGCGGCTGGGTGACGGCTCGCGGCACGAAAACTCGGCAGAACACAGCTGGCACATTATGCTCTATGGCTGGGTGCTGGCAGAACACAGCGCGGAAGCGGCGGATGTCGACCGGGTGCTGCAGATGCTGCTGCTGCACGATCTGGTGGAGATCGACGCAGGCGATGCGCCGATCCACGGCGTTGTCGATCCCGCCGCGCTAGCGGCTCTTGCCGCCAAGGAACAAGCCGCCGCAGACCGTCTGTTCGGACTGCTGCCTGCGGACCAGGGCGCGCCGATGCGCGCGATCTGGGAAGAGTTCGAGGCCGCAGGCAGCGCAGATGCGGTCTATGCCAAGTCCATCGACCGGGTGCAGCCGGTGCTGCTGAACCTGCTGAACGGCGGCGGCAGCTGGGTCGATTACAACGTGACCCTGCCGCAGCTCGATGCCCGCGTCGGCGAGAAGGTCAGCCGCGGCACGCCCGGCGTTTGGGACTATGTGCGCGCAACGGTCGAACCCTGGTTCCGCGAGACCGAGCGCCTGTAACACCAGCCGCCCGGCCGCTGAATCTCACTCCAGAAACGGGTGAAACGGCTCGATCTCCGCCCCGTCGCCGGTCAGCGTCAGAAAGGCGCCAGGCTTCAGCTCGTTCCAGGCTTCCCCGGTCTGTTCCAGCGGTTCCGACACCACCGCCCAGCCGCCCATGCTGCTGCTCCAGCGGTAATAGACCGAAGGCGCAACACTGTCGGAGGAATAGCGCGCCGCATAAAGCCTCTGCCCGTCCGACATTGCCACAGACAGGCGCATATGCGGCGTGGCGCCCCGTGCGCGGGACAAGGCTTCCATCCGCGCAACCGCCCGCTCCAGCGCCGTCTTCGGATCCTCATCAAGGCCTTGCTGCAAGGCGAGCAGAAACAGCACCTCGCTGTCGGTCGCCCCTTTGCGGTGCTCATAAAGCTCATCCGGGATGCACATGTCGGCATGGCGGCGGAACTTCTCAAATCCGCCGACCTGGCCGTTATGCATGAAACTCCACCGGCCCGCGGTGAAAGGATGGCAGTTGTTGCGGCTGGTTGCCGACCCCGTCGAGGCCCGCACATGCGCCAGGAACAGCCCCGATTTGACCTGCCGGACCAGCGCCCGGAGATTGCAGTCCGACCAGGCCGGATACACGTCGCGGTACAGGCCCGGCTCCGGGCGCTGACCGTACCAGGCAATGCCGAACCCGTCGCCATTGGTTGCCGTCTTGCACTCTGCCGCTTTCTGGCTTTGGGCAATCAGGGAATGCGCGGGTATGGAGATGATGTCTTCCAGGAACACATCGGCACCCGAATAGGCAGCCCAGCGGCACATGTGGCAGTCCCCCGCTCTCATTTGGGAATCGGATCAGTGTTTTCGTGACCACTGAAGTATTGGAACAATCTCCTAAGAAATCCCCAAATCACAGTCCAGTGCTTCTGCGCACAGTGGCCTGTTCACCGCCGCGGCAGGCGGAAAAGCGGCAGCCGGCGACGCATCGGGACTTCCTTGGACGCGGCGGATACGGTAGCGGGGAAACAGGCCCGGCGCCGCGAAGGCGAGCGCGCAGAACGGAGGCGGAAATGCCGGTACACTATTTCTACCTGATCATCGCCGTAGCGGCGGAAACCATCGGCACCACGGCGCTGCAGGCCAGCCAGCAGTTTTCCCGGCTGGGGCCGTCGCTGATCGTTCTGGTGGCGTATGCCTTTTCCTTCTACATGATGGGGCTGACGCTCAAATACATGCCGGTGGGCGTCGTCTATGCCATCTGGTCCGGTCTCGGCATCCTGCTGATTGCGGTGATCGCCTTTATCGTTTTCGGCCAGAAACTGGATCTGCCTGCGGTGATCGGCATGCTGCTGATCATGTCCGGCATCATCGTCATCCACCTGTTTTCCAAGACCTCCGGCCACTGATACGCTTTAGAAGGCGCCGGATAGCTGTTTTCCTCTGGCCTTTGCGCGGGGTTCGGGCTATGCGCGGCCCAACTTCCTTACAAAGGCGAACGTCATGGATATGCGCAACATCGCAATCATTGCTCACGTTGACCACGGCAAAACCACCCTGGTCGACGAGCTGCTGAAACAGTCCGGCGCCTTCCGCGAAAATCAAGCTGTGGCAGAACGCGCCATGGACAGCAACGATCTGGAGCGCGAGCGCGGCATCACCATTTTTGCCAAACCGACCTCGGTCGAGTGGAATGGCACCCGCATCAACATCGTCGACACCCCCGGCCACGCCGATTTCGGCGGCGAGGTGGAGCGCATCCTGTCGATGGTCGACGGCGTGGTGCTGCTGGTGGACGCCGCCGAAGGCCCGATGCCGCAGACCAAATTCGTGACCTCCAAGGCGCTGGCCCTGGGTCTGCGCCCGATCGTGGTGCTGAACAAGGTCGACAAGCCCGACGCCGAGCCCGACCGCGCGCTGGACGAATGCTTTGACCTGTTCGCCTCGCTCGACGCGACCGAAGACCAGCTGGACTTCCCGCATCTTTACGCTTCCGGCCGCTCCGGCTGGGCCGATGCCGATCTGGACGGCCCCCGCAAGGACCTGCACGCGCTGTTCAACCTGATCGTGAACCACGTGCCGGAACCCAAGCAGATCAAGCGCCAGGGCGAAGATTTCCGGATGCTGGCGACCACGCTCGGCAGCGATCCTTTCGTGGGCCGCATCCTGACCGGCCGCGTTGAATCCGGCAAGCTCAAGGTCGGCGCCACCGTGCAGGCGATCTCCCGCATCGGCCAGAAGATCGAGCAGTTCCGCGTCACCAAGATCCAGGCGTTCCGCGGCCTGTCCCAGCAGGACATCGAAGAAGCCCAGGCGGGCGACATCGTCTCCATCGCCGGCATGTCCAAGGCCACCGTGGCCGACACCATCTGCGCGCTCGCCGTCGATGAGCCGCTGGACGCGCAGCCGATCGACCCGCCGACCATCACCGTGACCTTCGGCATCAACGACAGCCCGCTGGCGGGCCGCGACGGCAAAAAGGTGCAGTCCCGCGTCATCCGCGACCGCCTGATGAAAGAGGCCGAAAGCAACGTCGCCATCAAGATCCAGGACACCCCCGGCGGTGAGGCGTTCGAGGTTTCCGGCCGCGGCGAACTGCAAATGGGCGTTCTGATCGAAAACATGCGCCGCGAAGGCTTCGAGCTGTCGATCTCCCGCCCGCAGGTGATCATGAAGGAAGTCGACGGCGTCAAGATGGAGCCGATCGAGGAAGCCACCATCGACGTGGACGACGAATACTCCGGCGCGGTGATCGAAAAGCTGACCGGCGCCCGCAAGGGCGAACTGGTCGAGATGCGGCCCGCAGGCGCAGGCAAGACCCGCATCATCGCCCATGTCCCCTCGCGCGGCCTCATCGGCTATCACGGCGAGTTCCTGACCGACACCCGCGGAACCGGCGTGCTGAACCGCGTGTTCCACGGCTGGGCACCGCACAAGGGCGCCATCCCGGGCCGCCGCGCCGGCGTGCTGATTTCGATGGAGAACGGCCAGTCGGTGGCTTATGCGCTGTGGAACCTGGAAGAGCGCGGCAAGATGATGATCGGCGCCCAGGCAGACATCTACACCGGCATGATCATCGGCGAGCATTCGCGCGACAACGACCTGGAAGTGAACCCGCTGAAAGGCAAGAAGCTGACCAACGTGCGGGCCTCCGGCACCGACGACGCGGTGCGCCTGACCACTCCGATGACGCTGTCGCTGGAAGAGGCGATCGCGTACATCAACGACGACGAGCTGGTCGAGGTGACGCCGAACAACGTGCGCCTGCGCAAGCGCTACCTGGACCCGCATGAACGCAAGCGGATGGCCAAGGCAAGCGCCTGACGAACATGAAACGGCGGCAGAGAGATCTGCCGCCGTTTTTCATTCTGCGTCTGTCAGAAACGTAACGCTGTCGCCCAAGGCGACCCTGCCCGGTTCCAGCACCTCTGCGTACCAGCCGCCATGCCCGCGCATCGCATTGTATCCGCCGCGGCCCAGCACTTCCTCCATCCTTGAACATGGCGGGCAAGGCCCGGTGACCTGCAGCACCGCACTGCCAACCCGCAGCGCCGCCTTGCGCAGGGCTGCAAGGTTGATGCCTGAAATCACAAGGTTTCGCCGCAACTGCTCCGGCTGCACCGCGCCTATACGGGCGAGGGCCGCGATAACCGGCAAGTGTTCCGCCTGGATCAGGGTCACAGCACGTTTACCGGCCTTGGCGTGATCGCCGACCAAGCCATCCAGGGACACTTCGGCGCTGCCGGGCGTCTGAACGTCTTCTCGCCGCCCGGGACGCAGCCCGATCCATGCCACCCGGCCCGGGGCCGCATGGCATTTCAGCATCTCCGCAAAGGCGGTGACCATTACTCGGAGGTTTCGACCACGATCAGCTCGCGCTCGGAGGCACCGCGCGCATGGTCCAGCGCCTCCTGGTATTCGGCACTGTGATAACAGTCGACTGCCGCTTCAACGCTGGGAAATTTAGCAACGACGTTGCGCGGGCGCTCCTTGCCCTCCAGCTGCACGAACCGGCCGCCGCGGGCGATGAACTCGCCGCCATGCTTGGCGATGGCCGGGCCTGCCAGTTCGGCATATTTGCCATAGGCATCGGCGTCGGTGACGGTCACATGTGCAATCCAAAGCGCGGGCATCGGAGCCTCCAGGGTTGATGATCTTTCCGGCAGCTTAGGCCGTACGCCGGAAAGACCAAGTGTTTTTTTGACCAGATGGTCAGCCCGCCAGCACGGCCTCCGCAGCCTTGATCGCCTCCTCGGCGCCGGAGAAGTCCTTGCCGCCGCCCTGGGCCATATCCGGACGGCCGCCGCCGCCCTTGCCGCCAACGGCCGGAACCGCGGCCTTGAGCACGTCCACGGCAGAGACTTCGCCGGTCAGATCGTCGGTCACGCCGGCGGCCACGGCCACCTTGCCGTCTTCTTCGGCGATCAGCAGGATCACACCGGAGCCGATGTTTTGCTTGTGCTTGTCGATCAGGCCGCGCAGGTCCTTGCCGGACACGCCCTTGAGCGCCTGGGCCAGGAACTTCTTGCCATTCACGTCCTTGGCCTCGGCGCCACCGCCGGAGCCGCCGCCCATGGCGATCTGCTGCTTGAGGTTGGAAATCTCGTTCTGCAGCGCCTTGCGCTCGTCCATCATCGCCTTGAGACGGTCCAGAACCTCCGCAGGCTGCGCCTTCAGGGCCGCTGCGACCTCGGCCATCCGGCCCGCTTCGCGCTCCAGATGCTCCACCGCCGCCGCGCCGGTCAGCGCCTCGATCCGGCGCACGCCAGCCGACGAAGCGCTGTCGCCCAGAATGACAAAGGTGCCGATGTCGCCGGTCTGCTTCACATGGGTGCCGCCGCACAGCTCGATCGAATAGGTGTCACCGTCATGGCCCTTGCCTGTGGCTGCGCGGCCCATGGAGACAACGCGGACCTCGTCACCGTATTTCTCGCCGAACAGCGCCTGAGCGCCCAGTTCGCGCGCATCATCCGGGGTCATGATCCGGGTGGAGACCGGCGTGTTCTGGCGGATGAAATCATTCACCTCGGCGCCGACCTTGGCCAGTTCCTCCGCGCTCATCGCCTTGTTGTGGCTGAAGTCAAACCGCAGCCGGTCCGCCGCATTCAGCGAGCCCTTCTGCGCCACATGCTCCCCCAGCGCGTTGCGCAGCGCCTCGTGCAGCAGATGGGTGGCCGAGTGGTTGGCCCGGATCTTGCTGCGGCGGTCGTGGTCCACTTCCATCGCGGCGCCCTGCCCGACGGCGATCTCGCCCTCGGTCACTTCGGCGAGGTGCAGGAACAGGCCCTCCACCTTTTTGGTGTCTGTGATGCGCGCCGCGCCGCCGGCAACGGTCAGCACGCCGCTGTCACCCACCTGGCCGCCGCTTTCGCCGTAAAACGGCGTCTGGTTCAGGATGATCTGAACCGTGTCGCCCTTGGCGGCGGATTGCAGCTGCGCCCCGTCCTTGACGATGGCGACAATCTGGCCCTCGGCCTTTTCAGTCTCATAGCCCAGGAAATCAGTGGTGCCGGCTGCATCGACAATATCGAAGTAAACCTTCACATCCGCCGCTTCGCCCAGCCCGATGCCGCCAGCGCGCGATTGCTCCTTCTGGGCCTTCATCGCGGCGTCAAAGCCGCCGGTGTCGACCTCGATCTCCTTGGCGCGCAGCGCGTCCTGGGTCAGGTCGAGCGGGAAGCCATAGGTGTCATACAGTTTGAACGCAGTTTCACCCGGCAAGACGTCACCTTTGCCCAGACCGGCAGAGGCCTCATCCAGCAGCTTCAGGCCGCGGTCCAGGGTCTTGAGGAAGCGGGTTTCCTCCTGCTCGAAGGTCTCTTCGATCAGCGCCTGCCCCTGGCCAAGCTCCGGATAGGCGGCACCCATCTTCTGCACCAGCGACGGAACCAGCTTGTGCATCACCGGATCGTTGGCGCCCAGCAGCGAGGCATGGCGCATCGCGCGGCGCATGATCCGGCGCAGAACATAGCCGCGGCCTTCGTTCGAGGGCAGCACGCCCTCGGCGATCAGGAAGGAGCAGGACCTCAGGTGATCGGCGATCACCCGGTGATGCACGTTCTGATCCCCGAACGGATCGGTGTTCGTCGCGTTCGCGGACGCCTCGATCAGCGATCTGAACAGATCGGTTTCATAGTTGTCATGGGTGCCCTGCAGCAGCGCCGCAATCCGCTCCAGCCCCATGCCGGTGTCGATGGACTGCATGTCCAGATCGACCATCGTGCCGTCCGCGAACCGCTCGTTCTGCATGAAGACGAGGTTCCAGATCTCGATGAAACGGTCGCCGTCTTCCTCCGGAGAACCCGGAGGGCCGCCCCAGATGTGGTCGCCGTGGTCATAGAAGATCTCGGTGCAGGGGCCGCAGGGGCCGGTGTCGCCCATCTGCCAGAAATTGTCGGAGGTCGCGATGCGGATGATCCGGTCCTCCGGCACGCCCATTTTCTTCCAGATCTCAAAGGCTTCGTCATCGGTGTGATAGACGGTGGTGTAGAGCCGGTCCTTCGGAATATCGAACTCCTTGGTGATCAGCTCCCAGGCAAAGGGGATCGCCTCCTCCTTGAAGTAGTCGCCGAAGGAGAAGTTGCCGAGCATCTCAAAGAATGTGTGGTGGCGCGCGGTATAGCCCACGTTGTCGAGATCGTTGTGCTTGCCGCCGGCCCGGACGCATTTCTGCGACGACGTCGCGCGCTTGTACTCGCGGGTTTCCACCCCGGTGAAGCAGTTTTTGAACTGCACCATGCCGGAGTTGGTGAACATCAACGTGGGATCGTTGCGCGGCACCAGCGGGCTGGAGTCGACCACCTCGTGCCCGTTTTTGGCAAAGTAGTTCAGGAAGGTAGAGCGGATATCGTTGAGCGTCGGCATGTGCGGGATCTCTTGCGGGCTTAAAACAAGCGTTCCGGGCAGGTTTACCCGCCTGCCGGGGCACTGTCTACAGCGGGAAGCGGCGGTGCCGATGAAAAAGGGCGCAGCCTGCGCCGCGCCCCCGTGTTGCTGAGATTTGATCAGATTATCCGGCGCTTAGGCCTCAAGGATATCATCGGCACTGTCCAGATCCGGGCGCTGGAAATCCAGCCCGTGCGAGGCGCGGATCTTGTCCTCGATGTCATAGGCGATGGAGGGGTTTTCGCGCAGGAACACCTTCGCGTTCTCGCGCCCCTGCCCAATACGCTCATCCCCGTAGGAGAACCATGCGCCGGACTTGTTGACGACACCGGCCGCCACGCCCAGGTCCAGCAATTCGCCCATCTTGGAGATGCCTTCGCCATACATGATGTCGAATTCCACCTGCTTGAACGGCGGCGCAACCTTGTTCTTCACCACCTTGACGCGGGTGGAGTTGCCGACCACTTCGTCCCGGTCCTTGATCGAGCCGATGCGGCGGATATCGAGACGGACGGAGGAGTAGAATTTCAGCGCGTTGCCGCCGGTGGTGGTTTCCGGGCTGCCGAACATCACGCCGATCTTCATGCGGATCTGGTTGATGAAGATCACCATGCATTTGGAGCGGCTGATGGAGCCGGTCAGCTTGCGCATCGCCTGGCTCATCAGGCGGGCCTGCACGCCGACGCTGCTGTCGCCCATGTCGCCCTCAAGCTCCGACTTCGGGGTCAGTGCCGCCACGGAGTCGACGATCACCATGTTGACCGCGCCGGAGCGCACCAGCGTATCGGTGATTTCCAGCGCCTGTTCGCCGGTGTCGGGCTGCGAGATCAGCAGCTCATCCAGGTCGACGCCCAGCTTGGCCGCATACTGCGGGTCCAGCGCGTGTTCCGCGTCGACAAAGGCGCAAACGCCGCCCTTTTTCTGCTGTTCCGCAATGCAGTGCAGCGTCAGCGTGGTCTTACCCGAGCTTTCCGGGCCGTAGATTTCGACGATCCGGCCCATCGGCAGACCGCCGATCCCCAGCGCGATGTCCAGCCCCAGGGAGCCGGTCGAGCTCGCCTCGATCTCCTGCAGGGCCGTGCCATCGCCCAGCTTCATGATGGAGCCCTTGCCGAACTGCCGCTCAATCTGGGCAAGCGCGCTGTCGAGCGCCTTTTGCTTGTCACCGCTAATTTTATTTTTCATGGTCAAAAGATCCGCCATAGTCCCTTGTCCCTTTCTATCTGTCACACACCGGGGCGTGCGGCAATCACTGCTTTGTTCACCTCTTGTTCCTTATGAGATCAAAAAGAGAACATTGCAACCGAAAACTGATGTACCCACTTCAGGGGCGGGGTGTTAAAGAAAGATTTATGGTTAAGGCAGAGCAATAAAATTTACCGGGCAGTTAACGGAATGATGATATTTTTCAAGGAACGGCTGGCGCTTCTGTCCGTTCCCAAGACCGGCACCACCGCCTTTCAGGCGGCGTTGCGCGACCGCGCCGATCTGGTGATCTCCGACCCGCCTGAGCTGAAGCACGCGCCGCTTTACCGCTATAACCGCTGGATCCGGCCGATGTATGAAAAGGTCTGCGGGGCCGAGCTGGAGGTTGCCGCGGTGATGCGGGAGCCGGTCAGCTGGCTGGGCAGCTGGTACCGCTACCGCCAGCGGCCTGCGCTGGACGGTCAGCCCAATTCCACCAAGGACGTGAGTTTCGAAGACTTTCTGAACGCCTGCTGCAAGGGCAACCCGCCCGCCTATGCCAATGTTGGCAGCCAGGCGAAGTTTCTGGAAGCGCAGCCGAACGGCTGCAAGGTCAGCCATCTGTTCCGGTATGAGGACCGGAACGCGCTGAAAACATTTCTCGAACAGCGGTTGGACACGGAACTGCACCTGGAGCGCAAGAACGTCAGCCCGGCAGCGGATCTGCCGCTCAGCCCGAAGGCTGAGGCCCGCCTGCGGCGCAAACGGGCGCCGGAGTTCGAGCTGTACCAGTCCATCCCGCTCCGCTGAAAGCCACAAGCCGCCGGGTCCGGCGGCTTTGATCTTTAAAGCTGCCGCCCGGGGCTCAATGCAGCTGGGCGTGCACCGTCTCGGTCAGCTGGTTCAGCGAGAAGGGCTTGGGCAGGAACACAGAGTTCGGCACCTCCGGCTGCGCCTCGCCAAAGGCGCCTTCGGCATAGCCGGAGACAAAGACAACACGGGTATCGGGCCGTTCCTTCAGCGCTTCGCGCACCCAGCTGGGACCATCCATGCCAGGCATCACCACGTCGGTGACAAAGACATCCACCGTCAGGCCGGGATCTTCCAGCGTGCGCAGCGCATCCTCGGCCGATTCCGCCTCCAGCACGGTATAGCCGCGCATCCGCAGCGCACGCGAGGCAAAGGCCCGCACCGGCGCCTCGTCCTCGACCAGCAGCACCACGCCCTCGCCGTGCTGGTTGGCCGCGGTCTTGTCTTCCGCCACCGCAGGCTTTTCAACGGGCAGCGCATCCGCCTGCTGCTTGAAGACCGGGAAGAACAGGGTGAATTGGGTGCCGTGCCCCTGCACCGAGTCGACAAAGATATAGCCGCCGGTCTGCTTGATGATGCCATAGGCCGTGGACAGGCCCAGGCCGGTGCCCTCGCCCGTGCGCTTGGTGGTGTAGAAGGGTTCGAACACCTTCTGCAGCTTGTCGGGCGCGATCCCGACCCCTTCGTCGGAGACCTTCACGGTGACCCAATCGCCGGCGGGCACGGTGGCGCGGTCCCGCTCCAGCGGCTTGTCCAGCGCCAGAACCTCTGTCTCGACCCGGATCTCCCCGCCCTGAGGCATCGCATCGCGCGCGTTCACCACCAGGTTCATCAGCACCTGTTCCAGCTGCCGCTTGTCGGCGCGGATGGATTTCATCACCGGATCGTGGCTGAGGGTCAGGGTGACCTTCTCGCCGACGAGCCGGTTCAGCAGATGGGTCAGATCCGACAGCGTGTCGCGCACATCCAGGATCTCCGGCTGCAGCGTCTGCTTGCGCGAGAACGCCAGCAGCTGGCTGACCAGCGAGGCCGCACGGTTGGCATTTTCATGGATCTGGATCAGATCGCCATAGTCCTGGTCGCCCTGATCATGGCGCAGCAGCAGCAGGTCGCAATGGCCGGAAATCGCCGTCAGCAGGTTGTTGAAGTCATGCGCCACACCGCCCGCCAGCTGGCCGATCGCCTGCATCTTCTGGCTTTGCACAAACTGCGCTTCCAGCGTCTTCAGCTCGGTCGCGTCGTTCAGCACCGCAATCAGAACCGGGGTGCCCTCTTCGACGACGCGGGTCAGGGTGACCTGGACAAAGACCTCCTTGTCCGAGCGGGACAGGCGCAGGAATTCGGATTTGTTCGGCGCCAGCCCGTCAGCGGTGTCGCGCAGCCAGTCGGACATCGGGCGGCCGAGGCCTTCCATCAGCTGGCCGAGTTTCAGATTGGCGCAGCTCTCCACCCCCAGCAGGCGCAGCGCCATCCGGTTGGTGGTCAGGATCTCGCCGGTGGGCGCGACCTTGAGGAACGGAACCGGCAAAGCCTCCAGCCCGGCCTGCGCCGCGTCCAGCCCGCTTTCGTCCACTTCCATCATGAACAGCTCGCTGCGGCCCTGATTCCGGTTGTTTTCTTTGACCAGAACCTGCACCGGGCCATTCTTGGTGCTGAGCGTGTTGATCCGCCCCGGCAGAACCGGCAGCGCCGGAAACAGGCGGTCAGTCGACTTCACCCGCTCGCCGATCAGGCTGCGGGCTGCCTCGTTCATGAACAGGACAGCGCCGGTGCGGCCAACGGTGATCATCGGCACCGGTATCGCCTCCGCACCGCGCCCATTGCCGCCGCGCTCCAGAATATCCTCAACCCGCCACAGGAAGCTACCGCCCGTCATCTGATGCACCGCCAGCCGGACATGGCCGCGCCGGGTCACGATATCCTCGCGCGCGGCACCATCGACGCGGGCGCGGCTTTGCAGCCGGTACAGCACCGCAGACGGGTTCGCCAGGATCGACCGCAGCGTGCCCGGCAGCGTGTCACGGCTGCCATCCTGAAACCGCTTCACCGCTGCGCCGTTGCAGGCATGGATCACCCCGTCGTCATCGGTGACAAAGCTGGGGGTTGCATCTTTTTCGATAAAACCGGTCAGCAGTTCCGCCGCCATCGCCCGCGCATTCAGCCGCATCCGGGTCTGCACCGCCATCAGCCCCGCCACCGCCGCCAGCGTCAGCCCCACCATGATAAACCCGCGGCTCATCCAGTCGGGCAGCGCAAACAGCCAGGGGCCGGACATCAGCATCACGGCCAGCAGCAGCGTGGCGGCCAGCCGGGCATGCTCAGGCGCGTAAACGCGCAGTTCCGGAACGGAAGTGTCTTGGCGACCGGACATTACGGCTCCATCCATGGTCAGTGCTTGGTGACGCCATAACGCGGCGGCTTTGGTTAAAACCACGTTAAGAAAAACAAAGGGTTTCCCGGCCGCGACCCTATCAACCAGCCTTTGCGCGCGTCAACACGGCTACATAGAAGCCATCGGTGCCGTCCTGCACCTGCCAGCTTTGTTCCGCCGCCAGGGACCACTCAGGATTTTGCCCGATAAAGGTTTGAACCTGCTGGGTATTTTCAGCCTGTAGCATGGAGCATGTCGCATAGGCCAGCGTGCCGCCCGCCGCCGTCAGACCGGCCGCCGTGCGCAATATTTCCGACTGGGTTTCCTGCAAGGCGCGCAAGCTCTCCGGCGTCAGCCGCCATTTACCCTCGGGCGCCCGCCGCCAGGATCCGGACCCGGAACAGGGCACATCGCACAGCACGAGGTCAAAGGGACCAGTGCGAGCAACATCCGCGGAGGTGAGAAGCGTCACACCGGCGCCTGCCCGCGCAGCGCGCTCCGGCAGGTCCTTCATCCGCTTGGGATCGGCGTCATGGGCGTGCAGCCGGATCCGGGCGCGGGCCGCCATGGCAAGGCTCTTGCCGCCGCCGCCGGCGCAGTAATCGAGGACGGACATGCCGTCCGTCAGCGGCAGCCGCTCGACCACCGCCTGGCTGGCGGCATCCTGCAACTCCACCAGACCGTCCGAATAGGCCTTGGCATTGCGCAGCTTGCGGGCGCCTTCGGTGACTTCCAGCGCGGTGGCAGCAGCGGGGTGCGGCCGGGTGGCAATACCGTCCGCGGCCAAGGCCTCCTGCGCCTGCTGCAGGGTTCCGCGGGACGTGTTCACCCGCAGATGCACCGGGGCACGGCTGCGCAAGGCTTGCGCGGCGGATTCGGCCCCGGCGCCAAGGCTCGTGCTGAACGCGGGCCACAGCCAATCGGGAATATCCAGCGCCTCAGCCCCTTCCGGCGGCGGCGGCAGCAGGCGTTCCGCCTCGCTCAGCGGCGCGGGGGCGTGGCCCTGGCCGGTAAACACGTCATCCGGATCCTGCCCCGCCTCGCGCAGGGCGCCAAGGATCAGGCCGCGCCCGCTGCGCGCGCCGCCAAGCGCGGCATGAGAGCGCAAGCAGCGCAGCGCGGTGAACACATGGTCGCGCACCGCGGCGCGGTCCTTGGAGCCGGCGAAGCGGCTGCGCCGCCCCCAGGAGGTCAGCGCCTTTTCCGCAGGCTCCCCCGCCAGCACCTGGTCGAGGATTTCAATGGCCGCCTGCAGGCGGGCGGCGGGGGTCATGCCCCTGCCCCGGTGTCACATGCGGCCATCATCAGCTTAGCCCACCCGGTAGTTCGGCGCTTCGCGGGTGATCTGAACGTCATGCACGTGGCTTTCCTTCAGACCGGCACCGGTGATGCGGACAAAGTTGCAGTTCCTGCGCATCTCATCCACGGTGGCACAGCCGGTATAGCCCATCGCCGCGCGCAGGCCGCCGACGAGCTGATGCACCACCGGACCGGCGCCGCCCTTGTACGGCACCTGGCCTTCGATCCCTTCCGGCACCAGCTTGTCGCTAGCGGCATCCTTCTGGAAATAGCGGTCAGCCGAGCCGCGCGCCATTGCGCCCATCGAGCCCATGCCGCGGTAGGATTTGAACGAGCGGCCCTGGTACAGGATCACCTCGCCAGGGGACTCATCGGTGCCCGCAATCATCGAGCCGACCATGGCGCAGGAAGCACCTGCCGCAATCGCCTTGGCAAAATCGCCGGAGAACTTGATGCCGCCATCGGCAATCACCGGAACATCGCCGGCCGCGCCTGCGCAATCCATGATCGCGGTCAGCTGCGGCACGCCGACGCCCGCCACCATGCGGGTGGTGCAGATCGAGCCCGGGCCGATGCCGACCTTGACCGCATCCGCGCCCGCGTCAATAAGCGCGCGGGTCGCTTCCGCGGTGGCTACGTTGCCGGCAATCACCTGCACATTGCTGTATTGCGCCTTGATCCGCGTCACCGCGTCGATCACGCCCGCGGAATGGCCGTGCGCGGTGTCCACCACGACAATGTCCACCCCCGCGTCGATCAGGGCCTCGGAGCGCTCAAAGCCGCTGTCGCCGACGGAGCTGGCGGCCGCCACACGCAGGCGGCCCAGTTCATCCTTGCAGGCAGTGGGGTGCAGAACCGCTTGTTCGGTGTCCTTGAGGGTAAGGAGGCCGGTCAGCTTGCGGTTCTTGTCAGAGACCAGCAGCTTTTCGATCCGGCGCGCCTTCATCAGCGACTTGGCCTCTTCCAGATCGGCGGGCTCCTGCAGCATCGCCAGATTGTCCGAGGTCATCATCACCGAAACCGGCGTGCTGTCATCAGAGGCAAAGCGCATGTCGCGGTTGGTGACGATGCCGACAACGCGGCCGGCCTCGTCCACCACCGGGAAGCCGGTCACCCGGTAGCGCTCCTGCAGGGCCTTGGCGTCGGCCAGCGTCTGGTCTGCGGTCAGGGTGATGGGGTTATAGACGATGCCGGAGACAAAGCGCTTCACCCGGCGCACTTCGCGGGCCTGCTCTTCGGTGTTGAGGTTCTTGTGGATCACACCCATGCCGCCGGCCTGCGCCATCGCAATCGCCATGCGGGACTCGGTCACCGTGTCCATCGCAGAGCTGAGCAGCGGGATGTTCAGCGACACCGACCGCGTCACCCGGGTGCGGGTGTCGGCAGTGCTGGGCAGCACGCTGGACGCGCCTGGCACCAAAAGAACATCATCAAAGGTGAGAGCCTCACGAATCTGCATTTGTCATCCCCATGCATAACCCCGTTTGGCGGTGACCCTATGGCACAGAACCGCCCGGGGGAAAAGAGGCAGAGGGCAAGAATTCCTGCAGTGCAGAAAACCCGGCTTTTCCTGACTTGCATCAAGGTTCTGTTTCACAGGAACGTTAGGACTGTGCTGCATCGAACCGCGAACAGGATCCCCCATGCCCCGACCGTTGGACAACATCACCATCCTGGACCTCACCCATGTGCTGGCCGGCCCCTACTGCTCCATGATCCTGTCGGATCTGGGCGCGCGGGTCATCAAGGTGGAGCGTCCCGGCGGCGGTGACGATACCCGCACCTTCCCGCCGTTCAAGGACGGCGAAAGCGCCTATTTCGCCACCATCAACCACGGCAAGGAAAGCATCGCGCTGGATCTGAAGGCCCCGGACGACCGCGCCATATTCGAGCGGCTGCTGGCACAGGCCGATGTGCTGCTGGAAAACTTCCGCCCCGGGGTGATGCAGCGGCTGGGCTATGGCTGGGAGGCGCTGCACGCGCAGTACCCCCGGCTGATCTACGGCGCGGTATCCGGCTTTGGCCACAGCGGGCCGGATGCCCTGAAACCGGCCTATGACATGGTGGTCCAGGCCCGCGGCGGGGTGATGTCGATCACTGGCGAAAAGAACCGCGAGCCGGTGCGGGTCGGTGCCTCGATCGGGGACATCGTGGCCGGCATGTTTCTGGGTCACGGCATCCTGGCGGCGCTTCTGGACGTGCAGAAAACCGGCGAGGGCAAATTCGTCGACGTGGCCATGCTCGACAGCCAGCTGGCGCTGCTGGAACACGCTATCGCCATCACCTCGGTGACCGGTGAGGCGCCGCAGCCTTCTGGTGCGCGGCATCCCTCGATCACCCCGTTCGAGACATTTCACGCCTCTGACGGGCTGTTTGTGATTGCGGCCGGCAATGACGCGCTGTTTGCGCGGCTGTGCGATGTGCTGCAGCTCCCGCTGGCCGGGGACGCGCGCTTTGCCACCAACCCCGCCCGCTGCGACAACGCCCGGCTGCTGAAACGGCTGATCGAGGCAGTGACCCTGGAGGACACAAAGGCGCATTGGATCGCCCTGCTGACTGAGGCCGGCATTCCCACCGGGCCGATCCAGACCGTCGACCAGGTGCTTAAGGATCCGCAGATCCTGGCCCGCAATATGGTCGTGGATGTGCTGGACGATGATGGCCGCCCCGAATATTTGTCAGCCGGCAATCCGATTAAGATGAGCGGCCTGCCCGATCCCGCAACCCGGCCCCCTGCGCCGCGGCTGGACGGCAGCCGGGCGCAGATTCTGGCGTGGCTGGAAGAGGTTGAACGGCAGCAGACCGCCTAGTCGGCACGGGCGCCGGAAATCCGCATTCCAAAGTCATCAATTCGCAAAAATGCCGCCGGCAGGCGGGAAAATGCCGCCCCCTGCCTTTCGCTTGCCGCAAAAGCCCATATGCTCCGCCTAAATTGCGGAATGAGAAGGCCACAGGCATGACTGACGAACCCCTCGTTGTGTTTACCCCCTCCGGCAAGCGCGGGCGTTTCCCCGCGGGCACGCCGATCCTCACCGCCGCCCGGCAGCTGGGGGTCGACCTCGACTCGGTCTGCGGCGGCCGCGGCATCTGTTCCAAGTGCCAGATCACTCCCTCCTATGGCGAGTTCCCCAAACACGGCGTCACCGTGCAGGAGGGCGCGCTCAGCGAATGGAACCAGGTCGAGCAGCGCTACAAGGACAAGCGCGGCCTGATCGACGGCCGCCGCCTGGGCTGCCAGGCCACCGTGCAGGGCGACGTGGTGATCGACGTGCCGCCGGAAAGCCAGGTCCACCGCCAGGTCGTGCGCAAGCGCGCCGAGGCCCGCGAGATCACCATGAACCCCTCCACCCGGCTCTATTACGTCGAGGTGGAAGAGCCCGACATGCACAAGCCCACCGGCGATATGGAGCGGCTGATCGAGGCGCTGAACAGCCAGTGGAACTTGAAAGGCGTGAAAACTGACCTGCATATCCTGAGCGTTTTGCAGCCCGCCCTGCGCAAAGGCGGCTGGAAAGTGACCGTCGCGGTGCATCTGGGCGACGCAAACCACCCGCCCAAGATCATGCACATCTGGCCGGGCTTCTACGAGGGCTCGATCTACGGGCTGGCCGTCGACCTCGGCTCCACCACCATCGCCGCACATCTCTGCGACCTGCAAACCGGCGAGGTCGTGGCCTCCTCCGGCATCATGAACCCGCAGATCCGCTTTGGCGAAGACCTGATGAGCCGGGTGTCCTATTCGATGATGAACAAGGGCGGCGACAAGGAGATGACCCGTGCGGTGCGCGAGGGCATGAGTGCCCTGTTCACCCAGATCGCCACGGAGGCGGGAATCGACAAGGCGCTGATCGTGGATGCGGTGTTTGTCTGCAACCCGGTGATGCACCACCTGTTCCTTGGCATTGACCCGTTCGAACTGGGCCAGGCACCGTTTGCCCTGGCGACCTCCAACGCGCTGGCGCTGCGCGCAAGCGAGCTGGAGCTGAACATCCACCCTGCCGCCCGCGTCTACCTGCTGCCTTGCATTGCCGGCCACGTGGGCGCCGATGCCGCTGCGGTGGCGCTGTCGGAAGCCCCCGACAAATCCGAGGATCTGGTGCTGGTGGTCGATGTGGGCACCAACGCCGAAATCCTGCTGGGCAACAAGGAAAAGGTTCTGGCCTGCTCCTCCCCCACCGGCCCCGCGTTCGAGGGCGCGCAGATTTCCAGCGGCCAGCGCGCCGCGCCCGGCGCCATCGAGCGGGTGGAGATCAACCCGGAGACCAAGGAACCCCGCTTCCGGGTGATCGGCTCCGACGTCTGGTCGGACGAGGACGGTTTTTCGGAATCCATCGCCACCACCGGCATCACCGGCATCTGCGGCTCCGGCATCATCGAGGCGATTGCCGAAATGCGTATGGCAGGCTTGGTGGATGCCTCCGGCCTCATCGGCTCTGCCAGCCAGACCGGCTCTGCCCGCTGCATCAAGGACGGGCGCACCAATGCCTATATGCTGTGGGACGGCTCCGCCGACGGCGGCCCGACCATCACCGTCACCAACCCGGACATCCGCGCCATTCAGATGGCCAAGGCCGCGCTTTATTCCGGCGCGCGCCTCCTGATGGACAAGTTCGGCGTCGACAAGGTGGACCGGGTGGTTCTGGCCGGCGCTTTCGGCGCGCATATCTCTGCCAAACACGCGATGGTGCTGGGCATGATCCCCGATTGCCAGCTGGACAAGGTGACCTCGGCCGGCAACGCCGCAGGCACCGGCGCCCGCATCGCGCTGCTGAACACCGAAGCGCGCGCCGAGATCGAGGAAACCGTCCGCAACATCGAGAAGATCGAAACCGCCGTCGAGCCCCGCTTCCAGGAGCATTTCGTGAACGCCTCGGCGATCCCGAACTCAGCCGAACCCTTCCCGATTCTGGGCACCGTGGTGACGCTGCCGCAGGTGAATTTCAACACCGGCGGCGGTGATGGCGACGGTGCTGGCGGCGGCCGCCGCCGCCGCCGCCGCGGCTAAGCTGGAACCGGCAAGAATTTCGCTGCGGCGCCCTTGACCTTGGCGCCGCGGCGGCATAATCCTGCCTTCACAAGCGGGTATGGTGAAATGGTATCATGCGAGCTTCCCAAGCTTAAGGCGCGGGTTCGATTCCCGCTACCCGCTCCAACTCTCCCTATTTCTCAGGCAACTGCCGCGCGTTTCCTTGACGCGGCCGCCTGAGCGCTCAAGCTGCGCGCGGCTTCCCTTATTGTGATAGACTTGCTTCGCAGGCCCGAATGTTATGGGCTGCCAGTTTGGGAGGGTACCAGTATGACACGCCACTATTTCGCCGCCGCATTCCTTTGCGCCTTCAGCGCCGGGGCCGCAGGTGCAGGCACGACCTGGGAACAGGGCGGATCCGGAACCGGCACCGCAACCAGTTCGGCCACGGAGATCGCCGATGGCCACATGGTGATGCAGATCAGCAGTTCCTACGAGAACGTGGAGATGGAGGACGCGGAACACCCGATGAACGGTGCCGCCGGACCCTGCTTCGGCGCAGTTGAGGCCGCACCTGCCGGGGTAACCGGCAGCGGCATCTGCGCCTTTACCGACAGCGCCGGCGAAAAGGTCGTGCTGCACTGGGACGCCGAGGGCATGGACGGCTCCGGCGCGCTGACCGGAACCTGGACCCTGGGCGGCGGCACCGGCCCATGGGCCGATGCGAAGGGCGGCGGAACGTTTTCGTCGCTGACCGACCCTGAGACCGGAAAATTCGTGAACACCATCACCAGCAGCGTGACCATGCCCTGAGGCGGTGCGGTCCGGCTCTGCCTGAGGACACTCCAGCGGATCGCGGCCCGGTTTCCGGGCGGCGGTCCGCCAGCGCCCTACTGCGCGTCTTGAACGAACCTGAGGAGCGCGCGCGTGGATCCGTCCTTCCCGTCCGCAGACCCCTCGCCGCGCAGCAGGGGCAGCAGGGAATTGGCCAGCTCCTTGCCCAGCTCCACGCCCCATTGGTCAAAGGAGTTGATGCCCAGAATCACACCCTCGACGAACACCCGGTGCTCATAAAGCGCGATGATCTGGCCCAGCACATAGGGCGTCAGCTGCGGGTAGATCAGCGTGGTGGAGGGCCGATTGCCCGGGAACACCCGGTGCCGCGCCTGCCTCTCCAGCTCCGTTCCCTCGTAGCCGGCGGCCTTCATCAGCGCGCAAGCCTCTTCCAGGCTGCGGCCGCGCATCAGCGCCTCGGATTGCGCCAGGCAATTCACCACCAGCAGCTGGTGATGCCGGTCCAGCTCCGGCTCATGCCCCTTTGCTGCGACCAGAAACTCGGCAGGCGCAACCGTGGTGCCCTGGTGCAGCAGCTGGTAGAACGCGTGCTGGCCGTTGGTGCCGGGCTCGCCCCAGACAACCGGGCCGGAATTGTAGGGCAAGGGCGTGCCGTCCATGGCAACCGACTTGCCGTTCGATTCCATTTCCAGCTGCTGCAGATAGGCCGGCAGCCGCCGCAGCCGCTGGTCATAGGGCAGCACCGCGCGCGTCGGCCAGCCGCAGACCTGATGGTGCCAGATCCCGGTCAGCGCCAGCATCGCCGGCATGTTCTGCTCCCACGGGGCCGTGCGGAAATGGTCGTCCATCGACTTTCCGCCTGCCAAAAAGTCGCGGAAATGCTCAGGCCCGACCGCCAGCATCAGGCTCAGCCCGATCGGTCCCCAGACCGAATAGCGGCCGCCAACCCAGTCTTCAAAGCCGAACACATGCTCGGGCGGGATGCCGAAGGCCGCGGTTTCCGCCTCCGACGTCGACAGCGCCAGAAACTGCCGCGCCGCCGCGCCGCCGCCTGCCTCCACCCAGCGCCGCGCCGTGGCGGCGTTGGTCATGGTTTCGACAGTGGTAAACGTCTTGGAGGCAACGATCACCAAAGTTGTTTTGGGATCAAGCCGTTGCAGAATGTCATGAATGTGGGCGCCATCGACGTTGGACACGAAATGGCAGCGCGGGCCATCGTGGTACGGCGCCAGCGCCAGCGTTGCCATCACCGGCCCCAGGTCGGAACCGCCAATGCCGATGTTGACCACATCGGTAAAGGCGCCGCCCGGCCCGGCCAAGGCGCCGGAGCGCACCCGGCGCGCCAGATCCTCCATCCGCTCCAGCGTTTGCCGCACAGGCGCCCGCACGTCCTCTCCATCGACCAGCAGCTCCGGCCCGTCCGGATCGCGCAAAGCGGTATGCAGCACCGCGCGCTGTTCAGTCTCGTTGATCAGGCCGCCGCCGAACATCGCCGCACGCCGCCCGGCAACATCCCGCGCCTCGCAGAGTTCAATCAGGCCCGCGCGCACCTTTTCAGTGATCCGGGTCTTGGAATAGTCGAACAGCAGCGTCTCGAACTGCACGCTGAACGCGCTGGCGCGCTGCGGGTTCTTCTCGAACAGCTCAGGAATATTTTCGCCGCATTTTTCGGCATGCAGCGTCTTCAAGGCATCGAACATAGTTAGCTTTCCTGAAATCAAGGTGCCCAATGGACGGACGCCTCGGACAAAACGGCCTGGACCGGCGCCGTTTCCGGCGGCAGCGTCATCGCCTGTTCAAGCGCCCGCCGTTTGGCGTCGCCGAAAATCACCAGATGCTTGGCAATGGCGCCATCCAGCACCCGCGCCGTCAGGCTGACCCGCGCTTCGGGCTGGCTGCTTGGGCGCATGACCGTTAGCGCAGGCGCATCCGGCGCCAGCGCCTCCAGCAGCCCCTCTGCCCCGGGAAACAGCGAGGCGGTGTGCATATCCTCGCCCATCCCCAGCAGCAGCACCGACAGCGGCAGTTCCGGCACCACCCGGCTTTCAAGCTCCGCCAGCACCTCCTCCGGCTCCCGTTCGGGCACGTGGAACGGCAGGAACTGCGCCGCAGCGGCCCGGTTCTGCAGCAGCCGCGCCCGGATCATCGCCGCGTTGGAGCGCGCATGCTCCTGCGGCACCCAGCGTTCGTCCGTTGCCATCACATGCACCCGGTCCCACTCGATATCCGCAGCGCAAAGATCGTCAAAGATGAGCCCGGGCGTGGTGCCGCCGGCAACCGCGAAAGACACCGTGTCGTGATTCAGCAGATGGGTCTTCAAATCTCCGGCGATTTCATTCGCGACTTCGATCGCCAGCATGTCCTGGTCAGGGTATTCGTTGAATTTCATGGGTTTATCCCCCTCCATTCACGCCCGTCGCGGCGCATCAGCAAATCGGCATCCTCCGGACCGGCGGTACCGCTAACGTAGGGTTTAGGCACATCACCGCGGGATTTCCAGCCTTCAATTACCGGATCGGTCCAGGCCCAGGCGGCTTCCACCTCGTCCCCCCTCATAAACAACGTCTGGTTGCCGCGCACAACATCCATGATCAGCCGTTCATAGGCATCCGGCGGATCGCCGCCTTCCGTCCCCAGCGCCTCGGCGAAGCTCATGTCCAGCGGCACGTCGATCAGCCGCATCCCGCCTTGCCCCGGCTCCTTGATGGTCACGCTGAGGGTGATGCCCTCGTTCGGCTGCAAGCGGATCTTCAGGTGGTTGGCGTGACGGCCCGCCTCGGCCCCGAAAATCGAATGCGGCGCGTCTTTGAACATCACGTTGATGACCGAGGACCGGTTCACCAGCCGCTTGCCGGTGCGCAGATAGAACGGCGTGCCGGCCCACCGCCAATTGCTGATATGCGCCTTCAGCGCCACATAGCTTTCGGTGGTGCTGCGCGGGTTGCCGACCAGCCCGCGGTAGGACGGATGCGGCGCCTCCGGGTCCAGCGACGCCTGATACTGGCCGCGCACGATGTGATGCGGCTCCACCGGGTCCAGGGCGCGGATCACCTTCAGCTTCTCATCGCGCACCGCATCGGGGTCGAATTTCGCGGGCGGCTCCATCGCGATCAGGCACAGCAGCTGCATCAGATGGTTCTGCATCATGTCGCGCATGGCGCCGGCGCGCTCATAATACTCCTCGCGCCCCTCGACGCCGACGGTTTCGGCCACGGTGATCTGGATGTGATCCACGTACTGGCTGTTCCACAACGGCTCAAACAGCATGTTGCCGAACCGGACCGCCATCAGGTTCTGCACCGTCTCCTTGCCCAGGTAATGGTCGATCCGGTAGATCTGGCCTTCGTCGAAATGGCCGGCCAGCGTCCGGTTCAGCTCCCGCGCGGAGGCCAAATCATGGCCAAAGGGTTTCTCTACCACGATCCGCGTCTGCGGCGTGGCGAGGCCATAGCGGTGCAGACGTTCCGCCAGCGGCCCGAACAGGCCCGGCCCCACGGAGAAGTAGAACACCCGGATCCGCTGTTCCTCCGGGCCCTCAAGCGCGCTGCACATCTGCTGCCAGCCCGCCTCGCCCAAGGCATCCAGCGCGACATAGCTGATCCGCTCCAGAAACGCCTCCAGCGCACCGCCGCCGCAGGCTTTGGGTCCGGCGTGCGCCCGGATCGCTTCTGCCACGACGGTGCGGTAGTCGGCGCTGCTCATGGCGGTCCGCGCGGCGCCGATAATCCGCTCGCCGCCCGGCAGTTGACCGGCGCAATGGCGGCGGAACAGCGCGGGCAGAATCTTGCGCTGCGCCAGATCGCCGGTGCCGCCAAAAATCACCAGGTCAAACGGATCGACCGGTATGACACGCGAAACCATTATTGTTCTTCCTGTCTAAGCCGGGGCAAGCGCGGCACACCGCCGCTCACATCCCTGTCATGTGCCTGTCCGGCTGCTTTCATTTCCTGCCCAGTATAAGGTAGCTTCCGGCGAAAGGAACTGCCCCAGAGGACATCTGCATGAAAGACCTGCAAAAACCCGTCGCGAACCTAGGCAAGTTTCAAGACGCTTACGTGACGGCAGATGGTCAGGACCGCGCCTCTGTGCCGCTCAGCCGCCCGGAAACCCTGTGGTTCAACACCGGCACGCTGTGCAATATCGAATGCAGCAACTGCTATATCCTCAGCTCCCCGGCCAACGATGCGCTGGTCTACCTGACAGAGGCCGAGGTGCGGAGCTATCTGGATCAGATCGCGCAGCGCGGCTGGCCGGTCCGGGAAATCGGGTTCACCGGCGGCGAACCCTTCATGAACCCGGAGATGACCGCGATGGCCCGCACCGCGCTGGAGCGGGGTTTCGAGGTGCTGATCCTGACCAACGCCATGCGCCCGATGATGCGCAAGACAGTGAGAGCCGGACTGCTGGACCTGCGGGAGACCTTCGGGGACAAGCTGACCCTGCGGATATCCGTCGACCACCACAGCGCCGAACTGCATGATAAAGAGCGCGGCGCAGGCAGCTTTGCCAAGACAATCGAAGGCATGGAGTGGCTGCGAGAAAACGGCTTCCGGATGGCAGTGGCCGGCCGCACCGTCTGGGGCGAGAGCGAGGCTGAGGCCCGTGCCGGCTATGCCGCGTTGTTTGAAAAGCACGGGTTTGCCATCGATGCCCGAAACCCCGCCCGGACCGTGCTGTTTCCGGAGATGGACGAGCGCGTGGAAGTCCCCGAGATCACAGGCGCCTGCTGGGGCATCCTCAACAAGTCGCCGGACAGTGTGATGTGCGCGTCCTCGCGGATGGTGGTCAAACGCAAGGGCGCAGAAACGCCCGCCGTTCTGGCCTGCACCCTGCTGCCCTACGCGCCTGAATTCGAACTGGGCACCACCCTGGCCGAGGCCGAAAGCCCGGTGCAGCTGAACCACCCCCATTGCGCCAAATTCTGCGTCCTTGGGGGGGCCAGCTGCTCCGCTTGAAGGGGCTTCAGTACTCCCAGTCGCCGGTGGTGAAATTGGCAGCGCTCAGCGTCACGTCGGTGGTGAACTCCACCAGCACGTTATCGCCGTAATACAGCTTGTTCTCGGCGTTGCTCATATACAGGCGGTCTTCGCTCGCATTTTCCCACTCCGTCCTGTCGAAGGTGACGTCAGTGTTGCGGGTGATGATTCCGCTGGCCTCGTCAGCGTCAAACACAAAGACGTCGTTCTCCGCCGAGAAGTCATCCAGCACCGCAACCGTCGAGTAGGCGTCCAGCTCGATGAACAGCTCATCCTTGCCCGCCCCGGTCGTGATTGTGTCGGCGGCATTCCTGAAGCTGCCGGTCAGGATGTAGATATCGTCATTGCCCGCACCCGAATTCAGGCGCTCTGAGTGCATCCCTTCCAGAACGATCGTGTCGGCGCCGGCACCGGTGCGGATATTCGCGGTCAAGCCGTCGGGATAGGCAATGGTGGTTCCGTTGATGACCACCGTATCATCGCCCCTTCCGGTAGAGACGCGGACGCCTGCGGTAACATTCCAGAACCCGTTGAACTCAAAATAGTCGTTGCCTGCACCGGTGTTCACACGCAGATCGCTGATATTCATGACGGTGGAATATTCGACATGGTCGTTCCCGGCCAGGGTCTTGACCGTGACGCGCGTGTCCTCCGCCGCATCCCACTGACGGATATCAAGCGTGTCATCCTGCCGGCCGGAGCGAATGATAAAATCCCCTTCGCTTGTGCCGGTATACAAATCAATCCCGTAATCCCAGTGTTCGACCGACCGTACGCTTGTTTCGATCTGCGATAGATCCAGGGTAAAACCGTCGGAAAGCCGCACGTCGATCTGCGAGGAAACGGTGTCGTACCCCGCCCCGCCATGAAAGCTGAGCTGGCTGTAGTCGCGCAGCGTGCTGCCCGCCGTCAGATCGAAATTGAGCGAACCGATCGTGTCATTGCCGGCACCGCCGAAAAACCGGTCCGACAGATCGGGATACGCACCGGCGCCTTCGCCGTGATGATAGATTGAAAAGGTATCGTCACCGTCGCGGCCATACAGGCTCTCGCGGATGGTGGCTGTGGCCTCCAGTGCGTTCTCGAACTGGTTTCCCAAAATATATGTGCGCATTAATTCCTGCCGTATTGCCTGTTTATTGACTGCCCGCCACCGTTTGGCGCTGTCCGGCGCTGTGTTGCCGCACCAGACGTTTTAACACGCATAGGAGTAAAGCCGCGCACAGGCTCCCGCAATAGCCAAGGAACCGCCCCGCGGTTCCCGGGCTTGCATGTTGCCGTCCGGACAGGATGGGCTAGTGGATCTTGAACTCCCCAACGACGTTGCGCCATTCGCCGGGGCCGATCAGCTTGCGGTGATTGAACCGCACCGAATGCAGCGGGCCCTCGATCTCGCGCTGCCAGAATTCGATGAATTCGAACAGCCGCGGATGATCCGGCGCCAGATCATATTCCTGCCAGACAAATGTATTCAGGACATGCGTGAAATCGGGCATCCGGTAGGTGAATTCCGCCGTGGTCAGCCCGTATCCTTTCAGCATCAGTTCGGTTTCGCTGGTCTCCATTTTCAGCCTCCAATCGCTACCCCCTCCTGATGATGCTAGGCTGGTATTGGTTAATTTCCCCAAAAACAGTGCGTTACTGATGTGTGAACGGCCTGTTGCCGCTGTTCCCGGCTGCCTGCTTGCGCCGCATATACGGTATCTGATAGGGTGCAAACACAAGATATAGACCCAGAAGAAAGAGCGGGCAGCCAACGTGAGCGATACGCCGGAAACTCCTGAAAATATGGAAGAAAAACTGCCGGGACGCCCGGCATATGATGGGCCGACCGTTTCCATCGAAGCCGAGATGCGCAACTCGTATCTCGACTATGCGATGTCGGTCATCGTCAGCCGCGCCATCCCGGACCTGCGGGACGGCCTGAAACCGGTGCACCGCCGCATTCTTTATGCAATGCACGAATCCGGCAACACCCATGACAAGGCCTACCGCAAGTCGGCCCGCCCGGTTGGCGACGTGATGGGTAAATACCACCCGCACGGCGACAGCGCGATCTATGACGCGCTTGTGCGGATGGCGCAGGACTTCTCGATGTCGCTGCCGCTGCTGGACGGCCAGGGCAACTTCGGCTCCATGGACGGCGACAACCCGGCGGCCATGCGGTACACCGAGGTGCGCATGGACAAGCCCGCCGCGGCGCTCTTGGCCGATATCGAAAAAGAGACCGTCGATTTCCAGGACAACTACGACGGCAAGGACCGCGAGCCGACCGTGCTCCCGGCCCGCTTCCCGAACATGCTGGTCAACGGCGCCGGCGGCATTGCCGTCGGCATGGCCACCAATATCCCGCCGCACAACCTGGGCGAAGTGGTCGATGCCACGCTGGCGCTGATCGAGGATCCGGACCTGACCAGCGAGCAGCTGATCGAATACATCCCCGGCCCCGACTTCCCGACCGGCGCGCTGATGCTGGGCCGTTCCGGCGCCCGCAAGGCCTATCTGGAAGGCCGCGGCAGCGTCATCATCCGCGCCAAGACCCGCGTGGAGGAGATCCGCAAGGACCGCTATGCCATTGTCGTGGACGAGATCCCCTATCAGGTGAACAAGGCCGCGATGATCGAGAAGATCGCCGAGCAGGTCCGCGAGAAGAAGATCGAGGGCGTCGCCCACGTGCAGGACGAATCCGACCGCAACGGCGTGCGGGTGGTGGTCGAGCTGAAACGCGACGCAACCCCTGAGGTGGTGCTGAACCAGCTCTACCGCTTCACCCCGATGCAGACCTATTTCGGCTGCAACATGCTGGCGCTGAACGGCGGCCGGCCGGAACAGCTGACGCTGCGCCGGTTCCTGACGTCCTTCATCGACTTCCGCGAAGATGTGGTCGCCCGGCGCACCGCGCATCTGCTGCGCAAGGCCCGCGAGCGGAGTCATATCCTCTGCGGGCTGGCCGTGGCGGTGACCAATATCGACGAGATCGTCACCACCATCCGCCAGTCCACCGATGCGGCTGAAGCGCGTGAGAAGCTGATGACCCGCCGCTGGCCGGCGCAGCCGATCCTGGAATACATCGCGCTGATCGACGATCCGACCCACACGGCAAATGACGACGGCACCTATAACCTGTCCGAAGCCCAGGCCCGCGCGATTCTGGAACTGCGCCTGCAGCGCCTGACCCAGATCGGCGTGAAAGAAGTCACTGACGAGCTGGAAGAACTGGCCGGCAAGATCAAGGACTACCTGGAAATCCTGTCCTCGCGCGAGCGGATCATGGGCATTATCAGCGACGAGCTGCGCGAAGTGCGCGACAACTTCGCCGTGCCGCGCCGCACCGAGATCGTCGACTGGTCCGGCGACATGGAGGACGAGGACCTGATCGAGCGCGAGGACATGGTGGTGACCGTGACCTCCGGCGGCTGGATCAAGCGCACCCCGCTGGCCGACTTCCGCGCCCAGAAGCGCGGCGGCAAGGGCCTGAGCGGCATGCAGACCAAGGAAGAGGACGTGGTGACCACGCTGTTTGTGGCCAACACCCACACCCAGCTCCTGTTCTTCACCACCGACGGCATGGTCTACAAGCTCAAGACCTGGCGCCTTCCGCAGTCCGGCCGCACCGGCAAGGGCAAAGCCATCGTCAACATCCTGCCGATCCCGACCGGCGTCTCCATCGCCGCCATCATGCCGGTCGATGTGCCGGACGAGGAATGGGAAAACCTGCAGGTGGTCTTTGCCACCAGCGGCGGCGACGTGCGCCGCAACCGCCTGTCGGACTTCACCAACGTCCGCCGCAACGGCAAGATCGCGATGAAGCTGCCGGAGGACGGCTCCGTCAAACTGGTGAACGTGCGCATCTGTTCGGAAGACGACGACGTGATGCTGTTCACCAACTCCGGCCGCGCCATCCGCTTCCGCTCCACCGACGTGCGCGTGTTCAACTCGCGCGAATCCACCGGTGTCCGCGGCATCAGGCTGACCGGCGAGGACAGCGTGGTCTCCATGTCGGTGATCCGCCACTCCAAATACACGCCGGAGCAGCGCACCGCCTACCTCAAGATGCGCCGGGCGATGGCGGGTCTGACCGACGATGCCGAGGCTTCGGACGAGGACGCACCCGAGGATCCGAACTTCTCCACCGAGCTCTATGCAGAGATGTCGGCAGCCGAGAACCTGATCCTGACCATCACCGCAGGCGGCTCGGGCAAGCTGTCGTCCTCGCACGACTACCCGGTGCGCGGGCGCGGCGGCATGGGCGTGACCGCAATGGACAAGGCGATGCGCGGCGGCGAGATCGTCGCCTCCTTCCCGGTTGAGCTGGACGACCAGATCATGCTGGCCACCTCCAAGGGCCAGTCGATCCGGGTGCCGGTCGATGGCATCTCCTTCCGCTCGCGTTCGGCCGGCGGCGTGCGGGTGTTCAACACCGGCAAAGGCGAGGAAGTGGTCTCTGTCGCCTGGATCGCCGAAAACGGCGAGGAGGACAGCGGCGAGGAATAAGCCCCGCCCGGTTCCGGAAATCAGAACGCCGTCCCGTTGCCGGGGCGGCGTTCGCTTTGTTAACGGCCCCCTAACGGGTTTCAGGCATTCTTGCGGTCAAGCTTCGTTTTCTCAGCAAGGGGATGCCCCATGAACTTGTATCACTGCTCCATTGACCTGCACCACGAGGCCAAGGCGCTGAGCTTTGCCAGCGCGGTTGAGCAATGGATGAACTATCTGCAGGAACGCGGTGTGGTGCTCGGCTGGCGTCTGCTGCGGCGCAAGCTGAACATGGCCAGCGACACCTGCCGCGACTTCCTCTTGGAGATCGAATTCAGGGATATGACGCAGCTGGATCAGGCCTTCCGCGTCCTGGGCGAGCATGACGAGGAAGTGGAAAGGCTGTACTCGCATGTCTCGGCGCTGATCGCCACTGCGGAGATCGGCCTTTACCGTCCCTTCCCGGATCCCGAGCGGGCGGAGCGTATGGCGCTGATCTGAGGCTGGCGGCTCAGATCAGGGCTGGCGCCAGCACGAAGCTGGCAAAGATCAAATAGGCTATGGCTGTGTGCATGACTCTGCCCTCGCGGTCCCGTCCCCAGGAGATTTAGAGGGTACGCCTGAAATGCGGCAATTCCGGGGCAGCTTATGTCTGCCGCCCCGGAAAGGCGTCACCTGGCGGCCTGGCCGCAATCACAGTCCGTAAAGCAGGCTGAACTTCTCTTCCAGATAGGCCAGCAGCGGCGCGTGGCTGGGCTCCATGCCGGCCGCATGCACGATGGTATCGCGCGGGCTGCGCAGCCCGCCGTGCTGCTGCAGGTTCTGCTTCAGCCAGCCGGTGGCGCCTGACGTGTCGCCTTGGGCCAGCTGGGCATCCAGCCCCGGCACGTCCCGGCGCAGCGCCTGGTACAGGCAGCCCGCATAGACATTGCCCAGGCTGTAAGTCGGGAAATAGCCGAACAGCCCGACCGGCCAATGCACGTCCTGCAAACAGCCGTTGGACGGTTTGTCCACGGCATAGCCGAAGTCTGCTTCAAACCGGTCGTTCCAGGCCGCTTCCAGATCCTTCACCGCCAGATCGCCGCTCATCAGCGCGCGTTCCAGGCCGAACCTCAGCATGATATGGAGGTTATATTGCAGCTCATCCGCTTCCGTCCGGATATAGCCCTTATGCACCGCGTTCACGGCAGCATAGAAGGCATCCGCATCCGCAATGCCGAAATCGCCAAAGGCGGCTTTCATCTCCTCATACAGCCAGCCGGTAAAGGCGCGGCTGCGGCCGATCTGGTTTTCATAGATCCGGCTCTGGCTTTCATGCACCCCCATCGACACGCCGCTGCCCAGCGGGGTCAGCAGGTAATCGCGGCTGATGTTCTGTTCATAGGCGGCGTGGCCGACCTCGTGGATGGTGGAATAGAAGCAGTTGAACGGATCTGTCTCGCTGGTCCGCGTGGTGATCCGCACATCCAGCCCCGCACCGGAACAGAACGGATGCACCGCCTTGTCGACCCGGCCATGGCACATGTCATAGCCGAACTGCTTGGCGAGCTTGCGTGTCAGCTTCATCTGCGCCACGTCGTCAAAGGTGCCCTCCAGCCCCTTCGGCGCGGGTTTCTCCAGCACCTTGGCACGCAGCTCCACCAGCCCGGGGCGCATGGCGTCAAAGATCTCCGCGATCCCTGCCCCGGTCATGCCGTGCTCGTAATCCTCGACCATGGCGTCATAGACATCCCCGCCCGCAGCCAGCGCCTGGCCTTCCTCGCGCTTCAGGGACACGACTTCCTCCAGCACCGGCAGGAAGGCTGCGACATCCTCATCCGCCCGCGCGGCAGCCCATTTGCCCTGCGCCTCCGATGTGACCTGGGCGATCTTCTTGGCCAGATCGGCGGGCACCTTGACCGTGCGCTCATAGCTGCGGCGGATCTCGCGCAGCTGGGCGACACCGGCCTCATCGGGCGCTTCGGCCCGTTCCAGCCACTCCGCCACCCGCGGGTCGCTGCGGCGGGCGTGCAGCACCGCCTCGATCGCGGCCATTTCCTCGCCCCGCTGCGGCGCGGCCCCGCGCGGCATCACGGTTTCCTGATCCCAGCCCAGACGGCCCGCAATCTGCCCCAGCGCCTGGGTTTCGCGCTGGAAGGCCATCAGTTCGTCAAATGCGCTCATGCGTCAGTGATCCTTGATCGAGGTTGCAATGGGATAGGCCGACAGGAAGCGGGCGCGCAGGATCAGCACCCAGACGCCAACCGCCACCAGCTGATGGGTGATGGCAGCGTGCAGCGGCGCGGCATAGACCACGGTGATGATCCCCAGCAGCACCTGAACCGACAGCGCCGCAAAGACGGCGTTGAAGGCAAAGCGGGTCCGCGCATGGGCAGAGCTGCGCCCGCGCAGCCAGGCCACCACACCAAAGGCAAACAGCAGGTAGCCCGCGACCCGGTGGATGAATTGCACCAGCCCGGGATTTTCAAAGAAGTTCTTCCACAGCGGCTCGATCATGAAAGGGTTCGGAGGGATCACCTGCCCGCCCATCAGCGGCCAATCGGTGTAGGAGCGGCCCGCGTCGATGCCCGCCACCAGCGCCCCCAGCAGGATCTGCAGGAAAGCAAAGTGCATCAGGCCCGTGGACAGGCTGAACAGCTTGGCCTCCTTGGCGCGGCGCGCCTGCATCAGCTCGCGCTCCTCGCGGCCCAGCATCAGCACGTACCAGGCGATAAAGCCGAGGATCACAAACGCCAGCCCCAGATGCACCGCCAGCCGGTAAGAGGCGACAGACGTCATCCCCTCGCCCTGGGTGACGCCGGATGCCACCATCCACCAGCCGATCGCGCCCTGCACACCGCCGAGGACACCGGGCAGCAGCAGCCGGCCGGTCCAGCCCGCGGGGATCTTTCTCGCCGCCAGGAAGCCGAGGAAGCCAACCGCCCAGATCAGGCCGATCACGCGGCCCAGTTGGCGGTGGCCCCATTCCCACCAGTAGATCTCTTTGAAATCAGACAACTGCATCCACTGGTTCTCGATGCGCCACTGGTCAATCTGCTTGTATTTCTCGAACTCGGACTGCCATTCGGCTTCGGACATCGGCGGGATCGCCCCGGTCACGGGACGCCATTCGGTGATCGACAGGCCGGAGTCCGTGAGCCGCGTCAGGCCGCCCACCACGATCATCGCAACCACCAGGCCAAACAGAACCATCAGCCAGGCACGGATCGCCTTGCGGGCACCGCCGCGGCCGCGGTCGATCAGCCCCGGCTGCACGGCGGGCGCGTCTTTTTTCTCGCCCTCGACCTCTTCGAAAATGCTGCGCTTGCTCATGCTTGCCTCTTTGTGTGTGGTGCCAAGCTAGGGGCGGTTTCGGAATTGGTCCAGAGCGGCTTATTCGCCGCCCCGCTCTTTCCAGCGGACCATCTGCCGCATGATCCCGTGCAGCATCTGCACGTCGGAGCGGGTCATCCGCATCCGGGACCACAGGTTGCGCAGGTTGGTCTTCATGCCCTCGGCCTTCTCCGGCGGATAGAAGAAGCCCGCTTCGTCCAGCCGCTCCTCGTAATGCTCCACCAGCTTTTCGACTTCGACGCCGGTGGCCCAGTCGCCCTTGCGGCCCAGATCGGTGGTTTCATGCACCACGTCGCCGGACTGGCGCATCCATTCATAGCCCGTGAGCAGCACGCATTGGCCCAGGTTCAGCGAGGCGTAAAGCGGGTTGACCGGCACCGAGATGATGGCGTTGGCCTTGGCGATATCCTCGTTTTCCAGGCCCGCGCGCTCAGGCCCGAACATTACCGCGACCTTCTCGCCCGCAGCGATCTTCTCTGCGGCGATCTGCATGGCACGCTCGGGGCTGTAGACCGGTTTGGTCAGCCCGCGCTGGCGGGCGGTGGTGGCGAATACATAGGTGCAATCGCCCAGCGCCTCCGGCACATCGGCACAGAGCTGCGCCTCGTCCAGCAGGCGGCCCGCGCCCGAGGACATCGCCACCGCCTTGGGGTTCGGCCAGCCGTCGCGCGGCGCCACGATGCGCATCCGGTCCAGGCCGAAGTTCCACATCGCCCGCGCGGCGGCACCGATATTCTCGCCCATCTGCGGGCGGACAAGGACAAAGGCGGGCTGGGGCATATCGGTGGGCATCGTGTTCTCCGGCAAAATCGGCACTGCTGTACTGCCCGCGCGGCGGCGGGGCAAGGTCCAGCGCGGTTTTGGCGCGCAATATGCGGGCCGTCACCGCCGCAAATCCTTGCGTCCGGCGGCAAATCGGCTAAACACCCTGCAATCGCCTGAACAATGGAGCACCATGATGGGAAGCCCTGCTGACGCACCGGAGCAGCCGCAGATCTACCTGATCTCCCCGCCAAGTTTCGAGCTGGGCAAATTCCCCGGTCTGCTGGCGCGGGTGCTGGATGAGGTGGACGTGGCCTGCGTGCGCCTGGATCTGGCCAGCCGCGATCAGGACACGCTGAGCCGCGCGGGCGACGCGCTGCGCGAAGTGACCATGGCGCGTGATGTGGCGCTGGTGATCTCGGACCATCAGATCCTGGCCGAACGGCTGGGCCTGGACGGCGTGCATCTGACCGACGCCTCGAAATCAGTGCGCGCCGCGCGCAAGGCGCTGGGGCCGGATGCGATTGTCGGCTGCTTCTGCGGCGCCTCGCAGCATGACGGCATGGTGGCCGGCGAAGCGGGCGCGGATTACGTGAGCTTTGGCCCTGTCGGCACCTCCGGCCTGGGCGACGGCGCGCGGGCGGAGGCCGATCTGTTCGAGTGGTGGTCGAAGATGATTGAGGTACCGGTGGTGGCCGAAGGCGGGCTGACCGAAGAACTGGTGCGCTCCATCGCCCCCAATACCGACTTCTTCGGCATCGGCGATGAGATCTGGCACGCGGAAGATCCGCTTGCGGCGCTCAAGACACTGATGCGGGCAATGGGCTGACCCTCGGGCAGCGGTTACAGGAACACCCGCTCAACAAACCAGTAGCTGCCGATCAAGGCGATGGTGACGGAGGCCGGGATTGCCACCCGGCCACGGTACTTGGGGTGCCGCCCGAACCACAGGCGCACGCCCAGATAGGCGGCCGCGATCACCGCCAGCTGGCCCAGCTCAACCCCAACGTTGAAGCCGATGAGCGCGGGCAGGAACTGGTTTTGCGGCAGCCCGAAGGCCCCCAGCACGGAAGCAAATCCCAACCCGTGCAAAAGTCCGAAGCCGAAGATCACAAATGTGCGCCAGCTGTGCAGCTTGCGGGCAAAGATGTTCTCGACCGCGACAAAGACAATCGACAGCGCGATCAGCGGCTCGACGATGGCGGCGCTGACAGAGACCACGCCCAGCGCGCCCAGCGCCAGGGTGATGGTATGGGCGACGGTGAACACGCTCACCTGCAGCAGCAGCGGCTTCACCCGCGGGCTGAGAAAGAACAGCCCCAGCACAAACAGGATATGATCCAGCCCCTTTGGCAGGATGTGGGCAAAGCCGACGGGGATATATTCCATGAAAGCCTCGACCGGCGTCTTGGCCGCCCCGCCGCCAAGCGGGATGGGCGGAGAGGTCTCTCCCCCCTGCAGGTAGCCGGTATAGGGCTCCGCAACCCCGTTCTGCCGCAGCACCACCCCGCCGGAGCCCGAGGGCCAGGCAATGCGCAGGCTGCGGGCCCCGGGCGGAACCTCGCCGCTGAATTCCAGAACGGAGGCGCGCGGCAGGCTGGCGTCGCCGGTCTCCGGGATGGTGATCCGGGACAGGCTGAGCGCGACCGGGTCCGGCGCCTGCACGGAGAAGGCTTCCAGCCAGTCCTCGGCAAAGAGGCGCACCATCGGCTCCAGCTCCGGCGGGCCCAGCGCGCGCAGCTCGTCGTAGTCGGCGGCCTGCGCGGTCTGGTTCGTGTCCGCCAGCCCGTCCAGGTTGATACCCGCCACGAAGGCCTCCGCATTCAGGCGCAATTCCAGGGTGATCCGGCCGTCCGCCACGGTGAAATCGGCAATCGCCGGGGTAACCTCATGCGCGCGGGCAGTAGCGGCGGCTATTGCGCCCCAGCAGAACAACAGCGCAAATAGGGTCCACGGCCAGGAAAAGCCGCGCCTGACAGCCAAGGACACCTTCATGCAATACCGCCTGTTCTGCTCAATTCTCTGTTCCGGGCTGACCTTGGCGGCCGGGCCGGGTTTATCCCACGAGTTTTGGATTGAGCCGCAGAAATATCAAGAAGTTTCGGGAAATCCCGTGGTGGCTAGGCTGCGCAACGGCCAGGAGTTCAAAGGCGCTGAGCAGCCCTATCTGGACCACCGGATCGCCCGGTTCGAGGTGAGGCAGGGCGCAGCGGCCGCGCCGTATCAGGGACGGATGGGCGACATGCCCGCCTTTACTTCCGAAATGGCGCAAGACGGGCTGGCGGTGCTGATCCATCAGACGCAGCCGCAAACACTGACCTATGACACCTGGGAAGCGTTCCAGACCTTCATCGACCACAAGGGATTCGGCGATATCCGCACGCAGCATCAGACGCGCGGGCTGCCGGAGGCGGGCTTTGGCGAGCAATACACCCGGTACGCCAAGTCGCTGGTGGCGATCGGGAACGGCAGCGGATCGGATGCCGCCACCGGGCTGGAGACAGAAATCGTTGCCCTGGCCAATCCCTATACCGATGATCTGTCCCAGGGTCTGCCTGTCAGGGTGCTCTACCAGGGAGAGCCGCGGCCCAATGCCCAGGTGGAGATCTTTGCCAAGGCCCCCGATGGCAGTGTCACCATCAGCACCCGGCTGACAGATGCCGAGGGCGAAACCGCTGTCCCGGTGATGCCGGGCCATCAATACCTGCTGGACGCGGTTGTCCTGCGCCCGGCGCCGGAGGGCAAAGATTACGTTTGGGAAAGCCTTTGGGCGGCCCTGACCTTTGCAGTGCCTGCACGGTGAAGCCGCTTGCAGAGGTGCGGCAAAGGCGGCAATAGGTCAATATGACACAAGCCTCTGCCTCACAGCCCCCCGCCATTCTGTGCATCGGCTCTGTCCTTTGGGACATCATCGGCCGCTGCACCACGGAAATGCAGCGCGGCTCGGATATGCCCGGCCGCATTACCCGCCTGCCCGGCGGGGTTGCCATGAACATCGCCATGACGCTGGCCCGGTTCGGCGTCCAGCCTGCCTTGCTGACCGCCGTGGGCCGCGACCCCGAAGGGGACGAGCTGATCCACGCCTGCGGCCACTTCGGGCTGATCACCGATCACATCTACCGCTCCGAGGATCTGCCTACCGACCGCTACATGGCGGTGGAGGGCGCCAACGGGCTGATCGCCGCGATTGCCGACGCGCATTCGCTGGAAGCCGCGGGCGACAAGATCCTGCGGCCGCTGTCGGATGGCTCTCTGGGCTCTGAGGACGCGCCTTACGCGGGCCAGGTGGCGCTGGACGGCAACCTGACGCTGTCGCTGCTGGATGATATCGTCGCCAGCCCCGTTTTCGCCAAGGCCGACCTGCGCGTGGCGCCTGCGTCACCGGGCAAGGCGGAGCGGCTGCGCCCGTTCCTGACCCGCACCCGCGGCACGCTGTATGTGAACCTGGAAGAGGCCGGCATCCTGTGCCAGGCGGAGTTCACCGACAGCGAAACCGCGGCCCAGGCGATGCTCGACCGCGGCGCGGCCCGGGTGCTGGTCACCGATGGCGGCGCCTCTGCCACCGTGGCGGATGCCAAGGGCACCATCACCCTGCACCCGCCCCGCGTGACCGTCGCCCGGGTGACCGGCGCAGGCGACACTTTCATGGCCGCCCATATCGTTGCCGAGGCACGGGGCGAAGACCGCAAGACCGCATTGGCCTCAGCCCTCAAGGCTGCGGCAACCTACGTTTCAGGAGAACCCCCGCTGTGATCGACATCCGATATTCGTCCGAGGTCCAGGCCGCCAAGGCCGAAGGCCGCGCCATTGTTGCGCTGGAAAGCACCATCATCACCCACGGCATGCCCTACCCGCAGAACGTCGAGGTTGCGGCGCAGGTGGAGCAGGACATCCGCGAGGCCGGTGCCGTGCCTGCCACCATGGCGGTGATCGAGGGCGTGCTGCACGTGGGCCTGGAACCCGATCAGCTGCAAGCGCTGGGTCAGGCCAAGGGCGTCGCCAAGATCTCCCGCGCGGACATGCCCGCCTGCATCGCCACCGGCGGCACCGGGGCGACCACGGTTGCGGCCACCATGATCGCGGCACGGCTGGCAGGCATCTCCGTCTTTGCCACCGGCGGCATCGGCGGCGTCCACAAGGGCGCGGAGACCACCTTTGACATCTCCGCCGACCTGCTGGAGCTGGCGCAGACCCCGGTGACGGTTGTGGCCGCGGGCGCCAAGGCGATCCTCGACGTGCCCAAGACGCTGGAAGTGCTGGAAACCCAGGGCGTGCCGGTCATCGCATACGGGCAGGACAGCTTCCCGGCCTTCTGGTCGGCGCAATCGGACCTCAAGGCGCCGCTGCGCATGGATGACGCGGCGCAGATCGCCCGCGCCCACGCCACCCGTCAGACGATGGGCCTGCCGGGCGGCCAGCTGGTGGCCAACCCGATCCCGGCGGACGACCAGATCGCCGCCGAAGATCTGGCGCCGGTGATCGCCCAGGCCCAGTCCGAAGCCGACGCACAGGGCATCGCAGGCAAGGATGTGACCCCCTTCCTGCTGGCCCGTATCTTCGAGCTGACGGACGGCCGCTCGCTTACCGCCAATATCGCCCTTGTGCGCAACAATGCCCGGCTGGCGGCAAAGATCGCACAGGAACTCAACAAACTGACGCAATGACATGAATTCGGGGGCGGACCCCATTGCTCCGCCCCCGAACAGTGCATAGGTTCCATTCGGAATTTCAGAAAAAGCAGACCTATGACAACGCCTTTCGACGATGAACCTCACCGCCGCCGCGGCCTGTTTGCCAGCCTGCGGGCTTCCTTCTTTACCGGGATCGTCGTCATCGCGCCGGTGGGGCTGACGGTCTGGCTCCTGTGGTCGGTGATGGGCTGGATCGACAGCGTGGTGCTGCCGCTGGTGCCGCACACCTTCCGCCCCGAGCAGTATATCGGCATCAACCTGCGCGGCGTCGGGCTGATCATCTTCCTGTTGTTCACCATCATCGTGGGCTGGATCGCCAAAGGCCTGATTGGCCGCTCCCTGATCAATTTCGCCGAAAGCCTGGTGGACCGGATGCCGGTGGTGCGCACGGTCTATTCGGGCATCAAGCAGATCTCCGAGACCGTCTTTGCCCAGTCCGAGCGCAGTTTCGAGAAGGCCTGCCTGGTGCAATACCCGCGCAAGGGCATCTGGGCGATCGGCTTTATCTCCACCTCCGCCAAGGGCGAGATTGCCAAGCGGGCCGAAACCAGCGGCGGGCTGGTCAGCGTTTTCCTTCCGACCACCCCGAACCCGACGTCGGGCTTCCTGCTGTTTGTGCCCGAGGAAGACGTGATCGAGCTGGACATGTCGGTGGAGGATTCGGCCAAGCTGGTGATCTCGGCGGGCCTTGTCTACCCGAACCCGAAGGACCCCTCGAAACCGCTGGAAAACGGCAAGAAGTCCAAGGCGCTCGAAAAAGAAGGCGTCTAGCCGAACATCGCGGGCAAATCGGCGGAGGACCGCACCCCGAGGTTTTCCCGGTCACGCGTCAGGAAACCCTCTGCCGCGTCCCGTCCTGCCTGTTTCAGCCGCGCCAGGATCTGCGGCACCGGAATCACCTTGGTGGTGACCGACAGCCGCGTCATCAAAGCGTCATCCGCGATCATGTGAACCCGCACCTGTTTCATCCGGCCGCGCTGAATGGTGCCGTCGGCCAGCAGCCGCTGCACGAAATTGATCGCCCGCAGTTCCCGCAGCAGCGAGGAGTTGAAGCTGATCTCATTCACCCGGTTGCGGATCTGCTGCGGCGTCTTCGGGATGTCCTCGCGCTCCAGCGGGTTGATGTTCACGATCACGACATCCCCCGGCAGGTCGCCGCCGAAGAGCGGAAACAGGGCCGGATTGCCGGTATAGCCGCCGTCCCAATAGGCCTCCATGCGGCCGGTCTCGGGGTCTTCGATCTCCACCGCCTGAAACAGATCCGGCAAGCAGGCGGAGGCGAGGATCGCGTCCGTGCTGATCTGGTCTCCCTCGAAGATCCGGATCTTGCCGCTGCGCACGCAGGTCGCGCAAACGAACAGTTCCGGACCCGCGCCTGCGCATACGTCCTCGAACCGGAACGCCTCCACCACCTCCCGCAGCGGGTTCTCGTAAAAGGGGCCATAGTGATAGGGGGAGATCACTTGGCTCACCGCTTCCATCGGGGTGAACGGCAGGACAGCCTCCCAGGCGGTCGCCCAGGCCACCGCATCGAACCGGGTCAGCCAATGGGTAAACCGCATGTCTCCCACCGCCCCCATGCGCTGCCACAGGCCATCCAGCGCCGCCTTGGCACCCTGGCGCCCGCCCTGCACCATGCCGGACTTAAACGCCGCCCCGTTGAGCGCACCGGCCGAGGTTCCGGTGATCCCGGCCACCTCGATCCCTTCATCCTCCAGCAGACGGTCCAGCACCCCCCATGTGAAGGCCCCATGCGCACCGCCGCCTTGCAGGGCCAGATTGATTTTCACAGTCATGTGCCGGTCCGCCTTTTCTTCTGGCCGGAAATATCCCGGGGGTGAATTGCCCCCCTCAAGGGGCAAGAGGGGGCTGGCCCCCTCCCGCCGTGGCCTTGGCCGTTACAGCGCGGTCCAGCCGCCATCGACGCTGATCGCGGTGCCGGTGATCTGCGCCGCCGCGTCCGAACACAGGAACACCGCCGTGCCGCCCAGCTGCTCGACGGTGGCGAACTCGCGGCTGGGCTGGCGCTCCAGCATCACCTTCTTGATCACCTCTTCCCGGCCCATGTTGTACTTCTCCATGGTGGCCGGGATCTGCGCCTCCACCAGCGGCGTCAGCACATAGCCGGGGCAGATCGCATTGCAGGTGATCGGCTCCTCCGCGGTTTCCAGCGCCACGGTCTTGGTCATGCCGACCACGCCATGCTTGGCCGCCACATAGGCCGATTTGTAGGGAGAGGCCGTCAGCCCGTGCGCCGAGGCGATATTGACGATCCGGCCCCAGCCCGCCGCCCGCATCTTCGGCAAGGCCGCGGCCATGGTGTGGAAGTTGGAGGTCATGTTGATCGCGATGATCGCGTCCCACTTGTCCTGCGGGAACTCGTCAATCGGCGACACATGCTGGATGCCTGCGTTGTTGATCAGGATATCGCAGGCGCCGGCCTTTTCGATCAGAGCCCGGCAGTCGGCGCCGTTGGACATATCGGCCTGGATGTAGCGCGCCTGAACGCTGAATTCACGGGCCAGCGCATCGGCCAGCGCGTGGTCTTCCTCCCGGTCGGTGAAGGAGTTCAGCACCACGTTGGCCCCTGCCCGCGCCATTTCGCGTGCAACCCCCAGGCCAATGCCTGAATTCGATCCGGTGATGACGGCAGTCTTCCCTTGCAAGGACATCAGCTTCTCCGCTTTGGCTCAATCAAACTGCCGCCACTGTGACATGCTGCAGATGCAAAGGAAACGCGTAAGACTACGCAGCCCCCCGGCGCAACGCAGGGGCATTTACGGCCATAACGGACGGGAAATACCGCAAGAAAAAAACGCCCGCACAAGGCGGGCGTTAGTTATTGAGGCAGGTTTCATACAGGCAAGAAACCTATCGAGCAGTGATCTCTTTATAAGCAATTTCCGGCTTTCGTCCAAGCTAAAAGTTTGAAAAGACGAAAAAGCGCACGTAGCGTGCGGAAGCAAGAAAATAAGGGCAGAGCGGGATTGTTGTGAAACTGCGAAAAGAAAATTTCCTGAATCTTCGCGCGGCACTGGCCGGAATCACCTTGGCTTTTGCCGCGAATTCCGCCCACGCAGAATCGGCGCATGGCATAGCTATGTACGGGGACCCCGCCCTGCCACCGGATTTTGTGTCCTTGCCCTATGCCAACCCCGATGCCCCCAAAGGCGGCAAGGTGGTCTTCGGCAATACCGGCGGCTTTGACTCGCTGAACCCTTTCGCCCTGAAAGGCACCTCTCCGTGGCAGCTGAGGTTCTGGAGTTACGAGAGCCTGATGGGCCGTTCCTGGGACGAGCCGTTCACCCTCTACGGTCTTCTGGCCGAATCGGTTGAGACCCCTGAGGACCGCTCCTGGGTGGAATTCACCCTGCGGGAGGAGGCGCGATTCTCCGACGGCAGCCCGGTCACCATCGAGGACGTGATCTGGTCATATGAGACGCTCGGCACCCAGGGGCACCCCCGCTACCGCGGGTTCTGGACCAAGGTGGAGCGCATCGAACAGACCGGACCGCGCAGCCTGCGCCTGACCTTCAATACCGAGGACCGCGAGCTGGCCCTGATCGCCGGCATGCGCCCGATCCTGAAAAAGGCGCAGTGGGAGGGCAAGGAGTTTGGCAGAGACACGGTCGAGGGTGCGCCGATCGGCACCGGGGCTTATGTGGTCAGCGCCTATGAGCCGGGCCGCTTTGTCACCCTGCGCCGCAACCCCGATTACTGGGGCAAGGACCTGCCGCTTCAGCGCGGCACCCAGAATTTCGACGAGATGCGCATCGACTTCTTCGGTGATGAAACCGTGCTGTTCGAAGCCTTCAAGGCGGGCGAACTGAGCGCGGTGCGCGAGTTCAATGCCGACAAATGGGACAGTGTCTACAGCTTCCCGGCGGTTACCCGCGGCGATGTGGTCAAAAGCGAGATCCCGCATCAGCGCCCCTCCGGCATGACCGGGATTGTGATGAACACCCGCCGTGCGCCGCTGGATGACTGGCGCGTGCGCGAGGCGCTGCTGCTGGCGTTCAATTTCGAATACATCAACGGCACCGTGACCGGCGGCGTGCAGCCGCGGATCACCTCCTATTTCTCCGGCTCTGTGCTGGGGATGCAGCCGGGGGCGGCCCGCGGCAAAGTCCGGGCGCTGCTGGAGCCGTTCGCGGACAGCCTGCTGCCCGGCACCCTGGAAGGCTACACGCTGCCGCAGGGCGACGGCAGCAAGCGCAACCGCGGCAATCTGCGCAAGGCAATGGAATTGCTGGAAGACGCAGGCTGGACCGTGATCGATGGCGTGCTGCGCAACGGCGATGGAGAGGCGCTGAACCTGACCGTGCTGATCCGCCAGGGCGACGGCGAGATGAAAACCGTGACAGAGATCTACGCCCGCGCGCTGGAACGCCTGGGCATTACCCTGTCCGCCGAAACCGTCGACAACGCGCAGTATGTCGAACGCGGGACTGGCTATGACTTCGACCTCACCCGCTACCGCATGGAGCTGTCGCTGAGCCCGGGCAACGAGCAGCGTTATTACTGGGGCCGCGACGGTATTACCCAGCCCGGCAGCCGCAACCTGATGGGGATGGACAGCCCCGCTGCCGAAGCGATGATCGACGCGATGCTGACCGCCAAGGCGCCCGAGGATTTCACCGCCGCCGTGCGGGCGCTGGACCGGGTTCTGACCGCGGGGCGCTATGTCATTCCGTTCTGGTCCTTCGATGTCGGGCGGATCGCCCATATCAAGGAAATGCGCTTTCCGGACAAGCTGCCGGTCTACGGCGACCGCACCGGGTTCATGCCGGATGTCTGGTGGTACGAGCCCGACTGACCGTCTGCCCCCACCGGTCCAAAGCCGCATTCTGAGTTGACAGACAATCTCTATTTCCATATTTCGTGAATTATGGAAATAGAGATTGCAGATAAGCTTGGCGCCCTCGCGCATCCTAACCGGCTGGCCCTGTTCCGCCTGCTGATGCGCCGCTATCCGGACGCAGTGCCCGCGGGAGAGATTGCCGCGGCGCTGGCGTTCAAGGCCAATACCGCCTCTGCCTATCTGTCGGTGCTGAAACAGGCCGGGCTGATCAGCCAGCACCGGACCGGCACCTCGCTGATGTACAGCGCCGACCTGCCGGGGCTGCGCGGCCTGTTCGATGATCTGCTGTCCGGCTGCTGCCGGAACCGGCCCGATATCTGCGCCCCTGTCACGCGTGAAGAGTTTCCCATGCCAACGACTGAACGCCCGTTGAATGTCCTGTTCATCTGCACCGGCAATTCCGCCAGATCGCTGCTGGCCGAAGCCATCCTGAACCATGAGGGCGGCGGCAGGTTCCGGGCCTTTTCCGCAGGCACCCGCCCGTCGCCCGGCCCGCGGCCGGAAGTGACCGCGCTGCTGCGGGCCAAGGGATATGACACCGCCGGCCTGAGATCCAAGGATCTGGATGAATTTTCCAGTCCCGGCGCGCCGCAAATGGATTTCGTCTTCACCGTCTGCGACCACGCCGCCAACGAGGAATGCCCGGCCTGGCCCGGCCAGCCGATGAGCGCCCATTGGGGCCTGGCCGACCCGGTGAAGGCCACCGGCACCGACGCCGAGCGCCGCCTTGCCTTTCAGCAGGCCTTTGGTCTGCTGCGCAACCGTATCAAAGCCTTTGTGGCGCTGCCTTTCGAGACCCTCGACCGCATGTCGCTTCAGCACCGGGTTGACGATCTCGGCCGCGTGAATTCTTCCGACTAACCCTTAAGAACGGTCCTCATCCATGAACATTCTTGTCCTTTGCACGGGCAACTCCGCACGCTCCATCCTGCTGGAGTCGATTTTCAACACGCTGGGCGCAGGCCGCGTGCGGGCGTATTCCGCTGGCTCCAACCCGACCGGCAAGGTGCATCCGCAATCGCTGGTGCTGCTCAACGAACTGGGCCACGGCACCGCCGGCGCCCGCTCCAAGAGCTGGGATGAGTTCGCCGCCGAGGACGCGCCGGAAATGGATGTGGTGATTACCGTCTGCGCCTCTGCCGCCGGCGAAACCTGCCCGGTCTGGCCGGGCGCGCCGGTGCGCGCCCATTGGGGCGTCGAAGATCCCGCCGCGGCAGAGCAGCCGGATTGGGACGCGGCCTTCCGCGCCGCCTATGCGACGCTGGAAAAGCGCGCCAAGGCGCTGCTGGAAATGCCGGTTGAAACCATGAGCCCGGCGGACCTGTCGCAGCAGCTCAAGCGGATTGGAGAGATCGCATGACCGCGCAGAAACTTCTGGCCGAGGGCCTGGGCACCGCGATGCTGCTGGTCGGGGTGGTGGGCTCTGGCATCATGGCCGAAACCCTGGCGGACGGGAACGTCGCCCTGGCGCTGCTGGCCAACGCTGTGGCCACCGGCTGTATGCTCTATGTGATCATCACCACCCTGGGCCCGGTTTCCGGTGCCCATTTCAACCCGGCGGTGACCCTTGCCTTTGCCCTGCGCCGCGAACATCCCTGGAGCGCGGCGGCGCCCTATATGCTGGCGCAGACAGCCGGCGGCATCCTTGGCGTCTGGGCCTGCCACGCGATGTTCGATCTTGCAATTCTGCAAAGCTCGGCCACCATGCACCGCACCGGCAGCGGTCAGTGGTTTTCCGAGATCCTGGCCACCTTCGGCCTGCTGTTCGTGATATTTGGAGGGCTGCGGTCGCGTCCCGACGCAGTGCCCCCGCTGGTTGGCCTCTACATCACCGGCGCCTATTGGTTCACGTCCTCCACCAGCTTTGCCAATCCGGCAGTGACCGTCGCCCGCGGCTTTACAGATACCTTCGCAGGCATCTATCCGGGCCACATTCCGATGTTCATCGCGATGCAGCTGATTGCGGTGGGCATAGGCCACGTGGTGCTGACCCGCCTGTTTGCCGCACCCGCCGCCACGGCGGAAAGCCGCCGAACCAGTCAGAGCTGATCCGGCAGCCCCGGCGGGCCGTTACAAACTTCCCGGAAAAGTGATACCATGGGGGTCCAAAAAAAGATGAAACGTTTGTCAGGGAGTGCCCCCCATGCCTGTACAAGCAGCAGCTGCCAGCTGGATTGACAGGATGCCCCGCATCAAACAGCGCTTTCCGCACCTGAAAGCCAGCAATGCGCCATCCATACTGGATGACCGGGACAAATTCGTGGCTTACTTGGCCCGAACCCATCACCTCACCTTGAATGAAGCCAGGGAAGAGGTGGACGATTTCCTTTATATCGAGAGCCTGCTGAGAGAGCTGGACGGGCGCAAGCACTAGCGCCCGCCGTCAGGCCAGCGACGTCACCCAGAGGATCATGGCATCTTCGGGGCTGACGGAGATGACGTTGTGGCCCATGGCCGCGTCGTAATAGGCGCTGTCGCCGCGGCGCATCTCGATCGGCTCATAGAATTCCGTGTAAAGCTTGACCACGCCGGTCAGCACATAAAGGAATTCCTCGCCGTCGTGGCGCACCCAGCCGTCGAATTCCTCCATCGACCGTGCGCGCACCCGTGCCCGGTAGGGCAGCATCTGCTTGCGTGTCAGCCCGTCGGCCAGCAGCTCGTGCTCATAGGTGGCAGTGGCATGGGCCGATCCGTCGCCGGATTTGGTCACCGTCATCCGGCCGTTCACCTGATCGCGCTGCGGCGGGGTGAACAGCTGCGGCACCGAGATCTGCAGGCCCACGGCCAGCTTCTTCAGCGCCTCGTAAGTCGGTGACATCTGGCCGTTTTCGATCTTGGACAGGGTGGAGCGCGCCAGCCCGGCCTGATTGGCCGCATGTTCCAGCGTCCAGTCCCGCGCCTTGCGCAACTCCCGCACCCGGGCGCCCAGATCCAGCGGCTCTGCGTTGTCTTCGCCGCCGTTGGCACGGGCGATGGTGATCAGGGATTTCGGGTCACGGCCAGTCATAGGCACTCTATAAGCCGCACCTGCGCACCTTGCAACGCAGGACAGCGCAGGCTAGCCATTTGCCATGCTGTCTGTTTTTGATCAGGGGCCGTTCGCGCCCTGCCCGTCCCCCTTCAATCTGGCCGCCCATGTGCTGCGCCATGCCGGGCGGCTGGAGGAGAAGACCGCGCTGTCGGTTCTGTCGGGCGATGCAAGCGATGATTGGAGCTTTGCCCGGCTGGAGGCGGCGGTGCGCGGCACCGGAACCGGGCTGCTGGCGGCCGGTCTCAAGCCCGGTGACATCGTGCTGATGCGGCTTGGGAACACGGTCGAGTTTCCGGTCGCCTATCTCGGCGCCATTGCCGCCGGGCTGGTGGCGGTGCCCACCTCAACCCAGCTGACGGAGGTTGAAACCGCCCGGATCATCGCGGATCTGAAGCCTGCGGCGGTTCTGCGGGATCCGGCTGTGGCCTGTGCGAGTCACCCGCTGCAGATCAGCACCGCACAGCTGCTGGAAATGCACCGGCTCGCCCCCTGCGATTATGCCTTCGCAGAGCCGGACAGGCTGGCTTATGTCGTCTACACCTCCGGCACCAGCGGAAATCCGCGCGCCGTGGCGCACGCCCACAGGGCGGTTTGGGCACGCCAGATGATGGTGGACGGCTGGTACGGTCTGACCGGACAGGACCGGCTGCTGCACGCGGGCGCGTTCAACTGGACCTACACGCTGGGCACCGGGCTGATGGACCCTTGGGCGGCCGGCGCAACGGCACTGATCCCGGCCCCCGGAACCCCGCCCGAAGACCTGCCGGAGCTGCTGCGGCGGCACCGCGCGACCATCTTCGCCGCCGCCCCGGGCGTGTACCGCAAGATGCTGCGCGGCGCCCCGCTGGACCTGCCGGGCCTGCGGCACGGGCTTTGCGCAGGTGAAAAGCTCTCACGCCATCTTTACGAAAGCTGGGACGCCGCCACCGGCTGCGGGCTGTACGAGGCGTTTGGCATGTCGGAATGCTCGACCTTCATTTCCGCGTCCCCCTCGCAGCCGGCGCAGGACGGCGCCCTGGGCCGGCCGCAGCCAGGCCGCAAAGTCGCAATCACCGGCGCTGACGGGCCGGTGCCGATGGGCGAGGAAGGCACCATTGCCATCCACCGCTCCGACCCCGGGCTGATGCTCGGCTATCTGAACGCGCCGGAGGAAACCGCGGCCCGCTACCAGGGCGACTGGTTCCTGACCGGCGACCAGGGCGCGATGTCGCCAGACGGGCAGATCCGTTACCTGGGGCGCGTTGACGACATGATGAATGCGGGCGGCTACCGGGTTTCACCGATCGAGGTCGAAACCGCGCTGGCGGCCCATCCGGGCATCACCCAGGCCGGCGCCGCCGCGGTGGAGGTGAAGGAAGACACCTATGTCATCGCCGCCTTCTATACCGGTCCCGAAGAGTTGAAGACGGAAGACCTGCAGGCCTTTGCATCCCAGCGCCTGGCCCGCTACAAGCAGCCCCGCGCCTATGTCCGCCTGGACGCGCTGCCCACCGGCGCCAACGGCAAACTGCTGCGCCGCGCCCTGCCTGCCCTGTTCAAAGGATGACCCAAATGGCCACAGTCAAGCTCGACATCCTGTCGGACCCGATCTGCCCCTGGTGCTATATCGGCAAGACCCATCTGGACAAGGCGCTGGCCGAGGTGCCGGACCATCCGTTCGTGATCGAGTGGCACCCGTTCCAGCTGAACCCTGACATGCCGCGCGAGGGCATGGACCGGCGCGACTATCTGGAGCGCAAGTTCGGCGGCAAAGAGGCCGCGGTGAAAGCCTATGCCCCGGTGGTGGAACATGCGGAGAAGGCCGGGCTGACGATCAGCTTCGAGGATATGAAGCGCACCCCCAACACGCTGGACGCGCACCGGCTGATCCATTGGGCCGGGATCGAGAGCAAGCAGTCTCAGGTCGTGGATGCGCTGTTCAAAGCCTATTTCGTGGAGGCCAAGGATATCGGAGACCATGCGGTTCTGGCGGAAATCGCGACAGAGGCAGGCATGGACGCAGATGTGGTAGCGCGCCTGCTGCAGGGCGACAGCGATGTGCAGGTGATCCGCGACCGCGACGCGCATTCCCGCAAGATGGGCGTGACCTCGGTGCCGACCTTCATCGTCGCCAGCCAGCACGCGGTTCCCGGTGCACAGCTGCCGGAGCTGTGGAAGCAAGTGATCGAAGACATCCTGCAGCAGCTGAAGGCAGAAGACGGCCAATAAGCGGCCGTAAAACCGTTAGCATCGCAACTATGCACAGGCTCCTGTGCAGCCGGGCGCTGGCACGGCTGGCTGGTTTATGGTAGCGGAGGCGGACGGCTCCCAGACCGGCCCTATTGCGCCGGGCCCCTCTGTAGAGCTGTTAGAGGTTTCAGATGTCACAGTCCCCCGCCCATGGCATGGCCAAGGCTGAGTTCATCGCGCTGATCGCGATGATGTTTGCCACCATTGCCTTTTCCATCGACGCGATGCTGCCCGCCCTGCCCGAAATCGGCGCGGCGCTGAGCCCGGACGACGTGAACCAAGCGCAGCTGGTGCTGACGTCCTTTGTGCTGGGCATGGGGATCGGCACCTTCTTTACCGGGCCGCTGTCCGATGCCTTTGGCCGCAAGCGCGTGATTGCCGGCGGTGCCGTGCTGTATATCCTTGCCGCCGCCGTTGCCTGGAGGTCGCACTCGCTGGAGTTGCTGCTGGCGTCGCGTGTGGTGATGGGTCTGGGAGCCGCCGGGCCGCGCATCGTCGGCATCGCCATCGTGCGCGATTTGTACGCGGGCCGGGAAATGGCGCGGCTGATGTCGATTGCCATGATGATCTTTACCCTGGTGCCGGCCTTCGCGCCGATGCTGGGCGCAGGCATCATCGCGTTTTCCGGGTGGCGCGGCATCTTCCTGGCCTTCGCCATCTTTGCCGTCATCGTGGTGATGTGGATGGGGCTGCGCCTGCCGGAAACCCTGCCGCGCGAAAACCGCCGTCCGTTCCGCCTGCCGCTGCTGCTGGGCGCGGTGACGGAGATGCTGAGCCACCCCACCGTGCGCCTGTCGATCATGGTGCAGACCCTGTGCCTGGGTATGCTGTTCACCATGCTGACGATGGTGCAGCCGGTTTATGACGTGATCTTTGACCGCGCCGAAAGCTTTCCGTTCTGGTTCGGCTTTGTGGCGCTGATGGCCGGAACGGCGAGCCTGCTGAACGCCGCCATCGTGGTCCGGGTCGGGATGCGGCGCATCGTGACCTGGTCGCTTGCTGTCCAGATGGTTGTCTCTGCCGCCATGCTGTTCCTCAGCTCCAGCCCGCTGCCGGGCGGGCTGCTGTTCGGCCTGTTCATCGCCTGGCAGACCAGCGTGTTTTTCCTGGCCGGCACCACGCTGGGCAACCTGAATGCCATCGCGATGGAGCCGATGGGCCATATCGCCGGCATGGCGGCCTCGGTGATCGGGGCGATCTCCACCGTGCTGGCCGCCGCCATTGCCGCCCCGGTCGGGCTGCTGTTCGACGGCTCGCTGCTGCCGCTGGGCGCGGGCCTGCTGACCATGGCAGCGCTCGCGTTTGTGCTGATGCTGCAAATGGCCCGGGCCGAGGCGCGGCTGCCCGCCGAATAACGGCCTTGCCGGCGCGCAAGCCAAACCCTAACCTCTCCAATCATTTGGGGAGGTTATTTCATGGGCTACGATTATGACCTCGGCAGCTATTCCTGCCCGGTGACCACCACCTCGCCCGAGGCGCAGCGCTGGTTCGACCGCGGCCTGGTCTGGACCTATGGCTACAATCACGAAGAAGCCATCGCCTGTTTCCAGCGGGCGCTGGAGCAGGATCCGCGTTGCGCCATGGCCCATTGGGGCGTCGCCTATGCGGCCGGGCCGAACTACAACCTGCCCTGGGCCTTGCGCGACGACAAGGGCCGCGCCAAGGCGCTGGCGGAGGCCTATGACGCGTCCCGATCGGCGCTGGCCTGCATCGAGGGCTGCTCTGAAGCGGAACAGCAGCTGATCCGCGCCCTGCAGGTCCGCTATCCCCAGCGCGAGGCGGTGGAAGACATGCACGCCTGGGATTACGCCTTTGCCGATGCGATGCGCGCAGCCTTTGCCGCCTGCCCCGATCACCTGGACCTGCGCACGGTCTATGCCGAAAGCCTGTTGAACCTGACACCTTGGCAGATGTGGGACCTGAAAGCCGGCAAGCCCGCCGACGGTGCCGCCACGCTGGAAGCGCAGGAGGTTCTGGAATGGGCGATGGACAACGCCCCCGGCGCCATGCAGCATCCGGGCTTGCTGCACCTCTATGTGCATCTGATGGAGATGTCGCCTGTGCCGGAGAAGGCGCTGAAGGCCGCCGACGTGCTGCGCACGCTGGTGCCGGATGCGGGCCATCTGGTGCATATGCCGACCCATATCGACGTGCTGTGCGGCGACTACCACAGCGTTGTGCACTGGAACCAAAAGGCGATTGAGGCAGACCTCAAGTACTACCAGCGCGAAGGCGCCTTCAACATCTATACCGGCTACCGCCAGCACAATTACCACTTCGTCATTTTCGGGGCGATGTTTCTGGGCCAGATCGAGCCTGCGCTTGCGGCCAACCAGGGCATTATCGACACCACGCCGGAAGACATGCTGCGGATCGAAAGCCCGCCGATGGCGGATTATTTCGAAAGCTACATGGCGATGCATCCCCATATCCTGGTCCGCTTTGGCCGCTGGGAGGAGGCGATGGCGCTGGAGCTGCCCTCGGACCCGGAACTGTACCGGACCCTCACGGCCAACACCCATTACGCCCGCGCCATCGCCTTTGCCGCAACGGGCCGCGTGGCAGAGGCTGAGGCAGAGGAACAGCAGTTCCTGGCGGCCAAGGCCCGGGTGCCGGACACCCGGCTTCTCCACAACAACCGCGTGGTGGACCTGCTTGAAATCGCGGCAGAAATGCTGCGCGGAGAGATCGAATACCGGAAGCAGAACTATGATGCGGCATTCGCCCACCTGCGCCGCTCGGCAGAGCTGGACGACAACCTGCCTTATGATGAACCCTGGGGCTGGATGCAGCCCACCCGCCACGCGCTGGGGGCGCTGCTGTTGGAGCAGGGCCAGACGGCAGAGGCCGAAGCAGCCTACCGCGCCGACCTCGGGCTGGATGGCAGCCTGCCGCGCGCGTCGGTCCATCCGGACAATATCTGGAGCCTCAAGGGCCTGCACGATTGCCTGAAAGCCCGCGGCGAAGGCATTGAGATAAAACATATAAAGCAGAAACTGGATCTGGCGCTGGCACGCGCTGACCGCGCCGTGGGCGCGTCCTGTTTCTGCGCTCAGGCTGCGATGGCGCCGGACGGCTGCTGCGGCTGAGAAAATTTCTTGAGAAAGAAATTTGCCAAGGAAATTTGAATTTCCCTGGCGCCCGTTACCCGGCCTTCGCCTTCTTCTTTTCGGCCACCACCTTCTCTGCCAGATCGCGGGCAATGGCAAAGGCGCCCTTGATCTTGTCGGCGTCCTTTTTCCAATCCCGGCGCACGACGATCTTGTTGTCCTTCACCTTGGCCAAACCGTTCTGGCCTTGGATGAACTCCACCAGCCCCTGCGGCGACGCGAATTTGTCGTTGTGGAACTGGATCGTCGCGCCCTTCGGGCCGCCATCCATCTTGGCGATGCCAGCGCGTTTGCACATCGCCTTGATCCGCACCACCAGCATCAGCGTGTTCACTTCCTTGGGCAGCTTGCCGAAGCGGTCGATCAGCTCCGCGGCAAAGCCTTCCAGCTCCACCTTGGTCGACAGCGACGACAGGCGGCGGTAAAGGCCCAGGCGCACGTCCAGATCCGGGACGTATTCCTCCGGGATCAGGACTGGCACACCAAGGTTGATCTGCGGTGCCCATTGATCGTCGGCGTCCGACAGCCCTTCCATCTCGCCCGCCTTGATCTTGGCAATCGCCTCCTCCAGCATCGACTGGTAGAGTTCGTAGCCGACGTCACGCATCTGGCCGGATTGCTCCTCACCCAGCAGGTTGCCCGCGCCCCGGATATCAAGGTCTTGCGAGGCAAGCGTAAAGCCCGCGCCAAGGGTATCCAGCGACCCCAGCACCCTCAGACGCTTCTCCGCTGCTGGGGTCAGCCGCTGGCGCGGCTTGGTGGTGAGGTAGGCATAGGCGCGGGTTTTCGAACGGCCCACCCGGCCCCGGATCTGATAGAGCTGCGACAGGCCGAACATGTCAGCGCGGTGCACGACCATCGTGTTGGCAGTGGGAATATCCAGACCGCTTTCCACAATCGTGGTGGCCAGCAGAACGTCGTATTTGCCGTCATAGAAGGCGTTCATCCGGTCGTCGAGTTCCCCCGCTGCCATCTGGCCGTGCGCCACGACGTAAGTCAGCTCCGGCAGCTGCGCTTTCAGGAACTCCTCGACCTCCGGCAGATCAGTGATCCGCGGCACGACATAGAAGCTCTGGCCGCCGCGGTAATGTTCACGGAGCAGCGCCTCGCGGATGGTGACGCTGTCGAATTCGCTGACGTAGGTGCGGATCGCCAGACGGTCCACCGGGGGCGTCCCGATGATCGACAGATCCCGCACCCCGGTCAGGCTAAGCTGCAGCGTGCGCGGGATCGGTGTTGCCGTCAGGGTCAGCACATGGATGTCACTGCGCAGCTGTTTCAAGCGCTCCTTGTGGGCGACGCCAAAGTGCTGCTCTTCGTCGATGATCAGCAGGCCGAGGTTCTGGAACTTGATGGACTTGGCCAGCACGGCGTGGGTGCCGACCACGATATCAACCGTCCCCTTGCCCAGCCCCTCGCGGGTTTTGCTGGCCTCTTTCGCGGCAACAAAGCGCGATAGCTGCCTGACTTCCAACGGAAATCCGCGGAACCGGTCCTTGAAGGAGGCAGCGTGCTGGCGGGCCAGCAGCGTGGTCGGCGCGACCACGGCCACCTGCAGTCCGGACATGGCCGCGACAAAGGCCGCGCGCATTGCCACCTCGGTTTTGCCGAAACCGACGTCGCCGCAGATCAGCCGGTCCATTGGCTGGCCCGAGTGCAGATCCTCCATCACATCCTCGATAGCGCGCAGCTGGTCGTCGGTCTCCTGATAGGGGAAGCGGGCCGAGAACTCCTCCCAGGCGTGGGGCGGCGGATCCATCACCGGGGCCTTGCGCAGGGCACGCTCCGCCGCGATGCGGATCAGCTTGTCCGCCATCTCGCGGATGCGTTCCTTCAGCTTGGCTTTCTTCGCCTGCCAGGCGCCGCCGCCGAGACGGTCCAGCAGGCCTTCCTCATGGCCGTATTTCGACAACAGCTCGATGTTCTCGACCGGCAGGTACAGCTTGGCCGCTTCGGCGTATTCCAGCAGGATGCATTCATGCGCCGCACCCGCGGCGGTGACCACCTCCAGCCCTTTGTAGCGGCCGATGCCGTGGTCGACATGCACCACCAGATCGCCGGGAGTGAGCGATTGGGTCTCGGTCAGGAAGTTCTCCGCCTTGCGGCGTTTCTTCGGTGCCCGGATCAGCCGGTCGCCCAGCACGTCCTGTTCGGAGATCACCGTCAGGCCCGGCGCCTCGAACCCATGTTCCAGCGCCCAGACCGCCAGATGCAGGCCGGACTTGCCGATGCGGGTTCCGTCCATCACCGGAATGGCTTCCGCCAGGCCCTCATCCTCGATCAGCCCGGCCAGACGCTCCCGCGCGCCCTCGGAATAGGAGGCGACCAACACCGGCCCTTCCTGCATCCGCGCTTTAATATGGGCGGCCAATGCCCCGAACAGGCTGACGTTTTCCTGCTGGCGCTCGGGCGCGAAATTGCGGCCGATGCGCCCGCCCCCATCCACGGTGCCAGGCCCGGACGCCTGAGGCAGCGGGTGGAATTGCACCACGCGCATGTCCGCCACCGCCGCTTCCCACGCGGCATCGTCCAGATACAGCAGCCCCGGGGGCGCGGGTTTGTAGACCGTGTCGATCCGGCCCTTCTGCGTCATCGCGTGCTTGCGTGTCTGATACTGGTCCTCGATGCTGTCCCAGCGCGCCAGCCGCGACGGCGTCACCTGATCATCCAGCGTCACCGACGCCTGCGGCAGGTAGTCGAACAGGGTCTCCAGCTTCTCATGGAAAAACGGCAGCCAGTGCTCGATCCCCTGGTGCTTGCGCCCCGCGCTCACCGCTTCATAGAGGGGGTCGTCGGTCCCGGCAGCGCCGAATTCGATCCGGTAATTCTGCCGGAACCGGGTGATCGCCGCCTCATCCAGAATCACCTCGGAGACCGGCGCCAGCTCCACCACCTCCAGTTTTTCCGTGGTGCGCTGCGACACCGGATCGAACCGCCGCGCGCCGTCCAGCACATCGCCGAACAGGTCCAGCCGCACCGGGCCGCTTTCGCCCGGCGGGAAGATGTCGATGATACCGCCGCGGATCGCATAATCGCCCGGCTCCATGACCGTCGGGCTTTGGGTGAACCCCATGCGGACCAAAAAGCTGCGCAGCGCCTCCTCATCAATCCGCTGGTCAACACGGGCGGTAAAGGCCGCCTCGCGCAGCACCTCGCGTGCAGGCACCCGCTGGCTGGCGGCGTTGAGCGTGGTCAGCAGCACGAACTGCTTGGGCATCTGGTGCACCAGCGCCGCCAGGGTGGCCATCCGCGCCGCGGAAATGTCGGCGTTGGGCGACACCCGGTCATAGGGCAGACAGTCCCAGCCCGGAAACACAAACACCGGCATGTCCGGCGCAAAGAAGGCCAGCGCGGCCCGCATCGCCTCCATCCGCTTGTCGTCGCGGGCGACATGCAGCACCGGCGCGCCGGAGGATTGCACCTCTTTCAGGATCAGCCGGGCGTCGAACCCTTCGGGCGCGCCGCCCATGGTGATTGCACGCTGTGCCATGCGTTATCCTCTCCAGAAATCCGCCAAGCGCCCCGGCCCGGCACCTGCCCGGCCGCCTGTTGCGCCGCCTGTCACAATGCTCCGATCGTCAGGTTCTGATACATGCCCCAGAACGCGGTGACCACAATGGATATGACGCCGATGAACTGGATATACAGGCGGCAAAAGGCCAGGCGCCTGCGCAGCGCCTCGCCCGTGGCCTTTTCCCGCGCGATGCGGCGGGCGGTGAAATAGCTGATCACCCCGACCACCGCCATCGGGAAGGCGAGCAGAAACACCGCCTGGGCGATTTCCAGCAGATAGACAAAGCCCAGCATCGCCAGGCCGGACAGCAGGAAACAGGACAGCGCCACCAGCCAGGGCCCCGACACCTCGGAGATATACATCAGCCGGTTCACGTTGACCCGGGCAATATCCTCAAGGTCCTGTTCCGCCTGGCCGCCCTTGCGCTGCGCCCTGTAGACCATGTCATAGGGCACCCCCAGGATCCAATGGCTGGCTGAGGACCACAGCACCGCCAGCGAAATCCAGTACCACAGGTTGGAGAATGACCGCAGCTCAATCATCTCATAGATAATGTGAAGCAGATCCACGCCAGCCCCCATCTTGCGCCCGCAGATCTCCGGGCCTGAATATCGTCAACCGGACCTATATCAACCGGGAAGCGCGCACAGGCAAGCCCCGCAGGTTGCACAAGTTTTCCGGCGCGGCGAATGTGCCCCTTGTTCCCGGGACCGCTTCCATGCCACCCATGGGCCAGCCAAAACGAGAGACCGCCATGAAGCCCACCGTCGCGCCCTTTCCCGCCGCCCGCCTGCGCCGCACCCGTGCCAGCCAGGCGATCCGCAATCTGGTGCAGGAAAACACCCTGACCCCGTCCGACCTCATCTGGCCGGTGTTTGTCCGCGACGGCGACGGCGTTGAGGAACCGGTCGCATCGATGCCCGGCGTGATGCGCCGTTCGGTGGACAAGATCGCCGCAGCCGCGGTCGAGGCGCAGGCGCTGGGGATCCCGGCCATTTGCCTGTTCCCCTACACCGATGCCTCGCTCAAGACCGAGGACTGCGCCGAGGCCTGGAACCCGGATAACCTGACCAACCGTGCGATCCGCGCCATCAAGGACGCGGCGCCGGAGATTGCGGTGATGACCGACGTGGCGTTGGACCCCTACAACATCAACGGGCACGACGGGTATGTGGTGGACGGCGAGATCGTCAATGACGCAACGGTGGAGGCGCTGGTCAAGATGACCCTGGCCCAGGCCGATGCCGGGGCGGACATCATCGGCCCCTCCGACATGATGGACGGGCGCATCGGCGCCATGCGGAACGCCTTGGAACAGGCAGGCCACCACAACGTCGCGATCCTCTCCTACGCGGCCAAATACGCTTCTGCCTACTATGGGCCGTTCCGCGATGCGGTCGGGGCCTCCGGTGCGCTGAAGGGCGACAAGAAGACCTACCAGATGGACCCGGCCAACAGCGACGAGGCGCTGCGGCTGATCGAGCGCGACCTGATGGAAGGCGCCGATATGGTGATGGTCAAACCCGGCATCGCCTATCTGGACATTTGCCACCGTGTGAAATCCGCCTTTGGCGTGCCGACCTATGCCTATCAGGTCTCCGGCGAATACGCGATGATCCAGGCCGCGGCGCAGAACGGCTGGATCGACGGCGAAAAGGTGATGATGGAAAGCCTGATGGCCTTCAAGCGGTCCGGCTGCAACGGCATCCTGACCTATTTCGCCCCGGCGGCGGCCAAGCTTCTGAACGGCTGACACCGGCACCGGATCAATTCAGCGGGAAGCCGCCAATAACCGCTTTGCAATTGATGACAGGCAGCGGTTTTCCGCGTATACACAAACCCAGAGCCGGGCCAAACCGGCCTTGCAGAAAATCATTACAGGCACCTGAGAAATGAGCAGTTTTTCCTCTTCCCGCATGACCCGCCGCGGTTTTGCCCTCGCCGCCCTGGCCGGTGCCGGCGTCACCGCCGCCTGCGGCAACGGCGTCGGCAACAGCAACGCCGCCACCATCGACGCCCGCGTTGATGCGACGCTGAACCAGATGTACAGCCAGTACCCCAACACCCGCATCCTGGCCGAAAAATCCACCGGGATGCTGGTGATGCCGCTGGTCACTGAGGCCGGCTTTGTCTTCGGCGGCGCCTATGGCCGCGGCGCGCTTCGGATCAACGGCGTGACCGTTGACTACTATTCCACCGTCAAGGGCAACGCAGGCCTGCAGATCGGCGCCCAGCAGTATGCCCATGTGCTGTTCTTCATGACCGAAGACGCGCTGGCCGGCTTCCGCCGCTCCTCCGGCTGGGCCGCAGGGGCCGATGTGGAATATGTGATCCGCGACGAGGGCAACTCGCTGACCGCCGACACCAACACCCTGACCTCGCCGGTGCTCGCCGCCGTCTTCGGCCAGGCCGGCCTGCGCGTGGGCGCCACCCTGGAAGGCACCAAATACACCCGCATCATTCCCTGAAGAGGCGGTCCCCGCCAGCAAGGACCCGTTCCTTCTTCTGGCCCGAAATATCCCCGCCGGAGGCATGGCCTTTCCAGCCGGAAAGGCCATTTTCATTTCCGCTCAGCCCAAGTTGCGCAGCCGTTTGAACAGCGACGAGGTGTCCCAGCGCCCGCCGCCCATCTTCTGCACATCCTTGTAGAACTGATCGACCAGCGCCGTCACCGGCAGGCTGGCGCCGGTTTCATCCGCGGCATCCAGGCAGATGCCCAGGTCCTTGCGCATCCAGTCCACCGCAAAACCGTGCTCGAAGTGATCGTCCAGCATGGTCTCGTAACGGTTCGCCATCTGCCAGCTGCCCGCCGCGCCCTGGCTGATCACCTCGACCACCGCGCGCCCGTCCAGATCCGCCTTTTCGGCAAAATGCAGCGCCTCGCTCAGGCCCTGCACAAGGCCGGCAATGGCGATCTGGTTGCACATCTTGGTCATCTGCCCGGCACCGCTCTCGCCGATGCGGCGGCAGATGCGGGCGTAGGCGCCGATCACCGGTTCTGCGCGCGCATAGGCATCCTCATCACCGCCGCACATGACCGACAGCGCGCCGTTCTCCGCGCCGGCCTGACCGCCGGAAATCGGCGCATCGACAAACGCGGTGCCGTGCTGCCGCGCCGCGGCGTAAAGCTCCCGCGTCACCTTGGCCGACACCGTGGTGTGGTCGACAAACACCGCACCCTTGGACATGCCGGCAAAGGCGCCATCCGCCCCCAGGCACACCGAGCGCAGGTCATCGTCGTTGCCCACGCAGGCCATTACGAACTCCGCCCCGGAGGCCGCGGCGCGCGGGGTGGCGGCAAAATGGCCGCCGTGCTCCTTGGCCCAGGCCTTGGCCTTGGCCTCGGTCCGGTTGTAGACGGTGACCTCATGGCCCGCGGCCTGCAGGTGCCCGGCCATCGGATAGCCCATGACGCCGAGGCCCAGAAACGCGATTTTTGCCATCTGCTTTTCCCTTGATCTGTCTTCGCATATGTTGTCGCCAACCCTACCACCGCCGCCGCAGGGCGCAATCTGCCGGCCGGTGGAAATGACAAAAACCCAATGGGAAACAACCGCTGATGGGACATCTTTTCCGCTGGCTTCTGCGCATTGCTGCGGGGCTGATTCTGCTGAGCGTTCTCGCCGCCCTGCTGATCTACTACCTCGCCTCGCAGTCGCTGCCCGAGTATAACAAGGAACTCGCCCTGCCCGGCCTGTCCTCGCCGGTTGAGATTGTCCGCGACAACGCCAATGTGCCGCATATCTTCGGCAGCTACGGCGCCAGCGACGAGGATGTCTATTTCGGACTCGGCTATGCCCATGCCCAGGACCGGCTGTGGCAGATGGCGGTGATGCGGCGCACCGCCCAGGGCCGCCTGTCGGAGATCTTCGGCACCCGCACGGTGGAGACCGACACTTACCTGCGGCGGCTGGACCTGTACCGGCTGGCGCAGCAATCGCTGCAGGTGCAATCGCCCGAGGCGATGACCGCGCTCAATGCCTATGCCGCAGGCGTCAACGCCCGGCTGCTGGAAATCAACGAGGACGCGCTTGGCCGCGGCGCGCCGGAAATGTTCCTGTTCGACATGCCGCTGCCGCCCTGGCAGCCCGCCGACAGCATCGCGATCATGAAGCTGATGGCACTGCAGCTGTCCGGCCACATGCGCGAAGAAATCCTGCGCGCCCGCACCTCGCTGGCGCTGGATGACGAAACCCGGATCAAGGATATTCTGCCGGATGCGCCGGGGACCGGTATCACCGCGCTGCCCGAATATGCCGAGCTTGTGCCCGGTGCCCGCCAATTCGCCTCTGCGGACAGCGCTGAGGAGGACAGCCTGCTGTTCCCGGTGGCGCCGCGCGGACTGGCCGGCGCCTCCAATGCCTGGGCCGCCGCGCCCAGCCGCTCGGCGGCGGGCGGCACTTTGCTGGCCAATGACCCGCATCTGGGCCTCAGCGCGCCCGGGGTCTGGTACCTGGCGCGTCTGGAGCTGGGCACCGGCGGCGTGATCGGCGGCACCATCCCCGGCATCCCGGCCGTCATCACCGGGCGGTCGGACAGCCTCGGCTGGGGCGTCACCTCCTCCTACCTTGATGACCAGGATCTGTTCATCGAAAAGCTGAACCCGGAAAACCCGCAGGAATACCTGAGTGTTGACGGCTACAAGGACTTCGTCTCCCGCCCCTCGATCATCAAGATCAAGGACGCGGCGCCTGTCACCCTGACCCTGCGCTGGACGGACAACGGCCCGGTTCTGCCCGGCTCCATGTTCAATCTGGCAGAGATCACCCCGCCCGGCCATGTGGTGTCGCTCAGCTGGACCGTGCTCAGCCCCAAGGACACCTCGATGAGCGCGGCCATTAACCTGATGCGCAGCACCTCAGTGCAGGAGGCCATCGCCGCGGGCGAGGACTTTATCGCACCCTCCCAGAACCTGACGCTGGCGGACGCCGATACCATCGCGATGAAGACCGTTGGTGCCTTCCCGGCCCGCGACCCCAGGCATCAAAGCAAGGGCCGGATGCCCAGTCAGGGCTGGCACCCGGAAAACCGCTGGCAGGGCCGTGCGCCCTACGCGGAGAACCCTGAGTTCCTGCGCCCCGCCGGCGGCATTCTGGGCAACACCAACAACAAGATCCTCGACCGCGCCTTCCCGGCCCACGTCTCCTTTGACTGGGGCGATACCCAGCGCATCCACCGCTGGCAAAAGCTGATGCAGAACCGCGAGGTCCACACCCGCGACAGCTTCATCGAGGCGCAACTGGACACGGTGTCCTACACCGCGCGCACGCTGTTGCCGCTGATCGGCGCCGACCTGTGGTTCACCGGGGAGGCCGCCCCCGCGGGCACCCGGGAACGGCAGCGCCAGATTGCCCTGACCCTGCTGTCGGAATGGAACGGCGAGATGAACGAGCATCTTCCGGAGCCTCTGATCTATGCCGCCTGGGTGCGGGCCCTGCAGGCGCGGCTGATCACGGATGAGCTGGGGCCGGTGGCCAAATCCTTCCGCCATGTGGAGCCGCTTTTCATCGAGCGCGTGTTCCGCGATGTGGAGGGCGCGTCCGCCTGGTGCAACGTGCGCCAGAGCGCGCGTGCCGAAACCTGCACCGATATGGCCCGGCTGGCGCTGGACGATGCCCTGATCTGGATCGAGGAACGCTATGGCAGCGCGCTGGAATCGCTGCGCTGGGGCGACGCCCATCAGGCGGTTCAGGACCACGCGGTTCTGGGCGACGTGCCGCTGCTGCGCTATTTCGTGAACATCCGCCAGTCCACCAGCGGCAGCGACAACACCCTGCAGCGCGGCAAAAGCTCCGGCAAGGATCCCGATCCGTTCCAGAACATCCACGCGGCCGGCTACCGCGGAGTCTATGATTTCGCCGATCCCGACAGCTCGGTCTTCATCGTGTCCACCGGCCAGTCGGGCCACCCGCTGTCGCGCTATTACGACGACATGGCCCAGCTATGGCGCCGCGGTGAGTATATCCCGATGTCGCTGGATGAGGACCTGGCCCGCGCGGCAGCGGTCGGCATCACCCGGATCACACCCCGGTAAGCAGAACGGGGCAATAAAAAACGGGCGCTGCGGCGCCCGTTTTCTTTTCGTGCATCAAAGTCCGTTTCAAAGCCTGTCGAACTTGGCCTTCTGCCGGTCGGTCCACAGCACGGTGACGTCAAACCCGGTCTCGGTCTGCTTCTCCTGCTGCACCAGATCTTCCTTGAAGAGCCAAGCGCGCTGCTTGCCCTGGGCGAAGGTCAGGGTCAGGACTTCCTCGTGGCGGACGCCCTGCAGCTTTTCTGCGATGTCAGCCAGCAGGCCATCCAGCCCCTCGCCGGTCAGAGCCGAAATCGCATGGATGCCGTCTTCGCGCTCTGCGCGCTGGCGGCGGGCTTCGGCCTCTTCCTCAGGCAGCTGATCCAGCTTGTTCCAGACCTCGATCCGGACGCGGTTTTCGTCCACGCCCAGCGAGGCCAGGATCGCCTCGACGTCTTCCGCCTGCTGCTTGCTGTCGTGGTGGCTGATGTCGCGCACATGCAGGATCACGTCGGCGGCCAGCACCTCTTCCAGAGTGGCGCGGAAGGCGGCAACCAGTTCCGTCGGCAGGTTCGAGATGAAGCCCACGGTGTCGGACAGGATGATCTCCGGCCCGTCCGGCAGCTCCACCCGCCGCATCGTCGGGTCCAGGGTGGCAAAGAGCATGTCCTTGGCCATCACCTCTGCCCCCGTCAGGCGGTTGAACAACGTCGACTTTCCGGCGTTGGTGTACCCCACCAGCGCAACAATCGGATAAGGCACCTTGGCGCGCGAGGCGCGGTGCAGGGTCCGGGTTTTCACCACCTTGTCCAGCTGGCGGCGCAGCCGCACCAGCTGGTCGTCAATGGCGCGCCGGTCGGCTTCGATCTGGGTTTCGCCGGGTCCGCCGACAAAGCCCAGTCCGCCGCGCTGGCGCTCCAGGTGGGTCCAGGCCCGCACCAGCCGCGTCCGCTGGTAGCTGAGCGCCGCCATCTCGACCTGCAGCACCCCTTCGCGGGTCGCCGCCCGGTCCGAGAAGATCTCCAGGATCAGCCCGGTCCGGTCGAGGATCTTGACCTTCCAGGCCTTCTCCAGGTTGCGCTGCTGCACGGGGGAAACCGGCCCGTCAATCAGGACCAGTTCGATCTCATTCGCCTTCAGGATGCCCGCCAGCTCTTCGATCTTGCCAGAGCCGAACAGCATTCCAGCGTGCGCCTTGGGCAGGCGCACGACGTTGGAGCCGACCACGTCAAGATCGGGCAAGGCCGCTGCCAGCGCAACGGCTTCCTCAAGCGCGGGAGCCGGGTCGCGGCGCCCACTGTCGGATTTGATTTCCGGATGCAGAACCCAGGCGCGGGTCTGCTTCCTTTCATGCTCCATCAATTGGAGTCTTCACCCTCATAGAGACTGATCGGCTGGGCCGGCATGATGGTCGAAATCGCGTGTTTGTAGACCAGCTGCGACTGTCCGTCGCGGCGCAGCAGCACACAGAAATTGTCGAACCAGGTGATCACACCCTGCAGTTTAACCCCGTTGATCAGAAAGATTGTAACCGGAACCTTGGTTTTGCGAACGTGATTCAGGAAGGCATCCTGAAGATTCTGTCTGTCCGAAGCCATTTTTTATTATCTCGCCTTTGTTCTTGCCACGTGCTGCGGACCAGCACGCACGTTAAGAACCACTATGAACGGAGAAAATACAAGTTTCCACCGAAAAACACGTCCATCCGGACAGCGGCTGTCAACTGCGCCACAGGTTCGGGGACAGCAGCGCAATGAAGGCCAGCGTCTCCAGCCGCCCCAGCACCATGGCAATGCACAGGATCAGCTTCGCCGGAGTGGTGAGCAGGTTGAGCACAATCGGCTCGCTCGCGGCACTTTCGGTCAGCGGGCCGGTGGTCGCAAGCGAAGCAATGGCCAGCACGATCGACTGCTCGAAATCATTGCCGACCGCGGCCAGCGCCGTGCTGATCAGCGCCAGTGACAGGGCAAACAGCATGAAGAACACCCAGGCCACAAAGGCGCCGTTCTTCTGCAGCCGCTTGGTGCGGTCGCCTTCGCCGCTGACAGAGCTGGGATGAACCAGCCGCTCCATCTCGCGCAGCCCGTTGAGGTAAAGCGCATAGACCCGCAGCAGTTTGACCCCGCCAGCGGTGGTGGCGACGCCGCCGCCGAACACCGCCAGCCCCAGAAGGATCATGCCGGGGGTTTCCAGCCCCGACCAGGAACGCGCCGCCTCCCAGTGGACGCTTTCGAACCCGGTGGTCGACAGGAAAGACATCACCGTGAACAGCGTCCCCCACAGCGCGTGCAGCGCTTGCAGCAGATCCTCGCCGGCGTCCACCTCATAGGCGGCCACCCAATGGCGCAGGAACAACAGCAGCGGCACCCCGAAGACGATCAGCAGACCGGTGCGGAACTCCGGATCCTTGTCCAGACGCCCCTGGCCCGCCGTCACGGTATCGCTGGAAAATGTCAGCCGGGACAGAGCAAAGAACATGAACAGGAACATCACCATTTCGCCGGCAATGCCGCTGGCGGCGTTCTCGACCCCGCCGGTTGCGGAGATGCCCGAGGTGGCCATCACCGACATGGCGTGGCTCAGCCCCGCCAGCGCCTCCTCGCCGGTGATGATCAGCAGCATCCACAGCACCAGCGTCAGCCCCGCGTAAACCGGCGCCAGCGTGCTGGTGACCAGCACCAACTGGCGGCGCGGATCGGCCCGCTCCATGTGGATGGGCACGGCAGCGCCGCCGCCCGGCCCGCCCTTAGCGGTGACTTCGAAGCCGCCAAGCGACATCGGTGCCAGCACCGCAGAGGCGGCGATCCACATCAGCAGCCCGCCCAGCCAGCCGACAATGGCCCGCCACAAATGCACGCTGGGCGGCAGCCGCCCCGGATCCGCCCAGATATCGGCACCGGTGGTGGTGATCGCGCTGACCATATCGAAGTAGGCATTCAAAAAGCGGGTGTCCACCAGCGCATCCTGCACCGGCACCGCCAGGAACAGCGGCAAAACGGCAAAGGTTGCCAGCAGCGACAGCAGCTGGCCGGGCATGCTGTAGCGCGGCACCCGGTTGCCCATCGACAGGGCAATCAGCACCACCAGGATGATCCCTGCAAGCCCGGCATAGAAAAAACTGCGCGAGGTCTGGTGGTCATCCAGCACCAGCGCATGCACGGCAGGCAGCCACATCGCCAGCGAGGCGGTGCCGCAGATCAGCAAGAACAGCGGCAGGCGCAGCACGCCGATGGGGGCTTGGACCGGGCGGCGCATCTTAGAAGTAGTCGATCGACACCTGCAGCAGGCGCTCGACCTCCGGCACGTCATCCGCCATGGCAAAGAGCGCGATCACGTCGCCCTTCTCGATCCGCATCTCGCCGGAGGGGCGCATCATCTCGCCGTTCTTCAGCACCCCGCCAACCAGAACGCCTTCGGGGAAGTCGGTGTCCCGGATCAGCTGGCCGGAAATCGGCGAGGTCGACAGCACTTCGGCCTCGATCATCTCCGCCTCGGCGTCGCCCAGCGAATAGACCTGCCGCACCCGGCCATAACGGATGTGGCGCAGAATCGAGCTGACGGTGGTGGAGCGCGGGTTGATATAGGCGTCGATGCCCAGGTGCGGCAGCAGCGGCACCAGGGTGGGGTCGTTGATCAGCGCAATCGCCAGCGGGCAGCCCTCGGCCTTGGCGCGCACGGCGGCCAGCATGTTGGTCTTGTCGTCATCAGTGACCGCCAGCAGCGCATCGGCCTTGTCGATGCCCGCCTCGATCAGCAGCGCCCGGTCCAGGCCGTCGCCGTGCAGCACGATGGTGCGCTCCAGCTCCTCAGCGGCGCGTTCCGCGCATCTTCGGTCCCGCTCGATCACCTTGGCCCGGATCCGGGAGGTGCTGCTCTCCAGCGCCTTGGCCACTTCCAGCCCGACGTTGCCGCCGCCGACCACGACCACCCGGTCCTGGCGTTTCTCGTGCTTGCCGAACACCTCGATGGTGCGGGGCACGTCGTCCACGTGGCAGAACACATAGCAGCTGTCGCCCACGAACAGCTGATCGCCCGGTTCCGGCGCAAACAGGGTGCCGTCGCGGCGCACCCCGACCACGATCGCCCGCAGCGTCGAGAACAGATCGGTCAGCTGCCGCAGCGGCGTGTTCACCACCGGGCAGTCGGCGTCGATCTGGATGCCAAGAAGCTGCGCCATCCCGCCCATGAAGGTTTCGGTATCAAAGGCGGCCGGCGCAGACAGCCGCAGCATCGCTGCCGCGGCGACCTCGCGCTCCGGGCTGATCACCACGTCAATCGGCAGATGCTCGCGCTGGTAGAGATCGGAATAGATCGCCGTCAGATAGCTTTTGGCGCGCAGCCGGGCGATCTTGCGCTGAACCTTGAACACGGAATGCGCCACCTGGCAGGTCACCATATTGACCTCGTCCGAATGGGTGGCGGCGATGATCATATCCGCATCCCGCGCCCCGGCCCGCTCCAGCACATCCGGGTAGGAGGCGAAGCCGTGAATGCCCTGCACGTCCAGCGTGTCGGTGGCGCGGCGCACCAGCTCCGCATTGTTGTCGACAACGGTGACGTCATTGTGCTCGCCGGACAGGTGCCGGGCGATCTGCCAGCCGACCTGGCCCGCACCGCAGATAATGACTTTCATACGCGTATCCCTTGGCGGAATTTCCGGCGGAGTTTTGCCCGACGTGAATGACAGAAGCCGCTTTCACGGTCAAATTAATTGTAACTTCCTCTGATTGCAGCCATTATTTCCCCATGCGCAGAAATCTGTCCATCCTGGCGGGCCTCGTCCTGCTGCTGGGCGCCGCCGCCTGCGGCCCGCTTCCGGTCTACTACCGGCAGGGTGCTGAGGTGTCCCGCCTGCGCTCCGATGAACTCATCTGCCAGGCCCAGGCCCTGAAAGACGCGCCGGTCGCCAATGAAATCCGCCAGCACCCGCCCGTCTTCTACCCCGGGCGCAAGGTCTGCCACGGCGGCGACTGCTATTACCACCCCGGCTACTGGATGGAGGGCAGCATCTACACCGTGGATGTGAACAAGCCGCTGCGCAAGCGGCTGGAAAGGTCCTGCATGGCGGCCAAGGGCTATCAGCAGATCGCCCTGAAACGCTGCACCCGGCGGACCGCCCCGGTGGTGCCGCGCGGCGCGCGGCTGGCGCCGCTGACCGAAGCCGCCTGCGCGCAGCGCAACCGGGATGGCAGCATCATCATCCGCCCCGGCGGCTGATCTTGCACAGCTGGCCGTTTCGGCCGGATTCCGGGGCGCGGCATCCGCGGCTTAACTTTGATTTGCACCGCCATATCAAGTAAGCTGTTTACCGGATTGTTTGTTGACCAGTATTTTCCGAGAGAAAGGTACCCGATGCGGATACATTTCCTGTTTGCCGCGCTGCCCGTCGCCGCTGTCACCGCAGCCTGCGAGCCCACAACGCCCATCGCTCCGCCGCCAACCGCCGTAACCGCTCCGGCTCCGGCGCCCGCGACTTACAGCGCGCCCGCAACCTACCGCGCACCGGCGCCGGCACCCGCTCCGGCCGCCGTTCCAGCTCAAGCGCCCGCGCCGGAACCTGAACCGGTTGGCCCGCCCGGCGGCGGCGGTGCTGGAGCCGGCGGAGGCGGTGGAGGCGGCGGCGGGTCTGGCGGCGGCGGGGGCTGGGGTTAACCCGGGGACACTGTCATGACAGCCCTGCCTTCCAGATCATTCTTCCCCGCGGCGTTGGCTTGCGCGGCGCTGCTGCCCGCGGCCCCGGCGCAGGCCGCCTATGAAACCAGCGAGCGGGCGTCCGCTCCCGAAACCGCCATCGTGATCGGCATTCAGGATTATGACCACGTCACCGACCTGACCAATACCCGCAACGATGCCCGGGCAGTGGCGGAGATGCTCAGGTCCTTCGGCTATACCGTTTTTGAAGGCTATGACCTCGACAAGCGCGGGTTTGAGGCGCTGCTGCGCCAGGCCGCGCTCAACATTCGCGACGGCAGCCAGGTGTTCTTTTATTACGCGGGCCACGGCATCCAGCTGGGGCGGCGCAACTACCTGCTGACCAGCGATGCGGAGCTGACTGGCATTCACGACCTGCCCTTCCAGTCGGTCACGCTGGACCGTGTGTCGGCCATTCTGGGCGGCAAGGCGGGCAGCCAGATCCTGATGCTGGATTCCTGCCGCGACAACCCGGTGCCCGACGCCAAACTCAGCGCCGAGGTTGGCGCCCAGCTCTATGAGGCGCGCGAAGGGTTTGACGTTTTCCGCCCGCCGCTGAACACGCTGGTGGCCTTCTCCACCTCCCCCGGCGCCACCGCGCTGGATGGCGAGCCGGGCGGCAACAGCCCCTACACGGCCTCGGTCGTGCGCCACTTCCCCGACCGCCCGGAGGAGGACGCGATGACGGTGCTGGCCGCGATCCGCGGCGATGTCTACAGCACAACCGGCAACACCCAGGTGCCCTGGGAAAGCTCGACGCTGATGCAGAAGATCTACCTGCGCCCGGCGGACCGGTCGCTGAACGTCGCCAAGGCTGCGCCCGAAACCGCGCCGGCCAGCCTGGACCAGCTGCCGGATCAGCTATCGGTGAAAATCCCGCTTGGCCGCTCGCTGGAGCTGGCGCCGGAAATCCGCCCGTATGTGCGCGCGGGCACCACGGTGACAATCGTGGAATCGCCCTCCTCCGGCGTCACCTCGCTGCAAGCGGGAGACGGCAGCGCGCTCAGCCTCAGCTATGCGCCCAAACTGGCGGAACTTCCCGCGCGCCAAGACGGCGGCCAGGTGCGCAAGGACCGGATGGTGCTGCGCCTCGCGCAAGCAGGCGCGGTGCGCGACGTGACCGTCAACCTGGAAATCGTGGCCCGCCAGTGCGATCTGGAAGCCGGGGATTTGCTGGATCTCCAAGGGGTTGGCCTCTACCGCTATCCCAATGAGATTGATCTGAAGGCGGCAGAGGCCGCCTGCCGCGAAGCGGTGCAGGCCGCGCCGGACCTGGGGCGGCTGCATTACCAGCTGGGCCGCGCGCTGCAGGGTCAGGGCCGCCTGACTGAGGCCTACGACGCCTTTGAAAAGGCTTCGGACCTCGGTCATGTGCGCGCCTACAACGCGGTGGCCTATCTTCACGTCACTCCGAATGTCGACCGCGAAACCGTGCCGATCCCCTATGACCAGGACAAGGCCTTTGCCTTGTGGGACAAGGGGATCGAGGCGGGCGACCCCTTCTCGATGCACGCCCGCGGCAAGCGGCTTTTGCGCAAGAGCAGCACGCCCGAGGAAAAGCAGCGCGGCTTCGACCTGCTCAGCCGCGCGGTGGAGCTGGGCCATACCTATTCGATGAACGAGCTGGGCGTGTTCTTCCTGTGGAGCGGCGATGAGCTGGCGCAGCCGGAACGCGGGCTGTCCTATCTGGAGGCCTCGGCGGGGCGCGGCGACATCTACGGCACCGCCAACCTCGGCTATGTCTACCGCGATGGCGGCGCGGGCAAGCCTATCGACAAGGAAAAGGCCCGGGCGCTGTTTGCCGAAGCGGCGCAACTGGGCCATCCGCACGCCCCGGCAGAGATCGGCCGCTTGATCATGGGCGGCGACCTGCCCGGACGGGACGCGGCTGAGGCGCTGGAATGGTATGACATGGGATTGTCCCGCGGCGATGCGTGGGGCGGCGCCAATGGCGCCTGGGTTGCCCTCAACAGGCTTGCGGACCGTGTTCCCGCACACGCCGCCGCCGCGCGGGCAGGCAAGGCGATGGCGCTGAACGACCCGGACGCCCGCGCCGCCGCGCAAGAGCTGCTGTCCGCCATGCCGGAACGGGACGTCGCTGCGGGCACCCAGTATATCCTGCGCCAGCTTGGCGCTGGCATTGCGGTCGACGGGCAGTTCGGCCCGGCGTCGCGCAAGGAGCTTGAGAACCACGCGCGGGAGGCTGGCCTGCCCGCCATCGTTCCCGAGGATCCGGTCAGCCGGCTGCGGCTGGCCGCGCAGATCCACTTTGCAATGAACCCGATCCGCCAGGACCTGTTCTGATCCTGCCTGCGCCCGGCATGTGCGGGCGCACCGGCAGCCCGGTCAGGCCTGTTCTTCCTCGGTTTCGACATGCGCCACCCGGGCGCCTGCCTTGTTGGAGGTCACCACCCCCAGCGACTTCAGCTTGCGGTGCAGCGCCGAACGCTCCATGCCGACAAACGACGCGGTGCGGCTGATATTGCCGCCAAAGCGGTTGATCTGGGTCAGCAGGTACTCCCGCTCGAACGCCTCCCGCGCCTCGCGCAGCGGCAGGGTTGCCAGCGCACCGGACAGCACCACCCGGCCTTCCTCTTCGGTCTTTTCCTCTTCGCGCGGCAGGTCCTTGGCCTCGATCGGGCCGCTGCCGTCGCCCAGGATCAGCACCCGCTCCACCAGGTTCTTGAGCTGGCGCACGTTGCCCGGCCACGGCATCGTCTGCATCAGCGCCACAGCCTCCTCGGTCAGCTCGCGCAGCGGCAGGCCCTGGGCCTCGTTGAACTGGGAGATGAAATAATTGGCCAGCAGCGGAATATCCTCGCGCCGGTCCGCCAGCGACGGCACCGCAACCGGCACCACGTTCAGGCGGTGATACAGCTCCTGCCGGAAGGTGCCGGCGTCGATCTCCGCATCCAGATCCCTGTTGGTGGAGGACACCACCCGCAGATCGACGCGGATCTTGTCCGAGCCGCCGACCCGCTGGAACTGCTGATCCACCAGCACCCGCAGGATCTTGGACTGGGTGCCCAGCGGCATGTCCGCCACCTCATCAAAGAACACCACGCCGCCATGCGCCTGCTCCAGGAGGCCCGGCTCCACCCCGCGCTCGGAGGACTCGCGGCCGAACAGAACGTCCTCCATCCGGTCCGGTTCGATACTGGCGCAGTTCACGGTGATGAACGGCGCCGACGCACGGTTCGAATTGGCGTGGATGTAGCGCGCCGCAATCTCCTTGCCGCTGCCGGCCGGACCGGTCAGCATCACCCGGCCGTTGGATTTGGTCACCTTGTCCAGCTGGCCCAGCAGGGTGCGGAACGCGGCGGAGGTGCCGATCATATCCGCCGGGCCGGTCTCCTTGCGCTTGAGGTCGGAGTTTTCGCGGCGCAGGCGCGAGGTTTCCATCGCGCGGCGGATCACCACCATCAGCTGGTCGATGTTAAAGGGCTTCTCGATGAAGTCATAGGCGCCTTGCTTGATCGCGGCGACAGCGATTTCGATATTGCCGTGGCCGGAAATGATCACCACCGGAATGTCCGGCGTGTCCCGTTTGACCGTCTTCAAGATATCGATGCCATCCATCTGGCTGTCCTTCAGCCAGATATCCAGGATCATCAGCGCGGGCTTGGCCTCTTCCAGCCGGGCCATGCATTCATCCGAACTGCCGGCCTTGCGGGTGGCATAGCCCTCGTCCTCCAGAATGTCCGAGATCAGCTCACGGATATCCCGCTCATCATCTACAATCAGAATGTCACTCATGTCAGACCTGCTTTCACTGTGCTCTTGTTAGGCGCCGCCGCTTTTTTGGCTGCGGCGGGCAAGCGGATCACCGCCATTGCGCCGTTATGCGCGTGTCCCTCGAACACCGGGGCATCTTCCAGCGTCAGCGTGCCCCCGTGCTCTTCGATGATTTTCTTGACGATCGGCAGCCCCAGCCCGGTGCCCGCGTCGCGCGTGGTCACGTAAGGCTCAAACAGCCGCGCCCGGTCTTCGGGCAGACCGATGCCATTGTCGGCGATGCGGATTTCGTAGAAGCTGCCCGTCTTCTCCGCCGCCACACGGATCTCCGGCACCAGACCGTCCGGAGCGCCCTTGTTTTGCAGGCTTTCGATGGCCTCGCCCGCGTTCTTGATCAGATTGGTCAGCGCCTGGCCAATCATCGTTGCATCCAGATCCGAGGGCATCTGCTCCTGTGGCAGCTCCGCCGTGATCCGGACATCCGGCTGGCCCTGCTGCTGCAGGATGACCGCGTCCCGCACCAGTTTCACCAGATCCTCCTCGCGCCGCTCCGGTTCCGGCATGCGGGCGAATTTTGAAAACTCGTCGACGATCCGGCGCAGATCGTTGGTTTGGCGCACGATCACATCGGTCATGGATTGCAGCTGATCGCTGTTTTCCTCGCCCAGCTTCGGCGCGAACTTGCGCTTGATCCGCTCCGCGCTCAGCTGGATCGGGGTCAGCGGGTTCTTGATCTCATGCGCGATGCGGCGGGCCACATCGCCCCAGGCCGCCATCCGCTGCGCGCTGACCAGATCGGTCACATCGTCAAAGGCCACCACATAGCCCTCCAGGCCGCCCTCTTCGGACCGGCGCGGCGACATCCGGACCAGCAGGTTTTCCAGCCGGCCCTGGCGGGTCACCTTGACTTCCTCCTGAACCACTTCGGCGCCGGTTTCGATGAGTTCAGAAAACAGCGGCCCGAATTCCGGCACCGCCACCGCCAGCGCCAGCAATTGCTGGTCCTCCTGCCAGTCCAGAAGCCGTTCGGCAGAGCGGTTCACGAAGGTCACCCGCCCGTCAGCGTCCAGCCCCACAACCCCGGACGTCACCGACGACAGCACCGAGTCAAACAGGCGGCGGCGGCGTTCGATCTGCCGGGCGTTGTCCAGCAGGCGGCTGCGCTGTCCCTTCAGCTCGCGGGTCATCTGGTTGAAATACTGGCCCAGCTGGGAAATCTCGTCGCCGCCGTCATCGACCGGAACCTGCACGTCCAGATCGCCGGCGCCGACCCGCTGCGCCGCAACCGTCAGCCGCCCGACCGGGCGCGACAGCCGCTCGGCAAACCACATGCCCAGCCACATCGCCGCCAAGATCAGGATCACCGCGAACCCGATATAAAGCAGCGCAAATTCAAACAGCACCCGGCCGCGCTCGCTTTCCAGCTGCTGGTAAAGATGGGCGGTTTCCTGGGTGTCATCCAGCAGGTTCAGCAGTTCCCCGTCCACATCGCGGCTGATGTACAGAAACCGGTCGACAAAGGCGTCCAGCTGCACCAGGGCGCGAAACTCGCTGTTGTCCCAATCCTCGATCAGCAGCATGCCGTCCTGACGGGCCGCTTCCAGCTGGCGGCTGTCGGGCCGTTCGAAATCAAACTCATAGGAGCGTTCGCCGCGCGCCCGGATCTGCCCGCCGCTGTCGAGGATATAAGCCTCGCGCAGGCCGCGCTGGATCTGCAGCTGGCCCTGTGCCAGCACCTGCCGCAGCTCAGCGTCGTTGATGAAGAAACTGCGGGCGCGGCTGCCGTCCAGATAGCGCGCAAGCGCCCGCGCATCTTCGCTCAGATCGCCCTTCTGCTGTGCCTGATACGCTTCTGCGGCGGCCAGCGAGCTGCCGATCACCTGGCGCACCCGCTGCGAAAACCAGCCCTCCAGCCCGACATTCACCGTCAGCACCGCAAAAACCGCGACGATGACCGTGGGGATCAGCGCCAGAAAGCCGAACGCCCCGATCAGCCGCAAATGCAGGCGGGAGCCGGCCGATTTCGAGCGCCGCGCCGCAAACAGGCGCACGATCTGCGCCATCACCAGCGCCGCGATGGTGAGGATATAGACCAGATCCGCCAGCAGGATCAGCCGCAGCGACCGCGAGGACGCCCCCTGCCCCAGCGGGCCAATGATAAGGAATGTCGCCAAGGCAAGCACCGGCCCCAGCAGAACCAGGCCGATGGTGCCGATATTGCGGGCGCGGCGGGTCTTCCGCCACCGGTCAATGGCCGCAACTGGCCCGTATGCCGCCCTCAGATGTGACTTATACGCCACCCACTGCCCTCATCCTGATGTGCGACTCTTTGCGAGTCACCGCCATATCTCGTGGCCCTGCCTAGGAATTTCACGGCAAAGCCACATTTCTGTGGCGATATTACATCAGTTTGCGGCGGCGTGTCACCTCTATATCCAGATCGGTGATCTTCTTACGCAAGGTATTGCGGTTGATGCCCAGCAGCTCGGCGCATTTTGCCTGATTGCCGCCTGTCGCTGTCAGCGCAATTTCGATCAATGGCGTCTCCACCTCGCGCAGCAGCCGCATGTACAGGCCCGGCGGCGGCAGCATGTCGCCGTGCAGATCGAAGTACCGCTGCAGGTGGCGGCCGACGGATTCGGACAGTTTCTCGCTGGACAGGCCGGCCACCGCAGGCTCCGGACCTGTCTGCGGTCCCAGCACGGCGGCGGCATCGGCCTGGGTGATCTCCTCGCCGCGGGCGGTCAGCGCCAGGCGGCGCACCGCGTTCTCCAGCTGCCGCACGTTGCCCGGCCAGCCGAAATGCCGCAGCACCTCGCGCGCGCCCTCGCTCAGCATCCGGTGCGGCGCACCCTCGTTCTCGGACCGGATCAGGAAATGCTCCGACAGCAGCGGGATATCCTCCACCCGCTCGCGCAGGGCCGGCACATGCAGCGCGGTGCCGCAGATCCGGTAATACAGGTCCTGACGCAGCGCGCCTGCCTCCATCGCCGCCGCCAGGTCCTTCTGACTGGAGGCGATGAAGCGCGGCGCATGGTCGCCGGGGCTGTCCATCATCCGCACCAGCCGCGCCTGCGCCTCTTCCGGCAGGTCGGCCAGCTCATCAATCACCAGCGTGCCGCCCTTTGCTTGCGCCAGCAGCCGCGCGGGGCCTTCCAGCTCAATCAGGCTGGCGGCGTCGGCATGCACAAACGGCAGGGTCCGGCGATCTGAGAAATCGTGAATAGCCTGCGCAATCAGAGACTTGCCCGTCCCGCTTTCACCCGTGATCAGCAGCGGAAGATCGGTGTTCATCACCCGTGCAATCAGCCGGTACAGCGTCTGCATCACCTCGCTGCGGCCAATCAGCGGCAGCTCCTCCGGGCGTTCCCGCACTTCGCCCTTGGCGGCCGCCGGCGCCACCCGCTTGGCCGACAGCGCCTTGGCGGTGCGCTTCATCAGCTCCGGCAGGTCAAAGGGTTTGGGGAGGTAGTCATAGGCCTCCGCCTCTTCGGCCTTGATCGCCGTCATGATGGTGTTCTGCGCCGAGATCACGATCACCGGCAGCCCGGGCCGGTCCGCCTGGATCTTGGGCAGCATCTCCAGCCCGTTCCCGTCCGGCATCATCACATCCGAAATCACAACGTCGCCCTTGCCCTCGCCCACCCAGCGCATCAGCGTGGTCAGCGAGGAGGTCGCATGCACCTTGCAGCCTGCACGGGTCAGCGCCTGGGTCAGAACGGTGCGGATGGTGCGGTCGTCGTCAGCGACCAGAACGGTGCCGTCCATTAATCAGCTCTCCTGCGGTTTTGCGTCACGCGGCACGCGCGACAGCGACAGCCGGAACACCGTACGCCCGGGAACCGAGCTTACCGAGATCCAGCCATTATGCTCCGAGACGATCTTGCTCACCAAAGCAAGGCCCAGCCCGGTGCCATTCTCCCGGCCCGATACAAACGGGTCGAAAATGTCGTCCTTGATATTCTCCGGCAGCCCCGGCCCGTCGTCGATGATCTCGATCTGAAGGGGCAGCAGTTTGCCGGTTCCGTCACTGCGGCGCAGCCTGAAGGAATGTTCGTAAAAGGTGCGGATGTGGATATGTCCGCCTTTGGGATCAGCCGCTTCCGAGGCGTTCTTCAGCAGGTTCAGCACCACCTGCAAAAGCTGGTCCGCATCGCCCCAGGCCATCGGCAGCGACGGGTCATAGCCTTCGGTGATGGTCATATGGGCGCCAAACCCCAGCAGCGCCGAGCGGCGCGCCCGGTCCAGCACGTCATGCAGGTTCACCGGCTTGAACTCCGGTTCCGTCAGGTTGCCAAACTGCTCCACCTGCTCCAGCAGCTTCACGATACGGCGGCTTTCGCTGACGATCAGGTCGGTCAGCTCCAGATCCTCCGGTCCCAGCCCCATGCTGAGGAGCTGCGCCGCCCCGGTGATCCCTGCCAGCGGGTTCTTGATCTCATGCGCCAGCATCTCTGCCATGCCGATGGCCGATGCGGCGGCGGATTTGGCGGAATGGGTCTGGGTCATCCGCCCGGCCAGCTCGCGCGGGGTGACCATCAGCAGCATCACCCCCTCCTGCCCCTGCAGCGAGGCGATCTGCACCCCGCATTGCAAAGGCGCCCGGCTGCCGGAACCCACGTCGATGTCATTCACGAACAGCGGCGTGCCCTGCACCCGGGCACGGGCAAAAGCCTCCTCGATCGGCGCGTCAATCGCCAGCGTGTCCCAGACCGGCTGGCCCAGCAGCGCCTTGCGGGAGGTGTTCAAGAACCCTTCTCCGGCCGCGTTCACATCCGCGATCTTGTCCCAGGCGTCGATCAGGAACGCAGGCACCGGAAGAGAGGCCCAGAGGGCGGCGCTGTCCATCATGCGGCGGCCTCCGCATCCCGCGCGCTCAGCGCCTCGGGCAGCAAGGCCAGGACTTCTGCCGGGTCTTTCTCCGTCAGAACCGCGCGGCGCATTGCCGGGCCGGTTCCGGCCTCATCCATGTACCAGCCCAGATGCTTGCGCGCGACGCGCACGCCCAGGTCCGTTCCGTAGAAGGTAAGCATTGCCTTGTAATGCTCTGAAACCATTTCGATCAGCGCGCCGCCCTCCGGCACGTCCGGCGCCGGGGTGCCCCACAGATGATGCGCCACCTCGGCCAGCAGCCACGGCTTGCCTTCGGCGCCGCGCCCGATCATCACGCCGTCTGCGCCCGACCGCTCCAGCGCCTGCCTGGCAGAGGCCGTGTCCACGATATCGCCATTGGCCAGCACCGGCACGTTCACCGCGTCCTTCACGGACCGGATCGCCGCCCAATCCGCCGACCCCTTGTAGAACTGGCAGCGGGTGCGGCCGTGGATCGTCACCATCTGCACCCCGGCCTCCGCCGCGCGGCGCGCCACATCCGGGGCGTTCAGGCAGTTATCGTCCCAGCCCAGCCGGGTCTTCAGCGTCACCGGCACATCCACCGCGCCGACCACCGCCTCGATCAGCCGCAGCGCGTGGTCCGGCGTCTTCAGCAGGGCTGAGCCGGAATAGCCGTTGGTCACTTTTTTGGCCGGGCAGCCCATGTTGATGTCGATGATCCGTGCGCCCTGCCCCGCGACCTGCTTGGCGGCCTCGGCAATCCAGTATTCCTCGCGCCCTGCAAGCTGAACCGCGGTGTTCTCCACATCGGCGCTCAGCTCGGCGCGTTCCCGCACGCCGGGCTTGGCCTGCACCATTTCCTGGCTGGCCACCATCTCGCTCACCATCAGCCCCACCCCGAAGGAGCGGACCAGATCCCGGAACGGACGGTCGGTGATTCCGGCCATCGGCGCCAATGCAATCGGCGGAGACATGGAGGTGGTTCCAAGCGTGAAGGACAACTGCCTAATCCTTGTGCAACTGAAGCTTTTTTATCCGAAGTCCCTGCTATGCAGCAATGAAACCGCCCTGTGCAAGGCACTGCCAGCCCTCATTTGCCTAATTATTAGGCACATTCCGCCAGGTGATTGCCTATCTCCGCGCCACCTCATAAACAAAGGCCGGATTTGCAACGAGGCCTTCATGACCACAGCCGCCCTGATCGTCGCCGCCGGACGCGGCACCCGCGCAGGCGGCGGCACCCCCAAGCAATGGCGCCCGCTGAAGGGCCGCCGGGTGATCGACTGGACGCTGGACGCCTTCGCGAAGGCGGGCGTGGACCTGACCGTACTCGTGCTTTCGGCAGACGATCATCAGGCGTGGGAGGAGTTCTCCGGCCAGCCCGCACTGATCCTGGCCGAGGGCGGAGCCGAGCGCGCAGCCTCGGTCCTGAACGGGCTGAAAGCGCTGGAAAACAGGGGCATAGACAAGGTTCTGATCCATGACGCCGCCCGCCCCTGTACCGGCACGGCTCTGATCCGCGGTATCATCGGCGCTCTGGACGATGTGCCTGCAGCGGCCCCGGCGCTGGCCGTGACCGATGCGCTGTGGACCGGCGCCGGGGGCAGCGTGACCGGCACCCAGGACCGCGGCGGCCTGTTTGCCGCCCAAACGCCGCAAGGCTTCCGCTATCAGGAGATCCTTGCCGCGCACCTGGCCCACCCGGGCGGGGCGGCGGATGACGTGGAGGTCGCCCGCGCCGCAGGCCTTGACGTCCGCATCATTCCGGGCGAGCCCGACAATATTAAAATCACCCGCCCCGAGGATTTCGCCCGGGCGGACCGCATTCTGGGAGCAGACATGGATATCAGGCTTGGCAATGGCTACGACGTGCACCGGTTCGGCCCCGGCGACAGCGTGATCCTTTGCGGTGTCGAAATCCCGCACGAGAAAACTCTGCAGGGCCACTCCGACGCCGACGTCGGCATGCACGCCGTCACCGACGCCATCTATGGCGCGCTGGCACAAGGCGACATCGGCCAGCACTTCCCGCCTTCGGACCCGCAGTGGAAAGGCGCCGCCAGCGAGATTTTCCTGCGCCATGCCGCCAATCTGGCCCGCGAGATGGGATTCACCCTGTCGAACGTCGACTGCACCCTGGTCTGCGAATACCCCAAGGTCGGCCCGCACGCGGCCAGGATGCGCGCCGTGATGGCAGAGATCCTTGGCATCGAGGCCAGCAGGGTGTCGGTCAAGGCCACCACCTCCGAACGCCTCGGCTTCACGGGCCGCGGCGAGGGCATCGCCGCCATCGCCACCGCAGCGCTGGTGAAACCATGAAGAGATCGAATCTGGCCTTCCTGATCGGCACCGTGGGCGGCATCGGCTACCTGCGTCCTGCGCCCGGCACCTGGGGATCGCTTGCGGCGCTCCCCATGGCCTATGCGCTGCATCAGCTGGGCGGGTTTCTGCTTCTGGCGCTGGCAACCGTGATCTGCATGATCGTGGGCGTCTGGGCGGCGGAAGCGATGACCCGCAACCGCGAGAACATGGACCCCTCCGAATTTGTCCTGGACGAGGTCGCAGGCCAGTTCACCGCGCTCTGGGCCGTGTCCTACCCGGCCTGGGCGCATGACATCGAGATCACCGCCCTGTGGCCGGGCTGGATTGCCGCCTTTGTGCTGTTCCGCCTGTTTGACATCTGGAAGCCCGGCCCGGTCGGCTGGGCCGACCGTCAGAAGGGGGCGACCGGTGTGATGATGGATGACGTGATTGCCGGCATCATGGCCGCCATCGGCGTTGTTGCGCTGGCCTTCCTGTCCCACGGTGTTCTAGGACTGTAAGCATGGACACCGCCGACCTCATCCGCCGGGCAACTGCCGCAGGCATCACCATCGCCACCGCCGAAAGCTGCACTGGCGGCATGATTGCCGCCGCGCTGACGGATATCCCCGGCTCATCCGCCGTGGTCGACCGGGGCTTCGTCACCTACTCCAACGCCGCCAAGAGGCAGATGCTGGGTGTCAGGGCGGAGACGCTGGATGCGGTGGGCGCGGTCAGCGAGGAAGTCGCCGCGGAAATGGCGGAGGGTGCGGTCCGGAACGCGGGCGTGACGCTGGCGGTTTCCGTCACCGGCATCGCTGGCCCCGGCGGGTCGGAGTTCAAGCCCGAGGGCCGCGTCTGCTTTGGCCTCGCTCGCGGCGGCCAGCAGACGTTCACCGAAACCGTGGAATACGGCGCCATCGGCCGGGACAAGGTTCGCACCGCCACCCGCGACCATGCGCTGGAACTGCTGGCACAGGCCATTTCCCAAATCGAACGCGAAACGGGCAGCTGACCCGCTGCGGCGCTCATTTTTTCAGCACTTGCAAAAAAGCCCCGTTTTTGTGCGCTCTCCGCACCCCTGCCGCTTTTTTCTGCGCGGGCTTTCGGCTTTCTCCTGATCCCAACGGTTTTCGAGGGGAAGGAACAATCGGATGAACGGAGCGGATACCGCATGGATCATTGTGGCCACGGCCCTGGTCCTCTTCATGACACTGCCGGGGCTGGCCCTGTTTTACGGCGGCCTTGTGCGTGCCCGCAATGTGCTCAGCGTCTTCATGCATTGCTACGCCATTGCCTGTTTGATGAGCGTTCTGTGGCTGGCCTTCGGCTACACCATTGCCTTCGGAAGCGGCACGTCCGGCCTGTGGGGCGGGCTGGACAAGATGTTCCTGAACGGGGTCACCGCAGACAGCCTGTCCGGCACCCTGCCCGAGGTTCTGTTCTTTGCCTTCCAGATGACCTTTGCCATCATCACGCCCGCGCTGATCGTCGGCGCCTATGTGGAGCGTGTGGGCTTCGGTTTTGTGCTCGTGTTCTCCGGCCTTTGGATGCTTCTGTGCTACGCGCCGGTGGTGCATTGGATCTGGGGCGGCGGCTTTCTGGCCGACGGCGGCATCTTCGGCGAGACCGGCGTCAGGGACTTTGCCGGCGGCATCGTGGTGCATGAGACCGCAGGTCTGGCCGCGCTGATCATCGCCTTCTTTCTCGGCCCGCGCAAAAACCGCACCATCCCGCCGCACAACCCCGGCTATGTGATGATCGGGGCCGCAATGCTGTGGGTCGGCTGGTTCGGCTTCAATGGCGGCTCGCAGCTGGCCGCCGACGGCGGTGCGGCGATGGCGCTGACCGTGACCCATATCTCTGCCGCCACGGCCTCGCTTTCCTGGGCGCTGTGGGAAAAGATCAAATACGGCAAGGCCTCCCTCGTGGGTCTGGTCACCGGCACCATTGCGGGCCTTGCCTCGATCACCCCGGCCTCCGGCTTTGTCGGCCCGGTTGAGGCGCTGATCATCGGCGCGGTTGCGGGCGTGCTGTGCCAGGAGATGGTCAACCTGATCCGCAACAAAATGCAGATCGACGACACGCTGGATGTCTTTGCCGTGCATGGCGTCGGCGGCATCTTCGGCACCATCATGATCGCCGTCTTCGGCGCTGGCGCCTGGGCCGCGCAGCTGGGTGCCCTTGTCATTGTCGGCGTCTTCACCGTGGTGGTGACGATCGTGCTGGTGAAAGTCTCCGCCGCGATCACATCCCTGCGCGTGGATCTTGAAAGCGAGACCAACGGCCTCGATCTTTCAGTGCACGGTGAGCGCGCATACGACATGAACAGCTGACCCCGGCCATAGCGGATGCCACCACTCACGGCAGACGGTGCCATTTCGCACCGGACGGGTCCCCTCGGGGACCCGTTTCTGTCTCGGTTAAAGGCTGAGTTTCAGCGGTACAGTTCCGCCGCGCGGCGCTCAAACGCGCGCACGATACGCTGCATCGCCTCGTTGAAGACCACCCCGATGATGCCCTGCAGCACCGCGTTCCTGAACTCGAAATCGACAAAGAAGGACACGTCGCAGGTGCCGTCCTCGCGCGGGGCAAAGGACCAGTTCGATTTCATGTAGCGGAACGGGCCGTCCAGATACTCCGTGTCAATCTTTTTCTCGCCGGGATATAAGGTCACCCGGCTGCCAAAGCGTTCGCGGAAGACCTTGAAGGAAATTACCAGATCCGCTTCCATCACCTCCGCCTCGCCCAGCGGCGCGCGGCTTCGGATGCGGGCGGCAGCGCACCAGGGCAGGAATTTGGGGTATTGCGCGACATCAGCCACGAGATCGTACATCTGCTGCGCCGAATAGGGCATCTGGCGGGTTTCCGAGTGTGTGGGCATCTGTCCGCTGATTTTCTGCTACAATTGTGACGCGTCATGTCCTATGTACGCGCTGGAAATTCAAGGGGGCAGCCATGTCACAGCGTCCATATGTCATTGATGTGATGATCTCCGCCAAGGCAATTGCCGCGCGGATCGAGGAGCTTTGCGAGGAGATTCAGAAGGAATTCGGCGATACCGACAAGCTGGTCGTCGTCGGCCTTTTGCGCGGCAGTTTCGTGTTCATCGCCGATCTGGTGCGGGAACTGGACCTGCCGATCGAGGTCGATTTCCTGGAAGCGTCCTCGTATGGCGATGCGATGGAAAGCAGCCGGGAAGTACGCATTCTCAAGGACTTGCGCGGCGCCATTGAAGGGCGCGACGTGCTGGTGGTTGAGGATATCGTCGACACCGGCCACACGCTGAACCACGTCATCCACTTGCTGCAAAGCCGCAACCCGGCGCGGCTGAAGTCCATCGCGCTCCTCGACAAACCGTCGCGCCGCGAGGTGGATTTCCGCTCTGACTGGGTGGGTTTCGAGATCCCGGACGAGTTCGTCGTCGGCTATGGCATCGACTATGCGCAGCGCAACCGGAACCTGCCGCACATCGGCAAGGTGCGCTTCACCGGCGAGGGCTGAAACAGCCGGTGACCGGGGGTGACACGCGTGCACCCCCTGTGCACCGCTCATGCAGCCTGCTGCTGGTTCCGTGCAGAAATGCCACAGAAATCAGGAACCTGCGCGGCGCCAGAAACCGGCGCCGCTCCGCCGGTTTCCTTCTGCCGCCGGCGCATTCCGGCGCAGCGGATTTGCCTTTTCTTCCCGTTTTGCCCATCTGGTCTGCAAATGCAGAGATCACGGGAGATCCGCCAATGCACAAGTTTCTGATGACGGCCGCCGCCGCGGCCACCAGCCTCGCCCTTGCCCCCGCAGCGGCCTACGCCGGGCCGCCGAAATGGGCGCCGGGCCACAATAACAGCGCCGCCCATTATGCCCCGGGCCAGGTGAAGAAACGCCACCACTCCAAGCACAGCCACGATCACGACCGCTATGGAGACCGTATCCGCGGTGATGACTGGGTCTACGTGGACGACTACGGCCGCTGGGGGCTAGAGCCGCCGCGCGACGGGCACCGCTACGTGCGCCAGGACAACAAGATCTTTGAGGTCGTCAAGGACACGCTGGCGATTGTCGGCGCGGTGGCCGTCGTCAATGCGCTGACCCAGTAAAGGTCAGAAAAGATTCAGCCAAGCAAATCCCGGATCGCGTGCAGAAAGATCCCGGCCCCGGCCGGAATTGCCGCGTCCGGGAAATCGTAATCGGGATTGTGCAGCTGCGGCTGCGCCTCCCCTGAGCCCAGCCAGAACATCGCCACTTTGGCGCCCTTGGCGAACTGCCCGAAATCCTCGGACCAGCGCTGGGGCAGCTCCTGCATCTGCACCGGACAGCCGGCCGCGGCGGCGGCTGTGCGCAGCACCTCAACCGCTTCCGGGTGGTTGGCGCAGGCGTCGAACACGTCGTCGAATTCTATCGCCAGCCCCAGGCCCTCCGCCGTGCAAACCTGCTCTGCCAGAACCGTGGCAGCAGTGATCAGCTGGTCCATGCGGGTGTCCGTGACGGTGCGCAGGGTGGCCCAGACCTCCGCCTCCCCCGGTGCGATGCCGAACGTGGCTTCGCCCAGCCGGGCGTGGGTCAGCGTGACCAGCGCAAACTCCGGCCCCAGACTGCCGCCGCTGCCCAGGGCAACAAGCCCCGGCAGCAATCGGGCGATAGCCCCGGCGGGCGACACCCCGTCCTGCGGCGCGGCTGCGTGAGAGGTCTTGCCGTTCAGCTTGATCCGCATGCCGCGGGAGGCGCAGTTGGCGGGGCCGGAACACAAGGCCACCTGCCCCACCGGCAGTCCCGGCAGATTGTGCAATGAGAACGCATAATCCGGCGCAATCTGCCGGAAGGCGGGGTCGGCGATCACCGCCGCAGCGCCCTTGCCGGTTTCTTCCGCGGGCTGGAACAGCAGCACCGCCCGGCCTGCCGCGGGACGGCGGGCGGACAGGTCTTCTGCCAGCGCCGCCACCATCGTCATATGGCCGTCATGGCCGCACAGATGGCCGCGGCCCGGGTGGGTGGAGCGGTAGGGCTGATCCGAAAGCTCCTCAATCGGCAGCCCGTCGAGTTCACATCGGATGAGGACCGTGGGGCCATCCTCCCTGCCCTCGTAAACCGCGGCAACGCCGTGGCCGCCAAGGCCGGCCAGCAGCTGATCAGGCTGATTCTGGCGCAGATAGTCCGCCACCATCGCGGCGGTCTTTTCCTCAGCGCCGGACACTTCGGGGATCTGGTGCAGAGCGTGGCGCAGCCGGGTCAGCCGCGCCAGACGCTCCGGCGTCATGCCAGGCCCAGCTTCTTGTTGCGCGCCTCGCGCAGGCGGGCAAAGTCGTCGCCTGCATGATAGGAAGAGCGGGTCAGCGGAGTGGCCGAAACCATCAGGAAGCCCTTGCCATAGGCGGCTTTCTCGTAGGTCTTGAATTCCTCCGGCGTCACGAACCGGTCAACCGCATGGTGCTTGGGCGTCGGCTGCAGGTACTGGCCGATGGTCAGGAAGTCGATACCGGCAGCGCGCATATCATCCATCACCTGCTTCACCGCCTGCGCGTCCTCGCCTAGGCCGACCATGATGCCGGATTTGGTGAAGATCGAGGGATCCAGCTCCTTGACCCGCTGCAGCAGGCGCAGGGAATGGAAGTAGCGCGCGCCCGGGCGGACCTCAGGATAAAGGCCCGGCACGGTTTCCAGGTTGTGGTTGAAGACGTCGGGCTTGGCCGCCACCACTATCTCCAGCGCGCTGTCATCGCATTTGATGAAGTCCGGCGTCAGGATCTCAATCGTGGTGCTGGGGCTGCGGTGGCGCACGGCGCGGATGGTCTGGGCGAAATGCTCGGCGCCGCCGTCCTCCAGGTCGTCGCGGTCCACCGAGGTGATCACCACGTGGTTCAGGCCCAGCTTCTGCACCGCATGGGCAACCCGGCCCGGTTCAAACGCATCCAGCGCGTCGGGGCGGCCGGTGGCGATGTTGCAGAAGGTGCAGCCGCGGGTGCAGATCTCGCCCATGATCATCATGGTCGCGTGGCCCTGGCTCCAGCATTCGCCGACGTTGGGACAGCCTGCCTCCTCGCACACGGTGGTCAGCTGGTTGTCGCGCATGATCTTATGCGTTTCGGCATAGCCCTTGCCGCCCGGCGCCTTGACCCGGATCCAGCTTGGCTTCTTGGGCTGAGCGTTGTCGGGACGATGCGCCTTCTCGGGGTGGCGCTGCTCCGGGATTTTAAGGTCTCTCACGTGGGTTTCCCTTCCGGCCTCTGGCTTTCTTGCGGGTTTATCATAGCTGACTTGGCTTGGCACGGGGATATCGTCAACCCTGCCCTGCCGCCTGATCATGGCTGAGCCCCCGGATACCGGCGCCGTTTTCTTTTGCCAAAGCGCCGCATCGCCGCACATAGTCTGGCTGTGCAGGGCAATTGCTCAGGTAAACGGCACGGGTAATCAGTAAGGGAGGGCGTGATGGCCAAGGAGCTGGAGAAGTTCAAGGCGGAGCACAAGAAGCTGGCGGCAGGCACACAGAAATTCACCGCGGCCGAGGGCGAGAAAATCAAGAAACGGATCGGGATCTCGCTGGGCAACGCCTGGGAGGGGGAGGATTATTTCCGCGAAAGCCTGGCCAAGGCGCGCGCCGACGGGGTGACCTCCGGCAAATTGGCGGATTTCCAGAAGAACAAGCATTTCAAGGACGGCATGACGACCTGGAACAAGGCGGTGGACATCCACGAGGAAGAGGTCAATGCGATGGCCGCCTTTTGCAGCGAGGCCAAGGCGCATCTGGCCAAGATGAGCAAGCTGGCAGCGGATATCGGCAAGGATCTGAAAAAGCGGTCCAAGACCTCGGACTCCAAGAAGGACATCGAGGCGCTGCAGGGCGCGCTGGCCAAGGAGATGGCCGGGGTCAAACAGGCCTCGGAATACGAAGGCAAGCTGAACGCGATGCAGAAGCTTTACGCCGCCAACTTCCAGAAGAATGTGGCCAAGATCCTGAAGGAAAAGCCGGACAGCCACGACAATAAGCTCGACGCGACCGAGCTGCCGCAGCTCTTGGTGGACCGCAATCTGAAGAAATACACCAACCAGGTTGGCCTGCTGGTCAAGGCGATCAACGCCCATTGCGGGGCAGCCATCGACAAGGCGGGCCAGGACCTGAAGGCGGCTGTGCCGGACCTCAAAGCGGCAGCGGCGAAGTTCAAGGATCTGAAGAAGATCAACGATCAGTACCAGACCGTGCAGAAGAAGTTCCCGCGCGCCATCGAGGATTCCAAGGACAAGAAGAAGCTGCTGGCGACGCTGAAGAAGTTCAATGAGCTCACCGCCGCCGCCGAGCGCAAGCTGCGCGGCACCACGGTGACGATCAAGAAAGCTGCGGCCTAGCGCCTCGCCCGGCGGCTGATAACGCATTGCGGCGGCAGGAAACTGCCGCGGCCCGCGCCTTGAAAGGCGCATCTGCGCCGCATGCCGCGGTGCAGAACCATAAGCTGCATCCTGGAGTCATGGACGTGTTGATACCGGCTTAGAATCATTTTAAGTCTGCGCGCCGAACGAGCATGAACCTTCAGGAGATTCAGAGATGAAAGCTGGCGTTAAGCTGCCCGACGTGACCTTCCGCACCCGTGTCCGCGACGAGTCGATCGAGGGCCCGAACCCGTTCCGCTGGGAAGACAAGACCACCGCTGACTACTTTGCAGGCAAGCGCGTCGTGCTGTTCTCGCTGCCCGGCGCCTTCACCCCGACCTGCTCCACCTACCAGCTGCCGGGCTTTGAAAAAGGCTTTGCCGACTTCCAGGCCGAAGGCATCGACGCGATCTACTGCATGTCGGTGAACGACAGCTTTGTGATGAACGCCTGGGCGCGCGACCAGAAGCTGGAAAACGTGCAGGTGATCCCGGACGGCTCCGGCGAGTTCACCCGCAAGATGGGCATGCTGGTCGCCAAGGACAACCTGGGCTTCGGCAACCGCTCCTGGCGTTATGCCGCCATCATCAACGATGGCGTGGTCGAGGCATGGTTCGAAGAGCCGGGCCTGTCCGACAACCACGGCGAAGACCCCTATGGCGTCTCCTCCCCGGAGACCGTGCTGAAGCACCTGAAAGAAGCCAAGGCAGAAGTCGCAGCCTAAGGCTTAGCCATTCAGACAGATTCACGGGTCCGCCAGGTGCGGGCCCGTTTTCTTTTGCAGGCATAGGGCTGTCAGCCGATCAGCTCCGCCTCCAGGGCGCTGGTCTCGCCATAGTAATCCGCCAGATGCTGCAGCGCGATGCGCAGCACCACCTTGCCGGAGCGGGCCGGCCAGCCCAGGCTGCGCTCGGCGGTTTCCAGGCCTTCCAGATGGCAACAGCAGCGCAGGGCAATGTCGCCGAGGCCCGCCCCCAGTTTCTGCAGCGCCTCCGTCATCCGCTGCTGCGCGGCGGCGCCCGCCTCGTGGCTGTTGCTGCGCAGGGCGCGGCTGCCGGGCGTGAAATAGAGCGTCTCCTGCATCAGATGGCTGCTGATCTGCGCCAGCTCGAAATCCTCGCGCAGCCGCTTGCCCGCGCGGACCATGGCGGGGGACAGGAACGGCTTGCCGTCCTTGTCCGACAGCCGCGCCAGCATCTCCAGCGGGGTTTCCGAAGTGCCATAGCGCGGCTTGCGGCCATAGCCCGGCTTGCCGCTGCCGTCCGGGGCCAGAAACGGCGCCTGCGCCTCGGCAAAGCCGCCCTCCAGCCGCGCCCTGGCCCGGTTTTCCTGATCGGCAATGATCCGTTTCAGCGCGGTGCGCCCGGCTGGCGTTATCGCGTACCGGCTGATGCGCCCCCGCCGGGAGCAGGTGATCCACCCGGTCAGCGCCAGCGCCCCGGCCAGCGGGCGGGACACGGCCACCTTCTGGCCGTCGCTGTCCTGGCCCTCCCGCACAACCACTGCCATCTCCATCCCTTCGGCGGCAGCCAGAACCGCGCCGCCGCGGCTGAGCAGGGTCAGCACGCTGGCGGACTCGCGCTCGAACCCGGCAGTGAGGCCGCGCGCCGCGGGCCTGTCCGCGCCCGCGCCCGCCTTGGCCGCGCCGTCGGCCTGAAAGCGTCCGGCAAGATAGGTCAGCACCTCGTCTATCAGCGGGTCGTCCCGCAGGGTTTCCACCCGCCGCACCTGGCGCAGAATGGTGGACGGGTGGCACCCGGCCTTGCGGGCAAGCTGCCGGATCGGGCGGCCCGCCTCCGTGTGCTGAAGATAACGGCATGTCTCAAGCGGCACCCAGCCAGGCAAGGGTGCGTGCGGTAGGTTTTGCATTTTCAGACCCCCGGTCGTCAGTCGGGCCCGCCCGCCGGCCGCGCTCACCGCGCCCGAAGGCTCCTCCACGGTCACCCGACTGGTTTTGAAAAGAAATTCAGATCAGGCGCTATTGTTTCCAGAAAATGAATAATCATCACAAAACGGACCGTTCGCCGGTAGCGCCCTCTCCGCAACACCACGTTAGGTTGTGTTATAGCAGGTCCGGCACAGAGAATGAAAAAGGAGAGGACAATGCAGGATGTAGTCACCCGGGTCTCGCTGCTTCGCCGTCCGCGGATTCTGTCGAGGGCGGCCCGTCTGGGCGCCGCAAATTATTGCCGCCAGCGCGATTTGCGGCGGATTCTGGGCTATGGGACACTGCCGAAGCCCGCCGCCGCGGTGATGCGGCTGCTGGAGATGGAAAGCGCCTTGAATGCCGCGCGCACGGCGGGCGAAGCGGGCTATTCCCTGATCCGCCATGTGGATGTGCTGATCGCGCTGGCGGGAGAAGCGGCCTGCCTGCGCGCGGCTGGACGTCCGGGAGATGCGAAAACGGCGGCCCTTGCGGACCGCCGTTCCAGTGCGGCAGAGGGCGCGGCCCCCTGCCCCTGATTTTTTCAGGCGTTTACATGAACGCGTCGGGCATCGAGGCCTTTTTCTCGGCGACGTATTCCTCCAGCGCCTGCTTGATGGCGGGATCCATGGCCGGCTGCTCGTACGTGGCCAGCAGCCTTTCGACCCGGCTGGTGGCCAGCGCATAGGTGTCGCGGCTGCCTTCCTCTTCCCACTGCTCGAACGGCTTGTAATCCAGCAGGTCGGACTTCCAGAACGCCGACTTGAAGTTGGCCTGGGTGTGGGCGCAGCCGAGGTAGTGGCCGCCGGGGCCGACTTCGCGGATGGCTTCCATCGCCTGGCCGTTCTCGTCCACCGAGATGCCTTTGGCGAGGCCGTGCAGGGCGCCCAGCTGATCGGCGTCCATCACGAACTTCTCGAAGTCCGCAACCAGGCCGCCTTCGAGCCAGCCGCAGGCGTGCAGCATGAAGTTGACGCCGGACAGCAGGCCCATGTTGAGCGAGTTCGCGGTTTCATAAGCTGCCTGCGCATCCGGCAGCTTGGAGCCGCAGAAGGAGCCGGCCGAGCGGAACGGGACGCCCAGGCGGCGGGCCAGCTGGCCTGCGCCGTAGGTGACCAGCGACGCTTCGGGGGTGCCGAAGGTCGGCGCGCCGGAGTTCATGTCGATCGAGGACACAAAGGCGCCGAAGATCGCAGGCGCACCGGGCCGGCACAGCTGGCTGTAGGCGATGCCCGCCAGAACTTCGGCCAGAACCTGGGTCAGGGTGCCCGCAACCGACACCGGTGCCATGGCGCCGCCGACGATGAACGGCGAGATGATGCAAGCCTGCATGTTCTGCGCGTAGACTTCCAGCGAGCCCATCATCACGTCGTCGAAGGTCATCGGCGAGTTGATATTGGTCAGCGAGGTCATCACGGTGTTGTTCTGCACGAACTCCTTGCCGAACAGGATGCCGGCCATGTCGACGGAGTCCTGGGCGCGGCTGGGTTCGGTGACAGACCCCATGAACGGCTTGTCGCTGAGGGTCATATGCGCCATCAGCATGTCCAGGTGGCGCTTGTTCACCGGAATGTCAGTGGGTTCGCAGACAGTGCCGCCGGAGTGGTGCAGCCACTTGGACATATAGGCCAGCTTCACGAACTTGTTGAAGTCGTCCATGGTCGCATAGCGGCGGCCGCCGTTGGCGTCGCGCACGAACGGCGGGCCGTAGACCGGCGCCAGCACCATGTTGCGGCCGCCGATCACCACCGATTTCTCGGGGTTGCGGGCATGCTGGGTGAACTCCGCAGGCGCGGTTTCGCACAGCTTGCGGGCCAGGCCGCGGGGAATGCGCACGCGCTCGCCCTGCACATCGGCACCCGCCTCGCGCCAGCGCTGCAGCGCCGCCGGGTTGTCAACGAAGTTGACGCCAACCTCTTCCAGGATGGTTTCCGCGTTATGCTCGATGATCTCCAGCGCTTCGTCGTTCAGCACTTCGAAGTTCGGGATATTGCGCTCGATGTACTTCGCGGTCTCGATCTTGACACTGGTGCGTTCGGCGCGGCGGGCGGCGCCGCCGCCGGAACCGCGGGCACGACGGCGCGGGGCTGCTTCTGTCATGGTTTATCCTCACCACAGGCATTTCATTGCGAAGGGTATTATAGCCACCGCGCCCGCCGCCGCCGCAGGATTGCGGCCATTCAAGTTGAAAAGCGACATTGGCGGGGCATTTTCCACCGCGGCAGCGGCGTTTGGCAGAGCTTGCGCGGGTTACAGGGCGCACCGCCTTGAAAAACCGGGCCGAACGCCGGCCAAGCGCCAAACCCCCTTGCGGAAAATGCGTTCCTGCCCTATGGCGCGTGCATGACAGAGACATCCCATGACCGCCTTCTCATCATCGACTTTGGCAGCCAGGTCACGCAGCTGATTGCGCGCCGCCTGCGCGAGCTGAACGTCTATTGCGAAATCCACCCCTATCAGAATGTCACCATGGACTTCGTGCGCGAACTGGCGCCGAAGGCAGTGATTTTCTCGGGCGGGCCGGACAGCGTGACCCGCGAGGGATCGCCGCGTGTGCCGCAGGAAATCTTCGACTATGGCGTGCCGATCCTGGGCATCTGCTATGGCCAGCAGGTGATGATGCACCAGCTCGGCGGCGAGGTGGTCAGCGGCCACGGCACCGCCGAATTCGGCCGCGCCTATGTGACCCCGAGCCAGGAGCGCATCCCGCTGCTGAACGGCTGGTTCCTGGAGGCGCGCGAGCAGGTCTGGATGAGCCACGGCGACCATGTCTCGAAAATCGCGCCGGGCTTTGAGGTCTATGGAACCTCGCCCAACGCCCCCTTTGCGATCACCGCCGATCTGGAGCGCAATTTCTATGCGGTTCAGTTCCACCCCGAGGTGCACCACACCCCGAACGGCAAGACGCTCTACGAAAACTTCGTCAAGATCGCGGGCTTCACCGGCGACTGGACCATGGGCGCCTACAAGGACGAGGCGATCCGCCTGATCCGCGAGCAGGTCGGCGACAAGAAAGTGATCTGCGGCCTGTCCGGCGGCGTCGACTCTTCGGTGGCGGCGGTCCTGATCCACGAGGCGATCGGCGACCAGCTGACCTGCGTCTTTGTCGACCACGGCCTGCTGCGCAAGAACGAAGCGGAAGAAGTCGTCAAGATGTTCCGCGACAACTACAATATCCAGCTGATCCACGCGGATGAAAGCGAGCTTTTCCTGGGCGAGCTGGAAGGCCAGTCGGACCCCGAGACCAAGCGTAAGATCATCGGCAAGCTGTTCATCGACGTGTTCCAGAAACACGCCGACACCATCGACGGCGCCGAGTTCCTGGCGCAGGGCACGCTCTACCCGGATGTGATTGAGTCGGTCTCCTTCTCGGGCGGCCCCTCTGTCACCATCAAGTCGCACCACAACGTCGGCGGCCTGCCGGAGAAGATGGGCCTCAAGCTGGTCGAGCCGCTGCGCGAGCTGTTCAAGGACGAGGTGCGCGCCTTGGGCCACGAGCTGGGGCTGCCCGCCAGCTTCATCGGCCGCCACCCCTTCCCGGGACCGGGCCTGGCGATCCGCTGCCCGGGCGAGATCACCCGCGAGAAACTGGACATCCTGCGCGAGGCGGATGCGGTCTATATCGACCAGATCCGCAAGCACGGCCTCTATGACGAGATCTGGCAGGCGTTTGTCGCGATCCTGCCGGTGCGCACCGTCGGCGTGATGGGCGACGGCCGCACCTACGACTATGCCTGCGCGCTGCGCGCGGTGACCTCGGTGGACGGCATGACCGCAGATTATTACCCGTTCACCCATGAGTTCCTGGGCGAAACCGCCACCCGGATCATCAACGAGGTGAAGGGCATCAACCGCTGCACCTACGACATCACCTCGAAGCCCCCGGGCACCATCGAGTGGGAATGACACGGGCTTGCGTGGCTTGTGAAACAGGCGTGAAACCGCTCCTGTTATAAAGAACGTTTAAACAATTTGCGCCATCCTGAGCGGAACACCTGACCGCCGGTCCGAAGCCGGCGGTCAACTGCTTCAAGGCAAATGGCGGCGCAAAATGCCCGTGATCAAATACAAAGACGTGCTGCTGCACTTCGCCCATATTCCCAAGTGCGGCGGCACGTCCATCGAACGGTATGTCCAGGGCCTGAACGGCGTCAGCCTGGCGTTCCTCGACGAGCAGTATGTGATCAGCCCGCCTCAGCAGAGGCACTGGAATATCTCCTTGCCTCAGCACATTGACGGGGAATCCCTTCCGCCCGCAACATCGTGATTGGCGTCCACCTTCTGAACCCCGCGATGGCCGCGCAGATGCCGCCCGGCACAATTATTCTCAACACCGAGCAGCTGGGGGGAACACCTGGCAGCTGGAACCAGAATATTCTGCAGTGGTTTTCTCACGATTTCACGCTGTGGGACTACAGCGATGCAAATGTCGCCTACCTCAAGGACTTCGGCGTGAAGCGCGTGGAGAAGCTCCAGCTGGGCTTTCAGAAGGAGCTGTGCCGGATTGCCCCGCAGGATGAGCGCGATGTCGATGTCTTGTTCTACGGCTGCATAAATCAGCGGCGCAAGCACGTGCTTGAAGATCTCATCTCCCGCGGCCTGCGGGTGAAGGTGCTGTCCGGCATTTACGGAGCGGCCCGGGATGCCTGGATCGCCCGTTCGCGGATCGTGCTGAATCTTCACTACTATGACACGCAGATTTTCGAGATCGTTCGGACCTTCTATCTGATGACAAACGGCGTGCCTGTCGCTGCCGAGGTGAACCCCACGACCCGGATTGATGACTGCTACCGCGAAGGGCTGCTGTGCAGCCCTTACGGAAACCTTGCTGAAAGCATTGCCGCGGTTCTGCAGGACGAGGCGCGGCTGGCCCGGCTGGGCATCAAGGCAAAGGAAACGATCGAGCGTCATCCCCAGGCGGTGCTGCTGCGGGAAATCCTCTAAGCCGGCGGGGCGCCCGGGCGCAATTCCCCTTGACGCCACTGCAGGATGGCGACTTCCTCGGCGCCGGGAGGACTGCCATGCAAAACCCGGACTCGCTCACCGCCGCCCTGTGGATGATTGGCGCCATCGTCTCCTTCTCCGCCATGGCCATCGCGGGCCGCGAGGCCGGGCTGACGCTGGACACCTTCGAGATCATGACCTACCGCAGCATGGTCGGGCTGCTGATCGTGGTGGCGGTGCTGACGGCCACCGGACGCTGGCATCAGGTGCGGCGGGACCGGCTGGGCGTGCATCTCCTGCGCAACACGGTCCATTTCACCGGCCAGAACCTGTGGTTCCTCGCGGTGACGCTGGTGCCGCTGGCGCAGGTGTTCGCGCTGGAGTTCACCTCGCCCCTGTGGGTCATCATCCTGTCGCCGCTCTTGCTGGGCGAGACCCTGACGCGGCGGCGGATGCTGGCGGTTGGCCTGGGCTTTGCCGGCATCCTGATCGTTGCCCGCCCCAGTCCGGACACCTTGAACCTGGGCCTCGCCGCGGCGGCCGGCTGCGCGATCTTCTTTGCCCTCACTGCGATCCTGACCAAACGGCTGACCCGGCACGAGACCACCGCCTCGATCCTGTTTTGGCTGACGGCGATGCAACTTGTGATGGGTCTGCTGGCTGCCGGATGGGACGGCGGCATGGCGCTGCCGGACGCATCCACCCTGCCCTGGCTGGTGCTGATCGGCATTGCCGGCCTCACCGCGCATTTCTGCCTGACCACCGCCCTGTCGCTGGCCCCCGCCAGCGTCGTGGTGCCCATAGATTTCGCCCGGCTGCCCGCCATCGCGATCCTGGGCATGGTGATCTACGGCGAGGCGCTGGATGCCTGGGTGCTGAGCGGCGCTGCCATCATCTGCATCGCGAATTACCTCAACATTGTTGCCGGAAATCCCGTCAGGTCCGCCCGCAACTGAAGGTTTCACGCTAGTTGCCGCTTGGTTACGGTTGATCTGCGGATTTCTGCCCTATTACCTTCGCGTAAAGCGGTCCGCTCAGGCCGCTACCAAGGGAGGAACAATGAAACGCTATCTTGCAACAACCGCCGCTCTGGCGCTGGTGTCCGGGCCTGCCGTGGCCAGCGGCCTTGACCGCACCGGCCAGCCGATCGGCATTATCTTCGAAGAAGGCAACTACGCCGAATTCTCCTTCGCGACCACGTCCGTGGACCTGTCGGGCAATGACCGCGCCACTCGTAGTGATGGCGTGACCCCGCTTAATCCGCTTCAATCCGCCACCGGGGATGTCGGCGAACGCTTCAACATGTTCGGTGCAGGCTACAAGCGGGACCTCAACGAACAACTGTCCTTCGCGGTGATCTTCGATCAGCCTTGGGGTGTGGACGTGAACTACCCGACCACCGGCTCTTTGCTGCTGGGCGGGACCACCGCGCAGGCGGATTCCAATTCGATCACCGCCCTGTTGCGCTACAAGTTCAATGAGCGCTTCAGCGTCCATGGCGGTATCCGCTATCAGGAAATCGATGGCCAAATCAATCTGGCCGGTCTCGCCTACGGCGCCATTCCCGGCGGCACATACAACGTGAATGTCAACAAGGACGGCGCTTTTGGCTGGGTCGCTGGCGTGGCCTATGAGATCCCTGAGATTGCCCTGCGTGCAGCGCTGACTTACAGCTCTGAAATCGAACATGACTTCGATCTGAACGAGACGTTTGCCGGTGCCCCTGTCCTGAACGCTAACACTTCCACAACGACCAAGACACCGCAGTCGGTGAATCTGGACTTCCAGACCGGCATCGCTCAGGACACTTTGCTGTTCGGCGGCATCCGCTGGGCGGAACACAGCGTGACAGACCTTGTTCCCGCGCGATTGGGCCGGGACCTGATCGACCTGGACGATTCCTTCACCTACACGCTGGGGATCGGCCGCAGCTTCAACGAGAACTGGTCCGGCTCGCTGGCTCTGATCTATGCGGATGTGGACGGCGACGATCTGGTGTCGCCGCTGGCGCCGACCCACGGGTATGAGGCGATCCGGCTTGGCGTGCGCTACAAGCAGGACAACATGACCATTTCCGCGGGCATCCGCTATACCCAGCTGGGCGACGCGGTTGCCTCTCCGGGCGGCAACCCGGTGACCAACTTCCAGGACAACGATGCTGTCAGCTTCGGCCTGAAAATCGGCTACAACTTCTGATCCTTCCTCCGGCCGCTGCCGGTGCAGGACCAGCCTTCGCCCCGCCCTGTTTCCAGGGCGGGGTTTTCTTTTGCCGCAAGAAACGGGTCGCCCGGCGCTCGCCCGCGCGTTAGCTGACGTGCATGAGCCCGCAAAAAACCATATCCCCCCGCGCCTGGGCCGAGCTGATCCTGCTCGGCGTGATCTGGGGCGGATCGTTTCTGTCGATCCGCATCGCCCTGGATGAAATCCCCGTTGTGACCCTGGTGCTGCACCGCTGCGGCTGGGCGGCGCTGGTCCTGTGGGCCGCCGTCCTGCTGATGCGGCTGCCGGTGCCAAGGGACCCGCGGGTCTGGGGCGCCTTCCTGGTGATGGGCCTGCTCAATAACGTGATTCCCTTCGGGCTGATGGCCTGGGGGCAGTTGCATATCGAAACCGGCCTCACCTCGATCCTGAATGCGGCGACGGCTGTGTTCGGGGTGATCGTCGCGGCGATGATCTTTGCCGATGAGCGGCTGACGGCGCGCAAGGCGCTGGGGGTCACCCTTGGCTTCCTGGGCGTGGCCACAGCCATCGGGCTGGAGCAATTTGCCAGTTTCGACCTCCGCAGCACCGCGCAGCTGGCGGTGCTAGCAGGCACGGTGTCCTATGCCTTTGCCAGCGCCTGGGCGCGGCTGCACCTGTCGGGCCTGCCGCCGCAGGTGGCGGCGGCGGGGATGCTCACGGGGTCCACCCTGTGCCTGGCTCCGGCGGCGCTGCTGATTGACGGGACGCCTGTGCTGTCGCTGGAAACGGGCACCTGGATCTCCATCGCCTATTTCTCGCTGATCGCCACCGCCGGGGCCTATCTGCTGTATTACCGGGTGCTGGGGCTGGCGGGCAGCGGCAATCTGATGCTGGTCACGCTGATCATCCCGCCGGTCGCCATCGTGCTGGGCGCCTGGGTGCTGGGCGAAGCGCTGAAACCGCAGGCCTATGCCGGTTTTGCCCTGCTCGCGGCGGGGCTGCTGATCCTGAACGGCAAGCCCCGGTTGCGGCGCAAGCGCGCACGGAATTGACCCAGCCCGCGCAGAGGATTAGCAAGGCCTGAAACCTTCAGGGACTACGTAATCAATGCTCTACTCTTCCGCACAGGACTGGCGCGAGGCGCCGAACAAACGGGTGCTGTTCTTTGGCATGTCCGGGCTTGGCAAAACCTATGTCAGCAACGTCCTGCGCGGGGCCGGCAGCTGGTTCCATTACTCCGTCGATTACCGCATCGGCACCCGCTACATGGGCGAATACATCGCCGACAACGCCAAGGCCGAGGCGATGAAAGTGCCGTTCCTGCGCGAGCTGCTGCTGTCGGATTCGATCTTCATCGGCTCCAACATCACCTTTGAAAACCTGACACCGGTCGCGGCCTATCTGGGCAAGCCCGGCGATGTGGCCAAGGGCGGCCTGCCGATCGCGGAATACAAGCGGCGGCAGGAGCAGTTCCGGGTCGCGGAGATCCGCGCGCTGCTGGACACCGAGTATTTCGAGGACCGCGCGCAGCAGCTTTACGGCTATCCGAACTTCATCTGCGATACCGGCGGGTCGATCTGCGAATGGGTGGATGTGGACGATCCTAAGGACCAGATCATGTCCGAACTCAGCAAGCACACGCTGATGGTCTGGATCAAGGGCGACGAGGCGCATACCGAGGAGCTGGTGCGCCGGTTCGACCGCGCGCCCAAGCCGATGTCCTATCAGCCGGAGTTCCTGGACCGGGTCTGGCAAGAGTATCTCAAGGAAAATGGCATAGCTGAAGGGGATGTGGACCCCGATGCCTTTATCCGCTGGACCTATGCCCAGGCCCTGGCGCACCGCCAGCCGCGCTATCAGGCGATGGCGGACAATTGGGGCATCACTGTCACCGCCGACCAGATCTCAACCGTCAAGGATGAGGCCGGTTTCGTGGATTTGATCGCCTCGGCCCTTGAGGCCCGAAGCTAAGCCGCTTATCTCTCAACTTCCGCTATATCGCACACCCTTCCGCAAATCAGGACAGTGACATGCCCATCAAGATTCCAGCAGACCTCCCCGCCTATGACGTTCTGACGAACGAAGGCGTGATGGTCATGTCGCCGGATCAGGCGGCGCGTCAGGATATCCGGGCCCTGCGCATCGGGCTGTTGAACCTGATGCCCAAGAAGATCCAGACCGAGAATCAGTTTGCCCGCCTGATCGGCGCCACGCCGCTGCAGATCGAGCTCAGCCTGATCCGGATGACCGAGCATCAGACCAAGAACACCGCGGCTGAGCATATGGAGGAGTTCTATCACTCCTTCCAGGAGGTGAAGCACGAGAAGTTCGACGGGCTGATCATCACCGGCGCGCCGATCGAGCATCTGGAGTTTCCGGAAGTCACCTATTGGGACGAGATGCGCGAGGTGTTCGAGTGGACCCAGACCAACGTGCATTCGACCTTTGGCGTCTGCTGGGGCGGCATGGCGATGATCAACCATTTCCATGGCGTCAGAAAGCACATGCTGGACCACAAGGCGTTCGGCTGCTTCCGGCACCGGAATCTGGCGCCTGCCTCGCCCTACCTTCGCGGTTTCTCGGATGATTTCGTGATCCCGGTCAGCCGCTGGACCGAAATGAAGCAGGCAGAGATCGACGCGGCCCCGGGGCTGCGCACCCTCTTGGGCAGCGATCAGGTCGGCCCTTGCCTGGTGGAGGACAAGGCGCACCGCGCGCTCTATATCTTCAACCATTTCGAATACGACAGCGATACGCTGAAGCAGGAATACGACCGCGATGTGGCCAATGGCACCCCGATCAACGTGCCGGACAACTATTATCCGAACGATGATCCCAGCCAGCAGCCGCTGAACCGCTGGCGCAGCCACGCGCATCTTCTGTATGGCAACTGGATCAATGAGATCTACCAGACCACGCCATATGAGCTGGATCAGATCGGCCGGTAGGATGCTGGTTTATCTGAGCCTCGCTGTTGCAACCGGTGCCGCGCTGACCGCCTGGCAGGCCGGGCGGCGCGAGGCGGCTGCCGAGTCCAGCCACCCGCCGCAGGGCCAGGTGCTGGTGGTCGGCCGCCACCGGGTGCATGTGGTGGAGATGGGCCAGCCCAAGGGCAGCGCGCCGGATCTGGTGCTGATCCATGGCTCCAGCGGCAACACCCGGGACATGACCTTCCGGCTGGCACCGGCGCTGGCCCGGGATTTCCGCATCCTGGTGTTCGACCGGCCGGGCCTGGGCTATTCCGACCGCCTGAACAGCACTGGGGCGACGATCCGCCAGCAGGCGGACGTGCTGCGCCAGGCCGCGGCGCAGCTGGGGGCGCCGCAGCCCGTCGTGCTGGGGCAAAGCTACGGAGGTGCGGTGGCGCTGGCCTGGGCCGTCGACCATCCGGAGGCACTGGCGGCGCTGGTGTCTGTTGCAGGCGTTTCGCACCCGTGGGACACGCCGCTGGACACGTTTTACAAGGTGACGTCGTCGCGGATCGGCAGCGCCCTCGCGATCCCGGCCCTGACCGCCTTTGTGTCCCGGGCCACCGTCATGGACACGCTGGACGCGGTGTTTGCGCCGCAGCAGGTGCCGGAAGGCTATGCCGAGCATTTCGGCATCGGGCTGACGCTGCGGCGCAACTCCCTGCGGGCCAATGCCCGGCAGCGCGCCAACCTGTTGTCTGAGGTGAAGGCGCTGGCGCCGCTTTACAGCCGCATCGGGGTGCCTGTCGAAATCGTCCACGGCACTGCGGATGACACCGTCAGCCCCAATATCCACGCGCGCCAGCTGGTGCGGGATGTCCCCGGTGCCGCCCTGACGCTGCTGGAGGGGATCGGCCACATGCCGCACCATGTGGCAACCGATGAGGTCGCTGCCGCGGTTCGGCGCGCTGCCGCCCGGGCAGATTTGCGTTAATGCGATTCACATTCCATACTGCAGCCCCATATAAGGTGTTGGGGACAGAAGGGTTTTGCATATGACGCTGCCATTTGACGGGGCTATCAGCCGATACTACGAGACCGGCGCGCCGGAGGAGATCCGCAAGGCGATCCAGACCGCGGACAAGGACGAGATCATCACCCCCAGCTACCCGCACCGGGAACGGATGGCGCGCAAGACCTATGAGGCGGAGCTGGAGGCTCTGCAGATCGAACTGGTCAAGATGCAGGCCTGGGTCAAGGCCAGCGGCGCGCGCATCGCCATTGTGCTGGAGGGCCGCGATGCCGCCGGCAAGGGCGGCACCATCAAACGCTTCCGCGAAAACCTGAACCCGCGCGGCGCCCGGGTTGTGGCACTGTCCAAACCCAGCGAAGAAGAGCAGAGCCAGTGGTACTTCCAGCGCTACATCCAGCATCTGCCGTCGGGCGGCGAGATCGTGTTCTTTGACCGCAGCTGGTACAACCGCGGCGTGGTGGAAAAGGTGTTTGGTTTCTGCACCGATGACCAGCGCGAGCGGTTCTTTCACCAGGTGAAGGGGTTTGAGCAGGCGCTGGTGGACGACGGCGTCAAGCTGTTCAAGTTCTGGCTCAATGTCGGCCGGGCAGAGCAGCTGCGGCGGTTCCTGAAGCGGGAATCCGACCCTCTGAAGCAGTGGAAGCTGAGCCCGATCGACGTCAAGGGGCTGGAGAAATGGGACGAATACACCGCCGCAATCTCCGAGACCCTTCAACGCAGCCATTGTCCCGAGGCCCCCTGGACCATCGTGCGCTCCGACGGCAAGCGGCGGGCGCGGCTGGCGGCGATCCGGGCGGTGCTCAGCGGCATTGACTATGACAACAAGGATACCAAGGCCATCGGCGCCCTGGACACGGAAATTTGCGGAGGCCCGGACATCTGGGATGCCTAAACGCGGTTATCATCACGGCAACCTGCGCCAGGCGCTGGTCGAAGCCGCCCTGCAGCTGATCGAGGCCAAGGGCCCGACCGGCTTCACCCTGTCGGAGGCCGCCAAGACGGCGGGTGTCACCCCGGCCGCGGTTTATCGCCATTTCGAAGGGCGCGAAGACCTGATCGCCGAGGCCGCGCGCCAGGGCTACATCATGTTTGCCGACCTGATGCAGCACGCCTATGACAAGTACCAGCCCTCGGCGCTGGCGGCGTTCGAGGCGACGGGCCGGGCCTATCTGGCCTTTGCGCGGAAGCATCCGGGCCATTACATCGCCATGTTCGAAAGCGGCGTGTCGGTGAACCGCACGCCGGAGCTGGCCGATGCCGCCGCCCGTGCCCGGGCGATCCTGGAACGCGCCGCAGCGGATCTGAGCCAGCACATCCCCGAACACAAACGGCCGCCGGCCTCGATGTTCTCTGCGCATGTGCTGGCGATGAGCCACGGGGTGGTGGAGCTTTATGCGCGCAACTCTCCAGGTGCCACCTCCCCGTTTCCGCCCGAGGATCTGCTGGAAAGCGGCATTGGCATTTATTTGCGCGGGCTTGGTCTGATTGCGCCGGATAGTTAAAACCGGCTGGCAGGCTGCGGCGCGCTCAGCTCGTCACCGACATTGATCAGATTGACCTCGCCGATGCCCTTGATGTCTTCGGGGCCGATGTCGGTGACGCGGAATTCCTCCGACAGCGCGGCCTTCATCTCTTCGGGCGCGACGATTTTCATCGGATTGGCGAAAACTTGCAGGCGGGACGCCAGGTTCACCGCGGGGCCAAACACGTCGTAGACGTATTTCTGGATCCCCACCACCGAGCCGACAGCGGAGCCGGTGCCCAGCCCGATCCGCGCCTGCCATTTGTGCTGATGGCTTTGGTTGCGCCGCTCCAGGTAGCGCAGGAAGCGGGTGGCGCAATGGGCCACGGCGGTGGCGTGTTCGGGCATCGGTTCCGGCATCCCGGCGACCGCCAGATACGCGTCGCCAATGGTTTTGATCCTCTCGCAGCCGTATTGCTCGACGATGCGGTCGAAGGCGGTGAAGATGTCGTTCAGCTCTCCCAGCGTGACCGTCGGATCGGTGCGGGAGGCGAAATCGGTGAAATTCACAAAATCCAGCATCACCACCGAGACCTTTGGATAGAGCTGCGGGGTGACGACGCCAAAGGTTTTGAACTCTTCGTAGACCTGCCGCGGCATCAGATTGAGCAGCAGCCGTTCCACCCGCTCCTTCTCACGTTCCAGCTCGCGGGTGTTGCGCTCCACCATGGCGGAATAGCTGTCGATCATGCTTTCCAGCTCGCGGATGCGGGTGATGTTCTGGCATTCCACCACCAAGAGCGCCTCGTCCAGATGGCTGGCCTGCGAGATGTTGATGGCAAAGACCAGCGTGCGCCGCTTGCGCTTGATCTTCAGCTCCGCCGAGTAGCGCAGCCCCTCCTCGCACAGCGGCCCCAGATCCGCGCGGTCCAGCCCGTCGATGGCATCGGTCAGCGCTGCGCCCTCGCCCGGCGTGCCGAACCATTCCGCAAAGGGCTGATTGTGAAAGACAAACCCAAGGTCAGAGGCCCGCACCACCGCCACCCCGACGCCAATCGCGCGCAGCAGCTGCTCGTTGATGGCGGCAATGCTCATGCCGCATTCCTGGTGACGATGATGTTGCGCTTTGCCTCGATCGCGGTCAGCGTGGCGCGCACATCGGTCTCAAAAAAGCCGTGCTGCTCCAGCGCTTCCTTGAGCAGGGCCTCCATTTCGTCGAAATCCTCATGGGTGATGCCGAGCGCCCTATGCACCGCCTCCAGACGCTCGTCGCTGAAGGAGGCCGGCCCGCCCAGGAGCGAGGAGATGAACTTGGTCTGATGATCAATCAGCCGCGCCATGTCGACGTCGGCGAAGTAGTCGCCGATCTGATCGGACTCGAGCGCCATCTCGTAAAATGTCATCACGACGCGGCTGATGGCGCTGAACCCGCCGTATTTCTCATAGATTGTTTGCGGCATGGCAGCTGTCCTCCCAACAGGACGCAGTCAGCCCATGTTACGCCAGTTCTGCCAAAAAGTTAACGGCCCTGGAACCTGGCCGGTCCCGGGCCGCATATCGAGGCGGTTTGAAGCGGGCAAAGCCCTGCCCGGCCTCAGGCCGCGCTTTCGCCCGCGCCTTGGTCGGTGAAGGTCACCAGATCGGCGACGATGCCCTGGAGGCCTTCGATCAGCTCCACCGTCGGCTGCGCCGACAGCAGCGGTGCCATTTCCCGGATCAGCGGCAGCGGCAGATCCCACCAGCGCAGCTCCTGCAGTTTTTCGCAGACCGCGTCCTCAAACCGCTTGCGCACCAGCTGCGCCGGGTTGCCTGCCCAGACCTCATAGGCGCCGACATTGCTGGCGACAGTGGCATTCGGACCGATGACGGCACCATTGCCGATGGTCACCCCGGCGAGCACGGTGGCATTGGCACCGATCCAGACGTCGTTGCCGATGACAACATCGCCGCCGTTCTGCCGCGGCACATGCACCCCGGCGCCGCCCAGTTCTTCGCAGAAAACCTCGCCAAAGGGGAAGGCCGTGATCCGGTCCAGCATGGGCGAAGCATCCAGCAGGATCCGCATCCCCCGGCCGATGCTGCAGAACGCGCCGATGGACACATTGGCCCCGCCGCCCTGCTCCTGGATATCCAGCTCCTCATAGCCATGGGTGAAGCGGCCGATATCCAGCTGCCCGTTGCCGATCGGAGCAGTTTTCGGGTTCTCCGGTGTTGCCATTATTTGTCCTGCCTTCGCTTGCTGGTCGCTCGATTCAGGAAACAAATTAGAAAATCTTCCTGAAAGAACCCTGAAAGATTTCGGCAAAAGCGAGCAGGATCAAAAAAACCGGCATAAAAAAAGGCCCGCCAGCGGCGGGCCTTTTCGAATTGGATATGTTCCGAATTAACGCTTGGAGAACTGGAACGAACGGCGGGCTTTGGCCTTGCCGTATTTCTTCCGTTCCACAACGCGGCTGTCGCGGGTCAGGAAGCCTGCCGCTTTCAGCGCGCCGCGCAGCGAGGGATCGTAAAGCTGCAGCGCTTTGGAGATGCCGTGCTTGACCGCACCGGCCTGACCGGACAGGCCGCCGCCCTTGACGGTGGCGTAAACGTCAAACTCGCCTTCGACGCCGGCAACCTGGAACGGCTGGCGCAGGATCATCTGCAGTACCGGACGGGCGAAGTACTTGTTGATTTCCTTGCCGTTCACCTCGACCTTGCCGGAGCCCGGCTTGATCCAGACGCGGGCAACTGCGTCTTTACGCTTGCCAGTGGCATAGGAGCGGCCCAGTTCGTCACGAACCGGCTCACGCGCGATGGTTTCTTCTGCAACGGACTCAACGCCTGCAACGGCGCCCAGCTCTTCGAGAGTGTTGATCTGATCAGCCATCGATATCAGCTCCGGGTGTTTTTCTTGTTCATGGATTTGACATCCAGAACTTCGGGGGCCTGGGCTTCATGCGGGTGCTCGGCACCGGCATAGATACGCAGGTTGGTCATCTGCTGGCGCGCCAAGCGGTTGCCCGGCAGCATACGCTTGACGGCCTGGAACACGACGCGCTCCGGGTGTGCACCTTCCAGGATCTCCTGTTTGGTGCGCGACTTGATGCCGCCCGGGTGGCCGGTGTGCCAGTAGAATTTTTCGTCACGCTTTTTGCCGGTCATCTGCACCTTGTCGGCGTTGATGATGATGACGTTGTCGCCCATATCCATATGCGGAGTGAACGAGGCTTTGTGCTTGCCACGCAGGCGCATGGCAACGATCGAGGCAAGACGGCCCAGAACAACGCCCTCGGCGTCGATCAGGATCCACTTCTTCTCGATATCTGCCGGAGTAGCAGAGAAGGTTTTCATGGCAGGTCAATCCTGTTTGTCGTGAAGGCAGAATCCAAATCGGTCCCGCCTGAATGCGATGGAGGGGGTTTACGGGGATCGCAATGCTGCGTCAACAGGGTCAATCAAGATTAAATCGTTGCAAAACAACAGGTTATAAAATAGGTACTATATTACCCCATAAATTCAGACGCTGATCTGCTCCGGCGGGTTGTCCAGCAGGGCACGCAGGCGCAGCATCGCCTCCTCAAAGCGTTTCAGCGGCACGTGGGCATTGACGGCGATGCGCACCGCGTGCGGGGCGCGGCCGTCGCGCAGGGCAAATTCATCTGCGGACCGGACCTGCACCCCGTTCGCCTCTGCCGCGCGGGTGAAGGCCGCCGCCCGCCAGCCCGGGGGCAGCCGCAGCCACAGGAACGGCACATCCGGGTTCCAGGTCAGGTCAAAGCCGCCCAGTGCATTGACCGCCACCCGCACATAACGGGCCATCTCGGCGCGCACCTTTTCCACCAGCCCCGGCAGCCGGGGATCGGTCAGCAGGATGCGGATCAGATCGGCCAGCGGCTGCGCCAGCCCGAAATAGCCGTGTTCCGCCACCCGCCGCAGATCGGCAGCCCGCCCCTCCGGCGCCAGCGCAAAGCCGACGCGCAGGGCGGGGGTCAGGATCTTGGAAATCGAGGACACATGCCAGGCCAGTTCCGGCGCCAGCGCCCGGTAGCCCGGCGCGCGCGCCTCGCCGAGGCGGTAGCAGTCGTCCTCGACGATCTGCACCCCGTGGCGGCGGGCGATCCGGACGATTTCCTTGCGCCGCTCCAAAGGCGTGTAAAGCCCGGTGGGATTGTGCACTTCTGGACTGGTGCACAAGACGGTGGCGCCGGTCTTGCGGATCGCCAGCTCCATCGAATCCGGGCGGATGCCGTATTCGTCCATCGCCACCTCAACCACTTGCGCCCTCAGCAGCTCTGACGCGCGGCGGAAGCCCGCATAGGTCAGATCCTCGACCATGATCACCGGCTGCGGCCCCGCCAGGATGGCTTGCAGCACCACCATCAGCCCGTTCTGGCCGCCGTGTGTCAGTACAATGTCATTTTCGGTGACGGTGCCAACCGGCGATTGCCCCACCCAGGCGGCGGCGGCCTGGCGCACCGGCAGATAGGCGTCCCGGGTCGGGTAATTCAGGAATTTTTGCGCATCGCCCTCGGCCACCTTGTGCAGCGCCTCGCGCACCGCGGCCACCTGCCCCATGTCGGCAATCCGCGGGCTGAACAGGCTGACGTGGCCAGGATCGCGCGCCTCGGCCAGATGTAGCTGCCGCGACCATACGTCATCCGGCACCGGTTTCTTCTTTTCGGCTACAAAGGTGCCGCGCCCCACCTCGGCCTCCAGCACGCCTTCATCGGTCAGGATGCTGTAGGCGCGGGCCACGGTGCCGGGCGTAATGCTCAACTGGTACGCGAGTTCGCGCACTGGAGGAAGCTTTGTACCAGTTTTCAAGCCACCGGTTTCCACGGCGGACCGGATTGTATCGGCCACCATTTTGTACTTCGGCCCTTTGGCCCCTGCCAGGCTCTGCGGCCAAATTGTACCCATTACAATCCATCCTTGGACTTTGCGTCGACCTCTTTGTATCAGAACATCACTACAAATCAACAGGATTGTATCAACACAATACGAAGGAAGCCTCCCATGGCACAGCACACACAAATGGCACAATCGAATATGTCCTTTCTGAACAGCCGCCCGGCCCTGCCGGTGCTGGCGCAGTGGGCTGTCCTGTTTGCCGTGCTGGTCACCAAGTGGAGCCTGCGCCACCGAACCCGGTGCCAGCTGAAACACCTGAGCGATGCGCAGCTAAAGGACATCGGCGTGTCCCGCGCCGACGCTCATTATGAAGCCACTCTTCCGTTCTGGCGCCCATGATCCCCTGGGCAAAAGAACAACCTGACGGCCGGGGTTCGCCCCGGCCTTTTTTTGCCCGCTTCCCCCCGCCTGCCGGAGCCGCCCGCTCATGCGTTACCAGCTATGCGGAAATTTAAGGTTGAACGAATCTTTCATGGGTCCTACATGCCCCCTCACTTTCGGCACCGATCCCAACCCCGGACCCTTATCCGGGGGGGCGCTAAGGGCCGTCTGGATTGTCATCTGCTGGAACGAAGGGGAGCGCCATGAAAGACGCCAACCTCTTCCAACTGGGGATCGGTCTGGAGACAGGCGCCCATGAGGAAGATACCGCCCGCGGTGTAACTGCCGCGAATCTTGATGCTGTTGTTGAGTCCGACCGCGAAGACCATTTCATCCGCAAGGATGGCAAGGTGTTCGCCGGCACGCATCTGATCATCGAAGTTATGAGGGGCACCGGCCTGGACTGCGAAGAGCGCATCCAGAACGCCTTCCGCAAATGTGTTGAGGTCTGCGGCGCCACCCTGCTGCACATCCACACCCACAAGTTCTCGCCTCAGGGCGTCTCGGGTGTTGCGGTGCTGGCGGAAAGCCACATCTCCGTCCACACCTGGCCGGAAATCGGCTATGGCGCGTTTGACGTGTTCATGTGCGGCGACGCCGAGCCCTGGAAAGCCGTCGGCGTGCTGAAGGAAGCGTTCAACACCGACATGGTGGAAGTGCGCGAACTGCTGCGCGGGGAGGAGCTGATCGCCAAGGAGGTCGCGGCATGAGCGATGCCGCGAAGAAGGAGTGGGTCACCGAGAGCCTGCACGCGCATTACGCCCAGCGTTTGCGCGTCGATGAGATGCTCTATGACAGCAACACCGAGCACCAGCGCCTGAAAGTGTTCCAGAACGGCCAGTTCGGCCGCATCCTGACGCTGGACGACGTGGTGCAGACCACCGAAGGCGATAACTTCATCTACCATGAAATGCTGACCCATGTGCCGATCCTGGCGCATGGCAATGCAAAGCGCGTGCTGATCATCGGCGGCGGCGACGGCGGCATGGCCCGCGAGGCGCTGCGCCACACGTCGGTCGAGCATGTCACCATGGTGGAAATCGACGGCGGCGTGGTGGATTTCTCGAAAGAGTATCTGCCGATGCTGAGCGACGGCGCTTTCGACGATCCGCGCCTCAATCTGGTGATCAACGACGGTGCGGTGTTCATGAAAGAGAACACCGAAAAGTTCGACGTGATCATCGTCGATTCGACCGACCCGATCGGCCCCGGCGAAGTGCTGTTCACCGACACCTTCTACGGCCACGCCGCGCGCTCGCTGACGGAGGACGGCATCATCGTCACCCAGAACGGCGTGCCGTTCATGCAGGGCGAGGAGCTGACCGGCACCCTGCGGGCGTTCCAGGCGCTGTTTGCGGATGCCTCCTGCTACATGGCGACCGTGCCGACCTATGCCGGCGGGCCGATGGCCTTTGGCTGGGGCAGCCGCTCGGACAAGGCCCGCAACGTGAGCCTTGAAGAGCTGGAGGCGCGTTTTGCTGCCGCCGGGATCGACACCGGGTATTACAATCCGGAGGTTCACAAGGCCGCGTTCGCCTTGCCGAACTATGTGAAAAAGCTGTTCCCCTAAGCGGGCGGCACAAGGGGGCTTCGGCCCCCTTTTTCGTGGCTGAAGCACCTGTCCCGCCCGTGCGCCCTGCACTCGGCCCTTGCCTGCCTCCGGGCTGGACGGCCCCGGCCCGCACGTTGCATGCCATTCCCCCTTGGCCTGACTGCTAGTCTTTGCTAGGCGCGGCAGGATCTTACTCATAAGTGGCAGGCCAAATGCAGCGCGACCCCATCCTTGTTGTTGACCGCGAGACCGGCGAGACCTTCGAAGAGGTTGTGCTGGGCGAGAAATGGATCCGCTGGGCCTATCAGAACGCCAGCGCAAAGCCGGTGGAGAAACTGCTGTTCCGCTCCGCGCTCATCAGCCGGCTGATGGGTGCCTGGTTCGACTCGCGGTTTTCCAGGGGCAAGATCGCCAAGGTTGTCGAGGATCTGTCGATCGACATGTCGGAGGCCACGGCGCCGGCTGACAGCTACGGCTGTTTCAACGACTTCTTCGTGCGCCACCTGAAACCCGAAGCCCGTCCCTTCAGCGATGACCCGCGGGACATCGTCTCCCCCGCGGACGGGCGCGTGCTGGTTTTTCCGGAACTGGCTGAGGATGTCTTTGTCCCGGTCAAGGGCTACCCGATGTCGGTCCGCACCATGCTTCCGGGCATTGCTGACCGTTTCATCGGCGGCGCGCTGGCGATTGTGCGGCTGTGCCCCGCGGATTACCACCGCTACCACTTCCCCGCCGCGGGACACATCACAGCGTCAGAGGATATTTCCGGCGCGCTGCATTCGGTGAACCCGATTGCGCTGGGGGCCGGGCCGGATGTGTTTGGCGAGAACAAGCGCAGCTGGACGCTGGTTGAGACCGAAACCTTCGGCAGCTACTGCTTTGTCGAGGTCGGCGCCTTTGGCGTCGGCGCCATCGTCAACACCCGCACCACAGGCGCGGTGCAGAAGATGGACGAAAAGGGCTACTTCAAGTTCGGCGGCTCCACCGTGGTGGTGGTGTTCGAGCCCGGCCGGATCCGCTTTGCGGACGACCTGGCAGCCAACAGCGCCAAGGGACGGGAAACCCTGGTCAAGGTCGGCCAGCCGCTGGCCACCGCGCTTTAACGCTTGGGCGGGATCGAATAGGTCATGGAGGCGCGGGCGACCGGCTCCGCCATGCCTTCGGAATACATCAGCACATCCGCCACCGCCAGAACCCGGCCCAGCTTCAGCAGCCGCGCCTCGGCAATCACATCGGCGCCTGCCACCGGCTTGCGCATGAAATCCAGCGCGCAGTTGGTGGTCACGGCCAGCGCCTCGCGCCCCAGCCGCGACAGGATCAGCGCGTAGATCGCGCAGTCGGCCAGCGCAAACATCGACGGCCCCGACACGGTGCCGCCCGGCCGCAGGTGACGCTCCGCGGTCAGCAGGCGCATCCGCAGGCCGTGCTCATCCATCGCATCAATGGCAAAATCGTCCCTCACCTGCGGAAAGATCTCATGCAGGTAATCCGTCAGACCTGCGACATCAAATGCCAGTGCCATGCTTTTCCTTTCCCTTCGCGCTGACTAGAGTTGGCGCAACCCTTGGGAGGAGAGCAAGATGGCAATTCTGGAACGTTGCGACACGGGGGCTATCGCCCGGCTGACCCTGAACACACCGGAAAAGCTGAACGCGTTGTCGGACGAGATGCTGGCGGCCCTGCAGGAGCAGATAGATGCCTTGCGCGAGGACAGCAGCATCAAGGTGGTGATCCTGTCCGGCGCTGGCAAAGGGTTCTGCGCGGGCCATGATATCAAGCAGATGACGGCCGGGCGCAGCGCCGAGGATGGCGGCAAGGCCTATTTCCAGGATCTGTTTGCCCGCTGCACCCGCGTGATGACCGGGCTGCAGTCCCTGCCGCAGCCGGTGATTGCCCAGGTCCACGGTATCGCCACCGCGGCGGGCTGCCAGCTGGTTGCCTCCTGCGATCTGGCGGTGGCGGCAGAGGGCACCAGGTTTGGCGTCAACGGGGTGAACATCGGCCTGTTCTGCTCCACCCCGATGGTGGCGCTGTCGCGCAACATCCCGCGCAAGCAGGCGTTTGAGCTGCTGACCACGGGCGAATTCGTCGACGCCGCGCGCGCGGTGGAGCTGGGGCTGGCCAATCGCGCCGTGCCGCTGGAGGCGCTGGAGGCGGAAACCGCCAAGCTGGCCGAAACCATCGCCGCGAAACTGGGCGCGGCAGTGAAGATCGGCAAGCAGGCGTTTTACGAGCAGCTGCAGATGCCGCTGGATCAGGCCTATGCCTATACCAGCGGGGTGATCGTCGAGAACCTGATGCACCGCGACACCATCGAAGGCATGGCCGCCTTCATCGAAAAACGCGCGCCGGACTGGCAGGAGTAACTTTATCGGAAAATTTTCGGAGAACTTTAGGCTTTGTTTACCAATCGAAACCTATTGTTTCCATAAGACGCCAGCCAACTGCCTTTCAATTCGGGCGGAAAGATGGCAAAGATTGGGCAAGGCCGGCGCACAGTCACGGGCCTGCACAATTTGGGCTGCTGCTGCGGAAGGGTCCCTCCAGCCGGTTCTCTCTCACCGGTCGATCATTCCCGCGGCGGCGGCCCCAAATTTCCCCGCCACCCGGACAATCTGATACCAGGTCGAACTGGTACCAGGTCGAACTGACACCAGGACAAACTGGCGTCCAAACGGCGCATGTGCGCGGTCAGCGGCGGTTCTGCCGCAGCCCCCGCGCCCAAGCCGGTTGCACAGGCCCGTCCCCTGCCCTATGTGGCGGGCATGACAGATCATTCGGCACAAACACTGCATATCGTGGGCGGCGGCATGGCCGGCTCGGAAGCGGCCTGGCAGGCGGCAAACATGGGCGTTCAGGTGGTGATCCACGAAATGCGCCCCAAGGTGGAAACCTTCGCCCACCAGACCGGCAACCTGGGCGAGATGGTGTGCTCCAACTCCTTCCGCTCCGACGATGACGAGCAGAACGCTGTGGGCCTGCTGCATTGGGAAATGCGCCAGGCCAACGGGCTGATCATGACCACCGCAGATCAGCACCGCCTGCCCGCAGGCGGCGCCCTCGCCGTGGACCGGGAGCCTTTTGCCGAAACCGTGACCGCCAGGCTGAAGGCGCATCCGAATATCACGGTCTCCTACGAGGAGATCACCGGCCTGCCGGCAGACGGCCACTGGATCTTTGCCACCGGCCCGCTGACCTCGCCGCAGCTGGGTCAGGCCATTCAAGCTGAAACCGGAGCAGAGGCGCTGGCCTTCTTCGATGCCATCGCGCCGATCGTCTATGCGGAAAGCATCGACATGTCGCGGGCCTGGATGCAGTCGCGCTATGACAAGGGCGAGACCGAGGAAGAGCGCACCGCCTACCTCAACTGCCCGATGGACAAGGAGCAATACGAAGCCTTCATCGACGCATTATTGTCAGCTGACAAAACCGAGTTCCACGAGGGCGAGACCGCGGGCTATTTCGACGGCTGCCTGCCGATCGAGGTGATGGCAGAACGCGGCCGGGAAACCCTGCGCCACGGGCCGATGAAGCCGGTGGGGCTGACCAACCCGCATCAGCCGGATGTCAAGGCCCATGCGGTTGTGCAACTGCGCCGTGACAACGCGCTGGGAACGCTGTTCAACATCGTCGGTTTCCAGACCAAGATGAAATACGGCGCCCAGACCGAGGTGTTCCGGATGATCCCGGGACTGGAGAACGCCAGCTTTGCCCGCCTCGGCGGCATCCACCGCAACACTTTCATCAACTCGCCCACCCTGCTGGATGCGCAGATGCGGCTGAAGTCGAAACCCAACATCCGCTTTGCCGGCCAGATCACCGGGGTCGAAGGCTATGTTGAAAGCGCTGCCATGGGCCTCTTGGCAGGCCGGCTGGCGGCGGCTGAGATCCTCGGCCGGGAACTGCCCGAGGTGCCGCAGGACAGCGCCATGGGGGCGCTGATCCACCACATCACCGGCGGCGCCGAGGCCAAGACGTTTCAGCCGATGAACGTGAACTTCGGCCTGTTCCGCCCGGTTGACGGCCTTAAGGGCGGACGCCGCGGCCGCAAGGACCGCTACAAGGCCTATACCGACCGCGCCAAGGCAGCCTGGCAGGTGTGGCTCAGCAACTTTTCCTAGACGCTGCGCAGAGCCCGCGGCTAGAATTGCCGCATGAACGAAAAATTTCTCGATAAGTCCTACGGGCTTAAGAGCCCGGAGGCGACCCGCGAACACTATGACAGGTGGGCCGCTTCCTATGATGCGGAAATCGCGGAAAACGGTTATGCAACGCCTGGGCGGATTGCCGCGGCGCTGTGGAAATACCTGCCGGACCCGGACGCACCGGTCCTCGACTTCGGCTGCGGCACCGGCCTCTGCGGCCTGGCGCTGCGTGCTGCCGGATACAGCACGGTTGACGGGCTGGAGCCATCGCCGGAAATGCTGGAGCAGGCCCGTGCCAAAGGCGTCTACCGGCAGCTGACGCAGCTGGACATTGCGGACAAGACGCCGGTGAAACCGGGCAGCTACCGCGCTATTGCCGGCTGCGGCCTGTTGAGCAAGGGCGCGGCACCGCCGGCCACCTTTGACGTGATCATGCGGGCGCTGGACCGTGGCGGGCTGTTTGCCTTCTCCTTCAACGACCACGCGCTGGAGGACCGCGCCTATACCGGCAAACTGAATGACTGGCTGGACTGTTCGGCGGCACGGCTGCTATTCAAGGAATACGGCGACCACTTGCCCGGAATCAACCTCAAGTCCACCGTCTATGTGATTGAGAAAGCGTGACATTCACCACCCGCTTTGCGCCTTCGCCAACCGGACCTCTGCACCTGGGCCACGCCTATTCCGCGCTGCTGGCGCATGATATGGCCGTGGCTGCGGGCGGCCGGTTTTTGCTGCGCATCGAAGATATCGACCAATCCCGCTCCCGCACCGCCTGGGAGGCGCAGATCTATGACGACCTGCACTGGCTGGGCCTCAGTTGGCCGCAACCGGTGATGCGCCAGTCCGAGCGGCTGCCCCGCTACCGCGCTGCGCTGGACCGGCTGACCGCCCTGGGGCTCACCTACCCTTGCCGCTGCAACCGCGCCGATATCGAGGCCGCGGCGGGCGCGCCGCAGGAAGGCGTGCCGCAGTTCGGCCCCGACGGGCGCATCTACCCCGGCACCTGCCGCGGCCGCCTGCCCGGCGAGGCTACGGAGCGCGACGTGATCCGGCTGAACATGGAAAAGGCCGTCCAGACCGCCGAGCTGCGCAGCTTCAGCGAGACAGGCCCGGAGTTCGCCGGCACCCATGCACTGGACCCAGAGCAACTGATCTCAACGGTTGGCGACATCATCCTGGTGCGCCGCAACATGGGCAGTTCCTACCACCTGTCGGTGGTGGCCGATGACGCGGATCAGGGCATCACCTGCGCGGTGCGCGGCGCCGACCTGTTCGAGGCCACCCAGATTCACGTGCTGCTGCAAAGCCTGCTGGGCCTGCCCACGCCCGTCTACCACCACCACCGGCTGATCCGGGACGAACAGGGCAAGCGGCTCGCCAAACGTGACGACGCCCGCGCGATTGCGAAGTACCGCGCCGAGGGCGCCACCCCGCAGGACATCCGCGGGATGGTGGGCCTGCCCGCTTCTTCTGGCTGAAAATATCCCCGCCGGAGGCACGGCCCGTCAGGGCCGCGCCCTGAACGCGGTCAGTCCATCGGCGTCATCAGCTCGACCTCGCCGCCCTCCCGCAGCGCGGTGTAGAAACAGGTCCGGCGGTTGGTGTGGCAGGCCGCGCCGGTCTGGCGCACCAGGGCCAGCAGGCAGTCCCGGTCGCAATCGACGCGCAGATCCACCAGTTCCTGCACGTGGCCCGACGTCTCGCCTTTGATCCAGAACGCCTGGCGCGAGCGCGACCAATAGGTGAGCCGGCGGGTTTCCAGCGTGCGCGCCACCGCATCCGCGTTCATCCAGGCCATCATCAGCACCTCGCCCGAGGCCTCGTCCTGCGCAATGCAGGGGATCAGGCCCGCATCGTTGTAAACCAGGCTGGCGGGATCAAAGGACGCGGCAATAGACATGGGCAAAAACCTTTTGCATCTGCTGTTCGGCTCCTTATGTATGGGGAACCACCAAGCAGGGAAAGCCCGGGAAAGCGATGTCTGGCGAATCCGATCTGATCAAGCTGTATTCTACGCGCATTCTGGCGCTGGCGGCGGATATTCCGCACCTTGGACGGCTGGACGCGCCGGATGCCACGGTCAAGAAACGCTCCCCGCTCTGCGGCTCCACCGTCACCGTCGACATCCGCGTCGAGGACGGGCGGATCACGGATTTCGGCCAGGACGTGAAGGCTTGTGCGCTGGGACAGGCCGCGGCGGCTGTGGTCGGCGCCAATGTGATCGGCCGCTCGCTGGCTGAAGTGGAGACCGCCCGCGACCAGCTGAAGGCAATGCTGACCCAGGACGGCCCGGTGCCGCAAGCCCCCTTTGACGGGCTGGAAGTTCTGCAACCCGCGCGCGAGTTCAAGAACCGCCACGCCTCCATCATGCTGGCGCTGGACGCCACCCTGGAAGCGATGCAGACCGCCGCCAAGGAGCAATGCGCCTGACGGCGGCGTCCTGCGCCACTGATTGCCAAAGACAACGAACGCCACGGCCGCCCTTGCAGCTATGCAGGGGTGAATTTTCTGTTGCATCCGCCCCTCAAACAAAAAACCGCCGCGCATCCGGGCAGGATGGCGGCGGCAGTCATGCTCTGCTGTGCGGGACCCGGGCGGGCCAGGCTGGATCTTGAGGCAATCCATTCGGGGATCGGAACAGGCGGTTGATCCCTTAAGCAGTCCGGGACAGGAAAGGGCCGGCCCGGCACGGCAGAGGCATTCAGGAATGGGAACAGCGGGTCAGAGCAGGCCCGGCAGATGCAGCGCCGCCACCAGCATCACCATCAGCGAGGCCGCGCCGATGGCGTCCTGCAGCAGGGTGGAATGGGCATTCTGAATCGTGGTTTTGATCTGTGTCATCATGGCTCGGGCCTCCTCCAGTCTGTGTTTTCGCTCTCTGGCAGTTTTGTTGCCCCTTTGTTCTCATTTTTACCGGCACCTGTAAAGAACTTTTTGAGAACATTTGCGAACACGCTGGAACATTGACGGAGAACAAGCGACGGGGCGCGGCTCAACCCACTGAAATCAAACGGATCGCCTGATCCTGTTTCATCAGCCACAACAGCACCCGTGCCGCCTTGCCGCGGGCGCTTTCCAGTTTCGGATCGGCTGCCAGCAGCGCCCGCGCATCGCTTTGCGCCACCTCCATCAGCCCGGCCTGGCGCTCCAGATCGGCAATCCGGAAGCGCGGCAGGCCCGATTGCGCGGTTCCGATCATGTCGCCCGCGCCGCGCATCTGCAAATCGGTCTCCGAGATCCTGAAACCGTCCTCGGTCTCGCGCAGGACCTCCAGCCGCTTGCGCCCACCTTCGGTCAGCGGCGGCTGATACATCAGGAGGCAGGTCGATTCGGCGCTGCCGCGCCCGACCCGGCCGCGCAGCTGGTGCAACTGGGCGAGGCCAAAGATCTCTGCCCGCTCAATCACCATGATCGAGGCATTGGGCACGTTCACCCCCACCTCGATCACCGTGGTGGCAACCAGGACCTTGGTCTTGCCCTCCTGGAAGGCCGCCATCGCGGCATCTTTCTCGGCGGGCGGCATCTGACCATGCACCAGGCCGGCGATCCCCTCGCCCAGAACCGCGCGCAGATGCTTGAAGCGTTCCTCCGCCGCGGTCAGATCGCTCAGCTCCGACTCATCGACCAGCGGGCAGACCCAGTAGCACTGCCGCCCTTCCGCGATGGCCTTGCGCAGGTGATCAACCACCTCCTGCATCCGTTCGGTGCTGATGACGGCGGTCTTGACCGGTTTGCGCCCGGGCGGTTTCTCATCCAGCACCGAAACATCCATGTCGCCGTATTGCGCCAGCGCCAGCGAGCGCGGGATCGGCGTCGCGGTCATCACCAGCACATCGGCGCCCTTGCCTTTTTCCGCCAGCTCCATCCGCTGGCGCACGCCGAAACGGTGCTGCTCGTCGACAATCGCCAGCCGCAGATCGCGGAATTCGACATCCTGCTGGAACACCGCATGGGTGCCGACCAGTATTTGGATGTCGCCGCGCTTCAGCGCCGCCAGTTTGGCCTTGCGCTCAGCCCCCTTGTCGCGGCCTGTCAGGATCTCGATCACCACGCCGGCATCCTCGGCCAGCGGCGCAAGGCCTTCTATATGCTGCTGGGCCAGAATCCCGGTCGGGGCCATCATCACCCCCTGCCCGCCCGCTTCAACGGCAACCAGCAACGCCATGAAAGCAACCAGGGTTTTCCCCGCCCCCACATCCCCCTGCAAGAGCCTGTTCATGCGCTTGGGCGAGGCCATGTCGGCGGAGATTTCCTCGATCGCCCGCGCCTGCGCGTTGGTGGGCCTGTACGGCAGCGCCTTCAGAACACGCGATTGCAGCCGCCCGGTGGCATGGCTTTCGATGCCCCGGGACTTTCGCTCCGTCTGGCGCGCAAGGGCCAGGGTCAGCTGGTGGGAAAACAGCTCATCATAGGCCAGCCGCGCCCGGGCCGGAGACTGCGGGCTCAGATCGTCCGGGCCCTGCGGAGCGTGGGCAGACTGCAGCGCGTCGTGCCAGGCAGGCCAGTTTTCCCGCAGCATCTGCGCCGGGTCGATCCATTCCTCCAGATGCGGCATCCGCGACAGCGCGCTTTGCGCGGCCTTGTACATGGTTTTCTGCGAAACCCCGTGGGTCAGGCTGTAAACCGGTTCAAACTCCGGGATCTCATGCGCCTCTTCCACCGGCAGCATGTGATCGGGGTGCACCATCTGCGCGATGCCATCGAACAGCTCCAGCTTGCCGGAAACCACGCGGCGCGCGCCTTCCGGCAGCTGCGCCTCCAGATAGCGGCTGCGGCCGTGGAAGAAGACCAGCTGAAATTCCGTCTCAGCGTCCTCCACATGCACACGGTAAGCGCCGCCGCGGCTGCGCGCCGGGCGGTGGCGGCCAATGGTCACTTCAACTGTCACCACGGCGGGCAGGTCCACCCCGCGGATGGTATCGCGGCGGCGCCGATCCACCACCGAATAAGGCAGCGAAAACAAAAGGTCTCGCGGTGTTTCTATATCAATCTGCGTCAGGTTCTGCGCGGTTTTCGGGCCGACACCCTGCAGGGTCTCGGCGCCGGCAAACAGCGGAAACAGGATCTCCGGACGCCCGCTCATGCCCCTGCGATCAGCTCCAGCCAGCCGTCTTCATCGAGCGTCTGGATCCCCAGCTCTGCCGCCTTCTTGGCCTTGGAGCCCGCGCCGGGACCAGCCACCAGAATGTCGGTCTTCTTGGAGACGGAGCCGGAGACCTTGGCCCCCAGCGCCTCGGCCCGGGCCTTGGCTTCGGCGCGGGTCATCTTCTCCAATGTGCCGGTGAAAACGACAGTCTTGCCGGCCACCGGGCTGTCCGCGGCCGGCGCATCCGGCGGCACGACGGTCAGTTTAGCCACCAGACGGTCGATGGCCGCGCGCTCCTCCGGGTTGGCAAAGGCATCCGACAGCGACAGGCCCAGCACCGCGCCGATGCCGTCGACCCCGATCAGGTCGGCCCAGGCGGCGGCGGCCTCGGCCGGCACCTCGCAGGCGGCGATGGCGGCCGCCCGGGTTTCCGAAATCCGGGCGCGGCGGCCCTTCTCCGCGGCGGATTGGCGTTCGGCTTCCTCGGCTTCATCCGCGGCGCGGTGCGCCAGGGCTGCCGGACGGGCCGCGTCAAGCGCAGCCGCCATCCCCTGCCAGTCCCGGTAGTGCAGCGCCAGATCGCGGCCAGCCACCTCGCCCGCATGGCGGATGCCAAGGGCAAAGATCAGCTTGGCCAGCGGGATCGTGCGCTTTTCCTCAATCGCGGCAAACAGGTTGTCGGCGGATTTCTCTCCCCAGCCTTCTCGGTTCTTGAGCTGTTGCAGGCCAGAGCCATAATTCGCTTGCAGATCAAAGATATCTGCGGGTTCCTTGATCCAGCCGTCGCTGTGGAACTGCTCCACCTGCTTGGCGCCCAGGCCTTCGATATCAAAGGCCGCGCGGGACACGAAATGCTTGAGCTTCTCCACCGCCTGAGCAGGACAGATCAGCCCGCCGGAACAGCGGCGCACGGCATCGCCTTCTTCCCGCTCCGCCGGGCTGCCGCATTCCGGACAGGTGTGCGGGAACTGGTATGGCTCGGCGTGTTGCGGGCGCTTGGACAGGTCCACATCGGCCACTTTCGGGATCACGTCGCCCGCGCGGTAGATCTGCACCCAGTCGCCGATGCGGATGTCCTTGCCGCCGCGGATTTCCTCGCCTTTGGAGTCGCGGCCCTGGATGTAATCCTCGTTATGCAGCGTGGCATTGGACACCACCACCCCGCCCACCGTCACCGGGGTGAGCCGCGCCACCGGGCTGAGCGCCCCTGTGCGGCCGACCTGAATGTCGATGGCTTCCAGCCGTGTCCAGGCGAGTTCCGCCGGGAACTTATGCGCAATCGCCCAGCGGGGCGTGGTGGAGCGGAACCCCAGCCGCCCCTGCAGCGCCAGATCGTTGACCTTGTAAACAACACCATCGATGTCATAGCCCAGCGTGGCGCGCTGTTCCTCGATGCTGCGGTAATGATCAATCAAGTCCGCAACGCTGGTGCACAGCCGGGTCAGCGGGTTGGTTTGGAACCCGAGGGATTGCAGCCGTTCGATCGCCTCCATCTGTGTTTCTGCCAAAGGCGCGCTTAGCTCACCCCAGCTATAGGCGAAAAACCGCAAAGGCCTGGCGCGGGTGATTTCCGCATCCAGCTGCCGCAGCGAGCCTGCGGCAGCATTGCGCGGGTTGGCAAAGATCTTGCCGCCGCGCTCCGCATGGCGGGCGTTCAGCGCTTCGAAATCGGCGTGGCTCATATAGACTTCGCCGCGCACTTCCAGCACCTCCGGCGCGCCGGTCAGGTCTTGCGGAATATCGGAAATGGTCCGCGCGTTGGCGGTCACGTTTTCGCCCACACTGCCATCGCCGCGGGTGGCGGCCTGAACCAGCTTGCCCTGCTCATAGCGCAAAGACAGCGACAGCCCGTCAATTTTCGGCTCCGCCGTGTAGCCAAGCGCGGCCTCCCCGCCCAGGCCCAGGTATTTGCGGACACTGCGGTCAAAGTCAGTGACATCCTCATCCGCAAAGGCATTGCCCAGCGACAGCATCCGCACCGCATGGGTGATCTTGCCGAAGCCGGACGCCGCCGGCGCGCCAACCGCGTCCAGATGGGTGGCCGCATCTGCAAGGTCGGGAAAGGCCTCTGCCAGCGCCCGATAGCGCTGTTTCAGCGAATCATATTCGGCGTCGCTGATCTCCGGCGCGTCAGCCTGGTGATAGGCCAGATCCGCCGCCCGCAGCTGATCCTCCAGCGCCAGAAACTCTGCCCGGGCGTCCTCCGCCGTCAGGCCGGTCACGTCTTTTTCCGAATTCTCTGCCACGCGCGGTCCCTCTTCGTTCTCCCTTCAGGTGATAAGGCTCCGCGCGCGCCGCGTCCAGCGCCTCTGTCAGAGCGGCCCGCGCCGCCGGCAGACATGAAAAAAGCCCGCCAAGCGGCAGGCCTTTACAACCGGGGGCACAGTTTTATGTGCCGTCCGGAAGGTCATTCTTTCAAGCGCCGACTGCCATCCGCTGGCCGCCGGACATATGATCCTCCTGCGGATCACGCAGCACATAGCCGCGGCCCCAGACGGTTTCGATATAGTTTTCGCCGCCGGTCGCGTTGCTGAGTTTCTTGCGCAACTTGCAGATGAAAACGTCGATGATTTTCAGTTCCGGCTCATCCATGCCGCCATAGAGATGGTTGAGGAACATTTCCTTGGTCAGCGTGGTGCCTTTGCGCAAGGACAGCAGCTCCAGCATCTGGTATTCCTTGCCGGTCAGATGCACCGCCTTGCCATCGGCCTCAACCGTTTTGGCATCCAGGTTGACCGAGATCTTACCGGTCTTGATGATCGACTGCGAATGGCCCTTGGACCGGCGGATGATCGCATGGATCCGCGCCACCAGTTCCTCGCGGTGGAAGGGCTTGGTCAGATAGTCGTCCGCACCAAAGCCGAACCCCTTGATTTTGTTGTCGGTATCGTCGGCTCCGGACAGAATCAGAATGGGCGTTTCGATGCGGGACATGCGCAGCTGGCGCAGCACCTCATGGCCGTTCATATCCGGCAGCCCCAGATCCAGCAGGATCAGGTCATAGTCGTAGAGCTTGGCCAGATCGATCCCCTCCTCGCCCAGATCCGTCGAATAGACGTTCAGGTTGGCGTGGGTCAGCATCAGCTCGATGCTTTTCGCCGTGGTCGGATCATCCTCAACCAAAAGAATGCGCATATTATATTCTCCGCCTGTACACTGTTTCCCTCAGGTCTCGTTAACCTTGGTGGAAAAAAGTTAATGGCCCGTTACCATGATGGTTAATTTACGAATTCAACTCAAGGGCGGCCCTATCTATTTTGCGTCCGGATTGCGGAATTTCTTCAACCGTGTTGTTTTCAGCGCTTCTTCACCGTGGTCGGCAACAGCGGCAACCCAGCTGCGGAATTCCTCCTCGCTCAGCCCGTAGCGGCGCATCGCCTCGGTCTGCGGCAGCAGACCGTAAAGCACGCCGCGCACAACCGCAGCCTTGCGCGAGGCGACCCAGCGCTTGGTCGTTTCCGGCGGCAAATCCGCCCGGGTCATGATGGTCCCGTCCGGCAGGGTGACTGCCCGCGGGCCGTCGACTTTCTTCAAAAACATCCGTCTTCCCTTTGAAGATCTTTTCGTTTTGGTCTGGAAAAAGAATTTCCGATCAGGCTTAACGGGCCGTGAACCACACCCCTTGAGAGTCGTTAGGATTTTCCTATATTCTGCGGCGCCTGCCCCCTTGCCTTCAGGAGCTGCCCCATGGCGCTGGACCACAACACCACCGTGAACTCGCTCGGCTTTGCCAAACCGCCCTCTGAAACCCGGGTGGTGGTGGCCATGTCCGGCGGCGTCGACAGCTCTGTTGTGGCGGCATATCTGGCCGATCAGGGCTATGACGTGGTCGGTGTGACGCTGCAGCTTTACGATCACGGGGCGGCGCTGGCGAAGAAGGGCGCCTGCTGCGCGGGGATCGATATCCACGACGCGCGCCGTGTGGCGGAGGAACGCGGCTTCCCGCATTACGTCCTGGATTATGAGAACATTTTTAAGGATGCCGTGATTGACGAGTTCGCCGACAGCTATCTGGCGGGCGCGACTCCGGTGCCCTGCATCCGCTGCAACGAGCGGGTGAAGTTCAAGGACCTGCTGGAAACCGCCAAGGATCTGGAGGCCGACTGCATGGCCACCGGCCATTACATCCAGCGCAAGATGGGTCCGAACGGGCCGGAGCTGCACAGCGCCGAGGATGCCAACCGCGACCAAAGCTATTTCCTGTTCTCCACCACCCCGGAGCAGCTGGATTACCTGCGCTTCCCGCTGGGGCACCTGCCCTCCAAGGACGCAACGCGCGAAATGGCGGCCCAGTACGGGCTGGCGGTGGCGGATAAGCCCGACAGCCAGGACATCTGCTTTGTGCCGGACGGAAACTATGCCTCGGTGATCGAGAAACTGCGCCCCGGCGCAGCGGAACCGGGAGAGATCGTTCATTCGGACGGCCGGGTGCTGGGCAGCCACGAGGGCGTCATCCACTACACCATCGGCCAGCGCCGCGGCCTTGGCATCGGCGGCCTGTCCGAACCGCTTTATGTGGTGAAGCTGGATGTGGACAAGAAACAGGTGGTTGTCGGTCCCAAGGAGCTCTTGGCCACCCGCACCATTCCGGTGCGCGAGATCAACTGGCTGGGCGATGAACCTTTCACCAGCCGGGACGAATGGCACCTGAAGGTCAAGGTCCGCTCCACCCGCCCCCCGCGCGAGGCGATCATCCGGCCGCTGACGGACACAACTGCCGAGGTGGAACTGCTGACCCCGGAGGAAGGCATCTCCCCCGGCCAGGCCTGCGTGTTCTATGCCAGCGAAGGCTCCCGCATCTTCGGCGGCGGCTGGATCTGGCGCGGTTACTGAGCCGCCACGCCCGCAACTCCGGGTCAAGGGAGGCGCGGCCTCCGCACGGCACGCGCGGCTTGCCCTTGACGCGGCAGCTTCAAGCCATAATCGGATTGGCGCCTGAGGGCAGACCTGCCCTTAGGGGCTTCTCAGCGAAAAAAGATCCAACGCCACTTCTCTGCCCGGCCGTCAGAGTTCTGCTGGACCGGCGCGGCAAGCCCCGCGCGGGGGCGTCAGCGCCCGCGCCACCAGAAGCCGCGCGCCGGAGGCTCCAGCCTCCGGCGCGCTTCTTCGTCAGCGTCCGGGCAACCGGTCCAGAACGGCCCGCGCCGCGCGCAGCCCGGGGTCTTCCCCGCCTTGGCCGAGGCGCTGCATGGTCAGTTCCATCGCGTCCAGCTGCGCGCTTGGGTTTGCTGCCAGTGCGTTCAGCCGGGCGGCAATGGTCTCCGGCGTGCACTCCGGCCCCAGGCATTCCGGCACCACGCGGGTCTCGCTCACCAGGTTGACCAGCGTCACCGTGTCGATCAGCGCCATGCGCTTCATGATCTGCCAAGTCAGCCACTGGAACTTGTAGGCGATCACCATCGGGGTGCGGGCGGCGGCCAGCTCCAGCGAGACGGTGCCGGAGGCGGCCAGCGCCAGATCCGCCGCAGCAAAGGCTGCGCGCTTGTGCGTCTTGGCAGTGGCTGTCTCAAACCGGTTGGGATCGACCAGCACCGTACCCGCTGGCCAGTCTTTCAGCGCGTCCTGCACCAGCCCGGCCACCGGCGCGGCTGCGGGCACGACGATCCGGAAATCCGGGTGCTGCGCCGTGAAGCGGTGCAGCGCGCCGCCGAAATCCAGTGCCAGCCGCGCGACTTCGGACCGCCGCGAGCCGGGCAGCGCCAGCACAAAAGGCGACTCGCCCAGACCAAACTCCGTGCGGAAGGCGGCGATCTCCGCCCCCGTGGCCTGCGGTTCGGCAACCACCGGGTGGCCGACAAAGTCGCAGTCCATGCCTGTGGCCTCCATGTAAGGCGGCTCAAATGGCAAGAGCGCCAGCACATGGTCGATCACTTCCGCCATCTTCCCGGCCCGCTTGGGCCGCCAGGCCCAGACCGAGGGCGCGACGTAGTGGACGGTGCGGATGCTGCTTTGTTCCTTGACCAGCCTCGCGACGCGCAAGGAAAAGTCCGGGCTGTCGATAGTGATCAGAACATCCGGTTTTGTCTCAAGGACGGCCTCCGCGGTTTCCCGGATGCGGCGCTTCAGGTGTCGGTATTTGGGCAGCACCTCTGCCAGCCCCATCACCGACAGCTCGTCCATCGGAAAGCGGGAGGACAGCCCCTGTTCCGCCATCAGCGCCCCGCCGATGCCGTCGAAGCTGACGCCAGGCGCCAGCTGTTTCAGCCCCGCCATCAGCGCTCCGCCCAGCCGGTCGCCCGAAGGCTCCCCGGCCAGGATGAACACCCGCAGGCTCACGGCCGCCGCAGCCACAGGTACAGGCCCAGCCGGTCGCAGGCCGCAATCACCGCATCCTGATCCAGCACGATGACGCCGCCCGCCTCCAGCACGATGCCGGAAAGGCCCGCCCTGGCGGCAGCTTCCACGGTTTCCACGCCGATTGCCGGCAGATCGGCGCGGCGGTCCTGCGCGGGCTTGGGTGCCTTGAACAGCAGTCCGCCCTGCCCGTCCGGGCGCTGCGCCAGTGCGGCCAGCATCCAGTCGGTGCCAAAGACATTTTCCACCGCAATCGCCTGCCGCTTGCGCACGGCGCAGGACTGGCCGATGTCGGCGGCGGACATGGCGGCGACGATCTCCGCACCGCGCTCCGCATCCGCTTTGTCCAGCTCGCCCGGCTGCACCTTGGTCGGCACGCCCGCCGCCATCAGAAGATCGGGTGCCACCTCATGCGCGGCCCGCACGGCAAAGCCAGCCTGCTCGAAAATGCCGATGATCGCCCGCAGGGCACCATCATCGCCCGCGGCCAGCGCCCCTTGCAGGACCGGCACCAGCGGCAGGGTGGCCGCATCAATGGCCGAAGGGTCGATATTCGGCCGCTGCACCGCGCCTGCCATGCAGATTTCGGTGACCTCCGCAGCCTTGAGCCGTTCGAGAAAAGACCCCAGCTGTTCGAACCGGAAGGTAATCTCAGGGTCGACCGCATCCGGTTCCGACCCCGCCATCGCACAGATCAGCGGACGGCCCGGCGCCCGGGCGGCCACTTCGGCGGGCAAGCCGCCGGTGCCTGCAATCAAAGCCAGCATGGTGTCAGCCTCCCGGTGTCAGGAAAGAGCGGTCGCTTTCGCCCGTGATGAAGGCAACAATCTCCTGAACGTATGCGCTGTCGGTCTCATCCCCCAGCCGCTTGGCGCGCTCCTGGAAGGTGCCTTCGCCCTGGGCCAGCATCTGGAAGGCGGCGCGCAAGGCGGTGATGTCGCTGCGCGCCACGCCGCGGCGTTTGAGGCCAACCAGGTTCAGCCCGTCCAGTTCGCCGCGCTGCGCCTGCACCAGGCCATAGGGAATCACGTCGTTGGTCACCATGGTGACCGCGCCGATGATCGCGCCCTTGCCGATCCGCACCCACTGGTGAATGCCGGACAGGCCGCCGATGATCACATCGTCCTCCAGCACGCAGTGGCCCGCCACCGCAGCAGAGTTCACCACGATCACCCGGTCGCCGACCTGGGCGTCATGGGCGATGTGGCAGCCCGCCATGAACAGGCCGTCGTCGCCGATGCGGGTCACGCCGCCGCCGCCCTCTGTGCCGGCATTCACCGTCACATGCTCGCGGAAGCGGTTGCGCTTGCCGATCACGGTCTTGCACTTCTCGCCCTTGAACTTCAGGTCCTGCGGGATCTCGCCCAGCACGGCAAAGGGGAAGACCACCGTCTCGTCCCCGATCTCGGTATCGCCGGTGATGACGACATGGGACTTCAGAACAACCCGGTCCCCCAGAACCGCCTCCGGGCCAACCACGCAGAACGGGCCGATCTCGCAGTCCTTTCCAAGCTTGGCGCCCTCTTCGATCACGGCACTGGGGTGGATCTTTCTCATCTCAGCCTTCCTCGGCCTGGCGGTCAACCATCGCGGTGAATTCAGCCTCTGCGGCCACTTCCCCCCCGACCGTTGCACGGCCCAGGAACTTGAAAATCTTACCGCCCGGCTTGCCGCGCAGGGTCTCAACATGCATCTCCAGCACATCGCCCGGCACCACCTTGCGGCGGAATTTGCACTTGTCGATGTTCATGAAATAGATCAGCAGGTCGGTATCGACCATATCCATGCCAACGCCCAGCATGACGCCTGCGGTCTGCGCCATCGCCTCGACGATGGTGACACCCGGCATGATCGGCGTGCCCGGGAAATGGCCCTGGAAGTGCGGCTCGTTCATGGTGACATTCTTGATGCCGCGGGCCGATTTGTAGCTGTCGATATCGACCACCTTGTCGACCAGCAGGAACGGATAGCGGTGCGGCAGGATCCGCTGGATCAGTTGAATGTCAGCGCTTTGCAGCTCGGTGGTCATGGTTGGTTTCCCATATTCTTCAAATGTGCTGCGCCGTCCCTAGCAAGCAGGCGGCGTTTGGGCAAGTTCGCCGGATCAGCGATCGCCATCCTCTTGCCCTGCGCCATCCTCTTGCCCCGCGCCATCCCCCAGCACCGCATCGACCCGGGCGATGGCCAGGCTGGTGATATCGGCGGCATCCGCGCTCAGGAACACCGAGGCGTGATCGAGGATTGCTCCGGCCCCGGTTTCTTGCAGGATCTGCTGCAGCACCGGCAGCGAGGCGCTGATGAACTCGCGCCGGGCGTCCTCGCCCATCTGGGTGATTTCGCGCAGTTTCTGCTCCTGGCGGCGGCGGGTGTCCTGCACTTTCTGATCAAAGGCATCGGCCAGCGCGCGGAACGCCTGCGGCTCCATCCCGGTGCGGCGCTCCGTCAGGTCCAGCTCCTCGCGGCGCAGCTCGGCCTCGATACGGCGGTTTTCGGCGGTCAGCACCGCACCTTCCGCCTCCATCTCCCGCTCTACCCGCTTGCCAAAGGCGCTTTCGGAGAACAGCCGCTCGGGCTGAATGGTGAGGATGCCGCTTTGCGGCAGCCCCAGCTGGTAACCGCGCCCCGGCCCCGGCGCCGGTTGCGCCGCGTCCTGCGCAATAGCGGGAGCAGCCCCGAAACAGGCCAGCGCCACGGCGAGACCGCGCGCCGCCCAACGGCCGGGAGCCTGCCGCCGCACCAGATCAGAACCTCGCCTGCAGGGTCAGGTCAAAGGCTTGCTCCTCGTCAAAGTCCTCTTTCTTGAGAGCTTTGGAGAAGTTGAACCGCAGCGGGCCAAAGCCGGTGGTCCACAAGAGCGAGAACCCGACAACGTGACGGAAGGACTGTTCGTTACCCACAATCTGGTCGGTCGCCAGGGTGTTCACATCCTGCAATCCCCAGAGGCCGCCGACGTCATAGAACAAGCCGCCGCGCAGCCCCAGTTCTTCCGGCAGGCCCAGCGGGAACTCCGCATCGAAGCGCGCTACCGCATAATAATTGCCACCCAGGAAGTCATTGTAGTTGCCTCCGTTCGGATTGCCAGACCCCTGATCCCGCGGGCCGATGCCGCCAGGTTCAAAGCCCCGCATGACAGAAGGGGTCAGAACAAAGCGGTCGATCGTGCGGCTGTTGCCGCCGCCTTGCCATTGGAACGCGCCGGCCTCAACCGTGGCGCGGATCGTGACTTCCTCATTCCAGATGCGGCGCTGCGCAACCAGCTTGGTGGTTGCCTTGATGTATTCGGAGTCCCCGCCAAGGCCAGCGTAATCTGCCCCGACTTCGACCAGGAACCCGGCATTCGGATCGAGGCCGGTCAAACGGCTGTCGTACCGGTAGGTGACACCGAAGGCGCTGGAATTCAGCTCTCCCTGCGCAATTTCGCTACGGATGACCGGGCCAGCCAGATTCTGGTTGGTGTCATCATCATCGAACAGCATCTCGTCCGAGTCCCACGTGTAGCGGACCTGCACCGACGAATCCTCGCCGGTATCGAACGTCAGCGCCGGGCGGAAGAAAACGCGTTTGGTTTTGTATTCGGAGAAGCTGGAATCGGTTTCATTCAAACCAAGATCCAGGTCAAACCGCAGCTTGCGCCCCAGCAAATAGGGCTCGGTGAAGCCCAGGACGTAGGAGTCCGATTCCGTCGCCGTGGCGATGTTGAACGACAGCCGCTGGCCGCGGCCCAAGAAGTTGTTTTCGCTCAGGCCGACACTGACACCGAAACCGTCGGTGACAGAGTAGGCGCCGCCCAGGTTCAGCGAACCGGTCGGCTGCTCCTCGACGTCCACGTCGACGATCACCTGATTTGAAGAGCTGCCCTCGCGGGTCTCGACATCGGCATTGGCGAAGTAGCCCAGAGCCCGGATCCGCTCGGCGCTGTTGCGGATCGAGCGCGGGTTGAACGGGTCGCCTTCGACAGAGCGGAACTGCTGGCGGATCACCCGGTCCAGCGTGGTGGTGTTGCCTTCGATGTCGATGCGCTCGACAAACACACGCGGCCCGCGCGTCAGCACGAATTCGATATCGAGCGTCAGGTCGCGGTCGTTGCGTGTGACCCGCGGCTCGACCCGCAGAAAGTCGATCTCGTTGCGGACGGCCAGACCTTCCATCCGGTCGATCGCGTTTTCGACCAGGGTCGGAGAATAGACCACACCGGGACGGATTTTCAGCGTGGAGCTGAACAGATCGGCGTCGGCTTCCGGCATTTCGCTGGTCACCGAGATGTTGCCGAACCGGAACTGCTGCCCCTCGGTCACGTCGACGACCAGGAACACCGCGTCACGCTCCTGCGTGACTTCGGCATTGGCGCTGTTGACGCGGAAATCCACATAGCCGCGCGACAGGTAGAAATCGCGCAGCACCTGCTTGTCGAATTCCAGCCGGTCTTCGATCAGGGTGTCGGAGCGGATGAAGGTGCGCAGCAGACCGGCCTGCTTGGTTTCCAGAACCCGGCGCAGGCGGCGGTCGGAATAGACCCGGTTGCCGGTGAAGGACACGCGCTCCACCTCGACGGTGTCGCCTTCCGAAATCTCGAACACCAGGTCGACGCGGTTGTTGCTGCGGCGGATGATGCGCGGGGTCACGCGGGAGGCCAGACGGCCCTGAACGCTGTAGGCTTCAGCAATCAGGGCGGCGTCGCGCTCTGCCTGCGAGGGGCTGAACACCCGGCGCGGCGCGGACTCGATGATGTCGCTCAGCGCGTCGTCCTTGAGGCGGCGGTTGCCCTCGAAACTGATCTGGTTGATGGTCGGGAACTCGGTGACCTTGATCACCAGGGTGCTGCCGCGCGGCACGATTTCCACTGTTTCAAATACGCCACTGTCAAGAATGCGCTGATAGGCATCGTTCAGTTCGCCTGCGCTGACCGTCTGGCCGCGCTCAATGCCGGTATAGGCGACAACAGTGGATGTCTGAATCCGCTGATTGCCCTCCACCTGCACCGAATTGAAGCGGTAGCTTTGCGCCTCCGCCGGCAGCGGCGCCAGCGCGTAACCCAGCGCAACTGCCAGAGAAATAGCAGAAACTTTCCGGTACAAGATATTGATGCCCGACTTACGCTCACCACAGGACTTGCCTGCGACTTTCCCCCAAACCATCTTTTTTACAACCCGATTATTTTAGCAGCTTTGGCAAGTGCGTACCGGGTTTGAAAGCGCTTGTCAAAACTATCAAAGCGCATTCTGGCGGCAACCGGCGCGGCGGGCTTGCGCGCCGGTTGCGGGAATCACAAGGTGGCGAGCCAGGTGCCGGCGGTCAGCGCGCCAAGGATGGCAAATCCGGTCAGCGCGCGGTCCCAGTTCAGCCGCATCAGCAGGCCAAGGCCGCGATAAGAGTGCGAGAGTGTCTGCATCGGTCATCCCCCAGTTTACGTCAGTCTCTCCGCGCCGCGGCGCTGTCGCAGCCGGCGCGGATTGATAAAACGTTAACGTGGGAATGTGGCGGCAGTTGGGCGGCACTGTGGCCGCCCCTTGGCGCTGCTGCCGGCCCGCTCAGCAGAACAGGTCGTTGCCAAGCGCAAACACCATCAGCGACAGTACGATGGCAATGCCAAGCGACATCAGCACCCGCACCGCCCGGTCGCTGGGCGGACGGCCCGCCACGGCCTCATAGGCGTAGAACATCAGGTGGCCGCCATCCAGCGCCGGCACCGGGAACAGGTTCAACAGCCCCACCGCGGTGGACAGCACCGCAATGAAGCGAATAAAGCTTTCTGCCCCCTGGCTGGCCATCGCGCCGGAGGTTTCGGCAATGCCGATCGGCCCTGACAGGTTGCAGGTGCTGATGGCCCCGGTGATCATGTGCTTCAGACCTGACAGGGAGGTCTCGACCACTGCCCAGACCTGGTATGTGCCCGCCGCCAGCGACTCGCCCAGCCCGGCCTTATCGGCGGCAGGCTCAAACGCCAGCCCGCCGATGATGCCGATCCGCCAGCGGGTGGTGAAGCCGCCGTCCGGCAGCGGTTCATCGGTGCGCCGGGGCGCCAGGGCCATCTCGACCGTCTCGCCATCCCGCAGAACATCCAGCACCAGCACCTTGCCGTCCGCCGCTTCGACCAGCTCCTTGAGCTGATCAAAGGACACCAGCGATGTGCCATCCACCGCGACGATCAAATCCTCCGGCTGCAGCCCGGCATCCGAAGCCGCGCTGCGCGGCACCACGCCGCGCACATAGGGCGGGTACAGATACGGGCCGCTGACGCTGAGCTCTGCCCCGTCGCGGCGCACCTGATACTCCAGCGGCTGCTGCTGCGGCAGGGCTGTGCGGAAATCTTCCCAAGCTTCGGTGTCCAGATAGCTCGGCACGGCCAGTCCGCCCACGGTGATCAGCTCATCCCCCTGCTGCAGCCCGTTTTCGGCACCAGCCAGCGGGGCCATGTCCCCGACGGTCAGCGGATCGCGCATCACCCCCTGCGACATCGCCACAGCGGCAAAGATGATGGCCGACATCACGAAATTGAACACAGGGCCGGCCGCAACCGTTGCAGAGCGGGCCCACAGCGGCGCGCCATGCATGGTCCGCCGCAGCGCCGCCGGGTCGGCGGCGGCCGCCTGCATCGCCTCGGAATCCTTGCCCGAGGCCGCATCGGCATCGCCCAGGAACTTCACATAGCCACCGAAAGGCAGCGCCGCGATCTGCCAGCGGGTGCCACGCTTGTCCACCCGGCTCCACAGCACGGGACCGAACCCGAGGGAGAACACTTCTGCGTGAATGCCCGACCAGCGGCCGACGATGTAGTGGCCGTACTCATGCACAGCCACGATCACCGACAGCGCCACGACAAAGCTGGCGATTGTATAAAGAAAACCGCCAAACTGCGGGACAAAAGCAAAAATGTCCAAAGATCTACCCTATGTGTTTTTCTGCGGCCCTGGCAGCCTCTTGCCGTGCGAGATGGTCAACCCGGGTCACGTTATCAAGTGTCATGGCAGCATCAATGAGGCTGCTCTCTGCCGCGAAACGCTCCAGCACGTCCTCGGTTACGGCCGCCATGCCGGTGAAAGGGATGCGGCCTGCGATGAACGCGTCCAGCGCCTGTTCCTTGGCGGCGTTGAAGGCCGCACCCATCATGCCGCCGCGTTCCATCACCTCGTAAGCCTGGCGCAGCGCCGGATAGCGGGCGGGGTCCGGGGCGCGGAAATTCAACTGGCCGATGCGGGCCAGATCCAGCCGCTCCACCGGCAGATGCTGGCGGTCCGGCCAATGCAGTGCATAGCCGATGGCGTGCCGCATGTCGGCGGCCCCCAGATGCGCCATCAGCGCCCCGTCATTGAAGCCGACCAGCGCATGAACCAGAGATTCGGGATGCACCAGCACCTCGATCTGGTCCGGGCGGACGCCAAAGTATTCCCGGGTTTCAATGACTTCCAGCGCCTTGTTGAACATCGACGCGCTGTCGATGGTGATCCGCTGTCCCATGTCCCAGTTGGGGTGCGAGGACGCCTGCGCAAGGGTTGCGTTCGGCAGATCCTCCAGCGGCCAGTCGCGGAACGCGCCGCCGGAGGCGGTGATGACGATCCGCTCGACCGCCTCGATGTCTTCGCCCACGAGGCCCTGGAACACCGCCGAATGCTCGCTGTCCACCGGCAGCAGCCGGGCGCCGTGCTTTTCGGCCGTCTCCAGCAGCAGCCGGCCCGCGCAGACCAGCGATTCCTTGTTGGCCAGCGCCAGGGTGGTGCCGTGTTTGAGCGCCTCCAGCCCCGGCGCCAGGCCGGCCGCACCGACGATGGCCGACATGATCCAGTCTGCCGGGCGCGCGGCAGCCTCGACCAGAGCCGCCTGCCCGGCGGCCGCCTCCACGCCGGACCCCGCCAGCGCCGCGCGCAGGTCCGGCAGGCGGTCGTCATAGGCGGTCACTGCCACATCCGCCCGCAGCGCGATGGCATCCTCTGCCAGCCGCGCGATATTGGCGCCGCCGGTCAGCGCCACCACATCATAGGCTTCAGGCGCGCGCCGGATCAGGTCGATCGTGTTTTGCCCGATCGACCCGGTGGCGCCGAAAATCGAAACTTTCCGCATACTTTTTCCTGCCTGGTTATCCCCAGATGGCGGTCACGGCCAGGAACATGGCCGCGGCGCCCAGCATCCCGTCGAACCGGTCGAACAGCCCGCCGTGGCCCGGGATCAGCGCGCTGGAATCCTTGACGCCCATCTTCCGCTTCAGCGCGCTTTCCGCCACATCGCCCGCTTGGCTGGCCATCGACAGCAGCACCGACAGGACCACGATCCCAAAACCCAGACCCACTTGCGCGGCGAACACCGACCCCACCAGCGCAGCGGCCAGCCAGCCGGCGGCGGTGCCGCTCCAGGTTTTCTTGGGGCTGACCCGCGGCCAGAACTTAGGCCCGCCAATGGCCTTGCCCGCGAAGTAGCCCGCCACATCGGTCGCCACCACGACGCCAATCAGCCACAGCATCCATTCGATCCCCATCTGGCCGCGCAGCCAGATAAAGCCGAAGCCGGCAAACAGCACCCAGATCGCGCAGCCGGAGAAATAATGGCGGTTGCGATCAAACTGGCTGAACCCGGCTGCAACCGGCGCTGCCAGCAAAGGCACCACCCAGATCACCGGCAAAAGGGACGCCAGCAGAACCGCCGCGGCAGAGACCGCGCCCAGCTGCAGCGCGAGGCCGCCGCGGTCCGGCGCCAGCATCCGCACCAGTTCCCAGATCATGCCGCCGCAGCACAGCGCGATCGCCGCATCAAACACCAGCCCGCCAGCCCAAACCGCATAGCCGCCCGCCAGGACCATCACGATTGCCGACAGAACCCGCGGCAGAAGGTCGGCCCAGCGGCCCTTGTCAGCGCTCATGTCTTGACTGCCCCGAACCGGCGGTCGCGGCGGCCATAGCTGCCGCAGAGCCGCGCCAGTTCCTCAGCCGTGAAATCCGGCCACAGGGTGTCGATGAACTCATACTCCGCGTAGGCCGACTGCCACAGCAGGAAGTTCGAAATCCGCGCCTCGCCGCTGGTGCGGATCACCAGATCCGGATCCGGCAGCACATGGGTGTCCAGGTAACGCGGCAAGGTTTCCTCATCGACGTCCTCAGGATCCAGCCGGCCCTCGGCCACATCCCGCGCCAGCCGCTTGGTGGCGCGCGCCACCTCGTCCCGGCCGCCATAGTTCAGCGCGATGGTCAGCTGGGTGCCGCTGTTGCCTTCGGTCTTGCGCTCCAGCTTGTCCATCAGGTCGATCAGCTTGGCATCCAGCCGCACCCGGTCGCCGATAAAGCGCACCCGGACGTTCTTTTCCGCCAAGGCGTTCATCTCCTTGGATATATAGCGGCGGAACAGGCTCATCAGACCTGCGACTTCGGTCTGCGTGCGCTTCCAGTTCTCTGTCGAGAAGGCAAAGATGGTCAGGTATTCCACGCCCAGACTTGGGCAGCACTCGACAACTTCACGAACCCGGCGCGCGCCGGCATGGTGGCCGAACAGCCGAGGCCGCCCGCGGGCCTGCGCCCAGCGGCCATTGCCGTCCATGATGATGGCCACATGGCGCGGGCCGGAGCGGGCCGCCGGAACCGGTCCGGCGGGGCTCATCTGCGGATTTGCATCTCCCGGCATAATGCGCCGTCAGACCTGCATGATCTCGGCTTGCTTGGTCTCAAGCGCCTCGTCCACATGCTTGATCATCTTGTCGGTCAGCTCCTGCACCTCGGCCTCCCAGAACTTCTGATCGTCTTCCGACATGCCGTCGGCCTTCGCCTTCTTGATCTGGTCCATGCCGTCGCGGCGGACGTTGCGGATCGACACGCGGGCGTGTTCGGCGTAGTGGCCGGCCACCTTGCCCAGCTCGCGGCGGCGCTCCTCGTTCAGCTCCGGGATCGGCAGCATGATGATGGTGCCGTTGAGCTGCGGATTGATGCCCAGGCCGGATTCGCGGATCGCTTTTTCCACTTTGCCGACCAGGCCCTTGTCCCAGACGTTGATGGTGACCATGCGCGGCTCCGGCACGTTCACGGTGCCGACCTGGTTGATCGGCGTCATCGAGCCATAGGCATCCACCATCACCGGCTCCAGCATCGAGGCCGAGGCCCGGCCGGTGCGCAGCGAGGCAAATTCGGTGCGCAGGTTGGCCATGGCGCCATCCATGCGGCGTTTCAGATCGTCGGTATCCAGTTCAAAATCATCAGACATGCTGCTCTCTCCCCTTATCTGAGGCGGTCTTCACTTGGCTCATAAGCCATTGGAAGGCTGATGTATAGCGATCATGGGGAGGATTTGCCGCAACTTCCCGCCCAAAGCGGAGCTCCGGCGCCTGCTCCCGCATCCATCCAAATAGCCCGCCCGCCGTGTTTTTCCTGCGATTGCTGCGGCGGCGCGCGGGCAGAATGCGGCCTGCCGGGGCCTGGGCGCAGAGGAGTGCCGGCGGCGGCACAAAACGCGGGCCAAATCGCTGGCCCGCGTCCGGATTTCATCAAGGCTGCAGGCGCTTAGCCTTGGACCTTGGTGTAGGTCCCCTTGCCCGACAGGATGCCGCGGAAGCCGCCCGGCTCATCCAGCGGGAAAACGATCAGCGGCAGATTGTTGTCGCGCGCCAGCGCAATGGCGGAGGCATCCATCACCTTCAGCCGCTTGGCAAAGACATCGTCATAGCTGATTTCATCATAGCGCACCGCGTCCGGATGCTCTTTGGGGTCCTTGTCATAGACGCCATCGACGCCGTTCTTGCCCATGAAAATCGCCTCGCACGCCATCTCATTGGCGCGCAGGGTCGCGGCGGTATCGGTGGTGAAATAGGGGTTGCCGGTGCCGGCGGCAAAAATGCAGACCCGCTTCTTCTCCAGGTGGCGCACGGCGCGGCGGCGGATATAGGGTTCCGCCACCTCATCCATGCGGATCGCCGAGATCACCCGGGTAAAGACGCCCATGCCCTCCAGCGCCGACTGCATCGCCAGCGCGTTCATCACCGTCGCCAGCATCCCCATGTAGTCGGCGGTCGTGCGCTCCATCCCCTGCGCCGAGCCGGACAGCCCGCGGAAGATGTTGCCGCCGCCGATCACCATGCAGATCTCGACGCCCATTTCCTGCACAGACTTCACCTCGCGGGCGATGCGCTGCACGGTCGGCGGGTGCAGGCCGAAACCCTGGTCGCCCATCAATGCCTCGCCGGAAATTTTCAGCATGACGCGTTTATAGGCGGCGGCCGGATCCAGCTCCGGCTTGTCTTGCGGTTGAGGCATGTTGCGCTCCAGAAGATGTGAGGGTTAATTTGCGCGCAAAATGGAGTAATTCGCTGCCGGTTTCAATCCGCGCAGCGCGGTTTCCGCCGAGATTTGCGGAACCGGCCTTGGAAACGGACCGCACCCGCATGACCCTGCCCGACACCGACCCGGATTTGCCTGTGCTGATTGCAGGCCCCACCGCCTCCGGGAAATCCGCGCTGGCCCTGGAAATTGCCGCGCGCCAGGGCGGTGTCATCGTCAACGCCGATGCCAGCCAGGTCTATGGCTGCTGGCGGGTGATCACCGCCCGCCCTTCGCCGGAGGAGGAGGCCCTGGCGCCGCACGCGCTGTACGGCCATGTGGCCTATGACGCAGACTATTCCGCCGGCCATTGGCTGCGCGAGGTGCTGCCGTTGCTGGACGGGCCGGAGCGGCCGATCATCGTCGGCGGCACCGGCCTGTACTTTACCGCCCTGACCGAAGGCATGGCCGACATTCCGCCCACGCCGGCCGCGGTGCGGGCAGAAGCCGACGCCCTGCCGCTGGAGGTGCTGCGGGCAGAGCTTGACCCCGAAACCGCCAGCCGCATCGACCTGCAGAACCGTGCCCGGGTGCAGCGCGCCTGGGAGGTTCTGAAGGCCACCGGGCGGCCGCTGGCCAGCTGGCAGGACGACACCCCTGCCCCGGCGCTGCCGCTGTCCCGCTGCACTGCGATGGTGCTGAACTCCGGCAAGGACTGGCTGGAGGCCCGCATCCGCAAACGGTTCGGCCTGATGCTCGATCAGGGCGCGATGGCGGAGATTGAGGCGATGCAGGACCGCTACGACCCCGCCCTGCCTTCCTGCAAGGCGATCGGCGTGCCGGAGCTGATGGGCTATGCCCGGGGCCAGCTCACGCTGGCTGAAGCTGAAGAGCGCGCCGCCATCGCCACCCGGCAGTTTGCCAAGCGCCAGCGCAGCTGGTTCCGCGCCCGGATGAAGGCCTGGCACCAGGTGGCGCTTCCCTAGCCTCGCGCCGCCGGAGGGGTGGTTCAGTAAAATCCAAATCAATATCCGCTTCACTCGGCGGAAACTTGCCAGAATCAGCGTTTTCTGGCCTGTTGCGGCAAATCTTTTTTTTGCCCAAGGCAACAGATGCCATTTGATCCAGACTTTTCAGCGGACATTCATGCCGCCCCGTTAGCCAGCCTGAGCCCGGACGGCGCCTGGCAAACCGCCCTGTCGCACAGCCGCAGCGATCACCTGCTGATCTGGATCACCCGCGGACAGGGCCGCATGTGCCTCAATGGCGGGCAGCGCGGGTTCGGGCCGCACAGCGCCATCTTCATCCCGGCCGGCACGCTGTGGTCCGCCGAATTCTCCCGCCAGTGCCTCGGACACGTGCTGACAATGACCGGCCCGCTGCTGCCGCCTTTTCCCGCTTCGTCCTGCCACAAGCGCGTCACCAGCCTGCAGGAGCAAACCCGGCTGACGAGCATGTTCGAGGCGATCAGCCGCGAGCAGTCGGCCCAGGCGCCGTTCTGGCGCCGCGCCGTGCAGGCGCATTGCGAACTGGCCGCAATTTCGCTGCGCCGCCAGCCGGACACCGGCAGCCAGGACCCGCGCCAGACGGCAGCGCAGCGCCTGTGCCTGGCCTATTGCCAGCGGGTCGCCGGGCTCCAGGACCGTCAGGCCACCATGGCCGACCACGCCGCCGCGCTGAAGGTGACGCCGACACACCTGACCCGGGTCTGCAAGGCCGAGGCCGGCAAGACCGCCGCTGCGCTGCTGACCGAACGTCAGCTGCATTCCGCGCGCACCCTGCTGATCGGCTCCGACATGCCCATCCGCGACATCGCCAGCCAGCTGGGCTTCGGCAGCGCCGCCTATTTCACCAGGTTCATCACCCAGCACACCGGCCAGCCACCCAGCGGCCTGCGTAAAAAAGCACGCGCGAAATCCCAATAGGTTGATTCGCCAGCAGATTCTTGCATCTTTGACGCTTAGCGCTGAAATCCGGCCTAGTACTGGGCAGTTTTGAACAGTATGCCGTCGCATGCTCCTTCAAATCACGAATACGACGCCGTAAATGTCGTATTCTTGCCGTGAAACGGCGAAACTGTGCATTGACGAAAGGTCATATCTCTGCCCGAATGAAGCGATGGGGAAACTTTAATCCGAAACGCGCTTCACAAGGCGCTCAGCAGGCCGCTGAGACGATAGGCGTTTCGCAAGATAATTAAGATCAAACGCTACAACAGGGAGACCTAGATGACCAAAGACACCATCAACGGAGCACCGGTGCATTGGGCCGCCAAGATGCACGCCCAGGAAGTGTTCGACGGCAAGCTCGACCGCCGCGAGTTCCTGACCCGCGCCACCGCGCTGGGGGTCACCGCAACCGCAGCCTATGGAATGATCGGCATGACCGCTCCGGCCAAAGCCGCTGAGGGCATGCAGGACGGCGGCACCCTGCGCGTCCAGATGGGCGTGCGCCCCCTGAAGGATCCGCGCACCTATGACTGGTCGGAAATGGGCAACCAGACCCGCGGCACCCTGGAGTACCTGGTTGAGTACAACAACGACGGCACCTTCAGCCCGATGCTTCTGGAAAGCTGGGAGATCAACGAAGACGCCACCGTTTACACGTTGAATGTCCGTCAGGGCGTCAAGTGGAACAACGGCGACGACTTCACCGCCGAGGACGTGGCCCGTAACATCGAAGGCTGGTGCGACAAGTCGGTTGAGGGCAACTCCATGGCCGGCCGGTTCGGCACCCTGATCGACGAGGCCTCCGGCAAGGCCGTCGAGGGCGGCATCGAGGTGGTCGACAGCCACACCGTGAGGCTGAACCTGCCGTCCTCCGACATCTCGCTGATTGCGGGCATGTCCGACTATCCGGCAGCCGTCGTGCATTCCAGCTATCAGAACGACGACTTCCTCTCCAACGTGGGCACCGGCCCGTACCTGCTGACCGAGCTGGAAGTGGGTGTGAAGGCCACGCTGGAACGCAACGCCGATCACGCCTGGTGGGGCGAGTCCGTCTTTGGCAAGCCCGCCCTGGACCGCATCGAATACATCGACTTCGGCACCGACCCGTCGTCGTGGATGGCGGCGCTGGAATCCGACGAAGTCGACATGCTGCATGAGTCCGTGGGGGAATTCATCGACGTTCTGGATGGCCTCGGCTATCAGAAATCCGAGGTTGTCACCATGGCAACCCTGGTGATCCGCCCGAACCAGCTGGCGGAGATCGACGGCAAGAAGCCCTACGCCGACAAGCGCGTCCGCAAGGCAATCCAGATGGCCGTGGACAACGCTGTCTGCCTGGAGCTGGGCTATGGCGGCCGCGGCGAGCCGGCCGAAAACCACCATATCGGCCCGATCCATCCGGAATACGCGGAACTGCCGCCGCTCCAGCACGACCCCGAGGCCGCCCGCGCGCTGATGGAAGAGGCCGGCATGATGGACTTTGAGCACGAGCTGCTGTCCATTGATGACGACTGGCGCCGCAACACCACCGACGCGGTGGCCGCGCAGATGCGCGATGCCGGGTTCAAAGTGAAGCGCACGGTGCTGCCGGGCTCGACCTTCTGGAACGACTGGGTGAAATACCCGTTCAGCTCCACCAACTGGAACCACCGCCCGCTGGGCGTCCAGATCTGGGCGCTGGCCTATAAATCGGGTGAGGCGTGGAACGAATTCGGCTGGTCCAACCCCGAGTTCGACGCGCTGCTGACCGAAGCCCTGTCCATCGCCGACGCCGACAAGCGCCGCGAGATCGCCAAGAAGGGCGAGATGCTGATCCAGGAAGAAGGCGTCACCATCCAGCCCTACTGGCGCTCGCTGTACCGCCATCTGCGTGAAGGCGTCGCCGGGGCCGACATGCACATCGCGTTTGAGCATCACCACTACAAGTGGGGCTGGGCCGCCTGACAGGCGCCCCGGACCGCTCCGGCCTCCTGCACCGCCCCGCCCGGGGCGGTGCGCTCCAGCTAAGACGATAAGAGACCCGCGCCCGCAACCGGGTCCGATCCGCCAGACTGACAGGGGACCCCATGGGACTTTTCATTCTCCGACGCTCGGGCGTGATGCTGCTGACGGCCTTATGCCTGACGTTCATCGTGTTTTTCCTGACGAACCTTTACCCGAACCTCGAAAAACTTGCCAAAACCCAGGGCAATTTCCGGATGTCGGACGAAGCTGTGGCCAGCTGGCTTGACGCCAACGGCTATGGCGGCTCCATGGTCTCAAAATACGGGCAGTGGCTCGGCGTGCTGCCGGGCTGGACCCGGGAAACCGGCAAAGGCGTGACCGGCCGCTGCATCACCGGCACCGTGAGTGCCGAACAGGCTGCCGAAGCGCCAACCTTCTGCGGCATTCTGCAGGGCGACTGGGGCTATTCCACACGGTTTAAGGATGAAGTCTCGGACATCATCTCCGAACGTCTCGGCAACACCGGCCTGCTGATGTTCTGGGTGCTGGTGCTGATGGTGCCCTCGGCGCTGCTGATCGGCGTTCTGGCCGGGATGCGCGAGGGCACGGCCACCGACCGGACCCTGTCGACCGCCTCGATCCTGACCACGGCAACGCCGGAATATGTCTCAGGCGTGATCTTCATCGCAGTATTCACTTCCTCCACCGTCGGGCTGAAATGGTTCAAGGGCACCGCCACCTCGGCAATGGACAACCCCAATTTCGAGAACTTCTTCCTGCCGGTGCTGACCATTGCGCTTTACGGCATGGGATACATCGCCCGGATGACCCGCGCCTCGATGACCGAGGTGATGACCGCGCAATACATCCGCACCGCGCGCCTCAAGGGGGTGAGCTTTCACAACATCGTTCTGAAGCACGCGCTCAGGAACGCTCTGATCGCCCCCTTCACCGTCATCATGCTGCAGTTCCCCTGGCTGCTGAACGGCGTGGTGATCGTCGAGACCCTGTTCAACTACAAGGGCTTCGGCTGGGTTCTGGTGGAAGCGGCGGGCAATAACGACATCGAACTGCTGCTGGCCGTCTCCGTGGTCTCAGTTGTCGTGGTGCTGGTCACCCAGCTGATTTCCGACATCGGCTATGTGTACCTGAACCCGCGTATCCGGATCTCTTGAGGAAGGCAGCTGAGCATGGAACCCCTTGGTTTTTTCGAAATCACCCTGCGGATCATCTACCAGCTGTCGCCGGTCTGGATTTCGATGGTGATCCTGTTTGCCCTCTCGATCGGCTTCAAGCGGCGGCTGGGCCTGTACGGTAAGCTGTTTGACAGTCCCATCGGCATGATCGGCTTTGCGCTGGTGATGTTCTGGGTGTTCACCGGCATCTACGGCGCCATGGACATGATCGTCACCCACGACCCGCTGACCCAGGTCTCGGGCATGAAGAACGAGCTGCCCGGCACCCCGGTGCCCGGCGCCGGCGAAGGCGAATACCCGTATTATCTGCTGGGCGGCGACAACCTGGCCCGCGACGTGTTCAGCCGCCTGGTGAAAGGCGCCTGGGAAGTCATCAAGATCGCCCCGATGGCCGCGGTTTTTGCCTTTATGGTCGGTATCACCCTGGGGCTGCCCGCGGGTTATTACGGCGGCAAGCTGGACACGTTCCTGTCCTTTGCGGCCAACCTGATCCTGGCGTTCCCGGTGATCCTGCTGTTCTACCTGCTGGTGACACCCGAGATCGTGGCAACCGGCGTGCCGAACTACATGGCGATCGTTCTGTTCATCTTCCCGATCATCTTTGTCGGGGTGCTGCTGAACTCGCGCTATTACACCCGCCCAAAGCTGCGCAACTGGCTGCTGCCGGTCGTGCTTGGCACCATCATCTGGTTCTATCTGCAGCTGGTTTCCAATGGCGGCTACCTGATCAACACGCCGGTGTATTCGATCTGGGGCCTGCCCCGGGCAATGGACCTCTTCGACATCCCCGGCGGCATCCTGGTGGTGTTCGTGTCGGTGGTCTTCGTCAACTCGCCCACGGTGTTCCGCATCGTGCGCGGCCTGACGATGGACATAAAAACCCGCGACTATGTGGCTGCCGCCCAGACCCGTGGCGAAGGCCCCTGGTACATCATGCTGTGGGAGATCCTGCCCAACGCCCGCGGGCCGCTCATCGTCGATTTCTGCCTGCGCATCGGCTATACCACCATCCTGCTGGGCACCTTGGGCTTCTTCGGCCTTGGCCTGCCGCCGGAAAGCCCGGACTGGGGGTCGACCATCAATGACGGGCGCAAGCTGCTGGCGATCTACCTGCACCCGGCCCTGCCGCCTGCATTCGCCCTGCTGACGCTGGTTCTGGGGTTGAACCTGCTGGCCGACGGCCTGCGCGAAGAGAGCCTGAAAGACTGATCCGAACCGGCGGGACCGGGGGCCAGCCCCCAGGACCCCCGGGATATTTGAGGCCAGAAGAAAGGGATCCGGTCCCTTCCAGCCTCAACAGGGAGACAAGACCATGACCAAGATGTCAGACTACAGCGGCCCGATCCTGGAAATTGACAAGCTGTCGATCTCCTTCTTCACCCGGCTGCGCGAAATCCCCGCGGTGATGGACTTCTCCGTTGCGGTGCAGCCGGGCGAGGCGGTGGGCCTGGTTGGCGAAAGCGGCTGCGGCAAATCCACTGTGGCGCTTGGCGTCATGCAGGACCTGGGCAAGAACGGCCGCATTGTCGGCGGCACCATCAAGTTCAAGGGCCGCGATCTGAGCGAGATGAGCGCCGAGGAGCTGCGCGATATCCGCGGCAACGAGATCGCGATGATCTATCAGGAGCCGATGGCCTCTTTGAACCCGGCAATGCGTATCGGCAAGCAGCTGATGGAAGTGCCGATGATCCACGAGGGCGTCAGCGAAAAGGAAGCCTATCAGCGCGCCCTTGAGGTGGTCACAGACGTGCGCCTGCCCGACCCGGAGCGGATGCTGAATTCCTTCCCGCACCAGCTGTCGGGCGGCCAGCAGCAGCGCATCGTGATCGCCATGGCGCTGATGTCGAAACCCTCGCTGCTGATCCTGGATGAGCCCACCACCGCGCTGGACGTGACGGTGGAGGCCGCAGTGGTCGAGCTGGTCAAGGACCTGGGCAAGAAATACGGCACCTCAATGCTGTTCATCTCCCATAACCTCGGCCTGGTCCTGGAGACCTGCGACCGTATCTGCGTGATGTATTCCGGCGAGGCGGTGGAACGCGGCTCCATCCACGATGTCTTCGACGAGATGCAGCACCCCTATACCCAGGCGCTGTTCCGCTCGATCCCTCTTCCCGGCGCCGACAAGAACGCGCGCCCCCTGGTGGCGATTCCGGGCAACTTCCCCCTGCCCCACGAGCGCCCGCCCGGCTGCAACTTCGGCCCCCGCTGCGACTATTTCGAAGAGGGCCGCTGCGACGCGGACCGGGTGATCCCGATGGCGCCGGTGCATGGAAACGACCGGCATGAAACCCGCTGTCTGCGGTTCGAGGAGATTGACTGGAACGCGCCGCTGACCCTGGCGGATCAGAAAGAGAAGACGGCACCCGGCAAGGTGATCCTGAAGATGGAGAACCTCAAGAAATACTATGAGGTTGCCGCCAATGCTCTGTTCGGCGGCGGCGAGAAGAAGGTGGTGAAGGCCAACGAGACGCTGAGCTTCGAGGCGCGCGAATCCGAAACCCTCGCCATCGTCGGCGAATCCGGCTGCGGCAAATCCACTTTTGCCAAGGTGCTGATGGGGCTGGAAACCGCAACCGAGGGGCAGATCCTGCTGGACAACCGCAATATCGAGCAGATCCCGATCGAGGAGCGCGACACCAAGACGATCTCCGACATTCAGATGGTGTTCCAGAACCCGTTCGACACGCTGAACCCGTCGATGACCGTCGGCCGCCAGATCATGCGGGCGCTGGAGATATTCGGGGTCGGCGGTTCCGAGGCCGAACGGCGCCGCAGGATGCTGGAGCTTCTGGACCTTGTGAAGCTGCCGCGCGCCTTTGCCGACCGGATGCCGCGGCAGCTGTCCGGCGGCCAGAAGCAGCGCGTCGGCATCGCCCGCGCCTTTGCCGGCGGCGCCCGCATCGTGGTGGCAGACGAACCCGTCTCGGCGCTGGACGTGTCGGTGCAGGCTGCCGTCACCGACCTGTTGATGGAGATCCAGCGCAAGGAAAAGACCACGCTTCTGTTCATCTCGCACGACCTGTCAATCGTGCGCTACCTCAGCGACCGGGTGATGGTGATGTATCTGGGCCATGTGGTGGAGCTGGGCACCACCGATCAGGTCTTTGCGCCGCCCTATCACCCCTACACCGAGGCCTTGCTGTCGGCGGTGCCGATTGCCGACACCTCGGTCGTGAAGGAGCACATCGTGCTGGAGGGCGATATCCCCTCGGCCATGAACCCGCCGCCGGGCTGCCCGTTCCAGACCCGCTGCCGCTGGAAGTCCGAAGTGCCGGCCGGTTTGTGCGAGCGCGAGGTGCCGCCGGTGCGCCAGCTGGGCGGCGGCCATCAGGTCAAATGCCACCTGAGCGACGAGGTGCTGGAACGGATGAAACCGGTGATCAAGGTCGCCGCGGAGTAAACTGCGGCAGCAGGTGCCGTGCTCAAATCCGCGCCGCGGCTTGGACTCAGGCGGCGGCGTTTTCTGTTGCGGCAGAGCGAAACCCGGCCCCCGGCGGGGCCGCGTTCAGGCCGCGGCCGGCGCCAGGCTGCCGGTTTCGGCGGCGTTCCGGTTCCATTGCTGCCACTGGTCAATCCACGCCTGCCCGCCCAGGGCCTCCTTGAGCGGCTCCAGCTGCGCTTCATACCGCCGCCATTTTTCCAGACCCGCAGTGTTGATGCTGTCGCGCACCTGCATTAGCGAGGCCGTCCGCACAGCGCGTGTGTTCTGTTCCGGAGTGAGGCAGCCCTCCTCCCACCCCAGGCCTGCATGCTGCAGAACGGACCGGATCTGCGCTTCGGGGCCGGTCACCAGCGCCTCAAAGGATTGCACCCGCAGGGTCTCTCCCAGCTTTGCCTGGTAGTCGAGAAGCGAACCGTACACGCAGCGGGTCATATGGCCGATCCACTCCAGCCGGGAGGAATACCTATGGCCAGCCGCGAAATTCATGGTGAAAATCGACAGCCCAACGTCCAGAGGGTGGCGCGACAGGAACAGGAACCTGGCGTTGGGCAGCAGGACATGCGCCAGCCCCATTTCAAAACAATTGAGCGGCATCTTGTCGACAACGACCGCAGCATCCGGTCTGCCCATGGGAAAGGCATTGTGCAGAAACAGCGTGCGGAACTGCTCCAATTCTTCAGCGCTTAGCCGCCCCAGCCAGTTCCACCAGCCGGCATCGCCATACCGCCCGGCTGCATACCGGCGCACCGCGGCCGCGGTATTGGACAGCGCCTCGCTCTCGCCGATGCTGTCGATTTGCGAGTGCCGCGTCAGGCAGGTTTCCAGCAGCGTGGTGCCGCTGCGCGGCAGACCGGTCACAAACAGCATACAGGGCGCGTCAGCAGCCTCGCCGCAGGCGGCACCGGTCCAGTCCGCCGCCAGCTGCGCCTGCAGGCGCGCGTCCTGGAACGCGTGATCATAGCCGGTTTCCGTCAGGGCGTTGGCCTGGGCATAGTGGTCAAACGCGGCTGCTGGGGCACCGGCCCGGTCCTCGATCACGCCCAGTGCGAAATGCGCCAGGATGCGCTCGCGCTGCGTGGCAGCGGTGTTCTGCACCGCCGCCCGCAGCCGGGCGGCTGCGCTGCTATCGCTGGTGAAGGGTTCCAGCCGGTTCCGGGCCGCAAGCAGCCCCACGTCGCCCGGTGCCAGGCTGAGAGCTTGCTCGAAGGCCCGCACGGCCCCGGCCTTGTCGCCGCTGGTGGCCCGCACGGCCGCAAGTTTGCCCCAGGCCTGCGGCAGAGCCGGATTGCCATCCGCAAGCAGTTCAAGCAGCCGCACGGCGGTCTGACTGTCCCCGGCTTCCAGGTAGCAGGTGGCCGTAAGGTCCAGCACCCGGACATTCGACGGATCCTGCCGCAGCAAGACCAACAGCAGCGGCAGGGCCTTGCCGTATTTCCCGGCCTTGACCAGTTCACTGGCTGCCTCCAGGGCACTGGCACCGTGCTGCGCGGGAGTGTCATGCATCAAAGGCTGGTTCATTCTGGCTCCACGGTTTCCGCTGGTGCCGAGAACCATAGCGAAGCGCCGTGAAAATGCGGTAAACACACCGCGCGGCCCTCCAGGCAACGCAAAACCCCATGCGCGGCGCAGCGGCGGCGCATGGGGCTCCACAGCGCTCCCCCACTCCCACAGGGGACGTTACGGTCAGCTCCAGAGAACCATCATGATCATCAGCAGGTTCATCGAGGCAAATTGCATCAGCCGCGGTGCCTGCTGTCCCTTGACGGCAGCAAACAGGGCGCCCGGCACCGATACTGCCAGTCCGGCCAGCGCCAGGCTGCCGCCGATCGCGCCGGCCAGCCCGGTGCCCGGCCCCCAGGGCGAGCCGGGCAGCACCATACCCTTGAGACCCACGCCGATCACAAGCCCCGCCACCGCGCCAGCCAGGCTCAGGACAGCGCTGCGCGGCTGCCGCGGCTGCCGGCTGCCCAGAACGCTATCGACCACTTTGCGCGTGGGCACAGCGCTCGGCTGCCAGTCAACCCGGTCAATGCGATCGTCGAAGCCGTTGATATACAATGCATTCCCTCCTGAACCTGCCGACAGATTCACGAAAAATTAAGGCAAATGCATGACGTCCCGTTGGAGTTAACAGGGCATTAAGAAAAGTTATCCACAGATTAATCCGCAGGTTAATCCGCGGGCGAAGATCCTCCTGGCCGCGCCCCTGCGGCACGCCGGCAGCCTTAGCTGCCCCAGATCTTCTTCACATAGTTCTGGGTTTCCTTGTAAGGCGGCACGCCGCCGTATTTCACCACCGCGTCCGGCCCGGCATTATAGGCCGCCAGCGCCAGCCGCCAGGAGCCGAACTTGCGGAACTGCCGCGCCAGATAGCGGGCGCCGCCGTCCAGATTCTGCCTGGGCACCTCCGGGTTGACCCCCAGCGCCCGCGCCGTGGCAGGCATCAGCTGCGCCAGCCCCAGCGCCCCCTTGTGCGATTTGGCGTTCGGGTTCCAGTTGCTCTCCTGCTGCACCAGTCGCAGGAACAGGTCTTCGGGCACGCCATGCTGGCGGGCGGCATCGCGCGCCATCTCCAGGTATTGCCCCCGGTACTTGCCGCTATAGGACAGCGTGCCCGCGGCAGAAGGGATGCCGTAGGTCTGCGGCTGCAACCGGGCGGAGTTCTTGTACTGCGCCGCCGCGCGGCCATCCAGCACACGGGTATGGGCGGCGAACAGATCCCGCCGGTTTTTCGTGCCAAGCACATCGGCCGCGGCCGGCTGCCCTGCCCCGACAACCGCGATCACCAACCCCGCAACGGCTTTGCGCATTTCCGCTGTCCTGATACTGTCCCACTGCGCGCAATATACCCAATGCGAAACAAAATTAAAGCAACACCGGCGCAAACCGCCGTAAATCCGGCCGCCGTGCCGCCGAAAGCATCCACAGATGCCTGCTTTTCACCCTGGGCATGGGGCTATACTGTCGCCGGAACGCAGCGGGGCCGGATTCGAGCCCTGCCGCTGCTGGACAAGACGATCAGAAACTAAAGGACGGAACCCTATGGCCGGCTCACTCAACAAAGTCATGCTTATCGGCAACCTGGGCCGCGACCCCGAGGTGCGCAGCTTCCAGAACGGCGGCAAGGTCTGCAACCTGCGCATCGCCACCTCGGAAACCTGGAAGGACCGCAACACCGGCGAGCGCCGCGAGAAGACCGAATGGCACTCCGTCGCGGTCTTCAGCGAGGGCCTGGTGCGGGTTTGCGAGCAGTATCTGCGCAAGGGCTCCAAGGTCTATGTCGAAGGCCAGCTGCAGACCCGCAAGTGGCAGGACCAGAGCGGCCAGGACCGCTATTCGACCGAGATCGTGCTGCAAGGCTTCGGCTCCACGCTGACCATGCTTGACGGCCGCGGCGAAGGCGGCGGCGGCGGTGGCCAAGGCGGTGGCAGCTATGGCGGCGGCGGCCAAGGCGGCGGCGGGTACGGCGGCGGCTATGACAGCGGGTCCCAAGGCGGCGGCAGCGGCGGCGGCTACGGCGGCGGCGCCTCCCACAATATCGACGACGACGAAATCCCGTTCTAAACGCGCGTCAGCAAAGCCCTACAGCAAAGCTCCCAGGCCCCGAGCCTTGGGGGCTTTTCAAATTCCGCCGTGCTTTTTTTGAAGATTTAACGGCTCGCGCAGCGGCCTTCCCCCGGGGAAACCGGGCCTGCACACCGCACCCCGCTCTTGCGCCTGTAACCGGCCAAGCGCGCTAATTTATTCCTTCTATTTCAACACCTTGATCGACCCCCGCCTGACCTCTGCTAACGGCTTCCCCCGCAGTTGAAGGCGGCCTTGCTGCACAGTCAGCCCCTTTCCGAAGGGTAGCCGAATATTAAGACACATTCCGCATTGTTGATGCAACTTATGCGATCAATGTTCAGCAAGGGTTCAGATTATGGGTATGCGATTTCTGCAGCATCTCTCGATTAAGGTGAAGATCACCATGCTGCTGGCGGCGCCGCTGCTTCTCAGCCTGTGGTTCATAGGCAATAAGCTGATAGAGCTGTATGAACGGGCACAGATCAATACAGCGCTCGCCGGGGAGCTTCTCGAAGGGACCAGCAGCCTGGTGCACTCGCTGCAGGTCGAACGCGGGATGAGCGCCGCTTACCTGGGCGGCGAGTCGTCTGTGATGCCGGAGGCGCTTGTGAAGATCCGGCAGACAAATGACGCTGCAATAGCCGGTTTTCTTTCCAAGCTGGAGCAGGTTGACCGTGATGGGCTCAGCACCGAAGCCTTGCAGTCATTCCGCGTCGCGCAAACTGAACTGGGCCGGAAAAAGGAAGTCCGCCAGCAAATCGCCAGCCGCGCGCTGCCGGTGCGCGCTGCGGTTGAGTATTACACTGATCTGAACACAGCGCTGATCCAGACCGGGCTTTCTGTCGCGCAGCAAATCGACAACCCCCGGATCTCCCAGGAAGCTGTCGCCCTGTCAATGTTCCTGCGGGCCAAGGACGCGGCCGGGCTGGAGCGCGCGGCCGGAGCGGTGGGATTTGCCAATGGCTGGACGCCAACCGATTTTCAGGTTTTCGTCGCAACGCATGAACGCTTCAAGGAACGCCTCGACCGCTTTCTTGACTTTGCGACAGTGGAGGACCGCAACGCCGTTGCCAGCCTGAAATCCACACCTGAAATGAAGAAGTTTGAGGACATCCGGCAAGCCATCCTGAGCGGCGGGGATCTCTCAGGCTTTACCGCCGCCTCGTGGTTTGCAGCCGCCACAGATATGCTGAAAGTCCTGCGCGGCAAGGAGTCGCTCCTCATACAGCACCTTGAAGAGGACATGGCCGCTTTCGATGCGCAGAACAAACTGCTGCTGACTGAGATGGCCATCTTCACGGCAGTTCTCCTGGCCGGTGTGCTGATCCTGAGCCTGGTGATCGCACGCGACATGACCAGCGGCCTGTCGGTCCTGAACAAGGCGCTGAAGCAGCTTGCCAGCGGCGACGCCAATGCCGAGATTTCCGGCGCCAACCGCCGGGACGAGATCGGCGAGGTTGCCCGCAATGTGGCCGATCTGCGCACCGTGACTCAGCAGAAACAGGAGGAGGAGACCAGGGCCGAAGAGGAGCGCCGCGAGGAAATCCTGTCAGTCGCCCGCCGCATCGGCGCTGCCCTGATGGATCTGCAGAACAAGCGGCTGGACAACCCGATCACGGAGTTTTTCCCTGTCGAGTTCAAGTCGATCCGGATGGATTTCAATGACTCCCTGAAAGCGCTGAGCGAAGCGGTCTCCTCCATCGGCGAGCTGACCAGCAGCGTTGACGAAAGCACCAGGTCGATTGCTGAAGCGTCGATGGATCTGGCGCACCGCACCGAGGCGGAATCGGCGACGCTGGAGAAAACCACCCATGCGATGCGCGAGCTGACCGCCAGCGTGCAGCATTCAGCAGAAAACGCAGACCGTGCCGAACGGCTGGCCGACAGCGCCCAGACCGGCGTTGCCTCCTGCGACCAGGTGGTGAAGAACACCATTGTTGCGATGGACAAGCTGCAGGAATCCTCGCAGGAAATCTCGCAGATCACCAAGGTGATCCAGGACATCGCCTTCCAGACCAATCTGCTGGCGCTGAATGCAGGGGTCGAGGCGGCCCGGGCCGGCGAAGCGGGCCGCGGCTTTGCGGTGGTCGCCAGCGAGGTGCGTATGCTGGCACAGCGCTGCGCCGACGCGGTGCAGCAGATCGATGAGCTGACCGCCCGCAGCTCCGAACAGGTCAAGAACGGCGCTTCGCTGGTCGATCAGGCCGGCCGGGCGATGTCCAGCGTGAACGAGCAGGTCGGGGAGATTTCCACCCTGGTCGTCGAGATCGCCGGCAATATCAAGGAACAGTCCGTGCAGATGGGCGACGTCAACACTGCCGTCGGAGAACTGGAAGTGATGGCGCAGCAGAACGCCGCCATGGCCGAGCAGACCACCGCCGCCACCACCTCCTTGTCCGAGCAGGCGCAGGAATTGCGGGAGCTTGTGGCCCAATTCACCGTGCCGCAGGCGTCCAGGCCGCTGGATGCGCTCCCCCGCCCGTCAAACGGGGCCGCACCGCGCAGGGCTATCGGCTTTGACGACGATCAGACGGGCTTTGCCTCCGGCAGCGCCGCGGCCTGAGACGGGGCGCCACCGCTGCCACAGCCCAAAAAGGGCAGCCGCTGCGGCTGCCCTTTTTGCGTTGTCTGTCTCGGCCGGCCCGCCCCCGCCGGTCAGGCTCCGGCGCTGCGCAGCACAGACAGCACTTGGTCCGGCGGCACGTCGCCGGTCACAAAGGCCTCGCCGATGCCGCGCGCCAGGATGAAGCGCAGCTGGCCCGCGACAACCTTCTTGTCCTGCCCCATCAATTCCAGCAGCGCCTCGGCGCCCGGCAGATCGCCTGGGATATCGGACAGATCGGTCTTCATCCCCATCGCCTTCAGATGCGCCCGCACCCGGCTTGGATCCTCCTGCGAGCACAGACCCAGTTTCGCCGACAGCTCAAACGCCAGCGCGCAGCCGATGGCAACGCCTTCGCCATGCAGCAGCCGGTCCGAATAGCCGGTCGCCGCCTCCAGCGCGTGGCAGAAGGTATGGCCGAGGTTCAGCAGCGCCCGGTCGCCCTGCTCGGTCTCGTCGCGCACGACGATATCCGCCTTCATCTGCACCGAGCGCGCCACCGCCTCGACCCGCGCCGCCACATCACCTTCGGCCAGCGCCGGGCCGTTGTCCTCGAGCCAGGCAAAGAATTCGGCATCGCCAAGCAGGCCGTATTTCACAACCTCGCCATAGCCGGACAGGAAGTCGCGCGCCGTCAGCGTTTCCAGAACCGAGGTGTCGGCCAGCACCAGCGAGGGCTGATGGAAGGCGCCGATCAGGTTCTTGCCCTGCGGCGCGTTGATGCCGGTCTTGCCGCCCACGGAACTGTCGACCTGCGCCAGCAGCGAGGTCGGGATCTGCACAAACCGCACCCCGCGGCGCAGCACGGCGGCGGCAAATCCCGCCAGGTCGCCGATCACCCCGCCGCCGAAAGCGACAACCACGTCGCCGCGCTCCACCTTCTGCTCCAGAAGCCACTCCACCGACCGGGTGAACTGCGGCCAGCCCTTGGTCGCCTCGCCCGGCGGCAGCGCCAGAGCGGTCATTTCCACCCCGGCAGCCGCCAGCCCGGCACGCAAGGCGTCCAGATGCTTCTCAGCCACGGTTTCATCGGTCAGAACGGCCACCTGCGGCCGCTTCAGCAGCGGCTTGATCCGCTCGCCCGCCTGCGCCAGCAGCCCGGGCCCGATCACCACGTCATAGGCGCGCTCGCCCAGGGGCACGTGAACCGTGCGTTCCATCATTTCAACTCCAGTACGTCGGGGCGTGCCTTCAAGGCGTCGAGCACGCGGTCAACCATGGTTTCGATCGCGGCCTGGCCGTCGGAGGCAACGGTCAGGTCGGCCTTGGCATAAAGCGGCACCCGCTGCTCGTACAGGTTCCGAAGCGTCGCATAGGGGTCGGCGGTGCGCAGCAGCGGCCGGGTGTCGCGGTGGCGGACCCGGTTCCACAGCACATCCAGGCCGGCATCAAGCCAGACGGAAACCCCCTTTGCGGTGATCACTTCGCGGTTTTCCTGCGCCAGGAAGGCGCCGCCGCCGGTCGACAGCACGCCGCGCTCCTCCGCCAGCAAGCGGGCAATCACCTGCCGCTCCTTCTGGCGGAAAAACGGCTCGCCGTCGCGGGCGAAAATTTCCGGGATGGTCATGTTGGCAGCGGCCTCGATCTCGTGGTCGCTGTCCAGAAAGGGCACATTCAGCCGGGCCGCCAGCGCCCGCCCCACAGCGGTCTTGCCGGCTCCCATCATCCCCACCATCACGATGGTTTTCTTCAGTTTCCCAGGCGCCGGGCCTGCTGCCTTCTGGCCGCTGCTTTGCTCTTTTTCGCTCATTCTTCAGTGAATGACGTGATCTTGCGCAAAAGGGAATATATAACTTGGTCAAAAGAGCAGGAAACAGGCATTGGACACGTTATGGGGCGATTGATTAAGTATCTGGTCTATTTGGTACTTCTCGCCGGGATCGGGCTGGTTGGCTACGCCTATGTGGGGCCGTGGTTCGGCGCCGATTTCCGCGCGCCCAGCACCGAGGTGCGCAAGCCGGTGGTGCTGAATGCGGATTAAGGCGGCTGCCGCAGGGGTCATGATGGCAGGCAGCGCCCTCGCCAATGAGCCCCTGGCAGCGATCGACTGGCTGAACCAGCCGCAGGCGCGCAGCGGGCTGCCCGGAACCGTGCTGCTGGAGCCGCCGGTCTCGGGCACCGCCACGGTGCCGCCGGTGTCTGTCACCCCGCTGGAGGCGCTCAAGCCGCCCATCGGGCTGGTGCCGGCCGCCGCCACTGGTCTGCCGCCGGACATGTGGCGCGGCAGCAGTGCGGATGATATCGCCCAGCTGATCGAAACCGTGCCGGTGCGCGGCAGCGCGGCAATGCAGGCGCTGCTGTTCACGCTGCTGCTGTCCGAAAGCCGCCCGCCCGCCGAATCCAAAGACCGGATTCTGCTGGCCCGGCTCGACCGGCTGCTGGCGCTGGGGGCTGCGGACCCGTCGCAGGCGCTGGCGGAGCACGCAGGCCCCACCGCCAGCAAGGAGCGTTTTGCACGCTGGTTCAACGCCACGCTGCTGACCGGCAGCGAGGACGGCTCCTGCAAGGCGCTTGCCGCCGCGCCGCATCTGGCGGACAGCTATGACGCCAGGATCTTCTGCGCCGCACGGCGCGGCGACTGGCCGACCGCCGCGCTGATGCTGGAGACCGCCCACGCGCTGGAGCTGCTGCCAAAGGAACGGATGGATCTGCTGGACCGGTTCCTCAACCCAGATCTGTTCGAGATGGCGCCGCCGCTGAGCCACCCCGCGCAACCGGACCCGCTGGCGTTCCGCCTGTTCGAAACCATTGGCGAGCCGATGCCCACGGCGCCGCTGCCGCCGGCCTTTGCCGCGGCGGACCTGCGCGACATTGCCGGCTGGAAGGCGCAGCTGGAGGCGGCCGAGCGGCTGGCCCGCGGCGGTGCGCTGAACCCCAACCAGTATCTCGGCCTGTTCAGCGACCGCATACCGGCCGCGTCGGGCGGCATCTGGGACCGGGTTGCCGCAGTGCAAAAGCTGGAGCACGACCTGATTTCCGGCGACGCTGCTGCGCTGGCCGCCTCCCTGCCGCGCGCCTGGGAGGCGATGCAGCAGGCGGGCACCGAAACCGTCTTTGCCGACCTCTTTGCCGAACCGCTGTCCCGGGCAGAGCTGAGCGGCGCGGAAGAGGCCCTGGCCTGGCGTATCCGCCTGCTGTCGCCGCTTTATGAGCTTGCTGCCGTTGATACCCCTGCCGCGGGGGCCCGGGAACAGTTTCTGGCAGCCCTCGCCCGCGGACGCCCCGGCGATGCCCCGGCCCCGTCGCCGCTGGCCGAAGCCATCGCACTGGGATTTGCCGCCGAACCGCCGGTTCCGGACAGGATCCGGCAGCTCCTGAACAACGGGCAGCTTGGTGAGGCGATTCTGCGCAGCATGGTGCTGTTTGCGCAGGGCGCCGACGGCAACCTGGGCGATCTGACCGCGGCGCTGGCCGCTTTCCGCGCTGTCGGGCTGGAGGACACCGCCCGGCGCGCCTCGCTCCAGCTCATGCTGCTGGAGCGGCAGTGACATGCCTGCCCCCGCTGCGAACTTCCAATGGATTTCCACCTTTCTCGACGCCCAGGCCGCAGAGACCGGCGCCTCGCAGAACACGCTCCTGGCCTATGGCCGCGATCTCAAGGATCTGACCGCCTGGCTTGAGCACCGCTCGCTGGATTTCAGCACCGCCTCCCAAGACGATATCGAGGCCTATCTGATCAGTTGCGACGCGCAAGGCCTGGCCCGCTCCACCCGGGCGCGGCGGCTGTCGGCGGTCAAGCAAATCTACCGTTTCGCCTTTGAAGAAGGCTGGCGGCAGGACAACCCCGCCATCCAGATCCGCGGGCCGGGACGCGAAAAAAGGCTGCCGAAAACGCTGGAGGTGATCGAAGTCGACCGCCTGCTGGACGCCGCCCGCCAGACCGGCCGCAGCGAGGCCGACCGGCTGCGCAACACCTGCCTGATGGAGCTGCTTTACGCCACCGGGATGCGGGTGACAGAGCTGGTCTCGCTGCCGGTCTCCGCCGCCCGCGGCGACCCGCGGATGCTGTTGATCCTGGGCAAAGGCGGCAAGGAGCGCATGGTGCCGCTGTCGCCCCCTGCCCGCGAGGCGCTGGCGCAATGGCTGCTGGTGCGCGACGCAGCGGAGGACGAACGCGAGCTGAAGGGCCATCCGGCCTCGCGGTTCCTGTTTCCCTCGCGCGGCAAATCCGGCCACCTGACCCGGCACAGATTCTATCTGCTGATCAAGGAGCTGGCCGTGACCGGAGGCCTTTCGCCGGATAAGGTCACGCCGCACACCCTGCGTCATGCGTTTGCCACCCACTTGCTGGCCAATGGCGCTGACCTGCGCGCCATCCAGGCGCTGCTCGGGCACGCCGACATTGCCACCACCGAGATCTACACCCATGTGCTGGACGCCCGGCTGCAGGAACTGGTGCTGGAGCATCACCCGCTGGCCAAGCGCGGCTGACGGCGCCCGCAGAACTTGAAGCGCCGCCTCTAAGACCCCATAACTACGGGGAACATTCAACCGATCGGATCTCTGGACCTGTTATGGACACCGCCACCCCAGTACTCGACAGCGCGTTTTGGACCACTGCCGGGGCCATCGTGCTGCTGCTTGTGCTTTCCGGCTTCTTTTCGGGCTCGGAAACTGCGCTGACCGCCGCCTCGCGCGGGAAGCTGCGCAGCCAGGCCGACAAGGGCTCACGCGGCGCACAGCGCGCGCTCAAAATTACCGAGGACAACGAACGGCTGATCGGCTCGGTTCTGCTGGGCAACAACCTGGTCAACATCCTGGCGGCCTCGCTGGCCACGGCGCTGTTCACCCGCGCCTTCGGAGAGAGCGGCGTGGCGCTGGCGACCTTGGTGATGACCCTTCTGGTGCTGATCTTTGCCGAGGTGCTGCCCAAGACCTACGCGATTTCCAACTCCGAAAAGGCCGCCGCCGCCGTCGCCCCGGTGATCGGCTTTCTGGTCACCGTGCTGTCGCCAGTGGTCGGCACCGTCCGGCTGCTGGTGCGCGGCGTGCTGCGCATCTTCGGGGTGCGGATCGACCCGAACAGCCACATTATGGCGGTGCGCGAAGAGATTGCCGGCGCCCTGCACCTGGGCCATTCCGAAGGCGTTGTTGAAAAAGAGGACCGCGACCGGATTCTGGGCGCGCTCGATCTCTCCGACCGCTTTGTCGAGGAGATCATGCTGCACCGTTCCAACATCGAGATGATCGACGCGGATGCGGAGCCGGAAACCATTCTGGAGCAGTGCCTGCAAAGCCAGCACACCCGCCTGCCGGTGTTCCGCGGCGAGCAGGAAAACATCATTGGCGTGGTCCATGCCAAGGATCTGTTCCGCTCAATGTACACAGAGGCAGGCGGCGCCGGCGGCGATACCGGACGGCTCAAATCCTTCGACATCACCGAGGTCGCCAAGGCCCCCTATTTCGTGCCGGAAACCACCACACTGGATGAGCAGATGCGCCAGTTCCTGCGGATGCGCTCGCACTTCGCGCTGGTGGTGGATGAATACGGCGCCCTGCAGGGGCTGATCACGCTGGAGGATATTCTGGAAGAGATCGTCGGCGAGATCACCGACGAATTCGACCCGCACGAGGAGAGCATCGTCAAGAAAACGCCTGACGGTTCCTACCTGGTTGACGGCGCCGCCACCATTCGCGACGTGAACCGTGCCACCGAATGGAACCTGCCGGATGACGAGGCCAACACCATTGCCGGCCTGGTGATCCACGAGGCGCAGATGATCCCCACCAAGGGCCAGGTGTTCTCCTTCCACGGCTTCCGCTTCGAGGTGACCGAGCGGGAGGGCAACCGGGTCACAGGGCTCAGGATCCGGCCCCTGTCATGATCCCTGGAATGCGTCCCGGCATCTGTCAGGTGCAGCCGTGACGCGTGCGGCGGCGCTGGCCTGGAATGGCTTTGACAGGGTTGTGCTGGAGCTGTTCCGGCAGCTCCGCTGGTCCTTCCTGCCGCCGCTGCTGATCTATTTCGCTTACGGTGCGCAGGGCATCACCACCGTCGCCGCTTCGTTTTTCGTCAAGGAATACCTGGACTTCTCCGCCGCCTTTCTGGCGGGTCTGGCGTTCTGGGTGGGCCTGCCCTGGGCGCTGAAAATGCCGCTGGGGCATTTGGTCGACCTGATCTGGCGCTGGAAATACCTGCTGATCCTTGCCGGTGCCGGGCTGATGGCCGCAAGCTACGCCATCCTGGCCGCGATGGTGCTGGAGCCGCGGATGCTGGGCGCGCTGATGCCGCTGGGAGCCTGGTATGTCACCGCCGCGCTGCTGGCCCCTTGCGGGTTCGTGCTGCAGGACGTGGTGGCGGACGCCATGTCGGTGGAGGCGGTGCCCCACACCGATGCCCGCGGCACTCCCCTGCCCGAGGCCGAGACCAAATCCCTGCACACCACCATGCAGACCTTCGGGCGCATCGCGCTGATCGGCGGCTCCAGCGCCGCCGCCGCGCTGAACGTCGCCCTGTTCGACGGTGCCGGCGCGCTGCCGCAGCCGGAGAAGGGCGCGCTTTACGGCTTTGTCTTCACCCTCGCCCTGCTGATCCCGGTGATCTCGCTGTCCGGTGTGGCGCTGGCGATCTGGCAAAAGTGGCGCAAGGCTGCGCGGCTGCGCCGGGCTGGTGTCGCGGAGCATGAGATCCGCAGCCGCATCGAACTCCCGCGTGAGCCGGTTGCGCCCAACTACTGGTATTTCATCGGCGGCGCCGCCTTTGTCGCGCTCTCGCTGGCCGTGGGTCTGGGCGAGGTTCCCTATTCGCAGGAAATCGTCTTTACCGGCTCCATGGCCATCGTGCTGTTTCTGATGCGCCAGCTCGTGGCGGTCCTGCCCATAGATCAGGCCCGCACCCTGATCGGCACCGCCATCATCATCTTCGTCTACCGCGCCACACCCCTGCGCGGCCCCGGCGCCACCTGGTTCGAGATCGACGTGCTGGGATTTGATCAGCAATTTCTGTCGCTCCTGTCCCTCATCACCTCGCTGCTGACGCTGGCAGGCATGCTGATCTTCCGCCCGATGATGGCCAGCCGCCCGATTGCCTGGATTGTTGCATTTCTGGCGATCACCGAGGCCGTCCTCAGCCTGCCCAACATCGCGCTCTACTACGGCGCCCACCACTGGACCGCTGCGATGACCGGCGGCGTGGTCGATGCCCGCTTCATCGCCCTTGTCGACACCGCGGTCGAATCCCCGCTGGGCCAGGTCGCGATGATCCCGATGCTCGCCTGGATCGCCCGCAACGCGCCGTCGGGGCTGAAAGCCACCTTCTTTGCGGTCATGGCCTCCTTCACCAATCTGGCGCTTTCCGCCTCCAGCCTGGGCACAAAATACCTGAACCAGATCTTCGTGGTGACGCGAGAGGTGACAGATTCGGCCGGCGCCGTCACCACGCCCGCCGACTATTCCCAGCTGGGCATGCTGCTGATCACCGTTGGCGTGATCCTCCTGGCCGCGCCGCTCACCGCGATTTTCGTCATCCAGAACAGCCGCTTCCGCACCTCAGAATAGCGCTGCCGCCGCCCGCCCTGTCTGCGGCTTTGCGGAGGGCGGTTTTTCTTCTGGACTACTGTTCACTTCTGTACAGAATGCAGGAAACGCCTATCAGGGAGGCCAACATGAAAACCACCACCCGCGTGGCAGTGATCGGCGGCGGCGTCGTCGGCTGCTCTGTCCTGTACCACCTGACCAAACTCGGCTGGTCCGACGTCATGCTGATCGAACGCTCGGAGCTGACCAGCGGCTCCACCTGGCACGCGGCGGGCGGCTTTCATACGCTGAACGGCGACACCAATATGGCGGCGCTGCAGGGCTACACCATCAAGCTGTATAAGGAGCTGGAAGAGATCACTGGCATGTCCTGCGGCCTCCACCACGTCGGCGGCGTCACCCTGGCCGAAACCCAGGAGCGCTTCGACATGCTGAAGGCAGAGCGCGCCAAGCACCGTTTCATGGGACTGGAGACAGAGATCGTCTCCCCAGAAGAAATCAGGAAGATCGCGCCCGTCACCAATGTGGATGGCATCATCGGCGGGCTCTACGATCCGCTCGACGGCCACCTCGACCCCTCAGGAACCACCCACGCCTACGCCAAGGCCGCGCGGATGGGCGGCGCCACGATCGAGACCCATTGCAAGGTGATCGAAACCAACCAGCGTCCCGACGGCACCTGGGACGTGGTGACCAGCAAGGGCACCATTCACGCCGAACACGTCGTCAACGCAGGCGGCCTCTGGGCGCGCGAGGTCGGCGCCATGGCCGGTGTCTACTTCCCGCTGCACCCGATGGAACACCAGTACATCGTCACCGACGAGGTGCCGATGATCGCCGAGATCATCGACGCAGGCGGCGAGCACCCGCATGTGATGGACCCGGCTGGCGAAAGCTACCTCAGGCAAGAGGGCCGCGGCCTTTGCATCGGTTTCTACGAACAGCCCTGCAAGCCCTGGGCGGTGGATGGCACCCCCTGGGACTTCGGCCACGAGCTGCTGCCGGATGACTTCGACAAGATCGAGGATTCCATTGCATTCGCCTACAAACGCTTCCCGGCATTGGAGGCCGCGGGCGTGAAATCTGTGATCCACGGCCCTTTCACCTTTGCCCCCGACGGCAACCCGCTGGTCGGCCCGGTGCCCGGCATGCGCAATTACTGGTCCGCCTGCGCGGTGATGGCCGGCTTCTCCCAGGGCGGCGGCGTCGGGTTGATGCTGGCCCAGTGGATGGTTGAAGGCGAATGCGAGCGCGACACCTTTGCGATGGACTGCGCCCGCTTCGGCGACTGGATCACCCCGGGCTACACCCGCCCCAAAGTCATCGAAAACTACCAGAAACGCTTCTCCATCGCCTACCCGAACGAGGAACTTCCCGCGGCCCGCCCGTTCCGCACCACCCCGATGTACGACATTTTCGACCGCATGGGTGCCGTCTGGGGCGCGCAATACGGACTTGAGGTCCCGAATTACTTCGCCGAAGGGAACGAGCCGCGGTACGAGACGCCATCTTTCCGCCGCTCCAACGCCTTTGAGGCCACCGCGCGCGAAGTCAAAGCCGTGCGCGAAACCGTCGGCATCAACGAGGTCCACAACTTCGGCAAATACCTGGTCAAGGGTGCAGGCGCCCGCGCCTGGCTCGACCGCATCATGGCAGGCCGGGTGCCGCAGCCGGGCCGCCTGTCGCTGACCCCGATGCTGTCGCCCAAGGGCCGCTTGATCGGGGACTTCACCATCTCCTGCCTCTCCGAGGAAGAGTTCCAGCTCACCGCCTCTTATGGCTCCCAAGCCTACCATATGCGCTGGTTCCTGCAGAACCTGGACAACGGCGTCAGCCTGGAGAACATCTCCGACACCCGCAACGGCTTCCAGATCGCAGGCCCCCGCGCGAAGGAAGTCCTGCAGGCCTGCACCCGTCAGGACATCTCGGACATGCGTTTCATGGATGTGCGCCGCCTGACCGTGGGCATGGCCGACTGCATCGTGCAGCGCGTCAGCTACACCGGCGATCTGGGGTATGAGATCTACTGCGACCTGCCCAGCCAGCGGTCCCTGTGGGACAGCCTTTGGACCGCTGGTCAGCCCCACGGCATGAAACCCTTCGGCATGCGGGCCATGATGTCCCTGCGCCTGGACAAGTTCTTCGGCTCCTGGCTGCGAGAGTTCTCGCCCGACTACACGGCGGCGGAAACCGGACTGGACCGCTTCATCTCCTTCAAGAAGCCTGTTGATTTCATAGGCCGCGCCGCTGCTGAGGCGGAACGCGACGCGCGGCCAGCCCGCCGGCTCTGCGCCTTTGAGGTCGCGGCAGACGACGCCGATGTGGTCGCCTATGAACCGATCTGGCTCGATGGCGCAGTGATAGGCTTCTGCACTTCCGGCGGCTATTCGCACCACGCACAGAAATCCATCGCGCTGGGGTTTGTCCCCACGGGGACAGCCAGGGAAAACCTGGAAGTGGAAATCGAAATCCTCGGCAAGATGCACAAGGCCCGCCTGATCACCGAGCCGCTGTTCGACGCCGGCGGCGCCCGGATGCGCGGCTGAGGCCAGAAAGCACCGGATTCAGGTCAGCCCGCCTGACCTGAATCCGCGCTGTTGCCACACCAGCGCGCGCTGACACTGCGAAACCCGCGCAACACATAGGTCAGCGGCCACACCCGAATGTTTCGCGCGCGAAACATTCGGTCAATCTTGCTGACCTATGCGTCTTCCTCTGGATCCGCCTCTTCTTCTGGCTAAAAATATCCCCGCCGGAGGCATCCGGCCTCGCCCCCAGACCGAAGGACCGGGATTTCATGACCGCCATCGCCATCCTCCTGCTTGCTGCAGGCGCCTCCGCCCGGATGCAGGGCCGCGACAAGCTGATGGAGACGGTGGACGGCCAGCCCCTCCTGTCGCTGATGTGCCGCCGCGCCGCGCTGACCGGACTGCCGGTCTATGTGACCCTGCCCGGCCTCACCCATCCCCGCGCCGCCGCCATCGGCACGTCGGCGCCCGTTGCGGTCGCGGACGCGGCCGAAGGCATGGCCGACTCGATCCGCCGCGGCGTGGCCGCACTGCCCGAAGGCTGCGCAGGCGTGATGATCCTGCCTGCCGACATGCCGGAGGTTGAAACCCAAGACATGCTGCATCTGGCGGCACTGTTCGGCGGCGGCAGCGGCCCCATCCTGCGCGCCACCGCCGAGGACGGAACCCCGGGCCATCCGGTGCTGTTCCCGCGCCGCTGTTTTGATGCCTTGCAGGCCCTCAGCGGCGATCAGGGCGCGCGCAGCATCCTGAAGTCTGAAAAAGTCCAGACTGTGCCCCTGCCCGGCCGCCACGCGCTGACCGATCTGGACACGCCCGAAGACTGGGCCGCCTGGCGCCGCCGCCACCGCTGAAACACCCCGCAAAAGCAGAGAAGACAGGGCACAAGGCCCTGCCTTCCTGCGCCTCGCTCTTGTCCACCGTTTCCCCCAAAACGGCAGCTGCACCTGTCAGTGCACAAGCAGATGCGCCTCGTGTTTGCGCAAGGACCGGCGCGCCGATGTATAGGCGGTGCGGCCCTGTTCCGATTTCAGCTCCGGAAACAGCTCAAACAACTCGTTGCGCTGGGCATTGTCCAGACCGCGCAGGGACTGGTCGCCAGGCTGGAAGCTTTCGGTCCAGGCCCCATTGGACAGCACCACTTCATGCTGATCGAACATGAAGTGGATATAGGTGACCCTGGACACCTCCATCCGGTCGACACCCGCCAGGCCGGTCAGATGCTTGGCCGCCACCAGAACTTCGCGGTCCTCGAAATACAGCGCCGTCTTGTCATTGGCGACCAGCACCCGGTGGTTGGGGCTGACCATCATGTCGCGTTCCGGCAGGCCTTTACCCATGGCGCCCTGGCAGATCCGCACCGGCTGCAGATGCGAGGCACGGGCCAGATCGCAGCCTTCCAGCGTGCGTGCGCCAATCCAGCGGATCGCCTGAATGCCGTTGTCGCGGGTGATCACCCGGTCGCCCGCTTGCAGGTCCTCGACCCGGCGTTCGCCCAGCGGAGTGGCAATCAGAGTGCCCGGCGTGAAGCAGGGAATGATCTGCTCGATCTCGCCAAAGGTCATGGAGCCGGTCACCGCGCCGTCGCCATCGAGGAAGTTCACGGTGCCCGAGACGCTGTTGCCATCCGCATCCTGGGTCACCCCGGTCAGCTCAAACCGGCCAGAGCCCCTCAGGTCCAGGGTATCGAAATCGTCGCCGCCCGAACCGCCGTCCACCACGTCGCCGGCTGTGCCGCCGAGGAAGGTGTCGCGGCCGTCCCCGCCGGACAGAATGTCCGCCCCGTGGCCGCCCTCGATCGTGTCATCGCCGCCGCCGCCCAGGATGGTGTCGTCGCCCTCGCCGCCGCTCAGGCTGTCGTCGCCCGGCACAACCGGGTCCTGCGGGGCGGAAGCGTAGTCATAATGCGCGTTGTCGAAGGCGGTGCCCGAGGTGCCCAGATCGACAGTCAGCGTGATGTCCGTGAAATCCTGATCGCCGAGGCCGGGCAGATCCTCGAAACCGATCTGCACGGAGCCATCGGGGTTCTGCCCGAAGCCCTGGGTGTGGATCAGCCCGTCGGAATTCAGGTCCGTGTTGCTGCCGTAACCGGAGGAGTAATACGTTCCCTTGTCGTTGGAGATGCCGACCCCGACAATGGCGCCTTCGGGCGCATCATAGGTGAAGCTGCTGCCAACGCTGCCGTTGGCGTTTTCGCTCAGCACCACCACGTTGCTGATCTCACCTGTATGCGGGTCGATGGTGTAGGCGAACAGCTGGTTTGTGATGCCCGCAGTGGTGCCGCCGATCGTGATAGTGACCGCTGTGGCCGCGCCCGACACGCCATCGCCGAGGATCAGGTCGTCCCCGCTGCCGCCTTCGGCGGTGTCATCGCCTGCACCGGCATAGATACTGTCGTTCCCGGCGCCGCCAAGGATAACGTCATCCTCCGGCCCGGCTGCCGGGCCGATGGCGTCGGCGTTGTCGACCCTGTCGCCGTCCGGATCGCCGGTGTAGGCCGCGTCGATCAGGTCATCGCCCGTGGTGCCCTCTACGATCCCGTCCCGGGCCGGGTTCGGCTGCTCGTCGATCACTGTCATTACCCTCTCCTCACCGGTCAGGCGAAAACCCCAACTGCCGGGCCCGCCGGACAGCCATGCGGACTGCCGCAGTCAAACCACCAGCCCACGCGGGCAGCGAGCCAGCGCGCGCACGCGCCGGTTTGCGCGCCCGAACAGCGCGCAAGCGGATAGCATCAGCCTTCTGATCAGTGGTGTGCCCTGAAAAACGGCACCGGGACTTGCTTCAATAGTCAGCCGTCCGCCACGGTCCAGCAGCTCGCAGAACTCGCCCCCCAATGGGCTAATCCATGCATACTTTGGGAACCCCGGCCCTCAAAGCCGAAAAATTACCTAAAATTCCTCGCATGGAGCGCGGCGGCTGACCGGCAGCAGCACGGTCTCCGCCTGCATTGTTTCCACTTCTGCGTGCAAGGGGCGCCAGGACCTGCCGATATAGGCAATGTTCCGGATGCGGCACCCGGCGTTGAGCGGTATTTGTTTCCCCTTTCGAAACTCCAGCCAAGGCGCTGGATGTAGCCCGACCCCGCCGTGGCCGCCCTGCACCCTGCGGGGATTAGCGCGGGATTTGGTTTAAATCCCCAATAACGGCCGATTTTGTTTCCACAACAGGCCGGTTCGGCCCGCCTGGCCTTTCGAATCAAAGCGCCTATCCGGAAGGTCAGCGCCGCCTGACCCGAAAGCAGATAACGCTGAAGACTTTACTCAACCCCGGGGCATTTGACGGCCAGCCAGCCGGGTGCCCGCGCCGGGAGCGGCCTGCAATCAAAAGCCCCTCGCGCGTAAAAACAGGCTATACTCCCTCCCATCAACAGACAGGAGATCACAATGCTCTACCCCCTCGCGACGCTCGAAGCGGAGAAGCTCCACGCGATCCAGGATCTTGAAAAGGATATCGGCAGCCCTGTCGTTGCGCTGGCCGAGGTCGAGGCGGATACCGCTGCGCTGCCGGAAGACCAGCTAAAGAAGCTGCAGAAGCTGGAACAGGAACTGGGTGTCGTTCTGGTGGCGGTCCGGCCCAACTGATCCGGCCGCCGGACCCGGTTCGAACAGACCGCAGCAACCGGCGCACAGAAGTTGCGCTGGCATCACTTGCGGCGGCGTAAACGTACCATTCTGCTGGGGTTATGGCGGAGAGACAGGGATTCGAACCCTGGAGACGGTTTCCCGCCTACACACTTTCCAGGCGTGCGCCTTCGACCACTCGGCCACCTCTCCGTTGAGGGGGCTTTTGAAGGATTGGCAGGGGAATTGCAAGAGCCGAAATGGCAAAAAATGCGCCTTCCCCCCAATCTTTTTCAGGCCTCCAGATGCAAGTAGACGCGGCGGTTCTGCTTGCCTTTTTTCTCTACCTTGCCCAAGCGGATTTTTCCGATCTCGCCGGTGCGCCTGACGTGGGTGCCGCCGCAGGGCTGGAGGTCGATCTGCTCTTCCTCGGTACCGATCCGCACCAGACGCACCTGCCCTGCCCCGCGCGGCGGCGCGACCGACATGGTCTTCACAAGCTGCGGATTGGCGTCCAGTTCAGCGTCGGTGATCCAGTCCTCAGTCACCTCCAGATCGCGGTCGATAAGCGCCTGCAGCTGATCCTGCAGCGCCTGCTTGTCCTCCGGTGCCTCGGGCATGTTGAAGTCGAGCCGCCCCTTGCCGTCGCTGATCGAACCGCCGGTGACTTCCAAGGGGACCACCACTGACAGCAGATGCAGCGCGGTATGCACCCGCATATGGCCGTAGCGGCGGTCCCAGTCGAGCACCTGGGTCACCGTGGCACCAACGGGAGGCAGGGCCGAGCCCTCCGCCGGCACCAGCACGACGGCGCCGTCCTCGCCCTTGGTGGTGGTGGCGATGCTGCATTGCCCCTCCGCCCACAGCAGCTTGCCGCTGTCGCCGGGCTGGCCGCCGCCGGTGGCGTAAAACAATGTGCGGTCGAGGATGATTCCGCCCTGATCCGTTTGCGCCAGAACCTCGGCCTCGGCCATCCGGGCATAGGCGTCCTTGCGGTGCAAAAGCTCACTTGTCGGCATCTGACTCTCCTTCAGCATCGTTGTCGGAATCGTGCTGCAGATCGTCCAGATCCGGCTTTGGCGGTGCGGCCGCGGTGGCGGATGCGGGCGCTTCGGCAGGGCTTGCAGCCTGGGACTGGGCCTGCGCCAGCGCTTCAGGATTGCGGATCCAGATGTCGCGCTGCACGAAGGGGATTTCGACCCCTTCTTCCTGGAAGCGCCTGGCGATTTCATAGTTCAAGTCGGACTTCACCGAGAGAACCCAATTCACGTCGCGCAGGATGGCGCGGATTTCGAAATTGAGGGAATCGGCGCCGAACCCCTGGAACACCACCGTGGGCGCCGGGTTCAGCAGCACCATCGGATGGCCCTTGGCAATATCGCTCAGGATCGCCTCCACCTTGCGCGGGTCGGTGCCATAGGCGACGCCCACCGGCACGATCACCCGGCCCACGGTGTTGCCGCGGGTGTAGTTGGTGACGGTGCCCGAAATCAGGTCCGAGTTCGGCACGATCACGTCGGTGCGGTCGAAGGTCTCGATCCGGGTGGAGCGCACCGAGATATCGCGGACATAGCCCATCAGCCCGCCGACCTCGATCCAGTCGCCCTTGGAGACGGGCCGTTCGATCAGCAGGATGATGCCGGAGACGAAGTTCGACACGATGGTCTGCAAGCCGAAGCCGATACCCACAGACAGCGCACCAGCGACGATGGCGAGCGAGGACAGGTCGAGGCCCGCCATGGAGATCGCCACCACCGCAGCCAGGAAGATGCCGACATAGCCAAGCCCGGAGGTGATCGCATTCTGGCCGCCCGGGTCGATCTTGGTCTTGGGCAGAAGCGAGTTGCGCAAAGACCCCTGCACCAGCCGGGTCAGGGCGTAACCGATGGCGAAAACGATGGCGAACGTCAGAAAGGCGGTGGGCGAAATCCGGGTGCCGCCGATCTGAAAGCCCTCAAGGAACCGCGACCACAGCTCTGTCAGGTCAGCGACCCGTGCGCCCCAGATCAGCGCCAGCAGCGGCAGCGCCAGTGTGACCAGCAGAAAACCGATCAGCACGGCAAACAGCGAATCCCGCGCCTCGGAACCCTTGCCGGACAGCCAGCCGTAGACGTCGCCCAGGAAGCGTTGCAGCACCAGCAGGGCGGCCAGCAGCGCCAGGGTGGAAACCGCCGGGTATATCAGCGCCTCTGCCGCGTTGACATAGCCGAAGGCAGCCAGGACCGGCGACGCGAACCCCAGAAGGTAGGTGGCGCGGCGCACCAGCGTCATGACCCGGTTGGCACCGGCAGCAATCGCGCCGTCCTCGTCGGTGTCGTCCTCGCTTTGCTGCTGGCGGCGCTTGGCGCCGATCCGGTGCAGCCGCAGCAGAACCAGTGCTGCGCCCATGATCAGCGGGAAGCTGGCGACCGCATGGGCTTCTGCCGGGATGTTGTCGATGTTTTCCATCAGGCTCAGCGCATCCTGCAGAACCAGGATCACCGCCAGGATATCGACCATCAGCCGGGTTTCGTTCAGGCGCCCCTCCTGCACCGGCACCAGGTCGTTTTCGATCCGGCCGGAGAAAAGCTGATTGCCCAGCCAGTGGAAGGACAGGATCAGCAGCGCCCAGCCGGGGATGTGATCCAGAAGCACCGCGCCGCGGAACCCGAGAATGCCGGACAGATCAATGGCCGCCACCAGCAGGAGGATGCCGACGAATGGCACGATCACCTCAAGCAGCGAGACCACAAAGCCCCAGACCCCGCGGCCGCTGCTGCCAAACTGGCGCAGGTAATCGCCCGCCGCATGGGCCCAGTGCCGGCCGCGCAGCAGCAGCAGCGCTGAAATCACCAGCAGCAGAAGCAAGGCAGGCAGGCTGTTCTGAATCCGCTCGGCGGTGGTGGCGCTGCCGATACGGGTGGCCGTTTCATGCAAGAGGGAGCCGGCAGACCGCGACAGGGAGCGCCACGCGCCCGGCCAGTTCTCGGGGTTCAGCGGCGACGGGCCGCGCTCCAGCAGCTTGCGGGTGCGGCGCTCGCGGATGATCGTGTCGATTTCGGAAATCAGGCCGTTGGCGCGGCTGAAGGCCTCTTCCGCCACGATGCGCGGGACCTTCAGGTCTTTCAGCTGCTGCTCCAGCGAGCTGCGCAGCCGGGCAATGTCCTCCGGCTCGCTCTCGCCTTCGGCAGGCGGCTCGCCCAGGGCGGCAAGCTGGCCCTCCAGCGTCTCGAGGCGGTCGCCGTTTTCGGTGCGCGCGTCCAGGAAGTTCTGACGGTAGCCTGCCAGCTGCTTGCGCAGTGTTTCCAGCGCGGCGCTTGAGGCCCGCCTGGCGTCAATGACCTCCTCCGCGCGGTTGGCGGTCTTCAGCCACTCCTGATACACAGCCCGGGATTCAGCGTTCAGCTGCGCCAGGCCAGGCATAGCGAGGCCGGCCGCGAAGGCCAGCCCCAGCAAAACAGTCCGCAAAGCGGTTATGAAAGCTGTCATACGTCCTCAAAAACGCCGGGAATGGAGGCGGGCGTATGGGTCATCCACTCCGGCACCGGCAGGTCTTTCTCCCGCAGGAAATCCGGGTTGAAAAGTTTGGACTGGTAGCGGGTGCCATAGTCGCACAGAACGGTGACGATGGTCTTGCCCGGGCCCATGTCCTTGGCCATTCGCACAGCGCCTGCGATGTTGATGCCGGAGGAGCCGCCCAGCACCAGGCCTTCCTCATGCAGCAGGTCGAAGACATACGGCAGCGCCTCGCTGTCCGGCACCTGGTAGCTGTAATCCGGCGTGAAGCCTTCCAGGTTCTTGGTGATCCGGCCCTGGCCGATGCCCTCGGTGATCGAGCTGCCCTCGGACGCCAGCTCGCCGGTGGTGTAATAGGAATAAAGCGCCGCGCCCATCGGATCGGCCAGGCCGACCTTCACGCCCTTGGGCTGCAGGGCTTCGGCCACGCCCGCCAGAGTGCCGCCGGAGCCGACAGCGCAGACAAAGCCGTCGACCTTGCCGCCGGTCTGCTCCCAGATTTCCGGGCCGGTGGTTTCCACATGGGCCTGGCGGTTCGCCACATTGTCGAACTGGTTGGCCCAGATCGCGCCGTTCGGCTCTGTCTGGGCCAGTTTTTCTGCCAGGCGCTGGGAATAGCGCACATAGTTGTTGGGGTTTTTGTAAGGCGCTGCAGGCACCTGGACCAGCTGAGCGCCAGCCAGGCGCAGCATGTCTTTCTTCTCTTCAGACTGGGTTTCCGGGATCACGATCACCGTCTTGAAACCCATCGACGCACCGACCAGCGCCAGGCCGATGCCGGTGTTGCCGGCGGTGCCCTCGACAATGGTGCCGCCCGGCTTCAGCTCGCCGCGGGCCACTGCATCCTTGATGATATAGAGCGCCGCGCGGTCCTTGACCGACTGGCCCGGATTCATGAATTCCGCTTTGCCCAGGATCTCGCAGCCGGTCTCTTCGCTGACGCGGTTCAGGCGGATAAGAGGTGTGTGGCCGATGGCATCAGCCAGATCACGTGCAATGCGCATGGTATCCCTTTCGATCTGTTCCCCAAGATGTAACCAAGCGCCCCGGCGTTCACAAGGCGCGAAGCGGCTCAGGAGCGCGCGTTCCGCAGCCTGTCACGGTGGCGTGACAGCCACAGCGCCGCGGTCACCAGCGGCATGTCCTGATAGATCTGGTCATCCACCCCCAGCATCAGCTCGTCATAGCTGAGGATCTTGCTGCGGATGTCCTCCCCCTCGCCTGCAACGCCGCCGCCGCCATTGAGATCAGAAAGGTCCGCTATGCCGATGAAAACGTGAATAAACTCCGCCAGCGCGCCGCTTGAGGGATAGACCTGCGCCACAGGCTCCAGCCGCTCAACAGTGACGCCTGCCTCCTCCTGCGCTTCGCGGATTGCAGTCTCCTCGGGTGTTTCGCCCGGGTCGATCACACCCGCCACCGGCTCCCACATCCAGGGGCGGGCTTCGCCCATGATGAAAGGGGGTGCGCGGAATTGCTCCACCAGCAGCACCTGATCGCGGACCGGGTCATAGGGCAGAACCACCGCCGCATGGCCCGCCATCGCAGCAGAGCGGTGCATCACCGGGCTCATGCTGCCGTCATAGCGGCGGAATTGAAGTTCCATCTCCTCCATCGCGAAGAAATTCAGCCAGGCGCGGGTGTGGCTGTGGACGATCACGTCTTTGGAGAGATCCCGGTCCGGGCCGCCGGGGCGGGCCTGCGCGGCCAGCCAGGCCGCCGCGCGGCGCCGCACCGAGGGGAAGCAGCGGGCCACCTCCTCTGCGCTCATGCGGCCATGGTAGGCCATCACCTCTTCGGCGGCGCGCAAGGACAGCGCCCCCCACTCCTCCACCCAGGCGGCAAGGTCCCAAGGCTCCGCCGTCTGCCACAGGCCGGGTTCGGGGAAATAGACCTCAGCCGGAGCGGTGCTGCCGTCCTCCAGATGAACGGTGACCGGTTTCAGCGCGTAGCCAAAGCCGCCCTCGTAGAAGTTGAGCGCATCCAGATCGGTGGATGAAAGGCCCTGAACCAGAATGCCGGCGGCGGTCGCATCCGCCCGTTCCTCGATCGCCGGAAACGGCTGCCCCGCGACTTGGTAGACCCCATGCCCGGGCAGGTCCGCTGCCTGCGCGTTGAGCGCAGCGCCGCCGCGGCCCAGAACCCGTTCAAGCAAAGGAAGATGGCGCAACGTACCAAAGAAAAAGAGATTAGCCACGGTCGGTAACCTGTTGTTAAGGAAAGTCTATCAGCGCCAGCGGCGGGAGGCGTTTTCGGTCGCAAGCCCGGCCAGCACACCGCCCACGGCCAGCGGCACCAGAACGGACGGCACAGCGATAACAAAGAAATAGTCCAGCGCAATGACAAAGATCGCCGACAGCGCCTCAAACGGGCCGTCATAGCGGTGCCGCATGGCAAGCCGGAACATCTCCCAGGCGCCCTGGATGAACAGCGCCCACAGCACCATCACCGCCATGCCGGTGATGCCGTTGTTGATGGCAGGCACCAGGCCGCGGCCTGCCCGCCTGCCCATGAAGATCCAGCCGCACAGCAGCCCCAGCGCCACATTCACATGCACGAAATAGCCGAAATCCGTGCCCTCGGGCATCAGCGGCATCACAAGAAAGGACACAAAAAACGCCACCAAGCCCAGGCAGATAGCGGCGGTCAGTCGGGCTCCGGTGGGCATGTCTTGTCAAAATCCGTGCGGCAGGTCACTCAGCGATGCGCAACTGTAATCTGCGTCACGTCGCAATTTCCAGTCTTAAAGGCCGCCGCGCAGGAGGTGAGGTAAAAGTTCCACATCTTGTGAAAGCGCTCGTCAAAGCCCATGCTGGAAATCTGGTCCCAGCGGGCATTGAACGTGTCATGCCAGCGCCGCAGGGTCTGGTTGTAGCTGTCGCCGAATTCAATGGAGCGCACGACGCCGAGGCCCGCCTTTTCCACCTGTTCGCGCAGCACCTTCGGGGAGGGCAGCATACCGCCCGGAAAGATGTGCTTCTGGATGAAGTCGACGCCCTTGCGGTAAACCTCCCAGCGCCGGTCGGCGACGGTGATGATCTGCAAGGTGGCCTGGCCGCCGGGTTTCAGCCGGTCGCGGATGGTGCTGAAATAGGCGGGCCAGTATTTCTCGCCCACCGCCTCGAACATCTCGATCGAGGCGATGCCGTCAAACTGGCCGCGGCAGTCGCGGTAGTCCTGCAACCGCAGCTCCACCCGATCCGAAAGCCCTGCTTTTTCAAGCCTCTCGCGGGCAAACCTTAACTGTTCCTTACTGATTGTCAGGCCCGTCACCCGCAGCCCGCGCTGACCGGCGGCATATTCGGCAAAACCGCCCCAGCCGCAGCCGATCTCCAGCACGTGGTCGCCGGGTTTGACCCCCATCTGGTCAACCATCGAGGCGTATTTGGCGGTCTGCGCCTTTTCCAGGCTGTCCTGGCCGCTTTGGAACAGGGCGCTGGAATAGGTCATCGTGTCGTCCAGCCACAATCCGTAGAACTCATTGCCCAGATCGTAGTGGTAGGAGATGTTCTTTTTCGCCTGGCGCCGGTGGTTGCGGTGCAGCCAGAAGCGGAAGCGCTCGTAAGCGCGGGCCAGGCCGCGGCCCGGAAAGCCGTCATAGACGGTGTTCGCCCCCATATGCACCAGATCCATAAAGGCCTGCAGGTCGGTCGTGCTCCACCAGCCTTCCAGATAGGCATCGGAAAACCCCAGGTCGCCCTCGCGGATCAGCCGGGCAAAGCAATCGGGGTTGTGGATGTGCAGATCGGCAACCGGGCCGGGGTTGCGCCCCTGGGCCGAAAAAACGCGCCCGTCCGGCAGATGGATATCCAGCTGCCCGACCTCCATTGCCTTGATCCTGGAAAACACCGCTGCGAAGTAGCGCGGCAGGTTTTCCTGACCCTCAACCGACGTCAGCTTCATAGGCCTCCCCCTGTACGCAAAACGGAAGTGCTACAGGGAAAAGCTAGGCCGCAGGGGGCTTTCTGGCAAGAAAACTGTGCGTTAGCGCTCTCCGCGGGCTTCGTGATAGGCCGTGAGCGCACGGTCCCGGCCTGCCTGCAGGCTGACAACCGGCTCCGCAGGCGCCATGCCGGCGGACAGATCCCAAGACAGCGGCGCGGCATCGAAGAAGTCCAGCGCGGTCCGCGGCGGCGTGTCCTGGCCTTCGGCGATCCAGCGGCTGGTGTACGCGCCTTCGGGGTCGAATTTCTCCAGCTGGCCGCTGGGATTGAAGACGCGGAAGAAGGGAGCCGCGTCAGGGCCGGAGCCCGCCACCCATTGCCAGCCCAGGGCGTTGGAGGCCGGATCCCAGTCCACAAGCGTGTCCGCGAACCAGTCCATCCCGATTTTCCAGTGCGTCATCAGATGCTTGGTGAGGAAACTTGCGACGATCATCCGGGCCCGGTTGTGCATCTTGCCGGTCACATACAGCTCCCGCATGGCGGCATCGACAAAACCGAAACCGGTCTGCCCGCGCTGCCAGGCCTGCACCTGCGGGGTGATCTTCTGGGACCAGGGGAACTCCTGCCATTCCTCGCGCCAGCTTTCGGTCAGGATGTGGGGCGAATTGTACATCAGGTGGTAGGCGAACTCGCGCCAGACGATTTCCTTCAGAAAGTGTTCTGCGCCCTGGCTGCCGCGCTCCATCGCTGCGCTGCCCTGGTGCCACATCCGGTGCGGGCTGATTTCGCCCCAGGCAAGGTTTTCGGACAGGCCTGAGGTCGCATCCTCAGCCGGATAGTCGCGGCGCGCCTTGTAGGCGTCAACGCTGTCCTCCAGAAATGTCTCCAGCCGCGCCTGCGCTGCTGCTTCGCCCACCCGGCAATAGCGGGCCACCACATCCGCCCCGCGGCGCATGGCGGCGCCCATGCGCCAATCGACAAGATCCTCGCTGGCGGGCCAGCTGTCCGGTGCAGCGATTTTCCCCGGGGCGGGCAGCAAGCTGTCGACGCCGCGGTTCCGCACTGCCTTCCAGAACGGGGTGTAAACCTTGTACATGCCGCCCGCCTTGGTCTCCACCGTCCAGGGTTCGAACAGCAGCCGGCCGCCGTGGGATTTGACCGCGACGCCCTGCTCCTTCAGCTGCTGCTTGATTTCGCTGTCGCGTGTGATGGCCTGGGGGTCATAGAGGCGGGACCAATGCACGGCCCCTGCCCCGGTTTCTTCGATCAGGTCCTGCAGCACCTCCAGCGCCTTGCCGCGGCGCAGGATCAGGCAGGAGCCGGCCTTGGCCAGTTCCTGCCCGAAATGCTCCAGCCCCAGGCCGAGGCGGAATTTCGGCGCGGCGCCCAGCGCCTCGTCCTGCTCGTCCAGGATATAGACAGGCAGGACCGGAGCACCGCTTTCGGCGGCAGCCGTGAGGGCCGGGTTATCGCAAAGGCGGAGGTCCCGCCTGATCCACCAGATCACCGGGGCACGGCTGCTCATGTCGTTTTCCTTGTCCTGTTCGCGTTACAGCACCCGGTCCAGCGCCTCGATCAGCTTCGCGACCTCGGCTTTGGACGTGTAGTGGGTGAAGCTGATACGCAGCACGCCTTCGGCCGGATCAATGCCCATCGCCTCCAGCGCGCGGACGGCATAGAAATCGCCGCCGCCGGCCATGATGCCAAATTCTGCCAGCTGGGCCGCCACCGGTTCCGCAGCACGGTTGAGGGCCAAGGCCACCGTCGGCGCGCGGGTCTCTGCCTTGGACGGCCCCAGCAGGCAGACATTGTTGCGGTCCTTCACCGCGTCCAGCAGCGGTTGCAGCAGGGCGATCTCATGCGCGCGCATGAGGTCATGAACGAAGGCACCTGTCTCTGCCGCGCTGCCTGCGTGGCCGTGATGGGCGGCGAGCGCCTCGACATAATCCGCCATGCCGGCCGAAGCGGCCACCTGGGCGTGATCCGGGCCCGCCGGAGTGAAGCGTTTGTAGAGGCAATCCGCGTTGAAATAATGCGCCTGGTTCGGCAGCAGCTCGCCCAGCGCCCTGCGGATCACCATGATGCCCTGGTGCGGCCCGTAGGTCTTGTAGGCGGAGAACAGGTAAATGTCGGCGCCCAGTTCATCCACATTCGGCAGCCCGTGCGGTGCGTAGGAGACGCCATCGACGCAGACGAAAGCCCCCGCGGCGTGCGCCATCGCGGTGATCTCCGCCACCGGGTTGATCTCCCCCACCACGTTGGAGCAATGCGGGAAGCAAACGAGGCGGACGTTTTCGTCCAGCAGACCTTCCAGCCGGGCCGTGTCCAGATGGCCGGTCTGCGGGTCGATCTGCCATTCGCGGACCTCGATCCCCTCCTCCGCGAGCCGCCGCCAGGGGCCGCTGTTGGCCTCGTGATCCTGGTTGGTGACGATGATTGCCTCGCCCGGTTTCATGAACTTGCGGAAGGCCTGCGCCAGAACATAGGTGTTCTGGGTGGTCGAGGGGCCGAAGCTCAGCTCATCCGTGGCAACGCCCAGGAGGGCCGCGAGGCGGGTGCGGGCCTCGTCCATCTCCTCCCCGGCCAGCCGGGATGCCTCATAGGGCGCATAGGGCTGCACCTTGCGCTGGGTGTAAAACCGGGCCAGCCGGTCTACCACCTGCCGGCAGGTATAGGAGCCGCCCGCGTTTTCAAAAAACGCCTGGCCGTCCAGACCGGGTTCGGCAAAGGCCGGAAACTGGGCCCGGACGAATTCAATATCCAATGCAGTCATTGCAAATCTCTCCTCAATCGCTGCGGTCCGATGGGAAGGCCGGCACATGCCAGGGATCTCCCCGAACATGGCAGGTCTTCCAGCCGAGCCGCGCTCCCGCACAAGGATTGAGGGATCGCAGGCAGCCCTGCAAGGCGCAAAAGGCCGGACAGGACGCAAGGGTCGTAGCGCAGCGACGGCGGTCCGGTCAAGCGGCAAGGCTGATGCCGGAAACTGTCATCAGGGCATGAGACCTTGCCCCCAGGCAAACATGGAGGATTTGACATGGCCTTTACTCCCAAGGATTTCCTGGTCTGGGGCGAGCTGCCCGTAAGCGATCTGGACGCGGCAGTGACGTTTTATTCCAAGGTCACCGGCGCGGACCTGAGCATTGACACCAGCGGACCCAACCCCATTGCGATGTTCAAGACCACAGATGAGGCATCCGGTGTTGCGCTGCATCTCTATCCCGGCAGACCCGCAGGCGACGGCCGCGGGCCGACGCTGCACCTGACGGCTGAGGGCGCGCTGGAGGACGTGATGGAGCGGGTGACGGATGCGGGCGGCAAGGTGGTGTCGGAAACCATCGCCATCCCGCCGGGGCGGTTCTTCTATGCCACTGACCCGGACGGCAATTCGCTGGGGTTCTTCAAATACAACGACTGACAAAAAACGCCCCGGCTCTGCAGCCGGGGCGTTCCTGAGTCCGGTGGCGATACGCCTTAGCGCGCTTCGGTCAGCAGCCCGCGGAAGATGGCCCAGCACATCAGCAAGAGCACCAAAGTGAACGGCAGACCGGTGGAGATTACCATCGCCTGCAGCGCCGCCAGACCGCCGCCCAGCAGCAGCACGATGGCAACGGCACCCTCGAAGATGCACCAGAACACCCGCTGCGGCACCGGCGCGTCGACCTTGCCGCCTGCGGTGATGGTGTCGATCACCAGCGAGCCGGAGTCGGAGGAGGTCACGAAGAACACGACCACCAGCACGATCCCCACAAAGGAGGTGATCCCGGCCAGCGGCAGCTCGCCCAGCATCTTGAACAGCTTGAGTTCAAGCGATGCGTCCTGCGCCCCGGTGAAGCCGTCGGCCAGCACCTGATGGATCGCGGTGCCGCCAAAGACGCTCATCCACAGCACGCAGACCAGGCTCGGGATCAGCAGCACGCAGATCAGGAACTCCCGCACGGTGCGGCCGCGGCTGACGCGGGCGATGAACATGCCGACAAACGGCGACCAGCTGATCCACCAGGCCCAGTAAAAGGCCGTCCAGCCCTGGCTGAAGTTCACATCCTCGCGCCCGATCGGGTTCGACAGGGCCGGCAGATATTCGATATAGGCCATCAGGCTGGAGACGAACCCGGTCAGGATGGCCATGGTCGGCCCCACCAGCAGCACGAAAAGCAGCAGCAGGAAGGCCAGCCCCATGTTGATCTCTGACAGAACCTTCACGCCGCCGTCCAGGCCGCGCAGGACCGAAATCAGCGCGATCGCGGTGATAACCGAAATCAGAACCACCTCGGTGGTGGCACCAGTCGGCACACCGAACAGCTCATTCAGGCCTGCGTTGGCTTGCGTCGCCCCGAAGCCCAGCGAAGTGGCAAGCCCGAACAGCGTGGCAAAGACCGCCAGAATGTCGATGATATGGCCGGTCCAGCCCCAGACACGCTCGCCGAAGATCGGATAAAAGGCGGAGCGGATGGTGAGCGGCAGACCCTTGTTGTAGGTGAACAGTGCCAGCGCCAGCGCCACAATGGCGTAGATCGCCCAGGGGTGAAGACCCCAGTGGAAGATGGTCGCCGCCATCCCGAGGCGCACCGCCTCGGCTTCATTGCCTGCCGCCGCGCCCAGCGGCGCCCAGTCGGTGCGGGCACCGCCGCCCTCGGGCACCGCGGTGCCGCCGAAGGCGGTGGAGAAGTGGCTCATCGGTTCGCTCACGCCATAGAACATCAGGCCAATGCCCATGCCCGCCGCAAACAGCATCGCAAACCAGCCCATATAGGTGTAATCCGGCGTCGCCTCATTGCCGCCCAGGCGCACGCTGCCCCAGGGGGAAACAATCAGAAACAGGCAGAACAGCACAAACAGGTCTGCCGCGCCGAAGAAGAACCAGTCAAAATTGCTGGTCACTGCCGGGCGCAGCCAGTTGAAAAATGTTCCCGCCTGCTCCGGCAGCGCCAGCGCGTAGAACACGAAGGCCACGATCACCAGGCCTGAGACCAGGAACACCGGGTTGTGGATGTCGACCCCGAACGGACCGATCTGGGTTTCGATATTGTCTTGACCGATCTCGTAATCGGTATCGATGAGATCCGCTTCGCCTTCCGGGGCGGGGATACCCTGATTTGTGGTTTCGTCAGCCATTGCGGCCTCCTTCCCTGTAAATTCCGGCCCATTATGCTTCGGCCTTGCAAACTTTGGCCCGGCAAGCTGGCGCTTGCGCGTTCAAGGGGCCACGTGGTCAGCTCTCGCGCACGACCAGCACCGAAACCGGCGCCTTTTCCGCAACCCGCCCGCCATGCGCATGGAACAGATAGTCGCTCACGCTCGGAACATGGCTCGCCATCACGATAAGCTCTGCCCCGGTATCGCTGCAGGCCTTGACCAGCGTCTTATCAAGGTCCACCGCCGGATCATGGCTGACGACAGCATGGCCAGAAGCGGTAATGTTGCGCGCGGCGGCCTGGCCGGACGCGAACGCATCGAGTTTTTCCGCAAACTCCTGCGGGTTATGCGCCACCTTGCTGGGCTGGGGTGAGGTGACACCCACGAAAATCACTTCTGCCTTGTAAAGATGCGCGAGATCCGATGCCACTTTCAGCGCCCGCTCAAGACGGCCGGCGTGGGCCAGATCGACGGGCACCATGATTTTGGAATACACGGTCTCCCTCCTCTTGCTTCAAATTCAATGCCCCTCCGGCACAGGGGCCAGGAGCGCACCGGGAGGCGCGGTACCGGAGCCGCACAATCGCGGCGCTGCACCCTCCCTAGGACCGCGGCAGGGCCGCGGTACGCATGAAAAACGCGCGGACATCGCCGCGCGTTCATCCGGTAGATACGAATGTATTATAATGATTTAGGCGTTGACGTCCACCACGACGCGGCCCTTGACCTGGCCCTTGAGGATATCCGCCCCCAGTTGCGGCAGATCGCCCAGCGTGGCGGGCTGGATCATCGCTTCCAGCTTGTCCATCGGCAGGTCCTTGGCAATCCGCTGCCAGGCGCGGACACGGTTGTCATAGGGCTGCATGACCGAGTCGATGCCCAACAGGTTCACGCCGCGCAGCAGGAACGGGACAACGGTGGCCGGCAGCGCAGCGCCGCCCGCCAGACCGACAGCCGCAACCGAGGCGCCGTATTTCATCTGACCCAGCACCCGCGCCAGCATGGCGCCGCCAACCGCATCCACGCAACCCGACCAGGTTTCGCTTTCCAGCGGCCGCTTGGTGGTTTCGTTGATTTCCTCGCGGGCCACGATCTGGGTGGCGCCCAGGGACTTCAGGTAGTCCGCGGTTTCCGGGCGGCCGGTGACGCCAGCCACCTCGTAGCCGAGATTGGCCAGGATTGCGGTGGCCACCGAACCGACGCCGCCTGCTGCGCCTGTGACCAGAACCGGCCCGTGGCCCGGCTCCAGCCCGTGATCCTCAAGTGCCATTACCGCCAGCATCGCGGTAAAGCCCGCGGTGCCAACAGCCATCGCCTGGCGGGTGTCCAGACCCTCGGGCAGCGGCACCAGCCAGTCAGCGCGCACATTGGCCTTTTGACTGTAGCCGCCCCAATGGGCCTCGCCCACGCGCCAGCCGGTCAGAACCACCTTGTCGCCGGGCTTGTAACGGTCATCTGAGGACGCCTCGACGGTGCCGGCAAAGTCAATGCCAGGCACATGCGGATATTTGCGCACCAGCCCGCCGCCCGGCCCGATGCACAGACCGTCCTTGTAGTTCACGGTGGAATAGTCCACCGCCACGGTCACCTCGCCCTCGGGCAGCTGATCGAGGCTGATCTGCTCGACCGCGGCGGAGGTCTTGCCGCTGTCTTCGTCCTTGTTCACAATCAATGCATTGAACATTTCGTATTCCCTTTCCTCTGAACCGGACCAGATCCCTTGTTCGTCTGGCCCGAAATATCCCGGGGGAGCCGCGGCCTGCCGCGGCGGGGGGCAGCGCCCCCCTGCCCGTCTCAGCTTAGCGCCAGAACCGCTCCTGCACCGTTGCGGGCCGCATCCCTGCCGGGGTTTCCACTTCCATCCAGGCGCCCGCGTCCCAATGGGAACGGTCCACCATGCCAATTGCCGCGTTCACCCCGAATTCTGGGGAGAACACGGCCGAGCCGACATTGCCGACCTGTTTGCCGTCGGCGTAAAGCGGCCAGGCGTCCAGGCACGGCGGGATCTCTCCGCCGATCGCCAGCGGGCGGATCTGGCGGGCGGGTCCGTTTGCGGCCTGCTCTGCCAGCGCGGCCTTGCCGATATACTCTTCAGGCGAGTTGCAGAATTTGCCCAGACCGCATTCATAAGGCGTGTTTTCGCGGGTCATGTCGTTGCCATAGCTCAAGAGCCCGGCTTCGATCCGCTCGATCGTGTTCGGGCAGCCCGCACGCACATGCATGTCCTCTCCGGCCGCAAACAAGGCATGCCACAGCGGCATGCCCAGGTCCGAGCCTTCGACATAGACCTCGAAGCCGCCCTGCTTGGACCAGCCGGAGCGCGCAACCACCAGGTCAACACCTTGAAACGCCAGCCGCTTGTAGCGGAAAAAGCGGATATCGCGCACCGCCTCGCCAAAGACGCGGGCCATCAGATCCTCCGCCTTGGGGCCTTGCACCGCCAGCGGCGAGACGTCAGGCTCGACGATTTCCACATCCAGCCCCTTGGCAATTGCAATCCCCAGCACAAACTGCAGAAAGTCGCCGTCGGCCAGCGACAGCCAGTAATGGTCGGCTGCCAGCTTCACCGCCACCGGATCGTTCAGCATACCGCCCCTGTGATCCACGACGGGCACATAATAGCACTGGTCATCCGCCATCCTGTCCATGTCGCGCGGGCTGATCATCTTCATCAGCCGCAGCGCGTCCGGCCCCTTGATGCTGACCTGGCGCTCACAGGCCACGTCCCAGACCTGCACATGCTCTTTCAGATGCGCGCAGTCATATTCCAGACTGTCGAACACGGTGGCCAGCAGCATGTGGTTGTAAACAGTATAGGCCTTGACGCCCGCGGCCTCCACGCCGGGGGTGAAAGGCGTTCTGCGCACGCGGCGCGAGGGGAAGATTTGGGCCATAACGGCAGTCTCCGGATACGGTTGTTGGCAGGCCGGCGGGAGGCCGGCCTGCAAGCTGCCTTTACTTCGGCCCGTGCCAGTCGATCTGGCAGATCTCAGCGGAGCGGCCTTCAAAATCCCAGACCCGGCCAAAGGCACGCACGCGGCCCTTGGTGGCAGTGGCGACGGTGATGTCGGGGCCCATCCAGTATTCGGTGTTGGTGACGACAATCTCCTTGCCGTCCTTGCCCTCGACCGGGACCACCGCGCCCTGGATTTTCTTGCCGACCATCAGGCGGCGTTCCTTGCCTTCGGTCTCGAACGTGACCGGAGAGCGTTCGGCGCCCAGGAATTCGCCCACCAGCATCGAGAACAGCCCGGTGGTGCCGCGCGCGGCGCCGGAGAAGATCGCAACCAGCGCGTCATAAGCGTCATCCGAGGCGCGGTCGTCGATGTAAGCCGCCGCCTTCCAGTTGCCGCGGCCCATGTTGCCGGGGATCTCCAGGAACAGGCCGACGTTCAGGCCCGACAGGTCAACCCCGCCGTAATCGCCCGTGTCGATGCGCACGCCTGCCCAGGCCTGGCAATGGCCCTCGGTCGGTGGGTGCTTGCCCAGCGACACCACGCAGGGGCAGAACACGGTGCAGTTGCAGTTGAGGATCAGCTCCCCTTTGATTGTCCAGGGCACGGTGCCCGTTGCGGCGTCCAAGGCCATGTCTTAGTCTCCCTCTCAGATAATCCCTGCTGCCAGCGCCAGCGCCGCAACCACCAGCCCCGCACCCAGCGGTTTGGTGATGTAGCGGCCCAGATCCGGCAGCTTTTCCAAAATCATGATCACGGTCGCCAGCCCCATGAAGGCAATGTTCATGGTGCCGCCCGCGAAGGCCAGCAGCATCAGTGCCCAGCAGCAGCCAAGGCACACCAGCCCCAGCCGCAGCCCGTTGCGCAGCGGGCCCTCGTCCCAGTGCTGCATGAAGAACACCAGCGGGCGGCGGCATTTGCTGAGGCAGGCTTCCTTCACCGGCGAGAACTGATAGCCGCCCGCGACCAGCAGCAGGCCCGCCGACAGGTAGCGCGAGTTGCTGTCGCCGAAGGCGGTGAGCAATTCTGCCTGGAACAGCCCCAGCTGCAGCACGGCGGCCAGCGCCGAAAAGCCGAGCCACACCGCCAGATAGCCGCCCACCAGACGGGTAAAGCTGGTGTCCGGCGCGGTGTGGGACAAATCCTCGTAGGTGGCAAAGGCTGGCAGCGCGGTCGGCGCCATCATCGCCGCCGACATCAGCGCCCACATCATCAGCATCTTGCCAAAACCCGCCGCATCCGGGGTCAGCGTGCAGAAGTCGCGCCAGAAATCGGGCCCGTAAATGGCCCCCGCGGCGCGCAGCTCGGCCGGCACGGACATCGCATAGAGCAGAACCCACGCCCCCAGGATCAGCCCGAACAGGCCCAGCCAATGCCAGCCTCCCATGGTTCTGATCCGTTGTGCCAGAATGGCTTTCATGGCGCGCTCCGGGTATGAGGGTTAGCGACTCAGGTCTTGAGTTTTAAATGTCAGACTTTTAAATGTCAGACAAATGATTTCTCGCCGGGCCAGCCTCGGCGTAACGCAGCGTCAGGATCCCGGGCATGAAGATTGACCCCAACAGCTCCGCCGATCTTTCGGTTCAGATAGCCCAGGCAATCAAGGATGCCATCATTTCCGGCGAGCTGATCGTCGATGAGCGGCTGCCGTCGGAGGCGGAGCTGTCGGATCATTTCAAGGTGTCCCGCCCGACCGTGCGCGAAGCGCTGAAGCGGCTGGCGGCGCAATCGCTGATCCGCACCCAGCGCGGAGCAACCGGCGGAGCCTTTGTGAACCGGCTGAGCTTTGAGGACGCCTATTCGCAGCAGATCACCACCTCCACCCTGCTGCTGAGCATGAATGCGGTGAGTTTCGATACAGCGTGCGAGGCGCGTTATGCGCTGGAACGCGCCTGTGCGCCGCTGTCGGCCGAACGCCGCAGTGCGGACCACCTGGCGACGATGCGGGCGGAGATCTTCCGCCAGGGGCAACCGGGACTGACCGATGAGGCCTTCTGCGCCTCCGACGTGGCGTTTCACCGGGCGCTGGTGGACGGTGCAGGCAATCCGGTGCTGTCCTATCAGCTGGCCGGCGCGGTGGAAGCGATGCAGCCCCTGATGAATATGATCACGTTCACCGCCCGAGACCGCGAGGTGATCACCGGCCTGCATTCCCGCATTGCCGACGCCATCGAAGCAGGCGACGGCAGCGCGGCCGTCTGCGGCTTGCAGGACCTGGAGAGCGAAACCCGCAAGCTGGCCTCCGACGTCTTCGCCGCGCGGGCGCAGAAGTAAGCGGTTAACGCTCTGCAAACCATGACCCGGGACAGTTGGGTCATGGCCAAACCCGGTTCCGCCCTCTCCCCCGGTATCCGGCTGCGCGACATCTTCGCCTGCAAGGCAATGCAGACCGGCCAGGTGCTGCGCCGCAAGAACCGCGATATCGAGCGCTATGCCGGGAGGGAGGCCTTTCTGGCCGGAATCCTAGCAGGATTCCGGTTGCCCCCTTTGCAACCGCGCAGAAGCGCACTATATAGCTGATGTTCCCTTGTGGAACTATGGACATAAACGCGCTCGTAATAAGCGGATCGGACCCGGGGGCGGTACCCGGCGGCTCCACCAAAATCCTTCGTTTGGGGATCATGGGGCCGAAACAGGATCGACGGACGTCTAAAGGGGTTTGCTTTGTCTCGGCGGGGTGCCACCGTACCGGCCCAAACAGTACAATTGCAAACGACAATCGTGCTCCGGTTGCTCTGGCTGCGTAAGCAGTCCGAGAAATCGAAATCTAAGCCCTTAGGCTTTGCAGCCTAAGGCGGGGTTCGCAGGTACCTGGCAACAGAAACCTGCACTTTCCCCACGAATTCCGACCAAATCCCCAGCTGGTATGCGGGGAATGCCTAAAACCTTAGGGATGGGCTGTAAAACCTGCCGGCGACTGTTAAATTACCGGGTCTGTACCGGACCCGGACCCGGACCGCAGGAAATCCTTCAATGCCTTTGGCTGCACAATGTTGAAATACTGACGCCCCGCGATTTCAGCCCGGCCGTGCCGGAGCGTGCAACTCCCTCCGCCCTGCCGCTTGCCGACCGAACCGGCGCGGCCGCCTGACAGCCCCCATGCCCCCCTGCCTGACCGGGCATGGCTCTGCTTTACGAAAAGAATGACTGATACTTTCACCAAACCCGCGACTGAACCCTTTGACACGCGCCGGGCTGCCGCAACCGGCGTCCAGGCTGCGATGGAAGCCCCCTTCGATCCGGCCAGCATGGCTGACCTGCCTTTGACCCGCCTGCTGCATCACTGGTTCGAGGAAGTCTGGGGCAGAGGCAACCTGAGCGCCGTCTCTGACATCATGCGCCGCAACACGCTGATCTCCGGATCGGTTTCCGCCCTTGCGGAACCGGAAGGCGATTACAGCGAGGTGGTCGCGGCGCTGCGCAACCTTTTGGGTCCGATCAAGGTGACCTTGACCCATGTGATGGAAACCGACGAATGGGTGTCGGTCCGGCTGGTGGCCGCAACCAGCAACCCCCGCGACGGCGAACCGTTCGAGATCACCGGCCAGGTCATGGCGCGGGTGCAGGACGGCAGGATCACCGAGATGCACTCCAACATGGATTATTTCCGGATGTTCGAAATGCTGGGCCAGCTGCCGCCGGAGGCCTTGGCCATCTGCCTGACCGGAGAACGGCTCGGCTGACAGGCGTTTGCGGCGCCATCATCGCAGGTTCTTGATCTTTGCCTCCTGCGGGACGAGCCTGGATCAAGACCGCCGGCGCTTGACAGGCTGGCCCAGGGTGTGAGAGGCGCCGGTACCGATTGGCACGGCCTTGCCGCCATGGCGGCGGGGCTGTTGCGCCGGTCAGTGGAGCACCATCAGCAGCTTGAGGCCGCCATGACCCTTGTTAACGCGCTGAACCGCCGGGCCCGCGATGGTTACCGCCACAGCCGGTTCGCGGAGCGCGCAGCATGAGCCATCCCGGCTGGGCGGAGATGTTCCGTGTCTTTGGACGCATCGGGGTGCTGAGCTTTGGCGGCCCGGCGGCGCAGATTGCTGTGATGCACAAGGAGCTGGTCGAAGACCGTGCCTGGCTGAGCGAAGAAAGCTTCCTGCGAGGCCTTTCCTTTTGCATGCTGCTGCCGGGGCCGGAAGCGATGCAGCTGGCAACCTATACCGGCTGGAAGATGCGCGGCACCGCAGGCGGGCTGCTGGCGGGGCTGCTGTTTGTTCTGCCCGGGGCCGCGGTGATTGCGCTGCTGGCTTGGCTCTACGTGCAATACGGCACCCTGCCCGCGGTGCAATCCGCCTTTCTGGGCATCAAGGCCGCTGTCGTCGTCATCATCCTGCAAGCGCTGCGGCGGCTGGCGGGCAAGGCGCTGCGCCACCGGGCGGACTGGATGCTGGCGGGATTTGGCTTTGCCGCACTGTTCCTGCTGAACCTGCCGTTCCCGCTGGTGGTGCTGGCGGCCGCCCTCACCGGTTTCCTGCGCAAGTCATCTGAGGCGGAGCTGCCCGCCCCTGCCGCGCCGTTTCAAGCTGCCGGCACGTTGCGGACCGTCGCCGTCTGGGGCAGCCTGTGGCTGCTGCCGCTGATTGCACTCAGCCTGTCCGGCGCAGGATTCCTGGCCGATGCCGGCTGGTTCTTCGCCAAACTCGCGGTAGTGACCTTTGGCGGCGCTTATGCGGTGCTGGCCTATATCAGCCAAACGGTTGTCAGCCAGTTCGGCTGGATCACCGCCGGACAGATGATCGACGCGCTGGGACTGGCCGAGACCACGCCCGGCCCCCTGATCCTGGTCACCCAGTTCGTTGCCATGCTGTCTGGGCTTCTGCAGGGCGGCTTCGGCCTGTTCCTGGCGGCAGGCGCGGTGGCGCTGTGGGCGACCTTCATGCCATGCTTTCTGTGGATCTTCGCCGCCGCGCCTTATGTCGAGCGCATCGCCGCGCATCCCCGGCTTGGCATGGCGCTGAAGGCGGTTACTGCAACGGTCGCGGGCGTGATTCTGAACCTTTCCGTCTGGTTCCTGATGCATGTGGCCTTTGCCCAAACGCAGATCTATGAGGCTGGCATCCTGCATATCCCCGCGCCGGTCTGGAGCAGCATGGACACCGCCGCGGTGCTGCTGGTTCTGCTGGCGCCGCTCGCCGCCTGGGTGGTGCGCGGCAATATGCTGCTGCTGCTGGCTGCAATGGCATGTGCCGGACTGGCCATTGGCGAATTCCCGTTTCCAATCAGTTGACTGCGGCGGCATTCGACACGCCCACCAGTGCCAAAAATAATTCGGCTTGCGAAAAGGGCGGTCTTTTGTTTCCGCCAGAATCTCTTATGCTTGGGGGCAAATGAACAAAGGGTGACTGCATGTCCCGTGAAATCGACTATGGCAACCTGATGCACACTGCCATGCGCGGCCTGATCCGGACCGTGCTGCAGGACATCGCTGAGAACGGCTTGCCCGGTAACCACCACTTTTTCATCACCTTCGACACGGCCCATCCCGATGTGGAGCTGGCCGATTGGCTGTCCGACCGCTATCCGGGCGAAATGACCGTGGTCATGCAGCACTGGTTCGACAATCTGACGGTGGATGATGAAGGCTTTGCCGTCACACTGAACTTCGGCGACTCGCCCGAGCCTCTCTATATCCCCTACGACGCGATCCGCACTTTCGTGGACCCGTCGGTGGAATTCGGTCTGCGGTTCGAAAGCGCCGAAGAAGATTCCGAATCCTATGCGGCAGATGACGATGAGGAGCAGGACACCGCCCGCGTCCCGGCCGAGGAAAAGAAAAACGCAGACATCGTCTCTCTGGACAGTTTCCGCAAATAACGCGTGTCCGCATCAGGCTGAAGAACAGGCGGCCCCTCAGGCCGCCTTTTTCATGTTCGCATCACTGCCGCGAGAGAAAGGTGCTCAGCTGCCGCTGGGGCTCTCCGTTGAGCCGCGAGATATAATCAAGGTCCAGGCCGCCCTCGGCCAAAGTCCGGTCGTACTGCTGCATTTCGTAATCCCCGTTGGGGTGGATATACAGCGAGAATACCGTCAGCGTATCGCCGGTGATGCGGCCCCAGACAAACGGCTCCCCTTTCATCGGGTCGAGCGGCACCGAATGGCCGAAGACATTGCGGGTCATCGCTGCGGAAAAGACACCTTCACGGCCGCTGGGCAGGAATTCGATCTCATAGGTTTTCGACTTCCGGCGCCCGTCGTCCTTTTCCGTCGTAGAGGTCCACTTGATGGTGAAGCCTTTCTTCGACTCGCGGATCGCCACGCTCATATCCCGGGGGTCGGTGTCACCGTCTTCCTTCACGATCTCGACGCTGCCGGCGTATTCGCCCGCGAAGCGGGAGATGTCCGCGCTTGCCCACTGCGGCAGCAGCAGGAGCAGAACCGCCGCCATCAGGGCGGCAAGGCTCAGCAAGACCTTGAGAGTTCGCAAATGCGTCGGCACGTCGCAATTCCTTCCGGATATACAGGCCTGTCCCTTACGCACTGTAATCATAGCATGGTTTCAGGCAATGGCATGTCTCCGATTGCGCCAATTCGGCACTATACCTGCCCGCGCGATTGGCTATGCTGCGCGCAACTGGCCAATTGCACTGCATCTGCACGCAGGCTAAACGGCATGCAATCGCATACGCAACGGAGAGAAGACGGATGTCCGAAACCCGCACCGAAACCGACAGCTTTGGTCCGCTCGAGGTCCCTGCAGACAAGTACTGGGGCGCGCAGACCCAGCGGTCGATCATGAATTTCCCGATCGGCTGGGAAAAACAGCCGGTCGCCATTGTGCGCGCGCTTGGGGTGATCAAGCAGGCCTGCGCCATGGCCAACAAAGAGTCGGGCAAGCTGGACGCAAAGATCGCCGATGCCGTCATCCAGGCCGCCAGCGAAGTGGTGGCCGGCAAATTCGACGACAACTTCCCGCTGGTGGTGTGGCAGACCGGGTCCGGCACCCAGTCCAACATGAACTCCAACGAGGTGATCGCCAACCGCGCCATCGAGATCCTGGGCGGCACCATCGGCTCCAAGGATCCGGTGCATCCGAACGATCACTGCAACATGGGGCAGTCGTCCAACGACACCTTCCCGACCGCGATGCATATCGCCACTGCGATGATGGTGCGCGACGTGCTGGTGCCCGGGCTGACCAAGCTGGCCGAAGGGCTGGAAAAGAAGTCCGAAGAATTCAAGGACATCATCAAGATCGGCCGCACTCACACCCAGGACGCGACCCCGCTGACACTGGGCCAGGAATTCGGCGGCTACGCGCATCAGATCCGTCAGGGCCTGGCCCGGGTCGAGGCGGCAATGCCCGGCATCTATGAGCTGGCCCAGGGCGGCACCGCCGTCGGCACCGGCCTGAACACCCAGAAAGGCTGGGGCGAGAAGGTTGCCGCCAACATGGCGGAAATCACCGGCCTGCCCTTTGTCACCGCCCCGAACAAGTTCGAGGCTCTGGCGGCGCATGACGCCATGGTGTTCCTGTCCGGCGCGCTCGCGACCATTGCGGGCAGCTGCTACAAGATCGCCAACGACATCCGCTTCCTCGGCTCCGGTCCGCGCTCCGGCCTGGGTGAGCTGATCCTGCCGGAAAACGAGCCGGGCTCCTCGATCATGCCGGGCAAGGTGAACCCGACCCAGGCCGAGGCGCTGACCCAGGTGGCGGCGCATGTGATGGGCAACGATGCGGCGATCAAGTTCGCAGGCTCGCAAGGCCATTTCGAGCTGAACGTCTACAACCCGATGATGTCCTACAACCTGCTGCAGTCGATCCAGCTCTTGGGCGATGCCGCGGACAGCTTCACCGAGCGGATGCTGAACGGCATCAAGGCCAACGAGCCGCGCATCGACAAGCTGATGAAGGAGTCGCTGATGCTGGTCACAGCACTGGCGCCGACCATCGGTTATGACAACGCCACCACCGTTGCTAAGACTGCGCATAAGAACGGCACCACGCTGAAGGAAGAAGCGGTCAAGCTGGGCTTTGTCGATGAAGCCACTTTTGACGCCGTGGTGCGGCCTGAGCAGATGATCGGGCCGAAGGACTGATGGAAAAGCCGGTCAATCTGAACCGGTACAGAAAAGAAAAAGCGCGGGCCGAGAAAAAGGCCCGTGCTGACCAGAACGCCGTGACATTCGGGCGGACCAAAGCCGAGAAAGGCCTGGACAAGGCGCGCAACGCGCAAGAGGTCAAACGCTTGGACGAACACAAGCGCGACGAATGAATTCCCGCCCCAAGAAGCATTCCCTCACGCTGCGCGGGCACCGGACCTCGGTGTCGCTGGAGGATGACTTCTGGGATGCCTTTCGCGAGATTGCAACCGCAGAAGACAGGGCGATCAATGACTTGGCAGCCGAAATTGATGAAACCCGCGGCGAGGATTGCGGGCTTGCCTCCGCCATCCGGCTGTTTGTGCTGCGGCGGTTAAGGGCGCGTTAACCACAAATTGCCATCCTCAGCTTATGCCTGTACCTGCCACTCTCTCTGCTGACGCGTGGTTGCAGCAACTTTTCCGTTCCCAGGCGGCCGCCAAGGGCGGCGTCATCCGGCGGCAGAAGCGCGACATAGAACGGCTGCTCGGCTGGGACCGGTTTCGGCAGGAATTGAAACACCGCGGTTTCCACGCCGTGGAAAATGCCGGTCAGGTCGTCATTTTCTGCAACCAAGACGCCGTGCGCATCATCCAGTAATGCAAATTTCTTCGAAGAAATTTGCCCAGAAAATTCGAATTTTCTTGGCTACCGCTCCGAAAGCTGCAGCCAGATCCCGCCCTTCGACCGCACCGTGAGATGCGCCACAGGCACCGGCGCCCTGCCGGCCGCCGGTTCGATACGGAAGCGGCGCAGGATCATTGACAGGATAAGCGGCCCCTCCACCATGGCGAAACCCGCCCCCGTACACACGCGGGCACCGGCTGAGAACGGGATATAGGCATCGCGCTGGCACTGCTTGCCGTTTTCCGTCCCCCAGCGCGCGGGATCAAAGCCGTCCGGGTTCTCCCACAGCCGCTCATGCCGGTGCAGGTGCCAGGGGCTGAGCACCATCTGCGCGCCCTCCGGCACGGCACGGTTGCGGAAGCGTTCGGGGCATGCGGCCTCCCGCACCATCATCGGCACCGGCGGATACAGCCGCAGGGTCTCGCGGAACACATCACGGCTGATCTTCAGCCGTGAAACGGCAGCAAAGTTCTCATCCTCCAGCACCGCGGCCTCAGCCGCCACCCTTTCCTGCCATTCGGGATAGAGCGCCATCAGATAGAGCGCCCAGGCCAAAGCGGAAGCGCTGGTTTCATGTCCTGCCAGGAAAAATATCGCAACCTGGTCCACCATCTCGGCGGTATCAAAGGTGCTGCCGGTTTCCGGGTCCCGGGTGGTCATGATCTTGGTCGCCAGATCATCCGGCGCTCTGCCCGCGTTAATCGCAGCCATCCGTTCAGTGGTCAGTTGCGCGATCAGCGCGCGGATCGTCCTTGCATTCCGCCGCGTCCCGGGGCGGAAGAACCGCGGCACCCAGCGCGGCAGCGGCACGAAGGCGGCCAGGTTCAGCAAGGGCTGGCTGCGCTGATAGTCGCGGAAGCGGGTGAAGACTTCGCCAGCCACCTCATGCCCGATCGGGATCGAAAATAGTGTACGGAAAATCACATCCGCCGCCGCGTGGGAGGTTTCCTCCTCCATCTCTACCGGCCCCGTCCGCCCCTCCAGCCGCTTGACCGCCGCCTCTGCCGCCGCGCGCATCGCCGGGTAGGTATCCTTCAGCCTCCCGCCCTCGAACGCCGGATCAATGATCCGCCGCTGCCGCTTCCAGGCTTCGCCATTGGTCAGAAACACCGAATTGCCCAGCAAGGGCTTCAGCCCCTCTGCAATGCGGTCCGATTTGGGAAAATCATCGGGGCGCTCCTTCAGCAAAAGCTTCACCAGATCCGGCTGGTTGACCAGAAAGGAGCGGAAAAACGGCGTGCGGAACTCTGCCATCCAGGCGCGGTAGAGCCGCGCAGGCTGCGCCGACAGGATGTCCTCACGGAACAGCTTCACATAGCGCCACAGCGGCACCTTATCCGGGCGCGCCGGCGGTTTTGGCGGCATCACTTGGGGCATTCAGCGGCCACCGAGGTGAACTTAGATACCGGCACGTCAATCCGCGATTTCGAAGGCTTCCGGTCGCGGTACCGTTCCGCCAGCGTTAGTGGCCCAGCAGTGATGCGGAAATAGTCATAGTCGCCCGGCCGGTCGAAGGCGCAGAGATACTGGAAATGCAGCCGGAAAAACCGCCAGCGCAGCTGCTGCCAGCGCGCAGGGCTAAGGGTTTGGGTAAAGGCGGCGGAGAACACCAGCGGCCAGCGCTTGCCCTCCGGCGCGACGCCGCTGACGGCGACCGGATCACACAGCGCAAAGGCGCAGCCATCGCCCGGCGCGGTCACATCCACCCAGGCAAGCTCGGTGCGCTGGGACAGGTATTTCAAGTCGGCCCGCAGCCGCTTGGCTTGAGGCAGGAAGGAAACCATCGGGACCACCTGCCCCAGCGTCAGAAACCCAAGGGCGGGGCGCTCTGCGGGCAGCCCGTCCCGGATCAGGTCCGCCAGCACCGACACCCCCAGATGCGCACCGGAGGAGTGGCCGACGACCAGCACCTCGTCCAGTGTTTTGTCCTGCAAGGCCTCGGCAATCAAAGCGCGGAACGCGCGCATCCGCGCCTCCATCTCCGGCGGGATCGCACCCCGGGAAGCCGCCGAATGAGCGTAATCGTGCATCAGGTAATATGCGAAAAACTTGCCGTCGCGTTTCTTGAACCAGCGCAGCAGCGCATAGCCGGCGCCAAGGCCCAGCATCCAGGCCGGCAGCAGGGCAAAGGCGCCGTTCAGACCGGCAGCAGCCGCGGCAAGACCGAAGGCATGAGCGGTTCCCCAAGCCAGCAGAAACGCCAGAAGCGCCTGCACAAGCAGCATTCCCACCGGGTAAAGCGCGGCAATCACCGGCCCCTTGCGCAGCAGCATCAGCCGCCTGAGCGCGCCGGTGGAGAGATAGATCCAGGCGGTGCGCAACAGCTGCCAGTAAGTGCCGGCAATCGTCGCCTCCATGCTGCCGCGCACGATGTCGGACCAAACCAGAACCTCGATATCGGCCTCAGTGCGCTGCCCGTCCATCTCAGCCGCGACATGCCAGCCGTAGGGGCCGTTGGTCCGTTTGGGAGAAAGGGTAAGGCTGTAGCCGGAAATCTGCGCCTGAGCTGTGCCCTCCTTGCGGTAGAGCTCGCGGTAACGGCGCGGATGAATCGGATCATAGCCGGGGATATAGAATACCCGGCGATTGCGCACTCTCTGGGGGTTGGAACCCGTGTGATCCACGCTGTTGATCCGCGCTGTCCTGCTCTGACATCTCATGCGCAGACTAACAGGGCTTTCCGGCAAGAGTAAGGCCGGGAGAGGCAAAGAAAAAGGGGACCTGAGGCCCCCTTGGAAACGCGCGGATCAGCCCAGCGTTGCCAGCGCCGGGAACGTTTCCAGCAGCCACCAGGAGAAGGTGGTGAACAGCCCGGTGACCAGCATGATGCCGACAAACAGCAACAGGCCGCCCATCACCTTTTCGATCAGCCCCATGTGGCGCTTCATCTTGTTCATCAGCGTCATCGAGCGGTTCAGGAACACCGCTGCCAGCAGGAAAGGCACGCCCAGACCCGCGGCGTAGACACCCAGCAGGAGCGTGCCGCGGCTGACCGAAGCCTCCGATGCGGCCAGCGACAGGATGGCACCCAGCTGCGGGCCGATACACGGCGTCCAGCCGAAGGCAAAGGCCAGCCCGAGCACATAAGCCCCCAAAGCGGAGCCGCCGGATTCGCCCGCCTCCATCCGTGCCTCGCGGTCCAGCAGCGGAATGCGGAAGATCGACAGGAAGTGGAGCCCGAAGATGATCACGACGACGCCTGAAACCTGGGCGAAAAGTTCCTGATTTTGCAGCACAAAGGCGCCGAAAGCAGAGGCCGTGAAGCCCAGCAGCAGAAACACCGTGGACAGCCCCAGCACAAAGAACAGCGCCGCAATGATCGCCTTGCGCCGCGCGGCGACGGTGCCCTGCATCTCGCCGATGGTGACGCCGCTCATATAGGCCAGGTAGGGCGGCACAATCGGCAGCACGCAGGGCGACAGAAAACTGATCACGCCGCCCAGCAGCGCCACCAGCATGGCAGGGATCAGCCCTGCGTCGATGATCTCGATTCCAAACATGGTCCCACACTTATGCCAGCGGGCGGCCAACGTCACGGGGACGGCTGGTCACATCCTTGTGGACAGCATGAAACATCCCCCTTATCTGAACACCATGAGCGAGATCAAAGAGACCCTCGATGCAATCGGGCTGCTGTGCCCCCTGCCCGTCCTGAAGGCGCGCAAGCGGCTGAAATCGCTGCAGACCGGCCATGTGCTGCAACTGCTGGCGGACGACCCGGCAGCGGTGATCGACGTGCCGCATTTCTGCAATGAAGCAGGGCATGAGTTCCTGGGCCACAGCGAAGGTGCGGGCCACCAGATCTACCTGATCCGCAAGGGCGGCTAGGCCGCAAACCTCCCCAGCGCCCGCGCCTTGCTGCACCGGAGTTCTGCAATAACTCCGGCCCGGAAAACTGTGTTTCGTGCGCAGCCAGAAGTTTCCTGATTGGGGCCAGCCCCAAATGAAAAAGGCAGGCCTGGCGGCCTGCCTTTTCGCGTGTTCCATGCTGGGCTCAGCCGCCCATCGACCACCAGCCGCGGCGTTTTGGCTTGGACGAGGCTGCGGGCTCCCGCTCCGCGGCGGCGCCAGCCATTGCAGGCTCCGGCTGCTTTTCCTCTTCCGGCTCAGCGGCGGGTTCCAGCTCAGCGGCCTCTTCCACAGCAGTCTGCTCCCCGGCAGGTTCCGCATCGGGCTCATCTGCAGGCTGTTCTTCGGCCACTTCGGCGGCAGTTTCCGCAGGCGCCTCAGCTTCTGCGGCCACTTGCGCAGCAGCCGGTTCTTCTGCCGGAGCGGCCGGTTCAGCTTCCCCAGCGGGCTCTGCGTCCTGGGCGGGAGCGGATTCTGTGCTGTCCGCAACGGCCTCAACCGCGGGTTCTGCGGTCTCATCAGCCCGAGCTTCCGCGACCGTCTCAGCCACAGGCGCATCGGCAGCTTCGACTGCGGCGGGCGTTTCCTCTGCCGCGGCTTCGGAGCCTTCAGCAGCGGCTGCATCTGCCTCAGCCTGCTTGCTCTTCGGTTTGCGCGAACGGGACCGGGTGCGGGTGCGGGAGGGCTTTTTCTCCTTCACGTCTTCCGCGACAGGCACTTCCGCCTCGGAGTCAGCTTCCAGCGCCTCGTCAGCCTCTTCCTTCGGCTGATCCTGGTCATCGGAGGTGTCCTCGCCGTTCTCGCCCGCCTGGGCCTGATCGCCGTTGCCGGACTTCCGGCGGCGGCGGCGGCGGCGCTTGCGCTTGGGCTTGTCGTCCTGCGGCGCATCGTCCTCAGCGGCCTCAACGGCCTCAACTGCAACGATGGCCTCTTCCTCATCCTGCAGCGCTTCGTCAGCGTCGACCTGCTCCATGATCGAGGTATCAACCGACACCACCGGAGCGGTGGCCGCAGGCACGGTGCGGGAAGCGGTCTTGAACTTCTCCAGCACAAAGTCCGGGCTGACCAGATGCGCGTCGCCTTCGATACGCACGGACAGACCGTAACGCGCCTCGATCTGGGCGATGTGCTCGCGCTTCTGGTTCATCAGGAAGTTGGCGATGGAGACCGGGCAGCGCACCAGAACCTCGCGCGAGCGGCGGCGGGTGCCCTCTTCCTCGATCTGGCGCAGGATCGACAGCGCCATCGAGTCGTCGGAGCGGATCAGTCCGGTGCCATGGCAATGCGGGCACGGCGCGGTGGTGGCCTCGATCATGCCGGGGCGCAGCCGCTGCCGCGACATTTCCATCAGGCCAAAGCCCGAGATACGGCCCACCTGGATGCGGGCGCGGTCGGTTTTCAGCTTATCCTTCATGCGCTTTTCGACGGCGGCGTTGTTCTTGCGCTCGTCCATGTCGATGAAGTCGATGACGATCAGGCCGGCGAGGTCGCGCAGACGCAGCTGGCGCGCCACCTCTTCGGCGGCCTCAAGGTTGGTCTTGAGCGCGGTCTCCTCAATCGAGGCTTCCTTGGTCGCCCGGCCGGAGTTCACGTCGATCGCCACCAGCGCTTCGGTCACGCCGATCACGATGTAACCGCCGGATTTCAGCTGCACCACCGGGTTGAACATGCCGCCCAGGTAGCTTTCAACCTGATAGCGGGCGAACAGGGGCAGCGCGTCCTGGTAATGCTTCACGTTTTTGGCGTGGGACGGCATGATCATCTTCATGAAGTCCTTGGCGATGCGGTAGCCGCGGTCGCCTTCCACCAGAACCTCGTCGATCTCGCGGTTGTAGAGGTCGCGGATCGAGCGTTTGATCAGGTCGCCTTCCTCATAGATCTTGGCGGGCGCGATGGATTTCAGCGTCAGCTCGCGGATCTGCTCCCAGAGACGCTGAAGGTATTCGTAGTCGCGCTTGATCTCCGCCTTGGTGCGCTTTGCCCCGGCGGTGCGCACGATCAGGCCCGCGCCGGTCGGCACGTCCAGTTCGGAGGCGATGTCCTTGAGCTTCTTGCGGTCGGCGGCGTTGGTGATCTTGCGGGAAATGCCGCCGCCGCGGGCGGTGTTCGGCATCAGCACGCAGTAGCGGCCGGCAAGCGACAGGTAGGTGGTCAGCGCTGCACCCTTATTGCCGCGCTCTTCCTTGACGACCTGCACCAGCAGCACCTGGCGCACCTTGATCACTTCCTGGATCTTGTAGCGGCGCGGACGGGGTTTGCGCGGCGGACGGATGTCCTCGCTGTCGTCCTCTTCGGCAACGGATTCGATGTTTTCATCTTTGGCGGCAGCGTCGGCCCGGAGGGATTCACCGTTTTCGTCGCCCTCGTCCCGGGCAGTGTCCTCTGCCTTGGCTTCTTCGGCGTCCGCCTCGGTCTCAGCCGCCGCTTCCGCAGCCTCGTCATCCGCCTCAGCAAGATCATCCGCCTCTGCCGCGTCGGCGGGGGCTTCGTTCTCGTCTTCCGGCTCTTCCACCGGGGTTTCCGCGACACGTTCCACCGGCGAGGAGCCTTCGGGCACCTCGGCCAGTTCCGCGGGCACATCCGCAGCCGCGGCGCTGTCGCTCAGGTCGATGGTTTCCATCCCGGCGATTTCGCCGGTCTTCTCGTCAGAAACGCCAACTTCCCTGGTCTCCACCGCATCGCCGGAGGAGGTCTTGGCCGCCTTGGCGGAAGACTTGGACCGGCGCGACCGCTTGGGCTTGGACGGTTTTTCTTCATCCTCCTCGTCGCGGGCGCGCATCGCCTCGGCATAGGCGCGCTCTTCCTCCATCAGCGCTTCGCGGTCGGCCACCGGGATCTGGTAATAGTCCGGGTGGATTTCCGAAAACGCCAGGAAGCCATGGCGGTTGCCGCCATAGTCCACGAACGCCGCCTGAAGCGAAGGTTCGACCCGGGTTACTTTTGCGAGGTAGATGTTTCCAGCAAGCTGGCGTTTGTTTTCGGACTCAAAGTCGAATTCCTCAACCTTGTTTCCATCGACCACCACAACGCGGGTTTCTTCCGCGTGGGTGGCGTCAATAAGCATCTTATTTGCCATTTGTCCTTGGTGCACCTGCCCTGTGCGCCCGCAAGCTGTCTGCTTCCAGGCGGCCGCGCGCGTTTCGGGTGGTGTCTTGTCAGGGCGATCTGGGACGGCGCGGTGCGGCAGGTGGTCCCGGGGACTGTGCCCGGCCTTCCTGCCTCAGTGCTCTTCGCTCTCGCGCGCGTCATCGCGGTTCTTCTCCGGCAGGCAAGCCGCGGCCTGTCCTGCCCTATAATCCCTGCGCCGGGTTAAATTCCGGCTCGGGCGCTAAACTGCCCCCTTGGGTCAAGGGGGCCAATCGGTCTGGCTGCAGCTTTCTCGGATCGTGCCGGACAAAAGCCGAAGCCAGCGAAACTCATCAGAACGGGGGAAGCCTAGTGCCGGTTTCCAGCCCGTTTGGACAGCATAAGGCCTGTGGATAGGTAATGACAATGGGCATTCGTCACCGCAGGACCTGAAAATGAATCCAGCCTGCTCATACCCGGGAAGACGTTAACTTTTCGTTGAAATTCAGCGGTGTGCCGGACTTCCGCGGCACACCCGGCCCCTAAAAACAAACCCCGTCCGGGCCGTGTCCCGCGTCAGGAAACGGCCCGGACAGCGGTTACGCCAGATAATCTGAGCGCTGCAGGCCGTATTTCGCCATTTTCTCGTTCAGCGTCCGGCGCGGCAGACACAGCTCGTCCATCACGCTGGCGATCGAGCCCTTGTGGCGGCGCATGGTGTTGTCGATCAGCATCCGCTCGAAGGCTTCCACATATTCCTTCAGCGGCTTGCCCTCGGTGGTCATCACCGGCTGCATTTCCTCGTGATCGGACATCAGAAGCGACGCGATGGTGCCGGAGCCGCGGCGCGACTGCAGCACGGCACGCTCAGCGATGTTGATCAGCTGGCGCACGTTCCCCGGCCAGGGCGCCTGCAAGAGCTGTGCGGCCTCCTGAGCGCTGACCTGCGGCGCATCGCAGCCGTATTCCTCGGAAAACTGCTCGCTGAGGCGGGTGAACAGCGTCAGGATATCCTCGCCGCGCTGGCGCAGCGGCGGCACGGTGATGCGCAGCGCCGCCAGACGGTAGAACAGATCCGGGCGCAGCGCGTCCTCGCAGGTCTTGCCGGCTTCCTGCAGGTTGGAAATGGCGATGATCCGGGTTTCGGCAGGCGTGCCCTGCTCGTTGATCACGCTTAGGAGCTTGGCCTGCAGGGTCTCCGGCAGAGCGTCGATGTCTTCCAGCACCAGGGTGCCGCCGCGGGCCTCCTCGATTGCGGGCAGCATGCTGTCTTCGGGCTGCATCGGGCCGAACAGGCGCTTGGCCAGCGCCTCCTCCTCCAAAGCGGCGCAGGAGACCAGCACGAATTTCTTGCCCGCGCGGCTGCCGACCGCGTGCAGCGCATGAGCGACCAGAGTCTTGCCGGTGCCGGTTTCCCCGTCGATCAGCACGTGGCCGTCGGCCTGGCCGAGGTCCAGAATATCCTCGCGCAGGCGTTCCATCACCGGGCTTTGGCCGATCAGCTTCTTCATGATCTGAGAGCCGTCCGACAGCTCGCGCCGCAGCGCCCGGTTGTCCAGGGTCAGGCGGCGGGCCCCGGTGGCGCGCTTGGCCAGTTCCGACATGCGGTCCGGGTTAAAGGGCTTCTCCAGGAAGTCGAAGGCCCCCACCCGCATCGCTTCAACCGCCATCGGCACGTCGCCATGGCCGGTGATCATGATCACCGGCAGCGCGGAGTCGGTGCCCATCAGCTTTTTCAGGAACTGCATCCCGTCCATGCCCGGCATCTTGATATCGGAGATCACGATCCCCGGATAATCCGGCCCCAGCACCTTCAGCGCTTCCTCGGCACTGGGGAAGGTTTCCGTGTCATACCCTGACAGCGCCAGCCATTGGCTGATCGACTGCCGCATATCCTGCTCATCATCGACGATCGCGATTTTCATAGCCTGGGCCATGCGCGTTCTCTCCTAATCACTCCGGGCGGCCTATTCGGCAGCCTCGATACCGTCCACCAGGACCGGCAGTTGCATCTCAAAGACCGCGCCGCCGCTCTGGCCATTGCGGGCGGTCAGCCGTCCCCCAAGGTCGTTGACGATCCCCGAGGAGATGGCAAGACCCAAACCAACCCCGTCGCCGGGCTGCTTGGTGGTGTAGAAAGGCTCGAACAGGTTGTCGAAGTCCTTGATCCCTACCCCATTGTCGCGCACCGACAGGGTTGCCGTCTCACCGGCGGCCAGCAGGATTTCCACCTCAGGGTCCGCCACGGATTTGGTGGCGTCCAGCGCATTGCGCAAGAGGTTGACCATAACTTGTTCCAGGCGCATCCGGTCGCCCATCACCATAACAGGTTCTTCTGGCAAAATCCGGGTGATTTTCACATGCCTCTGGCGCAGCTGCGGTTCCATCATCGACAGGCTGGATGCCAGCGCATCGCCCAAGTTTACAGGGCTGAACGCATCGCCGCCCTTGCGCGCGTAGGATTTCAGCTGGCGGGTGATCGCCCCCATCCGCTCAATCAGGTCGTCGATGCGCCCGAAGGATGCCAGCGCCTCATCCGGGCGGTTCCGGTTGAGCAGCAGGCGGGCGCCGGCCAAATAGGTTTTCATCGCCGCCAGCGGCTGGTTCAGCTCGTGGCTGACCGCCGCGGACATCTCGCCCAGGGCAGCCAGTTTCGAGCTTTGCGCCAGGCTCTGCTCGGCCACGGCGAGGGTCTTTTGCATACGTTCGCGTTCGGCAATTTCCCGCTGCAAACGCGCATTCAATACGCGAAGCTCTGCCGACTCCCGCTGGAACAGTGCCATCCGCAGCGCGGTCTTGCGGCTCAGCGCATAGAAGGCCAGCGCCAGCAGGATCGCGAATCCCATGATTTCCAGCGCCAGCACGGCATTTACCCGCTCCCGCACCGACGAATAGGTGGTGAAGGACGCCATCCGCCAGCCCTGGAACGGCACCCTTGTTTCCAGCCGCATCACCGCCTCGCCCTGAAGGTAGGCGTCGGGGGGCAGCGCAGTCCAGTCGGTGGTCGCGCGGATCGCCCGCTGGATCGCGCCTTCGGGCGTCTGCAGCGTCAGCGCATCGCCCTCCTTGAGGCCGCGCCAGCGCGCTTCGGTGGCAAGAATGATGGTGCCGGTGCTGTCGGTGACCAGCACCGCGTCGGAGATCCCTGCCCAGGCGCGCTCGAACTTCTGCAGGTCCACCTCAACAACAATCGCGCCCAGCACGCCGGTCGCATCAATGATGCGGCGCGAATAGGTGAATCGGTAGCCGCCGACCTCGCGCGGGATCACCGAGAATACGGTCGACTTGGCCCGCACCGCATCGACGAAATAGGCTGCATTGCGGTGGTTGGAGCCCAGCCGGTTGCGGTCTGTGGCCGCCACCGTGCGCCCGTCCTGCGCCAGCAGCATGATCGAGGCCGCGCCGATCTCATCAACAAAGGAGATAAGCCGCTGGGTCGACAGGGAGAAATCATTGGACTGCAACGCCGAGATCAAGGTCTGGTCGCGCGCCAGCAGCTGCGGCACGATGGCGTGCTGGCGCAGTTCGCTCAGCAGGTTGCCGGAGTAAAGCGCCAGCCGCAGCTCTGCCCTGTTGCGGGTGCTTTCGGTGAAACGGTGGGTCAACGCCCGGTTGGTGGTCCAGACGGTGACCGCCGCCGCCATCATGAACAGCACAAGCGCCAGCCGCGCCCGCCACGAAATCGTGCGCGAACCTGCCTTGGCCTTGCCTTTGATCATTTCAGAGCGCGGGGCGGTCATGACTCATACCTATTGCGGCCGCCCCGCATCCTCAAGTCACGCCGCGGTGACCATTCCCGCCAATGCGCGGAACACTGCCGCACCGTCGGTGCCGCCATGGCCCTCATCCGCAGCCCGCTCCGGGTGCGGCATCATGCCCAGAACGCGGCGGTTCTCCGACAGGATGCCGGCAATGTCCGCGATCGAGCCGTTGGGATTGTCTTCATAGGTGAAAGCCACCCGGTCCTGGTCGTGCAGCGCCTTGACGGTGTCCGCATCGGCGAAATAGTTGCCGTCGTGGTGGGCAATCGGGACGCCGATCACATCGCCTGCATTATAGCCCCGGGTGAACACGCTGTCAGCGGTCGCCACCTTCAGGTTCACAGTGCGGCAGATGTATTTCAGGCCCGCATTGCGCAGCAGCGCTCCCGGCAGCACGCCGGTCTCGGTCAGGATCTGGAAACCGTTGCAGACGCCAATGGCATAGCCGCCGCGGTCAGCGTGCTCAATCACCGCCTTGCAGATCGGCGACTGGGCCGCAATCGCGCCGCAGCGCAGGTAGTCGCCATAGGAAAAGCCGCCCGGCACGCCAACGATGTCCACCCCCTCAGGCAGGGCACTGTCCTTGTGCCAGACCATCGACACGTCGAAACCGGCCTGCTCGAAGGCCACCGCCAGATCGCGGTCGCAGTTCGAACCCGGGAAGACTACTACCGCCGCCTTCATCACTGCATCTCGATGCTGTAGGATTCGATCACGGTGTTCGCCAGCAGCTTCTCGCACATCGCGGTCACATCTGCTTCGGTCGCGCCTTCGGCCAGATCCAGGTCAATCACTTTGCCCTGGCGCACACCCTCAACCTTGTCAAAGCCCAAGGCCCCCAGCGCGTGGCGCACAGCCTCGCCCTGCGGATCCAGAACCCCGTTCTTCAGCATCACATGCACCCGTGCCTTCATCGCATCATCCCTCAGGTTTTCGATGGCGAAGCCCCATCAAGGCTTCATCTTTCTAGAAATACTCAAAGACCCGCGGCGCGGCAGGCGCAGCGGGTCCCTGTCTCAGTTCACCAGCGTCGGCTTGCCCGGCGCAGGCGGATTGTTCGGCATCACGCCCAGGCGGCGCGCCACTTCGCTGTAGGCGTCGGTCAGGCTGCCCAGGTCGCGGCGGAACACGTCCTTGTCGAGCTTCTGGCCGGTGTTGATGTCCCACAGGCGGCAGCTGTCGGGGCTGATTTCATCGGCGATGACCAGGCGCTGGAAGTCGCCCTCGTAAATGCGGCCGATCTCGATCTTGAAATCGACCAGGCGGATGCCGACCGCCAGGAACACGCCGGACAGGAAGTCATTCACCCGCAGCGCCAGGCTCAGGATGTCGTCCATGTCCTGCTGGCTGGCCCAGCCGAAGGCGGCGATGTGCTCTTCGGTGACCAGCGGGTCGCCCAGGGCGTCGTCCTTGTAGCAGTATTCCACGATCGGGCGCGGCAGCTGGGTGCCCTCGTCGATGCCCAGACGCTTGGAGATGCTGCCCGCCGCATAGTTGCGCACGATGATCTCCAGCGGGATAATCTCGCAGCTGCGCACCAGCTGCTCGCGCATGTTCAGCCGCTTCAGGAAATGGGTCGGCACGCCGATCTGCCCCAGCCCCAGCATGAAGAACTCGCTGAGGATGTTGTTCAGGACTCCCTTGCCTTCGATCACGTCGTGCTTTTCGGCGTTGAAGGCGGTGGCGTCATCCTTGAAATACTGCACGATGGTGCCCGGCTCCGGGCCTTCATACAGTGTCTTTGCCTTGCCTTCGTAGATTTTCTTGCGGCGCGCCATTGGGAACCTTTCGGGTCATTGCCGGGAATCCGGCCCTGCGATGTGCCGCCCTCATAGTGCAAGGGGGCTTCAGCCGCAAGCTTGCTGCATGGGCCCGCCATGCCGCGGGCGTTGCGGCGGCCGCGCCCGGACCGGCCCCCGGATCCGGCCCGCCGCTGGCAGGCCTAGGACAAATCCGCCCAAAGGCTTTAGCAGGCACTGTTTTTTCTTGCCCTGGGCGGCAATCATACTCCTATCATACCACAGGTGCACAAGGTTAATGAGGATCAGCCATGACAACATTCGACGAACGCGAGCAGGCCTTTGAGGCCAAGTTTGCGCATGATGAGGAAATGCAGTTCAAGGCGCGGGCGCGCCGCAACAGAATGCTGGGCCTTTGGGCGGCGGATCTATTGGGCAAGACCGGCTCTTCGGCCAATGAGTATGCCCAGTCGATAGTGGCGGCGGACCTTGAGGAAGCCGGCCATGAGGATGTGGTGCGCAAGCTGACCAGCGACCTGGGCAGCCGGGCCAGCGAGGAGCAGATCCGCCTGAAGCTGCAGGAACTTCTGGTGCAGGCGCAGGCAGACATCCTGAAAGAGACCAGCTGAACAGCCCGGCATCGGCAAAAGGCCCGGCTGAAACACCCCCGGCCCGCCCTGTGTCCGCCTGTCTGCCGGCATTGCACAGGCCGGCAGCGGAAGCGTGTTTCGCCGTTCCGACGGTGTGCCTGCAGCACGGCACCGCCGGGCCAACCTCTGTCAATTTTACGGGTTAACCGAACCGAAAACCGCCCCCCCTATACTGCCGGGCAAGGTGTTTGTTGCGCGCCAGTCCGGGAGTGCCATGAAGTTTCCCCTATCCTCCGCCCCCATAACGGCAGCGCGGCTGCTCCGGCTGGCCGTGCCGTTTGCGGTCATGGCGGGCTGCCTCTGGCTGCTTGAGGCGCAATCGGACCTGCCTTCCCTGGATGAGCTTGGCGCCCTCGTCTTTGGCCTCCCGGCATGGAAATGGGCGGGCGCTGCGCTGGCCACAGCCGTCAGCTTCTGGGCGCTGGGGCGTTATGATTGCGTGGCTCACCGCCACCTCGGCACCGGGCTCGACGGACCGGCTGCGCGCCGTGCCGGCATGGCCGCCATCGCCTTTTCGCAGACCGCGGGGTTTGGCCTGATCACCGGATCTTATGCCCGCTGGCGCCTGCTGCCCGGCCTGACGCCCCTGCAGGCGGGACAGCTCACCGCGCTGGTTGCTGCGACCTTTCTTGCTGCCCTGGCAGTGATCTGCGGCATATCTCTGATCGCCGCACCGCCTGTGCCGGGCCTGGCCTGGGCGGGTACCCTGATCCTGCTGGCCACGGCGGCGCTTTCCGCCTTCAGCTTTCTGACGCCGCAAATCCAGCTGTTCGGGCTGCCGCTGCGCTGGCCGTCACTGACCGCGATGGCTGCCCTGGGGTTTTGGGCGGCAGCCGATGCCGCAGCTGCGGGCACGGCCTTATGGCTGCTGCTGCCGCCCGGAACCGGGGTTGGGTGGCCTCAGCTGATCTCTGCCTTTACCGTGGCCTTGGGTCTTGCGGTGATCTCTTCCGCGCCCGGCGGTGCTGGTCCGTTTGAACTGACGCTCTGCGCGCTGCTGCCTGCGGTTCCGGATCACAGCCTGATTGCCGGGCTGCTGGCCTTCCGGCTGATCTATTACGCGGTTCCGGCGCTGATCGCCGGGATGCTGCTGGCTTTCCCGCGCCTGCTGCCCGCGCGCGCCGCCGCTCCGGACGATGCAGCCCTTTTGGGCAGCCGCAGCCTGCCGCCGGCCGCCCTCCCCCGCGACCGCCGTTGTTCGGAGACTGGGATCATCCGGCAGAACGGCGGCCGGGTCCACGCCTTCGGCCTGAACCAGCTTGCCCTGCTGGACAGCCCCCAAGCCTCGGTTGCGCTGTTCGACCCGCTGTCAGGCCTGACCGCAGAAACCTTTGCCCCGCTCGCCCGCCACGCCCGCCGCCGCAACGCCGCGGCCTGCTATTACAAATGCAGCGCGCGCACGGCGCTTCTGGCCCGCAAATCAGGCTGGAGGGTGCTGCGGATCGCTGAGGAGGCGGTCCTTAACCCGCAAACCTTTTCCGAAAGCGGGTCAAGCCGGCGCCAGCTGCGCCGCAAGCTGCGCCACGCGGAGACCGCTGGCATCAACGTCTGCCGCGGAGCGAACCGCCTGCCGTTTGAACAGATGCAGGAGGCCGACGCGGCCTGGGCATCCGCCCACGGCACCGCATATGGCACCACCATGGGCCGGTTCGAGCCCGGCTACCTGTCCTGCCAGGAGGTGGTCCTGGCCTTCCATCAGGGGCAGCTCGCTGGCTTTGCCAGCTTCCACACCTCGGCCCGCGAATGGTGCCTAGATCTGATCCGCCTGCGCCCAGGCGTGCCCGATGGCACCGGTCACGCGCTGGTGCGTGCAGGCATCGCTGCCGCCGCAGCGGACGGCATCCCCCGCCTGTCACTGGCCGCTGTGCCGGATCACCGGCTGGCCGGGCACGCGGACCGGGGCCTGCGCCGGTTCAAGGCAGCTTTTGCCCCGCAATGGGAGCCGCGTTACATGACAGCGCCCAGCTGGCTGCAAATGGCCATATCCATTGCCGAGCTTGTACGCCTGGTGCACCGCCCGCCGCCAGTGCTGCCAGCCGCAGCGCCGCAGACTCATAATGAAGATGAAGAAAATGAAATTGCCCTTGCCCGCCCGGCGTGAGACAGGGGAAACAGACCACTTTGCCGTCCGCACCGCCGGGGCGGCCTGCTGACATGGGACAAAACTGATGACGAATACTTTCAAACAGCTGCTGGACACCAGGGATGTGCTGCTGGCGGATGGCGCAACCGGCACCAATCTGTTTGCCATGGGGCTGCAGTCCGGCGACGCGCCGGAACTGTGGAACGTGGACGAACCCAAGAAGATCATGGCGCTGTATCAGGGTTCTGTCGATGCGGGCAGCGACCTGTTCCTGACCAACAGCTTCGGCGGCACCGCCGCACGCCTGAAACTGCACAACGCGCAGGGCCGCGTGCGCGAATTGAACCGCATTGCCGCCGAGCTTGGCCGCGAAGTGGCCGACAAGGCCGAGCGCAAGGTTGCCGTGGCTGGCTCCGTCGGCCCGACCGGGGAAATCTTCGAACCCGTCGGCGCCATGTCCCACGCGCTGGCGGTGGAGATGTTCCACGAGCAGGCCGACGCCCTGAAGGAAGGCGGCGCCGATGTGCTGTGGCTGGAAACCATTTCCGCGCCGGAGGAATTCCGCGCCGCGGCGGAGGCTTTCAAACTGGCTGACATGCCCTGGTGCGGCACCATGAGCTTTGACACCGCGGGCCGCACCATGATGGGGGTGACCTCGGCGGATTTCGCCCAGCTGGTGGAGGAGTTCGACAATGCGCCGCTGGCCTTTGGCGCCAACTGCGGCACCGGTGCCTCCGATATTCTGCGCACCGTGCTGGGCTTTGCCGCGCAGGGCACCGAGCGCCCGATCATCTCCAAGGGCAACGCCGGCATTCCGAAATACGTCGATGGCCACATCCATTATGACGGGACCCCGGAACTGATGGGCGAATATGCGGTGATGGCGCGGGATGCGGGCGCCAAGATCATCGGCGGCTGCTGCGGCACCATGCCCGACCACCTGCGCCACATGCGCGCGGCACTCGACAGCCGCCCGCGCGGCGGCCGCCCGGCGCTGGAACAAATCGTCGAGGTTCTGGGCCCCTTCACCTCTGACAGCGACGGGACCGGCGAGGATGCCGCGGCCGGCGCAGAGCGCCGCGGCCGCCGCGGCCGCCGCCGCGCGTGACCACCGCAACAGGCCGGTAAACACCGGAACAGGAGCGGCGCCGCATGTCAGCATGCGGCGCTTTTTTTACGCTCCTGCTGCCTGCACCGCCGCGGCGCTCACCGTTGCTTAGCCGACAATGCTGAAGCCGCGGATCGCCGGGTCGGGTTCGGTTTTTTCCGTCAGAACGTCCTTCACCGAGGCCGCACCGGGGCCACGGCCCATTCTGCGCACCATATCGGCAACACTGGCCGACGGCCCCATCAGCAACGCCCGCACGGACCCATCAGGTTCATTGCGGACCCAGCCCGTCAGCCCATGACGCATCGCTTCTGCCCTTGCCCAGGCGCGGAAAGCCACGCCCTGCACACGCCCGGTGACACGCGCCTTCACAGCTACAGATGCCATTGGACACCTTCCTTTCCGTCATGAAGGGCTTCAGCATAGCACAAAAGCACCGGAACAGCGGATCAAGAATGGATCAGAACAGCGCCAGCTGATCTCCCGGCTGCGGCGGGCGGGCAAACAGATCGCAGCGCAGCTCCCGTGTCCGCTCCTGCAAGCCAAGCCGCTTGCAGGCCGCCTTGAACCGCTGCGCGATCATCTCGGCAAAACGGCCCTCGCCCCGCATCCTGTGGCCCCAGCGCGGGTCATAATCGCGCCCGCCATGCATCTCCCTCAACCGCGCCATCACCTTGGCGGCGCGGCCCGGCTGATGTTCCGCCAGCCATTCCTGCCACAGCTCCGACACCTCCCGCGGCAGCCGCAGCATGATCCAGCTGGCGGCATCTGCGCCCGCCTCTGCACCGGCAGCCAAGAGCGCCTCCAGCTCATGATCCGTCAGCCCCGGCACCACGGGAGAGGTCATCACCCGCACCGGCACGCCTGCCGCCGTCAGCCGCCGGATCGCGGCCAGACGCCTGGCGGGCAGTGGCGCCCGCGGCTCCATCCGGCGGGACAGATCCGCATCCAGGGTGGTGACGGAAATGCCGACCCGCACCAGCCCTTTGGCCGCCATCGGCGCCAGGATATCCAGATCGCGCTCGACCATTGCGCCCTTGGTCACAATTGCCACCGGATGGTTGAAATCGCGCAGCACCTCCAGGCAGGCCCGGGTAATGCCGTAGTTCCGCTCACACGGCTGATAGGGATCGGTGTTGGTGCCAAGCGCAAGGGCGGCCGCCTTGTAGCGCGGCGCCGACAGCTCCCGCCGCAGCACCTCCGCTGCATTGGGCCGCGCAATCAGCCGGGTTTCGAAATCCATCCCCGGCGACAGCCCCAAATAGGCATGAGTGGGCCGCGCAAAACAGTAGATGCAACCATGCTCGCAGCCGCGGTACGGGTTTATCGACCGGTCAAACGGCAGATCGGGCGACCGGTTGTAGGTGATCAGCGACCGCGCCGCCTCCAGCCGCACCTCGGTGGGAATCACCGCCTCCGGCGCGTCCTGAAACCAGCCGTCATCGACGTCATCGCGGGCCATATCATAACGGCCTGCCGCATTGCTGAGGCTGGCACGCGCTTTGCGGCGCAGGGGATCTGGCGTGAATTCCTGTGGCATAGCCGCAAAATAACCGCTGCCCAGGAACAAATAAAGAACAAATGGCCGAAATCGAAGATTTCCATGTGGAATCTTCATTATTCTTGCACCGAAATTGTCTCTATACGTCGGTTAGAACAGCGGCAATGTCGCAAATAATGCAGTCGGCAGGCGGCATTCTGTCACAAAAGCTTTTGAAATAGGCCAACACCGGGGACATCCCCGTCAGCAAGGATTAGGCGCATGTCGGACGAAGAAGACATCATCCTCTCGGAACTCGATGACGAGGAACTTGTTCAGCAGATGTTTGACGACCTCTATGATGGTCTCAAAGAGGAAATCGAAGAAGGCGTGAACATCCTTCTCGAGCGCGGCTGGGCGCCTTACGACATCCTGACGAAGGCTCTGGTGGGCGGCATGACCATCGTCGGCGCCGACTTCCGTGATGGCATCCTGTTTGTGCCCGAAGTGCTTCTGGCGGCCAACGCGATGAAGGGCGGCATGGCCATCCTGAAACCGCTGCTGGCGGAAACCGGCGCCCCGCGCATGGGCTCCATGGTGATCGGCACCGTCAAGGGCGACATCCACGACATCGGCAAGAACCTGGTGTCGATGATGATGGAAGGCGCCGGCTTCGAAGTTTACGACATCGGCATCAACAACCCGGTCGAGAACTACCTGGAAGCCATGGCTGAGCATAAGCCCGACATCCTCGGCATGTCCGCTCTGCTGACCACCACCATGCCCTACATGAAAGTGGTCATCGACACCATGATCGAGCAGGGCCTGCGAGACGACTACATCGTGCTGGTTGGCGGCGCACCGCTGAACGAAGAGTTCGGCAAGGCAATCGGCGCCGACGGCTATTGCCGGGACGCAGCCGTGGCCGTGGAAATGGCCAAGGATTTCGTCGCCCGCAAGCACAACGCAATGAGCGCCTGATTTGGCACGCAAAGGACGCGCAGCTCGCTTGACGGAGCGGGCTGCCTTCCGCCCCCCCACCGGGCGGACGCTTGAGGAAAGCTCCCTCACCGAACAGGGCCTGGCCGCCCCTGAAAAGAAGACCGGCCGCATCCTGCTGATCGCCTGCGGCGCGCTTGCGCGTGAAATCATTGACATCAATGAGAAAAACGGGCTCGATCATATCGACCTCACCTGCCTGCCTGCCAAGCTGCACCTCTACCCGGAACAGATCGTGGACGCCATAGACGGCGCCGTGGCCAAGCATTCGGCCGCCTATGACAAGATATACGTGGTTTATGCCGATTGCGGCACCGGCGGCGCGCTGGAGCGCAAATGCGCCGAGCTGGGCGTCGAGATGGTGGCAGGCCCGCATTGCTATTCCTTCTTCGAAGGCAACGAAATCTTTGCCCGCCATTCGGAAGAAGGTGAAATCACCGCCTTTTACCTGACCGACTTTCTGGTCAAGCAGTTCGACGCCTTCGTCTGGCGCCCGATGGGCCTCGACAAGAATCCGGAGCTGCGGGACATGGTGTTCGGCAACTACACCAAGCTGGTCTACCAGTCGCAGACCAGCGACCCCAAGCTGGTGGAAAAGGCCCGCGCATGCGCAGACCGGATGGGGCTGGAGTTCGAGCACCGCCACACCGGCTATGGCGATCTGGAAACATCCCTGACCGCTTGGGCCAAGGGATCCTCTTCTTCTGGCTGAAAATATCCCGGCGAGCGCGAGGGTCCGCCCCCGCCCCGGCCGGCCTCAGGCCTGTGTCATCGCGGTTTCGCGGATCCGCTCGATCATTGCCCTGAGGCCATTGGAGCGCTGCGAGGACAGATGCTCATTCAGCTCCAGCCGCCCCAGTTCCGCCTTGGCGTCCACCGACACCACCTGCTGCAGGGGCAGACCGTTATACAGCTTGCGCAGCACCGCGATCAGACCGCGCACGATCATAGCGTCGCTGTCACCGTCGAACCGGAACACCCCGCCCTCGACCGTTGCATGCAGCCACACCTGGCTGGCGCAGCCGTCGACCTTGGTGGCGGGCACCTTCAGCGCGTCGTCCAGCGGCTCCATCGCCTTGCCCAGGTCGATCACATGGCGGTAGCGGTCCTCCCAGTCCTCCATGAACTCGAAGTCTTCCACGATCTCTTCAAAGGCGGCTGTGGCCATCTTCCGTCTATCCTCAAAATCCGCGTTCCGGGGCTGATCAGCACCTAAGCCCCTGCCCGCACCATTTCAACCGCTTTTCAAGCTTCGGCCAATCGGGTAATCCCTTGCAAAGACATTTTGAATGGGCGGGGACAGATGCACAAACCATTGGCTCTCACATTGGCCGCAGCGCTGGTGCTGGCCGGCTGCGGCGGCTGGAAGGACTCGCGGGTCAACCCCACCAACTGGTTCGGCAGATCCGCCCCCGCAGAGGCAACCGTGCCCGAGGGCACCAACCCGCTGCTGCCGCAGGAAAGCAACGCACGCGGGATTTTCGCCAAGAAGCCGCCAGAGGACAAAAGCGTCCTGATCAGCCAGATCACCGGGCTGCAGATTGAGCGCACCGCCTCCGGGGCCATCATTCATGCCTCCGGTGTTGCGGCGCGCCAAGGCGCGTTTGATGTCGAACTGCGCAAGGCTGAAACGGCCGAGGACGGCGTACTGGCCTATGACTTCCGGGTGGTCTATCCGGAGGAAGCAACCCTGCAGGGCAGCGAATTCAGCCGGACGATGCATGCGGCCCGCACGCTGTCCAATCAGGATCTAGAGGCAATCCGCCTGGTCCGGGTGAACGGCGCGGAGAACGCACGGGAAAGCCGCCGGCGCTGATCCTTAAGGCTGCAAAGGACTGCAACAAAAAACGCCCGCGTTTGCGGGCGTTTTTTGTTGCAGGTGACAGCTCTTTAAAGCTCCACCACCTGTACCGCCTGGCCGTTGGCGGCAAGGCCGATCTTGCCCTCGCAAAGCCGCAGCGCGTCGGCACCGAACACCTCGCGGCGCCAGCCGCTGAGGGCCGGCACATCCCGCAGGCCCGCAGCGATGGCATCCAGATCGGCGCTCGGCGCGATCAGCTTTGCCGCAACGCCCTCGGCCTCGGTCTTGGCCTTCAGGAGCACCCGAAGCAGGTCTGCCAGCGCCGGGTTCACTTGCAGCTTTTCCTTGCTGCGGTCCAGGCGCGGAAACTTTTCCGGCGGGCAGCTGATGCCCTTGGCCACGGCCTCCAGGATGCCCTCGGCAATCGCGCCTTTGCGGGCTTCACGCAGCAGCAAGCGGGAGCCGCCCAGTTCTGCCGCGGTGCGCGGCTTGGTCGAGGCCAGCTCCACCAGCGCGTCATCCTTGAACACGCGGTTGCGCGGCACGTTGTTGCTCTGCGCGTAAACCTCGCGGAACGCCGCCAGTTCGCGCACCACAGCCAGGAACTTGCCCGAGTTGGTGCGGGTCTTGACCCGCTGCCAGGCCTCCTGCGGCTGGATGTCATAAGTTGCCGGATCGGTCAGCACTTGCAGCTCTTCCGCCACCCAGTGGGACCGGCCGCTCTTTTCCAGTTCGGCCGCCAGGAATTCGTAGATCTTGCGCAGATGGGTCACATCCGCCAGCGCGTATGTCTTCTGCGCCTCGCTCAGCGGGCGGCGCGACCAGTCGGTAAAGCGCGAGGTCTTGTCCAGCCCCTGCTTGACGATCTTGCGCACCAGGGTTTCATACCCCGCCTGCTCTCCAAAACCGCAGACCATCGCCGCAACCTGAGTATCAAACAACGGTTTGGGAAAGACGCCCGCATCGACCCAGAAGATCTCCAGATCCTGACGCGCGGCATGGAACACTTTGACAACGTTTTCGTCGCGAAACAGCGCATAAAGCGGCTCCAGCGAGATGCCATCGGCCAGCGGATCAACCAGAACCGCGTCATCTTCGCCATTGCCGCTAAAGGCCAGCTGAATCAGGCATAGCTTGGAATAATAGGTCCGCTCGCGCAGAAATTCGGTATCCACCGTGACATAGGGATGCTGTGCGGCGGCATCGCAGAAGGCCTGCAGTTCTTCGGTCGTGGTCAGGGTTTTCATCAATTACCGCTTTTCAATCTCACGTGGGCCGGGCCGTGATACGCGCTTGTTCCGGGCAATGCAAACAGGTGCCGCTGCCGCCGTGGATTTGTGCTGCAAGCAGCACAGCAACCGGCGCACATGCGCCCCGGAATTCATTGTTTGTGATAATACTGTCGTCAAATATTCATTTTCCTGATGCAAGAGCGGCCCCTAGATTAGGTGTGCATCGCAAACAGGAGATTGAACGATGACTGCACTCGACTTTTCCGCCGCAAAAACTGCAGCAGCTGCGCCGTACCGCGGGATGATTCCGCTGCTGGCTGCTGCTGCTTTGCTATTGCTGCTAGGCCTGCCCGCGCTTCTGGCCCCGGACCCGCAGCAGGATCTGCTGGATTGGCACGGCAACAGCGCTGCCGTGCAGGAAAGGCGCTAGGGAAGCTGGACCGGGGTTTTGTCGCCAGCGGCAAAGCGGCGCAGCACAGCCGGGTACAGTTTGTGCTCCTGCACCAGCACCCGCGCAGCCAGCGTTTCCGGCGTGTCGCCGGGCAGAACCGGCACCCGGGCCTGGCCCAGCACCGGGCCGTCGTCCAGGCGCGGCGTCACCTCATGCACGGTGCAGCCATGTTCCGTATCGCCAGCCTCAAGCGCGCGGGCGTGAGTGTGCAGGCCTTTGTACTTCGGCAGCAGCGAGGGGTGAATGTTCAGCATCCGGCCTTCGAACTGCGACACAAACCCGGCGGTCAGAACCCGCATGAAGCCGGCCAGACAGACAATATCCGCGCCGGCCTCGAAAATGGGTTTCACCAGCTCAGCCTCAAATGCCGCCCGGTCGCCCAGAAAAGGGCGGTGGTCCACCACGGCAGTTGCCACGCCTGTGGCAGCAGCCTTGGCCAGCCCGCCGGCACCCGCGTTGTTGGACAGCACCAGACAGGGCCGCGCCGGATGGCCGCCGGTCATGCTCTCCAGCAGCGACACCATGTTGGAGCCGCCGCCGGATATCAGGATCGCGACCTTCTTGTGACTCACAGCAGCTTGCCCGAATAGCGCATGCCGGCGCCTTTGGTGACGGTGCCCACACGGGTCACGGTCTCGCCTTCGGATTCCAGCACCTTTACCAGCTCATCGGCGCGGTCCGCCGCCACCGACAGGATCATGCCAATGCCGCAGTTGAAGGTCTTGAGCATTTCCGCTTCGGCGATGCCGCCGGTCTCTGCCATCCATTTGAACACAGGCGGCAGCTCCCAGGCGTTCAGGTCGATGTCTGCGCCCAGATCCTCGGGCAGCACGCGCGGCAGATTCTCGGTCAGGCCGCCGCCGGTGATATGAGCCAGCGCATGCACGCCCCCTGCCCGCACCGCCGCCAGGCACTGCTTGACATACAGGCGCGTCGGGGTCAGCAGCGCCGCGCCCAGGGTGCCTTCGCCAAACGGGCAGTCCGCATCCCAGCCCAGGCCGGAGATCTCGACCAGCTTGCGCACCAGGGAATAGCCGTTGGAATGCACGCCGTCCGACGCCAGCCCCAGCAGAACGTCGCCCTCGACCACGCCTTCGGGCAGCGCAGAGCCGCGTTCCATGGCGCCCACGGCAAAGCCCGCAAGGTCAAAATCGCCTTCGGGGTACATGCCCGGCATTTCTGCCGTTTCACCGCCGATCAGCGCGCAGCCGGAACGCACGCAGCCCTCGGCAATGCCCTCGATGATACGGGCAGCGGTGTCGGTTTCCAGCTTGCCGGTCGCGAAATAGTCGAGGAAGAACAGCGGCTCAGCGCCCTGGCACACCAGGTCGTTGACGCACATCGCCACCAGATCGATGCCAACGCCATCCACCACGCCGGTGTCGATCGCGATCCGCAGTTTGGTGCCGACACCATCGGTGGCACCGACCAGGATCGGATCGCTGTAACCCGCGGCTTTCAGATCGAACAGCGCGCCAAACCCGCCCAGCCCGCTGGCCACGCCGGGGCGGTTGGTGCGCTTGGCGGCCGGCTTGATCCGGTCGACCAGGGCGTTGCCCGCATCAATGTCCACACCTGCGTCTGCATAGGTCAGGCCGTTCTTGCCGCTGGTCATCATTTGGCTCCTTCCAACACGTTGCGGCAGCCTTTAGCGCAAGGCGGAACAGAAGGAAACAAGCGATTGCACCGCCCCCCGATTAAGAGGGGCGGTGCATCTTTTTGCTGTCTCAAAGGCCGAATTGCCAGGGTGCCGCCTGATAGGCAAAGGCATCGCCGTGACGCAGCACCCGGCCCAGAGCCGGGAAGTCGATATGCGCGCCGGTGACCAGAAGATTATCTGCGGCGGCACGGTCCAGCATCCGCCGCCGGGTCTCCACCGTTTGCGCCGGATCTGTGTCAAAGGCGATGGTCCATTCCGGCAGCGCAAACTGCAACGCTGTGCTGTGGATGATGTCACCCCAGAACAACAGCCCCTCGCTGTCTGCATCCAGCATGAAACCTGTATGGCCCGGCGTGTGGCCTGGCAATTCCAGCGCGGTGAAGCCGGGGGCGGCTTCGCCCTCGCCCCGCAGCAGCTTCAGCCGGCCCGCATAAGGCGCAACTGAGCGGCGGGCCATCTCAAAGAACCCGCGGCTGCCTTCCGGCACGCCGGCCATGATGGCGTCATCATGCCAGAAATCCCATTCCCGCTGCGCCACCACCAGTTCAGCGCTAGAGAAGACCGCTGTGCCGTCCTCTGCGGCGAGCCCGCCGGAATGATCGGGGTGCATATGGGTCAGAAGAACGGTATCAATGCTCTCCGGCGCCGCGCCCGCCGCAGCCAGGCCGGCGCCCAGCGCCCCCAGTCCCGGCCCCATAAGCTGCGCCGTCCCGGTATCAATCAGGGTTCTCCGCCCCCCGCGTTCAACCAGATAACCGTTGACCGGGACCTGCAACGCCCCATTTTGCAACCGGTGCAGCCCGCCAGCCAGCACCGCCCCTGCGCTGTCCGCGTCATAGCCATTGAACAGCTGCGTTCCGAGAGGGATATGCCCGTCCAGCAGCACCGTGATTCTGGCGTCGCCAAGGTTGAAGCGGTGGATGGCAGGCAAGACCGCCGCGCCACCTTCTGCAAGGGCGGCGGCGTGCCCGGGGCTCCCCGCTGCCAGTGCAGCGGCCGGGACTGCTGCCAGGCCGTTCAGAAATGCTCTGCGATTGATTGTCATAAGAAACTCCGATATGCGCTGGGAAGAATTTCCCTGCAAACCGCAGATAATCCGGCTTCTCCGGCACTTGCAGCCCAGCAGCAGCAATACCTGTTATCACTATTGCTTATAGGTAAACGATGGACCGATTGACCCTGTTAGAAACCTTTGCGATCGCCCTGGACGAAGGCAGCCTGAACAAGGCAGCCCAGCGCCGCGGCATCACCCAATCCGCCGTAAGCCAGCAGATCAAGCAGCTGGAAAGCCTGATCGGGCAGCAGCTGCTGCACCGCACCGCCAAGGGCATCCACGCCACCCGCGCGGGCGACATGATTTACAGCCATGCCCAGCTGCTGCTGACAGGCTACAACAGGATGATAGCCGAACTGGACGCGCTGGAGGGCAGCGTATCCGGCACGTTCCGCATCAGCGTAAATTCCTTTCTGGGCCGCAGCGTGATCGGCCCGATGCTGATGGACATGGACCGGGAAAATCCCGACCTCAATATCGTGATGCGGCTGGAAGACCGGCTGGTCGACGTGGTGCGCGAGGGGTATGATCTGGCCATCCGCACCGGCCAGTTGGGGGATACCGATGGTTTTGGCCGCAAAATCTCGGTCATGGAAACCGTGCTCATCGCCACCCCGGAATATCTGAACCGCGAAGGCCGGCCGCAAAAACCCGAGGAGCTGCAGCGCCTCAAGTTTATCCAGCACCACGAGGATCAGACCAAAGGGTTTATTCCTCTGCGCCGCGATGGCCGTGAATACCCGGCCCCGGTGCGGGTCGGCTTTACCGCAGATGATCCTGACCTGATCATGCGGGCGGTCAGCTCGGGCTCCGGCTATACCCGTGTGCCGCGTTTCATGGCCGAAGCCCAGCTGGCTTCTGGCGAATATGAGCAGGTGCTGCCCGGCTATGACGCGCCGCTGAAGGAGGTTTTTGCCGTCTACCCGTCCCGGCACACCCCGGACCGCCGCCGGGATCTGACCATCGAAAACACCGTCGCCCGGCTTGAGGCCCTGCGTCGGGACCGTCCTGCAAAAACACCGGGTGCCCGAGCAATCACCGCTTGACCTCTCCCATCCCATTTCCTAACCACGAAACTGTGGCGGGCCTGTAGCTCAACGGTTAGAGCAGAGCGCTCATAACGCTTTGGTTGCAGGTTCGAATCCTGCCGGGCCTACCAATTCTTCCGCCACAGCACCGGACGCGGCCTGCAATCTCCGCTCACTGGCCCCAAGCCCCCCGCTGCCGCAGATGCCGCCCGCCAGCGCGGTTTGATAGCTGTGCGATGCGCGGCCGGGCGTTCCAGACCGCTGCGGCAGCTGGTGACCGGGCCGGTCTGAAAACGGCAGATCTTTCGGCACCGAATTGCGTCAGGACCGGCAGTCCCGGGGCACAAGGGATCCCGGCAACAGGGCAATACCCTGGCCGCCGGATCAGCGCGCGATAACGATATCGGCCTGCAAGCCGCCCAAGTCTGGGCTTTCCCCCAGCCGCAGCGTGCCGCCATGGGCGCGCGCAGTGTCCGCCACGATGGCCAGACCAAGGCCGACACCGGAGCCGCGGTTCTGATTGCGGGCCGGATCCAGCCGGGTAAAGGGCCGGATCGCATCGCCGCGCTGCTCCGGCGGGATGCCAGGACCGTCGTCTTCAACCCGGATGCGCAGGGACCGCTCCGTCAGCGCCACCGAAACCCGCGCCCTTGTGCCATAGCGCACGGCATTGGAAATCAGGTTTTCGACCGCCCGGCGCACCGGCTGGCGGCGCAGCATCACTTCGCCTGCTCCGCTCATCTCGCCCAGGGAGACCTGGTTTTCCTGACGCTGCCAGTCGGCGATGATGATGCGGACCAATTCGTGGGGGTCCACCGGTTCCGGCTCGCTCACCGCGGCACCGCGGGAAAAATCCAGAAACGCATCCAGCAGCGCCTGCATTTCGTCGACGTCGCGCAGCATCGGCGCGGCGTCTTCCTCGTCCAGCATCGCCAGCTCCAGCTTCATCCGCGTCAGCGGCGTGCGCAGGTCATGGCTCACGCCGGACAGCATCAGTGTGCGCTGTTCGATCTGCCGCTCGATCCGTCCCCGCATATCCAGAAACGCGCTGCCGGCCGCGCGCACCTCGGTGGCTCCGCTGGGCGAGTAAGGCACCACCCGCCCGCGGCCAAAGGCCTCCGCCGCATCGGCCAGCCGCTTGATCGGGCGCAGCTGGTTGCGCATGTACAGAAAGGAGATCATCATCATCAGGAAGCCAAACAGCAGCATGGTGACAATCAGCTGATGCGGTGCCGCGGCGGTCAGGCGGCGGCGGTCAAAGCTCAGCTCGACCAGCCCGTGCGCAGTGCCGAAATAGACCAGCGCCCTGCGGTCGGCCGGAAACCGTGCTGCCAGGAAACCCGGGAAGGTTTTCTCCAGTTCGTCGCGCACCACCCGGCCGGAAAACTCGATCAGGCCAAACTGGTCCTTTGGCAGCGGCGCCCCGGGCGCCAGATACCGCGCCTGCATGTTCAGCGGCTGCAGCAGCGGCGCCATCTGTGCCAGCGCCGTCTCCTGATCCGGCGCCGCTTCCGCCACCTGCCGCAGCAGTTCCAGCTCGCGCTGGATGGTGGCGGTCATCTGCACGGTCACATCCTCCAGATCCCGCTTGATGAACACAACCGAGACCACGATCTGCAGCGCCACGATCGGCACCACCAGGATCAGGGCCGCCCGGGCGTAAAGGCTGCGCGGCATATAACGTTTGAGCCAATTGAAGGACATGGGCTAAGCCTATAGGGCGCCAGGAAAAGAGAAAAGACGTCCGGCGGCGCATCAGTGCAGGAAATCAACAGCGGTGCAAGACCATGAATGCAGCAGACGACTTTAATCCGCAGCCCGGCCTCGCCGTTGAGCTGGACCCCGGCCTGCGCCGCATCCTGGCCCCGAATCCGTCTCCGATGACCTTTCGCGGCACCAACACCTATCTGATCGGCAGCAGCGGCCTGGCAGTCATAGACCCGGGGCCGGACTCTGCGCCACATCTGGACGCGATTCTCGCCGCCGTCCAGCCCGGTCAGCGGATCACCCATATTATCGTGACCCACAGCCATCTGGATCACTCGCCGCTGGCGCGCGGACTGAGCCAGGCCACCGGCGCGCCGGTCTATGCCTTTGGCGGCGCGGGCGCGGGCCGCAGCGCCGTCATGTCCGAGCTGGCCGCCAGCGGGCTGGCCGAAGGCGGTGAAGGCATCGACACAGGGTTTGCCCCGGACATCACCGTCCGCGACAGCGACGTGATCGGCGGTGATGGCTGGGACCTGGAGGTGATTCACACGCCAGGCCATCTAGGCAACCATATCGCGCTGGCCTGGAATGACACCTGCTTCACCGCGGATCACGTGATGGGCTGGGCCAGTTCGCTGGTATCGCCGCCGGATGGCGATCTCACCGATTTCATGGCCTCCTGCCGCCGCCTGCGCCAGCGCAGCTGGCGGGTGTTCCATCCCGGCCACGGCGCGCCGGTCACGGACCCCGCCGGGCGGCTCGACTGGCTGATTGCGCACCGTCAATCGCGCGAGGCCGCGATTTTGCAGGCGCTGGGGCAAGCCCCCGCCACCGCCCGCGCCCTGGCGGAGCAGATCTACACCGAAACCCCGCCTGCCCTGCTGAAGGCGGCGGAGCGCAACGTCTTTGCCCATCTCGTGGACCTCAGCGGCCGCGGCCTGGCGGCACCGCAGGAAACCCTGTCCGCCGCAGCTGTCTTCGCGCGGTGCGGCGGCTGATTTTTTTTCAAAAAAATCCCTCCGGCCTCTGGACGCCCTATCCGGGGAACGCTATACGGCACGGACCGTTCCGGCGTAGCTCAGCGGTAGAGCAGTTGACTGTTAATCAATTGGTCGTAGGTTCGATCCCTACCGCCGGAGCCATTTTCAAAACCACCTGAAAACAGGCCCTTAGGCTGTGCAGTGCCGGTTTTTGCCTGTGCGTGCTTCCAGAGTTTTCCGGCCCGCCACGGCCGGCCCTCCGCAGGGTGCAACCGCCAGCGCTGCCGCCGCACCAGCCCTTTCCACAGCCCCGAAGCGCCTGGATTTCCGCCTCTCGACAGCCTGCACACCCTGCCGGAAAGCGGGCACAAAAAAATCGCCCCAAAAGCAAATTTTCCTCTGGACGCCCCAGGTTGGAACTCTTATACGACGCCTCACATTCCGGCGTAGCTCAGCGGTAGAGCAGTTGACTGTTAATCAATTGGTCGTAGGTTCGATCCCTACCGCCGGAGCCAGATTTACAGGGGTCAAAGCAGAAATGCTTTGACCCCTTTTGGTTTGGTTCAACTGCTCAGCCTTGCCTGCCCCCGGCACCGCACACCAACGCCCCGCCAAGCTTTGCCGTCCTGCCTTCAGGAGACCAGATGCGGCGCCAGGATCATTTCGGCGCTGGCCCAGGCCTGCTGAAACGGTGCCAGCGGCGGGTCCTCTCCCAGCTCTGCCTTTTCGATGGCCAGCATTGCGCGGCGCAGATCCGACAGCCCCAGCACCGCAGCCGATCCTGCCAGCCTGTGCGCCTCCTTGCGCTGCGGGTCCTCCAGCGCCGCGGAGGTCTGCAGCGCGCCCTGCAACCGGGTCACCTCCTCGCAGAACGACACCAGGAAACTGCGCGCCCGCTCCGCCCCCAGAGCCTCGAAGAACTGGTGGATGTCGGACTCGGTTCTGGGCAGCGCCTTGACCCCGCCTCCAGCCCGGCGCGCAATCACATCGGCAAGCTCCGCCTTGTTGACCGGTTTGGTCAGCACTTCGGCAAACCCGGCCTCCAGAATGCGGGCGTGATCCTCGGCCGCAGCATGGGCCGTCAGCGCGACGATATCGGTCCCTTCGGCAAACTGCCCGGCGCGGATCCGGCGCAGCGCCTCAATTCCGTCCACCTCCGGCATGCTGATATCCATCAGAATCAGATCGAAGCGCCCCGCTTCGGCCGCCTCCACCGCCTCGGCACCGCCCGGCACGGCAGTGACCTGATGGCCCTCCTGGCTCAGCAGCGTGGCCAGCAGCTCGCGGTTGATGTCATTGTCTTCCGCGATCAGCAGGCGGCAGGCGCCCTTGTTGCGCGGCTTGTCCTGTTCGGCCTGCCGCGGCGGCGCCTTGGCGGGGGGCAGCGCCAGCGAAATGGTGAACAGGCTGCCTTCGCCCGGCTCGCTCTCGCAGGTGATGGTGCCGCCCATCGCCTCCACCAGGCGCTTGGTGATCGCCAGCCCCAGACCGGTGCCCTCGCTGCCGCGGCCATAGCTGGCGTCCAGCGTGATAAAGTCCTCAAAGATCCGGTCCAGATCCTCCGGCGCAATGCCCTGGCCAGTGTCCGCTACGCTGAATTCCACCGTTTCACCGTCGGACAGACGCATCACGTCAACGCTGACGGCCCCCTCTCTGGTGAATTTCAGGGCGTTGCCGATCAGGTTCAACAGCACCTGCTGGACGGCGCGGGGGCGGCCGGCGACCACCGGTTGTCCACCCAGGCTGCAATGCAGCGACAGGTCGATTCCCTGGCCCTTGGCGCTGGCCTGCTGGCTCTCGACCAGGCCGCTCACCAGCTCATCCAGATCGAATATCCGCAGTTTTTCAGAATCGGCTCCGGACTCCAGCCGCGACAATTCCAGCACGTCATTGACATGATGCAGCAGCAATTCGCCCGAAACCCGCATGGCCCGCAGATAGCGGCGCTGCTCCTGTGTCAGCCCGGTGCCCTCAATCAGGTCGATGGCGCCCAGCACCCCGGTCAGCGGCGTGCGCATCTCATGGCTCATGACCGTCAAGAGGTTGTGCTTGGCCCGCTCGCCCGCCAAGGCGTCATCCCGGGCCCGCCGCAGCTCCTCTTCCACCTCGATCCGCTCCGATATGTCGCGCAGGAAGCTGACAAATACCATTTCGGAGCCTGACTGGCTGACCGAAACGGAGAGCTCCACCGGGAACAGCTCCCCGGATTTGCGCCGCGCCTCCAGCTGCAGCCGCCCCTTGCCTGCAACCCGCGTCTCACCGGTTCGCAAAAAGCGCTTCATGCCGGCCTTATGCGCCTCCTGCAGGTGGTCCGGCACGATCAGGTTAACCATCGGCTGGCCGACCGCCTCCTCGCGGCTGTAGCCAAAGACCGATTCCGCCGCACCATTAAAGGCCTGGATCCGCCCGTCGGCGCCGACCACCAGGATCGCGTCCAGCGAGGACGCAATCATCGCCTCCATCCGCGCCGCAGCCCGGCTGCGCTCGATCGCCATCTCACGCCCCTTGCGGTACAGCCGCCCAAGCAGCAGCGCCGCCAGCGCCAGCGCCAGCACCAACGCCAGGACCACCCAGCCCAGACGGTAGAGGATGGTGAAAAGCTGCAGCCGCTTGTCCTTGGTATCGTCCACCTGCAGGACAACCCCGAACAACGCCAGCTCGCGCACGTCCTTGCTGTTTGCGTTCAGCTCTGCTGCCAGCTTCGGCAAACCGCCCAAGAGCGCCTGATCGCCGCTGTCCACCACGGCCGCCATCCGGTCCAGACGGCCCTGCATCTGCTGCAACAGGCCCGCCCCGCCCTGGCTGCGGCGCAGGTCCTCGAACAGCGGGCTTTCGCGGAAGGTCGCGATCCGGCTGTAATAGATATCGAACTGGCGCCGCAGCCGGGGCAGATCTTCAGCCTTGCGCGCCGTCAGCACCGCGGTCTGCAGCTTCAGATGCTCCACCTCGGCCTGGGACAGGTTCCATTGCATGTTGTCTGTGGCCGCTGTCGACAGCTCTTTCAGCTCCTGCAGAACCTGATGGCCCAGCCGCACCGATTGCGCTGCCAGAACGGCGGCGGCGGCCAGCACCAGGGCCAGCACCCAGCGCGGCACCGATGGAAACCCGTGAAGCATCAGCTGCCGGCCCCCTGCCCGCCCGTCACGGCCGGATCACGATGCGGTCCAGCTGCCAGATGCTGCGCGAGTAGACCTCTTCCGTGCGGTAATCGGGGTTGCTGTCATAGGGGTAGACCACCCAAAGCGGCCCCTTATTGCGCAGCGACATTTCCGCACCATTGCGTTCAAAGGCGACAATCGGCCCGCCTTCAACCGCGTCGGACACCGGGATTTCCACCGAGTAGTTATTCACCGCATGTGCCACCATCTGGCCGCCGCTGACCCCCATCTTCTTGATCAGAACGGCCAGCGGCACGCCGGTGAACTGCTGCGGACCTGTGGTCCAGATGGTCTCCGTCTCAAAGGTGACGGGATCGAGCGCGCGCAAATCCGCGATCGTGTACTGCGCCGCAGGCTCAGCCGCGCCGTCCATGCGCACCGACAGCAGCACCTTCTGCTCTTCGCCCGCAAAAACGGCGGCGGCGCAGGTTATCACCACCATCGCAGCCAGCGCCGCGGCCCGGGACATCAATCCTCTCATTTCCAGCTCTCCTCAGTTCAGCAACTCATTGCCCGGAAACATGCCACATCGGCGCGGCCCGGAAACCGGCACCAGAGGATAGGGTCCTGACCTTCCGTATAGGGTGCCCAGACGCAAGCGTAGCGCGAGCACCCTAATGTTGCCTTACCAGCCGCCGCCGGGCCGGCTTACTATCAATAATATTCCGGCAAATGCACAGGAGCGGCAGCTGATGTCCTACTACCAGACGGGTACGCAATCCCCGGTTGACAATTTTGAAACACTTGTGGCTGTAGATTGGGACCGTGAGTTTCAGAACAGGTCCAGGGGCATCATGCGAATATTGCTGGCAGACGATCACGACATGGTGCGGGAGACGATCTCCGCCTACCTCAGATCCGAGGGCGGTGCTGAGGTGGCACTGGCCACCGATCTGCCCGGCGCGATTGAGCAGATTTCCGGCGAGGGACCATTTGATCTGGTGCTGCTGGATTACAATATGCCGGGAATGATGGGGCTCGACGGGCTGTCCAAGGCGCTGGCGGCCAATGGCGGCAAAGGCGTGGCCATCCTGTCCGGCAGCGCGCCCGCCCGCACCGCGCAAGAGGCGCTGGATGCCGGCGCCATAGGCTTCATTCCCAAAACGATGGGCGCGCAATCACTGCTGAATGCGGTGCGCTTCATGAGCGCTGGCGAAATCTACGTGCCGGTCGACCTGATGCGCGAGGAGGCCGCGGCCAGCACCCACCCCCTCGCCAAAAAGCTCAGCCCGCGGGAGCTGGAGGTGCTGAACGGCCTGTCCAAGGGGTTGTCGAACAAGGAAATCGCGCGGGAGCTGGAGCTGCAGGAAGTGACCATCAAGCTGCATGTGCGCACCTTGTGCCGCAAGCTTGACGCCAAGAACCGCACCCAGGCAGCGCTTTGCGCCAAGGAAGCCGGGCTGTTCTGACCGAAGCCCCCGGCCCCGGGCCGGTTCGTCAGCGCAATCTGGCAGGCAGCGCCGCATAGCCCCGGAACCGGATCCGCCCGCCGGGCACCCGACCGGGAAGCAAGCGGTAGTCCGGAAAGCGGCGCAGGAACCGTTCGATTGCGATCCTCCCCTCCAGCCGCGCCAGCGTCAGCCCGACGCAGACATGCGGGCCGCCGGCAAAGGCAAGATGCCGGTTCGGGCTTCGGGAAATATCGAAAACATCCGGGTTCTCAAACACTTCAGGGTCCCGGTTGGCAGCGCCGATCACCAGATGCAGATTGGTGCCCGCAGGCACCCGGCAGCCGCCGATCTCCACCTCCGCGGTGGTCTCGCGGTTGCCCAGCTGATTGGGAGAGCGGAACCGCAGCATTTCCTCAATCGCGGGTTTGATCAGCTCCGGCGCCTCCAGCAGCCGCCGCTTCTGCTCAGGGTAGTCGTGCAGCAGCGCCAGCCCGTTGCCGATCAGGTTGGTGGTGGTTTCATGGCCCGCGTTCAGGATGAAGATGCAGTTCTGGATCAGCTCGATCTCGCTCAGGCTGCCCTCGGCCCCCTCGCCGCGGATCAGCCGCGTCAGCACGTCCGTTTCAAGTTCGCCGGGGCTCGCCCGGCGCCGGGCAATCAGGCCGCTTAGGTACGCCTTGAACTCCTCAACCGCCCGGTGTCCCGCGGCGAGCTGCTCGGCGCTCAGCACAGGCTCCAGCGCGCCCAGGATGGCCAGCGACCAGTCGCGAAGCGGTCCGCGCTCCGCCATCGGCACATCCAGCAGGTTGCCGATGATCTGGATCGGAATCGACGCGGCGAAATCCTCGATCAGGTCCACCTCGTCCCGGTCCGCCATCGCGTCCAGCAGATGATCCACCGTTGCAATCAGCCCCGGCTCCATCTGCGCAATCGCCCGCGGGGTCAGCGCCGAGGTCATGATCTTGCGCACCCGCGTGTGCAGCGGCGGGTCGGAAAACACCAGCGAAGTTGTGTGGTGCTCGAACAGCGGCGAGCCTGCTCCGTATTTCGGGGCAAACACCTTTTTCTTGTCCGAGGAGAACAACGTGGTGTCGCGGTAAATCCGGTCGAGGTCGGCATGACGGCAAACCAGCAGCGAGCCGTCCGGCTGCGGCAGAACCGGAGCGTCTCGCAGCAAGGCGTCGTAAAAGGGAAACGGATCGTCCGCAAACCCGTCTGGCGGGTTCGCCAGATCAAAACCCTCCGCATTGATAGATATTTGCTGGCTTTCCTGCATCGCCGCCCTCCCTCCGGTTCCGGTTGCCCTGCCCGCAAGGCTTCCCGGCGGATATGCGACTGTCAATCCGGCAGTGCGGCAAGCGACCCAGCGTCAGGCTGCGCTTGCGCGGTTAACGAACACGCTGTTTCCAGCGTGACACCGGCACCCTTAGGAGATAGAAACAAATCATGAACACAGCTATTTCTTCCATCCGCAACCTTGGCCCTGCCTATGAGGAAGCCTGCCACCGGGCTGGGATCACGTCAGCCGAAGACCTGCGCGCCATCGGCGCCGACGCGGCCTATGCCCGGCTGCTGCAGACCGGCACCCGGCCGCATTTCATCGGCTATTACGTTCTGGTGATGGCCCTGCAGGGGCGCCCCTGGAATGACTGCAAGGGCAAGGAAAAGGAGGAGCTGCGCCAGCGCTTTGACGCGATCAAGGCCGACGCCCAGCCGCAGCACAGCACGAAACTGCTGGCGGAGCTGGACGCGATCGGCGTGCGCGTTGCGGCCGCCGATCTGAAGCCCCTGTAGGCACCGCCGCCCGTCCGCGCCAGCGGTCAAAGCGGCGGCACCGGTTCGCCGTTGCGGCCCCTCATGCAACTTTTTCCCGGGTTCAGCCGTTAACCATGCAGGAAAGAGTGCAACAGAAGGAGTACCGGCATGGACCTGATCCGCATCATTTTCGCAGTACTGCTGCCCCCGCTTGGCGTTTTTCTCCAGGTCGGTCTCGGCAAGCACTTCTGGCTGAATATTCTGCTGACCCTTCTGGGTTATATCCCCGGCATCGTGCATGCGGTATGGGTCATCGCAAGGACGCCGAGCCATGCCTGATCTGCCGCAACACCATGAGCAAAAGCTGCAATCGCTGGAGCGGCTGGCGCAGCGCATGGACCGGGCATTCCGTATTCCGGGCATTGGCCTGAGGGTCGGCTGGGACAGCATCGCGGGCCTTGTGCCCGGCATCGGCGACGCCCTGGCGCTGGCACCCGCCGGTTACATCCTGTACTCGGGCTACCAGCTGGGCGCCTCGGCCGGCACGCTGGCCCGGATGGCGGCAAACACCGGTATCGACGCCCTCATCGGCTCCGTGCCGCTGGTGGGTGACCTGTTCGACATTGCCTGGAAATCCAACACCCGCAACACAGAGCTGCTGCGCCGCCACCTGGAGGATACCGCCTCAAAGGGTGAGCCCCTGCCCAAGCGGCTGGGGCGGCGGGCGTTCTCGAAACTGACCGCGCCCCGCGAGTTCGGCCGCTCGCTGTCTTACGCCAGGAACAGACACTGCCCGCAGCTGAAACAGCCTGCCATACGGCAGCACCCGCTGAACCGGTTCCTCGACCCATGAACATGAAAAAGGGGCTGCAAGCGTGACGCTGCAGCCCCTTCAGATTTCGACCGGTGAACCGGTTGATCAGCCGACCAGCTCGATGCCGGAGAAGAAGTAGGCGATTTCCACAGCTGCGGTTTCCGGAGCGTCGGAGCCGTGCACGGAGTTTTCGCCAACCGATTCAGCGAACTCTGCGCGGATGGTGCCGGCGGCCGCGTCTGCCGGGTTGGTGGCGCCCATGACTTCACGGTTCTTGGCAATGGCGTTTTCGCCTTCCAGCACCTGCACAACCACCGGGGCGGAGGACATGAATTCGCACAGTTCGTCGTAGAACGGACGCTCTGCGTGCACTTCGTAGAACTTGCCTGCCTGCTCCTTGGTCATGTGGATGCGCTTCTGCGCCACGATGCGCAGGCCGGCTTCTTCAAACTTGGCGTTGATTTTGCCGGTCAGGTTGCGGCGGGTTGCATCGGGCTTGATGATCGAGAAAGTGCGTTCCAGAGCCATTTGGCATTCTCCTGATTGATGGGCCGCAGGGCGTATCCCCGGGCCGGAAACTCCGCGCGCCGCGTAACATGGCTGGAGGCGCTTGGAAAGACGTTTTCAGAGCGCGCGCAGGCGCGTGCGCCCCCGGCAGCGATAATTTCAGCAAGAGGAACGCGGCAGGCCGATTGACAGCCCCCGGCACCTGCGCCACACCGCTGCTCATGTTACGCATTCAGGACATCACCTATTCGGTCGAAGGCCGCCCGCTGATCGACAGCGCCTCTGCCACTATCCCTACCGGGCATAAGGTCGGCCTTGTCGGGCGCAACGGCACCGGCAAGACCACGCTGTTCCGGCTGATCCGGGGCGAGCTGGCGCTGGAGGGCGGCAGTATCTCCCTGCCCTCCAAGGCCCGCATCGGCGGTGTCGCACAGGAGGTGCCCTCGTCCGGCGTGTCGCTGACCGACACGGTGCTGGCCGCTGATACCGAGCGCGCCGCTCTGCTGGCCGAGGCCGACAGCGCCAGCGACCCCGCGCGGATTGCCGAGATCCAGACCCGTTTGTCCGACATCGACGCCTGGTCGGCAGAGGCGCGCGCGGCCTCGATCCTCAAGGGCCTGGGTTTCGACGACGCGGACCAGAAACGCCCCTGCTCCGACTTCTCCGGCGGCTGGCGGATGCGGGTGGCGCTGGCGGCGGTGCTGTTTGCCCAGCCCGATCTGCTGCTCTTGGACGAGCCGACCAACTATCTCGACCTCGAGGGCGCGCTGTGGCTGGAAAGCTACCTGGCGAAATACCCGCACACCGTTCTGATTGTCAGCCACGACCGCGGACTGCTGAACCGGGCGGTGGGCGCCATCCTGCATCTGGAAGATAAAAAGCTCACGCTGTACCAGGGCAACTACGATACCTTTGCCGAAACCCGCGCGGCCCGTCTGGCGGTCGCCGAAGCCGAGGCCAAGAAACAGGAGGCCCGCCGCGCTCATCTGCAAAGCTTCGTCGACCGCTTCCGCTATAAGGCATCGAAGGCGGTGCAGGCCCAATCGCGGCTCAAAATGATCGCCAAGATGAAGCCGATCACCACCCCGCAGGAGGCCGCGCTGCGTGCCTTCACCTTCCCGGAGCCGGAGGAGATGTCCCCGCCAATCATCCAGATCGAGGGCGGCGTCACCGGGTATGGCGGGACAGAAGTGCTGAAGCGGCTGAACCTGCGCATTGACCAGGACGACCGCATCGCGCTGTTGGGCAAGAACGGCCAGGGCAAGTCGACACTGTCAAAACTGCTGGCGGACCGGCTGCCGCTGATGGCGGGCAAAATGACCCGCTCCTCCAAGCTGCGCATCGGCTATTTCGCCCAGCATCAGGTGGATGAGCTGTATGTCGATGAAACCCCAATCGACCATCTGCGCCGCCTGCGTCCGGAGGAGGCGCCTGCGAAATGGCGCGCCCGGCTGGCTGGGTTCGGACTTGGCGCTGCACAGGCGGAGACCGAGGTGGGGCGGTTGTCCGGCGGCCAGAAGGCGCGGCTCAGCCTGCTCATCGCCACCATCGACGCGCCGCATATGCTGATCCTCGACGAGCCGACCAACCACCTGGATATCGAAAGCCGCGAGGCGCTGGTGGAGGCGCTCACCGCTTATTCCGGTGCCGTGATCCTGGTCAGCCATGACATGCATCTGCTCAGCCTGGTGGCGGATCGGCTGTGGCTGGTCTCGGACGGCACGGTGAACCCTTTTGACGGCGACCTGGAAAGCTATCGCGCGTTGCTGCTGGCCCGGGAAAAGCCTGCGTCCAAAACCGGTGCACCAAAGCCCGCCAAGCCCAAGCGCGCCTCCCGCGATGTGCTGATTGCGCTGCGGGCGGACGTGCGCAAGTCCGAGGCGCGGGTGGAAAAGCTCAGCGAAATGCGCGAAAAGCTTGATGAAAAGCTCGCCGACCCAACCCTGTACGAACCAGGCAAGGCTGCGGATATGGCGGTCTGGCAGAAGAAACACGCTGAATGCATCGAGGCGCTGGAGCGGGCCGAAGGCCTGTGGATGGACGCGCTGGAGAAACTGGAGCAGGCCGAAGCGCAATGATCGACACCGCATTTCTGATTACCGCTTTCGTGACCCTGTTCGTTATCGTCGACCCGATCGGCCTGACGCCGGTGTTCCTCGCGCTGACCCAGGGCATGTCCACCGCGCAGCGGCGCACCATCGCGATCCGCGCCACCCTGACCGCAGCGGTCCTGCTGGCGCTGTTTGCCGCGCTGGGGGAGGCGGTGCTTGGCTTCATCGGCATCTCCATGGCCGCCTTCCGCATCGCGGGCGGCGTGCTGTTGTTCCTGACGGCCCTGGACATGCTGTTTGAACGCCGCAACAAACGGCGCGAGGACCGCAGCGAAGAGGATGAGTTTGACGACCCGTCGGTCTTCCCGCTGGCAATCCCGCTGATCGCCGGACCCGGCTCGATTGCCACGGTGATCCTGCTGACCGGCCAGCAGCCCGGCTTCACCGGCTTTGCTATGGTGATGGCCACGGTGCTGGCGGTGCTGGCAATCCTTCTGGTGATGTGCCTGTTTTCCGGCCTGTTCGAGCGGCTGCTCGGCAAGACCGGCATCACCGTCGTGACCCGCCTTCTGGGGATGCTGCTGGCGGCGCTGTCAGTGCAGTTTGTGCTCGACGGCCTGCGCGCCTTCGGCTTTGCAGGCTAGCATACCGCCCTGCCGCGCCTACATTCTGTTCAGGAGGTGCGCATATGGGCGACTATGAAATCGGGCGGTTTATCTATCTGGCGATCCTGCTGGTGGCAGTGGGGTCCTGGGTCTTTGTGCAAAACCGCCAGAGCCTGGGCAAGACGCTGCAGATGTTCGCCGTCTGGGGCTTCATTTTCCTGGGCGTCATCGCCTCTTACGGGCTTTGGCAGGACATCCGCCAGACCGTGCGCCCGCAGCAGAACGTGGCGGTGGATGGCGGCCGGGTCGAGGTGCCGCGCGCCCCTGACGGGCATTACTACCTGACCCTGGACGTGAACGGCACACCGATCGAATTTCTTGTCGATACCGGTGCCAGTCAGGTTGTGCTGAACGAAAGCGACGCCCGGCGGGCCGGTATTGATACCGGAAACCTCGCCTATCTCGGCCGCGCCCAGACCGCCAATGGCGAAGTCCGCACCGCCTCCGTCTGGATTGATGAAATGTCGCTGGGCGGCATCACGGACACCGGCGTGCGTGTCTGGGTCAACAAGGGGGCGCTTGATCAGTCGCTGCTTGGGATGGGCTACCTCCAGCGCTGGTCCAGCATCGAGATCCGCAATGGCGCCCTGGTCCTGACGCGGTAGCCTCTGCCGGCGGCAGTGCTCCGCGATTCAGGTTATTGAGCCGGATCAAGGAATTCCGGCTCAATTGCTCCTAAGCTGGATGACAACTGACATACCAGAAAGGAGCATGATATCCCGTGACAGATGCAGAACTCGAACAACTGAGAGAAAGCTACAGCAAGCTGAAGGACGAAGCCATCAGGGATCCCGCGTTTTTCTATGACGCGCTGTTCCGGCACGCGCCTGAGCTGCGGCAGCTATTCCGGGAGGATCTGGAAGGCCAAGGCATGAAGTTCATGACGACCCTGGGCGTCATTCTTGCCAAGCTAGGCGATGAATCGGCCGTCGACCCGCACTTTCAGGAACTCGGCAAAAAACACGCAAGCCTCGGCGTGCAGATCTCTCACTTCGCCCCGATGGAGGAAGCACTGGTCGACTCCCTGCGCAACGCGCTGGAAGACGATTTCACCCCGGAGCTCGAAGCGCTGTGGCGCAGGGCCTTTGAGGAGATTTCCGCCCGGATGATCCAGCGCGGCGGCATTCAGAACAGCTGACAGCTGCTCGCGTCATATCTCACCCGGCGCCGGGCTGCGGCGAGATGAAGCCAAGGATGGGGTAAACGCGCCCGAATGCGCCCGGATTACTTTCCAGCCGCACAGCGGACCAGTCATTGGCTGCCGACACATCAACCACCGCCATGCCCAGCGATACCTTGTTGCGGTGCCAGTTGGCGTGGTTGATCTCGATCCGGCGGGGGTTTTCGACCTTGGACACCACCGCGACGTGACCCAGCGGGTTTGAGCGGGTCGCCTGAAAGGCCATCACCGCGCCGGGCTGCGGCTGTTTCCCGCGGCTGAACTGACCTTCGGCCTGTGACCACCAGGTCTTGGCATTGCCGTAGATCTCGATGCCGCTGGCGTTGCGTGCAAACGGCACGCACCACACCCGCTTGCCCTTGGACCGCAGGGATTGGACTTCCTGAACTGCGAAATCCAGACGCTCGACGTCGACCTCGGCCCGGCCGACAGACCCGCCCTGGGGAGCACCGCAATTTGCCAGCACCAGCAGCGCCGCCCCAACAATGGGCAGAAGCCGCGGCCGCAGAAACACACGCTTTGAAATCATCTGTCCCCCAGTGTCTTGATCTTTTGACCGGGAGGATTAAAGCGCGAACCGCAATCAGGCGAGCATTTCCTGCACAAATGAAATAAAACTGACGGGAACTGGCGGAAACCTGCCGATTTCCGGTGCGAAGCAGCCTATTTTTCCGCCTTCTTTTCCCAGCGCCCGCTTTCCTCCGACCAGTACTGGGCGGAGCAGCCGGCATCTGTCAGGCTTTTCCACTGGGTGCGGGCGTGCTGCACAGCCTCCGGATCGGTGCCGTCAAACAAGATGCAGACGCGGCTCAGCGCCTGCACCTCCTCCGCGGTGACGGCGGCGCCATCCACCGCCATCACGCAATCGGGTGAATTGGCCGCCTCCGGCCCTGCCGTCAGCAGGACCGGCTGCAGCGCATCATGGGGGCCGCCCGCCAGGCCGTGGGCGGGAAAGCTTTCCTCCGGCCCCTGCCACAAACGGTCATCCAGCCAGGCCATGCGTTCGGGATCGCGCCCGCGCACCGCAATGCGCCAGCCCGCCCCGCGCGCCTTGTCCAGAAGGACCGGCAGGGTCTCTTCCAGCGGCCTGCGGGTCAGATGATAGAAATAGGCAGCCCCCATAAGTGTTTATTCCGCCTCGAACTTATCAGCGACCAGACGGTTCAGCGCCATCACGCCCCAGCCGGTTGCGCCCTTGGGCGCGTAGGCGGTATCCGACTTCACCGAAGCAACGCCCGCAATGTCCAGATGGATCCAGGGCATGCCGTCCTTGATGAACCGCTGAAGGAACTGCGCCGCAGTGATCGAACCCGCGGGACGCCCGCCCACGTTCTTCATGTCGGCTATGCGCGACTTCAGCTGCTCGTCATAAGCCTTGCCCAAGGGCATCCGCCAGGCGCCCTCATCCTCCGCGCCGGCGGCCTTGAGGAAAGCATTGCAAAGGCCGTCGTCGTTGGAGAACACGCCGGCATTCTCATGCCCCAGACCGATGATGATGGCACCGGTCAGCGTCGCCAGATCAATGACACCCGCGGGCTTGAACCGCTCCTGCGCGTACCACAGGACATCGCACAGAACCAAACGGCCTTCGGCGTCGGTGTTGATGATCTCCACCGTGTCGCCCTTCATCGACTTCACCACGTCGCCAGGACGGATGGCGTTGCCGGAGGGCATGTTTTCCACCAGCCCGACAAGGCCGACCACATTGGCCTTGGCCTTGCGCAGCGCCAGCGCCTTCATGGTGCCGGCCACGACACCCGCGCCGCCCATGTCCATCGTCATCTCTTCCATGCCGGCTGCAGGCTTCAGGGAGATGCCGCCGGTGTCGAACACCACGCCCTTGCCGACCAGCGCGAGCGGCGCGGCATCGTCTGCGCCGCCCTTCCACTGCATCACCGCCACCTTGGAGGGGCTGTCGGACCCCTGCCCCACACTCAGCAGCGTGCGCATGCCCAGCTTCTCCAGGTCCGCTTCCTCCAGGATCTCGATCTCCAGGCCGATCTCCGTCATCTCTTCGATGCGGCGGGCGAATTCCGTGGTGGTCAGCACGTTGGCCGGCTCATTGATCAGATCGCGGGTCATGTGAACGCCCTCGGCCACCGCCAGCAGCGGCGCGCAGGCGGCTTCCAGCTCAGAAGGCGCGTTGCAAGCGATCACCACCTCGCCCTCGGGCTTGTCATCTTTCTGCGATTTGTGGGTGTTGAACTCATAGCCCCGCAGTGCAATCCCTTGGATCAGATCGGCGGCCTTGTTCATGCCGCCTGCCATCACCGTCAGACGCTTGCCAGCGGCCCCCTTGGCCAGGTTGGCGCCGGCCTTGCGCGCCTCCACCGGAGTCAGCTTGCGCGGCAGCACCAGCACGTCCAGCACCTCCGCCTGTATTCCCGCAGGCCAACTCACAGAGATCACGTCGCCGGTCTTTGCCTTCTTGAACCCCTCGGACCCGATCAGGCGGGCGATGGCGCCTTTGCTGAGCCGGTTGGCGCTGCGCGCCGCCTGATCCATGCTGCCCTCCGGCGTGACCATCACTGCGACGCGGCCGGTCATCTCTGCCAGTGCCTTGGGATCGTATTCGGCAAAACGGATCGGGGTAAGACTGCTCATTTGTTGCGGACTCCTGCTGGTATCACCTGATTGTTGGCTCAAGAGGTATCCTGCGCAGCGGCGCTTGGCCAGACCCGGCCGTTCCATCCGGTTATCCGCAATCCGCCGCCGATCCAGCTGCCTTGCGAGAATGCAGTTTTCCCCGCCAATCAAATCCACTAAGGTCCCGCAAAATAACAATGGCAAGGTCTGGGGGATCGGGTGTCACGCTACGACAGATATGTGTTGTCACAGTATCTGCTCTTCTTCGGCTTCTTTGCCCTGATCCTGGTGGCCGTGTTCTGGGTCAACCGGGCAGTTGTGCTGTTTGACACGCTGATCGGCAACGGACAGTCGGCGCTGGTGTTCCTGGAATTCACCGCGCTCACCCTGCCGAACCTGATCCGAATGGTGCTGCCGATTGCCGCCTTCGGCGCCGCGGTATGGGTCACCAACCGGCTGAACAGCGAGAGCGAACTGACCGTGCTGCGCGCCACCGGCACCAGCCCTTGGCAGATGGCCCGCCCGGCGCTGGCCTTTGGCATCATCACAGCGCTGATGATGTCGGCGCTGACCCACTACCTGCTGCCCGCCTCGATCAACCAGCTGGAAGAGCGCGAGAGCGAGGTCTCCCGCAACATCACCGCCAAACTGCTGAGCGAGGGCGACTTCCTTCACCCCGCCGAAGGCGTCACCTTTTACATCCGCCAGATCGACCCCGACGGCACCCTGAACGACGTCTTCCTGTCGGACCGCCGCGACCCTGCGGTGACCGTCACCTACACCGGCACCCGCGCTTTTCTGGTGCGCGACGAAGGCAGCGCGCATCTGATCATGGTAGAGGGCATGGCGCAGCGGCTGGACAATGAGACGCAGCGGATGTCGACCACGTTCTTTTCGGATTTCTCATACGATATCAGCACCCTGGCGCGCAAAGCTGAGAATCCGGCCCGCAATATCCGCGCCATCCCCAGCTTGGAGTTGATGACCAGCACAGAGGCTGTCACCCGCACTGACGGCTATTCCGCCGGCGCCCAAGCAGAGGAGCTGCACCTGCGCTTTGCCCGCGCGCTGGTGTGCGTGGCGGTGGCCCTGATCGGGTTTTCGGCGCTGATGCTGGGCACCTTCTCCCGCTTCGGCGTCTGGCGGCAGGCCTTCCTGGCCTTTGTCGTGCTGATTTTTGTCGAAGGCCTGCGCGGCGTCGTGTCGGAGCCGGTGCTGGATAACCCCGGCCTGTGGCCGCTGATCTACCTGCCCACCCTGCTGGGTCTGGCCGTGTCGCTGATCTTCCTGATCCTGGCCTCCCGGCCCAAGCGCATCCGGCAGGAGGTGTCCGCATGAAGCTGGATCTCTATTACGCGCGCCGGTTCCTGCAATGGTTCCTGGTGATCTGCGCGGTCCTAATGACGCTGGTCATTCTGATCGACCTCAACGAGCAGATCCGCCGCTTCGAAGGGGCCGGCCTCGGCCTGCCGGAGCTGGTTGGCCTCAGCCTGCTGAACATTCCGGCCGCGCTCAGCGAGTTCCTGCCGCTGATCATGATCCTCACCACCATCGTGCTGTTTGTCGGCCTGGCCCGCAGCAGCGAACTGGTGGTGACCCGCGCCATCGGCCGCTCCGGCATCCGGGCGCTGGCGGCGCCGGTGCTGGCGGCTGCCGGGATCGGGGTTCTGGCAGTCACCATGCTGAACCCGATCGCGGCGGCCACTGCCAACCGCTACCAGGATCTGGCCGAAACCTATCACAACGGCGGCCCTTCCGCGCTGTCGCTCAGCGGCGAGGGCCTGTGGCTTCGCCAAGGCGGCGCCCGCGGCCAGTCGGTCATCCACGCCAAGGGCTACAGCGGCGATGCCGCCGACATCACCCTTCATGACGTGTCGATCCATGCCTACAGCACCGCCGGCGGACCGGTGCGCCGCATCATCGCCGAAAGCGCCCGGCTGGACGGCAGCAACTGGATCCTGACCAATGCCAAGTCCTGGCCGCTGACGGCCGGCATCAACCCGGAAGCCGGCGCCGCTTCGCATGACGAGCTGCAGCTGCCGACGACGCTGACCACCGACCGCATCCGCGACACGCTGGGCACCGCCAGCGGTATTTCGATCTACGACCTGCCCGCCACCATCCGCGAACTGTCTGCCGCGGGCTTCACCACCAAGCGCTACGAAGTGCGCTACCAGGCAGAGCTGGCACGGCCGCTGTTCCTGATCGCCATGGTGCTGGTCGGCGCCTCCTTCACCATGCGGCACGCCCGCTTTGGCGGCACCGGCCTGGCCGTGCTGATGGCAGTGCTGCTGGGATTCGGGCTTTATTTCATCCGCAATTTCGCGCAAATCCTTGGCGAGAACGGGCAAATCCCGGTGGCGCTGGCTGCTTGGGCACCGCCTGCCGCTGCAATATTATTGACCTTGGGACTGCTTCTCCATGCCGAAGACGGGTAACCTGCGCCGGGCGCTGCTTCTTTCCGCCGTGCTGCCGTGGCTGGCGTTGACAGCCCCTGCCCTGCAGGCGCAGACCGCAGTGCCGCCCGATCCGGCGCAGCCCGCGATGCTGGTGGCAGATCAGGTCTTTATTACCCCGGACCGCACTCTGGTCGCCGAAGGCAACGTCGAGGCGTTCCAGGGCAATATCCGGCTGCGCGCCCGCAAGATCACCTTTGACCAAACCAACGGCACCCTGCAGATCGAAGGCCCGATCCGGATCGACCAGAATGGCGGCATCACCATCCTGGCCAATGCAGCCGAGCTGGACCGCGACCTGCGCAACGGCCTGCTGACCGGCGCCCGCATGGTGTTCCAGCAGCAGCTGCAGCTGGCCTCGCTGCAGATGACACGGGTCAGCGGCCGCTATACCCAGCTCTATAAAACCGCTGTCACCTCCTGCCACGTCTGCGACGACGGCCGCCCGCCGCTGTGGCAGATCCGGGCTGAGCGGGTGATCCACGACCAGCAGGAACGCCAGCTCTATTTCGAAAGCGCTCAGCTCAGGGTGCTGGATGTGCCGGTGTTCTATTTCCCGGCGATCCGCCTGCCGGACCCATCGCTGGACCGCGCCAGCGGGTTCCTGGTGCCCTCTGTGCGCTCCACCTCGAATCTCGGCACCGGGATCAAGGTGCCGTATTTCTTCACGCTGGGTCCGCACCGCGATTTGACGCTGGCCCCCTATATCTCCTCCAGCACCCAAACGCTGGATGTGCGCTACCGTCAGGCGTTCCGCCGCGGCAGGATCGAATTCAACGCCGCCTATACCCGCGACGACCTGTTCTCCGGTGAGGACCGCGGTTATGTCTTTGGCGAAGGCCAGTTCGATCTGCCGCACGATTTCCGCTTCACCTTCGACGTTAAGGCGGTCTCGGACGACGCCTATGTCGCGGACTACGGCCTGCCCGATCTGGACCGCCTGCGCTCCGAGGCGGTGCTGACCCGGTCCAAGCGCGACAGCCTGTTCCGCACCTCGTTCACCCATTACAAGACCCTGCGCGACAGCGAGGAGCAGAGCGACATTCCCTCCGGCATCGCCGAGGCCTTCTACCAGACCCGCTATTTCCCGGCCCTCACCGGCGGCGAGCTGCGGCTGACGCTGCAGGGCCACGGCCACCACCGCAGCTCCAGCATCGAAGGCACCGCCACCGACAGCAACGGCCGCGACCTGTCCCGGCTGACCGCTGACCTCGACTGGCGCCGCAGCTTGCGCCTGGGCTACGGCATCCTGGCAGAATGGGAGATCGGCGCCGCCGGCGACGCCTTCCGCGCCTACGACGACGCTTTCTATACCGAGGAAGTCACCCGTCTCACGCCGCGCAGCGCACTGACCCTGCGCCTGCCGATGATCCGCCGCGAAGCCGGCGGCGCCAGCCAGTATCTGGAACCGATCCTGCAGCTGGGCTGGCGCGACGAGGGCGGCGGCGACGTGGTCAGCGAGGAAAGCCGCTTTGTCGAATTCGACCAGGGCAATCTGCTGTCGCTGTCGCGCTTTCCCGCAACCGACGCCCGCGAAGACGGGCTGACCCTGGTCTACGGCGCCAATTGGGCCCGCTATGCGCCCACTGGCTGGCAGGCCTACGCCACCGCGGGCCAGGTGCTGCGCAGCGACGGTGATGACCGCTTCACCAAAAGCTCGGGCCTGGGCGGCACCACGTCGGATATCCTGCTGGCGGGCCAGATCAAATACGGCGACAGCCTGGCGGTCTCCACCCGCGGCCTGCTGAACGGTTCGCTCAACTTTTCCAAGGCAGAGTTCCGCGGCGAATGGCACACCAGCCGCTCCAGCCTTGCCGGCACCTACCTGTGGCTGGGCACCGACCCGGATGAAGACCGGGACGAGGAAAGCTCGGAACTGTGGGTGGACGGACGCTACGACATCAACCCCAACTGGTCCGCCAGCGCCCGGCTGCGGTACGACATCGCAGGCGCCCAGGCCACCCGCGCGGGCCTTGGCGTGGCCTACAGCAACGAATGCGTGACGGTCGACGTTTCGGTCAACCGCCGCTATACCTCAACAACAAGTGTTGAGCCGACAACGGATTTCGGCTTTACCATCTCGCTGAGCGGATTTTCCGTAAAAAGCGGCAGCAAACAGTACAGGCGGACATGCAGCAAGACGTGAATACCCGGTTCCCGGCTCCCTTCCTTTCCCGTGCTCTCAGAACTGCGGCCGCGCTGGCGCTGGCCGCAGGGCTCGCCTGGAGCGGCCTGCCCGCAGGCGCACAGAACCTTTTTGCCCCGGCCATCACCGTGAATGATCAGGTCATCACCCGGTATGAGCTGGAACAGCGCGCCCGGTTCCAGGCCGCGCTGCGGGTTCCGGGCGATCCGCTGGAAACCGCCCGCGAGGAGCTGATCAATGACCGGCTCAAGCTGATGGTGCTGAAGCAGGCCGGAATTGAACTGAGCGAAGAAGACATCACCGCGGGCATGGAAGAACTGGCCGGGCGCGCCAACCTGTCGCTCAACGAGTTTCTGACCGTGTTGCAGCAGCAGGGCGTTGCGCCGCAGACACTGCGCGATTTCACCAAGGTCGGGCTTGGCTGGCGCGAATACACCCGCGCCCGTTTCCTGTCCCGCGCCCGCCCCACGCCAGAGGAAATCGACCGCGCCATGGGCACCTCCGGCACCGGCAGCGTCCAGGTTCTGCTGAGCGAATTCATCGTGCCGCTCAACGACCAGAACGCCGCCCAGGTCGAAGAGCTGGTGGAGCAGGTCGCCAAGCTGAAGGGCTATGACAGCTTCTCCGCCGCCGCCACCCAGTATTCGGCGGCAGGCAGCCGCGGCGATGGCGGCCGCCTGCCTTGGATGCCGCTGACCAAGCTGCCGCCGCAGCTGCAAGAGGTTGTGCTGGCACTGCAGCCGGGCGAGATTTCCGAGCCGCTGCCGCTGCAGGGCGCGGTAGCGCTGTTCCAGATGCGCGGCCTGCGCGAGGTTGAAGGCGCCGCCCCGCGCTTTTCCGCCATTGAATATGCCACCTATTTCCTGCCCGGCGGGCGCACGCCCGAAGCTCTGGCCGCCGCGCAGCAGGTGGTGAACAGCGTCGACACCTGCGAGGACTTCTATGGCCTGGCGCAGGGGCGGGATCCGTCTGTTCTGGCGGTCGAAAGCCTGCCGCCTGCGGAGATCCCCAGCGATATCGCGCTGGAACTGGCCAAGCTTGACCCGGGCGAGACCTCCACCGCGCTGACCCGCAACAACGGCCAGACCCTGATGGTGCTTATGCTCTGCGGCCGCACCGCCGACCTTGGCGAGGGCGCAAACCGCGAAACCGTGGCGAATGCGCTTACGGCGCAGCGGATGACTTCGCTGGTCGACAGCTACCTGGAGCAGCTGCGCGCGGATGCGCGGATCGACATCAAATGAGCCGGCCCGGGCCCATTGCGCTCAGCTGCGGCGAGCCCGCAGGCATCGGCCCGGAAATCGCTGTCAAGGCCTGGGACACTCTGCGCGCCGCCTGCCCGCTCGTCTGGATCGGCGACCCGCGCCACCTGCCCGCCGGCACTCCGGTCCGGGAAATTTCCGCCCCGGCAGAGGCCGCAGCAGCCTGCGCAGACCGCTTTCCGGTGCTGCCCCTCGCCTTTGGCGGCAATAGCGTGAAGGGCACCGCCGACCCGGCCAACGCTGCCGGTGTGATCCAGTCCATCGAAACCGCTGTCCGGCTGGTCCAGCAGGGCGAGGCTTCCGCGGTCTGCACTGCTCCCATCCACAAGAAGGCGCTGATCGACGGCGCGGGATTTTCCTATCCTGGCCATACAGAATTCCTCGCTGCCCTGGCGGGCCGCGACCGGGTGGTGATGATGCTGGCCAGCGCCCAGCTGCGGGTGGTGCCCGCCACCATCCACATCGCGCTTGCGGACGTGCCCAAGGTGCTGACCCCGGGCCTTCTGCGCGAAACCATCGAGATCACCGCCGCCGGGCTGCGCGATCAATTTGGCATCGCGTCCCCCCGCATCGCCGTCGCGGGACTGAACCCGCACGCGGGCGAAGGCGGCGCCATGGGGTCTGAAGAACTGGATTGGATCAACGATCTGATCAGCGGGATGCGGAAAGAGGGGCTGGCGGTCACCGGCCCGCACCCGGCCGACACCTTGTTCCATGCCGCCGCCCGTGCGCGCTACGACGCGGCGGTCTGCATGTACCACGACCAGGCGCTGATCCCGATCAAGACGCTGGACTTCGACCGCGGCGTCAACGTGACCCTGGGCCTGCCCTTCATCCGCACCTCGCCCGACCACGGAACCGCCTTCGACATCGCAGGCACCGGCCAGGCCAACCCCTCCAGCCTGATCGAAGCCCTGAAGCTGGCGCAGCGGATGGCCGCCAGCCCTTGATTCTTCTTCTGGCGGGAAATATCCCCGCCGGAGGCATGAAAGTTCCGGCGCGCCGCCCGCGCCCTGTCCCAAGGTCCAGATGACATGAGCGCTATCGACAGCCTTCCCCCCTTGCGCGAGGTGATCGCGACGCATCAGCTGTCGGCGCGCAAGTCACTGGGCCAGAACTTTCTGCTGGATCTTAACCTGACCGCCAAGATCGCCCGCCAGGCCGGCGACCTCACCGGCTGCGACGTGCTGGAGATCGGCCCCGGCCCCGGCGGCCTCACCCGCGGGCTGCTCGCCGAAGGCGCCCGCCGGGTGCTGGCGATTGAGAAGGACACCCGCTGCCTGCCCGCACTGCAGGAAATCGCAGACGCCTACCCGGGCCGGTTCGATGTGATCAACGGCGACGCGCTGGAGATCGACCCGCTCGAACATCTGACGCCGCCGATCCGCGTCGCGGCCAACCTGCCCTATAACGTCGGCACCGAACTCCTGGTGCGCTGGCTGACACCCAAGGAATGGCCGCCCTTCTGGGAGAGCCTCACCCTGATGTTCCAGCGCGAGGTGGCCGAGCGCATCGTGGCGCAGCCCGGCTCGAAGGCCTATGGACGGCTGGCGCTCCTGGCCCAGTGGCGCGCCGATGCCCGCATCGTGCTGTCGCTGCCGCCCGGCGCCTTCACACCGCCGCCCAAGGTCTCCAGCGCGGTGGTGCATCTGGACGCTCTGCCCGAGCCGCGCTTCCCGGCCGATGCCGCGATCCTGTCGCGAGTGGTGGCTGCCGCCTTCAACCAGCGCCGCAAGATGCTGCGCGCCTCGCTCAAGGGGGTTTCCCCCGATATCGAGGCGCATCTGACCGCCGCCGGTATTCCGCCGACCGAGCGCGCGGAACAGGTCAGCCTGGAGGCCTTCTGCGCGCTCGCCCGCGAACTGGCCAAGGCCTGAGCCCTTTCCCCGAAGTCTTTGCCGGAGCCTGATTGCCCGATGACCCGACCGGTTTCCTCCCGCCCGACCCTGCTGTCCGTGAACGTTAACGCCGTTGCCTATCTGCGCAACCGGCGCGAGGTGCCCTGGCCCAACCTGACCGACATCGCCCGCGCCATCCTGCAGGCCGGGGCCCATGGCATCACCGTGCATCCCCGCCCGGATGAGCGCCACATCCGGTTTTCCGACCTGCCGGACCTGTCCCGTCTGATCGCCGAAGAATTCCCCCAGGCGGAGTTCAACATCGAAGGCTATCCGACCCGCCATTTCATCGACCTGGTGCTGGAGAACAAGCCGCATCAGGTGACGCTGGTGCCCGACACGCCGGAACAGTCCACCTCCGACCACGGCTGGGACTTCGCCGCCGATGGCGGGATGCTTCTTCCGGTCGCGCAGGAGTTCAAGGCGGCGGGCATCCGGGTGTCCTATTTCGTGGACGCCAACCCGGCGGACCCCGCGCTGGCGCAACAGGCAGGCGCGGACCGGATCGAATTCTACACCGGGCCTTACGCCAATCAGACCAGCCCGGACGCCACCGGCCGGGAACTGGCCAGGATCAAGGCAACCGCCGACGCCGCCCGCCAGCTTGGGGCGGAAGGCGCCAGCACTGCGCTGATGATGAATGCAGGCCACGACCTGACCGTGGACAACCTGCCCGCCCTGCGCCAGGCCATCCCGGATCTGGCCGAAGTCTCCATCGGCCACGCAATCACCGCAGATGCGCTGATGCTGGGCTTTCCGGAGGCGGTCCGCCGTTACCTGCGGGTACTGGGCCACGCGGTGTAACCGCCCGGCCGTCCAGCCGGTGCGGGTCTTGACGGCCCGCCCCCCGGCTGCCCTATGCTGCGTGCCATAGCGAGCCAGCAGGTGCAGGAGCGGCGGATGGAGTTTTTGTCAGAATACCGCGGCAGCACCCGCGAGATCATCAGCCTGTTCCGTGCGGCTTTCGCCGCGTCGGAGGGCGACGCTGAAGGCGAGCTGAGGGCGGGCTTGGTCCGCGATATCTTCGCCAAGACACCGGATCAGGACCTGTTTGTCTATTCCGCCCGGGACAGCGGCACGCTCACCGGCTGCATCATCTTTTCCCGGCTGCGCTATGAACAGGACAGCCGCACCGTCTTCCTGCTATCACCCGTTGCCGTATCGCCCGGCCGGCAAAGGCAGGGGATCGGGCAGGCACTGCTCAAGCACGGGCTGAGCAGGATCGGCAAAGAGGGCGTAGACGTGGCTGTCACCTACGGTGATCCGGCCTACTACAGCAAGGTTGGCTTCCGCCAGATAACCGGGGCGCAGGCCGCCGCCCCCATGCCGCTGCGTTTCCCGGACGGATGGCTGGCGCAGCCGCTCAACGGCGAAGAGCTTGCGCCCCTGCGCGGCCCGTCATCCTGCATCGAGGCTCTGAACGACCCGGTATACTGGTAGCGCAGGCTGCAAAACAGGGATTTCTCCGGCAACAGCCGCTCACCAAAACAAAGACCCCTGGCGCCATCGGCACCGGGGGTCCTTCGCTGTTCTGGGATTGCGCCGCTTATTCAGCAGCTTCCGCCGGGCCGTCTTCGGTCTTGGGCTTCGGCTTCGCGCGCGGGCGGCTGGTTTTCTTCGGCGCGGGTTTTGCCTCTGCATCGCCGCCGCCGTCGCTGGCCTCTGCCGTATCATCCCCTTTGGCTGTCGGCTTGCGGGCTCGCGGCTTTCGGGCCGGGGCCTTTTTCGGCGCGGCCTCAGCCGAAGCATCCGCAGGCGCGGACTGGCTTTCCGGGGTTTCGACAAGGCCGCTGTCAGCACCGTTGCCGTTATCGCCGCGCGGGTCGATCACCTCGGGCTGCGGGCTGTCGGCCAGGTCTGACGCCGGAACAGCCGATGCGGACTCACGCTCCTGGCGCTCCAGCCGTTCGGCCCGCTCGCGGTCGCGCTCGGCCTGGCGTTCGCGGTTTTGCCGCTCCTGCTCCTCGCGGCGCGCGTCAATCTCGCGCTGCGCTTCATTCAGCATGCGGAGATAATGCTCGGCGTGCTGCTGGAAGTTCTCAGCGGCAACCCGGTCATTGCTCAGCTGCGCATCGCGGGCGAGCTGATTGTATTTGTCGATGATCTGCTGGGGCGTTCCGCGCACCTTGCCTTCGGGACCGGAGCTGTCGAACACGCGGTTGACAACATTGGCGCCATTGGGACGGTTCCGGTTCGACTTGGAACGTGAACGTGATTTGGACGATCTCATATGCCTAACGTAAGCCTTGAGTTAATGCGCCGTAGACCCATATCGTGCGCGCCTCAGCGCCGGATCATAAGCTTTTTTGGGCTTGATGCCGCGGGAAGGCTTCCAGAGCTTTCTCCTAAAGCGGCTCCTTCTGAGTAACCATTTTCCGAAGCCCCAGACAAGGGGCACAATGCTATTTTCTGTGTTTTTTCTTTCGAATTCGCGAATTTCCGCGTCAAACGCCGCTCTTTACGCTGGAATGCGCCCGCACCACCCGGTCGCGCCCGTCCAGATCCTGCAGCACGGCAATGCCGCTCAGACCGGCCTCTTCCAGCAGCGCACTGACCGCCCGGCCTTGCGACGGGCCGATTTCCAGCAGAACCCGCCCGCCTGGCGCCAGATGCCCGGTCACTTGCGCAGCGATCCGCCGGTAGGCCCCCAGCCCGTCGCCGCCATCGGTCAGCGCAATACCGGGCTCATGCCCGCGCACCTCCGCCGACAGGCCTTCCATCTCGTCCAGCGCGATATAGGGCGGGTTCGAGACGATCAGGTCGAACTGTCCTTCAACCCCCTCAAACCAGTCCGATTGCCGGATATCCGCCCGCGCCTGAACCCGGTGCAGCACCGCATTGGCGCTGGCCTGCAGGCAGGCCGCCTCGCTGATGTCCACGCCCAGGCCTGTGGCCTCCTGCCGCTCTGCCAGAAGCGTCACCAGAATGCAGCCGGAACCGACGCCAAGGTCCAGAACCCAGCTGTAAGGCTCCGCCAGCGCCGCTTCGATCAGGATCTCGGTCTCGGGCCGCGGGTCCAGAACATCGCGCGACACCTTGAAGCGGCGGCCGTAAAACTCCCGCTCGCCGATCAGATGCGAGACCGGCACCCGCACCGCCCGCAGCGCAATCAGCTGCTCGTAGCGCTCGGCCACTTCCGGCGCCAGCTCCTCCGGCGCGATCAGCGTCACCCGGCTGGCCTCGATGCGGGCCGCATGGGCCAGCAGCACCCGCGCATCCCGCGCCGGATCCGGCACCCCTGCCGCCCGCAGCCGCGCCGTTGCAGCCGCCATCGCCTGTGCCGCGGTCTCTGCCATGCTCACTGCCCCATCTCGGCCAGGAGCCGGGCCTGATTGTCCGCCGTCAGCGCGTCGATGATCTCATCCAGATCGCCGCCCATCACCTGATCCAGCTTGTAAAGCGTCAGGTTGATACGGTGGTCCGTCATTCTGCCTTGCGGAAAATTGTAGGTGCGGATCCGCTCCGAGCGGTCGCCCGAGCCCACCTGGCTCGCCCGGTCCGCCGAGCGTTCGCTGTCGATCCGCTGCCGCTCCAGATCATAAAGCCGCGTCTTCAAGACCTGCATCGCGATCTCGCGGTTGCGGTGCTGGGACTTTTCCGAGCTTGTCACGATGATCCCGGTCGGAAGGTGGGTGATCCGAACGGCCGAGTCGGTGGTGTTCACATGCTGCCCGCCGGCACCCGAGGCCCGCATGGTGTCGATGCGGATGTCATTGGCGTCGATGTGAATGTCCACATCCTCCGCCTCCGGCAGCACCGCCACTGTCGCCGCCGAAGTATGGATGCGCCCGCCGCTCTCGGTCGCGGGCACCCGCTGCACCCGATGCACGCCGGATTCATACTTCAGCCGGGCAAAGACATTGTCGCCCTTGATATGGGCGACAACCTCCTTGATGCCGCCCAGTTCGGTCATCTGCTCTTCGATGATATCGAATTTCCAGCCCTGCCCTTCGGCATAGCGCTGGTACATGCGCAGCAAATCGCCCGCGAACAAGGCCGCCTCATCGCCGCCCGTGCCGGGGCGGATCTCCAGCATCGCCGGACGGCTGTCCGCCGCGTCCTTGGGCAGCAGGGCCAGCTGCAGCGCATGCTCGGCCTCGGGGATCGCCGCCTTCAGCGCCGGGATTTCCTCCGCTGCCAGTTCCTTCATATCCGGATCCGCCAGCATCAGCTCGGCCTCCCGCAGATCGCTTTGCAGCTTGCGGTAGGCCGCGACCTGCTCCGCCACCGGCCGCAGATCGGAGTATTCCTTGGCCAGTGCCGCAATATCCCCGCCCCCCGCGCCATCCGCCATTGCGGCCTCAAGATACTGAAACCGCTGCAGGATCTGTTCCAGCCGTTCTTCGGGAACCATGGGTGCGCCTATTGTTGTTCATGTTTTGGCCAAGTGACCCCCATGTGATATGCTAGAGCAATGCGACATGCCAGAGTCCTTATTGCCACAATCCTTCTCACCCTGCCCGGCCTGGGTCTGGCGGATGTGAAGGGTCCGGGCGGCAAGACCATCGACTGCTATTGCACCGATAAATCCGGCGCCCGCGTGGAACTGGGTGAGCTGCGGTGCCTGCAAGTCGACGGCCGCATGTTCATGGCGCAATGCCAGATGTCGCTGAACGTGCCGATGTGGCGCGAGGTGCAAAGCAGCTGCCTGTCAGCGTCGCTGGAGGATGTGCCCGGCATGTCGAGCGCGTCGGCTACGGTTCCGCAGCTCTAATATCGTTTACTCGGCTGGCTGCCATACCTAGCTTTCCAGGCTCGCATCAAGCCTCAGAAACCCCAACCTCATAGAATTCCATCCCCACGCAGCCGGCAGCCTCGGCCAGCGCCTTGAATTCACTTGTACAAAGGACTTCTCTCGACTTCTGGTCACGCCACAGCATTGCGCCTTTCATCGCGGAGCGGTGCACCCGGCTTTTTGGCATAAGTCCCGGAATAGTCGATCCATCGTGAAAGGAAATGGTCTTGGTTTCGCTGTTATCCACATCCAGAGAATCCTTTGTCTGCTTCACCGCAGCAAAGAAATACTCCGGCTTGTCGATCACCCTGCCATGACGCAAGTCATACAACTGTGATACAGGCACAAAACTGCACAGCTCGGCATCGGCAGCCAAAATGGCTTCCATCAACTCCCTCCGAAATACGGGGAATATACCCTCGGCCCAACTAAATTCTCCCAAAACATCCGGCAATTCCAGTACATCCGGATTGATAAGCGTCCAGTGGCTGGCGAAGTTACGCTTTGCCTCCTCATCAAAACTTCCTGCTTCGATATGACGGATACGTGACGTCCATTTGCCTTCAGGCCACGGACTAGGAGCCTCTCCTGCTCTTGGCGAAAATTCGAAGGTAACAGACCGTTTGTCGCCATGCGCCATTATTGGCCGGTAGCAATGCATAGCTCTGTAATCACTTGTCATATGTCACGTCCTCAATCAGCAACCCCTACTGCATAGGCGCTTCTTATTGGAGCTTTCAAGCGCATCAATCTTCGCAAACCAACGCCGCTCCTCCGCGTCGGTTCAAGGGTGGAGCAGCCACCTCGCGCCAGCGCGTCTTGCCCTTGACGCGGCACGACAACTCACACAATCGGAATAGCGTCTTCAGGGGCAGACCAGCCCCTGAAGCGCCTCCCAGCAAAATCACGGCTCTGCCTCCAGAGGCCGATGAGCCAGCGCCGCGCGCAGCGCGGCGCCCGGCCCAACTGCGAGGGGCTTTTTGCAAAAGCCCGCGAACAGGCGGGAGCGCCCCGCGCCGCTATTGCCCGGCGGAGGCTTCTTGCGAGGCTCCTTCCATCTCCGCCAGCCAGCCGTTGATCCGCTCCTTGTTGGCACCAAGGTCAGACCGGCCGAAGCGCAGGCGGGCATAGACCTTCAGCAGATCGCCGTCCTGCGCCGCGGTGGTGTAGTCGGGAAAGCCCAGCACCTGGGTGCGGGTGATATAGGTCACCATCCCGTCGTTCGGCCCGCCCGCCAGCACGCTGGTGCGCGGCGCGTGGCTGGCGATGCGGTGGAACCGCTCCAGCCCGTCCGGCCCGGTGCGCACCACCCGGAACACGCCTCCGCGGAACTCCTTGTCCTCGGTGAACTCCGGCTGGGTGTTCCAGTCCAGCGGATCGCTGGGCGCCAGGCGGATGAACCCCAGCCCGGCGACAACGGCGGCCAGCACCAGCCAGCCCAGCAGCATCAGCCGCTTCATTGCGGTTTCAAGGTCAAGCCTTGCCTCCTCCCTGCGCGGCCCTCCCCCGGCCTGTCGCGTGAGGCCGGACCGCTTATTTTGTTGCCACGCCCGGCAGCACGCACAGCAGCTCATAGAGCAGGTTTGCGCCCACCAAGGCGGTGTTGCCCGAGGGATCGTAAGGCGGCGATACCTCCACAAGATCGCAGCCCACGATATTGACCCCCTTCAGCGCCCGGATCAGCTCCAGCGCCTGCGGCGTAGTCAGCCCGCCGATTTCCGGCGTGCCGGTGCCCGGCGCATAGGCCGGGTCAAGACTATCGATATCATAGCTCACATAGACCGGCCTATTGCCGATATCGCGGCGAATTTCCGCACCCATCTGGTGCAGCTGCCGCCCCCACAGCTCCTGCGCCGGGAAGTGCTGGAAGCCCCAGCTTTGCGCCTCGGTAAAGTCCGTCGCCGCATAGCCGGTGCCGCGGATGCCGATCTGATACGTCTTGTCCGGCACGATCAGCCCTTCCTCAAAGGCGCGGCGGAACACGGTGCCATGGGTCTCGCGCTCGCCGAACATCTCGTCGTTCACATCGGCATGGGCATCCACATGCACCAGCGCCACGGGACCGTATTTCTTGGCAATCGCGCGCAGAATCGGCAGGGTGATCGAATGATCCCCGCCCATCGCCACCGGGATCACCCCGCCCGACAGGATCGCCTCATAGCTGTCCTGGATGATTCTGAGCGAATCCGGCAGCGAGAAGGTGTTGATCGCCAGATCGCCGATATCGGCAATGTTCAGGCTGTCGAAGGGCGCCGCGCCGGTCGCCATGTTATAGGGCCGCAGCATCGCGCTTTCGGCGCGGATCTGCTTGGGGCCGAACCGGGTTCCCGAGCGCCAGGAGGTGCCGATATCCATCGGGACCCCCAGAACCGCCACATCCAAGCCGTCCAGCGAGGTGGCCTGCGGCAGCCGCATAAAGGTGTTCGGTCCCGAGAACCGGGCCAGGTCATTTCCGCTGATCGGTTGATTGAAGTCAGTCATTGTCTCTCATGTTCCAGCCCAGAAGGCAGATGATCTCCGTCGCCACATGTGCCCCGGCAATAGCAGTTGCACCGCTTGTGTCAAAGGGGGGAGAGACCTCCACCACGTCACCGCCCTTGAAATTGATGCCGGCAATCCCGCGCAGGATGCGCGCCACCTGCGCCGAGGTCAGCCCGCCCCAGACCGGTGTGCCGGTGCCGGGCGCATAGGCCGGGTCCAGGCAGTCGATGTCAAAGGTCAGATAGGTGGGCCGGTTCCCCAGGATCTCCTTGATCCGCTTTGCGGTCTCCGCCGGGCCGATTTCATGCACCGTGGGGGCGTCGATGATATTGACGCCCAGCGTGTCGTCGTTAGTGGTGCGGATCCCCACCTGTACCGAGGACTTGGGATCCACGATCCCGGTCTTCACCGCCTTATAGAACATGGTGCCATGATCCACCCGCTCCATGTTGTCATCCGGCCAGGTGTCGGTGTGGGCGTCAAACTGCAGGAGAGAGATCGGGCCGTACTTCTCGGCATAGGCCTTCAGGATCGGGAAGCTGATGCAGTGATCGCCGCCCAGCACGACCGAGGCCGTATCCGCGGCCAGGATGCCCCGGATATGCTCCGTCAGCGCCGCCGGGAACTCCGGCACATTGGCATGGTCAAAGGCCAGATCGCCGTAATCCGCAATCGCCAGCGTGCTCAGCGGCTTATGCGGCCAGCCATAGGGTTCATCCGGACTTTGCAGGGCAGAGGCCTCGCGGATCGCCCGCGGTCCCAGCCGGGTGCCGGGCCGGTTGGTCACCGCCTGGTCAAACGGCACACCGGTGACGGCAATATCCACGCCGGTCAGATCCTTGGTGTACTTGCGGCGCAGGAAAGACGTGGCTCCGCCAAAGGTGATCTCGAAACTCAGTCCCTTCAGATCCTCGCGGGTGAAGGCGTGGCCGATCACATGTTTCGCGTCTTCCAGTGCCATGGCCGTGCGTCCCTGTGATGCGGCTTCAGTTTCTGATCTGATACCGGCTGCGCCGACCGCTGCCACCTGCGGCGGGCCTCACCCGCCAAGCGGCTGCGCACGCTCCACCAGCCGGGCAAAGAAGGATGCCCCCACCGGCGCGATGTCATCGTTGAAATCATACTTCGGATGATGCAGCCCGGCGCTGTCGCCTTGCCCCAGGAACAGGTAGGATCCCGGGCGCACCTGCAGCATATAGGCGAAATCCTCCGCCCCCATCTCGCGGCCGCCCTCGGCCTCGACATTGCCCGCCCCGGCGATCTCCTTGGCAACCTCCACCGCAAAGGCGGTCTTTTCCGCATCGTTGAAGGTTGCCGGGTAGCCGGCTTCATAGTCCAGTTCCGCCTCGACCCCGTAGCTCGCCGCCTGCCCCGCAACGATCTCCTTCATCCGCCGCATCACCATCTTCTGCACGGCAGGATCAAAGCTGCGCACGGTGCCGTTGATATAGGCGGTATCGGGCACCACGTTGTCGGTGGTGCCGGTGTGAATCTGGGTGACAGAGACCACCAGATCCTGCAGCGCGTGATGGTTGCGGCTGACAATGGTCTGGATCGCCTGCGCCATGGCGCAGGCCGCCATCACCGGATCACGGGTCTCATGCGGCATCGCCGCATGGCCGCCCACGCCCTTGATATGGATGCGGAACTCATCCGTTGCCGCCATCAGCGCCCCCGGCGTGGTCAGGAAATGCCCCTCCGGCAGGCCCGGCGCGTTGTGCAGCGCATAGACCTCGCCGATATCGAACCGCTCCATGATGCCTTCCTCGACCATGATGCGGGCACCGCCGATGGCTTCCTCCGCAGGCTGGAAGATCAGCGCGGCCCGGCCCCTGAAGTTCCGCGTCTCCGCCAGGTATTTCGCCGCCCCCAGCAGCATCGCGGTATGCCCGTCATGGCCGCAGGCATGCATGTTGCCCGCATGGCCCGACGCGTATTCCGCCCCGGTCTCTTCCGGGATCGGCAGCGCGTCCATGTCAGCACGCAAGCCAATCGTCGGCCCTTCCCCCTGCCCGTTGATGATCGCCACCATGCCGGTCTGCGCAATGCCTTCGTGCAGCTCATCCACCCCGAACTCCCGCAGCCGCTCCGCCACAAAGGCCGCGGTCTTGGGCAGGTCGAGTGCCAGCTCCGGAATCTGGTGCAGATGCCGCCGCCAGGCCTTCATCTCTTCGGCGTAATCGGCAATACGGTTCACAACGGGCATCGGGGTGGACTCCTGCTCCAGACTCGGGATGATGCATCTGACACCGGAAAAAGAGCAGCCGCAATGCAAGAAACAGACCTGATCCACGACCCGTCCGCCGGTATCGAGCGCCTCCTGGAAATCATGGCGCGGCTCCGTGATCCGCAAACCGGCTGCCCCTGGGACATCGAACAGGATTTTGCCAGCATCGCCCCCTACACCATTGAAGAGGCGTATGAAGTTGCCGACGCAATTGAGCGCGGGGCCTGGGATGAGCTGAAAGGGGAACTGGGCGACCTGCTGTTCCAATCCGTCTTCCACGCGCAGATGGCTGAGGAAGCGGGCCACTTCACCTTCCAGGATGTGGTGCGGACCATGTCGGACAAGATGGTCTCCCGCCACCCGCATGTGTTCGGGGAGGAAAGCCGCGAGAAATCCGCCGAACAGCAGACCCGCGACTGGGAGGCCATCAAGGCCGCCGAGCGCGCAGGCAAGGAGCAGAAAGGCACGCTGGACGGCGTCGCCATCGGCCTGCCCGCCCTGCTGCGCGCCTACAAGCTGCAGAAACGCGCCGCCCGTGTCGGTTTCGACTGGCCGTCAGCCGCCAATGTCATCGCCAAGATCACCGAAGAATGCGCCGAACTGGTGGAGGCCCGCGACACCCTCTCCCACGCCGAGGTCGAGGAGGAATTCGGCGACTTGCTGTTTGTGATGGCCAACCTGGGCCGCCACCTGGGCGTCGAACCCGAAGCCGCGCTGCGCGCCGCCAACGCGAAATTCACCCGCCGGTTCGAAGGCGTCGAAGCCAAGCTCGCCGCCCGCGGCAAGCGCCCCGAGGACAGCGACTTGGCCGAAATGGACGCGCTCTGGGATGAAGTGAAGGCAGACGAGCGCGCCTGAGTGCGCGCCTTCTGCTTCATCTTTCCCGAAATACTCAAGGTCCGGCGCCCTGCCGCCGGGCGGAGCGCAGCTTTCCCTCGCGGGAAATCTCAGGAAATTTGCGCGCCCGCACCTGCCGGCGGTTCAATCCCGGCCGGACTGGGCGTAGTCTCGTGGCTCACGATTTACGGAGACCGCAATGAGCGCCAGGAAAATCATCATCGACACCGACCCGGGCCAGGATGATGCCGTTGCCATCCTGCTGGCGCTGGCCAGTCCAGGGGATCTGGATTTGCTTGGCATCACCTGCGTTGCCGGCAATGTGCCGCTGGAACTGACCAGCAAGAACGCCCGCATCACCTGCGAGGCGGCAGGCAAGACGGACGTGCCGGTCTATGCCGGCAGCAAGGCGCCGCTCGCCCGGCCGCTGATCACCGCTGAGCATGTGCACGGCCAGACCGGCCTTGACGGGCCAAAGCTGTGGGAGCCGCAGATGCCGCTGGCGGAAGGCCACGGGGTGGATTTCATCATTTCGACCCTGCGCGCGCAGAAGGCTGGCACCGTCACGCTGTGCACCCTGGGCCCGCTCACCAATATCGCCGCCGCCTTCAACACCGCCCCCGACATCATCGAGCGGGTGCAGGAGATCGTGATGATGGGCGGCGCTTATTTCGAAGTCGGCAACATCACCCCGGCGGCTGAATTCAACATCTACGCCGACCCGGAAGCTGCTGAAATCGTGTTCCGATCCGGGGCTCCGATCACAGTGATGCCGCTGGATGTGACGCATAAGGTGCTGGCCACCAAACCGCGTGTCGAGGCGATCCGCGCCCTCGATACCCGCGTTGGCCGCTTCACCGCCGAGATGCTCGACTTCTTCGAGCGATTCGATATGGAGAAATACGGCTCCGAAGGCGGCCCGCTGCATGACCCCTGCGTCATCGCCTGGCTGCTCAAGCCTGAGCTGTTCTCCGGCCGCCAAGTGAACGTGGAAATCGAAACGTCCTCCAGCCTGACCCTCGGCATGACCGTGGCCGACTGGTGGGGCGTCACGGACCGCAAACCCAATGCCCTGTTCATTGGCGACGCCGACGACGACGGCTTTTTCAACCTCCTGACCGAAAGGCTGGCCCGCCTATGAGCGCCGCCCTGCACCTCGCCAAGCCCGAACACCTCGACACCGTGCTGGCGCTGGTTGCCGCCTTCCACGCCGAATCCGGACTGGAGAGCAGCGACGCGCACCGCCGCGCCGGGATTGATCCGCTCCTGAACGGCCACCCTTACGGCGCTGTCTACCTGATCGGCCCGACCCGCGCGCCGATCGGCTATATCGTCATCACCTTCGGCTGGTCGGTGGAATTCGGCGGCATGGACGGGTTTGTCGATGAACTCTACATCCGCCCCGCCGTGCGCGGCCGCGGCGTCGCCACCGAGGTTCTGACCGAGCTGCCGAAATCGCTGGCGGCAGCCGGCGTGCGCGCCCTTCACCTGGAGGTCGGCCGCGAAAACGAGACCGCCCAGCGGCTCTATCTGCGCACCCGGTTCCAGCCGCGCAAGAACTGCATCCTGATGACCAAAATCCTGTAGCGCTGCATCTGGCCGCCGTTTGGCGCGCCTGCCCCTTCAGCGCCCCGTGCCTGCGGCAAAAACTTGCCGCAGCAGGCCCCCTGCGGGCGGAACAGCGCCACAGCCGGAAAATCCCGCGGCACTGCGGAACCATATCGAAGCCGCGGGAGTTATAGTGCCACCTGCGGCCGTTAAACTGGCCGGCCGGACCAATGAAAATGGAGAAAGAATATGACTTTCCGCTGGATCCCTGCTCTCGCAAGCAGCGCCGTACTGGGCCTGGGCGCCTGCACCAACCTGACCCCGGAACAGCGCACCGTTGCCGGAGTGGCAGGCGGCGCCGCAGCCGGCCTGATCGCGGCTGACGCGCTCAAGGCCGACGACGACTGGCGCCTGATCGCTGCCCTCGGCGGCGCAGCGGCAGGCACCATGGTTGCCCAGAACAACCAGACGAAGCAATGCGCCTATTCCCGCGGCGACGGCACCTATTACACTGCCGCGTGCTAAGTGATTTAGATCTGGCGCCCTCCCCCGGCAGGGCGCCAGATCTCCGGACGCGGCCTGACGTCAGGCCGCGCATCCGGGGTTAGCGCAGCTCCGCGCCGAGGTTGAGCCGTTTGACAGGATCGTCCGCCGAGGCGGTCTGCCCTGTGAACGGATAAGTCCCCGGCCCGCTGCACCCCATAACTGCCGAAAGAATTGCACAGATCGCCACTGTGCGCAGAATTCGCGTTCTCATGGCCTGTTCCCCTTTCCCGCACCGCCCTTACGCTGCGTAAGATCACCATACCGTAACGCCCGCGTGAGCGTCTGTGATCCTGGCCACACATGCAGAGTCCTGAAGGTAAAGGCCAGAAAATGCGCGCTTTTGGAGCGGTTCAGCCTGTCCCGGCTTTGCACCGTTCAGCCGCGGCCCCGGTAAGCCGGCGCGGCAGGCGGATCAGAGTGCCGAGCCCGCCGGGCAATCGCTTGCATCAAGCTCCAGCACCGGATCCTCCGGACCGCATTCCTCACCGCTGACGGGATAGGTGCCGGGCTCCGTACACGCTGCAAGCAGCAGCGGCAGGTTTATCAGAGCAAGTAAAATAATGCGGACGGGGGTCATATCAGGCTCCTGCGTTGACGGTGATCCTGTCCCAGAATGCCTGTTTCCGGCAGCGCGGGCCTTGATGCGAGTTAAGGCCTGGCCATGATGTTATCCGGCCCGCGGCCTGCAAGGAGGCGCGGCTGGAGGAGGGCCAGAGCCACACCCGCGGAAGACCATCACCCGAGACCTTATGCTGCCGTAAAAAAGCGCCCCGAACACATGTTCGAGGCGCTCTTCGCTTTCCAGGGAAAGACGCTCTTACTTCAGGATCGAACGGCCCGCGTATTCGGCCACTTCGCCCAGCGCTTCCTCGATGCGGATCAGCTGGTTGTATTTCGCCAGCCGGTCCGAGCGCGCCAGCGAGCCGGTCTTGATCTGGCCGCAGTTGGTGGCAACCGCCAGGTCCGCGATGGTGGCGTCCTCGGTCTCGCCGGAGCGGTGCGACATCACGTTGGTGTAACGGGCGCGATGCGCCATATCGACGGCTTTCAGGGTCTCAGTCAGCGAGCCGATCTGGTTCACTTTCACCAGCATCGAGTTGGCGCAGCCGCGCTCGATGCCCTCGGCCAGACGCGCCGGGTTGGTCACGAACAGATCGTCACCCACCAGCTGCACCTTGCCGCCCAGTTCGTCGGTCAGGGCCTTCCAGCCGTCCCAGTCATCCTCGGACATGCCGTCTTCGATCGAGATGATCGGATAATCCTTCACCAGCGCCGCCAGATAGGCGACGTTTTCCTCGGACGACAGGGTCTTGCCTTCGCCGGACAGAACGTATTTGCCGTCCTTGTAGTACTCGGTCGCCGCGCAATCGAGCGCCAGGTAGATTTCCTCGCCCGGCTTGTAACCGGCCTTCTCGATGGATTTCAGCACGAAATCCAACGCTTCGCGGGTGGAGGCGATGTTCGGGGCAAAACCGCCCTCGTCGCCGATCCCGGTCGACAGACCCGCCGCCGACAGCTCTTTCTTCAGGGTGTGGAACACTTCCGAGCCCATGCGCACCGCGTCGCGAATGTTCTCCGCAGCCACCGGCATGATCATGAATTCCTGGATGTCGATCGGGTTGTCGGCGTGCTCGCCGCCGTTGATGATGTTCATCATCGGCACCGGCAGCACGCGGGCGGAGGTGCCGCCGATATAGCGGTAGAGCGGCTGGGTGGTGAAATCGGCCGCGGCCTTGGCCACCGCCATCGACACGCCCAGGATCGCGTTGGCACCCAGGCGGCCCTTGTTCTCGGTGCCGTCCAGCTCGATCATAGCCTGGTCAACGGCGACCTGCTCGGTGGCGTCAAAGCCGACCAGTTCCTCGGCGATCTCGCCGTTCACCGCGGCGACCGCTTCCAGAACGCCCTTGCCCATATAGCGGGATTTGTCGCCGTCGCGCTTCTCCACCGCCTCATAGGCGCCGGTCGAGGCGCCCGAAGGCACGGCAGCACGGCCCATGGTGCCGTCTTCCAGGATCACGTCGACCTCAACCGTCGGGTTGCCCCGGCTGTCGAGGATCTCACGGGCGTGAATGTCGATAATGGTGCTCATCTGTCCATCCTTGTGTGGTGCCTGAAAGCGGCGCGTTTTGCTGCCAGCGTCATACCAGCCGCGGCGGAAATGTAAACCACGCTCGTTATCGCTAACACGCCTAAATCCGGCAGGTTAGGGCTAACAAATCGCTGTTTGCGCCAACAGGGCGGAGGATTTCTGCCAGCCGGGACGTCAGGCCGCAGCCGCTGCTGCGCGGCGGGCCCGCCGCGCCAGCCGCTGCTCGCGCACAAAGGTGTAAAGCCCCGACCCGATGATCAATGCGGCCCCCGCCAAGGTCAGCCCGTCGGGCCGTTCGCCAAACACCAGCACCCCCGCCAGAATGGAGAACAGCAAACGGGTATAGCGGAACGGCGTCACCGCCGAGGCATCGCCCACCCGTGTCGCCGTAACGATCCCGTAATAGCCCAGAACCCCGAACAGCACACCGCCTGCCATCATCAGGTATTCGTTCTGCACCATCGCCTTCACCTCGCCGGGCGTGAAGGCCAGCAGCAGCAGCCCCGCAGGGATCACCGCCAGAAACGCCTGAAAACTGACAACGGTGGAAGGCACCGCGCTGTCCATCACCCGCGTCATCAGATCCCGCGTCGCGACCCCCAGCACCGCGATCACAACCAGCAGCGCCGCAGGCTCGAAACTGTCCAGCCCCGGCCGGATGATCAGCAAAACCCCGGCAAAGCCGACGCAGATCGCCAGCCAGCGCCGCCAGCCGACCTGTTCGCCCAGAAACAGCGCCGCACCCATGGTGATCACCAGCGGCGTTGCCTGAAAGACCGCCGCCACCACCGAAATATCCACCAGCGCCAGCGCCGAGGCAAAGCTCATCGCCGAAACCGCCTCGGTCGATGCCCGCAGAACAGGCCGCAGCCGCCAGCAGCGCGGTGCAAACAGGCTGTGCCCCTGCATCCGCGCCATCACAGCAAAGACCAGACCGCTGCCAACACCCAGGCAGATCAGGATCTGCCCGACCGGCAAGGTGCCCGACAGCTGCTTGATGAACATATCCTCAAGCGTGAAGAAAGCCATCGAGGCAATGACCAGCAGAATGCCGTGCAGATTGTTCATGGAGGCGCGTCCCGTCTTGCGGTCCGGCTGCGTGCCGGACCATCCGGACAAAAAACATCAGCGCCCCCGCCCCGGCAACTCCGTTTCCGGCCCCGCTGCATGACAAGACGTTAGCAGACATATCACGATCTGTGATACGGCACGCGGCGCAGGCCGCCGGCACCACCGGAGTTTTGCACGAAATTCCGCTCAGGAAACCGGCTCTGCCGCCTCAATCTGCCTTGCGCGGCACCCCGTAAAGCTCCAGCTTGTGGCCGCGCAGCTCATAGCCCAGCTTGCGGGCGATCCGCTCCTGCAGCTCCTCGATCTCCGGATCGCAGAACTCGATCACCTCGCCGGTGTTCATGTCGATCAGGTGGTCGTGATGCTCGCGCTCGGCATCCTCATAGCGCGCCCGCCCGTCGCCGAACTCCAGCCGCTCCAGAATGCCCGCTTCCTCGAACAGCTTCACCGTCCGGTACACGGTGGCGATCGAAATGCCGGCGTCCATCGCGCTGGCGCGGGCATAAAGCTCCTCGACGTCCGGGTGATCATCGCTGTCCTGCAGCACCTGGGCAATCACCCGGCGCTGGCCGGTCATGCGCAGGCCCTTGCGCTCGCAGCGGGCGATAATCGTCTTTGCCATTTGCGTCCTCGCGGTTTTCTGGGCTTCTTCTTTAGCGGATGCAACCTGCGCCGAAAACCGGCTTTTCACACGCATCAACAGTTGACAAACCGCTTATCCACAGCCATTTGGCTTCTAGGCATCCCTCCCTGCCGCGTGAGCAGAGACCAATACCGGCCGCACCGCATGTGCGTAACAGAACACCCGGGGTCTAGTGATATGCCGCCATTCCCAAAATCACGCGTGGGGATTGCAGAGGCCAGCGGCCTGGCATCCGGCCAGCGCGCGCCCGAGGTCCCTGCCCCGCAAGACACCGCTGTACCGCAGCGGATACGGTCCGTGCTGAGCGCAGGGCCGTGAAAGGACGATACGTGACTGAATTTTCGACCATGGGGCTTCCTGAAAAGCTCCTCGCCCGTCTCCAGGACATGGGCCTCAATGACCCCACCCCGATCCAGGCCCGCGCCATTCCGCATGCCTTGAACGGCAAGGACGTGCTGGGTCTCGCGCAGACCGGCACCGGCAAGACCGCCGCTTTTGGCGTGCCGCTGATCGCGCAGATGATGCAATACGGCCGCAAACCCGCCGCCAACACCGTGCGCGGCCTGGTGCTGGCCCCCACCCGCGAGCTGGCCAACCAGATCGCCGACACCCTGAAGGGCCTGACCGAAAACACCCCGATGAAGGTCGGCCTGGTGGTTGGCGGAGTCTCCATCAATCCGCAGATTTCCCGCATTGCCAAGGGCACCGACATCCTGGTCGCCACCCCGGGCCGCCTGATCGACATCCTCGACCGCGGCGCCCTGGACCTCGGCTCCTGCGACTTCCTGGTGCTGGACGAGGCCGACCAGATGCTGGACCTCGGCTTCATCCACACTCTGCGCAAGATCGCGGCGCTGCTGCCCACCGAACGCCAGACCATGCTGTTCTCGGCCACCATGCCCAAGCAGATGAATGAGATCGCCAACTCCTACCTGCAAAGCCCGGTCCGGATCGAGGTTTCGCCTCCGGGCAAGGCCGCCGACAAGGTCACCCAGTCGGTGCATTTCATCGCCAAGGCAGAAAAGCTGAGCCTGCTGAAGGAACTGCTGGCAGAACACAAGCACGAGCGCGCGCTGGTGTTCGGCCGCACCAAACACGGCATGGAAAAGCTGATGAAGGTGCTGGACAAGGCAGGCTTTGCCGCCGCCGCGATCCACGGCAACAAAAGCCAGGGCCAGCGCGAACGCGCCCTCGCGGCGTTCAAATCCGGCGACATCAAGGTTCTGGTTGCCACCGATGTGGCCGCCCGCGGCCTGGATATCCCGGACGTGAAGCACGTCTACAACTACGAGCTGCCGAATGTGCCCGACGCGTATGTGCACCGCATCGGCCGCACCGCACGCGCCGGCAAGGATGGCGCCGCCATCGCCTTCTGCGCGCCGGATGAGATGGAAGAGCTGAAAGCAATCCAGAAGGTGATGAAGATCACCATCCCCGTCGCCTCCGGCCGCGCCTGGGAAGCAATGCCCGATCCGGCTGCGCCCGCAGGCAAACCCGGCGGCCGTCCCGGCGGACGCCGCGGCGGCGGCAAACCCGGCGGCCAGCGCCGCCGTGGCGGCGCCGGCAGCAGCAGCAGCAGCCAGGGCAAACCCCAGGGCGCAGCCCCTGCAAACGCCCAGCGCCGCGGCCAGAAACAGCGCGCACGCTGACCGCTCCCCGTGCTGATTCCGGGTCAAGGACGGCAAAGCCGCAGCGCCTCAGCGCTGTCCATCCTTGATGCGGATCAGCACATCGCACAGTCGGCATGGCGGTTAAGGGCAATCCTGCCCTTAAGCGCCGCTCAGCAGAAAGCACCCTGCGCTGCGCAGCAGCGCCGGGCCCAAGGCCGCCAAGGGGTTTCAGGCGCAGCCTGAAACCCCTGCGGGCGCGGGAGCCCCCCGCTTTCAAACACAATCAGGCAGTCAAACCGCGCGCAAATCCGCCCAGACCGGCAAATGGTCGGAGGCGATATGCGCCGGCCGCGCGCCATGCACCCCATGCGCCACCGCCTCCAGCCGCCGGCAATGGGCGATCCGGTCCAGCGCCCCCAGCGGCCGCAGCGCCGGAAAGCTGGCTTTCGGCGGCAGAAAGGTCAGCGCCGGGGCGATATGCTCCAGCACCGGAGATCGCGACCATTCGTTGAAATCCCCCGCCAGCACCACCGCGGCGTCATCCGCCTCCGCCGCCCGGGCCAGCGCATGCATCTGCTCGCGCCGGGCGCGCCCTGTCAGCCCCAGATGCGCGCCGATCACCCGGACCAGCCCCGCCTCTGTCTCAAACAGCGCCCAGACCGCACCGCGCGGCTCCAGCCCCGGCAGCGCGATATGGCCCTCGGCCCGCAGCCGCACGCTGTCGCGGAACAGCACCGCATTGCCATGCCACCCCAGAGACCCTGCCCCGCCCAGATCCACCGCCTGCCAGCCGGTCTCCTCGACCAGGAAATGCGGCAGCGCCGCAGGCCGCGGCGGCAGCCGCTTGTCGGCCTCCTGCAGCACAGCCACATCGGCGCCCAGCCCGGACAGCACCTGCAAGGTGCGCTCCGGCCGCCGGCGCAAGTCCATGCCGACACATTTCTGGATATTGTAGGTCGCGATCCGCAGGGTATCCGGCGGCGGTTTCTTCGGCATCTGCTCTCTCTCCGGGGCTTTGCGAAAGTGTGGCGCACAATGCGGCCCAAGCACAACCGGCATCCGGCCGCAGGGGGGCGAAGGGGGGCTGTCTGCCCCCTCTTGAGCCTGCGGCTCAATTCACTCCCGAGGATATTTCCAGCCCGAAGAACAAGGGCTCAGGTCCCGCAGAAGGTCGCCTGCACCACTTCCTCGGGCAGCGGCGGGCGCTGCAGATCGGCGTGCTCCGGCTGGTCATCGTAAGGGCGGGCCAGCACATCGTTCAGCCGGTGGAACAGGGTGTAATCCCCTGCCACCGCGCCTGCGATCATGTCCTCGATCCGGTGATTGCGCGGGATGAACGCCGGGTTGGCGCGGCGCATCACCGCTTGCGGGTCCGGCTCCCCCTCCAGCCGTGCCTTCCAATCCGGCTCCCAGGCCTCGAATGCCGCCGGATCGGTGAACTGGTCCCGTGCCGTGCCCTCTGCCAGGGCCCGGAAGGTGTTGGTGAAATCGCTCTGATTCTCCGCCATCCGTCCGAGCAGGGAGGTCACCAGCTCCAGGTCGCCCTCCTGCGCGGAAGTGATCCCAAGCTTGGCGCGGAAGCGGGCCAGCCAGGCTGCCTCCGTGCGGTCCGGCATCGCATGCACGATTTCGGTGGCTTGCGCGACACCGTCCTGCGGGTCGTCCAGCTGCTGGATCAGCGCGGTGGCCAGCTGCGCCAGGTTCCACACCGCAATCGAGGGCTGGTTGGCATAGGCATAGCGCCGCCCGCGGTCGATTGAGGAAAACACCGTGTGCGGATGGTAGACATCCATGAAGGCGCACGGACCGTAGTCGATGGTTTCCCCTGAGATCGAGAAATTGTCGGTGTTCATCACCCCGTGGATGAAGCCCACCGCCATCCACGCCGCAATCAGCTCCGCCTGCGCATCGCGCACCGCGCTGAGCAGTCCCATCGGCCCCTCCGCCTCCGGGTAATGGCGGGCAATGGCGTAGTCCGTCAGCTGCCGCAGGCTCGCCTTGTCGCCGCGTGCGGCAAAGATCTGGAAGGTCCCCACCCGCAGATGGCTCGCCGCCACCCGCGTCAGCACCGCGCCGGGCAGGCCGCCCTCACGCCAGACCGTCTCGCCGGTTTCCACCGCCGCCAGCGCCCGGGTGGTCGGGATGCCAAGCGCGTGCATCGCCTCGCTCACCACATATTCGCGCAGGACCGGCCCCAGCCAGGCGCGCCCATCGCCGCCCCGGGAATAGGGCGTCCGCCCCGACCCTTTCAGCTGGATGTCGCGGCGTTTGCCGTCGGTGCCGACGGTCTCGCCCAGCAGGATCGCGCGCCCGTCGCCGAGCTGCGGGTTGTAAGTGCCGAACTGATGCCCGGAATAAAGCTGCGCCAGCGGATCGGCCCCGTCCGGCACCCGGTTGCCGCTGAACACCTCCGCCATCTCCGCTGTATCCCCGGGGGTGATGCCCAGGACCCGCGCCAGATCCTCGTTGAACGCCACCAGCCGGGGCGCCTTCACCGCTTGCGGCGGCAGTTTGGAGTGGAACTGCCCCGGCAGGGCGGCATAGGTGTTGTCAAAGGGGATCGTGAGTGTCATGGCCCAAACATATGACTGGAACACGGATTTACCAGCACCAAAGCGGAGGCAGCAGCAATGGACGCGGACCGGATCATCGAACACCTGGGCCTGCAGCAGCACCCGGAGGGCGGCTGGTACAAGGAAACCTGGCGCGCAGAGAATGAGGGCCGCCCAACAGGCACCTGTATTTATTTCCTTTTAAAGGCAGGCGAGGCCAGCCACTGGCACCGCGTCGATGCTGCTGAGATCTGGCTCTACCACGCCGGCGCGCCGCTGGTGCTGTCGCTGGCGGCTACGGACGAAGGCCCGGCGCAGGACCACCTGCTGACCCCGGATCTGGCCAAGGGCGCACCGCAGCTGATCGTGCCGGAGGGCCACTGGCAGGCGGCCCGCAGCACCGGCGACTACACGCTGGTCAGCTGCACGGTGTCGCCGGGCTTCCAGTTTGAAGGCTTCGAGCTCGCCGCTCCAGGCTTCGACATCCCGCGCGGCTGAGCGCAAATTTCTTCAGAAGAAATTTGGCAAGAACCTTCAGAAAATTCTTGCGCCAGGCCGCACCGCCTTACGCATCCGGCATGCTGACAACACCGCCGCCGACACAGGCGCCGACGCCCGTCGTGCCGGGAGCCGAGGTCGGCAGGCCCCTCGCCACCCGCACGGCCAGATGGGCAAAGGCCTGCGCCTCCAGCATGTCGCCGTCTAGCCCAGCATCCTCCACCGGCTTCACCGGGCAGTCGAGCGACACCCGCAGCATCTCCATCAGCACCGGATTGCGGCGCCCGCCGCCGGTGACCAGCACCACCTCGGGCGGCTGCGGGCAATGCTCCATGCCTTGCGCCACCGCGGCTGCGCACATGGCGACAAGGGTCGCCGCCGCATCCGCATCGCTCAACTCCTTGACCAGCCCGACCATCTCGGAAAAATCGTTCCTGTCCAGCGACTTGGGCGGCATCCTTGCGAAATAGGGCTCGGCAAGAAACAACTCCAGCGCGCCGGTTTCCACGGTGCCTGAGCGCGCGACCTTGCCATCCGCGTCCCAGGGAATGCCCAGGCGCTCCTGTACCAGATCATTGACCGGCGCATTCGCCGGACCGGTGTCAAACGCCAAGAGCGCGCCCGGCTCCTCCGGCCTCTCGAACCGCGGATCCACATAGGTGAGGTTGCCGACCCCGCCCAGGTTCAGGAAACACAAGGGCTTCTCCGCACCGATGTATTTCGCGCAGGCAAAGTGAAAGAACGGCGCCAGCGGCGCGCCCTCGCCGCCCATCGCCACATCGTCGGAGCGAAAATCCCAGACCACCGGCTTGCCAAGCTTTTCAGCCAAGGAAGCGCCGTCGCCCACCTGCAGCGTCCCCCGCAGCCGCGGCGCATGGGCCAGGGTCTGACCGTGAAAGCCGACGATCTCCACGTCCCGGAACTCCGCCAGCGCCGCCGCATGGGCCGCATCGCAGACCGCTGCCGCGGCCTCCACCTCCGGCCCGGCCCATTTGCCCAGACCCGCGCGCAAGACGCTGCGCTCCTCTGCCGAATACTCCCGGTAACTGCTCTCGCCGAATCCGTGAATGCGCGCGCCGTCGGTGATCACCACCGCCGCATCGACCCCGTCCAGCGAGGTGCCGCTCATCGCGCCCAATGCCCTGACCGCGCCCGTTTTTCCAATGGCCTTGCTCATGGCCCCTGCCCCTTTCAAGGATCCGGGCCGTCCCGCCCGTTTGCGCATCACATTACAGCGCATATTTTGCCGGGAAAACAGGTTCCAACCCGCGCCAATGCGATTTATAGGGCAAGATGCACAACTCATAGACCGAGGCATGTTATGACCTACACACCGAAATCGGATTTCGTCGCAGTCATGATGGAACGCGGGTTCCTCGCGGACTGCACCGATTATCAAGGGCTGGACGAAGCCCTGCTGCAAGGTGTGCGCCCGGCCTATATCGGCTTTGACGCGACAGCGAAGTCGCTGCACGTCGGCTCGCTGATCCAGATCATGATGCTGCGCTGGTTCCAGAAGACCGGCCACCAGCCGATCACCCTGATGGGCGGCGGCACCACCAAGGTGGGCGACCCTTCCTTCCGCGCCGATGAGCGCCCGCTGCTGACCGAGGCGCAGATCGACGAGAACATCGCAGGCATCAAGAAGGTGTTCTCCGCCTACATCGACTATGACACCGAAGCGCCGAACAAGGCGCTTATGCTGAACAACGCCGAATGGCTGGACGGCCTGAACTACCTGGAATTCCTGCGCGACATCGGCCGCCACTTCTCGGTGAACCGGATGCTGTCGTTCGAAAGCGTGAAATCGCGCCTCGACCGCGAGCAGTCGCTGTCGTTCCTCGAATTCAACTACATGATCCTGCAGGCCTATGACTTCATGGAGCTGAACCGCCGCTACGGCTGCATCCTGCAGATGGGCGGCTCGGACCAGTGGGGCAATATCGTCAACGGCATCGACCTGACCCGCCGGGTGATCGACCACGAGGTCTATGGCCTCACCTCGCCGCTCTTGACCACCTCGGACGGCAAGAAGATGGGCAAGACGGCGGACGGCGCCATCTGGCTCAACGCCGACATGCGCAGCCCGTATGAGTTCTGGCAGTTCTGGCGCAACACCACCGATGCGGATGTGGGCCGCTTCCTGAAGCTCTACACCGAGCTGCCGGTGGCGGAATGCGAGCGTCTGGGCGCGCTGGCAGGATCCGAGATCAACGCCGCCAAGGTGATCCTCGCCAATGAGGTGACCACCCTGTGCCACGGCGCAGACGCGGCGGCGGCGGCAGAGGCGACCGCGCGCGAAGTGTTCGAGAAAGGCGGCGTCGGCGACGACCTGCCAACCCTCAGCCTGTCGCCCGCCGATCTGGGCGACGGCATTTCGATCGTGCAGCTGATCGTGAAATCCGGCCTCGCCAAATCCGGCAAGGACGCCAAGCGCCTGATTGCGGAACATGGCGCCAAGATCGACGACCAGCCGCTGACCGATGCAGGCCTGATAATCGACGCGGGCGCGCTGACCTCGCCGATCAAGCTGAGCGCGGGCAAGAAACGCCACGCCCTGGTGCGGCTGGACGGCTGAACCGGTCGACATGAAACCTGAGAAAGGGAGCCGCTGCGCTCCCTTTTTTCATGTTCGCGGGGTCTCCCGCCCATTCCAGCTGCATCAAAGATGAAGCTTCATGGTTGGGCCTGGCGCCGCGCTGCCGCGCGGCGCGGCTGCGTTTCCCTGGCTGCGGTCCGCAACAGGCCGGCACCGGGTCAAGGGCCGCGGCCGAGGCCGTGCGCAGCTCGGTTCATCCTTGAGACGGGGACGTCCGGGATAGACTGGAACTGGCGCTTAGAGGCAGGCTTGACCTGAAGCGCCTCTAGCAATCCATCAGCTGCGCAGCGGCGCCACGCCCAAGGCCGCCCGCCTCAGAACACCACCGCCTCCACCAGCGTCAGCACCAGAAACACCGGCACCGACAGGCCGATCGCAATCAGCAGCGCCGCTGCCTTGGTCATCCGCGGGGCCGCTGCCGTCTGCCCCATGATCTGAGTTACCTTTTTCATGCGTTCATTAACCCTGATTTAGGTTTCCAGCGCGTTAATGGAGCCATGTTTGACAGCGCCCCCGATCCCGGTATGCCCGCCGCGGCAACCGCCCGCCCGCAGCTCCGCGCCCTCCAGCAATCGCCGGAATTTGCCCGCGCGCTGATGGCCTGCGGCCAGACGCCGCTGATGCTGGACGGCACGCTGGTGCTGCAGCGCCGCCTGCCCGGCGGGCTGCGGCTGGCGATGGTGAACCGCGCGGACCTCGGCAATCCCGCCCCGCTGTTGGCCGCGCTGCGCGCCCAGGGCCTCGGCCGCACCCCGCTGATCCTGTCGCCAGAGGCTCCGGCGCCGCATCTCGCCCGCCTCGGCGCGGTGCCGCTGGCCACCCCCGCCCATGCCGCGCTGTGGGATCTGACCGGCGGTCCGGACCAGCGCCGCGCCGCCCTGCATCAGAAATGGCGCAACCGGCTGAAACATGGCGAGGCGCAGCCCCTCCGCCTCACCCGCCAGAACCTGCCGCATGATGTGCGCCACTGGCTGTTTCAGGCCGACGCGCAACAGCAAACGATGCGCGGCTACCGAAGCTGGCCCATCGGCCTCACCCTCGCCTACGCGCGCGAGAACAAGGGGCAGGCGAAACTCTTTCAGGCCTTTGAGGGCAAGGACCCCGCCGCCGCCATCCTGATCCTCACCCACGGCAGCACCGCCACCTATCACATCGCCCACACCACCGCTCGCGGCAAACAGCTCAGCGCCCATACGCTGCTGCTGTGGGAAGCGGCAAGCTGGCTCGCCACCAAGGGCATCTGCCGGCTGGACCTGGGCCTGATCAATACCGAGGATGCCGCGGGCCTCGCCCGGTTCAAGCTCGGCACCGGCGCCAGGCTGCACCGGCTGGGGGGCACCTGGGGCCTGTGGCCGCCGCTCGGGCGCCTGCTGCGCCCGCTGGCACGGCTCGACCGCGGCCTGATGGCTGGCTGACCTCCGCGCCGCCGTGCCGCGACGCCCCGTCCCGCTGGACAGGCCGGGGGCAATCCCATTATATGAACGCATGTTCAGATAACCGGGAGGAGCCCCGCTCATGAAACTTGCAGATACCGCAGCCGTGATCACCGGCGGCGCATCCGGCCTGGGTGAGGCCACCGCGCGCTATTTCGCCGAACAAGGCGCCCAGGTCACCATCCTCGACCGTGATGCGGAGCGCGGCCCCCAGGTGGCCGAAGAAATCGGCGGCCACTTTGCCCAGACCGATGTGACCAGCGAAGAGTCGGTCTCTGCCGCCATCGCCCATGCGGTCGAGAAGATGGGCAAGATCACAGCTTGCGTGAACTGCGCGGGCATCGCCATCGGCGCCAAGACCGTGGGCAAGGAGGGCGCGCACCCTCTGGATGCCTACAAGCGCACCATCGACATCAACCTGGTCGGCACCTTCAACGTCGCCCGCCTGGCCGCCGTGGAAATCGCCAAGAATACGCCCGATGCGGACAACGCCCGCGGCGTGATCATTAACACCGCGTCCATCGCGGCCTTTGACGGTCAAAAGGGCCAGGCCGCCTATGCCGCCTCCAAGGGCGGGGTTGCAGGCATGTGCCTGCCGATGGCGCGCGATCTGGCGTCTTCCGGTATCCGGGTGATGACCATCGCGCCCGGCATCTTCATGACCCCGATGCTGGCCGGCCTGCCGGAAGAGGTGCAGCAGCAGCTTGCCGCCGATGTCCCCAACCCCGCCCGCCTGGGCGATCCGCGCGAATACGGCCGCCTTGCCGGTTTCATCGTCGAGATGGGCTACCTCAACGGCGAGGTCATCCGCATCGACGGCGCCCTGCGGATGCGCTGACGCGCCTGCCGCTGGTTGCGGGTCAAGGGCGGCAAAGCCGCCGTGCGCAGCACGGTTCACCCTTGATGCGCAACCACCGGCAAACACACTCGATATTGCGTCTTGAGGGGCACACTTGCTCCTCAAGCGCTTCTCAGCAGAAACCTTAGGCGTTGCACAGCAACGCACGGCCCAAAGCCGCAACAAGGCGCCTTGGCGCAGCCAAGGCACCTGCGGGCGCGGGAGCCCTCCGCCAATTGACAAACCGCTGGGGCCACTGTCCTCTTCCCCGGGAAGGAGGCTCAATGAGCAAGACCGAACGGCAGAAAATGCAGGCCGGTGAGTGGTACAGTTGCCGGGACAGCGAACTGGGGGTGTTGCAGCATCAGGCCCGCGCGGCGGTGCATCGGCACAACAGCGCGCCGCCCGATCCAGCGGCCCGGCTCAGCCCGCCGCTGGCCGCGCTCTTCGCCGCCCACGGCGAAAACTGCCTGATCGAGGCGCCGTTTCACTGCGCCTATGGCATCAACATCACCCTTGGAAACGATGTCTACATGAACGCGGGCTGTACCATCCTGGACACCGCGCCCGTCACCATCGGCGACCGCACCATGCTGGGGCCGAATGTGCAGATCTACTGCGCGCAGCACCACAAGGACAAAGACTTGCGGGCGCAAGGCCTGGAAATCGCATACCCTGTCACCCTTGGGGCAGACGTCTGGATCGGCGGCGGCGCGATCATTCTGCCCGGCGTCACCATCGGCGACGGCGCCATCGTCGGCGCAGGCGCTGTGGTGACCAGGGACGTCGCCGCGGGCCAGACCGTCACCGGCAATCCGGCCCGCCCCCGGCACCCGTAATCAAACGGTGAACCGAGCGCCCGCAGCCCCTACCCAAAATTCACATTTCTTTATGAATTCCAAACTTTTACGGCAGCCTCTTTGACCAAATGTTTCGCGCGCGAAACATTTGGTCAACCGCACTGACCTACCCGGAAAACCGGCCTCAGCCCCCGGCTTTTTCCTCCAGCAGCAGCCATTCCTCTTCGGCGGCGGCCAGCTTCTCCTGCCGCTCCACCAGCGCCTCGGTGGCCTTCTTGAACTTGACCGGTTCGCGGGTGAACAGCTGCGGATCGCTCATCAGCTCCTGCAGCTTGCCGATCTCCGCCTCCAGCCGCTCGATCTCGCCGGGCAGCGCCTCCAGCCGGTGCTTCTCCTTGAAGCTCAGGCCGTCCTTGGGCTGGGCCTCCTGCTTGGGCTTGGCCTTCGCAGGCTTCACCTTCTCGGGCCGCTCCGCAGCCTCCAACGGGCCGCGCTGCGCGAGGTAATCGCTCCAGCCGCCGGCATAGGCCGTGGCCCGGCCGTCGCCTTCCATCGCGATGGTGGTGGTCGCCACCCGGTCCAGGAAATCCCGGTCGTGGCTCACCAGCAGCACGGTGCCGTCGTAGTTGTCCAAAAGCTCCTGCAGCAGATCCAGTGTCTCCACATCCAGATCGTTGGTCGGCTCGTCCAGGACCAGCAGGTTCGAGGACCGCGCCATCAGCCGCGCCAGCAAAAGCCGCGCCTTCTCGCCGCCCGACAGCGACCGCACGGGCGCCCGCGCCTGCCGCTCGTCGAACAGGAACTCTTTCAGGTAGCCCACAACGTGCTTGGGCTGGCCGCGCACCATTACCTGATCCGCCTTGCCGGAAATCCCCAAGAGCGGATCGGCGGTCAGGTTCTCCCACAGGGTCGAATCGCCGTCCAGCTGATCGCGGGTCTGGTCGAACAGGGCGATTTCCAGATTGGTGCCCAGCTGCACCGAGCCTGCATCCGGCTGTTCCATGCCCAAAAGCATCTTCAACAGCGTGGTCTTCCCGGCGCCATTGGGGCCGACAAACGCCACCCGGTCGCCGCGCTGCACCTTCAGCGAGAAGTCCCTCACGATCTGCTTGCCGCCAAACGCCTTGCTCAGCCCCTCGGCCTCGATCACCTTGCGGCCCGACTTGGGGCCAGCCTCCAGCGCCATCTCCGCCGCACCCTGCCGCTTGATCTGGCCGGCGCGCTCCGCCTTCAGGTCCTGCAGCGCCCGCACCCGGCCCATGTTGCGCTTGCGCCGGGCGGAGATGCCTTCGACCGCCCAGCGGCTTTCGGCTTTGATCAGCCGGTTCAGCTTGTGTCGCTGCATGTCCTCGTCTTCCCAGACCTTGTCGCGCCAGGCCTCGAAATCCTCAAACCCCTTTTCCTGGCGGCGCACCTCGCCGCGGTCCACCCAAAGGGTCGCGCGGGTCAGCGCCCGCAGGAACGCCCGGTCGTGGGAGATCAGCACAAAGGCCGCGCGGGTGGCTTTGAGTTCATTTTCCAGCCAGGTGATCGCCTCGATATCCAGGTGGTTCGTGGGCTCGTCCAGCAGCATCAGGTCGGGCGCTTCGGCCATCAGCTTGGCCAGCGCGGCGCGGCGGCGCTCCCCGCCGGAGGCAGTTTCCACCGGCCGGGCCGGATCAAACTTCAGCCCTTCGCCCGCGCGCTCCACCTTGTACATCTCGCCGGGGTCCAGCTCACTGGCGGCAAAATCGCCCAACGTGGCAAACCCCTCCATCTTCGGGTCCTGCTCCATGTAGCCGACGGATTTACCCGGCGGCACCACGATGTCGCCCTGATCGGCTTCAACAATCCCCGCCATCACCTTCATCAGCGTGGATTTTCCCGAGCCGTTGCGGCCCACCAGCGCCACCCGGTCGCCGGGCTGCACCACCAGATCGAGGTTCGAAAAAACCGGATCGCCCCCAAAGCTGAGGGAAATGCCGGACATCTGCAAAAGAGGAATACGTGCCATGCCAGCCAGCTACCCCGGCGGCAAAATCGCGTCAACGCTCCGCTTTCATCTTTCCGAAAATACTCAAAATCACCCGGCCACCGCCCGCAACAGCCGTTTGCGGGCCTCCGGGATCGCGCCGGTCTCCAGCCCGGTGAACACATGCAGCGTGTTCATCTGCCGGTCCACCACCGCATGATCGCTGACCCAGCCGCCCATCGCCAGATAGGTCCGCAGCAGCGGCGGCATCGCTTGCACCGCAAGCTTCATATCGGGCGCCTCTTGCAGCTCTGCCGCAAAGCGGACCACCTCCGGCGCCTTTTCCAGCACCGGCCACTGCGCCGGCGCCAGGTGCCGCTGCCGGAGCAGCGCAAATGTATCCAGATACGGCACGGCAGAGGTTCCCGCGAAGGAAGTGCAGCCGAACAGCAGCTTAACGTCCTGCGCCTCGATCAACCCGGCCAACGCTCCCCAGGCAATGCGCAGGATGTCGGGATCATGCCAGTCTGGATGCATACAGAACCGGCCCAGCTCTGCCAGCTTCCCCTCAAATCTCTCAAGCCGCGACAGATCGTAGAATTGCGCGGAGTAGCTGTTCCGCAGGCTGCTGCCGCCCTCCAGCACCAGCAGCCGGAAACAGCACACCAGCACCCCGGAGCCTGCCTGCTCGACCAGCACATGCGCGCAGAGGCCGTCAAAGGCGTCGCTATCCGTGCCGGCGGTGCGAAAGCACAGTGTCCGCAGGGCCTGCGCCGCGGCGATATCCTCCGACCCGGCGGCCAGCCGGGCGCGGTAGCGGCCTCTGCTCAGCAATAGATCCGGCTCTGCCATGGCTGTCCCCTGCTGCAGGCCCGCGCTGGTGCGGCGCGCATGTCCTGGCGCAAACGCGGCAGCACAGCCGTAAGCCCGGGTTATTCTGTGTTCAGAAGCTGGCCGGGACCGAAGTTGCCCAGGTTGCCCAGAAGCTGGCGCAGGAAGGTGCTGTCTTCCACCCCGGAACTGGTCACCCGGCGCTCCAGCGGCACCACCCTGCCGTCTTCCAGGCTGTAGCGGCGGATGCCCTCTACCACGCCCTGCGCGTCAAAGCTGATCGCCACCAGGTCCCGCGCCACAGGTTTCGGCGCCGAAGCGCCATAGTGGCGGAAGCGGGTCGCGACATAATAGTAGCCGCTTTCGTTCAGCACCCCGGTCGAGGACGGCACACCGATGGTTTCGGCCACCGAATCCCTGGTATCGACCCCGGGCACAACCTCGGCCAGCTGGCTGGGTGTGGGCACGTAGCCATGCTTGCGGTAGACCGACGCGCAGGCCGCCAGCGCCAGCCCGGCCGCCGCAAATACCGCGCCGCGCAGAACGGACTTGTAATGAAACGCCTTTGGAAACATGAGGGCCCCCCGAGCCTCGCCGCACTGTGCGGCTTGAATACGTCTTTCAACCCGATTACCTAATGACCGCTTCCGGTTCAAGAAACGAAAGTCCCCAACATGTCTGAGAGCACCGCTTTGCGGGTGGCGGACCTGCCGCAGAACACCCCGACCGCCTTTGAAATCATCCCAGGCAAGGAGGAGCTGGCCGCCCTGGCCGCAGAGCTTGGGGTGAATGCCCTGCGCAAGGTCCGCTTCACCGGCGAGATCAAGGCCCTGGGCAAGCGCGACTGGCAGCTGACCGGCGCCCTGGGCGCGACCGTGGTGCAGGACTGCGTGGTCACGCTGGAACCGGTGACCACAAGGATCGAGGAAAAGGTGGCCCTCACCTATACTGCCCGGTACGAAACGCCGGAAGGCGCCGAGGTGGAAATGCCCGATGACGACAGCGTCGAGCCGCTGGGCAGCCATATCGATCCGGGCCAGGTGATGGCCGAGGCGCTGGCGCTGCACATCCCGCCCTACCCGCGCAAGGACGGCGCCGAACTGGGCGAGGCTGTCTATGCCGAAAACGGCGTGGCGCCGATGCGGGACGAGGACACCAAACCCTTTGCCGGGCTTGCCGCCCTGCGCGGGCAGCTGAAAGATGAGGACTAGAGGCAGTTTTTTCGCACATGCGGAAATTGTTTCTGGCGCCGGGCGCGGCGCTGCCCTAAAAAACACCTTGCGCCGCCGGAGATTCGCAGTATTTTCGCGCGCTCATCGGAATTTTTGGTTGGACAATGCTAGGGCAGCCGCCTAAACGCACGTCACACCGATCGAACACGAATGCAATCGCGCCGCGGGGATGGTCCCAAGGCCCAAACAGACAAAGGTTGAGACATGGCCGTCCAACAGAACAAAGTATCCAAATCGCGCCGCAACAACCGCCGCGCGCACGATGCACTGGTTGCTGCGAACCCGAACGAATGCGGCAACTGCGGCGAGCTGAAGCGCCCGCACCACGTGTGCCCGTCCTGCGGCCATTACGACGACAAGGAAATCGTCGCGGCAGCTGACGAAATCGAGATCGACGAGGACGCGGCGTAAGCCACGTACCGGATCCTGATGCCAGGCAGGCTTTCGCATGACGGGTAAACCCGCGAAAAATCAGGCAGAAGCCGGCCGCATCATCATTTCTGTTGACGCCATGGGCGGAGACGCCGGCCCTGCTGTTGTGGTGGCCGGCATTGACATGTCGGCACAGAAAAACCCGGATATCGGGTTCATCCTGCACGGCCCCGCCGAGCAGCTGCAGCCTCTTGTCGCCAGAAAGCGCGCCCTTAAGGGCCGCGTCGAGATTCGCGATGCCCGCGACGTGGTGACGATGGAGGACAAACCTTCGCAGGTGATGCGCAACGGCAAGGGCACCTCGATGTGGTCCGCGCTGGAGGCGGTCAAGACCGGCGAGGCGGCGGGCGCTGTTTCCTGCGGCAACACCGGCGCGCTGATGGCGCTCAGCATGCTGCGTTTGCGCAAGCTGCCGGGCATCAACCGTCCGGCCATCGCTATCCTGTGGCCGTCGCTGAATCCGCAGGGGTTCAACGTCATGCTGGATGTCGGCGCCGACGTGAAGGCGGATGCCGAGGACCTGCTGCAATACGCGCTGATGGGCACCTCTTACGTGCGCAACTCCATGGACATCGCCTGCCCGCGGGTGGGGCTGCTGAACGTGGGCACCGAAGAACACAAGGGCCGCGCCGAGCTGAAAGAGGCCTTCGGGCTGATTGCGGACAATGCGGCGCAGGCAAGTTACGAATTCGTGGGCTTTGTCGAGGGCAGCGACATTCCCGGCAATGCGGTGGATGTGATTGTCACCGACGGCTTCACCGGCAATGTGGCGATCAAGACCGGCGAAGGCACCGCGCGGGTGATGCGCACCGCGCTGCGCGAGGCGTTCCAGTACTCCTTCCTGTCCAAGATTGCGGCGCTCTTGGCGATGACCTCGCTCAAGCGGCTGTCCAAGCGGATGGACCCGCGCCGCGTCAATGGCGGAGTATTCCTGGGCCTGAACGGCACCGTGGTGAAATCCCACGGCGGCGCGGACGCCACCGGCGTATCGGCCGCAGTGAAGCTCGCGTTCCGCCTGGCGCAGCACGGATTCGCTGAAAAACTGGCCGCGCGGGTTGCATCTGCAGGCGCGCATACCCAAGATAATAATGCTTCCCGCACCCCGCGGGCGGCCACCGAAAAAGACTGAAATAGGCAGGCACCGGATGACGCGACGCGCGGTAGTTGTTGGCATAGGCCACTATCTCCCTGAACGGGTGGTTGAGAACGCGGAATTCGAAGCCTCGCTGGACACCACGGACGAATGGATCCGCACCCGGTCTGGCATCGAACGCCGCCATTTCGCCGCTGAGGGAGAAACCACATCGGATATGGCTGCCAAGGCCGCAGAGCGCGCTTTGGCGGATGCGGGCCTGACGGCTGACGATGTGGATGCGATCGTCGTTGCAACCTCCACCGCCGACCTCACCTTCCCCTCTGCCGCGACCATGGTGCAGTCCAAGCTGGGCATGACCAAGGGCTTTGCCTTTGACGTCCAAGCGGTCTGCGCGGGTTTTGTCTATGCGCTCAGCAACGCCAATGCGCTGATCGCCTCGGGCCAGGCCAGCCGGGTGCTGGTGATCGGCGCCGAGACCTTCAGCCGGATCATGGACTGGACCGACCGTTCCACCTGCGTGCTGTTCGGCGACGGCGCCGGCGCGCTGCTGCTGGAGGGCCAGGAGCTGGCGGGCACCAACAAGGACCGCGGCATTCTGGCGACCGATCTCAATTCCGACGGCCGCTACAAGGATCTGCTGTATGTCGACGGCGGCGTATCCTCGACCCAGTCGACCGGCCATCTGCGGATGCAGGGCAACCAGGTATTCCGCCACGCGGTGGAAAAACTCGCCTCTACCGCGAACACCGCGCTGGACCGCGCCGGGCTGTCGGCGGCCGATGTGGACTGGATCGTGCCGCATCAGGCCAATATCCGCATCATTCAGGGCACCGCCAAGAAAATGGGACTGAGCATGGACAATGTGGTGGTAACCGTGCAGGATCACGGAAATACCTCCGCGGCCTCCATTCCGCTTGCCCTGTCTGTCGGCAAAGAGCGCGGCCAGATCAAAGAAGGCGACCTGATTGTGACCGAAGCCATCGGCGGCGGTCTGGCCTGGGGCGCCGTTGTGCTGCGCTGGTAACTCTTCCAGCCGGATTCCCGCCCGAAACACCCCGCGCAATTCATTGATATTGACAGGGAATTTCCCTGCACCCTATGCTTTGGCAAACAACGGGGATTGGTATGGGCGAAAAAACACTGACACGAATGGATTTGAGTGAAGCTGTTTTCCGGGAAGTCGGCCTGTCGCGCAATGAAAGCGCGCAGCTCGTGGAAAGCATGCTGCAGCATATGTCGGACGCCCTGGTGCGCGGTGAACAGGTGAAGATCTCCTCGTTCGGGACATTCAGCGTAAGGGATAAATCTGCCCGGGTCGGGCGGAACCCGAAGACCGGCGAAGAGGTGCCGATTCAGCCGCGCCGCGTGCTGACCTTCCGGCCTTCCCACCTGATGAAAGACCGCGTGGCAGACGGCAACCGTAACTAACGGGACCAATTGAGCCATGTCAAAATCACCGGATGCCTTCCGCACCATCAGCGAAGTTGCGGACTGGCTGGGCGTGCAGGCGCATGTTCTGCGCTTCTGGGAGAGCAAGTTCACGCAGGTCAAACCTGTCAAGCGGGCCGGCGGGCGCCGGTACTACCGGCCTGCGGATATGCGGCTTCTGGGCGGCATCAAGAAACTGCTGCATGACGACGGGATGTCGATCAAGGACGTTCAGGCGCTGCTGCGCGAGCATGGCCCCGCCCACGTGGCGGAGTTCTCGCACCCGGTCGACGGCGCAGCCCCAGAACGCTCCGCGCCGCTGCCGCCGGCGGACAAGTTTGGCGATGACTGGCAAAGCTCGCTGGAGCTGAGCCATGAGCACGCGGCAGAGGAGGATACGGGTTCCGAAGCCAGCAATGTCGTCGGCTTCCCGCAACAGGACGCCGCGGCAGACGACATCCTGCAGGACCCCGCAGGCGCCCCCGCGGCTGTAAGCCCTGCTGCCCCGGCGGATATCCCGGAACCTGCGGACGCCCCCGCAGACGCCGCTGAGCCAGAGCCGCAGATGCTGATGGATCTGGACCCGCCCGCCGCAGAATCAGACCCCGGCCTCTCCGCCGCATCTCCGCTTGCGGCGCAAGACCCCGCCGCCGATGGCACCGCGCCCGCACCGGCAGACGCCGCCGGGGCTTCCCATGCCGCTGCAGTGGAACCGGACACCGCTTCCCCCTGGAGCGAGGACGCCGCTGAGACCCCGGCTAAAGAGAGCACAGCAGCAGCGGATGCCCCCGCAGACACCGCCCCGCTCGCCCCCGCGCCAGAAGAAATTCAAGACCCGCAAGACGGCGATGAAGCCACTGGCTGGGACTTGGGAGCTGAGCCGGCAGCGGCTCCGCCCGCCGCCGGCGAGACACAGCCCGACACGCTGGACCTCCCTGGCTCACCGGCTGAAACCGGACCCGCTGAGACGCTGCCGGAAGAGGCCCCCTTGACCGCAGCGCCGCCGCCCGTGCTGGAGGATACGTCCGCTGCGGAAACACTCGGGCCGGACACAGCCGATTTGCCGGAGCAGGCTTTCGGACGGGAACCGGCGGAAGACGCCGCCAGCCCTGCAGCGGCTGATCCGCTGGCAGTCCAATCACCCGAACCGGACCTGTCCGAGGACACCCTGGCTGCCGCGGCGGGCGTTCAGCCGGAAGAGCCGCTGGACTTTGGCAGCGGCGCAGAGCCGTTTGCCGCCGCCATGGAGGCAGACCCCGGCGCGGATGACGCAGGCGCCGCGGCCGATCCTGCCGCCGCCTTCCCGCCGCATGATCTGGACGAGGCCGCCCGTCGGGTGGATGCGCTGGAATTTGCCTCCGGCTTTGACCCTGACGCAGACGCGGCTGCTGAACAGGACCAGCCGCAAGACAGCCCGGCGGCAGAGCTGGAAACGACGGCAGACGCCCCTGCCACTGTCCTGCCCCACCCCGGTGTTCTGTCCCATCTGGCCGCTGTCCGCAGCCTGCCGCCGCAAACGGTGGCCGCAATCGCCGCCTGCGCCGAAGATCTGCGCGCCCTGGCCGCTCGCGGCACTGTTGCAGGGGTGCCGGTCTCCGGCGCCAGGTCCGGTCCGGACCTCCCCTGATTGCACGGGCGTTTCCCGCGCCGGGAAACGCCCCCTTGCGCACGCGCGGGCCTGCAACTGCCTCAGCCGGCAGGATTTCCGGGCGGATGCGCAAAAAATCTTGCCGCCCCCTCTTGCCCCTGCCGTGAAAACGGTTAGAAGGCTCTTCAACGGGCTATGGCGCAGCCTGGTAGCGCGTCCGTCTGGGGGACGGAAGGTCGCAGGTTCGAGTCCTGCTAGCCCGACCATTTGAAAAACGCCCGGGTGCTTCGGCACCCGGGCGTTTTCATATCCCGGCCCTGAATTGCCGATTGCGCAGCGGGGCCGATTGGGCCAGCATCGCCGGAAATTCCGGCGCGGGGAGGGACAGGAAATGACAGGCGTTTTGCCCAGCCAAACCATTGAAAACATGCTGGAGAACGGCGCGATCACCGTCAGCAGCCCGCTGGTGGAGGGTCAGGTGCAGCCTGCCAGCCTCGACCTGCGGCTGGGCAATGTCGCCTACCGGGTGCGCGCATCTTTTCTGGCGGGCCAGGGCCGCAGCGTCTCCGACCGTCTGACGGAATTCGAGATGCACCGCATCAGCCTCGACGGCGGCGCGGTGCTGGAAAAGGGTTGCGTCTATGTGGTGCCCTTGATGGAAGGTCTGGCGCTGCCGCAGGATGTTTCCGCGGTGGCCAATGCCAAAAGCTCCACCGGGCGGCTCGACCTTCTGACCCGCACCATCACCGATGGCGGCGAGGAGTTCGACCGGATCAAGCCCGGCTACCAGGGGCCGCTTTACGCGGAGATCTGCCCGCGCTCGTTCTCGGTTCTGGTGCGGCCGGGCATGCGGCTGAACCAGATCCGCTTCCGCCGCGGCCAGGCGGTGCTGTCGGATGCGGAACTGAAGATGCTGCACGCGTGCACGCCGCTGGTCGATGGCGAGGCGATGATCGAGGATGGTTTGGGCTTTTCCGTCGATCTGAAACTGCCGGGCACCGATCTGGTCGGCTACCGCGCCAAACCGCATACCGGGGTGATCGACCTGGACCGGATCGGCGAATACGACCCGCAGGAATACTGGGAGGAGGTGCGCACCAAGGATGGCCGCATCATCCTGGATCCCGGCGCGTTCTATATCCTGGTGAGCCGCGAAGCGGTGCATATCCCGCCCGCCTTTGCCGCCGAGATGGCGCCTTATCTGGCGATGGTGGGCGAGTTCCGGGTGCATTACGCGGGCTTCTTCGATCCCGGATTCGGCCATGACGCGGCGGGCGGTGCCGGATCGCGCGGGGTGCTGGAAGTGCGCTGCCACGAGGCGCCGTTTGTGCTGGAGCACGGCCAGGTGGTGGGCCGTCTGGTCTATGAGAAGATGGCCGAGGTGCCGGAGCAGCTTTATGGTGCCGGCATAGCGTCGAACTACCAGGGCCAGGGGCTGAAGCTGTCCAAGCATTTCCGCAACCCTTGAATGCAGGGGCGCTTCTACACTACCCTCAGGCAGGCGCCTGAGCGCACTTACCTCCATTCCAGCCGATAGCGAGGAAAAGGTGATGAAGAATCGTAAGATACGTTTTGTAGCAGCCCTATTCCTGGCCCTGCCTCAACCTGCTTTTTCGCAGGAGTTCTTCGGTCTTTTTACCGAAGGGCCAAAGGGCGAGTTCCACAGCGCCGAGCCGTGGACCGTCTTCAAACTCGGAACAGACTTTCATTTCGATGACCCCAATGGCCTCAGGTGGACGACTCCAGCCGGCGCAGAAGTAAACGGCGCTTCTATCCCACCGGCATTCTGGTCCTTCATCGGCGGCCCGTTTACAGGCCGTTACCTGAAAGCCTCTGTCATTCACGACTACTATACCCAGGTACAAACGCGCACTGCCCACGATACTCATCGGAACTTCTACTACGGCATGCGCGCCAATGGTGTGGAGGACTGGCGCGCAAAACTCATGTACTGGGCAGTCAGGACGTTTGGACCTTCATGGACAGTTGAGCGCAGCGTAGTTCAGAGCCAGGAGTGCACAGAGATTTCGGGCAACCTTGTGTGCAACTCGGTTTCCAACGTCGTGACCAAGACGGTCCCTCAGGCTGTAGCCAATCTTGAAGATCCGGAACAGCTTACGTTTGCACTTGCCAAGTTCGCCGCAGTCGCGCGCACGCTCAAGACTTCCGATGGCATCGTGCTGGATGTAACCGAGAACGGTCAGGTGTTCGCCAGCCTATCCAGCATTGAGGCCAATGCCGAAAGTCTTAGCAAGCACCTTTCCGCTACTACCCCCCTAACTAAGGCCGATCTTGGGCTGATGGCAAGTTGGGAAGGACTGGATCTCAACAACGTCCCGGTCTGGGCAAACAATGAACTGCCGGAACTGAAAAACGTGCCCACTTTTGAACCCGTGCACGACTTTGTGCCGATCTATGAAAGGCAGCGTGACTTGAACGCTGTCGCGCGGGAATTCGACTTCCCAGCTGACGCATTCCGTTTCCAACGCCAGGACGTCCCGGGGTAGTATCTGTTTATGGCACTGCCCTCAGCCTAATCCGGTGGGCACATTCCGCAGGCACGGCACACTGCCTGCCGGTTCCTCTACTTGACCTTGGGGATGCGCGACGCGGCATTGCGCAGCTTGCGCCGGGGGCTGGGGCCCGGACCGAACCCCGGTGCCGGTCCCTTGCTCTTGCCCAGGCGCTGCGCGCCGTGTTGCGCCGCGCGGCGCAGTCCGGCATTCACCGCGCGCCCGATCAGGCGGCGCAATACCATGCGGATGATCCAGTTCGCACTCATTAGCTCAGCCCTCCGCATTCGCCTGCCCGCCACCATAAAGGCGCAATGCGGCAATTTCCGGGCGTACTGAGCCGCGCAGGCGTCACTCCTCGAACAGTTCCGCCTGTTCTTCCGGCTCGTCGTCCTCGTCGCCGCTCTGGCCCAGCGGCAGGCTGCCCGGCGGCGGGCGGTTTTCCAGCAGGCCCGCGGCGCGCAGCTCCTTCAGGCCCGGCAGGTCGCGGGCGCTTTCCAGGCCGAAGTGGTCGAGGAAGTCCGGCGTCACCACGAATGTCACCGGGCGGCCCGGTGTCATCCGGCGGCGGCCGAGGCGGATCCAGTCCATCTCCATCAGCTGGTCGATGGTGCCGCGCGACACCGACACACCGCGGATCTCTTCGATCTCGGTGCGGGTCACCGGCTGGTGGTAGGCGACAATCGCCAGGGTCTCGATCGCGGCACGGCTGAGCTTGCGCAGCTCGGTGGTTTCCTTCTGCATCAGGAAACCCAGGTCCGGTGCGGTGCGGATCGCCCAGGCATCGCCCAGACGCACCACCCGCACGCCGCGGCCCTCATAGCGCTTGCGCAGATGCTCCACCGCCTCGCGCGGGTTGCAGCCATGCGGCATGCGGCTTTCGAGGTCGCGCAGAGTGACAGGTTCGGCGCTGGCAAACAGCACCGCTTCCACCATCCGCTCCTGCTCCGCCATCGGCGGCGCGTCGAACAGCGAATCTGTGTCTTCGCGGACGGGAGCGCCCTGGCTCTGACCGTCCATGATCTGGTCTTCCATCAGCTATCCTCGTTCAGGCTGCGCAGCTGGATCGGCGCAAATGTTTCGCTCTGGCGCAGCTCTGCCTTGCCTTCCTTGACCAGTTGCAGCGACGCGGCAAAGGTCGCCGCGGTGGCCGACCGCCGCTTGACCGGATCGCTGTGCCAGCCGTCCGGCAGATAGCTGATCAGGTCGGTCCAATCGCCGGTAAAGCCCAGCAGGTGGCGCATCCGGTCCAGCGCTTCCTCCATGGTGAAAACCGAGTCGCGGTCCATCACGAAGGGGCGGAAATCCTCCTTGGTGCGGATGCGGGCATAGGCTTGCATCAGATCCAGGAGGTTGGCGGTATAGGTGACGGTCTTGATCCGGGCGACGGTCTCTTCCTCCCCGCGCCCGAAGAAGTCGCGGCCCAGCCGGTCGCGGCCCATCAGCCGGGCAGCGGCGTCGCGCATCGCCTGCAAACGCTCCAGCTGGAACGCCAGGTGGGCGGCCAGTTCCTCGCCCGATGGCCCCTCTTCCTCCGGGTCCGGCGGCAGCAACAGGCGGGATTTCAGAAAGGCGAGCCAGGCCGCCATCACCAGATAATCGGCCGCCAGTTCGATCCGCAGCTCCTTGGCCTTCTCGACGAAGGTCAGATACTGCCGCGCCAGCTCCAGCACGGAGATCTTGCGCAGGTCCACCTTCTGGGTGCGCGACAGCGTCAAGAGCAGGTCCAGCGGGCCTTCGAATCCGTCCACGTCCACGATCAGGGCCTCGGCCGCCAGCCGTTCCTCTACCGATCTGTCCGCGTCTGAAAAGAGTGTCTGCTCAGCCATACACCTGCCCGCCCATGAGGGCGGCAAGTTCGTCTTCGGCGGCCTGAATGTCAAGATCCGCAGGGGGTTTGCGGGCTGCCAGCGCACGGTCTGCGCGGGTTTGCGCTGCCGCTGTCATACTTCCTGCGGCCTCTGCGACGGCGATCCGGTCCGCCAGCGGCGCATTGCACAGCAGGACCACGTCGCAGCCCGCGGCAAGGGAGTCCCGGGTGATGCCGGTCAGCGCGCCCTTGAGCGCCTTCATGGAGATGTCGTCGGTCATGATCAGCCCGTCGAAGCCGATCTGCTCGCGGATCAGCTGCATCATCACCGGCGAGGTGGTGGCCGGGCGGCTGTCATAGGCGTCATAGACCAGATGCGCGGTCATCCCCAGCGGCAGGTCATTCAGCGCTTTGAAGGCGGCAAAATCGCTTTGCTCCAGTGTCTCCGGATCGCTGGCCACATGCGGCAGGTCCAGATGGCTGTCGGCGGTGGCGCGGCCGTGGCCGGGGATGTGTTTCAGCACCGGCAGCACGCCGCCGTCCAGATGGCCCTGCGCCACCGCGCAGCCGATGGCGGCAACCGACCGGGTGTCTTCGCCGTAACAGCGGTTCTTCAGGAACTCGTGGGTGTCCGCGCAGGCCACGTCGGCAATCGGGGCGCAATTGCTGTCGATGCCGAGGCCGTGCAACTCATGCGCGATCAGCCGATAGCGCAGGTACATGGCGCGTTCGGCGCCGGCGCCCGCCCGCACGACATGCTCCAGCGGCGGCAGCCAGTTGCGCCCCAGCGGCTCGCGCAGACGCTGCACCCGGCCGCCCTCCTGGTCGATGGTTATGGGACAGTCCCGGCCCACCGCCTCGCGGAAATCGCCGCACAGGGCGCGGACCTGATCGGCGCTTTCGATGTTGCGGGCAAACAGGATGAAGCCGAAGGGATCGGCGTCGCGGAAGAACGCCTTTTCATCTGCGCTCAGGCGCAGGCCGTCGGCGTCGAGGATGGTGGCTCCAAAAGTCATGAGTGTGCCCTATGGCCCCCTTGGGTCCGGGAGAGCAGCGCCCGGCCCGGGGTGGGTGCATAGCGCCCGCCCTGGGGGCGGGACGGGCGCTGCCCGGCCTCGCGGCCAGGCGGTTCGTTACCGTGTGGTTACCGGAATGCAGTCGGCATTGCCAGCCACCAGCGCCGAGCAGAAGCGGCGGGCATCCGACAGTCCGGCAAAGCCCATCGCCCGCAGGCGGTAGAAGGTGCGGCCGCCGCTTTCGGCGCGCTGGATCACCCGCTGCTTGCCTTCCAGGTAATCGGCAAAGCGGGCATGGATCCGGTCCCATTCGGCGCGCGCGACTTCCGGGCTTTCATAGGCGCCCAGCTGCGCCAGCCGTGTGCCGGCCGGGAGGGTGGCCGGGTCGACTTCGACGGCAGCGGCAGGGGCTGCCGGTGCGGCTGCGGCCGGTGCGGGGCTGAACCGTGCGGGCCGGGCGGAGGGCCGCAGCGAGTGCTTGACGCCGGGCGCATTCAGGACGGCGGGAGACGGCGCTGCCGCGGCCAAGCCTGGCTGCAGCGGTTCCGGCTGCACGATGGCGGGCGCCTGCGCCGAAGCGGGCACCGCAGCCGACAGCGTTTCCGCCTCGCGGGCGAGTTCTGCGACCAGCGCGTCGATGTCGCCGTTCTGGAAAGAGGCCACCGCGTCCTCGCTGACACCGGGGGCTTCAGCCGCCACAGGTTCTGCCGGAACGGCCGGCAGCTCCGCCGGGGCGGTTTCCGCGGCCAGCTGCGGCAGCGGCTTGTCGTCGTCTGTCAGCCGGATTGCGGGCGGTGCCAGGGTCAGACGGTCGGCCGGCGCCTCGGCGCTACCGCTGGCGGCAACCGCATTCACCGCCAGCCCCTGGTGATCCGCCTGGGAGCCGCCCGGATTCACGGGCTGTTCGCGCATCGGCCCCTCGGCCGCGCGCACCACCGGCACGCCGCTGACATCGCGCATCACCAGCTTGTAGCCCCAGACGCCAACCCCCGCGACCAGCGCAACGGAGGCGGCGGCGCCCAGCAGGCTGAGGGTGCGGGAGAATCGCGTCCGCAGCCCGGCAGGCGCGGCGTAAGCGGCATATTCCTGCGCGTCATAGCTCTGTCCGTCAGGCTGATAGCCGTAGGCGGGATCCTCGTAACCGTATGCCGGCTCCGCGCCCGGACCGGTGTAATGCTGATCGGAGTACTGCTGCCCGTAGGCCCCGCCAGTTGCGGTGTCCTGCCTTTGAACACCGCCCTGAATATAGGCGTGGCCCTGGCCCGCCTGCGCAAAATACGCCATTTTCCGCCTCACTGCCCGGATTTGCAGCGCCGAATCGGCGCCGCGCCCCAAGTCTCTTGAACTGCCTCACTCCGGCGGGTGTGCAATTTTAACCGCTGGGGCCGACGCCCCGTTTTGGTTATCGCATCTCTTCTGCCGGTTTCACGCCAAGAATACCAAGACCAGCCGAAATGACAACGGAAACGGCTTTGGCCAGGGCCAAATTCGCATGTGTTGCCGATTGGCTGCTCTCGTTAACAAATCGTAAACCCTCTTGCGATTTTCCCATGTGGTACAGCCCGTGCAGCTCCGAGGCCAGATCGTAGAGATAGAAGGCCACCCGGTGCGGCTCATGGGTGCGGGCCGCGACTTCCACCAGGCGCGGCCATTCGGCCAGCTTCTTGGCCACCGCCAGCTGCGCCGGGTCGGACACCAGGCTGAGATCGGCGGCGTTGAGCGCCGCATCATCCGCCGCAATCCCCTGCTCCTCTGCCTTGCGCAGGGTCGAGCAGATCCGCGCGTTGGCGTATTGCACGTAGAACACCGGGTTGTCCTTGGACTGCTCCAGCGCCTTGTCGAGGTCGAAATCGAAGCCCTGATCGTTCTTGCGGGTCAGCAGCATGAAGCGGGTGACGTCCGGGCCGACAGCATCGACCACATCGCGCAGGGTGACAAAGGTCCCTGCCCGCTTGGACATCTTGAATTCCTGGCCGTCCTTATACAGCTTCACCAGCTGGCACAGCTTGATATCCAGCGGCACCTTGCCATCGGAGAGCGCCGATACTGCAGCCTTCATCCGTTTGACATAACCGCCGTGATCGGCGCCGAAAACGTCGATCAGCTCGTCAAAGCCGCGCTCCACCTTGTCGTAGTGATAGGCGATGTCGGGCGCGAAATAGGTCCAGGTGCCGTCCGATTTCTTCACCGCCCGGTCAACGTCGTCGCCGTGATCGGTGGATTTGAACAGGGTCTGCTCGCGCGGTTCCCAGTCGTCGGGTTTCTTGCCCTTCGGCGGCTCCAGCACCCCCTGATAGATCAGCCCCTTGGACTCCAGCGCCTTCAGCGCGGCCTCGATCTTGCCGGTGCCGTAGAGGGATTTCTCGGAGTAGAACACATCCATTTCGATGCCGAGCTGGGCCAGATCCTCGCGGATCAGCGCCATCATCGCATCGGTGGCAAATTCACGGACCTCCGCCAGCCAGACTTCTTCGGGCTGATCGAGATAGGCATCGCCCGCCTTGTCCTTCAGCGCCTGGCCGACCGGGACCAGGTAATCGCCGGGATAGGTGCCGTCGGCAAAGGCGATGTCCTGTCCGTGCGCCTCCAGGTAGCGCAGGTAGACAGAGCGCGCCAGAACATCGACCTGGCCGCCGCCGTCGTTGATGTAATACTCGCGGGTGACGTCATAGCCGGCATAGGCCAGCAGTGCCGCCAGCGCATCGCCGAACACCGCGCCGCGGGTATGGCCCACGTGCAGCGGACCGGTCGGGTTGGCGGAGACATATTCCACGTTCACGCGCTTGCCCGCGCCGATGCCGGAGCGGCCGAAATCCGTGCCTGCGTCCAGGACCGATTTCAGCACCCCTTGCCAGATGCCCGGCGCCAGCCGCAGGTTCAGGAAGCCGGGGCCTGCGACCTCGGCGCTGGTGATCCGCTCGTCCGCTGCCAGCTTGGCGGCCAGCGCCTCGGCGATGTCGCGCGGCTTCATCTTTGCGGGCTTGGCCAGCACCATCGCCGCATTGGTCGCCATGTCGCCATGGGCGGCGTCGCGCGGCGGCTCCACCGCGACATTGGCAAAATCGAGCCCCTCGGGCAGCGCGCCCTCGCCGGTCATGGCGGTCAGGCTGTCGATCACGAGCGAGCGGATATCGGTAAAGAGGTTCATATCTGGCGTCCCAACTGTTCAGCACTGCGGATACCGGGGGCCGCAGGAAGGGTCAACAGGATTGCAGGGGAAGCCCCGGGCCTCAGGCGGGCGGCACCGGAAAATTCATATTTTCCGGCCAATTTCCCGCACCGGGAAAATGCGCCGCTGCCGCGGCGCGCCGTCCGGCTTGGCTGCCTGCGGATCAGGACAGGATGTTCTGCACGGCTGAGGCGGTGCCCCATTCCGTGATCGTGTAGCGGCGCAGGGAGGCGACATAATACGGGTCCTGCAGGATCAGCCGCTCCACATCCTGGCGGGTTTCGGCCTCCACGTTCCAGATCGCTCCGGGAAAGTCCTGCATCGGCCGCATCGCCAGCGCGCCGCCGATCTGCAGTTCGGGCCGCGACCGCACAAAGGCGATATGCGCCTCGCGCCGCTTCCTGTCGCTGCGCACTTTGTCCATTTCCGGCTTGTCCGTGAAGGTGACGGTCCAGCGTGCCATGGCTTGCCCCTTGTTCTGCTTCCCCCAGCGGATAACGCCGATGCCTTGCGGCATCATAGGGCCAGATCATAGCACGGCTTACGGCCAATTGGCGAAACACCTGCCGGACCGGACCGGCGGTCCGCCGGCCAAGCCCGTCACGGCACGTGGCACAGGGCGCCGGACACAAGCGCAGCTGTCCAAGGCGTGGTCAGACCTCGACCTTCACCCCGATCAGCCGCTCATGCTGTTGCAGGGCAAAGCGGTCGGTCATGCCGGCGATGTAGTCGGACACGATCCGCGCCAGCGCTGTGCGGTCTCCGGCTGCGGCAATGTCGGCCTGCCAGCGCTCCGGCATGTCCAGCGGATTGTCCAGGAAGTAGGGAAACAGCGCCTCCACCACCTTGGCCACCTTGGCGCGCTTCTCCATCACCGAGGGCGCCCGGTACATGCGGGTGAACAGAAAGGCCCGGATCTCTTTCAGGTCGCGCCAGAGGGGATCGGAGAATTTCACCACCGGATGCCCCAGCGCGCGGACCTCCTCGACGCTTTGCACGCCGCTTTCCGCGAGCAGCAGCCGGGCGGTGTCGATCACATCGCTCACCATCACTCCGAAGAACCGGCGCAGCGCCTCGTGGCGGCGGCGGTTCGGGTCAAGGCCGGGATAGAGCGTGTCGACCTGCCCGTAAGCCTTGTCCAGCAGCGGCAGCCGGGCCAGGTCATCGTCGGTGAACAGCTCCGCCCGCAGCGCATCGTGCAGATCATGATTGTTATAGGCGATGTCATCGGACAGCGCTGCCACCTGCGCCTCGGCGCTGGCGTGGGTGTGCAGTTCCAGATCGACCTCGGCGTTGTATTCGGCCAGCGCCCAGGGCAGTTCGCCCACCACCGGGCCATTGTGTTTGGCAATCGCCTCAAGGGTTTCCCAGGTGAGGTTCAAGCCGTCGAACTCGGCGTAGTGCCGTTCGAGCCGGGTCACGATGCGGATCGCCTGGGCGTTGTGGTCAAAGCCGCCATAGGGTTCCATCAGCGCATGCAGCGCGTCCTCGCCGGTGTGGCCGAACGGCGTGTGGCCCAGGTCGTGCGCCAGCGCCACCGCCTCGGTCAGCTCCTGGTTCAGCCCCAGCGCGCCGGCAATGGTGCGGCCCACCTGCCCCACCTCGATCGAATGCGTCAGGCGGGTGCGGTAGTTGTCGCCCTCATGCTCGACAAACACCTGCGTCTTGTGCTTGAGCCTGCGGAAGGCGCTGGCGTGGATGATCCGGTCGCGGTCGCGCTGAAAGGGCGAGCGGAAGGAGCTTTCCTCCTCCGGAACCTGCCGCCCGCGGCTGCGGTCCGGCATCGTGGCATAAGGCGCATGCATATCAAATCTTTTCCCTGGCAAATCTTGCTGCCTGGATGGCACCTTTCTATATAATGACTTGCGCTGCAACATCAGCTTTGGAGAGACCGTATGAACCTGCCCCCGAAAGTCACCGACCGCGCCTTTGCCCGGCTGGCCGAGATCGGCGCCGCGGATCAGGGCCAGGCGCTGCGAGTCGCGGTCGAAGGCGGCGGCTGCTCCGGTTTCCAGTATGAGATCGCCCTGGACGAGGCGAAACCCGATGATCTGGTCCTTGAGGGACAGGGTGAAAAAGTGGTGGTCGACGCCGTGTCGCTGCCGTTCCTGGAAAACGCGGTGATTGATTTTACCGAAGAGCTGATCGGCGCGCGGTTCACCATCGAAAACCCCAACGCCACATCCAGCTGCGGCTGCGGCACCTCGTTCTCAATGTGATCCCGGCCTTGCAGGCACATTTCCCGGCGCGGGAAATGACCGGCATAACGCCTGTGTTCCGAGCCTGAGCTACCGGAAATTCCGGCACTGCCGGGCGCCCTCAATCCAGGTCACGGATCGGTTTGCAGCCGTCCAGGATTGCGCAGCCGCGGCGCCGCGGGGGCGAACTGGTCCCAGACCAGATAAAGCCCCGAGGCAATGACGATGGCACCGCCGAAATAGGTGGCAGCGGGCGGGAACTCACCAAAGAACACCGCGCCGATCACCGCCATCCAGATGAATTGCAAATTCATCAGCGGCGTGACGGCGTAGGAAGCCAGAAGCCGCAGCGCCACCACCAATAGCCAGCGCGCCCCGAACAGCAGGAAAGCATAAGCCGCAGCCCAGCCCGCATCCGCCAGCGGCATCGGGACCCAGACAAAGGGCAGCAGCACCAGCATCACCAGGCAAAGGGTCAGGTTGGGATAAAAGACCTGAGCCAGAGAATTGCTTTCATAACGGCCGATAAACCGCGCCAGTGTCATGGAAAATGTGCCGGAGACCGCCGCGGCCAAAGCAACGAGATGGCCCGGCGTGGCGGAGGCAACCCCGCCCGGAAACAGGAAAAGCACCCCTGCAAATCCAGCGCCAAGCGCCGCCCAGGCCGCCGGGCGCACCGGCTCCTTCAGCACCAGCCCGGACATGGCCCCCGCCAGCAGCGGCATCAGACCGATGAACACAAACACCTCGGCAAAGGGCAGCAGCCGGAAGGCATAGAAAAAGCACACCGCCGCAACCAGCGTGGCGCCGGAGCGCAGGGCCATCGCCCGCGGGCACTTGGTGCGGAAGCCGCCGCGCACGGCGGGCAGCCGGTCCGCCAACAGGCACAGCCCCGCAACCATGGCCCCGGACAGCGCATAGAGCTGGGCCGCTGCGTATTGGCCCGCAAGCAGTTTGGTGATCCCGTCGGCAGAGGCAATCAGCCCGGTATAAGCGACCACCAGCAGCGCCCCGGCCAGCGCCTGGTTGCGGGAACCGCGCATCACGCCGCCCCTGCGCTGCCCGCGCGGGCAAAACCTTCGAAAAATCCGGCAAACCCGGCGCAGCTGCGTTCTGCCGCGGTCAGGATGCGGTGCTGCTCCTCGCTGAGCGCCGCCTCGGCGCGCGCTTTCACCGCGCTCCAGCTGGCCCGCGCCATTCCCGCATCAAACACGGCTTCAGACAGGCTCCTCAAGATGCTCCCTCCCTGCTGCGCCGACACATGCACCGCCCCCAAGGGGACCGGCTGCCTGAAGGCCGGACGGCCGGACATCAGCATGAGCCAGTTGGTTACAAAATACTCGTGATACGCATCGTGGAGTCCAGAAAATTCATCCTTAGCGAGCAAATAAGCGGAAACCTGCCCGTCGAGCCAAGCCTCCCAGGCGGCTGGCGGCTGCTGCCCGGCATAGCGCATGGCGATGCAGATCTCCGCCAGAAGGTCGGCATTCTGATCGAGAAAAGCCACCAGACCCGCGAATTCGAGGCTGGTCACGGCAGCCGCCGGCAGCCCCGGATCCCGGCGCCCGTACTCGGACAGGTAGAACACGATATGGGTCAGCTCGTAGGCGGCCTTTTTGTTGGGAATGGCAAAGGTCTGCGGGCGGGAAATAAAGCTGCGGAGCCGGTCGTCCAGCCCGTCGTCCCGCACGGCAATGCCGCGCCGCGCCAGCAGGCGGCGGGCCTCGGCGCGCTGCAGGTCCGACAGCTCTGCCCCGGCCAGCCCCTGGGCGCAAACCCACTCGGCAATCTGCGCCCCGGTCTGCCCCGGCAGGCCCAGATCCTCCAGATCCAGGCAAATCGACAAGATGAAGCGGTAGTACTGGCGGAAGAAACTGATGTGGCGTGCCGCGCCGTCGTAAAACGGCTGCAAGGGCGCCAGGGCCTCTGCTTTCACATCCGCTCCTGTGCTTTCAAGGATGTTCAGAAGCTCCGCATTTTCCTTGAGCCAGAACACGTCCTCCTGGCTGCGCCGGCAGGTTGCAAAGCTGGTGACCAGCGCCCCCTGCGCATCGGCCCGGGACTGGCGGGCGGCAGGAGAGAAAAACGGGATGATCTGGGCCATGGGAACCTCTTGCGGATGGGTACGGCGCGGCGGCAGCCCCGGAAACCGGAGCCGCTCAAGGTCAGGGGCCGGGAGGGAGACCGGCCCCGTCCCGGTCAGCTGCCCGAAGAGAACAGCCGGGTCGCATCGCCAGTGCAGGTGCGCGCCGCCGGTGCCGGTGCGGACCCGGAGGAGAACAGATGCGTGCCGTCGCCTGCGCCGGTCTCTGCCGTTGCCGCGGGCGCCGAGCCGGAGGAGAACATTTCCGTCAGATCCCCCGACGCAGTTTCACCCGCCGCCTGGGCGGACCCGGAAGAAAACATCTCTGTCAGATCGCCTGCGGCAACTTCTGATTGTGCTTGCGGGGCAGATCCTGAGGAAAACAGCTGCACCAGATCACCTGCGGCAGTGTCACCTTGCGCCGCCGGCGCCGACCCTGAGGAGAACATCTCCACCAGATCGCCGGTTGCGGTTCCGCCGCTGGCCGAGGGCGCGGAGCCGGACGAAAACAGCGATGCCCCCTCCCCTGCAGCCAGGTCCGCAGTGCATCCGGGAGCCGAACCGGAGGAGAACATCTCTGTGGCATCGCCCGCAAACAGGCTTGCGCCTGCGGCCGGACGGGTTGCGCTGAAGTCCTTGGTTTTACGCTGAGCAGTCATGTTGGAACCCCATTCGTTAGAGACAAAAGGCCCCTTGACGCTGGCACGGCCGGCGCACAGCGCAAACATAAAATGCAATCCCTCATTGCATTTATTTAAAACCGCAACTTTAACTTCGGCTCGCTATTTTTTGCGAAATTTAATTTAAATTAATTAATCCACAGAATACTCACCGCGTTATTCACACGCTCAATTTTGCAAAATAGATATAATCAACCGGAGGGTTATTTTTCACTGGTGCAAAACCTGCCGAAGCGGCGGCGCGCCGGTGATTCGCTCTGCAGGCGCCGGACTTGCCCCGGGGCGCCGATTCAGCGATAGATCGGCTTCAAATACCGCAACCTGGGCCGGAGACAAGTCATGAAAATCGCCACCTTCAATATCAATGGCATCAAGGCCCGGGCCCAGGCGCTGCCGGATTGGCTGGATGAGGCGCAGCCGGACGTGGTGGTGCTGCAGGAAATCAAATCGGTGGACGAGGCGTTCCCGCGCGAGATCTTCGAGGAGCGCGGCTATAACGTGGAGACGCACGGCCAGAAGAGTTTCAACGGGGTGGCGATCCTGTCGAAACTGCCGTTGGAGGACGTGCGCCGCGGCCTGCCCGGCGACGACAGCGACGAGCAGGCGCGCTGGATCGAGGCCACCGTGACGGGCAAGCAGGCGATCCGGATCTGCGGTCTTTACCTGCCCAACGGCAACCCGGTGGAGCTGGAGGCGGACGGCAGCCCGGTGGCGGGCGGCAAATACGCCTATAAACTCGCCTGGATGGAGCGGCTGAAGGCCCGCGCCGCGGCGCTGCTGGCCGATGAGATGCCGGCGCTGATGGCGGGCGATTACAACATCATCCCGCAGGCCGAGGATGCCAAGCGGCCGGAGGCCTGGGCGGAGGATGCGCTGTTCCGCCCGCAAAGCCGCGCCGCGTTCCAGCGGATCGTCAACCTGGGCTTCACCGAAGCGTTCCGTGCCCGCCATCAAGGGCCGGGGCATTATTCCTTCTGGGACTACCAGGCCGGCGCCTGGAACCGCAACGACGGCATCCGCATCGACCATATCCTGCTGACGCCGCAGGCCGCCGACCTGCTGCTGGACTGCCAGATCGACAAGGACGTGCGCGGCCGCGAAAAGCCGTCCGATCACGTGCCGGTCTGGGTCGAACTGGATATCTAGGCGAACTGGACATCCAGGCCGGGACCGCGCCGCGCGCCAGCGCGGCGCCCCGCCCAACGGGAGCGGCTCATTTCCATAATGAGCCTGCGACGGGCGGGAGGCCCCCGCCTGCCCCGCCGCTCAGGCGGTGACGTCGTGGCGGTAGATCCAGTCGAACTGGCGGACCATCTTATCGGGCGCAAAACGCCCGCCCAGTTTCAGCACCTGATGTGCGGGCCAGTTGAGCGGCGCCCGCAGGTGGTATTTCCAGGCGTTGCGGCTGGCGGCCTGCACCACCTTGCGCGCCCGCTCCAGGCGGCGCGACTGGTACAGGGCCAGGCCTGCGCCGGCGCTATCGGCCTCTTGCAGCGCGCGGGCCAGCACCCAGGCATCCTCCAGCGCCAGATTCGCGCCCTGCGCCATAAACGGCAGCGTCGGATGCGCGGCGTCCCCAAGGATAGCGCTGTTCTCGCCCTGCCAGCGGGCTGCGACCGGGTGCCGGAACAGGCCCCACAGCAGCACCTCCTCCACCGCCTCCAGCAGCGCGGCGGCACTGCCGCCGAAGCCTGCGAAGGCAGCGCGCAGATTGGCCGGGTCGTCCTGCAAGTTCCAGCCTTCCTCGGCCCAGGCGCGGCGCTCCTGCACCGCCACCAGGTTGACCATGCTGCCATCGCGCAAGGGGTAGGCCACCAGATGCCGCCCCGGCCCCATGAACAGCTGCGCCTCGGGGGGCAGGTTCAGATGATTGGGCACGGTGGCGCGCCAGGCGACCTGGCCGGTAAAGACCGGCTTATCCGCGCCATTGAGCGCGGCGCGGGTTTTCGAGTGCAAGCCATCGGCGCCGATCACCAGGTCGCCGCCGCATTGGGCGCCATTGCCAAGATGCACCACGGGCTGCGGCCCGGGCTCGACCCGCTCCACCTTTTGCAGCAGCCGCACCTGCACACCCTCGCGGCGCGCGGCACCGGCCAGAATGCCGACCAGATCCGAGCGGTGCACGAAATAATACTGCAATCCGGCTGCGTATTCATCGAGGTCCAGCCGCAGCACCTCATTGCCGCGGCGGTGGCCGCGCAGCACAACCGCGCGCGCCCGCTGAGAGCACCAGGCCAGGTCATCGGCCAGCCCCAGCGCCTTCAGCACTGCAACGCCGTTCGGGGTGATCTGCAGGCCGGCGCCAACTTCGGAAATCGCCTCGGCCTGCTCCAGAACGGTCACGGCAGCACCCTGGCGGCGCAGCGCCAGCGCCGCGGTCAGCCCGCCGATCCCGGCGCCGATGACGGTTATTTTCAGGCCTTTGAGTTCCATGGGCTCCTGCAGATTCTCCGCCCGCTCCCAATGAAACAAAAAACGCCGGAGCAAAAGACCCCGGCGTCAACTAATTGTCGGTTTGACCGCTGCAGACAGCGGTCAGTCGTCGCGGTGGACCTTTTCGCGGCGCTCGTGGCGCTCCTGCGCTTCCAGGCTCATGGTGGCGATCGGGCGCGCATCCAGACGCTTCAGCGAAATCGGATCGCCGGTCACCTCGCAATAGCCGTATTCGCCCTCGTCGATGCGGCGCAGCGCAGAGTCGATCTTGGCGACCAGCTTGCGCTGGCGGTCGCGGGTGCGCAGTTCCAGCGCGCGGTCGGTTTCTTCGCTGGCACGGTCCGCGACATCGGGGATGTTGCGGGTATTGCCCTGCAGACCTTCAATGGTCTCGCGGCTGTCGGACAGAAGTTCCTGCTTCCAGTTCAATAGCTTGCGTCGGAAATACTCAAGCTGCCGTTCGTTCATGAACGGCTCATCTTCGGCCGGTCGGTAGTCGTCCGGCAGAAACACTTCTTGCTTCATTTCGGCTCCTTCGGTCTGCCCCATAATGCTGGTCATAATTTGCACCTGAACATTGTGGCTCCCCCTCTGCCGCAGCGTTTATCCCTATCGGGAAGGAATGTCACTACACAATAGTGGCGCTGTTTGGTTAAAACCGTGATAAGAACTGGGCGCTGCGGCCCCCATCATGACTGGAACAGGAAAGATATGCAATTTCAGGGCACTAAAGAATATGTCGCAACCGATGATTTGAAAGTTGCGGTCAATGCGGCGGTGACACTGGAGCGGCCGCTGCTGGTCAAGGGCGAGCCGGGCACCGGCAAGACCGAGCTGGCAAAACAGGTTGCAGACGCCCTGGGGCTGAGGATGATCGAGTGGAACGTGAAGTCCACCACCCGCGCGCAGCAGGGCCTGTACGAGTACGATGCCGTCAGCCGCCTGCGCGACAGCCAGCTGGGCGACGAGCGCGTGCACGACGTGAAGAACTACATCAGGAAGGGCAAGCTGTGGGAGGCGTTTGAGGCGGACGAGAAGGTCGTTCTGCTGATTGACGAGATCGACAAGGCCGACATCGAATTTCCCAACGACCTCCTGCAGGAACTCGACAAGATGGAGTTCCACGTCTACGAGACCGGCGAGATGGTCAAGGCGAAGCACCGCCCGATCATGATCATCACCTCCAACAACGAAAAAGAGCTGCCGGATGCCTTTTTGCGCCGCTGCTTCTTCCACTACATCCGCTTCCCGGATGCGGAGACCATGAAGAAGATCGTCGAGGTGCATCACCCCGGCATCAAGGACGCGCTGCTGACCGCTGCGCTGACCCAGTTCTACGAGATCCGCGAAACCCAGGGGCTGAAGAAGAAGCCGTCGACCTCCGAGGTGATCGACTGGCTGAAACTGCTGCTGGCCGAGGATCTGAGCCCTGCGGACATCGCCCGCGGCGGCGCCGACGCGCTGCCCAAGCTGCATGGGGCGCTTCTGAAGAACGAACAGGACGTGCATTTGTTCGAGCGCCTCGCCTTCATGGCCCGCGGGCGGCGCTGACGCCCGCTTGCACCACCCGGCGGGCGCCATTTCCGGCGCCCGCCCGTTTCCCTTCTAATTGCTGCCGCATTCCCCTATCAGAAGGGTAAGAGCCGGGCTGACCTGTCCGGGCTGATAGGAGACGCCTGATTGCCTGCTGACGCTGCCCCGGTTTCACACCTGCCTGCCTGCCGCCTGGGCCTGCGCCTGCTGCGGGGTGCTGCCGCGGCGGCGGCACTGCTGGCGCTGGCCGCCTGTGCCGTGCCTTCGGCCCGGGTGGAGGCGCCGACCCGGGCGGCGGCGGCCCCGGCCGCGCTGCCGCCGGTCAAGGTGTTCCCCGCCCGGCGGCCGCAGCCGCCGCAGCGTTCCAACGCCGATATCGCGCGCGATTTCCTCGACCTGCATTTCCGGCTGGAAGGCGGCAGCACCCTGCCCCAGTTCACCCGCTTCGAAGGCCCGATCACCCTGCGCGTGACGGGCAGCCCCGCACCCGGGTTCAGCCGCGACCTCAACGCGCTGCTGGCGCGGCTGCGGGACGAGGCCGGTATCCCGGTCCGCCGGGTGTCCGGCGACAGTGCCAGCATCACGGTCCAGTCGGTCTCCCGCGCGGAGATCCGGCGGGCGCTGCCCAAGGCGGCCTGTTTCGTGGTGCCGAACGTGTCCTCGCTGGCGGAATACCGGCGCAGCCGGCGCACCGCCCGCACCAACTGGTCGCTGCTGCGCAGCCGCGAGCAACTGGCGGTGTTCATCCCCAATGACGTCAGCCCGCAGGAGGTGCGCGATTGCCTGCATGAGGAACTGGCCCAGGCGCTCGGCCCGCTGAATGACCTGTACCGGCTGCCGGATTCGATCTTCAACGACGACAACGTCCACGCGGTGCTGACCGGCTTTGACATGCTGATCCTGCGCGCCACCTATGCGCCCGAGCTGCGCACCGGCATGAGCCGGGCAGACGTGGCGGAGCGGCTGCCCGCGGTTCTGGCGCGGCTTAACCCGGGCGGCGCCCGCAAGGCCGCCGTCTGGCTGCCGGAAACGCCGCGGGCCTGGATCACCGCCTATGAGCAGGCGCTGGGGCCAAGCGCCTCGCTGCGGGAGCGGCTGCGGGCCGCCAACCGGGCAGCGGAGATCGCCCGCAGCCTGGGCTGGCAGGACCACCGCCGCGCCCTGAGCCATTATACCCTGGGCCGGATGCTGCATGTGCGCGAGCCAGAGCTGGCGCTGCAGCACTTCCACACCGCGATGAGCTACCTGCGGGGCCTGCCCGGCACCCGGATGCACCAGGCCAAGCTGACGGTGCAGCTGGCCGCCTATGAGATTGCCACCGGCAACGGGGCGGCGGCGCTGGCGCGGCTGGGTCCGGCGGCGGAGGCTGCGGCCGCGCATGAGAACGCGGCGCTGCTGTCGACGCTGCTGATGCTGCAGGCAGAGGCGCTGGAGCTGGAGGGCCGCAGCATCGAGGCCCGACGGGTCAGGCTGGACAGCCTGGGATGGGCAAGGTACGGCTTTGGCCCGGATTGGGTGGTCGAGGCGCGGCTGGAGGAAATCGCCGCGCTGCGCCCCTCTGCCCCCTGATCCGTCAGTGACAGAAAAGAAACGGATAGAGACATGATCGTAATTGCCGGCTTGGTGCTGGGCGCCCTTATTGGCGCGATTAAGGCCCGCAAACGTGGCGGCAACACCCTGGACATGCTGCAATACGGGGCTGTCTATGCCATCGTTTTTGGTATTCTCGGCCTGCTGGCAACCATCGTGACCCACCGGGTGCTGGCATAACCCGAGCCGGAGGCCGCCGCGATGTTCCAGCCCTTCTTTGAAAACCTGCGCAAGGCGTCCATCCCGGTCTCCCTGCGCGAGTACCTGACGTTCCTGGAGGGGATGAAGGCGGGGCTGGCCACCTACGACATCGAGGCCTTCTACTTCCTCGCCCGCGCCGCGATGGTGAAAGATGAGCGCAACATCGACAAGTTCGACCGCGCCTTTGCCGCCACCTTCGAGGGGCTGGAGGCAATCCCCGCCGAGGCGGTGATGGAAGCCGTCGACATCCCGGAAGAGTGGCTGCGCAAGATGGCGGAAAAGCATCTGAGCGCGGAAGAGAAGGCCGAGATCGAGGCGCTTGGCGGCTTCGACAAGCTGATGGAGACGCTGAAGGAGCGTCTCAAGGAGCAGCAGGGCCGCCACCAGGGCGGAAATAAATGGATCGGCACCGCGGGCACCTCGCCCTTTGGCGCCTATGGCTATAACCCCGAAGGCGTCCGTATCGGACAGGGAAAGAGCCGCCATCAGCGTGCGGTCAAGGTCTGGGACAAGCGCGAGTTCAAGAACCTCGATGGCGATGTCGAGCTGGGCACCCGCAACATCAAGGTGGCCCTGAAACGCCTGCGCCGCTGGGTTCGCGAGGGCGCGCAAGAGGAGCTGGATCTGGACGGCACCATCCGCTCCACCGCCGAGCACGGCTACCTGGACGTGAAGACCCGGCCCGAGCGGCACAATGCGGTGAAGGTCTTGCTTTTTCTCGACGCGGGCGGCTCGATGGATCCGCATATCCAGGTGGTGGAGGAGCTGTTCTCTGCCGCGCGGGCCGAGTTCAAGCATCTGGAATACTACTACTTCCACAATTGCCTCTACGAAGGCGTCTGGCGCGACAACCGGCGGCGCTGGAATGAGAAGATCCCCACCCATGAGGTGCTGCGCACCTACGGGCCGGACTACAAGTGCATTTTCGTGGGCGATGCCTCGATGTCGCCTTATGAGATCGCGTATCCAGGCGGCGCCAATGAGCACTGGAACGAGGAAGCGGGCCAGGTCTGGCTGCAGCGCGCGCGCGACGCCTGGGCGGCAAACCTGTGGATCAACCCGGTGCCTGAGAAATACTGGGACTACACCCATTCGATCGGCATGATCCGTGAAATCTTCGAGGACCGGATGGTGCCGATGACCCTGGACGGGCTGGAGCGCGGGATGCGGGAACTGAGCCGCTAGGCAGCATCGCTTCAACCAACGAAGCGCTCCCGCACCGCCGGCGCCGCGGCATCAGGGACCCATTGCCGCCATCAGCGTTGCCATTGCAGTTCCGGCTGCCGGTGACGGCCTCCCAATTTACCCCCCTGAAAAATGAGGAAATCAGCCCGCTTACGCGCGGCCCGGCACCTCTTGACCATCCCCTGTTGCACGGCGCCGCTGGCGATTGAGCCGCCATGCGGACAAAATAATCTGGCGCCGCCCCCGCAGCGGTTGATTGCGCGGGCCGCCGCACCTAGGTCCTGTTGCTGTATGAGCAGCAGCACCCCGATCACCGGCCCCATCCTGATCCTCGACGATCTGCGCGATGGCCAAATGCAGCTTGCGGCGCTGTTTATCGCGCCCAAGGGCCTGTCCGTGCCGCCTGTTTCTGCCGGCGGCATGACCCTTCAGCCGCAACGGCTGGCGGATTACGCAAGCGTCTCGGTCCTGCGCGTGCGCTTCGCGCTGCCTGCGGACCGGCCCTCCTCCTACCAATGGGACGGCACGCGGTATGAAGTGGCGGGCGGTTTCGGCGGGGACATGCGGATCGCCTATGCCTCCTGCAACGGCGAGGAGAACGGCGACCTGGACCGCGACGGAACTGAGCGCAACGCCATGTGGGCGCGGATGGGCGAGGAACACCAAAAGCGCCCCTTCTCGCTGCTGCTGCATGGCGGCGACCAGGTTTATGCCGATGAGGTCACGGAGGGCCACCGGCTCAGCAATGGCTGGCCGGACAAGCTGCCCAGCGACCCCTCGCGGGAGGATCTGGCCAGCCTGCGCCAGCATCTGCGGGAAGGTTTTCTGCGCCGCTACCTGGCGGTCTACAGCGCGCCGGAGCTGGCTTGGCTCGCGGCCCGCGTGCCCTCGCTGATGCAATGGGACGATCATGACATCTGCGACGGATGGGGCAGCTTGCGGCGCTCCAGCACCTATTCGCCGGTGGGCCAGACGCTGTTTGCGATGGCCCGCGAGGCGGCGCTGCTGTTTCAGCACGGCTGCAGCGACGGCGACCTGCCCGCGCGGTTCGCGGACCCGGAAGGCACCCACTTGGGCTGGCGCATCGAGGCCCCGGGGCTGCGGCTGCTGGCGCCCGACCTGCGTTCGGAACGCAGCCGCCGCCGGGTGATGGCGCGCGGCGGCTGGCGGATGATGAAGGCCGAGGTGAAACGGGCCGCGCCGGGACAGACCTTCCTGCTGTCCAGCGTGCCCCTGCTGGGGCCGCGGCTGTCGCTGCTGGAGCTGCTGATGGTGCTGACCCCGCGGATGCAGGAATATGAGGACGACCTGCGCGACCAATGGCAAAGCCGGGCGCATCGGGCCTCGTGGCGGCGGATGCTTCGGATGACGCGCGATATCGCCGCGCTGGACGGCCAGAAGATCGCTGCCGTGTCCGGCGAGATCCACCTGGCCGCGCGCGCCGAGATGCCGCTGGGCGATGGCAAGATGCTGCATCAGCTGGTGGCTTCGGGCATTTCCCACCGGGCGCCGCCCAGGGCCTGGGCGCGGGTCTTGGGAATGCTGTCCTGGCTGGGTGATGCGCCCCTGCCCGGCCACCCGGTCCGCATCCGCAAGATCCCCGGCCAGGCCGGGCGCTATGCGGCGGAGCGGAACTATTTGATCCTGGAGAGGCAGGACAGGCAGTGGGCCGCGATCTGGGATCTGGAAACCTCGGGCCAGTCTGCGCCGCTGCCGCTGTAGCCGCCGCCCCGCCGCGGCCTGGCAACGGTTTTCTGCGCAACCTGAAGCAGTCCGCGTGCGGAAATCCGCCGGTGCCTGCGGCATCCGGCGCATGTCCGCCGAAGCCACCGTGTCCTGGTTGAACGGGCCATACCGCTAACGGTACGCAAGAGGAAAAGAAGCCGCGGGCCAAAACCGCATTCCCCGAGCAGGAGCATCGCGTGAGCGTGCCGCATCAAGACATATCCCCCCGTGGCGGTCCTCCTGCCGCCACCGTGAAGCCGTTTCAGATTCGCGGGCGGTATTTTACCGCCGTTGCGCTGCGCCCGGAGGACGGGCCGCTGGACCAGGCCTTCTATGCGGCTCTGGACGCGCAGCTGCGCTGGAACCCCCATTTCTTTGACGGCGCGCCGCTGATACTGGATCTGGCCCAGGCGCCCGGCCTGTCCCGCCCGGCCGAGCTGCGGGCGCTGACGGATTGTTTGCGCAGCCGCGGGCTGGCGGTGTTCGGGGTGCAGAATGCCACGCCGGAACAGATATCCGCGGCTGAGGACGCCGGGCTGATCACCATTGCCAGCGGCAAGGATGCGCCGCTCAACATGGAAGGCAGCACCAAGCCCGGTCCCCGCCGCGAACTCCCCAAGAAACTCAGGCCGCCGGAAAACCGGCTGATCACCCAGCCGGTGCGCTCCGGCCAGACGGTGGTGGCCGAAGGCGGCGATCTGGTGGTGGTCGGGCCGGTGAGTTCGGGTGCGGAGCTGATCGCGCGCGGCAGCATTCATGTGTACGGCCGGCTGCGCGGCCGGGCGATGGCCGGCGCCGAGGGCGACGAGACCGCCCGGATCTTTTGCCAGAGCCTGGACGCCGAGCTGCTGGCGGTCGCCGGGCTGTACCGGACGAGCGAGAATTTGGAGCCCGAGCTGCTGAACCGCCCGGTGCAGGTATTCCTGCAGGACGAGCGGCTGTGTGTGGAAGCCTTGGGATGAAGGCTGTTGAAAGGGCTGGAATGAGAGAGGCAGGACGAATGAGCAAGGACCTGAAACTGGAAGAACCGCTGGGCCGGGTGATCGTTGTCACCTCGGGCAAGGGCGGAGTGGGCAAGACCACAACTTCGGCGGCAGTGGGCGCCGAACTGGCCCGGCGCGGCCACAAGACGGTCGTGATCGACTTCGACGTCGGCTTGCGCAACCTGGACATGATCATGGGCTGCGAACGCCGGGTTGTATTCGACTTCATCAACGTGATCCAGGGCGACGCCAAGCTGAAGCAGGCGCTGATCCGCGACCGGCGGCTGGAAACCCTGTCGGTGCTGCCGACCTCGCAGACCCGCGACAAAGATGCGCTGACCAAGGAAGGCGTTGAACGGGTTCTGGACGAGCTGCGCCAGGAATTCGACTATATCATCTGCGACAGCCCGGCGGGCATCGAGCGCGGCGCCCAGATGGCGATGCATTTTGCCGATGAGGCGATTGTGGTCACCAACCCCGAAGTGTCCTCGGTCCGCGACAGCGACCGGGTGCTGGGGCTGCTGAACAGCATCACCGAGCGCGCAAGCAAGGCCGGCGCGGAGCCGGTGAAGGCCCAGGTGCTGATTACCCGCCACGACAAATCCCGCATCGAGAGCGGCGAGATGATGACGGTGGAGGATGTGCTGGAGGTTCTGGCGGTGCCGCTCCTCGGCATCATCCCCGAAAGCCCGGCGGTGCTGCGCGCCTCCAACCTGGGCGTGCCGGTGGTGCTGGATGACCCCTCGGCGGCGGCGGCGGCCTATGAGGACGCGGTCGGCCGGCTGATCGGCGAGCAGATCGAGATGCGGATTGCCGCGGACCCCCGTCGCGGCCTGTTGCAGCGGCTGTTCCGCCGGGCGGTGTAAGCGGATGTTCGGATTTTCCCTTCGCCCCCGCAAAGCCTCTGCCAGCACCGCCAAGGAGCGGCTTCAGATCCTGCTGGCGCATGAGCGCAGCGGCAGCGGCGGCGCCCGCCCCGACTGCCTGCCGCAGCTGCAGCGCGAAATCCTGGAAGTGATCCGCCGCCACATGCAGATCGGCGACGAGGCCATCGACATCCGCATGGAGCGCGGCGACGAGCTGTCGAGCCTGGAGATCAACATAGAGATCCCAGGCAAGCTGGGCGTGAACTAGGGCCGGGACCCTGGGGCTGCCAGGCGGCGGCCTCTGCATACTGACCGCGGGGCTGCCGAACGGCGGCCCCCGGCATTTTAGGAAAATCGGGCGCAGAGACCCCGCCCCTGTCCTGCGCCGGGTAAGGGCACGTTAATCCTGTCCGCTTAGTCATGGGCCTTCCGCATTTTCACTGCCGAAGGCCCATGACATATATTCCCCCCATCTCCAGTCCCGGCCAGGGCGGCGGTTCCGCACCGCAGGGCATTCTGCGGCTGGGGGAGCTGCTGGGCGCGCTGAGCCATGCGCTGGATCTGACCGAAGGCCAGCCCAAGGGCCATTGCGTCCGCTGCTGCTGGATCGGGATGCAGGCCGCGCAGGCGCTAGAGCTTCCGCCGCAGGTGCGCTCCGACCTCTATTTCACGCTGTTGCTGAAGGATCTGGGGTGCAGCTCCAACGCGGCCCGCATCTGCCAGCTGTACCTGACCGATGATCTGTCCTTCAAACAGAACTTCAAGACGGTGCGCGGCTCCCGGCAGGGCATCGAGTTTTTGCTGCGCAACACCGCGCTGGGGGCCAGCCCGCTCAAGAAGCTGAAAACGCTGGGCCATGTGATCGCCAGGAACGACCAGCTGGCGGGCGAGCTGATAGAGACCCGCTGCAACCGCGGTGCCAGTATCGCCCGGCAGATGCGCTTCTCCGAGGATGTGGCGCAGGGCATCGCCAGTCTGGATGAGCACTGGGACGGCGGCGGCCTTCCGCAGGGCCTGAAAGGCGCGGCAATCCCGCTGTTTGCCCGCATCGCCCTGATGGCTCAGGTGGCCGACGTCTTTGCCGCCAGTGCGGGCGCCGAGGCCGCTGCGGCGGAGCTGGAAGCCCGCGCAGGCAGCTGGTTCGACCCGGATCTTGTGCCGGTCTTCACCGCGGTGATCCGCCGCCCCGGCTTCCTGGCGGATCTGCAGGACCCAGGGCTGGAGGCGGAGGTGTTTGCCACCCCGCAGGCGCAGCATATCCATGCCGTGGATGAAGACTACCTGGATGAGATTGCCCGGGCGTTTTCGCTGGTGATCGACGCCAAGAGCCCCTTTACCCACGGCCATTCGCAGCGGGTGGCGCGCTACACCGGGCTGATCTGCGACCAGCTGGGCTACTCCCCCGAACGGCGCCGCTGGATGGTGCGCGGGGCACTGCTCCATGACATCGGCAAGCTTGGGGTTTCCAACACCATCCTGGACAAGCCCGGCAAGCTGACGGATGAGGAGTTTACCCTGATGAAGCGCCACCCGGTGCTCGGCCACGAGGTGCTGAGCCGGATTGCCGCCTTCCGGGAGCTTGCGGATGTGAGCGCGGCGCATCATGAGCGGCTGGACGGAAAGGGCTATCCGTACGGAATGGATGCCAGCCAGCTGACGCAGGAGATGCGGGTGATGGCAGTGGCCGATATCTTTGACGCGCTGACCGCCGAACGCCCCTACCGTGCGGCAATGCCGCTGGAGAAGACCTATGCCATCATGGACGGCATGGCCGGCCCCGCCATCGACCCGGACTGCTATGCCGCGCTGCAGGATGCGGTGACCGCCAGCGGCTGGCCCTCGGCCTCGGACGCGCGGCTGCCCGAAAGCACGTGGGAGCTGCCGGCCGCTGAGCGCAGCGCCTAGCTGGCGAGGTTGCGGTTCTTCTGCGAATAAAGCGCCAGCGCCGTCACCTGCCCCGCCACGATGGCCGAGAACATCAGCAGCGCCGACAGGCCGATGCTGGCGTCCGCCATCAGGGTTTCATTGAACAGCGACTGCGTCGCGCTCATCAGCACCCGGCTGCCGGGGACCAGGATCAGGATGCCCTGCACGATGTAGATCGCACCGGTGAGGTTCAGTGTCTTGGCAAGCCAGGTGCCGTAAAGGGTGATGCACATGGCGGTGACCCAGGTGCCGACAATCCAGCCGCTGCCGAAGCCGAGGTAGAGCGGCCCCCACATGCCCAGCACGGTGACGGGCAGCGCCCGCACGATATCCACCAGCCGGGCATTGAAGATCACGCCGATCGAGAACGACAGCGCAGGCAGCGCCAGATAGGGCATCCACCACAGGACTTCGTTCACATTCTTCACCTGCGGCGTTGCCCCCCACAGCGCCGCGCCGATGCTGACGCCGATATAAATGCCGATGAACAGTTTCATCAGCACGAAGATCGACTGGGCAAACAGGCTGGACCCGGAGATCACGTCGTTGAAGGCAAGGCATTCCAAGGAGTTGGCAATCGACAGACCCGGCACGAACAGCACGATGGCAGCGATGCAGGTGCCCCAGACCGGCACCTCCACCCCCATGCTGCTGACCAGCGAGACCGCCAGCCCCGCGACCAGCGCCGAGAGGAATTCGACCAGGATCACCCGGTCGCCGCGGCAGAACAGCTGGCAGAGCCAGACCAGCAAACCCAGCACCGCCGACAGCGCAATCGTCGTCAGCGCGCTGCCGATCAGGGTCAGGAAGGCGGGCGGAATGGCGATATTGGCCAGCATGATCAGCCAGGCAGGATAACGGCCCGGCTCCTCGGTCCCCGGATCCTCCACCGCGTTGATGCGGATGATGGTGCGCGCCAGCAGGCTGAGGTTGATCTGGGCGGGTTCCAGGCGGCGGATGATGAACTGGTTGTCCTCGTCCGGGAACTGGCAGGAGATCGAGGTCGGCGTGGCCTGCACGATTACATTGATGCCCTGCTTCCTGGCATAGAACTGCAGGTATTTCTCGATCTTGTAGGGCGCACAGCCGCTGCGGTGCAGGGTCTCGCCTGTGTCGGCGATGTTGCGGAGCTGGGACAGGGGTGCCATGTGCCGGATGCCGTTGTTCTGGGGTGTCTTGGGTCCAGCCCCCTTAAGCGATGCGGCGCGCGGCGGCGAGTGCGGATTTTGCATGGCGGCCTGCGCTGGATGCAAGGCTTCGCGGCCGCTGCCTCTTGCTGGCGGCGCGGTTTCGGCCCATATCTGAGGCATGCTGCGCCTCATGCCAATTCTGCTGGCCGTGATTTATGGCCTTGTGATGTACCGGATGTCCGTCTGGCGCACCAATCGCGAGCTGGACCAGCGCTCGACCGAGCTTGCGGACCCGCGGCTCAAGCGGCTGACCGACCGGCTGGCAGCAGCGCTGAACATCGCGCGTATCCCTGTCCACATCTATGAGGTCGACCCTGTCAACGGGCTGGCGGCGCCGGACGGGCGGATCTTCATCACCCGCGGCTTTTACCGCAAGTACCAGAATGGCGAGGTGAGCGCAGAGGAGCTGGCCACGGTGATTGCGCATGAGCTGGGCCATGTGGCCCTGGGGCATGCGCGCAAGCGGATGGTCGATTTCTCCGGGCAGAATGCGCTGCGCACGGCGCTGATGCTGATTCTGGGCCGCTACATCCCCTTTATCGGCCCCTGGATTGCCGGGGCGCTGACCTCGCTGTTGGCGGCGCGGCTGTCGCGCGGCGATGAATACGAAGCGGATGAATATGCCGCGGCGCTGCTGACCAAGGCGGGGATCGGGCTGGCGCCGCAGAAAAGCCTGTTTGCCAAGCTGGAAGAGCTGACGCAGGCGCGCGCCGGCATGGCACCGGCCTGGCTGATGAGCCACCCCAAGACCGATGAGCGCATCGCCGCGCTGGAGCGGCTGGAAGCGAAATGGTCCAGGGGCTGAGTCTGCGGCAAGGGCGGGATTGAGGGGCCGGCCCCTCAAACTCCCCGGAGTATTTCAGGAAAGATGAAACACCGGTCAGCCCGCCAGGGCCTTGGCCAGCCGCGGCAGGCGGGCTTTCTTGAGCAGCGGACGGATTTCCCAGCTGCCCCCGGAGAGGCGGTTGGCCTCAGACAGCACTTGCGCACCGAGCGCGTCCATGCCGGTGCTGTCGTCAAGCCAGAAGCGGTAGAGCAGCTCATCCGGGCCGAGGCGCTCCAGCCCTTCCTCTGCCAGGGTGTGGCGGGGGAAGTCCTTGGTATTGACCGTCACGATGGCGTCGGCGTGGCCTGCGATGGCGGCGGCCAGAACATGAACGTCGGCGCTGTCCGGCAGCCAGAGGCGCGCCTCGATCCCCGGGGCGGGGGCGACTTCGGCCCCGGGCCAGCGCGCGCGGGTCAGCGCTGTCTCTGCCTTGGCCTGCGCCGCGCCTTCGGGGCCGAGCTTCAGCGCCGCGCGCTCCCATTCGCCCAGGATCCGGGCGGACCAGAGCGGGGTGAAATGGCCCAGGCGCGCCGCGCCCAGGAGCATTTCCCGCATCACCGTCGGGTAGAGGACGCAAGTGTCGAGGAGCAGCTTCACCGCAGATCAGTCCAGCCGGAAGAACACGGCCTTCAGATAGCCGCTTTCCGCCAGCTGCGGCAGCTGCGGGTGGTCGGGGCCTGCATAGCCGGTGTGAATGAGCTGGCCGCGGCGGCCCGCCTTGCCGATGCCGCGGGCGGAAGAGTTGCGGAACCTGGCGAGATCGGCGGCGTGCGAGCAGGAGCAGAGGCCGAGGTAGCCGCCGGGTTTCACCAAGGGGGCCGCCAGTTTGGCAACGCGTTCATAGGCGCGCAGGCCCGCTTCCAGCGCCTGTTTCGAGGGGGCAAAGGCAGGCGGGTCGCAGATCACAACGTCGAAGCTTTCGCCCTCTTCCACCAGCGCCGTGAGCACATCGAAGGCGTCGCCCTGGCGGGCGGTGAACTTGTCCTTGAAACCGCCGGCCTCGGCGCCTTGGGCAGCCAGTTCCAGCGCAGCCGCAGAGCCGTCCACGCAAGTCGCCTGCCCTGCCCCGCCTGCCAGCATGGCCAGGCCGAAGCCGCCGACGTGGGAGAATACATCCAGCACCCGGGCGCCCGGCGCGGTCAGCCGCGCCGCGAAGGCGTGGTTTTCGCGCTGGTCGAAGAACAGGCCGGTTTTCTGGCCGCCGGTGAGATCAGCCATATAGGTGGCGCCGTTCATCCGGACCGGCACCGGCGCGGCGGGGGCCTCGCCCCGCAGGGTCTGGTTCTGATCGTCCAGCCCTTCCAGGGAGCGGGTGCGGCCGGAGGCGTTTTTCAGGATAAGCTCGGCGCCTGTCACCTCGGCGAGTGCGGCGGTGAGCATGTCCAGATGCGCTTCGGCCCAGGCGGCGTTGGGCTGCACCACGCAGGCTGCGCCGAAACGGTCGATCACCACGCCGGGCAGCCCGTCGGATTCCGCGTGGACCAGCCGGTAGAAGGGCGCGTCATACAGGCGCTCGCGCATCTCCTGCGCGCTGGACAGGCGGTCTGCGAACCAGGCCTGATTGATCACCGCTTCCGGGTCGCGGTCGAGCATCCGGGCAATGATCTTGCTTTCGGGGTTGACCGAGACCAGACCCAGCGGGCGCTGCGCCTCATCCTCCAGCACCGCCAGCGTGCCCGGCACCAGCTTGCGGGTGCGGCGGTCGGTCACCAGTTCGTTGGCATAAACCCAGGGAAACCCGTGCCGGATGGCGCGGGCGTTGGACTTGGGCTTCATTTTCACGCGGGGGCGCTGGAGCGCATCAGGGGAGGCTGTCATGGCCCCCTCATATCCGTAACCCTGAAACAGGGAAAGAGGCCGTTTGGCCCCGGCGCCGCAGAACCGGCGCGCAGGCTGGCGCCCTGGCGCGGGTCCGTCACCGCTCGCGCGAGCGCCAGCCGCCGCGGCGGCGCGGCTTTTCCGCGCCCTGCAGGCCATCGCGCAGCACCGCCGTCATCGGGTGGTCCGGCTGGTCCTTGCCGTATAGCTCCAGCAGCGCCTGAATATCGGCTGGGCTGTCGCGGGCGGCGTCCATGCCAAGCGCCCAGTCGAAGAAGATACTGCGGCATTGCGCGCCGGTGATGCCGTCGATCCGGTAGGATTCGTAGATCAGACCGCGCGGGTCGTGTTCACTGCTGCCCTTCATCCGTTCCTTCCCCTTGCACGGCGTCCGCTATGATCGCAGCGCAGCCGGTGTAGCGGGCCTGCAGCTCCTGCTCCAGCGCATCGAGCCGGGCATAGCCGGTGGTGCGGCAGAGGAACTGCGCCCCGCCCTCGCCGATGTCATCGGCCTCGATGACCTTGCCGGAGAGCAGCCGCGCCGCGCATTGCACCGACCAGAATAGCCGGTAACTGGCACCGAGGTATTCCGCATCCGCGTCATTCAGCCATCCGGCAGCGACAGCCCCCGCCAGGCCCGCGGCCACATCGCGCGCGCCGGAGCCGGAGGTCAGCGCGCCCGCCTGTGAGATCAGCTCCACATCCATCATCCGCCCGGGCCCGTTCTTGGCATCCCAGACCCCCGCCGGCGTCTTGGCGGCAGCAAGCCGCGCGCGCATCTGCGCCACCTCCTGCAGCACCTCGCCGCGCTGCCTCGGCTGCGCCAGGAGGCCCGCACGGAAATCCTCGATCTCTGCGGCCAGGCTGGCCTCTCCGGCGACCACCCGGGCGCGGGTCAGCGCCAGATGCTCCCACACCCAGGCCTCGTTCTGCTGGTAGAGGGTGAAACCCGCCAGGCTGACCGCCACTGGCCCTTGTGTGCCAGAGGGGCGCAGCCGCATGTCGACCTCATAGAGGCGGCCCTGCGACATCGGCGCCGACAGCGCGGTGACAAAGGCCTGGGTGAGACGGGCGTAATAAGGGCGCGTGGCCAGCGGGCGCTTGCCCTCCGACATCTCCGCCGTGCCGGGGTCGTAGATCACGATGATGTCGAGGTCGGATTGCGCATGGATCTGCCCGGCGCCAAGCGAGCCCATCGCCAGCACCGCCGCGCCGCGGCCCGGCGCGGGGCCGTGCTTGCGGGCGAAGTGATCCACCACTTCCGGGGTGATCCCGGCGATCACCACTTCGGCCAGTTCGGCGTATTGCGCCCCGGCCTGCTGGCCGTCGATCAGCCCGCGCAAGTGATGGACCCCGATGCGGAAGTGCCACTCCTTGCTCCAGCGGCGGGTGGCGTCGAGCCGGGCTTCGTAGTCGCCTTCCAGGGCCAGCCGGCGGGCCAGCTCGGCCTTCAGCCGGGCGGCGCCGGGCCATGGGTCAAAGAAGGCCCCGCCGATCACTGCATCGAACACGGCGGAGTTGCGCGACAGAAAGCTGGCAAGCTCGCGGGAGGTGCCGGCAATGTCGATCAGCAGGTCAATCAGCTGCGGATTGGCGCCAAACAGCGAAAACAGCTGCACCCCGGCAGGCAGCCCGGCCAGGAAGCCATCGAGCGCCAGCAGGGTTTCGCCCGGCTTGGCGGTTCTGGCAACGCGGGCCAGCAGCTCCGGCTTGAGCCGTTCGAAGATCTGCGCACCGCGGGCGGAGCGCAGCGCCGGGTAGGTCGGCCAGCGGGCGATGACGGCGCCGTCAAGCTCTGCCGTTTCCTCGGGCAGCGCCGCGGGCCGCGGGGCGGCGCCCCCGGAGAAGAACCCTTCGGTCAGCGCGTGCACCTGTTCCAGGCGCTCCTTTATTTCCGCCATCAGCGGTTCCGGGTCGCGGTCCATCAGGCAGGCGATGCGGGCGATGCCGTCCTCGGATTTCGGCATCCGGTGGGTCTGGGCGTCATGCACCATCTGGATCCGGTGCTCGACCTCGCGGTGAGCGCGGTAATGCGCGGCCAGCTGCTCTGCCGCGTCCTGCGGCACCCAGCCCTTGTCCGCCAGCGCCGCCAGCCCCTCGACAGTGCCGCGCAGGCGCAGCGATTCATCGCGCCCGCCCGCGATGAGCTGCCGGGTCTGGGTGAAGAATTCGATCTCGCGGATGCCGCCGCGGCCCAGTTTCATGTCGTGCCCCGGCACGCTCAGCGCGCCGCCGGTGCCCTTGCTTTCCCGGATGCGCAAGCGGATGTCATGGGCGTCCTGGATGGCGGCGAAATCCAGGTGCCGCCGCCAGACAAAGGGCCGCAACGTGTGCAGGAACCGCTCCCCCGCAGCAATATCGCCGGCACAGGGGCGCGCCTTGATATAGGCGGCGCGCTCCCAGGTGCGGCCAAGGCTCTCGTAGTAGCGCTCCGCCGCCTCCATCGCCAGGCAGACGGGCGTGACTGCCGGGTCCGGGCGCAGCCGCAGGTCGGTGCGGAACACATAGCCGTCGCCGGTGCGGTCGCTGAGCGCGGCGCACATGTTCTTCGTCGCGCGCACCATGCCCTGGCGCGCCTCATAGAAATCATCCGGGTCGAACCGGGTTTCGTCGAACAGGCAGATCAGATCGATGTCGGAGCTGTAGTTCAGCTCATGCGCGCCCATCTTGCCCATCGCCAGAATGGAGAGGCCGCCCGCGGTCGCGATGTCATCCTCCGTCAGGCCCGGCAGTTTCCTGCGGCGGATCAGATTGGCGATTTCCGACTTGATGGCCACATCTGCGCAGAGCGCCCCGAAATCGGTCAGCGCGCCGGTCACCTGCTCCAGGCTCCAGCCGCCGCTGAGGTCGCAAAGCGCGGTCAGCAGCGCCAGCCGCCTTTTCGCCTGGCGCAGGCCGGGCTTCAGCTGCACGCCCTCCAGCGCTCGGCAGTCCGCCAGAACGGCCTGAAGCGCCGCGCCGGGGTCCTGCAGCGCCTCCGGCAGCCAGTCCGCCTCCCGCGCGGTGAGTTCCGTGAGATAGGGGCTGGAGCCGCAGGCCCCGGCCACCAGATCGGCCAGATCGCCGGACAGGGCGGGCACCAGCGCGCGCGCCTCGGCGCCTAGATGAGGGTCAAAGGGACGGGGAAGGCGGGTGATCTGCAGGGCGGTCGTCATGCTCCCGACACTGTTCCTGCGCCACCGCCGCGTCAATGGCCGAAATGACGCGCCGGGCGGGGACCATGTGAAAAAGATTCACATACGGGCTTGAAACCCCCGCCGCGGCTTCCGATATGCAGTGATGTGAAAGGGATTTACATACACCCGAAACCTGGAGGACCCCGATGACGAGTTTCACCCCGACCGCCCGCCACACACCGGTGCAGGGCTGGTTTTCCCGCAGCGAAGCCTGGCTGGACAGCAAGGGCAAAGGCGCCTGGATTGCCGCCATGGTGCTTGGCTTCGTGTTCTTCTGGCCGGTCGGTCTGGCCCTTCTCTTCTACATGATCTGGAGCAAACGCATGTTCAGCAAATTCTCCTGCAGCCACCAAAGCAAGACCTGGGCACGCCACGGCTTCTCGGCGATGAAACCCTCGGGCAACAGCGCCTTTGATGCCTACAAGGCCGACACGCTGCGCCGCCTGGAACAGGAGCAGCATGACTTCGAAGCCTTCCTGGAGCGCCTGCGCGACGCCAAGGACAAGGCCGAGTTCGACCAGTTCATGGATGACCGCGCCCGCGCCGCAGATCACGGCGATGACGCGGCGGATGAGGACGAAGACCGCGGCGAACCCAAGCGCCGCTAATCTCCGCCCCACCTCCGGCTGCCCCGCCCCGCCCGGGCGGGGCTTCCGCTTCCTGTCTCTTCCTTTAGCAAAGGATCCCATACATGACCGCCCTGCCCGATCCCGACTACCAGGCAGAATTCTATGCGTCTGTACCCGCCAAGCGGCTGATCGCCTGGGTCATCGACAGCATCCTGATCTTTACGCTCAGCGCCGGCGCAGTGCTGCTGACCGCCTTCACCGGGCTCCTGGTCTGGCCGCTTCTGTATCTGGCGGTTGGCTTTGCCTACCGGACCGTGACCATTGCGAACGGCTCCGCGACCTGGGGGATGCGCTTTGCCGGGATTGAGCTGCGCGACAGCGCGGGCCAGCGGCTCGACAGCGGCATGGCAGCGCTGCACACTGCGGGCTATTCGCTGTCTCTGGGCTTCCCGGTGCTGCAAGTGATCTCGATCATCCTGATGCTGACCTCGCCGCGCGGCCAGGGCCTGACGGACCATTTCCTCGGCACCGTCATGCTGAACCGGCGGGTTTGAATGAAAACGGCAAGCGTCCGTTAAACCATTTTCCACAAGGCTACTTGGCGCACCGGAACCGCGTTGCTATCATCACTTGAAGTAGCTGCTGCCTGTTCCATCTTTCCTGCGAAACCGCTGAAGAGTTCCGATGCGCCATACCCTTCCCATTGCACCGCAGTTTTACGTGACAGCGCCGCAGCCCTGCCCCTATCTGGGCGGCCGGATGGAGCGGAAGCTGTTCACTGCACTGCAGGGCGACGGGGTGGAACAGCTCAACAACAGCCTCAGCCAGCAGGGCTTCCGGCGCTCGCAGAATGTGCTCTACCGGCCCTCCTGCTCGGAATGCTCGGCCTGCCTGTCGGCCCGGATCGACGTGTCGGCCTTCTCCCCGACGCGCAGCCAGAAACGCACCCTGAAACGCAACGCCCATCTGGAGCGGCGGGCGACTTCGCCCTGGGCGACCGAGGACCAGTTTGCGCTGTTCCGCAGCTATCTGGACAGCCGTCACGCCGATGGCGGCATGGCCGACATGGATGTGTTCGAATACGCCGCAATGATCGAGGAAACCCCGGTGCGCAGCCGGGTGGTGGAGTATGCCGAGGCGGGCAGCAACCGCCTGACCGCGGTATCGCTCACGGATGTGCTGGAAGACGGCCTCAGCATGGTCTACTCGTTCTATGCGCCGGACCAGCCGAAGAACTCGCTCGGCACCTTCATGATCCTGGATCATATCCAGATCGCGCGGGAGGCCGGTTTGCCTTACGTCTATCTGGGCTATTGGGTCCCCGGCAGCCAGAAAATGGGATACAAGGCCAAGTTCTCCGGCCTTGAGATTTATCACCAAAGCGGATGGACGAAAATGACCGACCCGTCGGAGTTCGAGGCCGCCAGCCATCCGCTGTCGACCGATCCGATTGCCGAACAGGTCGCCAATATCCAGTTGCCCGAACAGCCCATCCACCGCAGCCGCTGATGCAGCATCTCCACGCCGTCTCGCTGGTGGTGCCGGATTATGACGCCGCCATCGCCTTTTACTGCGGCCGCCTTGGCTGGCAGCTGGCTGAGGATATTGATCAGGGCGCCAAGCGCTGGGTGCGGATCCTGCCACCGGGCGCTGCGCAGGGCAGCCTGGTGCTGGCCCGCGCCGAAGGCGCCGAGCAGGAAGCTGCCATCGGCAACCAGTTCGGCGGCCGTGTCGGGCTGTTCCTGGCCAGCGATGATTTCGCCCGCGACCACGCTGCGATGCTGGCTCAAGGCGTGACCTTCGAAGAGGACCCGCGGCAGGAGCTTTATGGCACCGTAGCGGTCTGGCGCGACCCCTTCGGCAACCGCTGGGACCTGATCCAGTTCGCCTGAGCCGGCCCGCGGGCCTGACCGTCTCCGCAAGGATCCCTCGTTCATCTGGCTGAAAATATCCCGGGGTGAATGCGCATCGCGCAGAGGGGCAGCGCCCCTCCCCCGGCAGGAAAAGCAAAGGGGCCCGCTTGGGGCCCCTTTTCCGTTTTCTTAGACTGCCGCCGGATCAGTTCGGGATCAGCGCAGGCACGATGGTCACGATCGACGGGAAGGCCCAGAGGATACCGATCCCCACCACCTGGATCAGCACGAAGGGCACGATCCCGCGGTAGATATGCGCCGTCGTCACCTCCTTGGGGGCGACCCCGCGCAGGTAGAACAGCGCAAAGCCGAAGGGCGGTGTCAGGAACGAGGTCTGCAGGTTCACCGCCACCATGATGGTCACCCATTTCGGATCGAACGACCCGCCATAGATCACCGGCCCGACAATCGGGATCACGATGTAGATGATCTCCAGGAAGTCCAGAACGAAGCCCAGGAAGAACAAGACCAGCATCACGATCAGGAAGACCGTCATCTCGTTGTCGAAGCTCTTCAGGAACTGCTGGATGTAGTGCTCGCCGCCAAAGGAGATCACCACCAGGTTCAAGAGCTGCGAGCCGATCAGGATGGTGAAGACCATCGAGGTCACCTTGGCGGTTTCCCGTACCACCGGGGTCAGCACGCCGGAGCGGAACAGAACCCAGCAGCCATAGAGCAGCCCGAACAGCGCATAGAGATAAGCAGCGTAGGCCACGAGGAAGGCAATCCAGCTTTCGACGCTGACGCCGCCCTGGTTCACCCGCAGGTCGAAGTTCATGCCGACCAGGATGCACAGCATCACCGCAAAGGTGGACCAGATGATGATGCTGCCGGAGCGGCCTTCATCCTTCAGCTTGCGGTAGGCCGCCAGCATGATCGCGCCGCCTGCCCCCAGCGCCGCGGCAGGCGTCGGGTTGGTGATGCCGCCCAGGATCGAGCCCAAAACCGCCACGATCAGAACCAGCGGCGGGAACACCACCCGGATCAGATCGTTGCCCGCGCAGCGCGCGGCGGCCTCGCGGCAGCCCCACAGCGCCAGCGCCAGCGGCAGCGCAATCCACAGAACGGTCACGCCCGCCGAGGTGGTCGGCCCAATCGCCACCAGATCCACCAGCGCAATCAGCAGGACCCCGATCGCGCCAAGGATCAGCGGCTTGGCATCGCGCGACGGTGCCACGCCGCGCCCGAACGCCAGCACCAGGCCCAGCAGGATCATGATCACGCTGATGCCGGTGCCAATCGGCGCCGCAGCGGCGATCTTGGCTTCGCGGGCCGCGGCGATTTGCTCCTCGCTCAGCCTCGCAGACAGAGCCACGCCGCCAGCCGCGTCGATGGCTTCCTGTTCCGCCACGGCAGCATCCCAGGCGTCCTGCCCGTGCAGCTCGATCATGGCCTCCTTGCACTGAGGCCCGACCGTGGTGCGCAGCGAGGCGGTCTCACCAGCATCGGAGAAAGTCGAGACGGTGATGTTCTGGCTGCCGATCACGTTAAAGCTCGACAGCAGGATCGCGCCGCCGATCAGCGCGGCCGGAACCGCCAGGAACCAGGTCAGGCCCTCGTTGCGGGTGATCACTTCGCCGGTGCCGCCTTCGATGGCGACCGCGGGCGCCTTGTGCGGGTTCAGCAGCGCATAGCCAAAGGCATAGGTGGCATAGAGGATCGCCAGCAGGATGCCCGGCAGCAGCGCCGCCTGGAACAAGGTGCCGACCGAAACCACCGCCGGCTCGCCCAGATACGTCAGCGCGTCAGAGCAGCCCGCCTCCATCGCGCGGGTTTCCTGCGCGGTGGAATAGAGGTCGCCCGCCAGCGTGCCCAAGAGAACGATCACGATGGACGGCGGAATGATCTGGCCAAGGGTGCCGGAGGCGGCGATCACGCCGGTCGCCAGTTCCGGCGAGTAGTTGTTGCGCAGCATGGTGGGCAGCGCCAGCAGGCCCATGGTCACCACGGTTGCGCCGACGATGCCGGTGGAAGCCGCAAGGAACGCGCCCACAACCACGATCGACACCGCCAGACCGCCGGGCAGCGGGCCAAAGACGCGTGCCATGGTGGTCAGCAGGTCGTTGGCGATCTTCGAGCGCTCCAGGGTGATGCCCATCAGAACGAACATCAGCACCGCCAGCAGGGTTTCAATCGACGCGCCCGCCAGCACCCGCTCGTTCATCCGGTTGACGATGAAGGAGACGTTGCGGTCCAGCGCCACTTCCCAGCCCTGGGCGAACACCGGTTCCGCCATTCGCGGCAAGTCCGGGTACCGGAAGATCGAGACCTTGTCAGGCCTGACTCCAGAGTTCACCAGGTCTCGGTAGGCCTGCGACGAGGTGTCGATGGCCTGGTGGATCAGGATGCCCGCGCTGTCCAGCGCGGCGATGATCCCGAAGGAGATGATCCCGGCACCGCCGATGGCAAAGGCCACCGGGAAGCCGGAAAGGATACCCCCGAAGAGGCAGAAAAATACGATGAGCAGGCCGATCTCGACGCCATCAAGTCCAAATAGCATGTTTCCGACGTCCCTTAATGCGTGCCTTCGTAGGCTTCTTCACCCTCTCCAAGGCTGTCCTTGTCGAGGTATTTGTTTTCGCTGCCCGGGCCTTCCACGAACTCCAGGAAGGAGCGGTAGAAGAAGGCAATGGCGTGCAGGAATACGAGGCCCGCGAAGGCGATCAGCAGGATCTTGAACAGGAAGTAGGCGTTGAACCCGTTGGGGCTGAAGCCGATGGTTTCCACGTTCCAGCGCAGCGCGCGGGATTTCATCACCAGCCGCTCCAGCGTGTCCGAGGCCGAGGGGTTCGGCACGATCAGGTGCCGCCACAGGAAGAACCAGCCGTACATCCACGTCAGCACCGCGGCAGGCATCATGAAGATCAGCGAGCCGACCATGTCCACGACCTTTTTGGCGCGGAAGCTGATGCCGGAATAGATCAGGTCCACCCGCACATGGCCGCCCTGCACAAAGGTGTAGGTCACGCAAAGACAGACGACCAAGGCATTGTAAAACTTCAATTCCTCGGCAAACCAGCTGATGTCCTGGCTGAACGGGATGCCAAAGCCGAAGCTGATGTCGGGCCGCGCGAACACGCGCTGCATGAAGACGATGATGATCTGCTGCACCACCATCAAAAGCCCCGCCCAGGCAAAGAAACGGCCAATGGTGTTGGCCATCCCCTCCAGCCCGCGGACCATGGCCCACATGAAGCCGCGGAAATAGAGGCCGATGGCGGTCAGCACCAGGAAGGTGGTGAACACGACAAAGAAGAATTCGACCGAGCCGCCATAGTAGACGAAGCGCATGATCGAAGCCTTGTCGGACCAGTCGAGCCAAAGCTGCGGATGGGTGACGGCGTAGCCGAGATTATAAAAGGCGCCGGCGATGTTCTGGATCAGCCAGACAAGTCCGCCCCAGATTGCGCCAAAGAAGGTGATGCCACTCTCTTCCTGCATGTTTCCCCCGGAAGATTGCTGCGAAGTTGCGGCAGGGGGCTTGGGCACACGGCACTGCTGGCCGGCCTTCCCGCGCTACGGGCAACTGCATGTGGATCCCCCGCCTGCGGCGGGGGATCCGGTTAATGCCGGTCAGGCGGATCAGGCCAGGACGCGGTCGCGCTGAACGCGGTAGGCGCCTTCGGATTTGGTGATCCAGCCCGAGGAGGCTTTCATCGAGGACTCGACGCTGCCGCGGATTTTCGCGAACAGCTCGTCGCCCATGAATTCGTCCAGGGTTTCCTTGGTGGCCTTGCCGAAGGCGTCCCAAACGCTTTCCGGGAATTCCAGGGTCTTGACGCCGCCGGACTGCAGGCGCTGCAGCGCTGCACCGTTGTTGTTCATGAACTGCGCCAGGCTCCACTGGTGGCCGGCGGCCGATGCCATCTCGATGATCTTCTGATGGGCCGGCGACAGGCCTTCGAACACTTCGCGGTTGGTGGCAACCGACAGCGCCGCGCCCGGCTCGTGGAAGCCCGCGGTGTAGTAGGTCTTGGTGATTTCCTGGAAACCAGCCTTCTCGTCCGCCCAGGGGCCGATCCACTCGGTGCCGTCGATGGCGCCGGAGGACAGCGCCTGATACACTTCGGAACCCGGAATGTTCTGCACCGAGGCGCCCAGCTTGCCCAGCGCCTTGCCGCCCAGGCCCGGCATCCGGAACTTCAGGCCGTTGAAGTCTTCGGGGCCAGAGATTTCCTTGTTGAACCAGCCGCCGGACTGCGGGCCGGTGTTGCCGCCGATGAAGGACTTCAGGCCAAAGATCTGGCCCAGCTCATCATGCAGCGCCATGCCTTCGCCGTGGTAGTACCAGTTGGTCAGCTCCTGCGGGGTCATGCCAAAGGGCACCGCGGTGAAATACGCATAGCCCGGGTGCTGGCTGACGAAATAATAGTCGGCAGCGTGGTACATGTCGGCCTGGCCTGCGGTCACGGCGTCGAACACTTCGAACGCGCCGACCAGCTCGCCTGCGGCTTTCACGTCAACGGTCAGATCGCCACCGGACATGGCCGTGATGGAGTCGGCAACATATTGCGCGGAATCATGCACACCGGCCAGACCGCGGCCCCAGGTGGTGACCATGGTCAGCGTGCGCTTGCCCTGGGCATATGCCGGCGCGGCCAGGGTGCTGGCTGCTGCGGCGGAGCCGCCCAGTGCGGACGTCTTCAAAAAAGAACGGCGATCCATAAAGTATTCCTCCCATTATCATTCGGATTGCCCGGAAGGTCCCCCCCGGGCGGATCGGTTCGAGTGCGGCCAGCCTAGCGGCGGCGAATTTTATGTGAATACCTAGTACTGCGTAGAACGGCACGTTTTTCGCGGCTGCGGCGGGTCAGTTGGCGCATTTCTGGCGCGAATCACTGAACGGCGGCACACCTCAGGGGCGCAAATGTGTCGCGTGCCTTTGATTCCTCTGGGCGGCCGGACAATGATTCGGTACAAGTTTCTGACCAATTCCGGGACCCCATTGATGCGTCTGTTCCAAACACTTTTGCGCCCTACCTACGCGCAGAAACTGTCGCTTTTGATGACCTTGCCGCTGATCGTGGCAGGCACGGCGATTGCGGTTCTGGTGGGCTATCAGTCGCGCGCCTTGGCAGAGCGCGAGATCCAGGCGCTGGAAATGCAGCTGCTGGCCGCCAAGAAGGCGGAGCTGCGCAATTATGTGACCCAGGCCCGCAACGGCTTTGCCCATATCTATGGCCTGGCGGCACCCGATGATGCCGTAGCAAAGGAACAGGTTACCCAGATCCTCAGCGCGATGATCTACGGCAAGGACGGGTTCTTCTTTGTCTACGACTATGACGGCACCAACCTGGTCAGCCCGCGGCAGACCGAATTCATCAACCGCAACTGGGCGGGCCTTACTGACAGCGAAGGCGTGCCGGTGGTGGATGAGTTCATCCGCCTGGCCCGCGACGGGGCGGGCTGGCACAGTTTCACCTGGGAGAAGCCCTCCACCGGCGAGGAGGCGCAGATGATCGCCTATGTGCTGGGGCTGCAGGACTGGCAATGGGCGATCGGCACTGGCGTGTTCATTGACGATGTGCTGGCCACCGTCGCCGCCTCGCGGGCGGAGGTGGAGGCGCGGGTGCGGCGCACCTTCCTTTATATCGGGGCGATCACGCTCATATCGCTGGGGCTGGTTTTTGCCTCCGGCATGTTCCTGAACATCCGCGAGCGGCGGCTGGCGGATGCCAAGCTGAAGGAGCTGACCCAGCGGGTGTTCGACGCCCAGGAGGAGGAGCGCGGCCGGGTGGCGCGGGAGCTGCATGACGGGATCAGCCAACTGCTGGTCGGGGTACGCTATGCGCTGGACAACACCCGCCGCCGCCTGTCGCGCGGCGATGGCGAGGGCGCGGCGGCGCCCCTGGAGAAAGGCACCGAAAGCCTGCTGACGGCCATCACCGAGGTGCGCCGGATCAGCCGCGACCTGCGCCCCGGCGTGCTGGATGATCTTGGCCTGGGGCCTGCGCTGAAGGCGCTGACCGATGATTTCGCGGCCCGCACCGGGATCGAGACGGCGTTCTCCACCGTGGTGTTCCGCAACCGGCTGGATCAGGATTCCAAGATTGCGCTCTACCGCATCGCCCAGGAGGCGCTGACCAACATCGAACGCCATGCGGAGGCCACCAAGGTCAGCATCGATCTGCGCGGCCATACCAAGGGCGCCACCATGCGCATCACCGACAATGGCCGCGGCCTGCCGCCCAGGGATGCCCGCACCGGCCCCGGGATCGGCCTGCGCAACATGCAGGAGCGGATTGAGCAGCTTGACGGCACGTTGCGCATTCTGTCATCACGGGGCACCCAAAGCGGCACGGTGATCGAGGCAAGCCTGCCTCTCAGCCACCTGCTGCCGCCGGGCGAGGAGGGAACGCCTGCACAACTGCCGTGACCGGGCAGGTTACTGCAAGCTGCGAGGCTTCCGGGAGATGGAATGCTGCATTGGGGGAATGATGGCTGATCCGGTGAAGGTTCTGATCGTGGATGACCACCCGATGGTGGCCGAAGGCATCCAGTCGATTCTGGAGAGCTATGACGATATTCAGGTGGTCGGCTCGCTGACCGATGGCCGCGATGCGGTGAACCAGATGGGCAGGCTGGCGCCGGACGTGGTGCTGATGGACCTGAACATGCCCAAGCTCGGTGGTCTCAGCGCCACCGAGATCATTCTGGAACAGCATCCCGGCACCCGCATTCTGATCCTGTCGATGCATGACAGCGCCGAATACATCTCCACCGCGCTGAGCCACGGCGCGATGGGTTATGTGCTGAAGGACGTGCCGACGGATGAGATCAAGCAGGCCATTGACGCGGTGATGGAGGGGCAGACCTATCTCTGCACCGGTGCGGCCGGCTCCCTGAAGCCCAAGGACAACGGCGCCCGCGAGGCGCTGACCGGGCGCGAGCAGACCATCCTGCTGGAGCTGGCGCAGGGCAAATCCAACAAGGAAGTCGCCCAAGCGCTTGATATCTCTGTCAGAACCGTCGAAACCCACCGCAAGAACATCAAGCGCAAGCTGGGCATATCCTCCACCGCCGGCCTCACCCGCTATGCGCTGGAGCATGGCGTGCTGCAGGGCACCGGCGCCGCGTTCTGATCCTCCCTGCCCCTAGTTCAGACTGGCCAGCAGCGCCGGGGACGGATCGCCGGTCACCGGCAGGCCGCGGCTGGACTGGTAGCCGCTGATCGCAGCGCGGCTTTTCGGGCCCAGCACGCCATCGGCACCGCCGGTATCGAAGCCTTTGGCCGTCAGGCGTTTCTGCAGCAGGATGCGGTCATCTTTGGTCAGCCCGTAGGAGTCCGGCGGGAAGCCGGTCCGCAGCGGGCCGCCTCCGGCAATACGGTCCGCCAGGTGGCCCACCCCGATCGCGTAGGCATCCGAGTTGTTGTAGCGCTTGATGGCGTTGAAATTGCTGGTGACGGCAAACTTCGGCCCGCCCGCCTGCGGCTGGAGGATGCGGCCTGCGGGAGTGCCGGGCGCCCAGGCCTCGCCGCCCCATTTCAGCCCGCGCGTCCAGCCGTTCCTTTGCAGATAGGCGGCGGTGGAGGCCAGCGCGTCGCTGGGATCCTCCGACCAGATATCGCGCCGCCCGTCGCCGGTGAAATCCACCGCAAAGGCCTGGTAGGAGGTCGGAATGAACTGGGTGTGCCCCATGGCGCCGGCCCAGCTGCCCGTCATCCGGGCGGGGGTGATGTCACCGCTTTGCAGGATCTTCAGCGCCGCCAGCAGCTGCTTTTCAAAAAACGCCCCGCGCCGCCCGTCATAGGCCAGCGTCGAGGTGGCGGAGATCACCGGCACGTCACCGCGGCGCTCGCCGAAGAAGCTCTCAAGCCCCCAGATGGCGCAGATGATTTCCGCATCAACGCCATAGGCCCGCTCCAGCGCCTGCAGTGTGGCGCCATGACGGGCAAAGGCGGCGCGGCCCTTGGCCAGCCGCTCGTCCGAGACGGCGATGGACAGGTAGTCCTCCAGCGAGCGCTTGAACTCGGTCTGGTTGCGGTCGCGCTTGATGACCCCCGGCAGATACCCGGCCCCGCGGAAGGCGGCGCGCAGGGTGGATTGGGAAATGCCCCTGGCCTCAGCCCGGGACCGGAAGGCCGCCACCCACCGGTCATATCCGGCATTGGGCACCGGCCGCAGATCCGCGGGCAGGCCGGTGCTGCGGGAGCTGCCCCCTGCCGGCACCGTGCTGCTGCAGGCCGTGAGCCCAAACGCTGCAAGACCAAACCCGAAATGACGCCGTGTGATGTTCATGTATTCTGCCCGTTCTGCTGATTGCCGCCTGCCTTTTGCAGCAGGGCTTTTGCCGGACAGGCTGCCAGAAACAGCGCGGGCCGCCAAGGTCCGGAATAGCGCCAGAGCAAAGACCTGCCGCCTAGCGCTTCGCCAGCGGGTCCGCTGCCTGCCCCGCCGTGAATCGTTCCCGCGGGAAGCCCGCGCGGCCAAAGATCTCCCAGATCCGCTGCTCCAGGTCCGGCGCGCCGATTTCCAGGCAGTTCTTGCGGAAATACCAGGTCAGGAACTGCGCATAGCCGCCTTTGCGCGCGAGCGCCCGCTCCAGCGCCCCGGCAAACTGCCCCGGCCCGGTGATGGTTTCCGCCATGTGGTGAAAATCGGAGGTGCCATAGAGAATGGCAGGCGTCCGGTGCAGAAACCCTTCCATCGCCGCCGTCGAGTTGACCGAGACGGTCACGCAGCTGGCGGCGAGAATATCGTGGATGTTGGCGCCACTGATCACCACCCGGCTGTCCCCTGCCGCAATCTCCGCCAGCTCCGCCATGGTTGCGATGCTCGCCAGCAAGGGATGCGGCTTGACCAGAACGGTCTTGCTTCCCGCCCCCTGCAGCACATCCTGCAGCATGGCGATATCGGTAAATGCTGTTGCCCCGGTCCGGACCGGGTAAGATCCCTGGAAAAATACCGAGATACACCCCTGCGGAATATCCTCCCGCTCCCTTGGCGCGCTGTACCGGGTCCGGCGGGCATCCTTCCACGTCCGTTGCAGCCGCCCGTAGAACTGCTTGGCGTACTGGTAAGGGATCATGTCCTCCCGGAATTCCCGGGCCGCGATGGAGCTGAACCCGCGGGTTCCCTCCGGGTCCAGATGCCAGAAGCCGTCCAGATACGCCAAGGCCGCATTCAGCACATTGGGCATCTGCACGTTGCGGTCATCCAGAATGTGCAGATTGCCATCATTGAAGCGATGGCCGGGAACCTGCCGCATGCGGCTGGTGATGCCGCCCTCCAAGGCGCGGATGTCACAGCCGATCCCCTCTGCCGCCAGCATCTGCTGGATCACGCCGTAAAGCTGCAGGAAACCGCGTGAAAGGTCGCTTTCAAGATGCTTTTTGCGCAGATGGATAATGACTTTGGGCACCGGCGGGTTCCTGCGAAATACTGCAAGCGAGTATCCCAATCCCGCGCCTCAGGTCCAGCCCCCTGACGCAGGCCCGTCAATCCCGCAGCGCGTCGGCACGCAGCCCCTCTCTCTCGTAATGGCGCGGCAGGACCCTGCCATAAAGCTGCCGGGTGCGCTCTACCCCGCCGCACATGCCCTCCTGCTCGACAAAGGAGAAGATCCCGACATAGCGCCTGCGCGACCCCTCGACCGGGGCCACCCGGTGCAGCGAATAGCGGCCCCGGAAGATCTGCAGGTCGCCGGGCCGCAGCACCAGCCTGCGCACCAGCGGCGAGCCGCCCGCCAGCACCCGCGCAACGCCATCGAAATTCTCATCCGCCGGGGTGCGCAGCATCGGCACGTATTCGAACGCGCCGCCGCTCTCGCCGTTCTGGATCGCCAGCGTCACGGTGTAGTTGTTGGTATCGAAATGCCACGGGAAGCCCTGCCCCGCCTCGACCATGTTGATGATCACATCGGCCAGCGGATCGTCATAGCGGAAGAACCGGTCCTCCGGCTCTCCCAGCGCCTTGCGCACAAACGGCATGAATCCGGGGTGCTCGTAGATCGAGCGCAGCGGGCTGTCCGGGCCAAAGTTGTCCGCCGGGATAAAGGCGTTGGAGCGGCCGAAAAACTGCCGCACCGGATGGGTTTCCGGCAGGGTGCTGTCGTCCTGGGAGAAATAGGCATTGGTACGGCTGAAGGACGTGTGCCCCTGGCCTGCCACCGCGTCGGCCTCCGCCACCAGCCTGGCAACGCCGTCCTGATGCACAAATCCGGGCAGCACCGCACAGCCGTCCGCGGCAAGATCGCGCTGCAGATCCGCAATCAGCCGGGCGCAGGCGCTGGAGCCGGGCCGGTCGATGGGATAGCGCCCGAGATCCACCAGATCGGAGAGTTGAACCATGGCCGCTTCCTTCCCTTCCATCCTTTGCTGAAGCTGAGCTTGCCTGCTGCGGGAGCACCGATCTGGCACAAACGGGACATGGGCGTGCCGGATTTGAACGATTTCCCGCCCGAGAGGGCCACCGCTTTCGCGGAAATTTCGCCACACCCCGGGGCACAAGCAAGAAAATGTCTCCGGGAGCGCTATTTTTGACACGTTTGCCGGTTGACGCCCCTGTCCGGCGCCCATAATGTCCGCTGCAACGCAATGAGGAGCCTGTGGACGTGACCACCCTAGTCGTAATCGTAGGAACCATGCGCATGGGCCGGTGACGGTTGACCATAATCGAACCCATGCGCCTCCGACTTGAAATCGGGGGCTTTTTTTATGCGTAATGACGATGCCGCCAATTGGAGCAAAAAGCAGATGACACGTGAGATGACCGGCGCGAAAATGGTTGTTCAGGCCCTGAAGGATCAGGGGGTGGACGTGGTCTTCGGATACCCTGGCGGCGCCGTGCTGCCGATCTATGACGAGATCTTTCTGCAAAATGACATCCGCCACGTTCTGGTCCGTCACGAACAGGGCGCGGTCCACGCGGCAGAAGGCTATGCCCGCTCCACCGGCAAACCCGGCGTGGTTCTGGTGACTTCCGGCCCCGGTGCCACCAATGCGGTGACCGGACTGACTGACGCGCTTTTGGACTCGATCCCGATTGTCGTGCTGACCGGCCAGGTGCCGACCTTCATGATCGGCTCCGACGCCTTCCAGGAGGCTGACACCGTCGGCATCACCCGCCCCTGCACCAAGCACAACTGGCTGGTCAAGGACACCGACGCGCTGGCCCGCACCCTGCATGAGGCCTTCCACGTCGCCAAGTCCGGCCGCCCCGGCCCGGTTCTGGTCGACATTCCCAAGGACGTTCAATTCGCCAATGGCAAATATCACGGCCCGAAACCCTCGGCCTCGCATTACCAGCCGCAAGTGAAGGGCGACATGGCGGAGATCACCGAGCTGGTCGAGGCCATCGAAAAGGCCAAGCGCCCGGTGTTCTATACCGGCGGCGGAGTCATCAACTCCGGCACCGCCGCCAGCCAGCTGCTGCGCGAGCTGGTGGACGGCACTGGCATTCCGATCACCTCGACCCTGATGGGCCTGGGCGCCTACCCTGCGTCAGGCAAGAACTGGCTGGGCATGCTGGGTATGCACGGGCTGTATGAGGCCAACATGGCGATGCACGGCTGCGACCTGATGATCAACATCGGCGCCCGGTTCGATGACCGGATCACCGGCCGCATCGACGCCTTCAGCCCCAAGTCGAAGAAGGCGCATATCGACATCGACCCCTCCTCGATCAACAAGGTGATCCGGGTCGATATCCCGATCGTCGGCGACGTCGCTCATGTGCTGGAGGACATCCTGAAGGTCTGGAAATCGCGCGGCCGCAAGGTGAACCGCGAGGCGCTGGCCAAATGGCACAAGCAGATCGACGAATGGCGCGCGGTGAACTGCCTGTCGTTCAAGAACTCGGAAAAGACCATCAAGCCGCAATACGCGCTGCAGCGCCTGGAGGCGCTGACCAAGGGCCGCGACCGCTATGTCACCACCGAGGTCGGCCAGCACCAGATGTGGGCGGCCCAGTATCTGGGCTTTGAGGATCCGAACCGCTGGATGACATCCGGCGGCCTTGGCACCATGGGCTATGGCTTCCCGGCCTCGATCGGTGCGCAGATGGCGCATCCCGACGCGCTGGTGATCAACGTCGCGGGCGAGGCTTCGTGGCTGATGAACATGCAGGAAATGGGCACCGCGGTGCAGTTCCGCCTGCCGGTGAAGCAGTTCATCCTCAACAACGAACGGCTGGGCATGGTGCGCCAGTGGCAGGAACTGCTGCACGGCGAACGCTACAGCCACAGCTGGTCCGAGGCGCTGCCCGATTTCGTGAAGCTCGCGGAGGCCTTCGGCTGCAAGGGCATCTGCATCAGCGATCCCGCCGATCTGGATGATGCGATCATGGAAATGATCGACTACGACGGACCGGTGATCTTCGACTGCCTGGTCGAGAAGCACGAGAACTGCTTCCCGATGATCCCCTCGGGCAAGGCGCATAACGAGATGCTGCTGGGCGAAGCAGAGACCCAGGGCGTCATCCAGGCCGGCGGCGCGGTGCTGGTGTAACCGCGGCAGCGCCGCAAATTTCTTCGAAGAAATTCGCCAGGAAATTCGAACTTCCTGGCAGCGACATACGAGAGGACGACCACGAATGTCTGCCCTGCATATCAAAAAAGGCTCCACCCGCCATTCCGCCTACAATCTGCGCCCGACATTTTCGGACGTGCAGGAACGCCACACCATTGCAGTTCTGGTGGAAAACGAACCCGGGGTTCTGGCCCGTGTCATCGGCCTGTTCTCGGGCCGCGGCTACAACATCGAAAGCCTGACCGTGGCCGAAGTGGACCACACCGGCCATCTGTCGCGGATCACCATCGTCACCACCGGCACCCCGCAGGTGATTGAGCAGATCAAGGCGCAGCTTGGCCGCATCGTTTCAGTCCGCGATGTGCACGACCTGACGGTCGAAGGCGTCGCGGTGGAGCGGGAACTGGCGATCCTGAAGGTGGCGGGCGAAGGCGACAAGCGGGTCGAGGCGCTGCGGCTGGCGGATATCTTCCGCGCCAATGTTGTCGACAGCACGCTGAACAGTTTCGTTTTTGAAATCACCGGCGCGCCGGACAAAATCGACGCCTTTGCCGAACTGATGCGGCCGCTTGGCCTGGCTGAGATTGCCCGCACCGGTGTCGCCGCGCTGCTGCGCGGAAACTAATATTGCTGCCGGCCTGGAAACAGGCCGGCGCTCAGGTCCGGCTGGCCTGAAGCGGTGCGGAAACGCTCCGCTTTTTTGCGGATTGCACCGGAAAGGGAACCACGGCGCCCCGCGTCTGGTCTTCTGCGCCGCAATCCCGCCCGCAGGCCTCTGCTGACAGCCTGTCCGCCAAATCGGGGCTGCCCTGTTCGATCAGGACCGAAAGATTTCCGGCAATCCTGACATTTCCGCTGATGGCCAGCTCAAATTCGACCCAGTCGCCTGGATTGAATTCCTGAAACTCCGCCCCAGCGTCTTTTGTATAAAAAGCGAGATCCCCCTGATCTTCACACCAGATTACGGCTTTAGTCAGGGTTTCATCCCGCCACAAAACGACTCCAATCATACCAGCCCTCGCATTGCCGCCCACCGATTTTGAAACAATTGGGGTGACGCCAACATGGTAAAATACGCACTAGGCTATTGCATTTTGTGTCGGCTTGACATGCCTCCTGACGTGGAATAGCACCAGTGTTGACGCAGAACGGCAGCGGCCGCTCGCAGCTCACCGCAAGAGTCTTGCACAATCAGTCTGGAAGCGCCGCAATTGCATCGCGAAAATTCGAACCATCAGGGCCCAAGATGACCAGTCAGAACCGCTCCCCAGCTGATTTAAGGAACATGTTCGGCGCCAATCTGCGTCAATTGTCGCGGCAATATCCGTCGGTTTCCGAACTGTCCCGCCAGCTTGGGATCAACCGCACCCAATTCAACCGATACCTGTCCGGCGAAAGCTTTCCGCGCCCGGATGTGCTGGACCGTATCTGCCGCTTTTTCGATGTTGATGCGCGTATTCTCCTGGACCCGGTGGAAAAACTGTCCAAAGCCGGTCAGGTGATAAACGGCGCATTTCTGGCGGATTTCCTGGGCCGGGGCGTGCAGCAGCTGAGCCAGGAGTTTTTCCCGTCCGGGTTTTACCGTTTTACCCGCCGCAGCTTCATCAATGACGATAAATTCGTGATCGGCCTGACCTATGTCTTCCGGGACGCGGGCGTGACCTACATCAAGGGCTTTGAAGCCAAGGAGGCGATGTACAGCCAGGGGCTTCCGGCCACCCCGGCGGTGCGCGAATTCCGCGGCTATGTCAGCGGCCACGAGGACGGCGTTGCCTTTGTCATCGCGCGGCGCAGGGCGATGACCTATTCCTTCAACTACCTGGCCCGCGAAGCCTCTCTGGAGAACAATTTCTGGTCCGGCTACGTGGCCCGCACCGTGCGCGAGACCCAGACCGGCGAGCGGGTGACCCGGATGGTTTATGAACACCTGGGCCGTGATACCGGACAGGTGCTGGCCGCCGCGCGCAGTGCAGGCTTTGCCGATGCAGCGGACCTGCTGCCCTTCCACCGCCGCCTGCTGCACGCCGGCCAGCCCTTCCGCTGACGCTATTGCGCGGCGGCCTGGCGGTAAATGTGCCAGGTGGCGTGGCCCAGCAGCGGCAGCACCAGGAACAATCCCAGGAACCACGGCAGCAGCGCGGCGAACGTGGCGGCGGCAATCAGCCCGGCCCAGACCATCATCACCAGAAAGTTCTGCTGCACATACTGGAAGCTGGTGATCATCGCGGTGACGAAATCCACCTCCCGGTCCAGCAGCAGCGGCAGCGATATCACCGTGATCATATAGAGCAGCAGCGCAAACAGCGCGCCAACCACGGTGCCCACCGCCAGCATGGTCAGCCCGTTGGCGGTCAGGAACACCTCGGCAGAGCTGGAGACATTGGTCATCGTCGCATGCCCCATAAACAGGGCAAAAATCATGTGGCCGAGGAAAAACCAGAACAGAAACACCACAATGATGATGGCGCAGATCGAGGGCAGCTGGCGGCGGCTTTGCTGCAGCACCACCCCAAGGATGCCGCCAAAGGCAATCGGCTGCCCCTGTTCCAGCCGGTGCGACACCTCGTAAAGCCCCACTGCCGCAAACGGGCCGATCAGCGGAAAGCCGATGGCGGCCAGAACCAGCCAGTAGGTGGTGCCGGTTTGTACGGTGACCCAGGCCATGGCCCAGCCAGCCAGAACGTAAAACCCCGCAAAGAACAGCCCGTACAGTGGCTTGGCCCGGAAGTCGGCCCAGCCGCGGCGCAGCGCCTCGAACAGCATGGGCATGGCAGCAGGCCGCAGCTGCGGCACCCCAAAGGGCTTTTCTGTGGTCATCGCGGTATGTCCTCTCAAATGCCTGTTTGCGCCAGCCTAGCCGCGAACCCGGCATCAAAAAATACCTTTCAAATACATATTTCAAATACTTGCGCGGGCACCGCCGCCCGGCGGCCCGCAGCGCCTGCCCCAAGAAAATGACGGGCTGTCACGCCCGTCCCTGCTGGTTTGCGCCAAGCGGCCTGGGGTTACACGAAGACAAAGTCGTCCGCGGTCAGAGCAAGCCCGGCATCGCCGTCCAGGCGGACGGTTCCGCCGTCATAGGTGATCAGGCGGCTGCCGGCGTCGTCAGTGATGCCGAGGCTGGCGAAACCGCCGCTGTGGCCGCAAATCTGCAGGATGTCGGCTCCCTCTTCGAAGTCCCGGACCAGATCGTCGCCGCGCGTAAAGACAAAGGTGTCATCCCCCTTGCCGCCGGTCAGCGTGTCATCACCGCCGCCGCCCTTGAGCGTGTCCTTGCCGCCGCCGCCGGCCAGCCTGTCGTTGCCGCCGCCGCCAATCAGCGTGTCCGAACCGGCCAGCCCAGCCAGGCGGTCGCTGCCGCCCTTCCCCGCAAGCAGGTTCGCGCCGCCGTCCCCCGTCAGCCGGTCGCCCTTGGCGCTGCCGGTCACGTTCTCGATTGAGGTGGCTTGCACAAACCCGGTGCCCTCTGCGTCCAGCCTGCCGCCCGGCGCGCCGGGGTTCTGCCACGCCCCGTTCAGGTTGAGCGAGAACACCACCCCGCTTGAAAACGCCGAGAAATCCACCGTGTCTCTGCCGCCGCCGCCGCTGATCTGCACCCCGGTGCCAGGATCGGTTTCCGAAAGCCTCACGGTATCCCGCCCGCTGCCCAGCCGGACCGAAGCGGCACCGCCGGCCCCGACCTCTGCGGTGTCGTTGCCATTGCCGGTGGAGATCAGCTCGACAAACGCACTCCCGGTGCGGACAGTATCGCTGCCGTCGCCTGTGCGGACAACACCAGCGCCGCTATCGCCAACCACCACAACGTCATCTCCGCCGGACGTGCTGACAAATTCCGCAAACCCCTTGCGGACCACAACCTTGTCATCGCCGGCGCTGGTGCGCACGGTGCCCGCGCCGCCGCTGCCGATGGTGATCACATCCCCCTTGGCCCTGTCCCCGTCGCTGGCGCCAAGGCCGGTTTCAATGTTGAACACAAACGCGCTGCCGGTGGTGACAAAGTTTTCTTCGGCAAACAGATGGATGGAAAACGTGCTGTCCTGCTGGTTTTCTCCCAGCGTGACCTCATGCTTTTTCCCGTCCCAGCCGTTGATCTGCCGCGCGCGGGTGCTGTCCAGAACCACGCTGGAGTTGTAGCCCAGCTCCAGATAGTCGATCCGGCGGCCGGTTCCGCCGTCCAGATCGGTGATCCTGGTCAGGTTGTTTTCCGCAGCGCCGCCGAACCGGACGATCTTGGCCGTCCAGTCCTGCCCGGTGAGGCCGACATCTGCCACCAGCCTGTTGTCCGCGTTGCTTTCGAAGACACCGTAGGTGTTTAGAAAGCGGTCGGACCATGCAACGCTGTTCTGGCCATCAAGTCGGGGAATGGGTGTTTCACCGTCAAACAGAATATTCAGATTGACCCGTGCCATGACACCCCTCCCCAGCCGCGAAAACCAGCCTTGGCAAGTTCCAGCAAAGGGCGTTCGGGCGCTATCGGCAAGGTGGCTATTTCGATAGCTTGCCCGCAGCGGCGCCAAAGAAATAAGCTCCGGCTGGTGCGGCCGGAGCTTGCAATTCACTCAGCAGAGGCAGTGTGCCGCTGCCGCCAGACAAAACCGGCGGCGGGGATCAATCCTCGCCCTGTGCCTCTGAGCGGCTCTTGCCGGAGACATTCATGGCCAGCGTCGCCGCCATGAACCCGTCCAGATCGCCGTCCAGCACGCCCTTGGTGTCAGACGTCTCATACTGGGTGCGCAGGTCCTTCACCATCTGGTAGGGCTGCAGCACGTAGGAGCGGATCTGGTTGCCCCAGCCGGCATCGCCCTTGGCCTCGTGGGCGGCGTTGATCTCGGCGTGGCGGCGGTCCAGCTCCTGCTGATACAGGCGCGATTTCAGCGCCTTCATGGCGATGTCGCGGTTCTGGTGCTGCGATTTCTCGGATGAGGTCACAACAATGCCGGTCGGAATGTGGGTGATCCGCACCGCCGAGTCGGTGGTGTTCACGTGCTGGCCGCCCGCGCCGGAGGAGCGGTAGGTGTCGACGCGGATGTCGGACGGGTTCACCTCGATCTCGATGTTGTCGTCAACCACCGGGTAGACCCAGACAGAGCTGAAGGAGGTGTGCCGCTTGGCCGCCGAGTCATAGGGCGATATCCGCACCAGCCGGTGCACACCGCTTTCGGATTTCAGCCAGCCATAGGCGTTGTGGCCGGAAATCTTGTAGGCGGCGGATTTGATGCCCGCTTCGTCGCCTGCGCTCTCGGACTGCAGCTCGACCTTGTAGCCCTTCTTCTCCGCCCAGCGGACATACATCCGCGCCAGCATCGAAGCCCAGTCGCAGCTTTCGGTGCCGCCGGCGCCCGCGTTGATTTCCAGGAAGGTATCGTTGGCATCGGCCTCGCCATCGAGGAGTGCTTCCAGTTCCTTCTCGGCAGCCTTTTCCTTCAGCGCCTTCAGCGACTCCTCGGCGTCCTTGACGACCTCGGCGTCCTCTTCCATCTCGCCCAGCTCGATGAGCTCGATATTGTCAGACAGATCCTGCTTGATGCCCTTGTAAGTATTGATGGAATCCACCAGCGCCTGGCGCTCGCGCATCAGTTTCTGCGCCGCCTCCGGGTCGTCCCACAGGTTCGGATCCTCAACCCGGGCATTGAATTCCTCCAGGCGGTATTCGGCGGTTTCCCAATTCATCCGCTGGGCCAGCAGCTCCAGCGACTTCTCGATCTCCGCCACGATGTTCTGGGTTTCCGCGCGCATGGGGTGTCCTTGCAATATCCGGGCAATCTCAGGTCAGGCCTGCGTGATAAACCACCCTTGCGCCGCTCGCAAGCCGCCACGCCGCGCGCCGCTGCCGAAGGTGCTGCAGAAAAACATCCTAAAATGCTGCGCAGATTCCGGGTTGCAAAAACGCGGCTTTAACGCCGTGCGGTTAAGTCTTGTTCCCGTATTGTTTACCGGCGGGCGACCGCCACTGTACCGGGGACCTGGATCATGCCTAGCGGTTATCTTGTCCAGCTTGGAGACGGATCGCTCGACCACGGCGACACGATTACCGCAACTTACGCCGCCTTCACCACGGATCAGAACCTGGGCGCCGGCAACTGGAGCTGGACCGGCTCGCATGGCGGCACGCCCTACACTGACGAGATTGAACCGGGCGTCTATTACCTGGGCACAGACGGAAATGTCTATTTTGTGCCGGACTACGGCCCGCCCGACAGCTTCGGTTCGGCCAGCGCAGACACCCCGCCCGCCTACACCGACATGGATGGCCCGGTCGAGGGCACCAGCGGCGCCGACACGATCGGCAGCAGCTACACCGACAGCGATGGCGACCAGATCGACAACGGCAGCGGCGGCGGCGTCTCGGGCAATCAGGACACGGTGGAGGCCGGCGCGGGCGACGACACCGTGAACGCCGGCGCGGACAACGACCTGGTGCTGGGCGGCGCGGGCGGCGACAGCCTTGAGGGCGGCAGCGGCGGCGACACGATCTATGGCGACAGCAGCACCGAGGCGGGGCTGGGCTACTCGCAGCAGAACATCGACGATTCAAACGTCACCGATACCAGCAGCGGATTCACCGTCACCGCCAAGGACCTGGCCGGCAACGCAAGTGCCGCCAACATTGACTATTACGACGGCGCCTTTGGTGTGGCCGGGGCGATTTCGGATTCAGACAGCAGTGTTGACGCCCAGATCGGGTATGACAAGGCTTCAGGCATTTCCGAGGAACTGATCGTAGATTTCGACCAGAACACCACCGAGGCCAGTTTTTCCTACAAGCATCTGTATACTGACGGGTTCGGCGAGGAAGGCCATTGGGCGATCTACAAGGACGGGGTTCTGGTAGCCGAGGGCGACTTTACCGAGAATACCCCCGGCACCGGCGCCGGCACGGTCAACATCAGCAGCTATGGCGAGTTCGACCGGCTGGTGCTCTCTGCCAACCTGCAGACCGACGGCACCGACGGCTCGGATTACACGGTCTCGAACATCACCTTTACGGTGCCGCCGGAAACGCCCGCGGACGGCAACGACAGCATTTCCGGCGGCGCCGGGGACGATGTGATCTATGGCCAGGGCGGCGATGACACACTGGCGGGCGGCAGCGGCGCCGACACGCTGGAGGGCGGTGCCGGAAACGACAGCCTCTTCGTGGGCGAAGGCGATTCCGCTACCGGCGGCAGCGGCGACGACTATTTCACCATCGTCGACACCGGCGACAGCGGCAGCAACAATATCACCATCACGGGCGGCGGCGACGGGCAGACAACCGGCGACACGCTGGATTTCAACGGGCAGCTCGACAAGGGCACGCTGAACATCACGGACAACACCGGCGGCAGCCTGACCGGCACGGCGACGCTTCTGGATGGCAGCGTGGTCAGCTTTTCCGGCATTGAACAGATCATCTGCTTCACCGCGGGCACCCGTATTGCCACCCCCGCGGGCCTTCGCGCCATCGAAACCCTGCAGCCCGGCGATGAGGTGATCACGCGGGACAACGGAATGCAGCCGGTGCGCTGGATCAGCCAGTCGGCAGTGCCTGCCACAGGAAATCTGGCCCCGGTGCGCATTCCGGCGGGCCTGTTCGGGGCGGAACGCGACCTGCTGGTTTCCCCGCAGCACCGGATGCTTTACTCAGGGCAAGCCGCCACCCTGCTCTGCGGCGCGCAGGAGGTGCTGGTGTCCGCCCTGCATCTGGTCAACGGCAGCAGCATCCGCCAGCAGCCCGGCGGCATCGCGATCTATGTGCATCTGCTGTTTGACCGGCATGAAATCATCTATGCCGAAGGCGCACCGTCCGAAAGCTTCCACCCCGGCGGCCAGGCAATATCGGCCCTGGACGACCCAGTGCGGGAGGAGCTGTTCCGGATCATGCCGGATTTGCGCTGGTGCGCCGGCACCTATGGCGCCACGGCGCGCCAGTGCCTGACGCGCCATGAGGCTGTGCTGCTGGGAGCCTAGTACAGCCCGCCGGAGCTGACCGTGCCGAAGGTCGCCTTGGGCCCCAGTACCGCAGTGCCGCCGCTGGAGGTCGTGACCTTGCGGCCGGACTGCTGAACCTCCTCGACCAGCGGCAGGTTCGACCCCATCGCAAAGCCGCCGTCATAGGTCAGGCCGAAGATCGGCTCGGCGCCGTCGCGGAAATATTCCGCCACCACATACGGGCCGGAGGCATCATCCGGCAGCCGCGCGCCGGTATAGCGGTCGATCTTGATGAAATGGCCGCCTTCCGGCACCTCAAACGGGCCGCCGCCGAATTTCTCCACCGCCTTGGTCATGAACTTTTGGAACACCGGGCCGCACATGGTGCCGCCATAGGCGCCGCGGCCCATCGGGCGGGGCTGATCAAAGCCCATGTAGCAGCCCGCCACGATGTTCGAGGTGAAGCCGACGAACCACACATCGCGCGAATCGTTAGTGGTGCCGGTCTTGCCCGCGGTGGGCACCGGCAGGTTGATCACGCTGGAGGCGGTGCCGCGGTCGACCACACCCTTCATCATTGAGGTCAGCTGATAGGCGGTGACAGGATCCATCACCCGCTCGCGGTCAGTGACGATGCGCGGCGCCTGCCCGGGGGCCAGCGACGGGTCCGCGCAATCCACGCAATCCCGGTCGTCATGGCGGTAGATGGTGCGCCCGAAGCGGTCCTGCACACGGTCCACCAGCGTCGGCTGCACCCGCTCGCCGCCATTGGCGAACATCGCATAGGCCGCGACCATCTTGTAAAGCGTGGTCTCCTCTGCCCCCAGCGAGTTGGCCAGGAACGCGCCCATGTTGTCATAGACGCCGAAACGTTCGGCATAGCCCGCAACCACCGGCATCCCGACCTCTTGCGCCAGGCGGATGGTCATCAGGTTCCGGCTCATTTCAATGCCGGTCCGCAGCGGCGTGGGCCCGTAGAACTTGTTGGATGAGTTCTTGGGCCGCCACAGGCCCTGCGGCGTGTTGATCTCGATCGGGGCGTCGACCACGATCGTCGCCGGGCTGTAACCGCTGTCCAGCGCTGCTGCGTAGACAAAGGGTTTGAAGCTGGAACCCGGCTGGCGCAGCGCCTGGGTGGCGCGGTTGAACACCGAATGCTGGTAGGAGAATCCGCCCTGCATCGCCAGAACCCGGCCCGAGTTCACATCCATAGCGACAAAGCCGCCCTGCACTTCGGGCACCTGCCGCAGCGACCAATGGCTGAACTCGCCGTCCTTCTTCTCGGCCCGCACCAGCACTATGTCACCGCGGGTGAAGTTTTCGGCAAAGCTGCCCTTCATCCACTTGATGTCGGCGCGCGGCACCGAGCCGGTGCCCTTGCTGTGCTCGACCCCCACGGTCAGCGACTCGCTGCCGACCTCCAGCACCACCGCCGGATACCATCTGCCGCCCAGCACGATATCGCGCGGAACATCGGCCTCTGCCAGCGCAGCGCGCCAGGTGGTCTCATCCGCCAGCTGGGCTTCCTCCAGCTTCACACCAGTGCCGCGCCATTTCCCGCGGGAGCGGTCGTATTCTTCCAGCCCGCCGCGCAGCGCCAGCGCCGCTTCGGCCTGCATCTCATGGTCAAGGGTGGCGCGCACGGTAAAGCCGCCGGTGAAGAATTCGCCCTCGCCGAAATTCTGGGTCAGCTGGCGGCGGATTTCGTCGGTGAAATAATCCCGCGGCGGCAGTGCGGTGCGGAACGCCTCGAAATCGCCGTTCTGCACCGAGCGCAGCGGCTGCGCGACCTCCACTTCATAGACATCGGCGGAGATATATCCGTTCTCGCGCATTTCCCGCAGCACGTAATCGCGCCGCGCCAGCAGCCGGTCCTTCTGGCGCACCGGATGGTAATCCGACGGCGCCTTGGGCATCGCGGCAAGGGTGGCGGCCTCATGCGGGGCCAGGTCGCTCAGCGTTTTGTTGAAATAGGTCTGCGCGGCGGCGGTCACGCCATAGGAGTTCTGGCCCAGAAAGATTTCGTTCAGGTACAGCTCCAGGATCCGTTCCTTGTCGAGCGTTTCCTCCAGCCGGGTGGCGAGGATGATTTCCTTGATCTTGCGCTCGGCCCGGCGGTCGCCGGACAGCAGGAAGTTCTTCATCACCTGCTGGGTGATGGTCGAGGCGCCGCGCACATTCTCCCCGCGCGACTGCACTGCCTCAATCGCTGCAGCGGCGATACCGCGGGCATCATAACCGGAATGGCTGTAGAAATTCTTGTCCTCGGCCGAGATGAAGGCCTGTTTCACCAGGTCCGGGATCTCATGCGACGGCGTGAACAGGCGGCGTTCCTTGGCGAACTCGTCGATCAGATAGCCTTCGCCCGAATAAATCCGGCTGATGGTCGGCGGCTGGTACTGGGCCAGCGACTCATGGCTCGGCAGATCGCGCCCGTAGATCCAGAACACCGCCCCGATGGTCAGCGCCACCATCGCCACGCCAAGGGTGATGGTGCTGAAAATGGAGCCGAAGAAGGAGAGTATGAACCTGAGCACGGGGTTTGGCCTTTCTCGCGAGGTGCCGCCTATATATGCGCGGCGGTGTCCGGGGTCAAAGCATGCGGCGGCGAAAGTGTGCTGTCTTGAAATCTGCCGTCCCAAGAATTGGTTTTGCGCCGTCTGTGATGTATCCTGACCCGGTAATACTAGCAGCGGCTGCCCCTTTTCCCAATGCTTGCCGCGGTTCGGCGCAAGCGGCGGGCAGGCTGAACGCACGCGCACCCAACCGCCGCTTTGGCCTGCCTCCCCGCCCCCGCCCGCCGGCCGCGGCGCGTGCCCTTTTCAGGTTCACCCGGCAGCCCATAAGGTGGAGGAGACAGCTATGGCCAAACTCGGTGCTCCGGTCGGCGGCGGCAAGACCGCGGTGAACGATCCCAAGGACGTTGTTCTGGTCCAGAAAATGCTCAACGAACACGCGGCGACCGTCGGCTACAAGCGGGTGCCCACCAACGGCAAGGTCGGCCAGCCGACGATCCTCGCCATCGGCCAGTTCCAGCAGCAGGTGGTGAAAACCAAGGTGACAAGTCTGGTCGAACCCGGCTCCAAGACTTTCAAGATGCTGGACAGCTCCCCGGTGAAGGTCGCCGAACAGTTTGCCAAGGCCCAGGGCGGCAGGCCGCTGCCGGCCAAGGGCAAGGTCTATGAGGTGAAATGGCGGGGCAAGACCCACTGGTTCACCGAGGACGACATGGGCGACGCCGTGGACGCCATCCAGAGCCGCCTGCACACGGAAACCCTGGCGTTCATGAGCACGCTGCGGAATTACCAGGACCAGTACCGTGAGATGCAGAAGGGCTTCTGGACCTTCTTCGTGAAGATGGTGACCCCGAATGCCGATATCGACCGCCCGGCGAAATCGCTGAAGAAGGCCGACGCCGCCATCGGCAAGCTGGTGGACATGACCTATGGCAAGAACAAGAAAAGCCTGCTGGCGTCGTTCAAGCAGATGAAGCAGACCAAGATCCTGCTCGACGCGGCAGCGCTGGATCTGAACCTGCTGTCCAAGGAACTGGGCCGAAGCGCCAAGATCTGCGAAGAAATCTCGGTTGATCTGCGCGACGGCGCCGCTGATATCGTGCAGCTGATCCTGGTCACCAACGGGGTAAACCCCGCCACCGCGGGCGCCGTTGTTGCCGCCAGCAAGAACACGGTTCAGGAGATCGCAAACGGCGTCATCCTCAAGGGCCAGTGGGTCAAGGCCGGCGGCGTGGCCGGGTCCTTCAAGCGCATCACCTTTGCGGCTGTGGCGGGCGGCTTTTCGGGCTGGCTGGGCGCCAAGGCGGGGCAGATGATCATGAAAGGCGTCGGCGAGCGGCTGGCCAGCCGGATGGTCAATTCCAGCTGGCTCAGCAAATACCTGTGGAGCACGGCGGCGCGCTGGGGCGGCAAGGAAATCGAGATCATCCTGGGCCGCTTCACCGCCATTCCGCGCAAGATCGGTGCCGAGATCGCGCTGCAGACCGTCCTGCGGATGGCGCATAAATTCTTCACCGGGCGGGCCATCGCCAAGGCGTTGACCAGCTACATGACCGAATTGGAGAAAATTGTCAGCTCCTGCATGGAGAAAAGCAAGGCCGAGGGGCAGCTGATGGACTGCATCGCCGCCAATCTGGAAAAGCAGGGGCTGATGGCCAAGGCCGCCGGCGACATCCTGGCGCCGCACAAGCAGGCGCTTGAGCGCGAGATCGAAAAGGCGCTGGCCAAGGCCGAAGCCAAAGCGGGCTAACGAAGTGCCCCCTGCAGCCCGGCCCCGGGTGCAACGGCGCGAATCCTGCGCCGTGCTACTTCCGCACCAGCGCGCGCCGGGCGTCATCCTGGGCGCGCCAGGTGATCAGCCCGTTCAGGATGCCGCGGGCCGCCTTGGCGCGCCAGTCCGCATCCACCAGGTTTTTCAGGTCGCGCTTGCTGGACAGGAAACCGATCTCCACCAGCACCGAGGGGATATCCGCCGACTTCAGCACCGAAAACCCGGCAGAGCGCAGCGGACGGTTGTTGATCGGCTTGCCTTGCGCGCGCAGCCCGTCAATCAGCGCCGCCGCCAGCGCGTCGCTGCGCGGCTGGGTCTCCTGCCGGGCCAGGTCCAGCATCACGCCGGTCACCCTGTCATCCGCCTGGCTGAGGTCGGTACCGGACAACAGGTCGCCGCGCAAATGCCGCTCCGCCAGTTTGGCCGAGGCCGCATCGGAAGCCTCCCTGGACAGCGTGTAGACGGTGGAGCCATGCGCGCGCCCCTCCGAGATCGTGTCCGCATGAAGCGAAATGAACACATCGGCGCCAGCCTGATGCGCCATTGCGATGCGGCGCTCCAGCGAAACGAAATAGTCATCGTCGCGGGTCATCATCACGGTGAACTGGCCGGACCGCAGCAGCGCCTCGCCCAGTTCGCGGGCGAACTGCAGCATCAGGTGCTTTTCGATGACAACCTCTGTCTCCGCCCCCGGATCAATCCCGCCATGGCCCGGATCCAGCATCACCAGAAGCGGCGCGTTTTCGTCCCGCGCGGCCCTGCCCTGCATCTCCTGCGGTGCGGGCAAATCCCAGCGCGGATCCTGCGGGGCGCCGGCGCTGGCGGCGAACTCCTCTGCCGTGGCGGGCTCCAGCGACACCGTCAGACGCGCAGCGGCGGTCACCTGATCGATGCGCAGCGCCGCCGATGAGACCTTCATCGGCTGCGCCAGCTGAAGCACCAGCCGCGACCAGCCCGGCACGTAGGTGCCGAACTGCGCGGCGGTGATCTGTTCGCCCTGCACCAGCTTGTCCGCCGTCAGCCCGGTCCAGTCGACCTCCTGGAAATCCAGCACCAGCCGCGGCGGGCCGTCCAGGGTAAACAGCCGGTACGGCACCCCCTGGCTGAGGCCCAGCGTCATCTCCGCCCCCTGCCCGGCATCGCGCACCCGGCTGGCCTCTGCGTCAATGCGGGCCAGGCCGCTGAAGCCTTGCGCCCAAGCGGCTGCGGCCAGCAGCCAAATCAATGCGGAAAGTGAAAACAGTCTGCCCATGCGCGCCTCTTGCCCGGCCTTTCTGGCCTGTTGCCGGGCAGACTAGGCAATTCCGGCGGATTAGGAAATCCGCCTTCTGCAGTTATCCCCGGCTCAGTCCCTGGACGCCATGTAGAGCGCCAGACGCGCCAGCCCCTCCTCGATATCCGCAGTGGAGCGGGCATAGGAGAACCGCAGCGTGGTGGCGCCGCGGACGGGGTCGAAGTCCAGACCGGGCGTCACCGCAACGCCAGCCTTCTCAAGGATTTCCGCGGCAAAGCTGCGGCTGTCATCCGTCAGATCCGACACATCCGCATAGACATAGAACGCCCCGTCCGGCGGCGCGATTTTGGTGAAACCGGCCTTGGGCAGCCCCTCCAGCATCAGCTGGCGGTTCCTTGCGTAGACGGCCAGGTTCTCCCGCAGCTCGTCCTCGCAATCGAGCGCGGCCAGCGCCGCCACCTGGCTGGCGTGCGGCGCGCAGATGAACATGTTCTGGGCAATCCGCTCCACCACCCGCACATGGTCCTCCGGCACCACCATCCAGCCCACCCGCCAGCCGGTCATCGAGAAGAACTTGGAGAAGGAGTTGATCACGTAGCATTCATCCGTCAGCTCCAGCGCGGTCACCGCCTTCGCCTCATACTCCAGCCCGTGATAGATCTCGTCGGAGATGAAGCTGGCGCCTTCCGCGTGGGCGGCATCGATCAGCGCGCCCATCGCCGTGTGGTCCAGCATGGTGCCGGTCGGGTTGGCGGGCGAGGCCACCATCAGCCCGGCCAGATCCTGCCCCTTGAGGTCCGCCGCCACCGGCTGCAGCCGGTTTTCAGGTGCGGTCTGGATGTCCACCGGGGTCAGCCCCAGCGCCTTCAGGATCTGCCGGTAAGACGGATAGCCCGGCGCACCGATGCCCACCCGGTCGCCGCTGTCGAACAGCGCCGTGAAGGTGAGCAGAAACGCGCCGGAGGAGCCCGGCGTCACAATCACCCGCTCCGGGTTCAGGTCGACGTTGTACCAGTCGCCGTAGAGCTGCGCGATTCGCTTGCGCAGCTCCGGCAGGCCTAGCGCAACGGTGTACCCCAAGGCGTTGTTTTCCAGCGCATTCCCCAGCGCCCTCAGCGCCCCGGCGGGTGCCCCGGTCGAGGGCTGCCCGACCTCCATATGGATGATGTGGCGGCCGGCCTCTTCGGCCTTGCGGGCGGCCTCCATCACATCCATCACAATAAACGGATCAACACTGGAGCGGCTTGAGTTTCGCATTCTGATCTCCCATGGTGCGCGCATGAGTTTTGACCGTTTCTTCCGGCTGGCGTCAATCCCGGCTCTTGTGGTTTGCGCGCTGCTTCAATTTGCAGCGGCCGCGCAGGCGGCGTCGATTTCGCTGCTGCGGGACCCGGATATCGAACACGGGCTGAACCGGCTCGCCGCTCCTGTTCTGCGCGCCGCCGGGCTGAACGCCACACGGATGCGGATCCTGCTGGTCAACGATTCCTCCTTCAACGCGTTCGTATTGGATTCGCGAACGATTTTCGTGCATTACGGGCTGATCCTTAAGGTTACGAGCCCGGAGATGCTGCAGGCGGTGATCGCCCATGAGGCCGCCCATATCACCAATGGCCACTTGGCGCGGCGGATGCAGAACCTGCGCTCCGCCAACAGCGCTGCGGGGCTGGGCCTGGCGCTGTCGGTGCTGGCCGCCGCGGCAGGCAGCGGCGAAGCAGCCGCCGGCATCGCCATCGGCACCCAGAATTCCGCGCTGCGCAGTTTCCTGGCCCACACCCGGGCCGAGGAAAGCTCTGCCGACCGCTCCGCCGCCGATTACCTCAACCGCGCAGGCATCAGCCCGCAGGGCCTGGTCGACCTGCACCGCGCCTTTGCCGGCCAGGAGGTGCTGAGCGCCGGCAGCCAGGACCCCTACACCCGCTCCCACCCGCTCAGCCGCGACCGCATCCGCGCGGCTCAGGCTTATCTGGCGGCGCATGGCGACAAGGGCCAGACCAGCGCGGAGGCGCAATATTGGTTTGCCCGCATCCGCGGCAAGCTGTCGGCCTTTACCCGCGCCCCGAAATGGACCCTGCGCCGGGTGCGCGAGGAGCAGTACAAGGACGTCCGCTTGATGCGCGAGGCCGCGGCCTTTCACCGGCAGAACAGCCTGAAGAAAGCTCTGGCAGCGGTGAACGGCGCTCTGGCCGTGCGCCCCTCCGATCCCTTCTATCATGAGCTGAAGGGCCAGATCCTGATCGAAAACCGCCAGTGGAACGCTGCGCTCGCCGCCTATGGCAAGGCCGTCAGCCTGGCCCCCGGGGACGCGCTGATCCTGACCGGCTACGGGCGCGCGCAGCTGGCCGCCGGCCAGCCCCAGGCGGCGCTCAAATCCATGGAGCGCGCCCGCGCCATCGACTTCCGCAACCCGGTGCTGCTGCGCGACATGTCGCTGGCCTATGCCCAGACCGGACAGACCGGGATGGCCGCTCTGGTCACCGCAGAACGCTATGCCTTGCAAGGGCGTCTGGATGACGCCGGCATTCACGCCAAACGGGCCGTGGCCCAGCTGCCCGCAGGATCCCCCGCCGCCCGGCGGGCGCAAGATGTGCTGTCAGCCTATGAACAAGCTCAGAAGAGAAAGAGAAGAAAATGACCCCTTTCACCCGCACCGCCACAGCGGCCGCTGCCGCCCTTGCCCTGCTGGGCGCCCCGGCGCAAGCCTTTGACATCAGCGCCATGTCGGATGCCGAGCGCGAGGCCTTTGGCGAGCAAGTGCGTGAATACATCCTGGCCAACCCCGAGCTGATCCTGGAGGCGGTCGACCTTCTGGAGGAGCGCCAGCAGCAGGCAGAGGCCGCCCGCGATGACGTTCTGGTTGCCGACAACCTGGAGGAACTGCAAAACGACGGCTATTCCTGGGTGGGCGGCAACCCCGATGGCGATATCACTCTGGTCGAGTTCATGGACTACCGCTGCGGCTACTGCCGCCGCGCCGCGCCGGAAGTGGAAAAGCTGCTGGAAAGCGACGGCAATATCCGCCTGGTGATCAAGGAATTCCCGATCCTCGGCGAAGCCTCGGTGCTGTCCTCGCGCTTTGCGGTCGCAACCAAGCAGGTGGCCGGGGACGACGCCTACAAGCAGGTGCATGACGCGCTGATCGCGTTCGGCGGCGAGCCGAATGAAGTTGCCCTGCGCCGCCTGGCCGAAGGGCTGTCGCTGGATGCAGACCCGATCTTTGCCAGAATGGACAGCGAGGAAGTGACCGCCGAACTGCGGCAAACCCGCGAGCTGGCGCAGAAGATGGCGATCTCAGGCACCCCGACATTTGTGCTGGGCACCGAACTGCTGCGCGGCTACCTGCCCGCCGACCAGATGGAAATCATGGTGGCGGAGATCCGCGAAAAGCAGAGCTGAGGTTCGTGCCAAACCGGCGGAACCGGGGCGCTGCCCCGGACCCCGGAGTGTTTTTGGAAAGATGAAGCGGTTGGAGCTTTACTCCGCCGCCTCCTGGGCCGCCTCGATCTGGGCGGCCTTTTTCTCGACCTCTTCGACAATGTGGTCGACCATCTGCGCGTTGGACATCTTGTGGCTGGCCTTGCCCGCCAGATAGACCATGCCGGAACCCGCGCCGCCGCCGGTGAAGCCCACGTCCGTCATCAGCGCCTCGCCCGGGCCGTTCACCACGCAGCCGATGATGCTGAGGCTCATCGGGGTGTGGATATGGGCCAGCCGTTCTTCCAGCGCTTCCACCGTCTTGATCACATCGAACCCCTGCCGCGCGCAGCTGGGGCAGGAGATGATGTTGACGCCGCGGTGGCGCAGGCCGAGCGACTTGAGGATCTCAAAGCCCACCTTCACTTCCTCCACCGGATCGGCGGAGAGGCTGACGCGCAGGGTGTCGCCGATGCCCATCCACAGCAGCTGGCCCAGGCCAATTGCCGATTTGATGGTGCCGGAGACAAAGCCGCCCGCCTCGGTGATGCCGAGGTGGATCGGCGCGTCGGTGGCGTCGGCCAGCTGCTGGTAGGCAGCCGCGGACATGAACACGTCGGAGGCCTTCACCGAGATCTTGAACTCGTGGAAGTCGTGATCCTGAAGGATGCGGATGTGGTCGAGGCCCGACTCCACCATCGCCTCCGGGCAGGGCTCGCCGTATTTTTCCAGAAGGTGCTTTTCCAGGCTGCCCGCATTGACCCCGATCCGGATCGCGCAATTGTGGTCGCGGGCGGCCTTGATCACCTCGGCCACGCGTTTCTCGTCGCCGATGTTGCCGGGGTTGATGCGCAGGCAGGCGGCGCCGGCCTCGGCGGCCTCGATGCCGCGCTTGTAGTGGAAGTGGATGTCGGCGACGATCGGCACCGGGCTTTCGCGCACGATCTCCTTCAGCGCCCTGGAGGACGCCTCATCCGGCACCGAGACCCGCACCAGGTCGGCGCCCGCCTCTGCCGCGGCCTGCACCTGCGCCACGGTCGCCGCCACATCTGTGGTCAGCGTGTTGGTCATGGTCTGCACCGCAATCGGGGCATCGCCGCCGATGGGCACATTGCCGACATGGATCTGGCGGCTTTTGCGGCGCTCGATATGGCGCCAGGGGCGGATGTGGTTCATCGACATGAGGTTCGTGTCCCGGCTGGATCCTGTTAGCGCCTAGATACGCGCAGCAGCGCCGCCCTGCAATGGCAGGCGCCCGGTTCAAAGAGGAAACGGAAGGGGATTATTCGGCGGGCGGCGCAGTCTGCAGCTGTGCCACCAGGGTGGCCAGCGCCTCGTTGCGGCCATCCTGCAGGTCGGCCAGCTCAAACCGGCCGGTGATCGCCTCCATCGACAGTTCGATGTTCTTGGACACCTGGCCGCGCTTTCCGACCGGGCCGAAATGCTCGCCGTTCACCGCAAAATAGATGGCGCTGCTTTCACCAGTGCGCAGACGCGGCGCATCCTCGGTCATCGGCACCTCGAACCGCTGGCCCGCATCCATGATGGTTTCCAGAATCACGCTGCCGTCGGCCGCGGTGACCTGCACCCAGGACGGGCGCACCGCCACCATCTCAACGCCCGGTTCAACCTCGGCAACCACCTGCGGCACCGGCTGCGACAGCGCGTCTTCCCCGTAGCTCATGCTGGCGTCGGCGAGAGCGACGCTGGGCAGCTCGGGCGCGGCGAAGTTACCGATGGTGGAGGGATCCAGGGTCGAAATCGGCGCATCGCGGGCGATCAGCACCGGCACATCCAGCGCCTGCGGGCGGTAAAGCCGGTCCAGCGCCTCGGCCGCCGGGTCCTGGCTGCCTTCGGCGGTTTCCAGCACCGCGCTGCTGAGCGGGTCGAGATCCGCCATCACCGCCGGGGTCTGATCCACCGGCGCAAATTGCACCTGCTGCACCTCTTTCAGGACGGCCCAGCCGCCATAGGTGATGCCGCCGATCAGCGCCGTCAGCACCATCAGCGAGCCGACCGCGCGCGGTTCGATCTGGCTCAGGAAACTGCTGGGCGCGGGAATGAACGGTGTGTTGGGCGAGGCAAACGCATCGCCGCCCAGCCCGGTGGACTTGACGGCCGGCCCCGCGCCGGTCTTGCTGCGGCTGGACGCCTCGGCAGACATGCCGTGGGCAACGGAAAACCCGCTTTCCTGGCAGAAATCCTGGAACGCCTGCTCCGCATCCATGTTGAGATAGCGCGCGTAGGAGCGCACGTAGCCTGCGATGAAGCCGGGCGTGTCAAAGGCGGAAGGGTCGGAGTTTTCGATGGCAGCGATGTAGGAGGCCTTGATCCGCAACTCGCGCTGGACGTCGAGCAGCGATTTGCCCATTGTCGCCCGCTCGCCGCGCATCACGTCGCCAAGCTTCAGTTCGAAATCATCAAAACCCTTGGGCTCTGCTGTCCCGCCATGCTCTTCCTGCTTGCGCTGGGTGAAGCGCCCGATCATGCCTGCCGTCCCATAAATGCCTGCCGCCTCGTTTCAGAGTGGTGAAGGAATCACAGTCGCGACTCAGATCCACTCATTGGTTGACGGCAGCGTAACACACTCAGTGTTAATTTACACTGATCAGTATGTTACCCGGCAAGTTCGGCACGATTCAGCGCACAATGAGACCATAATGAGTCCATCGCCTTGACCAGCGCGTCAATTTCCTTGGGCCCGTGCACGGGCGACGGTGTGAAGCGCAGACGCTCGGTGCCGCGCGGCACGGTCGGGAAATTGATCGGCTGCACGTAGATGCCGTAGTCTTCCAGCAAGTGGTCGGAGAGTACCTTGGTGTGGACCGGGTTGCCGACAATCACCGGCACGATGTGGCTGCCGTGGTCGATGATCGGCAGACCCAGCCCCTTAAGCCTCAGTTTCAGCACCTTGGCCTGGTCCTGATGCTTGTCGCGCAGGTCCTGCGCCCCCTTCAGGTAGGCGACCGAGGCCGCCGCCCCTGCCGCCACCGCAGGCGCCAGCGAGGTGGTAAAGATGAAACCCGGCGCATAGGAGCGGATGGCGTCGCACATCTTGGCGGACGCGGCGATATAGCCGCCCATCACACCGTAGGCCTTGGCGAGGGTGCCGTTGATGATGTCGATCCGGTGGGCGAGCTGGTCGCGCTCGGTCACGCCGCCGCCGCGGGGGCCGTACATGCCGACCGCGTGCACCTCGTCGATATAGGTGAGCGCGCCGAATTCATCGGCCAGGTCGCAGATGTCCGCAATCGGGCCGAAATCGCCATCCATCGAATATACCGACTCAAAGGCAATCAGCTTGGGCGCGCTGGGGTCGTCGGCTTCCAGCAGCTCGCGCAGGTGGCCGACATCGTTGTGGCGGAAGATGCGCTTGGCACCGCCGTTGCGGCGCACGCCTTCGATCATGGAGGCATGGTTCAGCGCGTCGGAATAGATGATCAGCCCCGGGAACAGCTTGGGCAGGGTGCTCAGCGTGGCGTCATTGGCGATATACGCCGAGGTGAACAGCAGCGCCGCTTCCTTGCCGTGCAGATCGGCCAGCTCGGCCTCCAGCTGCTTGTGATAGACCGTGGTGCCGGAGATGTTGCGGGTGCCGCCGGAGCCTGCGCCGGTTGCATTGATGGCATCATGCATCGCGTCCAGCACCACCGGGTTCTGGCCCATGCCGAGGTAGTCGTTGCCGCACCAGACGGTGATGTCCTGCTTGCTGCCATCGGGCCGGTTCCAAACCGCATGCGGGAAATGGCCCTTCCTGCGCTCGATGTCGATGAAGGTCCGGTAGCGTCCCTCTTGGTGCAGGCTGGCAATTGCAGCATCCAGTTTCGCGGTATAGTCCACCGGCATCTCCATAGCTAATTGTGCTCCCTCGAAGCACGCGGGCTGTGTAAAGGGCTCGGCCGTCCGGCAGTTAAACCACATTCACGTTCAGGAATGGTTACCGCAGGCGTCCCTTTCGATCAACTGCATACCCGCAGGCAAGGGTGCGCAACATTGATGCAGGTCAAATAGAACTTAAACAATGGACGGGCAAGGACAGCTGCGGCCAACCTGCGGCCGTTTACGTCGTGTTCCGTGCGCATCCCGGCAGGGGCGGCCCGGCAAGACAGCAGAAATCCCGTGCTGCCCCCTCTGGCCCCTTGCCAAGGGCACTGCTAGGGTCCGCGGCAAATCGGCCCAAATCCCGGGCCTTCCCCGGCAAACAGGAGAGCATGAGATGGCACTGAATGACGTTCTGGACCGGATCGACGCAGAGCTGGACGCCGCCACCGGGCGGCTGATGGAGCTGTTGCGCATCCAGTCGATTTCCACCGATCCGGCTTATAAGGCGGAGTGCGATCAGGCCGCCGATTGGCTGGTCGCGGATTTGAACTCCATCGGGATCAAGGCGGAGAAACGCGCAACGCCGGGCCATCCGATGGTGGTGGGCCATGTGGGCGAGGAGAATACCGATGTCCCGCATATTCTGTTTTACGGCCATTACGATGTGCAGCCGGTCGACCCGCTGGAACTTTGGAAAACCCCGCCGTTTGAGCCGCAGCTGGAGGACACCCCGAACGGCACCGTGATCCGCGGCCGCGGGGCGTCGGACGACAAGGGCCAGCTGATGACCTTTGTCGAGGCCTGCCGCGCCTGGAAGGACGTGAACGGCTCCCTGCCCTGCCGCATCACATTCTTCTTCGAAGGCGAGGAGGAATCCGGCTCCCCCTCGCTGATCCCCTTCATGGAGGCCAACGCCGAAGAGCTGAAGGCCGACATCGCGCTGATCTGCGACACGTCCATGGTGTCGCGCGGGGTGCCGTCGATCTCCTCGCAGCTGCGCGGCATGCTGAAGGATGAATTCACCATTATTGGCCCGCGCATCGACCTGCACTCCGGCCACTACGGCGGCCCCGGCCTGAACCCGCTGCGGGTGCTGTCCGAAGTCGTCGCTTCCTTCTATGACAACGACACCGGGCGCGTCGCGGTGGAAGGCTTCTATGAAGGCGTGCATGAGGTGCCGGAAGACCAGCTGCGCCAGTGGCAGAACTGCGGCTTTGACGAGGCCGAGTACCTGAACTCCGTCGGCTACACCCGCCCGCATGGCGAGACCTCCTATTCCACCCTGGAACAGCAATGGGCCCGCCCGACGCTGGAAGTGAACGGCCTCTGGGGCGGCTACAACGGCGCCGGTTCCAAGACCGTGATCCCGTCGGAAGCGCACTGCAAGATCACCTGCCGCCTGGTCGGCGACATGGACCCGGACGCGCTGCGCAGCAAGATCCGCAAACACGTCGAGGACCGCCTGCCGGTGGATGCCGCAGTGCGCTGGGACAACGACCTGGAAGGCTCGCCCGCCTCGGTGATGAACATCTCCCGCCCCGAATTCGAAGCCGCCCGCGGCGCGCTGTCGGACGAGTGGCAGCGCGAGGCGGTGTTCTGCGGCATGGGCGGCTCGATCCCGATTGCCGGCTACTTCAAGTCGATCCTCGACATGGACGCGATGCTGATCGGCTTTGCCAATGATGACGACGCCATCCATTCGCCCAACGAGAAATACGACCTGAAAAGCTTCCACAAGGGCATCCGCTCCTGGGCCCGCGTCCTGGACGCCCTGACCGCGAAGTGACAAACCGCGGGCGGGCGTTTCTCAGCGCTCCGCCCGTGCCGCAGGTTCCGGGCTGAAGCCGCGCAAGCTAACCCTCCCGCCCGTCATCGGGCCTTTGGCAAGGCCCTCTTCCCGTTGGGCATGGCGCCGCTGGCGCGGCGCGCGCCGTGCGCCAGCACGGCGCCGGACCCAAGGCTTATGGGGCTGCATCTTTGATGCGGCGCCAAGGCGCGGGAGCCCCTCCCCGATCCGGAAACGCAGCGGCAGGCTTGATCCTGCGCCGCCGGCAGGGTCCAATCCCGCAGACCCGCCGCCGCGAAGGGAGAAGACCATGCCAGCATCGCCTCAATCCGGCACCCTGCAGGTGAACGGCCAGCAGATCGCCTATACCCTGCGCGGCGACGGCCCGCCGCTGCTGCTGCTGCACGGCTTCCCGCAGACCAAGGAGATGTGGGAAGACACCGCCCCCGCCCTCGCCCGCCGTTTCACCGTGGTGACGGCGGATCTGCGCGGCTACGGCGCCAGCTCCAAACCCGAAGGTGTGGAGGCCATGAGCTTCCGCAACATGGCCGCCGACCAGCTGGAACTGATGCGCGCCCTCGGGTTCCCCCGCTTTCACCTGGCGGGCCACGACCGCGGCGGACGCACTGCGCACCGGCTGGCGCTCGACGCGCCGGAGGCGGTGGCCAGCCTCACGGTGATGGACATCATCCCGACTCACCTGCTGCTGGACCAGCTGACGCAGCAGGTGGCCCGCGCCTATTACCACTGGTTTTTCCTGGCCCAGCCCGCGCCGCTGCCGGAGCGGATGATCGGCGCCGATCCGCAAGCCTATTTCGAAAGCTGCCTGCTGGGCTGGGGCGGCGCCTCCCTGTCTGATTTCCCGGCCCCGGCGCTGGCGGCCTACCGCCGCGCCTGGGCGGATCCGGCCTGCGTCCATGCCATGTGCAACGATTACCGCGCCGCCATCGACGTTGATTTCCACCACGACGCCCGCGACCTGGACCGCAAGGCGCACTGCCCGGCGCTGGTCCTTTACGGCGCTGACGGTGCCATGGCCAAGGCCTTTGACGTTGCCGCAACCTGGGCGCCGCACCTGCAGGACATGACCGCGCAAGGCATCCCCGGCGGGCATTTCTTCATTGACAGCAGCCCCCGCGAAACCGGCGCCGCTCTGCTGGAGTTCCTCAGCCCCCTGCCGTCCCTGTAACCGCCCCGCAAAGCAGCGCCTCTCAGCCGCAATTTTCGTTCGTTTTACGCACGCGGATTAAGACTTGCTTATCGCTCTTGGCCTAGCCTGCCCGGTAGCACGCAAGACCTTACAGACGGAGACAGCAGATGGTCCAAAGCAGGTTCAAACGGCCGCCGGGATTCGAAGGCAATCAGACCGACCCGGAGGAAAGCTACCGCGCCGGCTATCAGCACGGCACCCGCGTCCTGCTGCGCTACCTGGAGACCAACCCCAAACCCGATCTGGACCACATTAAGAAGTGGGTGAATGCCGAGCTGACCGGCTGGCGCCACGACACCGGCGCGGAGCCGGCGCCGCCTGCGCTCTGAAAGCCGCTGCTGCAAACCGGCCGCTTGCCTGACCTGCCTCGCGCGGTCAGGCTGGCGTCATGACACAAATGATTCCGACTGACGGCCCGCTGCTGAACGAAATCCTCACTCTGGAGACCCGTGTCTGGGAGGCCATGGTTCTCGGCGACCGGCAGTTAGACGCGCAAGTCCTCGCTGACAGCTTTCTGGGCGTCTACCCCAGCGGCTTTGCAGGCAAAGACGATCACTGCGACCAGCTCCGGGACGGGCCGGTGGTGGCCGAATACAGGCTGAGCAGCGCCCGCCTGCGCTGCATCGGCAATGCTGCTGCGCTTCTCTCCTACCGCGCGTCCTACCGGTCATCAGGCTCGGCGGAATGGAAGGTAATGCTGATATCGTCACTCTGGGAGAAGGAAGGCGGGAAGTGGCTCAACACCTTCAGCCAGGACACCCCGGAAACAGGGGGCAGGATGCACGAATGACATCCGGCATTTCTGGGGAACGATATGAATGGAAAGGGGGAAAGTGGCGCGGTTGACGGGGCTCGAACCCGCGACCCCCGGCGTGACAGGCCGGTACTCTAACCAACTGAGCTACAACCGCGCATGGGCCTTTCGGCAATGGTCCCCTCCGGGGCGGACCCTGAAACGTCAGGGTGGCGGGCGAAAGTGGCGCGGTTGACGGGGCTCGAACCCGCGACCCCCGGCGTGACAGGCCGGTACTCTAACCAACTGAGCTACAACCGCATTTTCGCCTTGCGGCGGACCGTTACCGGCCCTGATCCCCTCCGGGGCGGATCCTGTTTGACCCCAGGATGGGGTGCAGCAGTGGCGCGGTTGACGGGGCTCGAACCCGCGACCCCCGGCGTGACAGGCCGGTACTCTAACCAACTGAGCTACAACCGCCCGCTGCAAATCCAGCATCGCTGCTGAATGTTGGGCTGTAATATTCCCACCCCCCTAAGCCGTCAAGCCGTGTTTTGCCTTTTTCGGAACTTTCCGGAAAAAAAATGACCCGCGCCAAGTAACTCCCTGAAACGGAAGGAAAAACACCTTGCCAGCACCGCCTCGCGGGCGATCTTCGGTCTTGAGTTGCAAGGGAGAATGGTGGGTCGTGAGAGGCTCGAACTCCCGACATCTTCGGTGTAAACGAAGCGCTCTACCAACTGAGCTAACGACCCGATGAGCGGGGATTTAGACAAAGCCGCCCGGCAGTTCAAGAGCAAAAAGCAGATTTTTCGGCCAGCCCGGCCCGGTCACTCCAGAACCGTCTCCGCCCCGTTTTCCAGCACATAGACACAGCCCTGCCCGTTCGGCAGCGCCGCCATCCGGTCCCGGCTCAGCCCGCAAACGATGCCGCGCATCACCTGACCCAGCAACCCATGCGCCACCACCACCGACGGGCCGGTCAGCGACTGCATGAAGTCCAGGATGCGGCCATGAAAGCTGTCATAGCCCTCGCCGCCGGGCGCTTCGCAGAACAGGTCCAGATTGTGCGGGTTCTCCCCGTGAATCTGCGGGTATTGCGCTGCGACCTCTGCCAGCGTCATGCCCTGGAATTCTCCGGCAAAGGCTTCCGCCAGGCGGGGATCGGTCACAAACGGCGCGCCGCCCAGGGCAATATCCGCCGTCTGCTGCGCCCGGCCCAAGGGCGAGGCATAACAGGCCGGGGCCAGTTCCATCACCGGCGCCATCAGCGCAGCCTGCCGGCGGGCGTGCTCAATCCCCAGCGGCGTCAGCGGCGATTCCAGCTGGCCCTGAATGCGCCGCTCGGCGTTCCATTCGGTCTGCCCGTGCCGCAGCAGCCAGATTTTCGGAAATTGCATCGCGCGCCCCCTGCCCGGTTTCTCGGGCAAATTGGTACCCGCAAGCCGCCGCCAGAGAAACCCCGGAAACGGAAAAAGGCGCTCAACCTTCGCAGGGAGCGCCTTTCCGGAAAAATGGTGGGTGATAAGAGATTTGAACTCCTGACATCTTCGATGTGAACGAAGCGCTCTACCACTGAGCTAATCACCCGTGAGGCAGGCTTTTAACGACCGGATGCGGGCTCCGCAAGAGGGCCGGCAGAAGATTTTTTCCCTTCCCGCGCATTTTCTTCACGCGCGGTTGCAGCTGCATACAGACAGCGCCGTGACCTGGTCAGCAGGCGGGCAGCGCGTCGCGTTGAATCATCGTGCGCAGGGTAAAGCTGGAGCGCGTGTTGCGGATGCCCGGCACCCGCATCAGCTTGTCTTCCAGGAAGCGGTCGAAATCCGGCAGATCCTCGGCCACCACCCGTAACAGGATATCCCGTGTGCCGGTCATCAAATAGCATTCCATCACCTGATCGAACCGGCGCACCGCGTTTTCAAAGGCGCTGAGCGCTTCGGTGGATTGCCTGTCCAGCTCCACAGCCACAAAGATGGTGACCGGCAACCCCAGCTTGGCCTGATCGACCCGGGCGGAATAGCCGCAGATCACGCCGCTCTCCTCCAGGCTGGCGACCCGGCGGGCGCAGGGCGTGGGCGACAGCCCGACCATGCCGGACAGTTCCGAAATCTTCAGCCGCCCGTTGCGCTGAAGCGCGGCGACAATCTTACGGTCAATCGAATCCATGGCGGTTTTCCCTAAACGTGGCGCCCTGGTTGGAGATTATCACCAAAACTGCCGATTCCGGCACCGCTTTTTGGTGAAAACCGGCGCAGCCGCCCGGATATTATTCGGGGAAGGTTTAGGAGGATCAAACCAAATGACAGTGACTGCCGTCGCATCCAGCAGCCATGAAGAGATTTACCGCGTCGAGGAGCCGTCCGTTGGCCTCCTGGGCTTTATCGCCGTGCACTCCACCCGCCTGGGGCCGGCCGCCGGCGGCCTGCGCATGCGGCCCTACGCCAGCGAAGACGAAGCGCTGACCGATGTCAAACGCCTCAGCGAAGGCATGACCTACAAGAACGCCGCCGCGGGGCTGACCCTGGGCGGCGGCAAGGCGGTGATCATCGGCGATCCCGCCAAGCACAAGACGCCTGAGCTGCTGCGCGCCTTTGCCCGCGCCATCGAGAGCCTGGACGGCCGCTACATCACCGCCGAGGACATGGGCATGAGCCCGGCGGATATGGCCATTCTGGCGGAGGAAACCCGGTTTGTGGCTGGCCTCGCGGACGGTGAGTTCGCCAGCGGCGACCCCTCGCCGATCACCGCGCGCGGCATCTTCAACGCCATCCGCACCACCCGCGCCCACAAGCACGGCAGCCGCGACCTGTCCGGCGTCACCGTGTCGGTGCAGGGCCTGGGCCACGTGGGCTGGTACCTCTGCCAGTTCCTGCATGAGGCCGGCGCCAAGCTGGTTGTCACGGACATCGACGAGAGCCGCGTCGAAAAGGCAATTGCCGAATTCGGGGCCAAGGCAGTGCCGCTGGCAGAGATCTACAGCGCCGAGGCGGACGTCTTTGCCCCCTGCGCCATCGGCGGCATCCTGAACGCCCAGACCATCCCCCAACTGAAGGCGGATATCGTCGCAGGCGGCGCCAACAACCAGCTGGCAACGGCTGAGGACGGCGCGGCGCTGCACGCCCGCGGCATTCTCTACGCGCCCGATTTCGTGGCCAACGGCGGCGGCATCATCAACGTCGCCACCGAGATCCAGAAGATCAAGGACCGCGAGGGCTTTGTCGCCGAGAAGCTGCGGGCGCTGGACGAGACCATGGCCGCGATCCTGACCCAGGCCAAGGCGGCGGACGTCAGCCCGGCGGAGATGGCCATCGCCACCGTGCAGGCCAAGATGGAGAAGGCCAGCAAGGCCGCCTGATCCGTCACAGCGATGCGGCAGCCGCGGGGCACTCCCGCGGCTGAACGGACTCCGGCCTGCGGGCCGGACCCCATCCTGCCTTTGGGCCCGGCGGCCTGCCCTATCCAGGGCAGGCCGCGCGCCGCACCTGGGGTGCGGCGCCACGTCCAACGGGAGCGGCTGCGCCCCGGCGCAGCCGGCGACGGGCGGGAGTGCTGCCGGAGGGCGCGCCCTCGGTGCCCCAGTGACATAACAGCCCCGCTCAGAAGGGCCAGAACGGAAGAGAACACCTGAAAAAGGGCGGCCCCGCGGGACCGCCCCTTCTTTTCGTCAGTAATATCCGGACTGGATCAGTGGGCGGTTGCCCCTGCCCCCTCTTCCGTGCCTTTCAGCGCCGCTTTTTTGGCCGCCGCAGCCTCCTCAGCCGCTTCATCCCATTCGATGGGCTCAGGCTGCGACACCAGCGCGTGCTTCAGAACTTCGGAGACATGCGACACCGGAATGATCTCCAGACCTTCCTTCACGTTGTCCGGAATGTCCGGCAGGTCCTTTTCGTTCTCCTGCGGGATCAGCACCGTCTTGATGCCGCCGCGCAGTGCCGCCAGCAGCTTCTCCTTGAGGCCGCCGATCGCCAGCGCATTGCCGCGCAGGGTCACCTCGCCGGTCATCGCGATGTCCTTGCGGACCGGGATCTGGGTCAGCACCGACACGATGGAGGTCACCATCGCCAGACCCGCTGACGGGCCGTCCTTGGGCGTTGCGCCTTCCGGCACGTGCACGTGGATGTCCCAATGGTCGAACTTGGTCGGCTTGATGCCCAGTTTCGGCGAGACGGAGCGCACATAAGACGACGCCGCCTCGATCGATTCCTTCATCACATCGCCCAGCTTGCCGGTGGTCTTCATCCGGCCCTTGCCCGGCAGACGCAACGCCTCGATCGACAGCAGCTCGCCGCCGACGGAGGTATAGGCCAGACCGGTGACGACACCAACCTGGTCTTCCTTCTCGGCCAGGCCGAACCGGTACTTGGGCACGCCCAGGAACTCGTCGAGATTGTCCGGCGTGACAGTCACGGTCTCCGCCTCTTTCTTGACGATCTTGGTCAGCGACTTGCGCGCCACCTTGGCGATCTCCCGCTCCAGGTTCCGCACCCCCGCCTCGCGGGTGTAGGTGCGGATCATCGCGGTCACCGCGTCCTCGGTCAGCTCGAACTCCTTGGCCTTCAGGCCATGGTTCTTCACCTGCTTGGAAATCAGGTGCTGCTTGGCGATCTCGCGCTTTTCGTCCTCGGTGTAGCCCGACAGCGGAATGATCTCCATCCGGTCCAGGAGCGGCCCGGGCATGTTGTAGCTGTTCGAGGTGGTGAGGAACATCACGTTCGACAGGTCGTATTCCACCTCCAGGTAGTGATCCATGAAGGTGTTGTTCTGTTCCGGATCCAGCACCTCCAGCATCGCCGAGGCCGGGTCGCCGCGGAAATCCTGGCCCATCTTGTCGATTTCATCGAGCAGGATCAGCGGGTTGGTGGTCTTCGCCTTCTTCAGCGCCTGGATGATCTTGCCGGGCATCGAGCCGATGTAGGTGCGGCGGTGGCCGCGGATCTCGGACTCGTCGCGCACGCCGCCCAGCGAAATGCGGATGAACTCGCGCCCGGTCGCCTTGGCCACCGATTTGCCCAGCGAGGTCTTACCCACGCCCGGAGGGCCGACGAGGCACAGGATCGGCCCCTTCAGCTTGGCCGAGCGCTGCTGCACAGCCAGATATTCAACGATCCGCTCCTTGACCTTCTCCAGGCCATAGTGATCCGCATCCAGGATCTCCTGCGCCCTGTTCAGGTCTTTCTTAACGCGCGACTTGGTGCCCCACGGAATCGACAGCATCCAGTCGAGGTAGTTGCGCACAACCGTGGCTTCCGCCGACATCGGCGACATGTTCTTGAGCTTCTTCAGCTCCGCCTCAGCCTTCTCGCGCGCCTCTTTCGACAGCTTGGTCGCGGCGATCTTCTCTTCCAGCTCGGCGATTTCGCCTGCGCCTTCCTCGCCGTCGCCCAGCTCCTTCTGAATGGCCTTCATCTGCTCATTCAGATAGTACTCGCGCTGGGTCTTCTCCATCTGGGATTTGACGCGGGTCTTGATCTTCTTTTCGACCTGCAGAACCGACAGCTCGCCCTGCATCAGGCCGTAAACCTTCTCCAGCCGCTCGCTGATAGAGAGGGTTTCCAAAAGCTCCTGCTTGCGGTCGACGTCAATGCCCAGGTGGCCCGCCACCAGGTCGGCCAGCTTGGCCGGCTCGGCGGTTTCGCCCACGGCTGACAGGGCTTCCTCGGGGATGTTCTTGCGCACCTTGGCATAGCGCTCGAACTCGTCGCCCACGGTGCGCACCAGCGCCTCGGTGGTGGTGACGTCGCCGGGCATTTCCGCCAACTCCTCGGCCTTTGCCTCGAAGTAGTCGTCGTTTTCCAGGAATTCGGTGATCTTCACACGGCTCTGGCCCTCGACCAGCACCTTCACGGTGCCATCGGGCAGCTTCAGCAGCTGCAGCACATTGGCCAGCACGCCGACGGTGTAGATGCTATCGGTTTCCGGGTCGTCCTCGGAGGGGTCGATCTGGCTCGACAGCAGGATCTGCTTGTCGTCCGCCATCACCTCTTCCAGGGCGCGCACCGATTTTTCCCGGCCCACGAACAGCGGCACGATCATGTGGGGGAACACCACGATATCGCGCAGCGGAAGCACGGGATAGGAGGAATTGAGTGGCTCTTGCATACTCGGTCCTTTACTTGGCAAGACGGCCCGGCCCCGGTTCCGGCAGCGCTTGGCGCGTCTCCTCATTGGATGTCTTTATCTGGGGGGATGGTGAATGATTTTCAACCTGCCCGCCGCTTGGTTGGCCCCACCTTGCCCGCAGCGCGCCCGGACCACAAGGCGCAAATGACCGGAGGGTGACCAAAGCGCTAACACGCCCTGGGATGCGGCGGAAACCGCCGGGCAGACCGGCGCGATCCGCCATTCAGCGCCGCTCCAGCGTCACCAGGCCGCGCTCTATCCGGCCCGCCGCGCCGGTCTCGCTGTAGGTGCCGCTCAGCCGTGACTGGTCGACCAGAAACAGCCGGTAATCCTGGCGCAGCACATGCCCCGTCCCGCTGTCCTGCGCGCCCGCGATGTTCAGCCGCAAGAGCTGATCCGGCCCGCAGGCCAGCGGCCCCAGGGCGATCTCGTCCAGGAACACCTCCGCATCGTCCGGCAAGTCGCCGCGGCCGGCGCTTTCGGCCCGCAGCCCGCTGCCCGGCGCCGGCGGCGCGCGGTCCTCGACCGCAACCGGCATGAAGCCCAGCACGGGCGAGCCTGCCATCAGCCGGCCGTTCCTGAAATCCAGCGTCAGAATTTCGCCGCTGCGCTGCGGCACCGGTTGCATTTCGACCCGCCCGGCCGAAACCAGCCCGATCTCTCCCGGCCCCTTGCGCAGGATCCACCGCCCGCGCAGCGCGCCCGACTTGCCCTTGACCAGCTCCTCCAGCGTGATGGCGCAGCCGTCAATCGGCGGCGCCTTGAAAAAGCCCGACGCCTCCGCCAGCGATCTTGGAGACCGGGCGCTTTCCGCCGTCTGAGCCTGAGCCTGAGCCGCCGGAGGGCAGCCCAGCAGAACCGCCAGAGCAATCGCGCGCAACCAGGTCATCGCCATCCTCCCCGCTTTTGCGCGAGGGTAGCAGACAGGGTCTTCACAACAGGTGAACGGGCGCAGCGAAACCCGCTGAATTGGCACCGGCGGCCGGGCGCTCGCTGCCCCGCCGCCGGCCCCTGATCAGGGCAGCGCTACTCAGCCGCCTGCTGCATCACCGGGTAGTCGGTGTACCCTTCATCTCCGCCGCCATAGAAGGTGTCCGGATCGCCTTCGTTCAGCGGCGCATCTGCTGCCAGCCGCTCCACCAGATCCGGGTTGGCGATGAAGGGGCGCCCGAAAGCCACAAGGTCAGCCTCGCCCGAGGCCGTCCGCGCCAGCGCGGTTTCGCGGTCATAGCCGTTGTTGGCCATATATGTACCGGTATAGTGCTTGCGCAGGGCGTCGAAGTCCCCGTCACGGGCGCCGCCGGTCTCGCCTTCGACCATGTGCAAATAGGCCAGACCATAGCTGTTCAGCCGCTGAATCACCGGCGTGTAATGGCCCACGGGATCGCTGTCGGACACATCATTGAAAGTGGAAAACGGCGACAGGCGCAGACCAATGCGGCCGGCCTCCCAAACGGTTTGCAGCGCATCAAGGATCTCGAAGACGATCCGCGCGCGGTTTTCCGCGGAGCCGCCATAGGCATCGGTGCGGGTGTTCACCCCGTCCTTCAGGAACTGCTCCAGAAGATAGCCGTTGGCCGCGTGCAGCTCGACACCGTCAAACCCCGCGTCCCTGGCGTATTTCGCGGCCTGCACAAAGTCGGCAATCACCCGCTGGATGTCTTCCGCGCTCAGCGCCTGCGGCTTGGCCGTCGGCACGAACCCTTCATGGGTGAACGTCTGCGCCTCTGCCGCAACATCGGTGGAGGACACGGCTTTGGTGCCCTCGGGCAGCAATGAGTCATGTGTGATCCGCCCGACATGCCACAGCTGAATAACGATCTTGCCGCCCTTGGCATGAACTGCATCCGTGACCTTGCGCCAGGCCGCAGCCTGCGCCGCGGTGTGAATGCCGGGGGTCTGGATATACCCTTTGCCCTCGGGGCTGATCTGGCTGCCCTCGGTGATGATCAGGCCCGCGCTTGCCCGCTGGGCATAGTATTCCGCATGCCGGTCCAGAACCTCGCCGGTGCCGTCATCAGCCCGGTTTCGGGTCAGCGGCGCCATGACAATGCGGTTGCTCAACTCGATTGCGCCAGCGGTGGCGGCGGAAAACAATTTTTGGCTCACGGGGATGTCCCTCCGGTCAAAGTGTCCAGCAACAGGAACGTTGCCGGAATGACCTGAGCACTCCGCCCCGCGCTTTCAACCGGGCGTCAGCCAGAGAAGCTGTCCGCCCGCGCACAGTGACTGTTCAGCCGCGCCCGTTCACAACCGCTCAATATCCCCCTGCGCGCGGGTGTCGTGGAAGTCCTTCTGCCAGGCTTCAAACGTGCCCGCCGCAATCGCCTCCCGCATACCCTGCATAATCTCCTGGAAGTAATGAAGGTTGTGCCAGGTCAGCAGCATGCCCGAGATCATCTCGTTGCTGCGGAACACATGGTGCAGGTAGGCGCGGGAGTAGTTCGAGCAGGCCGGGCAGCTGCACTGCTCATCCAAAGGCCGCGGGTCGTCCTGGTGGCGGGCGTTCTTGATGTTCACCACGCCATAGCGGGTGAACGCCTGCCCGGTCCGGCCGGAACGCGACGGCAGCACGCAGTCCATCATATCGATGCCGCGCGCCACCGCGCCGACGATATCGTCAGGCTTGCCCACGCCCATCAGGTAGCGCGGCTTGTCCTCCGGCAGCATGTCCGGCGCAAAGTCCAGGCAGCCGAACATCGCCTCCTGCCCCTCGCCCACCGCAAGGCCGCCCACGGCATAGCCGTCAAAGCCGATGGCCTTCAGCGCCTCGGCGCTTTCCTCGCGGAAATCGCGCTCCAGCCCGCCCTGCTGGATGCCGAACAGCGCGTGCCCCGGACGGTCCCCGAAGGCCTCGCGCGAGCGCTCCGCCCAGCGCATCGACAGGCGCATGCTTTCAGCAATCCGGTCGCGGTCCGCAGGCAGCGCCGGGCATTCGTCGAAACACATCACGATGTCAGACCCCAGCAGCCGCTGGATCTCCATCGAGCGTTCCGGCGTCAGCTCATGCCGGGAGCCGTCGATATGGGATTTGAACGTCACGCCCTTCTCGGTCAGCTTGCGCAGGCCCGCCAGCGACATCACCTGGAACCCGCCCGAGTCGGTCAGGATCGGGCGGTCCCAGTTCATGAACTTGTGCAGGCCGCCCAGCCGGTCGATCCGCTCCGCCGTCGGGCGCAGCATCAGGTGATAGGTATTGCCCAGCAGGATGTCGGCCCCGGTCGCGCGCACGCTTTCCGGCATCATCGCCTTCACGGTCGCAGCCGTGCCAACCGGCATGAAGGCAGGCGTGCGGATCTCGCCGCGCGGCGTCTGGATCACGCCGGTGCGCGCTTTCCCGTCCGTTGCTTTCATTTCGAAGTTGAAAAGGGTAGCCATATCGTATTCCTGCGCTTCTCTGCCGCATTTGAAAGGCGGCGATTCCCCCTAATGCCAAGGAGCCCCGCGCATGTCCACAGCAGACCCGGCGCCGCAACTGAAACTCGGGTGGGAGGAGTGGGTCAGCCTGCCGGAACTGGGGCTGCCCGCGCTGCGCGCCAAGGTCGACACCGGAGCCCGCACCTCCTCGCTGCACGCCACTGAGATCGAAACCTTCGGGCCGCAGAACGCCCCCAAGGTGCGCTTCATGGTGCACCCGATCCCCGGCCAGTACGACCTGGAGATCCCCTGCTCCGCCCCGATCACCGACCGCCGCGAAGTCACCTCGTCCAACGGCGAAAAGGAAATGCGCTACGTGATCCAGACCAAGCTGGAGGTTGCGGGCCAGGCCTGGACGGTCGAGCTCACACTGACCGACCGGCGCGGCATGGCCAAACACATGCTGCTGGGCCGCCAGGCGCTGACCGAAAACATGACGGTGGTGCCCGGCGAACGCTTCTGCCAGCCGCAGCTCGACTATTCGGTCTATTCCTCCGCCAGCATCCGCAAGACCGCCCCCAAACGCGCCCTGCGCATCGCCGTGCTCAGCCGCGAGGACAATTACTCCACCAGCCGCCTGATCGAAGAGGGCGAAAAGCGCGGCCATACGGTCGAGGTGATCAACACCACCCGCTGCTACATGGCGATCAACGCGCTGGCGCCGGAAATCCACTATGACGGCAAGCGCCTGCCCCGCTATGACGCGGTGATCCCGCGCATCGGCGCCTCTGTCACCCAATACGGCACCGCGCTCCTGCGCCAGTTCGAGGCGCTCGGCACCTTCTGCGTCAACGGCTCCGAAGGCATCACTGCCAGCCGCGACAAGCTGCACGCGCATCAGGTGCTGGCCCGCAACAAGATCGGCATGCCCGCCACCGCCTTTGCCGCCTCGCCCAAGGACACCGCCAATCTCATCGGCATCGCCGGCGGCGCGCCCTTGATCGTCAAGCTCTTGGCGAGCACGCAGGGAAAAGGCGTGGTGCTGGCGGAAACCAAGAAGGCCGCCGAAAGCGTGATCACCGCCTTCCGCGGCCTCCAAGCCAACTTCCTGGTGCAGCAGTTCGTCAAGGAGGCCGCGGGCGAGGACATCCGCTGCTTCGTGGTCGGCGCCAGGGTGGTGGCAGCGATGAAACGCTCCGGCGCCGACGGCGATTTCCGCTCCAACCTGCACCTCGGCGGCAGCGCCACCCCGGTGCGCATCACGAAGGAGGAGCGCAGCACCGCCGTGCGCGCCGCCCGCGCCTTCGGCCTCAATGTGGCAGGCGTCGACCTGCTGCGTTCCGCCACCGGCCCCAAGGTGCTGGAGGTGAACTCCTCCCCCGGGCTGGAGGGCATTGAAGAGGTCTCCTCCAAGAACATCGCCGCGCTGATCTATGACGAGATCGAGGACCGGGTCCGCCCGGCTCCGATGCGGCGCCTCAAAGCCGCCGCCTCCTGATCCGCGGTTCCCCTTGACCTATCCCGCGCGCCCGCACGATCCTACGCGCAGAAGCTTGAAACAGAAGGCAGATTCATGACCGAAAACGACCTGCTCGACCTCTTGTCCGGTAATCTTCTCTATCTGCTGGGCGCCCTCCTGCTGATTATCGTCGCCCTCAAAGGGGTCAAGATCGTGCCCCAGTCGGAGAAATACGTGGTCGAGCGCTTCGGCCGCCTGCATTCGGTGCTGGGGCCGGGCATCAACTTCATCGTGCCCCTCCTCGACGTGGCCCGCCACAAGATCTCCATCCTGGAGCGCCAGCTCCCGAACGCCACCCAGGACGCGATCACCAAGGACAACGTGCTGGTGCAGATCGACACCTCCGTGTTCTACCGCATCCTTGAGCCGGAAAAGACCGTCTACCGGATCCGCGATGTGGACGGCGCCATCGCCACCACCGTGGCGGGCATCGTGCGCGCCGAGATCGGCAAGATGGATCTGGACGAGGTGCAGTCCAACCGCGCCCAGCTGATTTCCCGCATCCAGGAAAGCGTCGAAAGCGCGGTGGACGACTGGGGCATCGAAGTGACCCGCGCCGAGATCCTGGATGTGAACCTGGACCAGGCCACCCGCGACGCCATGCTGCAGCAGCTGAATGCGGAACGCGCGCGGCGCGCCGAGGTGACCAAGGCCGAGGGCCAGAAACGCGCGGTCGAGCTGAACGCCGATGCAGAGCTTTACGCCGCCGAGCAGACCGCCAAGGCCCGCCGCATTCAGGCCGAAGCCGAGGCCTATGCCACCGAAGTGGTCGCCAAGGCGATCCGCGAAAACGGCATCGAGGCCGCCCAGTACCAGGTCGCCCTGAAACAGGTGGAAGCGCTCAACGCCCTCGGCAAAGGGGAAGGCAAGCAGACCATTCTGGTCCCCGCCCACGCGCTGGAAGCCTTTGGCGACGCCTTCAAGCTGCTGAAAGGAAGCAAGTGATGGCAGATGGCTTCTGGACGCTCTGGTGGGTCTGGGCGGCGGCGGCGCTGGTGCTGGGCATCCTCGAAGTCCTGGTGCCCGGCTTCGTCTTCCTCGGCTTCGCCATCGGCGGTGCCGCGGTGGCGCTGCTGCTGCTGGTCTCCGGCGGCAGCTGGGGCCTGCCCCTGCTGCTGCTGATCTTTGCCGGCCTGTCGCTGGCTGCCTGGCTGCTGCTGAAACGGCTGTTTGCCCTGCCCAAGGGCCAGGTCAAAACCTTCGACCGCGATATCAACGATTGATCCGGCGGGCGGGCCGCCATGCTGCCGCCCGCCCTCAGAACTTGAACCCGATGCCCGCCAACAGGCCATGGGTCACCGCATCATGGCGGAAGAAACTGCCGGTGCCGCGGGTGCCCTCCTGGTAATCCACCCCCAGCCCGCGGTACATCACATAGATCGAGGCGCGCTCCCAGCGGTCATAGACCAGCCCGCCCATCGCCGACCAGCTCTGATCCGACCCGGTACCGAAGCCGCCGATGTCGCCCTCCAGCAGGATACTGAACTCCGGCGACACCCGGCGCTGCCAGCGCAGCCCGGCAATCGGATCTGTCCACTCCGCCCCCTGCCGCACGGTGCCGCCGGGCACACCGGCAATCACATCCACATCCCAGTGGCGCACGCCCCCGAACAGCTCGAAACTGTCCCGCCCGCGCCCGAAGCTGTAGGTGACCACCGCCTCCGCCACATTCTGATCGTAGGTCACAGGCACCGCGCCGGCAGAGCTGCTGCCAATGGCATCGGCATCCAGCAGCGCATACCGCAGCCGGAACCCGAACCGGCTGCTGTGGACACCCTCGAACTGCAGCATTCCGCCCGCCTGCAGCTGGTCGAACACATCGCTTGCCTCAAACGCGACATCCCCGGCGGCCCGGCCCAGCTCTGTTGTGCTCTCTACCGAAGGCGCCAGCACAAAGGGCGTCAGCTGCCAGCGCCAGCCGCGCAGGTCCTGGGCCGCCGCGGCGGTCCCCAAGAGCGCGGCAAGCGCCGCCCCGGCAATCGCGGCAGCCCGTGCAGGCATACTCGGCTCAGGCATGGCTCTCCCTCCCCCGTTCCTGCCAGGCGCCGCGCTCCGGCCGGCGTGCGGCATCTGGCCGCTGCATCCCAGCAGCTTTCAAAATCATTATGGGGAAGTAACGATTTAGCGCGCAGACCCGCCAAAGCAATCCCGCGCAGGCAGCCTGCTGCGGCCTCATTGCCGCTGCGGCGCGCGGCGCCTCTGGACGCCGGGCCGCATATTTCCTATATAAACCGTCGGATAATCAGACCGGGACCATCATGACCAACCCTTCAGAACCGCTCGAAGGCGCACCGCTGATCGCGCCCTCCTCCGTCAGCCACCCGCTGTACGAGGCCGTGGCCGAGGCCTGCCGCACCGTCTATGACCCGGAAATCCCGGTGAACATCTATGAACTGGGGCTGATCTACACGATCGCCATCAACGACGAGAACGATGTGAAAATCATCATGACCCTGACCGCGCCGGGCTGCCCTGTCGCGGGCGAGATGCCGGGCTGGATCGTCGATGCGGTGTCGCCGGTGCCCGGCGTCAAGAGCGTTGACGTGCAGCTCACCTGGGAGCCGCCCTGGGGCATGGAGATGATGTCCGACGAGGCCCGCCTCGAACTGGGCTTCATGTAAGCCTTTGGGGCGCGTCCGCCCCCGGGGCGGCGCCGCTGATGCGCCGGTCCGCTGCCCGCGCGCCCTTGAGACCGCGGCACGGCGCTCCTAAATACAAAGCAACGCGCGACTTTTGGAGACCCGGATGTTTGGAATTCCCGGCAAGCAAGCTGTGACAATGACGCCCAAGGCAGCGGCGCAGATCGCCAAGCTGATGCAGAAGGACGGTCATGCCGGCCTGCGCATCGGCGTCAAGAAAGGCGGCTGTGCGGGCATGGAATACACCATGGAATACGTCGATGAGCCCGCCCCCAACGACGAGGTGGTGGAACAGGACGGCGCCCGCATCCTGATCGCGCCGATGGCGCAGATGTTCCTGTTCGGAACCGAAATCGACTACGAGGTGTCGCTCTTGGAAAGCGGTTTCAAGTTCAACAACCCCAACGTGGCCGAGGCCTGCGGCTGCGGCGAGTCGATCTCCTTCAAGGAGGTGCCCGGCAGCTGAGCCAATGCTGTCAGGACAAAACCGGCGGGCGGGGTCTTCCCCGCCCTTTTTGCATCGCACTGCCCCGCCCAAGCGAATTGCGCCGCCCGGCAGCCGGTGCTACCAGTCACGCCCAGACAGGACATTCGGAGGCATTCCCCCATGCGGCGTAAACTTGCAGCAGGCAACTGGAAAATGAACGGCACCGGCGCGGCCCTGGCCGAGCTCGCAGCGCTCGCGGAAAGCCACCCCGCCCCGGCCGCAGACATCCTGATCTGCCCGCCCGCAACCCTGCTGTCGCGCGCCGCAGAGGCCGCCCGGGGCATCGCCATCGGCGGCCAGGACTGCCACGCAAAGGCGTCCGGCGCCCACACCGGCGATCTGTCCGCTGCCATGCTCAAGGACGCAGGCGCCTCCGCCGTGATCCTCGGCCATTCCGAACGCCGCGCCGACCACGGCGAGACCGACGCCCAGGTCTGCGCCAAGGCGGAGGCCGCCATTTCCGAGGGCCTCACGGCCGTGATCTGCATCGGTGAAACCCTCGCGGAACGCGAAGCAGGCAACACGCTGAATGTGGCAGGCACCCAGCTCGCAGGCTCCGTGCCCGCCAATGCCACCGGCGCAAACACCGTGATCGCTTACGAACCGGTCTGGGCCATCGGCACCGGCAAGGTGCCGACGCTGGAGCAGATCGCCGAGGTTCACGATTTCCTGCGCGCCGAGCTCACCGCCCGCTTCGGCGCGGACACCGCAGACAGCATCCGCCTGCTCTACGGCGGCTCGGTCAAGCCCTCCAATGCCGCGGAGATCTTTGCTGTCTCCAACGTCGATGGCGCGCTTGTGGGCGGTGCCAGCCTCAAGGCCGCGGATTTCTCCCCGATCATCAGCGCGCTGGAAGCCAGCTGACCGGCGCGCAGCGGCCCGGGCCTTGGATTTGAGTATTTTTGGAAAGATGAAATCTGCCTGGGCTTCATCTTTCCCCCAAATACTCCGGGGTGAATTGGCCAACGGCCAAGAGGGGCAGCGCCCCTCTTCCAACATAAACCTGCGGGGCAGCGCCCCTCTCCTGAAATGCAAAGCGCCCCGGTTTCCCGGGGCGTTTCTTTTTACCTTAAAGCTACTTCGTTATGATCTCCGGCCCCATGATGGAATTCGGCAGATAGGTCGAAATCCAGGGGATGTAGGTCACCATGATCAGGAAGACGAACAGCACCGCCAGGAACGGCAGGGCGGCCCGCACCACTGCCATCATCGGCATCCCTGCCACACCCGAAGTCACGAACAGGTTCAGGCCGACCGGCGGGGTGATCATGCCGATCTCCATGTTGACCACCATGATGATGCCCAGGTGGATCGGGTCGATGCCCAGCTCGATGGCAATCGGGAACACCAGCGGTGCCACAATGACCAGCAGGCCCGACGGTTCCATGAACTGGCCGCCGATCAGCAGGATCACGTTGACGACGATCAGGAACATCACCGGGCCAAAGCCCGCGGACAGCATGGCGCTGGCGATATGCTGCGGGATCTGCTCATCGGTCAGCACATGCTTCAGGATCAGCGCGTTGGCGATGATGAACATCAGCGTGATCGTCAGCTTGCCCGCCTCAAACAGCGTGTGGCGGGTGTCCTTGTGGAAAAAGGCGGTCACCAGCGCCAGCGGGTACTGCAGCAGCGTCTTGTTGCGGCCGCCGTCCTTTGCCTTCAGCGGGCCCATGTCGCGATAGACGAAGACTGCCACGATAAAGGCATAGACCGAGGCCACCGCCGCCGCTTCCGTCGGCGTGAAGATCGCGCCGGTGATGCCGGGGATGCCGTAGATCCCGACCATGATGATGACGATCAGCATCAGGCCCCAGAAGGCCTCGGCAAAGCTGCTGCCGATCTCGCCCCAGCCCTGCCACTCGCCCTTGGGCATGCCGCGGATGCCAGCCATGATATAGATGGTCACCATCAGCATCACGCCGGCCATGATGCCCGGAATGACGCCCGCAAGGAACATCCGGCCGACCGAGACATCGGTGGCGGACGCATAGACCACCATCACGATGGAGGGCGGGATCAGGATGCCCAGGGTGCCCGCGTTGGCGATGACGCCTGCCGCGAACTCCTTGGTATAGCCCGCCTGCCGCATGGCGGCGATCACGATGGAGCCGATCGCCACCACGGTTGCGGGCGACGAGCCCGACAGCGCCGCAAACAGCATGCAGGCAAACACCCCGGCAATCGCCAGCCCGCCGCGCAGATGGCCGACGCAGGCGATGGAAAAGCGGATGATCCGTTTCGCCACCCCGCCCGTGGACATGAACGAGGAGGCCAGGATGAAGAACGGGATTGCCAGCAGCGTGTAATGCCCCGCCATCGCCTGAAACAGCGTCTGCGCGATGGAGGCCAGCGATGTATCGCTCAGCACCAGCAGGAAGATGATCGAGGAGAAGCCCAGCGAGACCGCGATCGGCACCCCGATCAGCATCAGCCCCACGACCATGATAAAGAGAATCAAGACGTCCATTCAGTTAGTCCCCGGCGTTCATATGGCGCACATCTTCGACGGCGTCTTCGGCTTCGTGGCTGACGATCAGGCTGTCGCTGTCGCCGCACAGGATGGCCAGAAAGGCCTGCACAAAGCGGAACAGCAAAAGCGCCATCCCGAAAGGCAGGATGAAATAGGGAATGAAGCGCGGCAGCTTCTCGTAATGCTCGCCCTCATTCATGACCGGCTCGATGAAACGCAGCCACTCGGGAAAGCTGATGTCCACCACCTCGTACCAGCCGCGGTAAGACGTGCGCTTCATCTCCTCGAACCCCGTCGGGAACCAGCGGCCCGTGGTCTGCGGCAGGTTGGCGAAGTTGGCCCAGTAGTCCCAGGCCCCCTTCAGCAGAAGCGCGGCATAGGCCAGGCAGATCAGGCCAGCCACAATGGCGGCGATCCGCCGCGTGCGCGGCGCCAGCAGGCTGGTGACCGCATCCACCCCCAGATGCGCAGTGATCTTGACGGCATAGCTGACGCCGAAAAGCACCAGCCAGGCGAACAGGAACGTCACCGCCTCAAGCCCCCAGATCAGCCCGGAGGAAAAGACGTAGCGCAAAATCACGTTGACGAAGGTGATGAGGGTCATCGCACCGAGGATCACCGCGATGGCGGTCTCCTCCAGCTCGTTAACCGCGCGGCCCAGGCCGGAGGCGGGCACATACTTTGAAGACATGGAAGTATCCCCCTGCCCGGCGGCCAGCGCCGGGTTTGCAAAGGCCCGGCTCCGCAGGGCGGGAGCCGGGCCGCTTCGGTGTGTCAGGCGAACGGAATCAGAAACCTGCGTTGATCGCCTGCGCGGCTTCGATGTTGTCCTGGCCAACATCGTCGCGGAACTGCTCCCAGACCGGTTTCATCGCTTCGAGCCAGGCCTGGCGCTGCGCCTCGTCCAGCTCGCGGATCACACCGCCGGCATCCAGCACCGCCTGGCGGGCTTCCTTGTCGACCTCGCCCACCGCTGCGTTCCGCTCCATGCTGACCTCGCGCACGATAGTGGCCAGCTGGCTGCGCACGTCTTCAGGCAGGCTGTCCCACCAGTCGGTGGAGGTCACAACCAGATAGTCAAGCGCGCCGTGATTGGTCTCGGTGATGCCGTCCTGCACCTCAAAGAACTTCTGGCCGTAGACGTTGGACCAGGTGTTCTCCTGCCCGTCCACAACGCCGGTCTGCAGCGCGCCGTAGACCTCGGAAAAGGCCATCGGCTGCGGGCTGGCGCCCAAGGCTTCGAACTGCGCCTTCAGCACTTCCGACTGCTGCACGCGGAACTTCAGGCCCTTGGCATCCTCAGGCGAGATCAGCGGCTTGTTGGCCGACATCTGCTTCATGCCGTTGTGCCAGAACTCCAGGCCCAGAATGCCGCGGCGGGCCATCGATTCTTTCATCGCCTGGCCGGCATCCGAGGCCTGGAAGGCATCCACGGCTTCGATGTTCTTGAACATGAACGGCAGGTCGAAGATGCGGAACTGCTTGGTGAACTGCTCGAATTTCGACAGCGACGGCGCCGCCATCTGCACGTCGCCCTGCAGCATCGCCTCCAGCACCTTGTCGTCGTTGTAGAGGGTGGAGTTCGGGTAGACCTCCATGCACATGGTGCCGTTCATCTCGTCGTTGACGCGCTGTTGCAGCAGCGATGCGGCAATCCCCTTGGGGTGCTTGTCGGTGTTGGTGACGTGGCTGAACTTCACCACGATTTCGCCGTCGTCACAGGCGGCGCTTGCAGCGCCTGCGGAAACGGCCAGCGCCAGTGCGGTCGCAGCAGTGGTCAGGAATTTCATGTCTTTCCTCCCAGAAAAATCATCAGAAAATTCTATGTTGCCCTCAGCGCATGGCTGAAGCCCGCTCAGAGCATCCCAAGTTGCGGAAAGCCGCTCAAGATTTGATTCGGGAATCATCTGCCATCCGGAATTTCCGCCATTTGACAGAGGCTTACGGGCCCACCCCAAGGCTGCCCGGGGATGCGGATCAAAAGCTGTGCGAAATCCCGCACAAGGCGCTTCGGGCTTTGTGCGGAAATCCGCACAAATGTTAGCGCCGGACAGAATTGCAAAGGTGGAATCATCTCGCGGCGAGTCTGCAACTTCAGGCCCGCGCCCGGCCCCCGGCGGGTGCGAAGCGCCCTTCCGGGGAGGCCGGGCGCGGGTCCTGCCGCTTCGCGGCACGGGCCGATAATGCGCAAACAGGCACTCTCTCCTGAGCGTCCGCTAGGGTGTTGCGCATCCACCGCACGCCCCGCTTTCCCGGCCTTAACCTGGTCCTGCGATACTGCATCCCGTCGCGACACTGGTGCGGACTGACACCCCGCACCGCCAGGAGATCACAGGGCCCCCAAGACCACCTCTTCATCGGGTGCAGGGGCGTCCCGCACCGAAGGCTTCAGCGGACACGGGGGCTTGCGACCCCCGTCCACCCTCCGCCCATGGCCCCCTTGGGGCTTTCCGGCGGCGCCGCCTCCTTCCTGCCCCGGCATCACCGCCGGATCGGACGAACCGCAAGGTTCCAGGCCCAGCGCCCTCAGCGGCGGTAATCCTCGGGCCGGATGCCATAGCGGGCCAATTTATCGTAGAACGTCTTGCGCGGCAGCTTCAGGGCTTCCGCGGCCGCAGCCGCGCGCCCGTTGACCCGGCCCAGCGCCGCGATCAGCAGCGAGCGCTCCACCTGCGCCATCTGCTCCGCCAGCCCCAGCCCGGCAGCAGCGGCGGCCTCCTCCGGCATTCCCAGCACAAACCGCATCGCCGCCGACATCAGGGAGCGCGCATTGCCCGGCCAGTCCTGCGCCATCAGCGCCGCCAGATGGTCCTGGCTGATCTCCGGCGGCTCAATCCCCGCCTGTTCCGCCGCCTGCGCCACGTAATGGCGGAACAGCACGGGAATGTCGCCCGGGCGCTCCGCCAGCGAGGGGATGCGCACCCGCATCACATCCAGCCGGTAAAACAGATCGGCGCTGAATTTCCCCGCCTGCGCCAGATCCGCCAGACCGGCGCTGGACCCTGCGATGATCCGCACCCCGCCGCCCTGCTCAAGCTGCGCCAGCAGAGCATACTGCGCCGCTTCCGGCAGCGCCTGCACCTCGTCCAGGAACAGCGAGCCGCCCGCCGCCTCCTGGCACAGCCCGGCCACTGTCTCCGCCGCCAGCCCGGCCGCCGGGCGTTTCACAAACGGCCCCTGGCCCGCAGGCGACATCAGGTGGATGACCTCCGCCACCTTGGAAATGCCGCTGCCCGGCGCGCCGGTCACCAGCACCTCCGCCCCCGTCGGCGCCACCGCCCGCACCCGCTGGCGCATCTCCTCCGCCTGCGGCGAGGTGCCGAACAGCAGCCTGGAGGCCGGATCGCCGGTTTCCAGCTGCCGCTTCAGCCGCCGGTTCTCCAGCACCAGCGCCCGCGTCTTCAGCGCGCGCTCCAGCACCGGCAGGAAGTCGGCGGCGGCGCAGGGTTTCTCCAGGAAATCGAACGCCCCCTGCGACATCGCCTTCACCGCCATCGGAATGTCGCCCTCGCCGGTCAGCAGCACCACCGGCAGCTCGTCATCCACGCTGCGGGCATAGTCCAGCAGATGAAACCCGTCCCGCCCCGGCATCCGCAGGTCCGAGACGATGACCCCCTCGAAGCCGCGGGTGATATGGTCCTTTGCCGCCACAAAGGACCCCGCCGCGACCGCCTCCAGCTCGTTCAGCTCCAGCGTCTGCGCCAGCGCCTCGCGCACGGCAGCATCGTCATCCACCAAAAGCACCTTGCGGATCATGCGGCATCATCCCTCTGCCCGGCCTCGCTCCACGGCTCCAGTTCCACCGTGAACACCGCGCCGCCGCCGGTGTTGGTGCCGCGGATGTTGCCGCCAAAGCTCTGCACCAGCCCGTAGGAAATCGACAGCCCAAGCCCCATCCCCTCGGAGCTGCCAACCGCCTTGGTGGAATAGAACGGCTCGAACATCTTCTCCGGCTCCTTGATGCCGGGGCCGCTGTCCTGCACCCGCACCTGCAGCCGCGGGCCGCTGTCGACAGAGATCGAGATCACCTTCTCCACCTGCCCCTGCATGGCGTCCGCGGCGTTGTTGATCAGGTTCACGAAAACCTGCGTCAGCCGCACCTCGCCGCCCCAGGCATAGATTGGCGCGGGATAATCGCCGGGCTGCCAGCGCAGATCCACCCGCTCCGCCTTCAGCCGCGGCGCGGTCAGCTCTGCCGCGGCGCTGATCACCTGCACCAGATCGACCTGCCCCATCGGCTCGCTCTCGTTGCGGGCAAAGGCGCGCAGGTTCTTGATGATCCGCGCCATCCGCGCCGCCATGTCCGAAATCCGCCCCAGGTTTTCCCCGGTGCGCGCCGCCTTGCCGCGCTCCAGAAAGGCGGCGCCGTTCTCGGCATACTGCTGGATCGCCATCAAGGGCTGGTTCAGCTCATGGCTGATCCCCGCCGACATCTGCCCCAGCGCCGACAGCTTGCCCGCTTGCACCAGCTCCTCCTGCGCGCGCTTCAGCGCCGCCTCGGCCTCCTCGCGCTCGCGCACTTCGCGGCGCAGCTGCAGGTTGGCCGCCGACAGCGCCCGTGTGCGCGCCTCGACCCGGCTTTCCAGCACCGCGTTGGCCTCCGCCAGGGTGCGGCGGCGCTCCATCACGATGAACAGCATCGCCCCCAGGGCGAGGCACACCGCCGCCAGCGCCGCCGCCTGCAGCACCGCAATCCGCCGCGCCGGGGCCACATCCACCAGGATCTCGCCGGTCATGCCGATGACCGGCAGGTCCACCGACAGATGCAGCGCCTGCTGCGGCAGGTAAGCGCTGCCCCTCAGCGACCAGATCTCGTGGCCGGCATGACGGCGCCTGCCGGTCACCTCCGGCTGCCCCGGTTCTGCTTCCGCAGCCGCCCCGCCGCGCTGCCAGAACAGCAGCTCCGACCGGTTGGCAATGAACACCTCGCCGGTTTGATCGGTGAAGAACACCGCCGGCAGCGAGCCGCGCCAGGTCTGCTCCACATCCGCCACATCGGCGACCACCACCAGTGCCCCGCGCACCCGCCCGTCATGGGCAAAGGCAGGGGCCGCATAGAAATACGCCCGCTGGCCGTCCGGCTGCAGCACCCCGTGGCCGGTGCCCAAGGCCCCCTGCATCGCCCGGACGAAGTAATCCTGCCGCGCCACGCCGGCGCCTGTCACCCCTTCGGCCGCCGCCAGCACCTGCCCGTCCGCCGCAGCAAAGAACACATCCAGCGCCGCGGTCTTGTCCGCCACCGACCGCAGCAGGTCCGCCGCCCCGGCCTGCGCCTCAGGCGTAGAAAGATCCGCCAGCGCCGGATGCTCCGCGGTCAGCACCGCCAGTTCCTGATAGACCTGCAACTGCGTGCTCACCCGGTCCGAGGCCAGCGCCAGATCGGCCGCACTGCGCTCGGCCAGGCTGTCCAGCGCCTGCCGGTAGCCATAGGACCACGCCGCCAGCGCCAGCGCCGCCACGGCCAGAAGGAACCCGGCGGGCAGGCTCCAGCGAAGAAGGTTTTGTGTTTTCATGGCGGCACGTTATCAAAGCCCCCCTTGCATTGGCCAGATGCAGCGGCAACAACCGGTATATGAAGACTTTATGCCAATCCCCCACCGATCCCGCCTTTGTGCAGGATCCCTATCGTTTCTATGCCGCCGCCCGGGCTGAGGGCCAGCTGCACCACTGGCAGGACTACGGCATGGCAGCCGCCTTCGGCCATTCCGCGGTGCATATGCTGCTGCGCGACCGCCGCTTCGGCCGCGAGGTGCCGGAGGAACTGCGCACCGAAGGCCCCGCCCATCTCGCGCCCTTTCTGGCGGTAGAGGCGCATTCGATGCTGGATGCCGAGCCGCCGCGCCACACCCGCCTGCGCAAGCTGGTGCTGCGCGCCTTCACCTCGCGCGAAATCGCGGCGCTGGAGCCGGGCATCAGGGATCTGTGCCACCAGCTGATCGACGCCTTCCCGGACCGGCCCTTCGACCTGCTGGACGCCTATTGCACGCAGGTGCCGGTCATCACCATCTGCCGCCTGCTGGGGGTGCCGGAGGAGATGGCGCCGCAGCTTCTGGACTGGTCGCACAGGATGGTGGCGATGTATCAGGCCGCGCGCACCGAGGCGACCGAACACGCTGCGGCACAGGCCTCGCAAGAATTCACGGACTTCCTGCGCCGCTACATTGACGACCGCCGCGACGATCCCCGCGACGACCTGATCACCCGGCTGATCGCGGCTGAGGAGGAAGGCGACAAGCTCTCCGCCGATGAGCTGATCGGCACGTGCATCCTGCTGCTGAATGCCGGCCACGAGGCCACCGTGCATTCGCTGGGCAACGGCGTGAAGACGATGCTGCAGCAGGGCTGGCAGCCGGAGTGGCTGGCGCCCGCGGGCATCGAGGGGCTGGTGGAGGAGATTCTGCGCTTTGATCCGCCGCTGCACATGTTCACCCGCTACGCCTATGAGGAGGCAGAGGTGTTCGGCCACACCTTCCAGCGCGGCGATCAGGTGGCCTTGCTGCTGGGCGCTGCCAACCGCGACCCGGCGGCGCTGGACGACCCGGAGCGTTTCGACCCGTCAAGACCGCCCAAGGTGAACAAGAGCTTCGGCGGCGGCCTCCATTTCTGCGTCGGCGCGCCGCTGGCGCGGCTGGAAATGCAGATCGCCCTGCCAATCCTGTTCGAGCGCTGCCCGGACCTGAAACTGGCAGCAGAGCCCGAATACAACAACAGCTACCATTTCCACGGGCTGACCCGGCTGCTGGTGACCCGCTCTTAAGGACCGGGGGCGCTCCCGCCCGCGCGGCAGGGATCCCGGATCCCCTTGCCCGGTTGGGCCCGGCGCCGCTGGCGCGGCGCGGCGCCCCCGTTTCACCTTTGGCTAAATACTCCGGGGTGAGGCGCATCAGCGCCGAGGGGGCAGCGCCCCCTCCTTGCCCCACCGTGGGCAGCGCCCCCTCCTTGCTCCACCCAGGGCAGCGCAGCGGCTGGCAGGCCGCCGTCCCCCCGGTGCCTCAGGCGCCCAGCGGCAGCATGGTGGTCGACTTGATCTCCTCCATCGACAAAAGCGCTGTTACATTGTGCACCTTCACCTCGGAAATCAGCGCCTGATAGAAGACATCATAGGCGCGCGCGTTCTGCACCCGCACCTTGAGGATATAGTCGATATCACCCGCCAGCCGGTGCGCCTCCTGCACCTCGGGGCGGTCGCGCAGGGCCTGCAGGAACTTGGCCTGCCATTCCGCCTCATGCTCCGAGGTGCGGATGAGGACAAAGAAACAGGCCTCGAACCCCAGCGCCTCCGGATCCAAAAGCACCGTCTGCTGGCCGATCACCCCGGCCTCCTTCAGCTTGCGGATCCGATTCCAGACAGGGGTCTTGGAAGACCCCACCCGGCGGGCTATTTCGTCCAGCGACTGGCTCGCATCCCGTTGCAGTTCAGCCAGAATTTTCCGGTCCGTGCCGTCGATCCGCACCGTCATTCCTGTTTTCTCCTTATGTGAGGACCAAACGGCCCGATGTCCCGCCGCGGCAAAACCATTGTTCTTATTTCCGCGCCCATATAGCGCGATACCGGGAATATTTCCTATATCTACCCTTAAGTCAAACACACCAAAGAGGGTACAGGGATGTCCGCACCAACGACACATGCCGCCAATGCCGCCACTCGCGTCCGCGGCGGCATGGACTGTATGGCTGCGGGCCAGGTCATCTTTGCCGGGTCCGGCCCCGGCGATGCGGAGCTCTTGACCCTGAAAGCGCTGCGCGCGCTGCAAGCCGCCGACGTGATCCTGCACGACCGTCTGGTCAGCGATGACATCCTCGCTCTGGCCGGCCCGCAGGCGGTGCTGGAAGACGCCGGCAAGGAAGGCTTTGGCGCGCAGGTCAGCCAAGCGGACATCAACGCCCGGCTGGTGGAGCTGGCGAAAGAAGGCAAGAAGGTGCTGCGCCTGAAGGGCGGCGATCCGGCGATCTTTGCCCGCCTGGACGAAGAGCTGACCGCCTGCGAGGAAGCGGGCATCGCCTACAGCATCATTCCCGGCATCACCGCCGCTTCGGCAGCGGCCGCCGCCATCGGCCAGAGCCTGACCCAGCGCGGCCGCAACACCGCGGTGCGGTTCCTGACCGGACACGCGATGAGTGGCTTTGCCGATCATGACTGGGCCGCGCTGGCGCGCCCGGGCGAGGTGGCCGCCGTCTATATGGGCAAGAAATCCGCGCGTTTCGTGCAGGGCCGCCTGATCATGCACGGGGCAGACCGCGCGACGCCGGTGACCATCGTCGAGAACGCCTCCCGCCCCGATCAGCGGGTGCTGGACACCACATTGGACCGCCTGCCTGCCGACCTTGATGCGGCTGGTTTCGGCGGCCCTGCCCTCACCTTCCTGGGCCTTGCCCCGCGCCAGGCGGCGGCGGCCCTGAACGACCTCAAAACGGAGCTTGCATAATGGCCCGCGCCTTTACGCCCAAAGTCATCACCGCCAACGACCTGCTGGAAGGCGACGTGATCTACTTCACCGCCCAGGACACCTGGACCCGCGAGCTGTCGGAGGCAGAACTGATCACAGACGAGGCCGAAGCCCAGCTGCGCCTGCTGGAAGCAGAGAAGCAGAACATCAAGATCGTCGGCGCCTATCTGGCCGACGCCAAGGCAGGCCCGAACGGCCCCGAGCCCACCCACTTCCGCGAGGAATTCCGCCGCACCGGCCCCTCCAACTACTTCCACGGCAAGCAGGAGGCTGACGCCAATGTATAAGTACAATGAATTCGACGAAGCCTTCCTGGCCGAACGTAACGCCCAGTTCCGCGCCCAGGTCGAGCGCCGCATCGACGGCTCCCTCACCGAGGACGAGTTCAAGCCGCTGCGCCTGATGAACGGCGTCTACCTGCAGCTGCACGCCTATATGCTGCGGGTCGCGATCCCCTATGGCACCCTGAACCCGAACCAGATGCGCACCCTGGCGCTCCTGGCGGAGAAGTGGGACAAGGGCTACGGCCATTTCACCACCCGCCAGAACATCCAGTACAACTGGCCGAAACTGCGCGACATTCCGGACATGCTGGACGCGCTGGGTGAGGCTGGCCTGCACGCCATCCAGACCTCCGGCAACACCATCCGCAACACCACCGCCGACCATTTCGCCGGTGCCGCCGCGGATGAGCTGACCGATCCCCGCCCCTATGCCGAGCTGATCCGCCAGTGGTCCACCGACCACCCGGAATTCCAGTTCCTGGGCCGCAAGTTCAAGATCGCCATCACCGGCAGCGGCAGCGACCGCGCGGTGATCAAGGCGCACGATGTGGGCCTGCAGGTGGTCGAGAAGGACGGCAACATTGGTTTCAAGGTCATCGTCGGCGGCGGCCTGGGCCGCACCCCGATGATCGGCCAGGTGCTGCGCGAGTTCCTGCCGCAGGCGGATCTGCTGCCCTATCTGGAGTCGGTTCTGACCGTCTACAACGTGCTGGGCCGGCGCGACAACAAGTACAAGGCGCGCATCAAGATCACCGTTTCCGAGAACGGCATCGACACCTACCGCGCGATGACCGAGGAGGCCTTCATGGCGATCCGCGGCCAGTACGACGGCACCGACCAGCAGCTCTTGGAAGAGATCAAGACGCATTTCCAGGCGCCGGAGTTCCGCTCCGGGTCCACCGGTGCGTTCGACGCGGCCTATGCCAGCGACCCGGTGTTCCGCGCCTGGGCCGACACCAACCTGCACGCGCACCGCGCCGAAGGCCATGCCATCGCCACCATCTCGATCAAGGCGCATGGCCAGACTCCGGGCGACGCGACGGCAGAGCAGATGCGGGTGATGGCCGATCTGGCCGAGCAATACGGCTATGGCGAGCTGCGCATCAGCCACCAGCAGAACGTGATCCTGCCGCATGTCCACAAGAACGACCTGCCCGCGATCCACGCCACGCTGAAAGCGCATGGCCTGGCCACGGCCAACATCGGCCTGATCTCCGACATCATCGCCTGCCCGGGCATGGACTATTGCGCGCTGGCCACCGCCCGCTCGATCCCGGTCGCGCAGGAGATTGCCACCCGCTTTGACGAGCTGAAGATGGAGCACGACATCGGCCATCTGCAGATCAAGATCTCGGGCTGCATCAACGCCTGCGGCCATCACCACGTGGGCCACATCGGCATCCTGGGCCTCGACCGCGCAGGGGTGGAGAACTACCAGATCACCCTGGGCGGCGACGCCACCGAGACGGCGGCCATCGGCACCCGCACCGGCCCCGGCTTTGCCTATGACGAGATCGTGCCTGCCGTGGAGCGCATCGTCGAGGTCTACATGGACCAGCGCGAAAGCGCGGACGAAACCTTCCTCGAAACCTACCGCCGGATCGGCATGGAGCCGTTCAAGGCCGCGCTCTATCCCGAGGCACAGAAAAAGGTCGCCTGATCCGATGGTCCATTCAGCCGGAAACACGCCCGCCGGAGGGGAAATCCCCCTCCGGGACCGGGAGCTGGCCGCCAAGGCGGAAGCGCTCAATGCGCGCTACCGCCACCACTCGGCCACCTCGGTGATGGAGGGCGCATTGCGGGACGCAGGGCACATCGCGCTGGTCTCCTCTTTCGGCGCGGAATCCGTGGTGCTGTTGCACATGGCCGCGATCATCGACCCGATGACGCCGGTTGTGTTCGTGGACACCGAGCTGCTGTTCACCGAGACGCTGATCTATCAGCAGGAAGTGAGCGAGCGGCTGGGCCTGCGCAATGTGCGCATTATCCGCGCCGGTGACATCGCCGAAAAAGACCCCTACGGCGCGCTGCGGTTCAGCGACAAGGACGCCTGCTGCACCCTGCGCAAGACGATCCCGCTGCAACAGGCGCTGGACGGGTATGACGGCTGGATCACCGGCCGCAAGCGGTTCCAGTCCGGCAGCCGCGCCGCGCTTGAGTTCTTCGAGGTCGAGGACGGCCCGGAAGGCCCGACCGGACGGCTCAAGATCAACCCGCTGGCCCATTGGGCGCCCGAGGACGTGCGCACCTATATGGATGAAAACCGCCTGCCCCGCCATCCGCTGGTGGCCAAGGGCTACCCGTCGATCGGCTGCGCGCCCTGCACCAGCCCGGTCAAGGAAGGCGAAGACCCGCGCGCCGGCCGGTGGCGCGGAGAGAACAAAGAAGAATGCGGCATCCACGTGGTGGATGGCAAATTCGTACGCACAGGAGCGTGAGTGAGATGACTGTTATCGTGACCGACACCGGCTTTGCCGCCGATGACTGGACCGGCGGCTTTGACGGCTCGAACGTGCTGGAGCTGGCCTCGGATGCCAATCTGAACGAGGTATCGCTGGACGGCGTGGAGCTGGTGCGGGTCGCCTTCCCCAGCTTTGCCGACGGCCGCGGCTTCACCCTGGCCCGCCAGCTGCGCCTCAAGGGTTATGAGGGCCGCCTGCGCGCCTTCGGCCATGTGATCGCAGACCAGTATGCGATGGCCCGCCGCTCCGGCTTTGACGAGGTGGAGCTGAGCGATGAGCTGGCCGCCCGCCAGCCGGAGGACCAGTGGCTGGCCCGCGCCAACTGGCAGGACCACAGCTATCAGGCCCGCCTGCGCGGCAGCACCGCCGCCCGCTGAGCCAGCCCTCCCGAACCCGGGAAATGCCTCCAAAACCGGTTCCGTTGCGTCACGCGCGGGGCCGGTTTTCCAAAACGGGGGCTTTTCCTGACCTGTATCAAAGATTAATCAGAGGTGCCGGCTACTCCTCCGGCAGTGGAACCGATGAATGAGATGACACCCGTGACCGACACTGCAACCGACCTGAAACCGGCCAAAGCGGTGCCGGCCCTGCCCGACGCCCAGACCGTCACCCAAGTGAAGCACTGGACCGACCGGCTGTTTTCCTTCCGCTGCACCCGCCCTGCCTCCCTGCGTTTCCGCTCCGGCGAATTCGTGATGATCGGCCTGATGGGCGATCCGGACCCCAAGACCGGCAAGCAGAAACCGCTGCTGCGCGCCTACTCCATCGCGTCGCCCTCCTGGGACGAGGAAATGGAGTTCTACTCCATCAAGGTGCAGGACGGCCCGCTGACCTCCAGGCTGCAGCACATCAAGGAAGGCGACGAGATCATCCTGCGCCCCAAGCCGGTCGGCACCCTGGTGCATGACGCGCTGGTTCCCGGCAAGCGGATCTGGTTCTTTGCCACCGGCACCGGCTTTGCGCCCTTTGCCTCGCTGCTGCGCGAGCCCGAAACCTACGAAAAATTTGACGAGGTGATCATCACCCACACCTGCCGCGAGGCTGGCGAGCTGACCTATGGCCGGGAGCTGATCGAGAGCCTGAAGCACGACGAGCTGCTGAACGAGGTGATCGGCGAAGGCTTCTGGAAGAAGATCAAATACTACCCGACCACCACCCGCGAGGAGAGCCCCAAGATGGGCCGCATCACCGACCTGCTGCGCTCCGGCGAGGCGTTTGCCGATCTCGGCGTGCCGCCGCTGAACCCGGAAAGCGACCGCGCGATGATCTGCGGCAACCTGGCCTTTAACCTGGAGCTCAAGGACCTGTTCGAGAACACCTACGGGCTGGAGGAAGGCGCCAATTCCAAGCCTGCGCATTTCGTGGTGGAAAAGGCGTTCCTGGACTGATCCGGCGCCGGGGGGCCGCCGCTGGCAGCCCCATTTTTGACACTGTTTTGACGGGAGGCCGCCGCCTCCCGTTTATCATTTGTTGGGGATGATTCTGTATTCCGGAAGCAAGTATCCAGAATGGAGAAGCTCGAAATGCAGAATGAACTGGCCTCCGGGCAGGCGCCCGTCTTCATGTCCGTCAGAACAGAGGCAGGCAAGGCCCGCGTCAAGGCTGCAGTGGCAGGCTTTCAGGCCCGCACGGACCAGGTGCAGCCCTCGATCCCCGAAAAAATTGCCGCCATCAAGGCGCGCTATGACCCGCGCGCCATCGCGCCGCAGGACATCGACCAGCTGTTCGACGAGCTGGTGCAGGCCGGGCAGCCGGTGACCGCGCCGATGCTTCTGCTGAACTCGATGGGCAGGAAATTCCGCGGCCATCTGGCCGGTATCACCGGCAGCGCCTATGACGGGTCCAAACCGCTGGATCTGGTCGGCATCGCGCAATTGCAGATTCAGCGCGCCCGCAAACAGGGCAGCAGCCCCGCCGGCTGGGAAACCTTCCTGGCCTTCCTGGCGCCGCAGCCCCAGGCGGGAAAGACGGGCGGCCAGTCCGCTCTGGACCAGATCGCCCGCGTGGCCCAGCAGGCCCAGACCCGGCCGCACTGACCGGGCTGCACTGATCCGGCGGCCGGTCCAGCCCGGCCGCGCGGCGTTATGTCACCAGCAGCGCTCAGTTGCTGCCGGCGGTGCCTTCGGTTTCCACCGCCGCATCGCCCTCGGCCGATCCGGTTGCGCTGTTCAGCTCCTCAGTGGCGGCATCTGCCGCGGCATCCTGCGCCGCATCCGCTGCGCCAGCCGCGCTGTCCGCTGCGGCATCCGCGGCCTGGCCTGCCTGATCCACGGCCTCACCGGCCAAATCCGCCACGCCGCCGTCCTGGCCCGCAGACTCCTGGATCGCGTCAACGGCATCCCCGGCGGCCCCGGCAGCGGCATCCACCGCCTGATTCAGCGTGTCCTGCACAGCTTCAACTGCCGCGCCGGCCGCTTCGGCGCCGGTTTCAATCGCCTCCTCCACGGCCGCCGCCGCGTCTTCGGCGGCCTGTTCAGCCGGGGCCGCGCTCTCTTCGGAGGATTCCGGCACGGTGCTGCTCTGCTCTTCCTGCACCTGCGGCACGGTCTCCTGCGGCACGGTTTCCTGCGGCACGGTCTCCTGCGGTTCCGGGCCGGTCAGCAGCACATAGGCGGACACCGCTGCAATGGCCACGGCAATCACGATCAACAGTTTTTTCATAACGGGCTCCTTCCATGATCCGGCCCTGCTGGCCGGTCTCTCGCCTTCTGTTCTGCCAAATGGGACCGCAGGCGGCTTTGCTCAAGGGGAAAGTTCCCGGCCGCAGCCTCATGGCGCTCCCGCGCCGCTGCCGCCCGCCAACCGGCGGAACCCCGCCGCGACCCTGCCTTTTCAGGATGTTGCCGCCTGCGCCCCGGCCGCCGCAACAGCCCGCAAAAGCGCCTGTTCCAAAGGCGGTTTGCGATATGCGGCCTTGAAAAACAGCTTTCCTGCCGCCATACCCGGCATAAGTCTTGAATCACACGCGCGGGGGCAGTAGCGTTCCCGCACTTTTTGCAATGACAGAAGGATAGCAGTCATAGCCCGCAGACCTCATAACGCGCCGCCGCAACGTGATACCGGCCCGCGCGTCAACGAAAAAATCCGCGCCCCCGAAATCCGCCTGATTGGCGCCGATGGCGAAAACGTCGGGGTCGTGCATCCGGCCAAAGCCATGGACATGGCTGCCGAAGCCGGACTGGATCTGGTTGAAATCTCGCCCAATGCCAACCCGCCCGTGTGCAAGATCATGGACTTTGGCAAGTTCAAGTACGAACAGCAGAAGCGCGAGAGCGAAGCCCGCAAGAAGCAGAAGATCATCGAGGTCAAAGAGGTCAAGTTCCGTCCCAACACGGACACTCATGACTATGAAGTGAAGATGCGCAACGTCTTCAAGTTCCTGGAAAACGGCGACAAGGTGAAAATCACCCTGCGCTTCCGAGGCCGCGAGATGGCGCACCAGAACCTCGGCCGCGAGCTGCTGGAACGGGTGGCCGAAGACACCAAGGATATCGGCAAGGTCGAAAACATGCCGAAGATGGAAGGCCGCCAGATGATCATGATGATCGGCCCGCTGGCCAAGAAATAAGCCGCACCGCAGGTGCATGGCACAGCCCCGCAGGTTCCGCCTGCGGGGCTTTTCTTTTGCCTTGAAGGGGGTGCCCCGGCCCCAAACGCAAACAGGCACCGGACCCCGGTGCCTGCTGCGTCTCCGCGGTTCAGCCGGTCTCAGGCCGCAGCCGCCACCGCCCGCCTGGTCATCACCGCCGCCAGATGGGCGCGGTATTCCTTGGTGCCATGCAGATCGCCGATCATGCCGTCGGCATCCAGGCTGAGGCCGTCCAGCGCGTCAGGCGAAAAACCGGCATCCAGCGCCGCCTCGGCCTCGCGCCAGCGGAACACGCCCGCCTCCGACGCGCCGGTGACCGCGACCCGCACGCCGGCGGCGTATTTCGCAACAAACACGCCGACCAGCGCAAAGCGGGAGGCGGGCTGCTCGAACTTCTGGTAATTGGCCTTCTCCGGCACCGGGAAGCGCACCGCGGTGATGATCTCGCCTTCATTCAGCGCAGTCTCGAACAGGCCGCGGAAGTAGTCATCCGCAGCAATCTCGCGGGTGCTGGTGACGATGGTGGCACCGCTGGCAAGCGCCGCCGCCGGGTAACAGGCGGCCGGGTCGTTGTTGGCGAGCGAGCCGCCGATGGTGCCGCGGTTCCTGACCGCCGGATCGCCGATATGGCTGGCCAGATCCGCCAGCGCCGGATAGCTCCCGGCCGCGGCTGCGGCCACTTCGGCATGGGTCGTTGCGCCGCCGATGCTGAGCACGCCGTCACCGGCGCTGACGCCCTTCATCTCCGCGATGCCCGCAAGGCTCACCAGTTTCGACGGCATCGCCAGCCGCTGCTTCAGGGTCGGGATCAGCGTCTGCCCGCCGCCCAGCGCCAGCGCGTCCTCCTCCGCCAGCGCCGCCACCGCCTCGGCGACGGATGCGGGCTTTTCGAACTCGAATTCATACATTCCGTATCCTTTCCGAAAACCGGCGCACCGGCTTTCATCTTTCCGAAAATACTCCGGGGGTATGGGGGCAGCGCCCCCATGAGCCCTTACCCGTTCATCGCCGCCCAGACGCGCGACGGCGACAGCGGCATGTCAATGTGGGTGACATTCTTGCCGCCCGATTGCAGCGCGTCGATCACCGCGTTGACCACCGCGGGCGGTGAGCCGATGGCCCCGGCCTCGCCGCAGCCCTTCACGCCCAGCGGGTTGTGGGTGCAGGGGGTCTGGCAGGAATGGTCCACCCGGTAGAACGGCACGTCATCGGCGCGCGGCATGGCGTAATCCATGAAGGACGCCGACAATAGCTGGCCGTCCTCGTCATAGGCCGCATTTTCCAGCAGCGCCTGGCCGATGCCCTGCCCCAGCCCGCCGTGGACCTGGCCGTCGACGATCATCGGGTTGATGATATTGCCGAAATCATCGGCAGCCGCGAAGCGCTCGATGGTGACCTTGCCGGTGTCGGGGTCCACCTCCACCTCGCAGGCATAGGCGCCGGCCGGGTAGGTGAAATTGGCCGGGTCGTAGAACGCGGTCTCCTCCAGCCCCGGCTCCAGCTCCTCCAGCGGGTAGTTGTGGGGGACATAGGCGGTCAGGCAGACATCGCCCCAGGCCACCGACTTGTCGGTGCCCGCGACGGTGAACTGGCCGTCCTTCAGCTCGATATCGGCGTCGGAGGCCTCCATCAGGTGGGCGGCGATCTTCTTGGCCTTGGCGATGATCTTCTCGGTCGCCCGCACCATGGCCGAGCCGCAGACCGCGATGGAGCGCGACCCGTAAGTGCCCATGCCGAACGGAACCCGCCCGGTGTCGCCATGCACGATATCGACCATGCTTTCGTCGATGCCGATCATATCCGCAACCACCTGCGGGAAAGTGGTCTCATGCCCCTGCCCGTGCGCATGCGCGCCGACAAAGACGCTGATGGTGCCGGTGGCATTCACCCGCACAGTTGCGGCGTCATAGAGACCGGCCCGCGCGCCCAGCATCCCGACGATGTTGGAGGGCGCGATGCCGCAGGCCTCGATATAGCAGTTGACGCCAAAGCCGCGCAGCTTGCCGTTCTTCTCGCTTTCAGCCCGGCGGGCGGCGAAGCCCGCCACGTCCGCGACCTCCTCCAGCTTGTCCATGGTCGCCACGTAGTCGCCGGTGTCATAGGTCAGCGCCACCGGGGTCTCATAGGGGAACTCGGTGATGAAGTTCTGGCGGCGCAGCGCAATCGGATCGGCCCCCAGTTCGCGGGCGGCCTTGTCGATCACCCGCTCCAGCTGGAAGGTCGCCTCCGGCCGGCCTGCGCCGCGGTAGGCATCGACCGGGACGGTGTTGGTGAACACGGTTTTCACGTTCACCTGCACGATGGGCGTCTTGTAGTTCCCCGCCATCAGCGTGCCGTGCAGGTAGCTCGGCACCGAGGTGGAGAACGTCGACAGATACGCGCCCATGTTGGCCATCGTATTGGTGCGCAGCGCGGTGAAATTGTTGTCCGCGTCCAGCGCCAGCTCGATCTTGGTCACATGGTCGCGGCCATGGGCGTCGGAGATGAACGCCTCTGCCCGTGTCGAGGTCCACTTGACCGCCCGCCCGCAGGCCTTGGCGGCGAAGGTGCAGAAAGCTTCCTCGGCATAATGAAAGATCTTGGAGCCGAAGCCGCCGCCCACGTCCGGCGCAATCACCCGCACCTTGTGTTCCGGCAGGCCCAGCACGAAGGCGCACATCAGGAGGCGGATCACATGCGGGTTCTGGCTGGTGGTGTGGAGCGTGTATTCATCCGTGCCACGGCTGTAGTCGCCGATCGCCACGCGCGGTTCCATCGGGTTGGCGACCAGCCGGTTATTGACCAGTTCCAGCGTCGTCACATGCGCCGCCGAGTCAAAGGCCGCCTGCACCGCGTCGTCATCGGAATTGCCGAACACCCAGTCATAACAGAGGTTTGAGGTCAGATCCTCATGCACCTTGGTGGCACCGCCGGCCAACGCCGCCGCCATGTTCACAACGGCAGGCTTGTCGCTGAGGCTCAGCTCAATCGCTTCCGCCGCATCGCGGGCCTGTTCCAGCGTGTCGGCGACCACGGCGGCGACAATCTCGCCCACGTGGCGGATGGTGCCGTCGGCGATGATCGGGTGGCGCGGCTCCTGCTGCGGGTTGCCGTGGCGGTCGGTCACGCCCCAGCCGCAGGGGATGCCGCCCACCTCGGCGAAATCGGCACCGGTGAAGATCTTCACCACGCCGGGCATCGCCTCAGCCGCGGATGTGTCGATGGAGTTGATGGTCGCATGGGCCACATCCGCGCGCAGGAAATGCACGTAGGCCTGGCCGTTCACATTGATGTCGTCGGTGTAGTTTCCGGCTCCTGTCAGGAACCGCACGTCCTCGCGCCGCTTGGGGCTGGCGCCGATGCCTTGGTCCTTGGGCATGTCTGGTCTTTCCTCCCTGGAGGGTGCTGCCACTGGCGCACCTCTTTGTCACTTACTCCTTGGTCAGCTCAGGCCGCGGTCCGGCCTGGGGTCGTCTGGTCATTCCGCCGCGATGGAGGACACATCCTGCCCGGAGGCCGCCATGATCGCCTTGACGATATTGTGGTAGCCGGTGCAGCGGCACAGGTTGCCTTCGAGGTAGTCGCGGATTTCCTGTTCGCTGGGTTTGGGGTTGTCCTTCAGCAGCGCCGCCGCCGACATCACCATGCCCGGCGTGCAGAAGCCGCATTGCAGCCCGTGATGGTCCTGGAACGCCTGCTGGATGGTGTTGAGCGAGCCGTCGGCGTTGGCCTGGCCTTCGATGGTGGCGACCTCGGCCCCCTCGGCCTCCAGCGCCAGCATGGTGCAGGCCTTCACCGCCTGGCCGTCCACATGCACCACGCAGGCGCCGCACTGGCTGGTGTCGCAGCCCACATGGGTGCCGGTCAGCCCCAGCTGCTCGCGCAGGAATGAGGACAGCAGCGTGCGCCCTTCAACCTCGCCGCTGGCAGCCTTGCCGTTCACGGTCATGGAGACCTTGGCCATAGTACCCTCCCTTTAGCTTGTTTTTGTCTGGCTGACGGGAGTTAAGCACGGGGACCCCGATCCGCGAAGTGTTTTCCGGCGGGGCTGCTGCGCAAATTCGCGTCAGCGGGGCTTACCCAAGGTTGTGACCTTGCGTCACTTGTCGCGTGCTGCAGCGCCGCATTCAGCCTTCTGCATCGCGGCGCGGCATCGGGCGGGTGGGGATTTCCTTCAACAGCCCGCCGACGCCCATGGCGGCGATATCCGCAGAGCGGACAGGCAGGCCGCAGATCACACGCTCCAGCACCCAGTCGGCACCGTTGAGGGCCGGAGAACGGGCGCAGCCCGGCAGGCCGATCACCGGCTTGTCCCGGCAGGTGCCCAGAAACAGCAGATTGCCGGGATCGACCGGCATTCCGAAGCGGGTCATGGTGCCGCCTGCGAGGCGCAGCGCTTCGGGTGCGACGTCGTGGATGTCAGAGGTGGCGGAGCCGGTCAGGATCAGCACCAGCTGCCCCGGTGCGCTGGTGATGGCCCCGGCAATCGCGTCCTCCCGGTGCGGCACCACCACGCGGGGCGTGAGGGTGATGCCCATCCGGTGCAGGCGGCCCGCCATGGCTGCACGGCCCTTGTCGGAAGGGGTGTCTTCCGTGACCGCCGTTTCGATCAGCGTGGCGGAGGACAGGACCGGCGGCAGCACCCGGATGGCGTCCCCGGCCCCGCTGCTGGCGCGGCGGATGGCATCGGCGGAAACCCCATAGGAGATGATCTTGATCGTCGCCAGCATGCCCCCCGCATCGGCCCGGTGATAGTCCGGCACGGTGGCGACGGTGATCATCGGGTCCACCGCGTTCACGGCCTCCAGCTTGTCCCGGTCCAGCCGCACCAGCCCGGCACCTGTGGCATAAAGATTGACCCTCCCCGTGCCGGATCCGGAGATGCGTATGCCCTGCGCGGACGGATCCGCCACCAGCGCATGCGCGAGGGCTTCGGCAGCGGCGTCCTCATGCATATCGGCGGGGTCCAGCCGCGCGACCGTCAGCGTCTCGTGGCCTGCGGCGTCCAAGTCATCGAGGTCGGCGGCGGTCAGCACCGTGCCTTTGGCCACCTTGCGCGATGCGCCCTGCAGGGAATGCGCGAGGATGGCGCCTTCGGCGTCCTTCAGGGGAACCGGGCCGAACCTCATGGCTGTTTGCCGCGCAGGACGGCGGTCATTTCGGCAAGGATGGACACCGCGATTTCCGCCGGTCCTGCCGCGCCGATATCCAGGCCGATAGGGCCGTGGATGCGGCTGATCTGATCCTCGGTAAAGCCTGCCTCCTGCATCCGGGCGGCGCGGGCGGCGTGGGTTTTCTTGCTGCCCAGCGCGCCGATGTAAAAGACATCTGCTGCCAGCGCCGCCTGCAGCGCCGGGTCGTCCAGTTTCGGGTCATGGGTCAGCAGCACCAGCGCGGTGCGGCTGTCGAGGCCAAGCTTCTGGACCGCCTCGTCCGGCCAGTCGTCCATCAGGGCCTCGCCGGGGAAGCGCTCCGCTGAGGCGAAGGCCGCGCGCGGGTCGATGATCACCGGGTCATAGCCCGCGATCCGCGCCATCGGCACCAGGGCCTGGGCGATATGGACCGCGCCCACCACCACCAGCCGCAGCGGCGGGTTGTGGACAGCCACGAAGGTCTCGCCGTCGTCCTCCAGCCCCGAGCGGTCCATGCGCATCCGGTCCTTGTATTCCCCGCGCGCCAGGCGGCGGGCGCCGGTTGCCAGGTTCACCTCATAGGCCACGGGCGCGCGGCTGGCGCGGGCCTCTACCAGTTCCGCCAGAAGGTCTGCAGGCAGCGCAGCGCCGATGGGTTCCACCAAAACCTTGATGGTGCCGCCGCAGGCAAGGCCGACGGCAAAGGCATCCGTATCGCTGACGCCGAATTCCAAAAGCCGGTGCTTGCCGTCCGCCAGCGCCTCCTGCGCCTCCACCACAACCGCGCCTTCGACGCAGCCGCCGGAAACGGAGCCTTCGATCCTGCCATCGCCGGACACAGCAAGTTGCGCTCCGGTGCGGCGCGGCGCGGAGCCCCAGGTCTGCACCACGGTCGCAAGGGCCGCGCCTGCGCCGGATCTGTGCCATTCCAGCGCGGTCTCCGGCGCGGTCTCAAACTGGGCGGTGTGCTGCATCTTGCGTTTCTCCCCGGGCCGCCCGGGCGGCGGCTGCCTTTAAACCTCGGCGCTGGCAGGGGAAGTTTCAAGCGCGAAGCGCCCGCAAAAAGCGGGCGAAAGACCGGAAAGCTCCCGCCATCCCCGGCGGGCGCTCCCCTGCTGCTGCGCGCGCGGGTTATTCCGCAGGCTGCGCGGCAGATTTCTGCGGCACCAGCCGTTCCGGCAGGGCAAAGGCCAATGCGATAAAGCCAAGGCCCAGGATGATCCCCAGCAGGTCGCCGGGCAGCGCGGTCAGGCCGTCGTATTCAGCGCCCGGCACCGTGCCCAGGGTCACCTTGCCGCCCGCGAAACTGTCCAAGAGGCCGCTCGCCTTCCACGCCGGGTAGGTGACCATATAGGCCGCCGCGCCCAGCAGGCCGCCGGCGATGAAGAACAGCGCGTCCTTGCGGCCCGAGGCGGCAGCGACCACGCCGGTGCCGGGGCAGTAGCCCGCCAGCGCCCAGCCCGCGCCCAGCATCAGCCCGCCAAGGAAAACCCCGGCATAGGCCGCCTTGACCGACATGTGGCCGACATCGACCAGCCCCGCCATCTGGCCGCCGAACATCAAGACCGAGCCGGTGCCGATCGCCAGCAGGATGGCCTTGGCCAGGTTCAGGTTGGTGAGGTTCAGCATCTTGCCGATATAGTTGGGGTTGGAGGCCCCGATCCGGTCCAGCACCGCGCCGAAGGCGGCGCCGATCACGATTGCAAGGAGGATGGTTGTCATGGCTCAGGCCTCCTTCTTGAACAGCATCAGCGACACGGGGATGGCGGCGGCAAAAGCGCCGGCGGCAAAGATGTAGCCCGACAGCGCGGTCTGCATCATGCCGGACATCATGTGGCCCGAGGTGCAGCCGCCCGCCAGCCGCGCGCCGTAGAGCACGATGAACCCGCCAAGGAAGGCCGCGGCATAGCGTTTCGCGGTGCTGTCGCCGAAGTTGGCGCGCCACAGGGCATGCACGCTGCGCTCTGCCCCGGTGATGCCGCCGCGGAGCTTGGCCGACAGCAGCCCGCCCAGCGCCATCGCCAGCACGAAGACAAAGCTGTAGTTCAGCGGATTGGCGATGGCTTTGGCGTATTTGCCGTCCGATTTCGCCAGATAAGCGTTGGTGGAGGTATACCCGTCGGCGGTCTGCGTCACCAGCTGCGGGTTCACGGCGTCCGCGAGGATGCCGTCGAGGATCACGAACTGGGTCGAGACCCCGATGGGCTTGACCAGCAGCACCGCCAGGAAAAACACCAGCCCCAGCAAGAGCCCCCCGGCTTTCCAGTTGAGTGGCATGATTTCTCCTTTCGCACGTTACATTCTGATTTCAGAATATATCAGAGCCATAAGAGACGGTTTGATTCAGATCAAGTCATATTCTTGTTCTGGAATTTATTGCCACGGGCTAGAGCAGCGCCATCAGCCGCGCCTTCTCGCCCGCATCCGCAGGGCTGGAGATCACCTGCGCCAGGTCCTTCAGCGAGGCGATGGAGTGGCCCGCGCGGAAGCTGTCGGCATAGGGCAGCATGGCGCGGATGCCCTGCGCCTTGGGGGCAAAGCCGTCCCAGCGCAGCAGGGGGTTCAGCCAGATCAGGCGGCGTGACGAGAGCTGCAGCCGCTGCATCTCGCGCGCCAGGGCTTCGGGGGCGCCGCGGTCCAGCCCGTCGGTGATCAGCAGAACCACCGCCCCCTGCCCCATCACCCGGCGCGACCAGTCGCGGTTGAAGGCGTGCAGGCAGTCGCCGATCCGGGTGCCGCCTTCCCAGTCCTGTGCCTCTGCCCCTGCCGCCGCCAGCGCCGCGTCGGCGTCGCGCTGGTGCAGGTGGCGGGTGATGTTGGTGAGCCGGGTGCCGAAGGTGAAGCCATGCACCCGCGCCCATCCCGCGCCCTTGGCGTTGGCGGCGGAATGCAGGAAATGCAGGATGATGCGGCTGTACTGGCTCATCGAGCCGGAGATGTCGCAGAGCACCACCAGGTTGGGCCAGCGGATGCGGCGTTTGGCGCGGGCGATCTGCTGCAGGTCGCCGCCCTGGCGCGCGGCCTGGCGCAGGGTGCGGCGCCAGTCGGCCCGCCGCCCCTGCGGAGAGGCCATCAGGCGGCGCGACTGGATCGGTGTCACCGGCAGCTGAAGCTGCGCCAGAATGCGTTTGGCGGCGGCGGCCTCCGCCGTGCTCATCTGCTCGAAATCGAGGGTTTTCAGGCGTTCCTCAGCGGAGGCGGTGCGGGAGGCGTCGATGTCGATCTCCGTGTCCTCCGGCTCCTCCGCCGGGGCTTCGGGCGGGTCGAGCATACCGTCCAGCAGCGCCTCTGCCGCGCGTTTTTCGGCGGGTTTCGCCTTGCGCTCCTCCTGCACGCCGCGGATCGCGGGCAGCATCGCGGCCATCATCTGCTCGAGGTACCTGGGGTCGCGCCAGAACAGGCGGAAGACCTGGGCAAACACCAGCCGCTGCTCCGGCTTGGTGACGAAACAGGCGTGCAGGGCCCAATAGAAATCCTCGCGGCTGGTGAAGCCCGCGGCGGCCACCGCCTGCACCGCGTCCAGCACCCGGCCCGGACCGATCGGCAGCCCGGCCTTGCGCAGGGCGCGGGCGAAATGGGTGATGTTGCGGACCAGCTTGGGGTCGTCCGGCAGGGACAGCGGCGGATAGTCAGGCATCAGTGGCCCTGGGGGCGCTGCCCCCGGCCTCCGGCCTCCCCCGGAGTATTTCTGGAAAGATGAACCATCAGGCGGCGTCCAGGCTGGCGCGCGCCTGATCCAGAATGCGCTTGGCCTCGGAGCCCTGCAGGCGGGCGATGTCGTCCTGGTATTTGAGGATGGCGCCGAGGGTGTCGGCGATCACCTCGGGGCTGAGGGCGATCACGTCGAGCGCCAGCAGGCAGTTGGCCCAGTCGATGGTCTCGGCCACCCCCGGCTTCTTGAACAGATCCTCGGTGCGCAGGGCCTGCACGAAGGCGACGATTTCGCGGCTGAGCTGCTGGCTGGCCTCGGGGGCGCGGGCGTTCAGGATTTCCACCTCGCGGCTGAAATCCGGGTAGTCGACCCAGTGGTAGAGGCAGCGGCGCTTCAGCGCGTCATGCACCTCGCGCGTGCGGTTGGAGGTGAGCACCACGATCGGCGGCTCCGGCGCGCGGATGGTGCCGAGTTCCGGGATCGTCACCTGGAAGTCGCTGAGCGCCTCCAGCAGGAAGGCCTCGAACGGCTCATCCGTGCGGTCAAGCTCGTCGATCAGCAGCACCGGCGCGCCGCGCTCATCCGGGCGCATTGCCTGCAACAGCGGGCGTTCGATCAGGTAGTCGGCGGAGAAGAGTTCGTTTTGCAGCGCCACGCGGCCGGCGCTGCCTGCGGCTTCGCCCGAAACCTCTGCGGTGCGGATGGCGACCATCTGGGCGGCGAAGTTCCATTCGTAGACGGCGCTGGCGGCGTCCAGACCCTCGTAGCATTGCAGCCGGATCAGGCGGCGGCCCAGGCCCGCGGCCAGCGCCTTGGCGATCTCGGTCTTGCCGGTGCCGGCCTCGCCCTCCAGGAACAGCGGCCGGCCCAGTTTCAGCGACAGGAACACCACCGTGGCCAGCGCCCGGCCGCAGACATAGCCCTGGCTGGAGAGAACCTGCTGGACCTGATCAATTGACTGCGCCTGCTGCATGCTGAGCCTCCTTTTGCCCCGCCCAACAGGCCACGCCGCGCGGCCCCGGTCAAGCCGCGCGGCGCGGCTGCGCTGCAGAGGCAGGCGCCGTGCGGGCCGGCGCAGAGTTGTAAATCCCGTCCGGGCGGGTAAAACTCCGCACCAGGAATGCGCTGAGCCGGGCGCGGGTTACGAGGAGCGAGAAGCACGCCATGGGCAGAGCCCCGCACATGCCGCCCTATCAGCCCGCTGGCCCCGCCGCGGCCGCTCCGGAGGCGTGAGGCCGGTGCGGGTTCTGGCCGTCCTCTGCGTGCGCAACGAAGCCGCCTTTCTGCTGGAATGGCTGGCCCATCACCGGGCCGCCGGATTTACCGACTTCCTTGTCTTCTCCAACAATTGCCAGGACGGCACCGCCCGGATGCTGGACCGGCTGGAGGCGCTGGGGCAGCTCTCTCATGTGCGCAACGAGGGGCCTTACCACAAGGGCGGCATCCAGTTCACCGCGCTGAAACAGGCGGACCGGCATCCGCTGATGCAGCAGGCCGATTGGGTGCTGGTGCTGGATATCGACGAGTTTGTCTGCATCAAGACCGGCGATGGCACGGTGGCGGACCTTCTGGCGGCGCTGCCGCAGGCGGATGCGGTGACGCTGACCTGGCGGCTGTTCGGCAATGCCGGCATCGTGCGCTATGAGGATCAGCCGGTGACAGAGCAGTTCACCCGCTGCGCGCCAGAGGTGATTCACTGGCCCTGGCGGGCGGTGATGTTCAAGACGCTGTACCGCAACAACGGCACCTACCGCAAATGCGGCGTCCACCGGCCCCGCGATGTGAAAGACGCGGCGCGGCTTGACCGGTTCCGCTGGTTCGACTGCGAGGGGCGCGAGCTGGGCGCCGAGTTCAAGACCAAGCGGCTGTTCTCCAGCTATGGCCGGCCGAACGGGCGTCTGGCGCAGCTGAACCATTATCCGTTGGGCGCGATGGAGAGCTATGTGCTGAAGGCCGACCGCGGCCGGGTCAACCGGCAGGCGGAGCTGGGGATGGATTACTGGGTGGAGCGCAATTACTGCGCGGCCAGCGACACTTCCATCGCGCGCAGCAGCGCGGCGCGGGCAGAGCTGCAAGCGGGCCTGCTGCGCGACCCGGAGCTGGCGCGGCTGCATGCCGGCGCGGTGGCGTGGCGCCATGAGCGGTTTGCGGCGCTGATGCAGCAGGAGCCCTTCCGCGCGCTGTTTGCCCGGCTGCTGATGACGCCGCCCTCGCGCGCGGTGAGCCCGGCGGCGGCAGAGCTGCTGCGCGGCTTTGCCATGCAGGAACAGGCCGCCGGACCGCAGCCCGAAGAGGGCAGCTGAGCCGCAGGCGCTGCGCCGGAAGGCCGCCGAATGGACGCTGCAACGCCCTAAAGAGGCAGAAGTTTTTCCAAATTTGGCCTCAATTGCCGCCTAACTGTGTCTCCGAGCAGCAAGCCCGCAGTATTGCGGCGGGCGCAGAGGATAGCAGGTATGCCGGACGGACTTGAAAATCTGGAAGAAGACCTCTCCGGGCTGAAGCCTGTGCAGTGGAAGGCCCGGATGGCGGCCCTGGCGGAAGAGTACGGAATGCACCAGCCGCTGGGCAGCCGCCACTTTGCCACCTTCATCGACCAGGGCAACACGCTGCTGGTGACCTTTGAGACCATGCAGGGCATTCACAACCTGTCCGACCTGGCGCAGCCGCTGGGGTTTGACCTGGTAAAGAACCTGGGCTGGTCGCATATGTGCGTGGTCTCCGACGGCGACACCTGGTTCCGCGACGAGAAAATCTACGGCTTCTTCGACCAGCTGATCGATGACGGCTTCTTCGACGAGTTTGACAATGTGATCTTCTACGGCGCAGGCCCTTGCGGCTATGCGGCGGCGGCCTATTCGGTGGCGGCCCCCGGCGCCGTGGTGGTGGCGGTGCAGCCGCAGGCGACGCTGGAGCCGCGGATGACCGAATGGGACGACCGGTTCACCGAGATGCGCCGCCTGTCGTTCACCGACCGCTACGGCTATGCGCCGGATATGCTGGATGCGGCGGAACAGGCCTTTGTGATCTATGACCCGCAGGAGCGGCTGGACGCCATGCACGCCTCGCTGTTTGCCCGCCGGAATGTGACCCGGCTGCGGGCGCCCTACCTGGGCGATGCAGTGCAGACCCGGCTGATCGAGATGGAGATGCTCTATCACATCCTGTCGCTGGCCGGCAGCCGCAAGCTGACGGCGGCGGCGTTCCACAAGCTGTTCCGCAGCCGCCGCAACAATTCTTTCTACCTGCGCAACCTGCTGGGCCGGCTGGAGCGCGAGGACCGCAACTATCTGGTTGCGCTCGTGTGCCGCAACGTGACCGAGCGGATGCGGGCGCCGCGGTTCCGCCGCCGCCTGCAGGAGCTGGAACAGCGCGCCGAAAGCGGCGAATTCCGGTTCCCGCCCAAGCGCTGAACAGCGGCAGCCCCCGGTCAATCCGCCGCTTTGTTTCGCCGCTGCCATGTGCTAACGCGGGCGCATGACCCAGACGCTGACCATCCCCCGCCCCGACGACTGGCACCTGCATCTGCGCGACGGCGCGATGCTGCAAGCCGTGCTGCCCGAAACCGCCCGCCATTTCGGCCGCGCCATCATCATGCCGAACCTGGTGCCGCCGGTGGTGACCGGGGACCAGGCCGCCGCCTACCGCGACCGCATTCTGGCGGCGCTGCCCGGCGGCATGGCGTTTGAACCGCTGATGACCCTCTACCTGACAGAGGACACCGATCCGGCGGATGTGGCCGCCGCCCATGCCAGCGGGCTGGTCAAGGCGGTGAAGCTGTATCCGGCGGGGGCAACCACCAATTCGGCCTCTGGCGTGCGCGATTTCGACAAGGTGCGCCCGGTGCTGGAGAAGATGGCCGAGATCGGCCTGCCGCTCTGCACCCATGGCGAGGTGACCGACCACGACATCGACATCTTCGACCGCGAGGCGGTGTTCATCGACCGGGTGCTGGATCCGATCCGCCGGTCGACCCCGGGGCTGCGGGTGGTGATGGAGCATATCACTACCAAAAACGCGGCAGACTATGTGGCGAGCCAGGAGCGTGATCTGGGCGCGACGATCACCACGCACCACCTGATCATCAACCGCAACCACATCCTGGTGGGCGGCATCAAGCCGCATTACTACTGCCTGCCGGTTGCCAAGCGCGAAGAGCACCGGCTGGCGCTGCGTGCCGCGGCCACCTCGGGCGACAAGCGGTATTTTCTGGGCACCGACTCCGCCCCCCATACCGACCCGAACAAGGAAAGCGCCTGCGGCTGTGCCGGCTGTTTCACCGCCACAAATACCATGTCCCTCTTGGCGCATGTGTTCGAGGAAGAAGGGGCGCTGAACAAGCTGGCGGGCTTTGCCTCGGAACATGGCCCTGCGTTCTATGGGCTGCCGGTGAGCGATCAGACGCTGACCCTGACCAAGTCGGAGACCGCCGTGGCATTTCCGGAGAAGATCGAGACCGGCGACGGGCCTGTCACCGTGTTTGATCCGGGCTTTGACGTGTACTGGCGTGCCGAATAGCAACACTTGTTAACCAACAGTAAAAATTTTCTCCCCGTCGCCTTGCCGGGAATCAGCAGCCCCACTCAAGTATCGGGCTATTGATTTCCGCCAGCGGCTGCCGCTGGCTTTTACCGGTAGGGGGGCAAGAGAATGACAACTTTTACTTTCAGTGGCGCGCGGGTCGATTTTGTGGACGGCGAACCGTCGTCCGTCAGCAACGTCGAAGTGCAAGTGACGGTTCCGAACGCCAGTTCGACCTTCACCTACTCAATTATCGGCCGTGACGACGACGGCGTGGCCTTTATCGACATGAATGACGATGTCCTTCAGGCGATCTCCGGCGGCGTTAATCTGAATAACCCCAGCTTCAACTTCCTCTCCGACGAGACCATATTGACCCAGGTCACTTGGTCCGGCGGCACCAGTGTGATCCTGGGGGTCACTTTTGAAACCGGCGACAACACTGATACAGAGTTCTATTTCGTGATCGACGGGGCGGCGCTGCCGCAAGTGAGTTCACCGGCGGATTGGAAGGCCTTCGACGCTACCATCTCCAGCTTGTCCGATCCCGCCGGGGCACTGGCTGCGGGCCAGGTCATTGCCTGGTCGTCGCTGGCCACCACCAGTTCCACCGAAGACGACGAATTCTACGGCACGGCGGGCCGCGACACGTTCAACGGCGGTGCCGGCGACGACTACTTCGTCAGTTCCGACGGGCGCGACACCTACAATGGCGGCAGCGGCAGCTTCGACCAGGTCGCCTTTACCAATGACCCCAGCGGCGTCGTTGCGCATCTGGGCACAGGCACCGCGACGGACGGCTGGGGCAAGACCGACACGCTGAAAAGCATCGAGGCGCTGCGCGGCTCTGCCCATGACGACAAGCTGACCGGCAACGGCAAGGCCAACTATTTCCGCGGCATCGAAGGCAACGACACCATCAACGGCGGCAAAGGCCAGGACGAGGTCCGCTATGACCGCGACGAACGCTATGGCGGCGAGGAGGGCGTGACCGTGAACCTGGCCAAGGGCTTTGCCATTGACGGATTCGGGGACCGCGACACGCTGAAAAGCATCGAACGCGCGCGCGGCTCCGAAAGCGCGGACAAGCTTTTGGGCAACGGCGGCGGCAACCGCCTGATGGGTCTGGGCGGCAATGACACGCTGTCCGGCAAAGGCGGCGATGACCTGATCCTGGGCGGCGCCGGGCGCGACAAGATCCTGGGCGACGGCGGCAACGACGAGCTGTTCGGGGAAGGCGGCGCCGACCGGTTCATCTTCAAGGGCGCCTTTGGCGACGACACCGTGTCCGATTTCGAGACTGCCGGGCGGAAGGAAAAGATCGACCTGTCCGGTGTGAACAGCATCAGGTCCTTCCGCGATCTGAAGAACAACCACCTGTCCGAAGAAGACGGCAATGCTGTGATCAGCGACGGAAATGGCAACACGATCACGCTGGACGGGGTCGGGATTGCCGACCTGTCGGGCAACGATTTCATTTTCTGACCCGCGCTGCGGCCGGCCCCCGCGATCATTGGGGGGCCGGCCCTTCGCCGGGGCTTCAAACCGGTGGCGTTCCGGTTTAAGGACAGCAAAACCGCTGCCGCAAAGGATGCCCGCCGCCATGATCCCCTCTTCCTACCCGTCGAAAGAAGAAATCGCCCGCCTGTCGGCCCGGATGCTGCTGGAAATCGGCGCGGTGAACTTCAATACAGAGACCCCCTATACGCTGGCGTCCGGCCTGCCTTCGCCCAGCTATATCGACTGCCGCAAGCTGATCTCCTTCCCGCGCATCCGCTCCACCCTGATGGATTTCATGGCGGTGACCGTGATGCGCAACGCGGGGTTTGAGGCGTTTGACAACATCGCCGGCGGCGAGACTGCGGGCATTCCGTTTGCCGCGCTGGTGGCGGAGCGGCTGGCGTTGCCGATGACCTATGTGCGCAAGAAGCCCAAGGGCTATGGCAGGAACGCCCGCATCGAAGGGGTGATGACCGAGGATCAGCGGGTGCTGCTCGTGGAAGACATGACCACCGACGGCGGCTCCAAACTGTCCTTTGTCGATGCAATCCGCGAAACCGGCGCGTCTTGCGGCCACACCGCGGTGATCTTCTATTACGATATCTTCCCCGAAACCACCAAACGCCTGGGCGACCACGGCGTTGAGCTGCATTACCTGTGCACCTGGTGGGATGTTCTGGCAGAAGCCAAGGCACAGAAAAGCTTCAGCGAGGAGACGCTCGCCGAGGTGGAGAAATTCCTCAAGGATCCGCGCGCCTGGCAGGACGCCAACAAGGCAGAGTGAGGCTGCGGCGGGCAGATTGCCCGCCAGTCCGCCGCCAGGGCCGCCGGCAGGGCCGCAGCAGGCGCGGCACGCGAAGATCCGCTTAACGCGAAGTTAAGCGCTCCCCGGCGGGCTGTGGAAAAGCCCGCCTCGAATCGTTCCCCGCGGCGGCTGATGCGCAGATATGGGGGCCTATCCAAACACGGCCGCATCATGTAGCCTGCATAGGACAGGCTTGCTGGCCCAATGCGGTAAACAGCCCACAGGCCCGGTGCGGATATCCACAGGGAATCCCCAGAGATTCCCAGATAGGCGAATGGCCCCGCGCACCGTATAAGGCGGCCGGAAAGACGAGAGCAGTGATGAACGAGATTACCCCTTTCGACGGCGATATGCCCCCTCCTGCACCGATGCCCGAACCCGCCGCGGCGCAGGCGGCCGCGATGCCGGACAACGAGCTGCCCCATTCGGTGGAGGCGGAACAGCAGCTCTTGGGCGCGATCCTGACCAACAACGAGGTCTACGACAAGATCGCGCTGATCATCGACTCGTCGCATTTCTACGACCCGGTCCATGCCCGCATCTATGAGGTGGCGGCGGCGCGGATCTCCAAGAACGCGCTGGCCTCGCCAGTGACGCTGAAGGCGTTCCTGGAGGACCACGAAGGGCTGAAGGAACTGGGCGGGCCGGCCTATCTGGCCAAGCTCGCCGGCGCGTCGATCTCCGCCTTTGCGGTGCGGGACTATGCGCAGATGATTTACGACCTGGCGATCCGGCGCGAGCTGATCGCCCTGGGCCAGTCGATCTCAGAAAAGGCACGCCGCGTTGACGTGGCATCAGAACCCAAAGAGCAGATCGTTGAGGCAGAGCAGGCGCTTTACCAGCTGGCAGAGCAGGGCCAGACGGAAAGCGGCTTCAAATCTTTCCTGAAGGCCGTCACAGAAGCGGTCAATGTGACCAACGAGGCGTATCAGCGGGGTGGCGGCATGGCCGGCATCTCGACGGGCCTGGTAGACCTCGACAAACAACTTGGCGGCCTGCATCCCTCGGACCTCCTCATCCTCGCAGGCCGCCCCTCTATGGGTAAGACGTCGCTGGCGACCAACATCGCCTTCAACGTCGCCAAGGCATACAAACGCGGGGTGAAACCCGACGGATCGGAAGGCGCGCTGGATGGCGGCGTGGTGGGGTTCTTCAGCCTCGAGATGAGCGCCGAGCAGCTGGCAGGCCGGATCCTGGCGGAAGCGTCGGAAATCTCCTCGCACAAGATCCGCCAGGGCGACATGACCGAAAGCGAATTCCGGCGCTTCGTGCAGGCGGCCAAAGACTTGGAAAGCTGCCCGCTGTTCATTGACGACACGCCCGCGATCCCGATCTCGCAGCTGGCCGCACGGGCGCGGCGCCTGAAGCGGACGCACGGGCTGGACCTTCTGGTGATCGACTATCTGCAGCTCTGCCGCGGCATGTCGGACAACCGGGTCAACGAGATCGCCGAAATCTCGATGGGGATGAAGGCGATTGCCAAGGAATTGCACATTCCGGTGATCGCGCTGTCGCAGCTGTCGCGTCAGGTGGAAAACCGCGAGGACAAGCGTCCGCAGCTCAGCGACCTTCGGGAATCGGGCTCGATCGAACAGGACGCCGACGTGGTGATGTTCGTGTTCCGCGAGGAATACTACAAGGAGCGGGAAAAGCCCGGCGACCACGAGCTGGAGAAGATGGAAGAGTGGAAGCAGGCGATGGAGCGGCTGCACGCCAAGGCCGAAGTCATCGTCGGCAAGCAGCGTCACGGCCCCATCGGCACGGTGGAGCTGTCGTTCGAGGCGCAGTTCACCCGCTTCGGCAACCTCGCCAAGGCCTGGCAGCAAGGCTACGACGAGCACTGATCCCGGCCTCTGCGGCCCGGATCGCGGAATTTCAGCGCTGCTGCCTGCCGGATCCATTCACCGTCAGGCCATCAGCACCAGCCCGGGCCGGCTCCCCCGCCGGACCGGGCTTTTTTGTTTCTTCAAAGGCAAACCTCCGCCGGCATTCCGGTTTTTCCCCCTTGACCTGCGCCCCGCCCATGTCATGAACACCGCATGAGCACGGCAAGATTGACAATCAACCTGGATGCGCTGGTCACCAACTGGCGGAATCTGGATGCGCTGACCAACTGCGAGACAGCCGCGGTGGTCAAGGCGAACGGCTACGGCCTGGATGCAGGCCGGGTGGGCAAGGCGCTGGCCCGGGCGGGCGCGCGCAACTTCTTTGTGGCCGCGGCCGAGGAAGGCGGCGCGCTGCGCCGCGCGCTGGGGCCGGGCCCCGGCATTTCGGTGTTCTCCGGCCATATGGAGGGCGACGCCAAGCTGTTGAAGGATTTCCAGCTGACGCCGATGCTGAACTCGCTGGACCAGATGCTGCGCCATTTCGAGACCCTGCCGGGCCACCCGTTCGGGGTGCAGCTGGACAGCGGCATGAACCGGCTGGGGATGGAGCCGGGCGAATGGGCCGCGGTGGCGGAAATCGCCCTGGGCCAGAACCCGGTACTCCTGATGTCGCATCTGGCCTGCGCCGATGAGCCGGGCCACGGCATGAATGCCCGCCAGCTGCACACCTTCCGCGAGCTGACGGACGGGCTGGACATCCCCCGCTCGCTGGCCGCGACCGGCGGCATGCTGCTGGGCTCCGATTACCACTTCGACCTCTGCCGCCCCGGCATCGGCCTCTATGGCGGGCTGCCGTTCATGGACGCGCTGCCGGTGGTGCAGCTGGACCTGCCTGTGATCCAGGTGCGCGATATGGAGCCAGGCGAAAGCGCCGGTTACGGCAATGCGTGGGTCGCCAAACGCCCCAGCCGCATCGCCACCGTTGCCGCCGGCTATGCCGACGGGCTGCACCGTGCGATGGGCCAGGGCGGCATCCAGGTTTACGCGGGCGACACCCCCTGCCCCGTTGTCGGCCGTGTCTCGATGGATCTGATCACCGTGGATGTCACCGACCTGGCCGAGGTGCCGGACATGCTGGCAATCCTGAACGAACGTCAGACCGTGGACATGCTCGCCGATGCGGCGGGCACCATCGGCTATGAAATCCTGACCTCCTCAGGCCACCGTTCGGCACGGACATATTTGGGATGAATCCAATCGCTCTCCTGGCCCGGCTGGGCCGCACCGCCCTGGCGGGGCTGTCGGCTGTTGGCCGCGCGGCGCTGTTTGCGCTGGGGGCCTTCAGCCATATGCTGCGCCCGCCCTATTACCCGCGGGAAGTGCTGAATTCGCTGCTGAACATCGGCTGGCTGTCGCTGCCGGTGGTCGGCCTGACCGCGATTTTCACCGGCGGCGCGCTGGCGCTGCAGATCTATGCCGGCGGCGCCCGCTTCAACGCCGAAGCCGTGGTGCCGCAGATCGTCGCCATCGGCATGGTACGCGAGCTGGGTCCGGTGCTGGTCGGGCTGATGATCGCGGCGCGCGTCACCTCCTCCATCGCCGCCGAGATCGCCACCATGAAGGTGACCGAGCAGATCGACGCGCTGGTGACGCTGTCCACCCATCCGATGAAGTACCTGGTCGCGCCCCGCGTGCTGGCAGCGCTGATCACGGTGCCGGTGCTGGTCGGCATCGGCGACATCATCGGCATCATGGGCGGCTATACGGTGGCGGTGCAGAACCTCGGCTTCAACGCTGCCGCCTACCTCAAGAACACGGTCGACTTCCTGGAGCCGCTCGACATCATCTCCTCGCTGGTCAAGGGCGCCGCCTTTGGCACCATCGCGGCGATGATGGGCTGCTACTACGGCATGCAGTCGGGCCGCGGCGCACAGGGCGTGGGCCGCGCCACCAAGGGGTCGGTGGAAGCCGCCGCGGTGCTGATCCTGGCCGCCAACTTTGTCCTGACAGGGGTGTTCTTCTCGCTATGATCCGCATGGAAAATGTCCATAAGGCCTTTGGCGACAACCGCGTCCTGAATGGCATGAACCTGGAGATCGCCAAGGGCACCTCGATGGTGATCATCGGCGGCTCCGGCACCGGCAAATCGGTGGCGCTGAAAAGCATCCTGGGGCTGATCAAGCCGGACTCGGGTCAGATCTATGTCGATGGCAAGCCCGCCGACTCCGGCGACCGCGACAAGTTCCTGGCGCGCTTTGGCATGCTGTTCCAGGGCGGCGCGCTGTTTGACAGCCTGCCGGTCTGGCAGAACGTGGCCTTCCGGCTCTTGCGCGGCACGCTGAAGCGCCCGGCGGAGGAAGCGCGCGCCATCGCCATCGAAAAGCTGCGCCGCGTGGGCCTGAAGGCCAATGTGGCCGACCTCTTTCCGTCAGAGCTGTCGGGCGGGATGCAGAAGCGCGTGGGCCTCGCCCGCGCCATTGCGGCGGAGCCGGAGATCATCTTTTTCGATGAGCCGACCACCGGGCTGGACCCGATCATGTCCGGTGTGATCAACGACCTGATCCGCGAGATCGTGGTGGAGATGGGCGCAACCGCAATGACCATCACCCACGACATGACCTCGGTGCGCGCCATTGCCGACAATGTGGCGATGCTGCACGGCGGGGTGATCCAATGGACCGGCCCCGTCGCGGAGATGGACCATTCGGGCGACCCCTATCTCGACCAGTTCATCCACGGCCGCGCCGAGGGGCCGATCGAGGCGGTGCGGTGAGGCATGGCTGAGGAGTGCCTTCCGCTTCATAACCTTCTTGGCTCCGGCCCGAGCCCTTATGCGGTTGCGATGTCCTACATCATCCTGGCCCTGCCTGTTGCCGCCGGCCTTTCCCTGATTGCAAAGCGGCTGAACGGGCAAGCCTCGCCCCGCATCGCAATCGGGATCGCCTCTGCACTTCTCTGGTCCGGCCTGCTGGCGACAAACTGGGTATCGCCCGGGTTCAGCAGCCGGCTCCTGCCGCAAGGCCTGAACACATTGGTTTTTGTGCTGTTGTTCGCCAGCACCATGCTTGACTGGACCGTCCAGGCGTTTCGCAGCAAGCTGCGCCCGCGCCTGAATGATGCATTTGTCCTCCTCCTCATTGCCGCCCTGCCCGCAATGGGTTACGCCGCGTCCAACTCTGCAAGACCGGTATGCGAAGACAGCTTCCAGTAAGAAGCCTTGTCCCCCTTTTCACCTTCTCCAAATACTCCCGCCGGAGGCTTCCTTCACAAGGCCGCAGAAGCCTCAGCAGGAAAGGTTCTCGCCGTTTTCCCCCTTTCAATCACGGCACAGAAGGCCCAAGTCTTGGCGGACCCGCAGAAAACGAGCCGCTATGATCCTCCGCTTCCTCACCCTGTCGCTCCTGATCCTCTACCCCGTCGCCTGGTTCGCGCCCTTGATGCGGGCGGGGCTGCTGCCGATTTTCGGCCTCAGCGAGATATCGGTGATCACCGGGCTGCAGAGCCTTTGGGGCAGCGACGCGGTGCTGGCGCTGATCGTCACCTTCTTTGCGATCTTCGCCCCCTACCTCAAGACCATCGGCCTGGCGCTGGTGCAGTGGAACCTGCTGGACGCGCGGCTGAAGCCGGTGCTGCATGTGCTGGGCAAGCTGGCGATGGCCGATGTGTTCCTGATCGCGCTCTATATCACCCTCGCCAAGGGCATTGGCCTCGCCACCATCGAGACGGCCTGGGGCCTTTACCTGTTCACCGGCTGCATCCTCGCCTCGCTGGTGCTGGGCATGGCAAATGCGCCGCAGGCGTTCAGGAATAAGATCAGCGGATAGTTGCCTAAAATTTGATTCTTGTGCAACATTTTGCCGATGAACCGCGTTGTTGTGTTCCGAGGGTGCCGCCGTGGACGGCCTGACAAGGCCACCCCCCCTGCCACCGGCCCCCGGGTGGTTTCGGTATTATGGAGGGGTATTCATGTCCGCCGTTCACACTGTCCTTTTCAAATCCCAGGCGCTGTTCCTGCGCCTCACGTTTGCGCTGATCTGCGTTGCCGCGCTCGGCGCGGTCTTGGCGACGGCGCTGTCTGCCGCCGGCGTCTGGCCCTGGCTGACGCTGCAGGCGGGGCTGGACGGGACCTATTATCCGCAGGCCGGCATGGTGGCGCAGATCACGCTGACCGCGCTGGTGCTGATGCTGGCGTTTTTCCTGCCGGCAAACGGCCGCATGCTGGCGCTGGAGAATTCGCACCGGAAATTCAGCGTGCAGATGGAGGATGTGGCCCGCGCCTACCACACCGCCCACGCCGGCGACCGCAAGGGGCTGTTCACCGCCCGCTCCGAATTCGACGCGGTGAAGGAACGGCTCGCCTTCATGCGCAACCACCCGGATCTGGGCGAGCTGGAGCCGGAAGTGCTGGAGCTGGCGGCGCAGATGAGCCAGGTCAGCCAGGATTTGGCCAGCACCTATTCGGACGCCAATGTCGAGCGTGCCCGCACGTTTCTGAAGCAGCGGCAGGAGGAACTGGATACCTTCCAGGCCCGGCTGGAGGATGCCAAGATGGTGATGCACGAGCTGCGCCAGTGGACCCGCGACGTGGAAATCGAGGAATCGCTGGCAAAGTCGCACCTGGGCCGCCTGCGCGAGGAGCTGTTCGAGCTGTTGCCGGAACTGTCGGCGCAGCTGCAAAGCCCGCCGGACGGCACCGACCCCGAAACCGGCAGCGTGGTGGCGATGAAGCCGCCGCGGCGCGCCGACTGACCGGGGTGCGGGGGCGCTGCCCCCGGCCCTCACGGGCCTCCCCCGGGATATTTTCAGCCAGATGAGGACCGGATCCTTCATTCATCTGGCCCTAAATATCCCGGAGCGCGAGGCAGAGCCTCGCATCCTCAGGTGCAGCACGCGCAGCCCCCTTGAACAAAACAGAAACATCTGCCACTGATCCGGCATGGCAAAAACAACTTTCTCCTGCTCGGCCTGCGGGGCCAGCTTTTCCAAATGGTCGGGCCGCTGCGAAGGCTGCGGCGACTGGAACACCATCAGCGAAGATCAGGGGCTGTCCTCCGGCCCCGCCAAGAAGTCCTTGGGGGTCAAGCGCGGCCGCACCATTCAGCTGACGGATCTGTCGGCGCGGGAGACGCCGCCGCCGCGCACCTGCTGCGGCGCGGGAGAGCTGGACCGGGTGCTGGGCGGCGGGCTGGTTCCGGCCTCGGCGATCCTGGTGGGCGGCGATCCGGGCATCGGCAAATCCACCCTCTTGCTGCAGGCGGCGGCGCGGTTTGCCCATGCGGGGCTCAAGACCGTCTATGTCAGCGGCGAGGAAGCCTCGGCCCAGGTGCGGATGCGGGCGCAGCGGCTGGGGCTGGCAGATGCGCCGGTGAAGCTGGCTGCGGAGACCAACCTGCGCGACATCCTGACGACGCTGGAAGCAGAGAAGCCGCAGCTGGCGATCATCGACTCGATCCAGACCATGTGGGCCGATCACGTGGACAGCGCGCCCGGGTCCGTCAGCCAGGTGCGCGCGGCGGCGCATGAGCTGACCACCTTTGCCAAGCGCAACGGGGTGTCGGTGATCATGGTGGGCCATGTCACCAAGGACGGCCAGATCGCAGGCCCCCGGGTGGTCGAGCATATGGTCGACACGGTGCTGTATTTCGAGGGCGAGCGCGGCCACCAGTTCCGCATCCTGCGCGCAGTCAAGAACCGCTTCGGCCCGGCCGATGAGATCGGGGTGTTCGAGATGACCGGCGGCGGGCTGGCGGAAGTGGTGAACCCCTCTGCCCTGTTCCTGTCCGAACGCGGCGAGCCCAGCCCCGGATCGGTGGTGTTTGCGGGCATCGAGGGCACCCGGCCGGTCCTGGTCGAGCTGCAGGCACTGATTGCGCCCTCGCCGCATTCGCAGCCGCGCCGGGCGGTGGTCGGCTGGGATTCATCGCGGCTGGCGATGATCCTCGCCGTTCTGGAGGCGCGCTGCGGCATTCCGTTTGCCGGGCTGGATGTCTACCTGAACGTGGCGGGCGGCATGAAGATTTCCGAACCGGCCGCCGACCTGGCGGTGGCGGCGGCGCTGCTGAGTGCGCGGGAAGACGTCGCTTTGCCCGCCGATACCGCGGTTTTCGGAGAAATTTCGCTATCCGGGGCCCTGCGCCCGGCGCCGCAGACGGAAAACCGGTTGAAAGAGGCGCAAAAACTTGGTTTCACGGCGGCGATTGCCCCAAGCGGCAGCAAAACCGTGTCCGTGAAAGGCCTGAACTTGCGAAAGTCCAGCGACCTGGCCGGTTTTGTTGGCGAATTCTTCGGGGCCGGCTAAAGTCGCAAAAAATTTGATACCGCAGGTAAACGGGCGAGGGACATGGAAGGTTTCACAATCATTGACGGGGTCGTGGCCCTGGTCATCGTCGTATCGGCGCTGCTGGCCTATTCGCGCGGGTTCGTGCGCGAGGCCATGGCCATCGCCGGCTGGATTGCCGCCGGCATCCTCGCCTTCATCTTTGCGCCGCAGGTCGAGCCGCTGATGGCGGAGATCCCGGTGATCGGCGAATTCATCGCCGACAGCTGCGAGTTGTCGATCATCGCTGCCTTTGCCGCGGTGTTCGCGCTGGCGCTGATCGTGGTCTCCTTCTTCACGCCGCTGTTCTCGACCCTGGTGCAGCGCTCGGCGCTTGGCGGGGTGGACCAGGGCGCAGGCTTCTTCTTCGGGGTGCTGCGCGGCATCCTCCTGGTGGCGATTGCCTTCTTCCTCTATGCGGTGGTGATGACCGGGCAGAGCTTTACCGTGGTTGACGAAAGCCGCTCCGCGGTGGTGTTTGAGCGCATGATCGGCAAGATCGAGGAGCGCAATCCGGAGCAGGCCCTGGGCTGGGTCACCCAGCAGTACGAGGCGCTGATCGGCAGCTGCGGGCAGTAAAGCCAACAGTACATTTCGGGACAGATCCGAACGGGCGCCGCACAGGCGCCCGTTTTTCTTTTCTTTCAAAGCGTTCACACAGTTATCCACAGAGTCATCACCGTAATTATTAACAGCGCAACCTTGCGTTAATACCTTGTTAACCAACAAGAATCGCGATTCGAGCGTCTCGCGCGCCGAGCGTTGACCGAGCGTCAATCCTTAACAAATCCTCAGGCTGCACCGTCAAAAGGTTAACAATGCCGGGTAAAACCGCGCTTTTGTCCCCAAAAATCCGCCGCATCCCGGAAGGGGCCGCACCCCTGCCCCAATTTGGTCCCAATTCGGGGGCCTGATGGCTTCAACGGCAAGACGCCGGGCCAAGGACGCTCAGAAGGGACACAAAATGCAGCTGGATCACACCACAGATTTCGCCGATTTCCTGCCGGTTGATATGCTGCTGAACACTCCCCTGCCGCAGTCCTGCAAACCCGCGCCGAAGCGTGCCCGCATCCGCAGCGGCGGCTTTCTGCCCGCCACCCTGGTGGAGACGGAAGAAGGGTTCAAGCAGGCCCGCGACATCAAGCCCGGCGACATGGTGTTCACCTTTGACGGCGGCGCCCAGGAAGTGAAAGCGGTGCGCCATGCCGTGCCGCGCCTGACCACCTGCATGCATGTCCCCGCCGGCGCCCTGGGCAATGACACCGATCTGATGCTGCCCTCCGACCAGAAAGTGGCGCTGGAGATGGACACCGCCGAGCGCCTGTTCGGGCTGCCGGTTGTGGTCACCAAGCTGATCGCCCTGGCCGGCTACAGGGGCATCACCGCCGCGGCGCCCGAGCGTCTGGGCCGGATCCATTTCGAATTCGCGGAAGAAGAGCTGGTCTGGGCCGAAAGCGGCATGCTGCTGCCCGCCGGCGATGACTCTGAAGGCTCTGCCTTTCACCATCTGTCGCTGACCGAAACCCGCCAGGTTCTGGCAAGCGATGAGGGCCGTGCCCTTGCGGACACCGGCATGGGCGCGGAAGACGCCCGCCTGCCTGCGCCGCTGGACAACCTGCTGGACCGCATTCTGGCAGCCTGACCGCCAACCGTTTTTCCCTCCCCCACCTTCGGCCCGCCCTTGTGCGGGCCTTTCCTTTTGCCGCTGCGGCCATCCGGCTGGAGGGAACACGGGTCCGCCGCGCCTCCCGCGGACAGGCGAAAAGCGCGTTATACGACCGCCTTGGCAGAACAAACGTTCCGCCCGGACGCGTGTTTCAAAAAAATTTGCCCGAAATCCGGATGTGTGCCAGCATCGCCCCGGGCGCAGCGAGAAGACCAAAATTTCAGGCGCCTGTTTTCCAGGGAGGATTTGACGATGAACTTGAGGCCTGACCCCACTTTTCATGCCACCCCCAGGCTTGCCATGGAGGCCCCGGCGGAAACGCTGGCCTTTACCCTGATGCTGAGCCCCGACGGCTCCCAGCCCGACGGGCTGGCGGTGGTCGATGTCGACCCGAAGTCCGACAGCTATGGCGAGATCGTGCATCAACTGATCATGCCCAACAAGGGCGACGAATTTCACCACTTCGGCTGGAACGCCTGCTCCTCGTCGCTGTCGCCGCTGTCCGGCCACGCGTTTCTGGAGCGGCGCTATCTGATCATTCCCGGCATCCGCTCCAGCCGGATCTATGTGGTCGACGTGAAGGAGCCGCGCGCGGCGAAGATCCACAAGATCATCGAACCCGAGGAGGTTTTTGCCAAGACCGGCTATTCGCGCCCGCACACCATCCACTGCGGCCCCGAAGGCATCTATGTGTCCACCCTGGGCGGCGGCGGCGAGGATGGCACCGACGGCCCCCCGGGCATCTTCATCATGGATTGCGAGACCTTCGAGATCCTGGGCCGCTACGAGATGGACCGCGGCAAGCAGGACAAGCATTATGATTTCTGGTGGAACCTGCCGCGCGACTACATGGTGAGTTCGGAATGGGGCCTGCCGCCGCAGTTCGAGAACGGCATCGTGGCGGAGGATCTGCTGAGCAACAAATACGGCCACTCGATCCATTTCTGGAACCTGCGCCAGCGCAAGAACGTGCAGACCATCGACCTCGGCGAAAACCACCAGATGGCGCTGGAGATCCGGCCCGCGCATGATCCCTCCAAGGATTACGGGTTTTGCGGCGTTGTGGTCGACACCACCAACCTGCAGGGCGCGATCTTCACCTGGTGGCAGCAGGCCGACGGCAGCTTTGAGGCCAAGAAGACCATCACCATCGACCCGCGGCCCGAGAAGCCGGAAAACCTGCCGCCGCTGTTGCAGGGGTTCGAGGCGGTGCCGCCCCTGGTCACCGATATCGACCTGAGCCTGGATGACAGGTTCCTGTACGTGGCCTGCTGGGGCCTGGGTGAGATGCATCAGTATGATGTCTCTGACCCGATGAACCCCAAGCTGGCCGGCAAGGTGGAGATCGGCGGGATTGCGCGGGGCACCAAGCATCCCAACGGCAAGGACTTTGCCTATGGCCCGCAGATGGTGGAGATCAGCCGCGACGGCAAGCGGGTCTACTGGACCAACTCGCTCTATTCCACCTGGGATGACCAGTTCTATCCGGACGCCGAGGGCGGCCAGATGGTGATGGCCAATGCCGGTGAAAACGGCGGGCTGGAGCTGGACAAGGACTTCTATGTGGAGTTCCCCAAGGGCTACCGCAGCCACCAGATCCGGCTGGAGGGCGGCGACTGCTCCACCGACAGCTTCTGCTACCCCTCCGCCTGACGCGTGGCAGAGATCAGCACGGCGGCGGCCCTGTGGGGGGCCGTTGCCGCCTCTGGCGTGTATCACGGCGTGAACCCCGGCATGGGCTGGCCCTTGGCGGTGTCAGCCGCGCTGATGGACCGGAAGCAGGGCAGCCTGTGGCGGGCGCTGGCGGCGCTGGCGGCCGGGCACCTCTTGGCGATGGCGGCGATCCTGTTTCCGTTCTCGGCGCTGCTGGTGCTGGCTGAGTGGCATCGCGAGATCCAGACCGGGGCCGCCTGCCTGGTGATTGCCCTGGGCCTCTATTTGCTGTGGAACCGCCGCCACCCGCGGTTCCTGGCGCGGGTGCCGCCGTCGCGGCTGGTGCTGTGGTCGTTCCTGGCGGCGATGGCGCATGGCGCGGGGCTGATGCTGGTGCCGATCTACCTCGGGATCTGCCGCACGGTTGAGACGGATGCAGGCCACGCCGCCGCGGGCACGCTGATCACCGGCAACGCGGGTATCGCGGCGCTGGTGGCGCTGCTCCATACCGCTGCGATGACCGCCGCGGGCGGCGCGCTGGCCTATGGGATCTACCGCTGGGTGGGGCTGAAATTCCTGTCCAAGGGGTGGTTCAACCTGGATCTGGTCTGGGCGCTGAGCCTGGTGCTGGTCGGGTCCGTTTCGCTGCTGACGCTGCACTGACGGCAGGGGCGCTGACCCGCTGCCGCCGCAGTGCAGCGGAGAAGTGTGATCCTTTGATGACAGCAGGGGCGAAAGCCACTATGTGAGGGCGCGAACAGGAAACGGATTCGGAGCCTCACCGCCTTGCCGCTGCTGCCCGCCTGCCTTTGTGGACCTGACCTGCCGCGCCCGGCGCCGGGGTCTGCTGCCGCAATCGGCCCTCAGGCCGGCGGCCGGGCCCGCGCCCAGGCACCGGGCCGGAGTGCGGCCAGGGCAGCCGGATTGGCGCCCCGGCGCACAAATGCGCTAGACTGCCGGCACCACCGCTTCCAGCATCAACCGAACAGCAAAGCCTAAGTGGGATTGGAGCCAGCCTATGTGCGGGATTTTGGGGATCGCAAGCCGGGACACGGATGTCTTTGCGGAAATTTATGACGGGCTCTTGATGCTGCAGCACCGCGGCCAGGACGCCTCGGGCATCGTGACCTACACCGGCGAGTTCTTCCGCGAGCGCAAGGAAAACGGGCTGGTCAAGGATGTGTTCGGCCCCGCAGACGCCGAAACCCTGACCGGCCGCATCGGCATGGGCCACGTCCGCTATCCCACTGCGGGCTCGCTCAGCGCTACCGAGGCGCAGCCGTTTTTCGTCAACGCGCCCTACGGCATCTACCTGGTTCACAACGGCAATATCACCAACACCGCCGAGCAGCGCGAGAAGGTGACTGGCAAATACAGCCGCCACCTGCGCACCACTTCGGATTCGGAAATCCTGCTGAACGTGCTGGCCGACAAGGTCGCCGACGCGATCAAGGTAAACGGCAATGCCGACCCGGTCCGCAACATCCTGGCCGGCGTCAAGATGACCATGGAGCGGGTGCAGGGCGCCTATTCCGTGCTGTGCCTGATTGCCGGCGTCGGGATGCTGGCCTTCCGCGACCCGCATGGCATCCGGCCCCTGTCGATGGCCGCGCGTCCGGCGGCGGACGGCGGCACCGATTACGCCTTTGCCTCCGAAGACGTGGCCTTTGGCATCAACGGCTTCAAGAAAACCCGCGACGTCAAGCCGGGCGAGGCGATCCTGGTCGACCTGGAGGGCAACCTGCATGAGTTCCAGGCGGTCGAGGGCAAGCTGACGCCCTGCATCTTCGAATATGTCTACCTGGCCCGCCCCGACTCGATGATGGACGGGGTGTCGGTCTACAAGACCCAGCTGCGCATGGGCCAGGCGCTGGCCAAGCAGATCGAGGAGTCGGGGCTGGAGATCGACAGCATCATCCCGGTACCCGATTCGGCCCGCCCCGTGGCGCTCGAAGTCGCCAATGCCACCGGCATCCGCTACCGCGAAGGGCTGGTGAAGAACCGCTATGTGGGCCGCACCTTCATCATGCCCGGCCAGGCCGAGCGGCAGAAATCGGTGCGCCGCAAGCTCAACGCGATCCCGCTGGAGTTCAAGGGCCTGAACGTGCTGCTGATCGACGATTCAATCGTGCGCGGCAACACCATCAAGAAGATCGTGCAGATGTGCCGCGAAGCGGGTGCCAAGAAGGTCTATGTCGCCTCCGCCTCGCCGCCGGTGAAGTACCCCAACGTCTATGGCATCGACATGCCGACCAAGCACGAGCTGATCGCAAACGGCCTCAGCATCGAGGAAATCCGCGACGAGCTGGGCGCGGACGCGCTGTTTTACCAGAACCTCGACGACCTGATCTGGGCCGCCAAGGAGGGCAACCCGGACATCGAGCAGTTCGACTGCTCCTGCTTTGACGGCAACTATGTCACCGGCGTCACCAGCGAGTACCTGAACGCGCTGGAAAGCAGCAGCCGGGTCAGCGCCAAGATCCAGGACATGCCGGTGCCCGGCGCCTCCTGGAACGCCCCCAACCTGGCCTCTGGCTGACCCCGCCCCGCCCCCCTCGCGGAAAGGGGGGTTTGAACTTCCGGCCGCATCCGCGTATGAGGGCCGCGACCACTGCATGGACAAGGCGCTGGCCGTGATGGCCCGCGCCTTTTTATGCTTCAGACGAAAGGCCGCCTCTTGGACGCGCATCTTGCCCGTATGCTGACCTCTCCGCGCCAGTGCCGCTGCTGCGGCGCCACTTTTGCGCAACTGCTGAGCCTCAGCTGCGACCGGCCCGATATCTGCTCCGAGGATATGGAGGTAGAGGACAACTCCGCCGTCCTTGCCACCCGCGGCGATATCCTGACCGAAGACTTCTGCCGCCTGGGCGATCTGCGCTTTGTCCGCGCGGTGCTGGCGATCCCGCTGCCCGGCAGCCGCGGCGAGGAGTTTCTGCTGGGCACCTGGGCCAGCCTCAGCCGCGACGATTTCGACGCCTATCTCGACCTGTTCGAGATGCGCGAGACGGAAAAGCTGGGCGACCGCCCGGCCTGGCTGGCCAATGCGATCCCGCCGGATATGCCGATGCCCGCGGGCTGCGTTCTGGAAATGCGGCCGGAGGGCCAGTATCCGGAACTGAAGGTCACCGAGCAGAACCATCCGCTCTATCCGCTGCAAAAGGACGGCGCCGAGCTGGAGGAGCTTCTGGAGCTGCTCTATGCCTATGGCCACGACCTGCCGTCGCTGGTTTTCGACGCCTGACAGGGCATTTCGGCGCAGGCAGGTGCGGCCGGCTGCGGCGGCGGGCTTCCACCGATTGCACCCCCGCCGGTCCGCGGCTTCCCGCCGAGCCGCGCGGCGGCTGGTTGAACCGGCCCTGCCGATTGGCCAGATACGCCCTGACACATCGGGGAAGAAAAACATGGCAAACGCAGAAACGGCGGGCCGCACACCCGCCAAGGTGGCCGGACTGGCCACCCAAGGCAATGCAGTCAACCGCAACCGGCTGAACCTTCTGGGCATCTACGGCCCCGAGAACAGCCTGACCGCGCTGGTGCGCCTGCCCAACGGCCGCACCAAGACCGTAACCCGCGGCACCCGCCTGTCCTCGCTGGGCCAGGTGGTGGCAATCGACGCCGAGGGTCTGGTGCTGAGCTCCAACGGCGAGACAAAACGCCTGCCGATGCCCGGCAGCTGAGCGCGGGAGCGCCGCAAATTTCTTCGAAGAAATTTGCCAAGAATTTTCGAAAATTCTTGCCCCGGGCCGCTGCCTCTTGACCTGCCTTCGCCCGCGGCCCAAGAAGGCGCCCATGACAGACAAAATCGCTCTCATCACCGGCGCATCCCGCGGCCTGGGCAGCGCCCTGGCCGAGGCGCTTGCGCCCACCCATCACATTGTCGCCGTGGCGCGCACCACCGGCGCGCTGGAAGAGCTGGACGACCGCATCAAGGCCGCGGGCGGCAGCGCCACCCTGGCGCCGATGGACATCACCGTGCCGGAGGCGATGGCAACGCTGTGCCGCGGCATCCATGACCGCTGGGGCAAGCTGGACCTGTGGCTGCACACCGCGATCCATGCCACCGCGCTGTGCCCGGCGCCCTCCGTTGCGGCCAAGGACTGGACCAAGGCGGTCGCGATCAACGCCACTGCCACCTCGGTGCTGATCCCCTATGTTGCGCCCTTGCTGGGCCGGACGGGGCGCGCAGTGTTCTTTGACGACCCCAAGGCGGGCGAGAAGTTCTATGGCACCTATGGCGCCACCAAGGCCGCGCAGATGGCGCTGGCCCGCAGCTGGCAGGCGGAAACCGAACGCACCGGCCCCAAGGTGCGCATTCTGGAGCCGCAGCCGATGGCCACCGCCCTGCGCGCCCGCTTCCACCCCGGCGAGGACCGCGCGGCGCTGACCCCGATCCAGGACGAGGCCGCGCGCCTGCTGCCGCAGATCCTGGCAGACTGAGACCCGAAACCGGCCCCGCGCCGCGCCTTGGCGCGGCGCCCGGCCCAACGCCTGGGACGGCATCTGTGATGCAGGCCCAGGGGGCGGGAGCCCCGCTCCGGGCAGCCCCGCCTGTTGCCTCCCTGCCCCGCTTTGCGGCGGATGCCGCTTCCCTCTGCGAAAACCTTGCCCCCTTCCGGCGCAGGTCCTATTCAATCGAAAACCCGGTTGAAGACGGCAGGCAGACACCCCATGCGCATTCTGATCACCAATGACGACGGCATCAGCGCCGAAGGGCTCACCATCCTGGAGGCCATCGCCCATGAGGTTGCAGGCCCGGAAGGCGAAGTCTGGACCGTGGCGCCGGCCTTTGAGCAATCCGGCGTCGCCCATTGCATCAGCTACACCCGCCCCACCATGCTCAGCCAGCTGAGCGAGCGCCGCTTTGCCGCCGAAGGCTCCCCTGCGGACTGCGTGCTGGCGGGACTGCACGTGGTGATGCACGGCCAAAGGCCCGACCTGGTGCTGTCCGGCGTGAACCGCGGCAACAACTCGGCGGAAAACGCGCTCTATTCCGGCACCCTGGGCGGCGCGATGGAGGCCGCTTTGCAGGGCATCCCGGCAATGGCGCTGTCGCAGTATTACGGGCCTGCCAACCGGGAGACCGGCAATCCGTTTGAAGCCGCCGCCGTGCATGGCGCCGCCCTGATCAAGAAGATCCTGGCCGCCCAGCCGCAGGATGCACAGGATTACCGGCTGTTTTACAACATCAATTTCCCGCCGGTCCCGGCTGCGGAGGTCAAGGGCACCCGGGTTGCGCCGCAGGGCTGGCGCCCCGGCTGCCATTTCTCGGCCGAGGAGCAGCTGTCGCCCACCGGGCGCCGCTACCTGTGGATCCGCGGCGGCAACCAGCATGTCGAGGCCACGCCCGGCTCGGATGCTGCGGTCAACCTGGACGGCTACATCTCCGTTACCCCGATGCGCGCCGACCTGACCGCGGGCGATGCGCTGGATGCGCTGAAGGCGGTCGAATGGACGGGCGAGTGAGCGCGGCTATGAGCGGACCCGATCCGGAAACCAAGATGCAGTTCCTCTACTCCGTGCGCTCGCGCGGGGTGACCGACCAGAAGGTGCTGGAGGCGATCGAGGAAATCGACCGCGGCCTGTTCGTGCGCGGCATCTTCTCGGAGCGCGCCTATGAAGACGTGCCGCTGCCGATTGCCTGCGGCCAGACCATTTCGCAGCCTTCGGTGGTGGGGATGATGACCCAGGCGCTGCAGCTGTCGCAGCGCGACACCGTGCTGGAGGTGGGCACCGGCTCCGGCTATCAGGCGGCGATCCTGTCCAAGCTGGCGCGCCGGGTCTACACCATCGACCGCCACGCCCGGCTGGTGCGCGAGGCGCGGTCCGTGTTCGACCGCCTGCGGCTCGCCAATGTGACCTCGCTGGTCGGCGATGGCAGCCACGGGCTGCCGGACCAGGCGCCGTTCGACCGCATCATCGTGACAGCCGCCGCAGAGGACCCGCCCGGGCCGCTTCTGGCGCAGCTCAAGACCGGCGGCATCATGGTGCTGCCGGTGGGCCAGTCGGACCATGTGCAGACCCTGATCCGGGTGCGCAAAACCGAAGACGGGCTCGAGTATGACGAGCTGCGCCCGGTGCGCTTCGTGCCGCTGCTTGAAGGGCTGGGCAAGGACAGCTAGGTCCGCGGCCGCAATTGCGCAAGCTGCGTTTGATATTCCTGCGCTGGCCCCGTAAACTGGCGGCGGAATTCAGCCGCCCGCTGAATTGCATGGGCTATAGTGATTGACGCGAGAGAATCCCCGCGAAAAAGGGGGAAGCGTGTTTTGAGGAGAGCAAGATGAACCGGACCCCCCCCACCCGGACCGCATCCCGCGGGCTGCCCCGTTTCCGGATGCCCCGGGCCCGGCTGCTGGCGCTGCTGCCCATGGCCGGGGTGCTGGCGGCCTGCCAGAGTCCGCTGGACTACGACCTGCGCGGCCAGCTTGGCGCTTTCAACACCGCCACCGCCGCCCAGTCGGCCACCTCCAGCCGTCCCGCTCCGGATGGCCGCGGGCTGATAACTTACCCCTCTTACCAGGTGGCGGTGGCGCAGCGCGGCGACACCGTCGCGGATGTCGCCGCGCGCATCGGCCTGCCGCCGGAGGAGGTCGCCCGCTACAACGGCATGGCGGCCGGCGACAAGATGCGCCAGGGCGAAGTGCTGGCGCTGCCGCGCCGCGCCCCGGCAGATTTCCCTGCGGACGGCACCGCCGCCCCGGGCTCGGTGGATATTGCCACCCTGGCCGGACAGGCGATTGAGACCGCGCCGCTCACCTCTCCCAACCCGGGCTCGGTGACCACCGCCGCGATCCAGCCGGCGCCCAAGCCGCAGCCCGCCAAGGTGCAGCGCGGCCCGGAGCCGGTGCGCCACAAGGTGAAACGCGGCGAGACCGCCTATACCATCTCGCGCCTGTATCAGGTGCCGGTGAAATCGCTGGCGGAATGGAACGGCCTGGGCAGCGACTTTGCCGTGCGCGAGGGCCAGTTCCTGCTGATCCCGCTGAAGGAGGAACCGGCGGCCGAGCTGACCCCGGCCGCAGCCCCCGTTGCAGTGACCGAACCGGGCGCAGGCACCCAGACGCCGGTGCCGCCCAGCGCCAGCAAGCCGCTGCCGGAAGAAAAGGTCGCGCCCGCCGCGGTCAAGCCCGCGGCAGAGACCCTGCCCAAGCCGGAGCTGCCGAAACCCACCCGCGCCAGCAGCGCGGCGATGGCCTATCCGGTGCAGGGCAAGATCATCAAGACCTACTCCAAGGGCCGCAATGACGGGATCGACATTTCCGGCGCCGCCGGTGCGCCTGTGAATGCAGCCGAAGCGGGCACCGTGGCGGCGATCACCAAGGATTCCAACAACGTGCCGATCGTGGTGATCCGCCACAGCCAGAAGCTGCTGACGGTGTATCAGAACGTTGCCAATATCACGGTGAAGAAGGGCGAGACCGTCGCCCGCGGCCAGCGCATCGCCTCCCTGCGCGGCGGTGACGATGCCTATGTGCATTTCGAAGTGCGCGACGGGTTCGAGAGCATCGACCCGCTGAATTACCTGAACTGACGGCGTTAGCAGACTGTTAATAAAGAAAAGCCCGGCCAATCAGCCGGGCTTTTCTTTTGCTGTGCTCAGCGGTCTCAGCGCAGCGCCACTCCGTGCCGCCCCGCCAGATCGGTGAAGAACTGCCAGGCCACCCGGCCCGAGCGCGCGCCGCGTGTCGCCTGCCATTCGATCGCCTCGGCGCGCAATCCCTCCGCGTCTGCCTCGATCCCGTAGGCGGCGCAATAGCCCTCAATCATCGCCAGGTATTCGTCCTGATCGCAAGGGTGGAAGCCCAGCCACAGCCCGAAACGGTCGGACAGGGACACCTTCTCCTCCACCGCCTCCGACGGGTTGATGGCGCTGGAGCGCTCGTTCTCGATCATGTCCCGCGGCATCAGGTGGCGGCGGTTGGAGGTGGCATAGAACACCACGTTCTCCGGCCGCCCCTCGATGCCGCCGTCCAGCACCGCCTTGAGGCTTTTGTAATGCTGGTCGTCATGGCTGAAGGACAGGTCATCGCAGAACAGGATGAACCGGTGCGCCGCGCCGCGCAGGTGGTTCAGAAGCCGCGCCACCGAGGGCAGATCCTCGCGCTGCAGTTCCACCAGCTTCAGCTCCGGGTGATCCGCCGCCAGCGCGCCGTGCACGGCTTTCACCAGGCTGGATTTCCCCATCCCCCGCGCGCCCCACAGCAGCGCGTTATTGGCAGCGAAGCCTTGCGCGAACCGCCGGGTGTTCTCCAACAGCGTATCGCGGGAGCGGTTGATGCCGACCAGAAGATCCAGATCGACCCGGTTCACCGCCTCCACCGGCTCCAGCCGCTCCGGCCCCACATGCCAGACAAAGGCGCTGGCGGCGTCAAAATCGGGGGTTTCCAGCGGCGCAGGCGACATCCGCTCCAGCGCCTCGGCAATGCGGGTCAATGCGTTCTGGTCCATGGGCTGCCTCCGTCCGTCAGTTGCCGGATTTCAAAGCATGTTCAGAGGCAAGCGGCAAGGGGGCTGGGTGAAGGCCGACTGTATCTTCCGGGAGGCCAGGATTGTGCTTGGCGCACAGATTGCCCCTTAACTGGGCCACGCACAAATGAGTCGATCCGGAGCCCGGTCACCTCCTTCAGAAGTTGACCACGGTGAAGTTCACCATCACCCCTTTGTCCTTTTTTTCGAACTCCCGGGGGTCGGCCCAAACCTTGATCGAAAACTTAGCCTTGGTGTCCAGCTTGGGGTCCAAAACCCATTCGGTGATCGGAATGGTGATTGATGGCACCCCGGCACCCGGCTTCTTCGCAGACCATTTGGCAGTGGCTTTCGGGATAACCGGCGGGTTGCTTCCCGCCGCCCCTTTCTTCTTCTTGTCCAGTTCTTTCTTAAGCTGATCGACCAGGAATTGAACGACCTTTTTGTCGACTGATTTTACTTCTTTACAGACGCCCTTGGTCACCGCGTCTTCGATTTTCTTACCGGCAAATTCTGGCTTTATGGTTTTTCCCACTTTCTTGGCAATCTTCTTGCACTCGCTTTCCATCTTCTTTTTGGCGGCAGCTGGGATCAGATCAGGCATAACAAACCTCCTAGTTACTAAACCGGACACCGCCTTGTGGAACTCGCCTGCGGCAAATGTGCTCAGTATGATGCTGCAGGTTTTGGGGTCCGCCATCAAGCCTTCTGCCTGCACAGGACTTGCTGCTGGCAGGAGTGGAACCGCATGTAAATGCAGCGGCGGCAGGCGATATGAGCCTCCTTAACCGGGTCCCCGATGCAGTCGGCAAGATGCCTTTTGAGCCTTGAAGCAAAAAAGGCGCGCCCTTGCAGGCGCGCCTTCTCATTTCAAACCGGTCCCGGACTATGTGCCCTTGCCGTCCTCAGCCTCGAACTCAGCCATCAGGGGATCGTCGGGATGGGCGTCCATCTCGTCCTCATCGTCATAGTAGCCCTCGGCGCGCAGCTTTGCCTCGCGCTTGGTCTCGACCCTGCGGACCAGGAAAATCGAGATTTCATACAGCCCGTAAACGACCACAAACAGGATGATCTGAGTGATCACGTCCGGCGGCGTCACCAGGGCTGCCAGCACCAGAATCGCAACCACCGCGTATTTGCGGACTGACCCCAGGCCTTCGGCGCTGACCAGACCGGCCTTGCCCATCAGCGTCAGCAGCACCGGCAGTTGGAAGCACAGGCCAAAGGCCACGATGAACTTGATGGTCAGGTTCAGATACTCCTGCGCGGAGCCCTGGAACACCACGCTGAGACCCTGAGTGACCTCCTCGCCGGTAATCGCCTCGCCAGTGGCGCCGAACTGCTGGAAGCCCAGGAAGAAGTCGTAGGCCAGCGGGGTGACGACATAGAAGGCAAAGCTGGCGCCCAGAATGAACATGAAGGGCGACGCCACCAGGAAAGGCAGGAACGCCCCCTTCTCAGACTTGTACAGGCCCGGCGCCACAAACCGCCACAGCTGGTACCCGATAAAGGGAAACGCCAGCATAAAGCCGCCCAGGAAGGAGATCTTGATCGCGACAAAGAAACCCTCCTGCGGGCTGATGAAGATCAGCGCGCAGTCCTGGCCGCTTTCCGCCAGCACCTCGCACAGCGGCGCGGTGAGGAAGTTGAACACCGGCGTTGCCACGGTGAAACAGATCACCATGCCAACCATGAAGGCCAGCACCGAATGAATAAGCCGCGTGCGCAGCTCGGCCAGATGCTCGATCAGCGGTGCGGTTGAGTCGTCGATCTCATCCGGGTTGCTCATGATTTGGCCCCATCATCCGTCTTCAGCGCCGCTTCGGCAGCTTCTGCCTTGGCCAGCGCCTCTTCCGCCTCGCGCGCCTTGCGCTCCGCCGCGGCACGCGCGGTGGAGGCCTGGATCTTCTTGGCATCCTCGGCGCGCTGCGCGGCCAGCTTGCCGGTCTCGCTGCCGGGGTCAAACTTCGCCGGGTCGATCGACGAAGCCATCTCCTGCGCCGCCTGCTTGACCCCGTCCATGGCTGCGCTCATCGGATTCGACGCCGCTTTCAGGCCCTTGGCGACCTCATTGACCCCGGCCTCATCTGCCGCGTCATGCATTGCCCGGCTGAACTCGCGCGCCATCCCCTTGGCCTTGCCCACGAACCGCCCGACATTGCGGAACAGCACCGGCAGGTCCTTGGGGCCGACCACGATCAGCGCGACAACGCCGATGACCAGCAGTTCGGTCCACCCAAGATCGAACATTCGCGCTTAGACCTTGTCTTTTTCGGTCTCGGGCGTCACGTCCTTGGCCGAGGTCACAGAGTCCTGCTCCAGCTCGTTGCTGCCTTCGCTGATGCCCTTCTTGAACGAGGTGATGCCCTTGCCGACTTCGCCCATCAGCGAGGAAATCTTGCCGCGGCCGAACAGGACCAGAACCACAACGGCGATGAGCAGCAGGCCGGGCAGGCCGATATTGTTGAGCATGAGTGTCTCTCCTTACGTGATCCGGCGCGGATTTGCGGCGCCGGTGGAATTCTTCGCTACGGGTTTAGCGCGCGGCCTGCTTTGAGCGAAAGCAACTCCGCGCGCGGAAGGTGCCTGCAAGCGAAGGATTTCGCAGTTTTTGCAGGCAGCCCGCATCCAACTGACAGGTTTATGTCAGTTGCAGCACGGTAAATCCAGCCCATCACATGAACAAAGGAGAAACGTGATGAGCAAACATGCCGCCGAAATCGTGACCTTCAAACTGGCCGAGGGCGTGAGTCCCGCGGCGTTCACAGAGCTGATGCAGCGCACAGAGGCTTTCGTGCGCGCTCAGGACGGCTTTGTCACCCGCCAGCTGAGCCGGGGGGCGGACGGCAGCTGGACCGACTATGTGGTGTGGAAGGACATGGCCACAGCGCAACAGGCGGCGCAGGCCTTCATGCAGCAGGAGTTCGCCCCTGACGTGGTTGCGGCCATTGCACCCGACAGCGCGGCCATACGCCATGAAGAGGTGCGGTGGCAGATGACGCCCTAAGACCTGAGGGCTGCGCCTGTCCGCCAAGGACAGCAGGCGCAGCCCTTGACCTCCCCCCTCACCCGCGCAAAGGCTAGGCCCATGCGCCGCACCGACCGCCTTTTCGAAATCATCCAGATCCTGCGCGACGGGAAGCTGCACCGCGCCCAGGACATCGCCGGGCGGCTGGAGGTTTCCACCCGCACTATCTACCGCGACATGGAAACGCTGATGGCCTCCGGCGTGCCGGTCGAGGGCGAGCGCGGCGTCGGTTACATGGTGCGCGAGCAGATCAGCCTGCCGCCGCTCACCCTGACGCCAGAGGAGCTGGAGGCGCTGAACCTCGGCATGGCCATCGTGGCCGAGGCCGCCGACCCGGACCTGAAGGCCGCCGCCCTGTCGCTGGCGGCCAAGGTGGACGCGGTGCTGCCGGAACAGACCATCGCGGAGGCCGACGCCTGGAAATTCGCGGTCTACCCCTTCTCGGACGCCGCCCGCGCCCTGGCCCACATGCCTACGCTGCGGGCCGCCATTAAGGCGCGGCAGAAACTGCAGCTCACTTACCGCCGCATCGACGGCACCCTGACGGAGCGCAAGATCCGCCCGCTGCACATGGAATACTGGGGCCGGGTCTGGACCCTGACCGCGTGGTGCGAAACGCGGCAGGATTTCCGGGTGTTCCGGGTCGACCTGATCGAGGACGCCTCTGCCCTGCCGGAGCTGTTCGTGGACGAACCCGGAAAGCGCTTGCAGGACTACGATCCCTACGGGCGCTAAGACCCTTCTTCTTGCGGCTGAAATTTCCCGAAGACGGCGCGCAGCGCCTGGGCAGAGACCCCCGCCTCGGTTCCGCCCGCGCAGTACCGGATTTCAGATCCGCCTTCAGCCGCAGCCTGGTGCCACGCCCGCATAAGCAGCCGCACCCGCCGCTGCTTGCCCGCTAGCGCGGAACAGCTGGCCCCACCGCCGCGTTGAACCGCTGTACGCAACCGGAGCCCGCGCCCATGTCCCAGATTTCGCTTCCCCCCGCCCTGCACAACGCCCCCACCCTCATCATCCTGCTCGCGTGCTATGCCGTTCTCGGCTGTGTCCTGCTGGCCGCCTCGGTGATTGCCGCCGGCGTCATTGTGCCCGGCCATGACTGGGTGGCGGACACGATCAGCGACCTTGGCGCGGGGCGCTATGAATTCATCGCGGATTCGGGCCTTTATGCCTTTTCCGCAGCGCTGGTTGCCATCGCCGTTGCCGCCGCCCATGTGCATCTGGGCGGCCGCGGCTGGAGCTTCGGGATCGTCGCCTTTGCGCTGATGGGGCTGATCGTCTTTCTGGTCGGCGCGCGCAACGAATACGGCGACAGCGATAACGAGGGCGTGGTGATCCACATTTACCTGGTCTACGCGCTGGGGGTGCTGATGGCGGTCGCGCCCTGGGTGATGGCAGGTGCGGCGGGGCAGATGGGCCAAGGCTACACCCGGATGCTGCGGGGCATCTCGGTGCTTTGGACACTGACGGCGCCGGTGTTCTTTTTCCTGCCCACCGGCGTCGACGGCTTGTACGAGCGCGGCCTGGGCCTGTTGGCGCTTGCGGCCGTATGCACGCTGGCGCATCTGTTCCTGCGCTACGGGCGCGCCCTGCGCTAAACGCCGCCGCACCGGCAGCGTGTCTGCAAGCGCGGCCTTCCTCTTTGCAAAAATACTCCGGGGGGGGGGGGTGAAGCCCTTCCCGGGAACCGTCCGGGGGACGGTTTCAGGGCTGAACGGGCGGAGCCCCTATACAGCGGCGGCGGGGGCAGCGCCCCCCTACCCGAGTTCGAAACTGGTCACGCCGTAGATCAGATCCGTCTCCAGCCGCGGCGCAGGCCCGCGGTACATCCGGGCGGTCTCAAACACCGGCGCCAGCCCCAGGGCGCGCGCCAGGTCCACCGCCGCAGAATGCGGTTCCGGCACATCCAGGAACACCTCCTGCCCCGATGGCAGCTCCTGCAGAAGCCGCGCCAGCACCGCCTCCGCCGCCGGGCGGGAGACCGCCACCAGCGGCCCTATCTTGCAGCCGCTGCCGCAGCGCCGCAGGGTGCCGAATCCGGCCAGGCCTCCGTCCCGGTAAGCGGCAAAGGAGTGATGCCCCTCCGCCGCCAGCCACTGCTGCCAGAAAACCGGGCGCGGCGCCGGGAAGACGCGGGCGTCCAGCGCCTCCAGCTCCGCTGCGGGCGCGCTCAGCGGCGACAGGTCGAAATCCGCGGAGGCCTGCAGCCCGCCGGCGGGCACCCCGCCAAAGCGGATATTGCGGTACGCCAGCTCAAAGCCCGAGCGGCGGTAATTGCTTTGCTGGTCCACCACCCCTTCAAGCCCGACAACCCGGCCCCCGGCATGTTCCAGCGCCTTTTGCCACAGGGCATAGCCATAGCCCTGGCCGCGGTGCGCCGGCGCCACGATGTAAAAGCCGAGGAAGGAGAACGCCTGCCCGTAGTTCACCACCGAGATGCAGGCGATCATCTGCCCGTCCAGGAAGCCGCCCCAGAACCCCTCAGGGTCGACGCTGGCAAAGCACGCGGCATCGTTGCGCCCGGGGTTCCAGCCTTCGCGCCCGGCCCAGTCCGCGGCGGTCCGGATCTCCGCAGGCGTCAACGCCCGGATCTGATAGCTGCCTTGCATCTGCATCTCCTGTTTCACCGGGTGCAGAATGCCTCTTAAGCCTCAGGCGGGAAAGACAAAACAACGGTTGCGGCGCACCGTCAGCCACATCACGCGGCCCTTTTCCGGCAGAAAAACGTTCGGCACTGTCGCCTTGAGGATCGAGCCGTCGAAATCCATCCGGAATTCCACCAGGCTTTCGCTGCCCAGAAACCGGGCGCGCTCCACCACCGCGCGGGCGGCAACGCCGTCGCTGGGGGTCGGCAGCGGACCCTGGCCGCCGCGATCGAAGTCGATGCGCAGATGCTGCGGGCGGAACACGATCTCCACCGCGGTGCCATCCGCCACGCCGGGCGCCAGGAACTCGCCAAAGGCGGTGCGCGCCAGCGCGCCGTTCACTTCTGCCTTCAGCACGTTCACATCGCTGAAGAACGCCACCGCGGCCTTGTCGACCGGATGGGTATAGACGTTGTAGGGCGCGCCCTGCTGCACGATCCGGCCGCCGCGCATCAGCGCGATCTCGTCGGCCATCCGCATCGCCTCTTCCGGCTCATGGGTGACCAGCAGCACCGCGGTGTCCTCTTCCTTCAAGAGGCTCAGCGTCTCGTCCCGGATGCCGTCGCGCAGCCGGTTATCCAGGCCCGAGAACGGCTCATCCATCAGCATGATGCGCGGTCTGGGCGCAATCGCGCGGGCCAGCGCCACCCGCTGCTGCTCGCCGCCCGACAGCTGGTGCGGATAGCCGTCAATGAAGCGCTTGAGCGACACCCGGTTCAGCAGCTCCTCGACCCGGGCGCGCTTCTCGTCCCGGCTGCCCTTCAGGCCGAAGCCCACGTTGTCGGCCACGCTCAGATGCGGGAACAGGGCAAAATCCTGAAACATCAGCCCGATCTCGCGCCGTTCAGGCGGCACCCGGAACACGGTGTCGCAGATCAGCTTGCCATCGACATAGATTTCGCCGCTGTCCTGCATCTCCACCCCGGCGATCATCCGCAGGGTGGTGGACTTGCCGCAGCCCGACGGCCCCAAAAGGCAGGTGACCTGCCCCGCCCGGATCTTCAGCGAGACGTCATCCACCACCGCGCGGCCCTCGAAGAAGCGCCGGATATTGCGGATTTCCAGCCGCGGCGGGGCCATGGTGCTGTGCATCTCGGCTGGGGCAGTGTTCATGAGGCCTCGGGGCTTTTCCGATAAAAACGCTTGGGGTCACGCCGGGATAGCAATCCTGCTCAGCCGCCGCAAGCGGTACGGGCAGGCCCGAAGATGTCATTGCATCATAGTGGGGGCAGCGCCCGCCCATGGGGGCGGACGGGCGCTGCCCGGCCTTCGGCCGGGCGGTTCATTCAAATCAACTCAGCAGCACCCCGGCGCCGCCCCGTCCTGCTCCAGCCCGTTAAAGGGAGAATTGCCGCCGCACCCCTCGAAAATCCCGTAGTGGGTCGCAAACGAGCCGATGAACTCGAAATGCGGCGCCAGGCGGGTGTCCTGCAGCATCATCCAGGTATTGCCGCAGACCGGGAATACCTTGCCCGCTTCCATCACATGATGATCATCCAGCATGAAACGGTGCGGCGCGTGCTCGATTGTGCCCTTGTAGATCACCGCCTGCCCGTAATCCTCGCAGGCCGGCTCCAGCGCTGGCAGCTTGAACAGACGGTAGGTGGCTGACAGGAACTTCAGCGGCTGCACCCGCTTTTCCAGCACCGGGTTCTCGATGGTCAATAGCCGCGAGGTCACCATCCGCGGGTCCTTGAACCCGGCCTCTTTCGCGATGGTCAGGAAGTCGTTCCAATAGAGCGCGCCGGACAGGCATTCGCCGTACAGCACCTCATCCTCCGCCATCGCCTGCGGCACCCGGCGGTCGGCGTAGACGTCGGAGAAATACATCTCGCCGCCCTCTTTCAGCAGATGGTGCGCGCCGCGCAGCACCGCGCCCTTGTCGGTGGCAAGGTTGATCACGCAGTTGGAGACGATGATGTCAAACGAGCCCGGCTCCAGATCCAGCGCGTCCAGCGTCTCGATATAGCCGTGGTGGAATTCGACGTTGGACCGGGCATAGCCGAAGGCCTCGGCGTGGTAGTCCTGATGGCGCCTCGCCACCTCCAGCTGCGCGGGCGTCATGTCGACGCCCACCACCTTGCCATGCTCCCCGACCAGCGCCGACAGCGCATAGACATCGCGGCCCGCACCGCAGCCCAGATCAAGGATGCGCGCGCCCTCCAGCGCCTCCGGCGCAATCAGGCCGCAGCCGTAATAGCGGGTCAGCACCTCGTCATGGATCTTGGACAGCACCGCCTTCACATGGTCCGGCATGTCGTCCGGCGTGCAGCAGGCGTTGGTCTGAAGATCATCGCTGCCCTGCAGCACCTCGCCGTAATAAGCCTGCACGGTTTCGTGGTTCATGGGGGGCGCCTCTCCTGATGGTTCCGGACCGTTTGGATAGCGGTCACGGGTCACCTGGGCAATCGGGCCGGCGAGAGGTCTGACGTAAGTGTGATGGAATGCGGGGTGCAAAGTTCTGAGGGCGGCGCCCGCCCAGCGGGGCGGACGGGCGCTGCCCGGAGGAGCCGCCGGGCGGAGCGGGAGTTGTTCAGCCTTCCGGCAGCAACTCAAACGCCGCCTCGGCGCGCACCTTGCCGTTCACCATCAGCTCCACCCGGTGCGGCCCCGGCACCAGCTTGAAGGTGGTCGCATCCCCCTTCAGCTTGTGCTTCTTGCCCAGTTCCAGCGTGCCGCTGCTGATCTTTGCCTGTTTCAGCTTGAACACCTTGGCCGAGGTTTTCCCCCCAGGGCGCTGAAAATGCAGGATGTAATCGACCAGCACCGGCGCTCCCGCAGCCCCGTCCAGACGGCAGGAGAAGTCCAGCGCCCCGCCGATGCGCACGGTCTCCGGGACCCTGATCCGCGCGTCCAGCGCCAGATCCGGATCATAGCCCAGCATCGCCATCGCGCGCGGGTGGCCTGCCTTCACCAGCCCGCGCAGGGCGTGGCCGGTCATCCAGTCCAGCTCCTTGCGCTGCTGCTGCCCGGCCTGGTGCCAGTGCTGCAGCCGGTCCATCACCAGGTCCGGATCCTTCTTGGCTATGTCGTTCAGATGATTGGCGACCGAGCGGGTGACAAAGCGGGCGCCATCGCCGTGCAGCCGGTCCAGAAGCGGCAGCGGAGCGCCAAGCGCAAGGCCCACCGCCTCGCCCCAGGGCAGCCGCGGGCGGGTGCCCTCGCTGACCAGCCGCCGCACGTGATAGCTGCTGTGGCCGGCCCAGTCCTGCATCCGCGCCAGCACCTCATCCGGCCAGCGGTTCAGGAAAGGCCGGATCGCCCATTCCATCGAAAACCGCTGGGTGATTTCCTCCAGCAGGTCCAGCGACAGATCCCGGTGCGCCTCAAGACCCCGCGCGGCGACATACTCCCCCAAGGGGGCAAAGATGAAGTCGCCGAAATCATCATCCGTCTTGCCGGGATCCAGCGGCGGCGGCAGCGCCTTCAGCAGAATGGGCGCTGCCTCGGGCAAGGCTGCGGGCAGATGATCCGCCAGCACCTGCGCAATCAGCGCAATCCGCTGCTTCAGCTCCAGCGCCGGCAGCTCCGCCATAACCTGGGCCTCGAAAGCCTCAGCATCAAACCCGGCCTCAGCCGCGGAAAAAAGGCCCGCCAGATAGCGGACCTTTTCGCGGTTGAAGAGCTGGTCCTTCAGGGAAAACCCGCTGGCCATGCAGCACTCCTTACATCGTGGTGTTGGTGGCGCCGCCGTCCAGCAGGATATTCTGCCCGACCATGAACCCCGCGTGCTGCGAGCACAGGAAGGCGCAGGTGGCGCCGAACTCTTGACGGGTGCCATAGCGGCCCGCCGGGATGGTGGCGCAGCGCTGTTGCTTGGCGTCCTCCACCGAAATGCCCTGCGCCTTGGCCGCGCCGCCGTCCAGTGCCTCCGCCCGGTCGGTGGCATGAATGCCCGGCTGCAGATTGTTCATGATGACGCCCTTGCCTGCCACCTGCCGCGCGGTGCCCGCGACATAGCCGGTAAGACCCGCCCGCGCCGCGTTCGACAGCCCCAGCACCGGGATCGGCGACTTGACCGAGACCGAGGTGATGTTGACCACCCGCCCCCAGCCGCGCTCCATCATGCCCGGAACCAGCGCCTTGATCAGCGCAATCGGTGTCAGCATGTTGGCGTCCAGCGCCTTGATGAAATCCTCGCGGTCCCAGTCGGTCCACATGCCCGGCGGCGGGCCGCCCGCGTTGGTGACCAGGATGTCCACGCCCTCGGCCGCCTCCAGCACCTTCTGCTGGCCCTCCGGCGTGGTCACATCGGCGGCCACCGTCACCACATCCACGCCATAGGCGTCGCGGATCGCCTGCGCCGACGCCTCCAATGCCTCCGCCCCGCGGGCGTTCATCACCAGGTTCACACCCGCCTCTGCCAGCGCCTCGGCGCAGCCCAGCCCCAGCCCCTTGCTGCTGGCGCAAACCAGCGCGCGCTTGCCCGCAATACCCAGATCCATTGCCATCCTCCCTCGGGAATCTTCTCAGTCGCCGCAGAGCTTGCACCGCCCGCCCGGCGAAGGCCAGCCCCGCGCGCCCGGCGCCAATCGTCAAACCGCCGGAAAATCAGCCCCTTCCGGACCGCTTTCTGCCACATTCCTGCAGCACATCTATTGGACAGCGCCCCGCGCGGGCCCACAGTGGAAACCAAACACACGCCGCTTATGGGACAGACCTTGACCGCCAGCCTCACCTCCGTTCAGGCCTGCCTGGCCGAGCATTTCCGCGTCGAATACGGCGCCAACGCCGGCGACCCGCTGGGCGTGCTCGAGGATCTGGTGCTGGATGACGTCTACATGTTGGACGCCGCCGCCGCGCCGCAGAGTTTGGCCATCGCCGCCCATCACGACGGCAGCCTTTCCGTTGCCGGGACCTCCGCGCTTGGCACCCCCGGCGCCGCGCTGCATCTGGATTGCCTGCTGACCCTGATGCCCGACCGCGGACCCAATACCGAGATCCTGGTGCTGGTCGAGGCCGATGCCGAGAGCTACATCGCCGCCGTCTACCTGGTGCCGCTCGCCCCCCTGCAGCCGCAGGTGCCCTACACGCTGGTCAGGGCCGAGCGCGAGCCCGCCCGGCGCAAGCTGGCGCAATCGGCCTGCGTCTCCTTCGCCCGCGGCACCCGCATCACGCTCTCGACCGGCGCGCAGCGCCCGATCGAGGACATGCGCCCCGGCGACCGCGTCCTGACCCGCGACGACGGCATCCAGGAGGTGCGCTGGGTCGGCCAGTCCACCCTGCGCGCGGTCGGCGATCTGGCCCCGGTCCTGATCCGCAAGGGCGCCCTGAACAACGCCCGCGACCTGATCGTCAGCCCCGGCCACCGGCTGATGGTCTACCAGCGCAGCGACGAAATCGGCGCCGGCGCGCCCGAGATCCTGGTCCGCGCCCGCGACCTGGTGAACGGCGACAGCGTGGTGGTGCTGGACGGCGGCTTTGCCGATTACTTCCAGATCCTGTTCGACCGCCACCACATCATCTATGCCGAAGGCATCGCCGCCGAGAGCACCTTCCTCGACCCCGTCACCCGCCCCGCGCTGCCGGAGGATATATGGGTCACACGCTCAGGACACCGGCAAGTCCCGCTGCCCGCCGCCCACAAGCGCGGCGCGCATGGTCTCGACGTGAGCCGCTCGCTGCTGGACCGGCCGGATGCGGTGGGGCTGCTGAGAAGGGCGTCGCTGCAGTAGGGCGAAAAGAGACGCCGGATTGCCAACCTGCTGTGCCCTCAAACGCCGCCTGTTTTGCAGCGCGGAGTTTGCGTCCTAACCGGGCTTCTATCGCAGAATGCGCTCCAGCAGCTCATGCCGGCGGAACGGTTTTGACAGAAAATCATTCATGCCGGCAGCCAAGCAAGCCTCGACATCGCTGGGCTGGGCGTTGGCGGTCAGCGCTATGATCGGGCATTCCGGCAGCCCCGCCTTCTGCTCATGCTGGCGTATCAGGCGCGTGGCTTCCAGCCCGCCAAGAACGGGCATGGACAGGTCCATCAGGATCAGGTCGCAGCCCTCCGCCTTGTAGGCGTCCAGCGCTATCTGACCATTCCCGGCGAAACAAAGCTCGGCGCCCGTCGATTTCAGCATCTTGCGGACAACCAGCTGGTTGGTTCTGTTGTCTTCAGCCACCAGAATACGCATGCCCGAAAGCGCCTCCGGCGGCATTCTGGGAACCGGAATGCGGGTTTGAATGCTCAGCGCAGACCTGCGGGTCTGGGAATGGACCGCCGCCGCGGTGCTTTCCTGGCGTGCAGAGCGCCAGTCCGGCTGCGGCAGGTCCAAGCCCACCGTGAAGACCGACCCTTCGCCGGGAACGGACGATGCGGTGATTGTGCCCCCCATCCGCTCCACCAGTGCCCGGGTGATCGCCAGCCCCAAACCAGTCCCCTCGATCACGCGGGCAGCACGGCGGTCGACCTGTTCGAACGCGGAAAAGATCCACTTAAGCTGAGTTTGCTCAATTCCTATGCCGGTGTCGCTAACCTGAATGCGCAGGGGCAAAGTTGCGGCCCCGGGATCATAGGTGATGCTGACGCACACATGCCCGTCCTCGGTGAATTTGATCGCGTTGCCCAGCAGGTTCATCAGAATCTGGCGGATCTTGCTGGCATCGCCGGTAAATTCGCGGGGTGCGTCTTCGGGATAATCCGTACGCAGTTCAATACCCTTGTAGGCGGCTCTGGCCCACAGCAGGGTTCCCACATCCTGCACAAGCTCCAGCAGGGAAAACGGCGCGTCGTGAAGCGATATCTTGTCGGCCTGGATCTTGGAGAAATCGAGCACATCGTTGATGACACTGAGCAACGCGGTCGCCGAATTGAAGATCGTGTCCGCAAACAGCTGCTGCTGCTCGTCCAGTTCCGTCTCCTTCAGCAGTTCGCAGATCCCGATGATTCCATTCATCGGCGTCCTGATTTCGTGGCTCATGTTGGCCAGAAACCGCTCCTTGGCCTGGCTCGCTTCCTCGGCCTTGTCCAGGGCCAGTTTGGTGAGTTCCAGAGCCTCGTCCCGCTCCCGTGCCGATGTGACATCAGAAGAGGAGCCGACGAGGTAAGTCAGGCGGCCATCCTTGTCGAACACCGGCCGGAGTGTCGTGCTGAGGTATTTGGCCTTATGCTCCGTTGGCAAGACAATGTCATAGGTCGCTTCCTTGCCGCTGCGGATGACTGCCAAATGATGGTTCAAGGCGCGGCGGCCGGTCGCCCCGCCATAAAGCTCAAGCGCGGTCTTGCCTGCGTAATCACTGTATTTGAACTTGGTGAACTGCCGCGACTTGGTGTTCATGGCGACGTAGCGCGGCAAGCCGTCCTCGCCCACTTCCAGGACGATCACGGCAAGCTCGATTGCGTCGAGAATTTCAAAATGATCGGAGAATTCACCGAGTTGCACGGGCCGGTCCTAAATGGGATAAGTCTTTGAGTTGCTGTACTACACAGGCATAGCGCAAACGTTACAGAAAAAGCGTTAGCAAAATACAGGCAAGACTGAATTCGGCCCCGTGCAGCGGGCAGGATACGGGGCAAGCCGTTTTCCTTGCCTCTTTCGCGGTTTGTGGATACAGCCACCCGCATGTTGGACACCGCTGCAAACCGCCCCGAACTGCCGCCCGAAATTGCGCGGCGCCGCACCTTTGCGATCATCTCGCACCCGGATGCCGGCAAGACCACGCTGACTGAAAAGTTCCTGCTCTATGGCGGCGCGATTCAGATGGCCGGACAGGTGCGCGCCAAGGGCGAGGCACGGCGCACGCGGTCGGACTTCATGCAGATGGAGAAGGACCGCGGGATCTCTGTGTCGGCTTCGGCAATGTCATTTGACTTCAGCGGCTTCCGCTTCAACCTGGTGGACACGCCGGGCCACTCGGACTTTTCCGAGGACACCTACCGCACGCTGACGGCGGTGGATGCGGCGGTGATGGTGATCGACGGCGCCAAAGGTGTGGAAAGCCAGACCCAGAAGCTGTTCGAGGTCTGCCGACTGCGCGACCTGCCGATCCTGACCTTCTGTAACAAGATGGACCGCGAAAGCCGGGACACATTTGAAATCATCGATGAAATCCAGGAGATGCTGGCGATTGACGTGACTCCCGCCAGCTGGCCCATCGGCGTGGGCCGCGATTTCATCGGCTGCTACGACATGCTGCGCGACCGGCTGGAGCTGATGGACCGCGCCGACCGCAACAAGGTGGCAGAGAGCATCGCGATTGAGGGTTTGGACGATCCCAAGCTGGCCGAGCATGTGCCTGCGCATCTGCTGGAAAAACTGCTGGAAGAGGTCGAGATGGCGCGCGAACTGCTGCCCGCGCTGGACCCGCAGTCGGTGCTCGAGGGCCACATGACCCCGATCTGGTTCGGCTCCGCTATCAACTCCTTTGGTGTCAAGGAGCTGATGGACGGCATCGGCAAATACGGCCCCGAGCCGCAGCCCCAGTCTGCCGAGCCGCGCCAGGTGAGCCCGGAGGAAAAGAAGGTCGCCGGTTTCGTGTTCAAGGTGCAGGCCAACATGGACCCCAAGCACCGCGACCGGGTGGCCTTTGTGCGCATGGCCTCGGGCCATTTCAAGCGCGGCATGAAGCTCACGCATGTGCGCACCAAGAAGCCGATGGCTGTCTCCAACCCCGTGCTGTTCCTGGCTTCCGACCGGGAGCTGGCCGAGGAAGCCTGGGCAGGCGACATCATCGGCATCCCGAACCACGGCCAGCTGCGGATCGGCGACACGCTGACCGAGGGCGAGGTGCTGAAGGTGACCGGCATCCCGTCGTTTGCCCCGGAGCTGTTGCAAACCGTGCGCGCGGGCGACCCGATGAAGGCCAAGCATCTGGAAAAGGCGCTGATGCAGTTCGCCGAGGAAGGCGCCGCCAAGGTGTTCAAACCCTCAATCGGCTCCGGCTTCATCGTCGGCGTGGTCGGCCAGCTGCAGTTCGAGGTTCTGGCGAGCCGGATCGAACTGGAATACGGCCTGCCGGTTCGGTTTGAGGCAAGCCAGTTCACCAGCGCACGCTGGGTCAGCGGCGGCAAGGCGGCGGTGGACAAGTTCATCAACGCCAACAAGCAGCACATCGCCCATGACCACGACGGCGACATCGTCTATCTGACGCGGCTTCAGTGGGACATCGACCGGGTCGAGCGTGACTACCCGGACCTGAAGCTGACCGCGACCAAGGAAATGATGGTCTGACAAGAACGCCCGGCCTCCCGGGCGTTTTTCTTTGCGCCCGCTGCGGCCGGCAGCAGATTCGCCGGCCCGGCCTCAGCACCGCGATTGCCCTGAACACTGCCCGGATTCCGGCTGATTTGTTTCCTTTCTGCATGGTTCAAAGGCGAAAATACTGTAAAATCCGGCATTAATTGACGATCGCCCGGGATTTTGATATGCCCCGCAACGAGCCGGAAGCTGCCATCCCGCATGACCATTTGCGGATCCGGCTGCAACACACACGCGCGGGCCAGGTCAGTGTCCGCAATGACGGACACAGATGACAAAATTTACCAATCTGAACCTGAATCCCAAGGTCCTCAAAGCTATTGAGGAAGCTGGTTATGAAACCCCAACGCCGATCCAGGCCGGGGCAATCCCGCCTGCGCTGGAAGGGCGCGATGTTCTGGGAATCGCCCAAACCGGCACCGGCAAGACCGCGTCCTTCACGCTGCCGATGATCACCCTTCTGGCCCGCGGCCGCGCCCGGGCCCGGATGCCGCGCAGCCTGGTGCTGTGCCCCACCCGCGAGCTGGCTGCCCAGGTGGCGGAAAACTTCGACACCTATGCCAAGCACGTGAAGCTCACCAAGGCGCTGCTGATCGGCGGTGTCTCCTTCAAGGAGCAGGACGCGCTGATCGACAAGGGCGTCGACGTGCTGATCGCTACCCCCGGCCGCCTGCTGGACCATTTCGAGCGCGGCAAGCTGCTGCTCACCGGCGTGCAGATCATGGTGGTGGACGAGGCCGACCGGATGCTCGACATGGGCTTCATCCCGGACATCGAGCGCATCTTCTCGCTGACGCCCTTCACCCGCCAGACGCTGTTCTTCTCCGCCACCATGGCGCCGGAGATCGAGCGGATCACCAATACCTTCCTGTCGGGCCCTGCCCGTATCGAGGTGGCGCGCCAGGCGACCGCGTCGGAAACCATCGAACAGGCCGTGGTGCAGGTCAAGCCGTCGCGCCGCGACCGCGAGGGCAGCGAGAAGCGCACGGTTCTGCGCGCGCTGATCGACGGCGAAGGCGACAAGCTGACCAATGGCATCATCTTCTGCAACCGCAAGACAGATGTGGATATCTGCGCGAAATCGCTCAAGAAGTACGGCTATGACGCCGCTGCCATCCATGGCGATCTGGACCAGAGCCAGCGGACCAGGACGCTCGACTCCTTCCGCGAAGGCTCCTTGCGCATCCTGGTGGCCTCGGACGTGGCCGCGCGCGGCCTGGACGTGCCCAGCGTCAGCCATGTGTTCAATTTCGACGTGCCGGGCCATGCCGAGGACTATGTCCACCGGATCGGCCGCACCGGCCGTGCCGGCCGCGAAGGCAAGGCGATCACCATCTGCACCCCGCGCGACGAAAAGGCGCTGGATGCCGTGGAGAAGCTGATCCAGAAGGACATCAAGCGCCTGGAGAACCCGGTCAAGCCCGAGCCGGTTCAGGAAAAGCCGTCCCGGTCCGCCAAGCCGGACACTGCGAAGCCGGACACAGCCAAGCAGGACACTGCCAAGGCAGACACCGGATCGCGGGCGCCCCGCAAGGAGGACAAGGCTGCGCAGAAGCCCGAACGCTCGTCCCCGCGCGGCAAATACGGCAAACGCGACGACAAGGCCGTGGTTGGCATGGGCGACCACCTGCCCAGCTTTATCGCGCTCAGCTTTGCCGAACGCCGCGCCAGCTAATCAGCGCACCAGAACGCTTAAGGGCCGCTCTTCGGAGCGGCCTTTTTTTGTTGATGGCTTCCCGGCGGCGCTGCCCCCAGCGGCCATGCAGCCGCAGCATAGGGACCTTTGCAGTTGCAGCATACCGGGTCTTCGATCTTGGCCGGTGTCAGCCTGCGGCAACCGGCGTATAGGGGTCGCAACACAGAAACGCGCCATTGATGATGGGCTAAGCCATGAACACCACTGACACCAACACCCTGACGATCTCCCAATTCCAGGCCATCGAGGCCCGCGCCCATGAGCTGCGCGCAGAGGCTTTTGCCAGCATGATGCGCAGCTTGTTCCGCGCTCTTGTCCGCGCGCCGCGCAAGGTCATCTCCTGCCCCAGCTGCGCCCGCCCGCTGCACGGCTGAGACGCCTGCCGGGTTCCAGCAGACGCACGGAATTGAAAACGCCGCGTGCCCCAAGGGGCCGCGGCGTTTTTCGTTTTCCAGCGGTGGCGTTCTGCGCCCGCGCCGCGGGCCCGTCAGGGCGCGCGGCGCTTGGCCCAACGGGGCCTGCTGCATCTGTGATGCGGCTTGGGCCGGGCGGGAGCACCGCCCTGCCCGGCCATTCTCCGCGCTGAAAGGTCAGCGCACACGGCTGACCACCACCGTGACCTCCGGTTTCTTGCCGATCTCGCTAAAGGCGCTCTGGCGGGCGATGCGGCGCAGCTCCTGCTCCAGCTTGTCGTCATCGCGCAGGGTCTTGGCGCCTGCCCGCATCAGGAACTGGTTCAGGTCTTCTTCCATCACCTCGACCAGTGCCGCGTTTGAGGTGCCGGTTTCCGGCAGGCCCTTGACGTCGCACCAGGGTTCGCCCAGCGGCTCGTCTTCCTCGTCCAGGATCACCGTCACCAGCACATGGCCGTTCAGCGCCATGCGGATACGGTCGCGCACAATCCCGTCCATAGCGCCGTATTTGACGGTGCCGTCCAGATAGGTGCGCCCGGTTTCGATCCACTCGGTCACTTTCGGCACGTCGCCTGTCAGGTCCATCATCATGCCGTTGACGACAACGGCGCTGGCGATGCCCTTTTCCTCGCCCAGACGGGCGTGCTGGCGCAGGTGGCGGTGCTCGCCATGCATCGGGATCAGCATCTTGGGTTTCAGCAGCCTGTGGACCTCCTCCAGGTCCGGGCGGTTGGCGTGGCCCGACACATGGTAGAGGCCGGAGCTGTCATCGACCACATCCACCCCCATTTCGGAGAACTGGTTGATGATGCGGATGACGCCCTTCTCGTTGCCCGGGATGGTCTTGGAGGAGAACAGGAACAGATCGCCCTCCTTCAGCTCCAGCCCGCGGTACTTGCCGCGCGCCAGCTGCGCGGTGGCGGCGCGGCGTTCGCCCTGGCTGCCGGTGGTGATCAGCATCAGGTTGTCGCGCGGCACGTTGACGGCGTCCTCGGGGCTGATCGTCTTGGGGAAGTCCGTCAGCACACCGGTTTCCACCGCCGCCTCGATCATGCGGCGCATGGCGCGGCCCAGCAGCACCACGGACCGCCCCGCCTTCTCGGCAGCGACGGCGAGGGTTTTCACGCGGGCCACGTTGGAGGCAAAGGTGGTGGCCGCAACCAGCCCCTTGGCCTCGGCAAACAGCTTGGTGATCTCCTCCGGCAGTTCGGATTCCGAACGGCCCGGATGCTGCGAGAACACATTGGTGGAATCGCAGACCAGCGCCTGAATGCCGTCTCCTGCAATCTGCGCCCACATCTCCGGATCAAAGGGTTCGCCGACCAGCGGGTTGGCGTCCAGCTTGAAGTCGCCGGTGTGCACCACCCGCCCTGCCGGGCTGTCGATCACCAGCCCGCCGCTTTCGGGGATCGAGTGGCTCATCGGCGCAACGCCGATGGTGAAGGGGCCAAGCCTCGTCACCTCGGGCCAGGCCTGCACGGTGTGCACATTGGCCGGGTCGTGGCCTGCCTCCTCCATCTTGCGGCGCGCCAGATTGGCGGTGAAGGCGCGGGCGTAGACGGGCACGTTCAGATGCCCGTACATATGGGCGATGGCGCCAATGTGGTCCTCATGCCCGTGGGTGATAAAGATCCCCTCCAGCCGGTCCCTGCGCTCCTTCAGCCAGGTGATGTCGGGCATGATCAAGTCCACGCCCGGGGTGGTGTCCATGTCGGGGAAGGTCACGCCCAGGTCGACCAGAACCAGGCGTTCTTTGTCCTTCGGGCCGTAGCCATAGACATAGGCGTTCATGCCAATTTCACCCGCCCCGCCGAGGGGCAGGTAGATCAGTCTTTCACTGCTCATGCGTCAGTACCATTTTCCTTGTTGTATTTGTGGATGATCTGCAGCCCATGCATGGTGAGATCGTCCTCATATGCGTCAAACAGATCGGCAGATTGCTGGAACAGAGGCGCCAGCCCGCCTGTTGAGATCACTTTCATCGGCACCGCGCGTTCGGCCTTGATACGGGCGCAAATCTCGCGCACCAGGCCGACATAGCCCCAGAACACGCCGGACTGCATGCAGGCGACGGTGTTGGTGCCGATGACATTTTGCGGCTTGGATATGTCCACGTGAGGCAGTGCCGCGGCGGCCTGGTGCAGCGCTTCCAGGCTCAGGTTCACACCCGGCGCAATCACCCCGCCGACATAGGCGCCATCCTCGGCCACCACGTCAAAGGTGGTGGCGGTGCCGAAATCCACCACGATCAGGTTGCCGCCGTAGGTGTCAAACCCCGAAACCGTGTTGACCAGCCGGTCAGGGCCGACGGCGGTGCCTTCGTCCACCCGCACCGCGACGGGCAGCAGGCAGTCGGGTTTGCCCACCACCAAGGGCCGCGTGTTGAAATAGCGGTCCGCCAGCACACGCAGGTTGAACACCACCCGCGGCACGGTGGAGGAGATGATCATGTCGGTGATATCCGCCTCGATCCCCTGCAGCCGCATCAGCGTGCTGAGCCAGACATAGTACTGGTCGGCGGTTCTCTTCCAGTCGGTGGCGGTGCGCCACAGACCAAGGAACTTTTCCCCGTCATAGATCGAGAAGACGGTATTGGTGTTGCCGCAATCAACTGCCAGAAGCATTGCTGCCCCTTCCTAGAAATAAATGTCGGCCGCGGGAATGCTGACGCGGCCTTTGGCGGTGTTTAGGACAAGGTTGCCGCTGGCGTCCACCGTTTCAAAGGTGCCCTCGGTTTCCGAATTGGCGGTGCGGGCCGTGATCACCTCGCCCAGCTTGGCGGCGCGGGCCAGCCATTCGGTGCGGATCGGTTCAAACCCGTAGGTCGCAAACTGCTGCTCGTAGCGGGCGAACGCGCCGGCGACGGCTATCAGAAACTCCTCCGGGGTGACCTGCACGCCGGTTTCCGACAACAGCGATACCGGGTAGACGGCGCCGGGCTCCAGCCATTCCTGCATCGGGGTTTCCACCAGATTGACACCGATGCCGACAAACAGGTGGTTGACCCCCTGCCCGTTGCCCGCGCTTTCCAGCAGGATGCCCGCCAGCTTGCCGCCCTTCAGCAGCACGTCGTTGGGCCACTTCAGCGACAGCCCCTCGCTGCGGCCCGTCACTGCGACGCAGGCGTCGTAAACGGCCAATGCGGCGACGAAGCTGCGCAGCGCCGCCTGATCCGGAGCGCCGTCGGGGCGCATCACCAGAGTGGCCGCAAAGTTGCCTTTGGGGTCCTTCCAGTCGCGGCCGCGGCGGCCGCGCCCTTGGGTCTGGCGCAGCGCCAGGATCCACTCAGGGCCCGCCAGCTCCCCGGCGATGCGGGCGGCCTCGTTGAGGGTGCTGTCCACCTCGGCGAGCACCCGTTTTCCATATCCTGCTGGCCAGCTCATCTGCGCTCCTCAAAAGTGCGAAAAGGCCCGGTCGCGTGACCGGGCCTTTCCAGCCTGCCTGAAAAGCAGATCAATTTACAAGGGTCGCTGCGGCGGCAGCCGCTGCAGTGTCCACGCCGAACTGGTACACCAGCCCGACCAGCATCATGGCGGCAGACGCCATCAGCGCAACGGTCAGCACCGGCGAGCCCTTGGCCTCGACATCGTCTTCGCCTGTGCCGAAGTACATGTAGAAGACAATGCGCAGGTAATAGAACGCGCCGATCACCGAGGCGATGGCGGAGGCCACGACCAGCCCCATCAGCCCGGCCTCCACACCCGCTTTCCACACGCCCAGCTTGGCAAAGAAGCCCAGCATCGGCGGCACGCCGGCCAGCGAGAACATCAGGATCAGCACCGCCAGCGCCTTGCCCGGCTCGCGCGCGGCGAACTGGTTCAGGGCCAGAATGTCAGTGACCGGCTTGCCGTCCTTCTGCAGCATCAGGATGAAGGAGAAGGTGCCGATGTTCATGGTGACATAGATTGCCAGGTAAACCAGCATCGCGGTGATGCCCGCCTCGGTGCCCGCTGCCAGGCCGATCATCGCATAGCCCATGTGGGCGATCGAGGAGAAGGCCATCAGGCGCTTGATGTCGCGCTGGCCGATCGCGGCGATGGCGCCCAGGAACATCGACAGCACCGACAGAACCACGATGATCTGCTGCCAGTCGGCAATGGCGCCGCCAAAGGCGTCATGCAGCACGCGGGCGAACAGGCCCATCGCCGCAACCTTCGGCGCGGTGGCAAAGAAGGCGGTCACAGGCGTCGGCGAGCCTTCGTAGACGTCCGGGGTCCACATGTGGAAGGGCACCGCCGAGACCTTGAACGCAAGACCTGAGATCATGAACACCAGGCCGAACAGCATGCCGAGGGACATTTGGCCCTGCTCTGCCACCTGGATGATGCCCGCGAACTGGGTGGTGCCGGCAAAGCCGTAGACCAGCGAGGCACCGTACAGCAGCAGGCCGGAGGACAGGGCGCCCAGCACGAAGTACTTGAGGCCCGCCTCGGTCGACTTCACGCTGTCGCGGCGCATCGCGGCCACGACGTAGAGCGACAGCGACTGCAGCTCCAGCCCCATGTAGAGGGACATCAGGTTGCCTGCGGACACCATCATCATCATGCCGACCGCAGACAGCGCCACCAGGACCGGGTATTCGAACTTCAGCAGCCCGCGGCGCGCCATGTAGTCCTGGCCGATCAGCAGCACAGCCGACGCGCCCAGCAGCAGCGCCACCTTGGCAAAGCGCGAGAAGCTGTCGTCGATGAACATGCCGCCAAAGGCGGTCTGGGTGCCGGCCGGGCTGCTGGCAATCCAGAACGCCAGCACGGCCATCAGCGCCGCGGTGCTCCAGACCAGCGGGGCGGCCAGCTTGTCCTTGCCGGTGTAGACCGCGCCGATCAGCGCCGCCATGGCGTAGAGCGCCAGAACGATCTCTGGCAGGATTACAGTAAGATCAGCTTGGATCATCTGCCTGATGCCCCCTTAATGCGAAGCAATCTGGGTGGCTGCCGAGGTATCGGCCGCCGCCAGAGACTGGTTGAAGTTTGCAATCAGCGCCTCGGTCGAGGGGCCGATGATGTCGGTGACCACCGCCGGGTAGATGCCCAGGATCAGGGTCATGGCGATCAGCGGCGCAAAGACGAAGCGTTCGCGCGCGGACATGTCCTTGATGCCCATCAGGCTGCCCTTGATCAGGTCGCCGAACACCACGCGGCGGTAGAGCCACAGCGCATAGCCGGCCGAAAAGATCACGCCGGTTGCCGCCACCGCGGTCACCCAGGTGTTCTTCTGGAAGGTGCCCATCAGGGTCAGGAATTCACCGATGAAACCGGAGGTGCCCGGCAGGCCGACGTTGCCCATGGTGAAGAACATGAAGACCAGCGCATAAGCCGGCATCCGGATCACCAGGCCGCCATAGGCGTCGATGTCGCGGGTGTGCATCCGGTCATAGATCACGCCCACGCAAAGGAAGAGCGCGGCGGAGATGAAACCGTGCGACAGCATCTGGAAGATGGCGCCGTCGATGCCCTGCTGGTTGGCGGCAAAGATGCCCATGGTGACAAAGCCCATGTGCGCAACCGAGGAATAGGCAATCAGCTTTTTCATGTCTTCCTGCACCATCGCCACCAGCGAGGTGTAGACCACCGCAATCGCGGACATCCACAGGACCACATCGGTCATCACGTCCGCGCCCACCGGGAACATCGGCAGGGAGAAGCGCAGGAAGCCGTAGCCGCCCATCTTCAGCAGAATCGCCGCCAGCACCACGGAGCCCGCGGTCGGCGCCTGCACGTGCGCGTCCGGCAGCCAGGTGTGCACCGGCCACATCGGCATCTTCACCGCGAAGGAGGCAAAGAAGGCCAGGAACATCAGCGTCTGCGCACCGCCCACGATGTGAATGCCCAGCACGTCAAAGGACGCCGCCGAGAAGCTGTGGGTCAGCAGGGTCTCGATATCGGTGGTGCCGGCATCCACATACATGAACACCATCGCCACCAGCATCAGCACCGAGCCGAAGAAGGTGTAGAGGAAGAACTTGAAGGAGGCGTAGATCCGCTCCTTGCCGCCCCAGATGCCGATGATCAGGAACATCGGAATGAGGCCTGCCTCGAAGAACAGGTAGAACAGCACCAGGTCCAGCGCCATGAAGACGCCCAGCATCAGGGTCTCCAGCAGCAGGAAAGCCACCATGTATTCCTTGACGCGGGTGGTCACATTCCAGCTGGCCAGGATGGTCAGCGGCATGATGAAGGTGGTCAGCATCACGAACAGCACCGAGATGCCGTCGACGCCCATTTTGTACTTCAGCCCGAAGATCCACTCCGCCTCTTCCACGAACTGGAAGCCGGTGTTGTTGGGGTCGAACTCGAAATAGATGCCGAGGCTCACCAGGAAGGTGATGGTGGTGGCAAAAAGCGCAACAAACTTGGCGTTGCGCTGCGCCGCCTTATCCTCGCCGCGCAGGAACAGGGCCAGGATGGCCGCCGCGAGCGCCGGGATGAAGGTGACAATAGAAAGGAGATTGTCCATCAGTGCGTTCCTCCGCCGATCGACATCCAGGTGACCAGGGCCGCAATGCCCAGCACCATCCAGAAGGCATAAGTGAAGATGTAACCGGACTGCGCCCGGCCCGCGAGGCGGGTGAAGAAGGGAACCACGCCCATGGCCAGACCGTTCAGGAAGCCGTCGATGGCGTTGCCATCGCCGCGTTTCCAGAAGAAGCGGCCCAGGGCCAAGGCCGGTTTGACGAAGATCGCGTTATAGATTTCGTCAAAGTACCATTTGTTGAGCAGGAACAGGTACAGCGGACGCTGCTGTTCGGCCAGACGCTTCGGCAGCGACGGGTTCCAGATGTAGAACCACAGCGCCAGAACCAGGCCGCCCAGCATTGCTGCAAACGGCGACAGCTTCACCCATTTCGGCGCTGCATGCGCGTCCTCCAGGATGTGGTTGTCCGGCGCGATATAGAGCGCACCCTCGCCCGGCTGGCCGGCAAACACATAGTGATGCTCGCCTTCGCCGCCGTGTGCAGCCTCTTCGCCGTGTGCAGCCTCTTCGCCGTGCGCGGCTTCTTCGCCGTGGCCTGCCTCTTCGCCTTGCTCCGAAGCCGCGGCTTCCGCCACAGGAATGCCGTAGAACTTGCCGACTTGGTCGGCGTGGCCGAAGAAGCTGCTGTACCACAGCATGCCCGAGAAGATTGCGCCGAGGGCCAGCACGCCCAGCGGCACCAGCATGGTCCAGGGGCTTTCATGGGCGTGGTCGTGGGTGTGCTGATCCCCGCGCGCCTTGCCGTAGAAGGTCATGAACATCAGGCGCCAGGAATAGAAGGAGGTCATGAAGGCCGCGATCACCAGCGCCCAGAAGCCGAACATGGAACCGCCCGCATAGGCGCTTTCGATGATGGCGTCCTTGGACACAAAGCCGGCAAAGCCAACCCAGCCGCTCAGCGGAATACCGACGCCGGTAATCGCCAGGGTGCCGATCATCATCGCCCAGAAGGTATAGGGGATCTTTTTGCGCAGCGCGCCGTAGTTCCGCATGTCCTGCTCGTGATGCATCGCGTGGATCACCGAACCGGCGCCCAGGAACAGCATCGCCTTGAAGAAGGCGTGGGTGAACAGGTGGAACATGGCCGCCGAGTACATGCCGACGCCAGCCGCCACGAACATGTAGCCCAGCTGCGAGCAGGTCGAATAGGCGATCACGCGCTTGATGTCGTTCTGCACCAGGCCCACGGTAGCCGCGAAGAACGCGGTCGCAGCGCCCAGCACGGTGATAAAGGCGGTGGCCTCAGGCGCGAATTCCATCAGCGGCGACATCCGGCAGACCAGGAACACGCCCGCGGTCACCATGGTCGCGGCGTGGATCAGCGCCGACACCGGGGTCGGGCCTTCCATCGCGTCCGGCAGCCAGGTGTGCAGCAAGAGCTGCGCCGATTTGCCCATCGCACCGACAAACAGCAGGAAGGCCAGCAGGTTCGCCGCGTTCCATTCGGTCCACAGGAAGGACACCTGGGTTTCCGCCAGCGTCGGGGCGGCGGCAAAGATGTCCGCCAGGTTGATGCTGTCGGTCAGGAAGAACAGCCCGAAAATCCCCAGCGCAAAGCCGAAGTCGCCGACGCGGTTGACGATAAACGCCTTCATCGCCGCCGCATTGGCCGATGGCTTGCGGTAGTAGAAGCCGATCAGCAGGTAGGAGGCAACGCCCACGCCTTCCCAGCCGAAGAACATCTGCACCAGGTTGTCGGAGGTCACCAGCATCAGCATCGCGAAGGTGAAGAACGACAAGTAGGCAAAGAAGCGCGGCTTGTAGCTCTCGCCCTCTTTCCACTGCGGGTCATGATCCATGTAGCCGAAGGAATAGAGGTGCACGAGCGACGACACCGTGGTGATCACGATCAGCATGATCGCGGTCAGACGGTCCAGGCGGATCGCCCAGGAGGTCGACAGCGAGCCGCTTTCGATCCAGCGGAAGATCTCGATGTTCTGCGTCACCCCGTCAAACGACAGGAAGGTGATCCAGCTGAGCAGCGCCGCCAGGAACAAAAGCGCCGTGGCGGTCACGGTGGCGGCTTTCTCACCGATCATCTTGTGGCCGAAGCCGCAGATAATTGCGCCAGCCAGCGGGGCAAAGAGAAGGATGGTTTCCATGGTTCTTTAGCCCTTCATCACGTTGACGTCTTCGACGGCGATGGTGCCGCGGTTGCGGAAGAAGCAGACCAGGATCGCAAGGCCGATGGCGGCCTCTGCGGCGGCCACGGTCAGCACGAACAGGGTAAAGACCTGCCCGACCAGATCGCCCAGGAAGCTGGAGAAGGCGACCAGGTTGATGTTCACCGCCAGAAGCATCAGTTCGATGCTCATCAAGAGGATGATCACGTTCTTGCGGTTCAGGAAGAGCCCGAAGATGCCGATCACGAACAGCGTCGCCGCGACGGTCAGATAATGTTCAAGTCCGATCATGTGCTCACAGCCCCTGCCCCGGTTTCACGTCCCTAAGCTCCATCGCTTTGGCCGGGTCGCGCATCATCTGGGCAACCACGTCCTGGCGCTTGACGTCGGTGCGGTGGCGCAGGGTCAGCACGATTGCGCCGATCATCGCCACCAGCAGGATCAGGCCCGCCAGCTGGAACAGAAGGAAATATTGATCATAGATGATGAGGCCGAGCGCCTCGGTGTTGTGGCGGTCGGCAGGCACCGGATTGGCCAGCAGCTCAGGCGCCTGGTGCGCGGTTTCCCAGACACCGAAAGCCATCACGAACTGCATCAGGATCACCAGGCCGATCAGCAGGGCAAGCGGCATGTAGCGCGCCATCTCCGCCTTCAGCTCGGCAAAATCCACGTCCAGCATCATCACCACAAACAGGAACAGCACCGCGACCGCGCCCACGTAGACGATGACCAGCAGCATGGCGACGAATTCCGCCCCCAGAAGCACAAACAGCCCGGCCGAAGACAGGAAGGCCAGGATCAGCCACAGCACCGAATGCACCGGCTGGCGGCTGATCACGGTGAACAGCCCGCCGGTGATGGTGCTGATGGCGAAGAGGTAGAAGGCAAAAACGCTCATGTCTCATCGTCCCTTTTGTCGTCCATGACCCCCTGCGCCAGATCCAGCGCCCGGTTCATGGCCGGAATGCCGGCAAACACCGACATCTGTGCGATCGTTTCCACGATCTCTTGTTTCTTGGCGCCGGCCGCGAGGGCGTGGCGCACGGTCTGGCGCACGGCACTGTCAGCCTGCGCGCCCTGGCACGTCAGCCCGGCCAGCGTCAGCAGCAGCCGGGTTTTGGCATCCAGCCCGTCCTTGTTGACGGTGTTGCCGAACATCATTTCCATGACCTCTTTGGGCATGGTGGGCCACAGCGCCTCGAACTCCTTGAAAGCCTCGGAGGGCGAGAAGTTCTCCAGCGCCGGGTTGAACGCCTTGGCCATCTGCTGGGCCTGGGCCTGCATCTGCTGCATCATGGCCTCAAACGGGTTGGGCGGCTGTTTGCTCACTTGCTCTCCTCCAGCCAAGAATTTTCGAAAATTCTTGGCAAAAGTTTTCGAAAACTTTTGCGCGGCTCTCTCATCGGTACGGCGCGTCGATTTCCAGGTTGCGGGCAATCTCGGCTTCCCAGCGCTCCCCGTTCGAAAGCAGCTTCTCCTTGTCGTAGAACAGCTCCTCGCGGGTTTCGGTGGCGAACTCGAAGTTCGGGCCTTCGACAATCGCATCCACCGGGCAGGCTTCCTGGCAGAAGCCGCAGTAGATGCATTTGGTCATGTCGATGTCATAGCGCGTGGTGCGGCGGCTGCCGTCCTCGCGCGGTTCCGCGTCGATGGTGATCGCCTGTGCCGGGCAGATCGCCTCGCACAGCTTGCAGGCAATGCAGCGCTCCTCGCCGTTCGGATAGCGGCGCAGCGCGTGCTCGCCGCGGAAGCGCGGCGACAGCGGGCCCTTCTCGTGCGGGTAGTTCAGGGTGGCCTTGGGGGCGAAGAAATACTTCATCCCCAGTTTGAAGCCGACCCAGAAATCCTGCAGCAGGAAGTATTTGGCGGCGCGGGTGTAGTCGATTTGGGTCATTGCGAAATCACCGTCTTCTTCAGAGTTGCCATCCGGTGCTCACTATAAAACATCAAGGCATGGTCATTAGGCAGGTCAGTTGGTGCCGGGCCGGCAGCCGCGGCACACTGAGCGAGAGCATCCGATGTCAAGATGAGTGAGTTCCAGACCAAGTCTTTGTTTCCACGCATTTTCTCCATCGCCCCCCTCCAAAACACGAAGGTCGACCATTCCCAAGCCTTCTTATTGTCGGCCAACAGTTGCGAGCCATTCTCAACATCAGCTAACGATGCGATCTCTGGCCAAATCTTCAACATATTCGATGCAGAGGCTTCACAGTCGGCCTTAGAAGCCGAATGAGCAATCTGCGCCATCGAAACAATCAAGAGAGCGAGAACCCCTACCTTCATCGGTCAGCCTCCCACGGTCCAGCGGGCGAAGATGCCCCAGAACCAGTCAAATTTTGCAGCAAAGGACACGAAGACCACCCAGGCCAGCGAGAAGGGCAGGAACACTTTCCAGCCTAGGCGCATGAGCTGGTCGTAGCGGTAGCGCGGGGTGATCGCCTTTACCATTGCGAAGAGGAAGAAGAAGAACGCCATCTTGGCGACCATCCACAGGACGCCATCCGGCAGGCCCGGGATCGGGGACAGCCAGCCGCCGAAGAACAAGAGCGAGGTCAGCGCGCACATCAGGAAGATGGCGATGTATTCCCCGGCCATGAACAGCAGGAACGGGGTCGCCGAGTATTCCACCTGGTAGCCCGCGACCAGCTCCGATTCCGCTTCCGGCAGGTCGAACGGCGGCCGGTTGGTTTCCGCCAGCGCCGAGATGAAGAACAGGAAGACCATCGGGAAATGCGGGATCCAGTACCAGTTCAACAGACCCAGATCGCCGTCCTGCGCGCGCACGATATCGCCGAAGTTCATCGAGCCGGTGGAGATGATCACACCGATGATGATCAGGCCGATGGACACCTCGTAGGAGATCATCTGCGCGGCGGAGCGCAGCGAGCCCAGGAACGGGTATTTCGAGTTCGACGCCCAGCCGCCCATGATCACGCCGTAAACCTCAAGCGAGGACACCGCGAAGACATAGAGGATGGCGACGTTGATGTCAGAGAGCACCCAGCCGTCGTTGAAGGGGATCACCGCCCAGGCGATCATCGCCAGCACGAAAGACGTCAACGGCGCCAGGATAAAGACGGTGCGGTCGGCACCGGCCGGGATCACCACCTCTTTCACCACGTATTTCAGCGCGTCGGCCACCGATTGCAGCAGGCCGTAGACGCCGACCACGTTCGGGCCCCGGCGCATCTGGACCGCGGCCCAGATCTTGCGGTCCCCGTAGACGAGGAACAGGAGCGAGATCATCACAAAGGCAACAACTGCAAGCACTTGCGCCAGGATCAGAACAGCGATGCCGCCTGGAGTGTTAAAGAAATCAGCCATAGGTCCTCACACCGTGGGTATTCCGTTCGCCGCGCAATCCGCGACCACGACTTCGGCGTCGATGGTGCGCAGGCCGCGCGGCAGAGAGGGCGAAATCAGATAGACCGCATCAGCGGTCCGGCTGCCCCCTGCCTGTTTCGTTGTTGTGCGCACATGGCGCGCAAACCCGTAACCCCGGATCAGCGCGTATTGCGCGGCGGCGCATTCCGCATAGGTATCGAGATCGCCCACCGTGCGCGGGCCGCGCATGGAGACGTGAAATTGCACCAGATCGCCCTCCAGCAGGCTGGTTTCCACCCCTTCGTAAACCGGGGCGGGCCGCTCGCCTCCGCTGCCGGGCGCCATTGCACAGGCGGCCAGAGCGAAGGGGGTTATGAGGGCAAGACGGTTCATTCGGCGGCCATCTTCCCGGTTGCGCGGGCTTTCACGCCGGCCGACAGTTCCGCCATCAGCTGGGACGCGCGGGCGATCGGGTTGGTCAGGTAGAAATCCTTGACCGCCGGCAGGAAACCGGCGTTGCCAAGCTTGTCCTGCGCCAGCGGTTCGCCTTCCTTGTCGGCCACTTCGTCAATCCGGGCCAGATGCGGCACTTCGCCCACCAGAGCCTGGCGCAGCTGCGCCAGCGAGTCATAGCCCAGCTTGGCACCCGCTTCGGCGCTGAGAGCGCGCAGGATGGCCCAGTTTTCCTTGGCCTCGCCCGGCGCGAAGGCCGCGCGCATGGCCAGCTGCGGGCGGCCTTCGGTGTTCACGAACAGGCCGTTTTCCTCGGTGTAGGCCGCGCCCGGCAGGATCACGTCGGCGCGGTGCGCGCCCCGGTCACCGTGGGAGCCCTGGTAGATCACAAAGGCGCCTGCGTCGATTTCAACTTCATCGGCGCCGAAGTTGTAGATCACCTCTGCCCCGTCGATGGCCGCTGCCATGCCGCCTTCGGTCACGGCGCCAATGTCCATCGCGCCGACGCGGGAGGCGGCGGTGTGCAGCACCAGCAGCTTGGAATCGGTATCTGCAGCCAGCTTCTGCGCGGCGGCCAGAACCGCCAGGCCGTCAGCCTCGCGCAGGGCGCCCTGCCCCACGATCACGAGGGACGGCGCGTCCTTGACGGCGCCGTAGTCCTTGTCGAGCAGGTTTTCCAGCGCGGCGCGGTCGGTGCCGGCGTGGGTGTATTCATAGGTCAGGTCGGCGGGCTGGCCGACCAGGCCCACTTGCGCGCCGTTCAGCCAGGCCTTGCGGATGCGGGCGTTCAGCACCGGCGCCTCGTCACGCGGGTTGGTGCCGATCAGCTGAATGAACTTGGCGCTGTCGATGTCCTCAATCGTGGCGGTGCCGGCATAGCCTGCGCGGTTGCCGATCGGCAGACGGGCATTGTCGGTGCGGCATTCCACCTTGCCGCCCAGACCTTCGACCAGCTGTTTCAGGGCAAAGGCTGCCTCAACCGGGACCAGGTCGCCGATCAGGCCCGCAACCTTCTTGCCCTTCATGGCGTTCGCCGCAGCAGCCAGGGCTTCAGGCCAGGTGGCGGGCTTCAGCTTGCCATCGACGCGCACGTAAGGACGGTCGAGGCGCTGGCGGCGCAGGCCGTCCCAGACAAAGCGGGTCTTGTCGCTGATCCACTCCTCGTTCACGCCATCGTGGTTGCGCGGCAGAATGCGCATCACTTCGCGGCCCTTGGTGTCGACCCGGATATTCGATCCCAGCGCGTCCATCACGTCGATGGTTTCGGTCTTGGTCAGCTCCCAGGGCCGTGCGGTGAAGGCATAAGGCTTAGACGTCAGCGCGCCCACCGGGCACAGGTCGATGATGTTGCCCTGCAGGTTCGATTGCAGGGTTTCGTTCAGATAGGAGGTGATCTCCGCATCCTCGCCGCGCCCGGTCTGGCCCATCTGGGTGATGCCCGCGACCTCAGTGGTGAAGCGCACGCAACGGGTGCAGGAGATGCAGCGGGTCATCGCGGTGCCGACCAGCGGCCCCAGATCCAGATCGTCCACCGCGCGCTTGGGCTCGCGGAAGCGGGAGAAGTCGACGCCATAGGCCATCGCCTGGTCCTGCAGGTCGCACTCGCCGCCCTGGTCGCAGATCGGGCAGTCCAGCGGGTGGTTGATCAGCATGAATTCCATCACGCCTTCGCGGGCCTTCTTGACCATCGGCGAATTGGTTTTCACCTGCGGCGCCTGGCCTTCGGGGCCGGGGCGCAGATCGCGCACCTGCATCGCGCAGGAGGCGGCGGGCTTCGGCGGGCCGCCGACAACCTCTACCAGGCACATGCGGCAGTTGCCCGCGATGGACAGCCGCTCGTGATAGCAGAAGCGCGGGATCTCGACACCGGCCTCCTCACAGGCCTGGATCAGGGTCATCGCCCCATCCACCTCGATCTCGGTTCCGTCAATGTTGATCTTGCGGAGGTCAGACATGGTCTATTTCGCCCTCAGTAACACGCCGATCGCGCTGTTCTTTTCGATTTCCGCGCGGCCATAGGCGCAGAAGGTTTCCGGTTTGCCGTAATCCACGCCGTTCTGCGCCAGGAGTTTTTCTCCCTTGGCACGCATCCGGGCCTTTTCGGCATCAGATTCGATGTAGTCGCGGATTTCCGCGTCCGTGTATCCCAACGCGTTTGCCCGCGCTTTGAGCCGGCGCAACTCGCCCAGCCCTTTCAGGTACCGGGGGGAAATATCGTCGCAATAGTCAGAGACTTCTTTCGCCACGGCGACGGCAAACAGCGGGTCTTCGATTTCCTGCACGTCGCGCAGCGACGGTTTGGCCATCGCCGCAGCCGGCAAGGCAACAAAAGTGGACAGGGCAATCGCGATCAAGGCACGCATGACAGGGGACTCCTTCGATGTGAAAGCCCCCATGCGCGTGCATGCGGCGCTGCTATTCAATAGCAGCCCTGCCTGACGGCCCTGATATGCCTGAAATCCGCTCACGGGGTGCAGGTTCCCTGAAAGGTTGCGCGGCCATCGGTCAGGGTCAGCGGTGCTGCCTCATCTCTCGGGTCGATGGCCCAGGCGATTTTGGAAGAGCCGTAGTTCACCACGCAGTAAGTCGTGCCGGCATGGGCCGCAGCCTCGCGCGCGCCTTTGACGGAGCGGTCTGCCCCCTTGATTTCAACGTAAAACGCGGCCCGGTCCGTCTTCTTGTCGACGGGCTTGGCCTTGGCCTTGAACGGCACGCCGTTATACAGGTGCCGCTCCCGGTTGCTGAGGGAATTGCCGCACGCCGTTACCAGCGTCATCGCTGCCAGGCACGCCATCGGCGCGGCGATCCGGTATGTCTTCAAAATGCTCAAAATACTGCCGCCAATGTCAAAAGCCCCAGGCCGCCCATGCAGGCCCAGCCAATCACGTAGAAAACCGACCGCAGCCCGCCATGCGGTTTACCGGCCCCGCGCAGGTGAATGACAATCATCACCATCCGCGACACCAGCACCAGCGAGGCCAGCAGGTTCACCCAGAACGGCGCCGCACCGGCCAGAATGGCCGCCAGCGTCACGGTCAGGAAAGCCGGCAGCGTCTCGCAGCCGTTCAGGTAGGCCCGGTTCAGCCGGTAGGCCTTGTCCGCATAATCCTCCCGCGGCGTGGCACCCGGAGCGAGGCCCGCCTTCTGCTTGGCCAGCGCCGAGAACGGCGACAGCGCCAGGGTGATCAGGGTAAAGATCACCAGCGCGGCCAGAGCGTGGGAGTATGCGGCAAAAGCGTCCATCAAAGGTTATTCCGCCGCCATCGCGCCCATGCGGCCCGTCTTCTGGGCCTTGATGCGGTCTTCGATTTCCTCGCGGAAGTTCTTGATCAGGCCCTGGATCGGCCAGGCCGCCGCATCGCCAAGCGCGCAGATGGTGTGGCCCTCGACCTGCTTGGTCACGTCCCACAGCATGTCGATCTCTTCCAGCTCTGCCTCGCCCTTCACCAGGCGGTCCATGACGCGCATCATCCAGCCGGTGCCTTCGCGGCAGGGCGTGCACTGGCCGCAGCTTTCGTGCTTGTAGAACTTGGACAGCCGCCAGATCGCCTTGATGATGTCGGTCTGCTTGTCCATCACGATCACCGCCGCAGTGCCAAGGCCGGAGCCCAGCTCGCCGCGCAGGTAGTCGAAATCCATGAGTGCGTCGCGCATGTTCTCGCCGCGCACGCACGGAACGGAGGAGCCGCCGGGGATCACCGCCAGCAGGTTGTCCCAGCCGCCGCGGATGCCGCCGCAGTGCTTCTCGATCAGTTCCTCAAAGGAGATCGACATCGCTTCTTCGACAACACAGGGGTTGTTGACGTGGCCGGAGATCGCAAACAGCTTGGTGCCCGCGTTGTTCTGGCGGCCGAAGCCTGCGAACCAGTCGGCGCCGCGGCGCAGGATGGTCGGCACAACGGCGATGGATTCCACGTTGTTCACCGTGGTCGGGCAGCCATAGAGACCCGCACCCGCCGGGAACGGCGGTTTCATCCGGGGCATCCCCTTCTTGCCTTCCAGGCTCTCGATCAGGGCGGTTTCCTCGCCGCAGATGTAGGCCCCTGCCCCGTGGTGCAGGAAGATGTCGAAGTCCCAGCCGGAGCCGGCCGCGTTCTTGCCCAGCAGGCCCTGGTCGTAGGCTTCGTCAATCGCCGCCTGCAGCGCCTCGCGCTCGCGGATGTATTCGCCGCGCAGGTAGATATAGCAGGTGTGCGCATTCATCGCGAAGGAGGCGATCAGGCAGCCCTCGATCAGCGTGTGCGGATCGTGGCGCATGATCTCGCGGTCCTTGCAGGTGCCGGGCTCCGATTCATCCGCGTTCACCACCAGATACGCCGGGCGGCCGTCGCTTTCCTTGGGCATGAAGGACCATTTGAGACCGGTCGGGAAACCCGCGCCGCCGCGGCCGCGCAGGCCTGAGTCCTTCATGGTCTGAATGATCCAGTCACGGCCCTTTTCGATGATGCCCGCGGTGCCATCCCAATGGCCGCGCGCCTTGGCGCCCGCCAGCGTGCGCTCGTGCATCCCGTAAAGGTTGGTAAAGATCCGGTCCTGATCCTTCAGCATGTGTGCCTACCTTTGGCTGTCCCGGCGCATGCGCCAGAGTTGAAATATGTTGACCAGGGCATAGATCATGCCCGCCAGCGCGGCAAAGTCGAACAGCAGCGCATAGCGCCCCGGCAGCCCCAGCATGGGGCCGATGAACAGCGACAGCACGACCCACAGCGAGATGGTCCCGGCAATCACAAGCGCGATGTGCCGGCCCTTTGCTGCAATGGCCTGGTCCTGTTCCCTGGTCATCTGTTCCCTATCACCCAAACCCGGCCCCGCAGGGCCGCAGCCCGCTTATTCGTCGTCGTCGTAGATGTGCGATTCTTTCGCACGTTTAGCGAATTCGGTCTCATCGCCCACTTGCAGCCGCTTCGCCTGCTCGACCCAGCCATCGCGGGCGATCCGGCCCCGGAACTGCAGCCGGGAATCGACCCAAGCGATCTCTTCCTCGGTCCAGTCGGCGATCTGATCGAAGTGGTAGAAGCCAAGCTCGTTCAGCTTTGCCTCCAGCTTGGGGCCAACGCCCTTCAGCATCTTGAGGTCATCGGCCAGCCCGCCGCGGGCTTCCTTCAGAAGCTCCGGCTCGCTTTCCTCGGTTGCCTTGGCCGCAGCCCCCTCGGGCGAGGAAGGCTCAGCCGCATCGGATTTCTTCGTCGGCGCGGTCTTCAGCGCCTCGGCTTGCCGGGCTGCGGGAAGCGGGGCTTCGGGCGCCTTGGGCGGCTGGCCCTCGGCGGCGCGGCCGGCAACGGTGCCGTCCTTGCCGATCCAGGGGGTCAGCAGCGGCACTTCATCGCCCTGAATGCGCTTGATGCCGTCCTTGACGTCCATCGCCAGCTGCGCGCTGGCATTGTACTGCGTCTTGCCGCTGTCGAACTCGGTCAGCGAGGTGAGGCCGGACTTCGGCTCCGCCGCGTAACGGCCGTTCTGCGGGCCGGGCGCGACCAGCTGGCCGGCCGCCAGATCGTCCAGCAGCTTGGCAAAACCCTCTGCCGTCAGATCCTCGTAATAATCCTTGCCGATCTGCGCCATCGGCGCATTGGTGCAGGCGCCCAGGCACTCGACCTCTTCCCAGGTGAACTTGCCGTCCGCCGACAGGGTAAAGGGCTTGGGGGCGATCTTCTCCCGGCAGACCGCAATCAGGTCCTCGGCGCCGCAGATCATGCAGGACGTGGTACCGCAGATCTGCACATGCGCAACGGAACCCGTGGGTTGCAGCTGGAACATGAAGTAGAAGGAGGCAACCTCCAGCACCCGGATGTGGGCCATGCCGAGCATATCGGCGATGGCTTCGATCGCGGGCTTGGAGACCCAGCCTTCCTGTTCCTGCGCACGCCACAACAGCGGAATGACCGCAGAGGCCTGGCGGCCCTCAGGATATTTGGTGATCTGCGCCTCGGCCCAGGCCAGGTTGGCGGGGGTGAAGGCAAAGCTGTCAGGCTGTTCGTGGTGAAGGCGTCTCAGCATCTGTAGTCCTGCGTCCCTTGGTCAACCGCGATACCGGGCCTGTGCCACGCCTCGCGGTCTGCTGTTTCGATCTTGCCACCGCACACCAGCGGGGCGCCGCCCTGGGCGTTCCTGGCACCTTGGCAGCGCGGCATCGGGTTAGGCTTAGGGTGCGGCACAGCGAAACACCTCATTCTGAGCAAACCCAGCCTCGGCCTTGCCAAGGTAGCTCTGCCAGCAGGCCGCGCCCAACGCGTCCCGCGCCCAATCCAGCCCTTGCAGCCCATAAAGCCAACCGATCGCCGGCTGCGGGTCCGCCCCCGCCAGCAGCACCTGGCATTCATGATCGCCCTTGCCGCTGGCGCTGGTGACACAGACAACCTCGGCCGCGTGCACATCCCGCGCGGAGATCAAGCCCATCGCCTCGGCAATCCCGCGCGCGCGGTCCGCCATCAGGCCGAGGACGAAACCCACCCCCAGCAGCAGGACACAGCCCAGCCATTTCACCGGTCGATCTCCCCGAACACGACGTCCATGGTGCCGATGATGGCGGCGACGTCGGCCAGCTGGTGGCCCTTGGCAACATGGTCCATCGCCTGCAGGTGCAGGAAGCCCGGCGCGCGGATCTTGGAGCGGTAGGGTTTGTTGGACCCGTCCGCCACCAGATAGACGCCGAACTCGCCCTTGGGCGCCTCGACGGCGGCGTAAACCTCGCCTGCCGGGACGTGGAAGCCTTCGGTGTACAGCTTGAAATGGTGGATCAGGCTTTCCATCGAGGTTTTCATGTCGCCGCGCTTGGGCGGAGACAGCTTGCCGCGGGCCATCACGTCGCCGGTGGCTTCGCGCAGCTTGGCAATCGCCTGGCGGATGATCGAGGTCGACTGGCGCATCTCTTCCATCCGGCAGAGGTAGCGGTCGTAGCAATCGCCGTTCTTGCCGATCGGCACCTGGAACTCGAACTCGTCATAGCATTCATAGGGCTGCGCGCGGCGCAGGTCCCAGGCGAGGCCGGAGCCGCGCACCATGACGCCGGAGAAGCCGTACTTCTGAATGTCGTCCTCGGTCACCACACCGATGTCGCAGTTGCGCTGCTTGAAGATGCGGTTTTCGGTCAGAAGGCCGTCGATATCGTCCAGCACCTTGGGGAATTCCATCGCCCAGAGGTCGATGTCGTCCAAAAGGTCATCCGGCAGGTCCTGATGCACGCCGCCGGGGCGGAAGTAGGCCGCGTGCAGGCGCGCGCCGCAGGCCCGCTCGTAAAAGATCATCAGCTTTTCGCGCTCTTCAAAGCCCCACAGCGGCGGGGTCAGCGCGCCGACGTCCATCGCCTGCGTGGTGACGTTCAGCAGGTGGTTCAGCACCCGGCCGATTTCCGAATACAGAACCCGGATCAGCTGGCCGCGGCGCGGCACCACGGTGCCGGTCAGCTTTTCGATGGCCAGGCACCAGGCATGTTCCTGGTTCATCGGCGCCACGTAGTCGAGGCGGTCGAAATACGGCAGGTTCTGCAGGTAGGTGCGGCTTTCCATCAGCTTTTCGGTGCCGCGGTGCAGCAGGCCGATATGCGGGTCGCAGCGCTCGACGATCTCGCCGTCAAGCTCCAGCACCAGCCGCAAAACCCCATGCGCCGCAGGGTGCTGCGGGCCGAAGTTGATGTTGAAGTTGCGGATCTTCTGCTCGCCCGTCAACACATCGTCGAATGAGTTTGAACCGTCTGCCATAACGTCCTTCCTTAATGCCTCAGCCCTTGCCTATCGCACCCTAAGCCAACCAATTGCTTGGTACACGGCTGCCATATCTTTCGTACATGTATTCGTATACATGGCCAAAAGCCTGTTTTGCCCTGTCCATCAATTCCGGCGAAGGAGTGATGTCCTGGCCAACATTCACGCGTTCGCTGAATGTCAGTTCCGGCTCAAAACCCAAAGCGCTTTTCAACACAGACCGTTCGCGTTCGTCCGTTATGTTTTCGTAGAACACGCACCACAGTTTTCCGCCCAGGCCGGCCTCTTCCAAGCGGCTGATGATCGATGCGTAATCAGAGTTGCGATACCCGAAGCTGCCGGGATCGCTGAAGTCCCTTTCAAACGCTTGCAACACTTCCTCGCGCTGCACTTTACCGGCCTTGATCCCCGGCCGCAGGCGGTGCCGTGTATCGGACCAAAGCCGCTGAACCGGGTCGCGAACCATCAATACCAGATGAGTGTTCTCGTGAACCCGCCCCATCTGCGCAAGGGTCCCGGCGTCGCAAATCGAATACCCCGGCGAAGCCTCGAAAACCACCTTTTCCTGCTGGTAGTCGCTAAGCAGGTAGTCGATATAGCGCGATGCCTGCTTGAGCCCGCCCCACCGCAGGCGCAGCAACAAAACAGAGCGTTTAATGTCGCGCCACGTCAGATCTGACTTGCGGAAAGGGGAGACCAGTAGAATCGAGCATTGCTTAAGCAGCGTTTTCAGAGCCCGTTTCTGCCACAGGCGGGAATTGATTCCGCTCGCGACATCCCAGAAATGGACTTCCTTGGTTTTCGAAACACAAACACGAGGATCGCCGCGCAGCATGACGTAAAGGAAGGTGGTCGCGGCTTTGGGCGCACCAATGCACAGCACCACGCGCTCCAAACCTTCCGGCCAGTCATGAACGGGCGTTGCCATCGTCATTTGGCAGCTTCCTTCTCGTCGCCGGGCAGGATGTATTCCGCACCTTCCCACGGCGACATGAAATCGAACTGGCGGTATTCCTGCACCAGCTTCACCGGCTCATAGACCACCCGCTTCTGCACCTCGTCATACCGCACCTCGGTATAGCCGGTGGTCGGGAAGTCCTTGCGCAGCGGGTAGCCGCGGAAGCCGTAGTCGGTCAGAATCCGGCGCAGGTCCGGGTGGCCCGAGAACAGGATGCCGAACATGTCGTAAACTTCCCGCTCGAACCAGTTGGCCGAGGGGTGCACCTTCACGATAGAGGGCACCATCTCATCCTCGCGCACGGCGGCGCGCAGGCGGATGCGCTGGTTCCGGTACATCGACAGGAAGTGATAGACCACGTCGAACCGCTTGGCGCGGTCGGGGTAATCCACCGCGGTGATGTCCACCAGGGTTGAAAACTTGCAGTTCGGGTCCGATTTCAGGAACTCCACCAGACCGGCGATGTTCGAGGGCGTGACGTCAATGGTCAGCTCGTCAAAGGACACGCTCCAGGCCACCACGCAATCGGGGCGTTTGGCTTCGATCTGGGCGCCAAGCTCTTTCAGTGCTTCAGTCATGTTTTCTCCGCCCTTCCTCAGCGCACCAGGGTGCCGGTGCGGCGGATCTTGCGCTGCAGCTGCATCAGTCCGTACAGCAGCGCCTCAGCCGTCGGCGGGCAGCCGGGCACATAGACGTCAACCGGCACAACCCGGTCGCAGCCGCGCACCACGGAATAGCTGTAGTGGTAATAGCCGCCGCCGTTGGCGCAGGAGCCCATCGAGATCACGTAACGCGGCTCGGGCATCTGGTCGTAGACCTTGCGCAGGGCCGGCGCCATTTTGTTGGTCAGGGTGCCCGCGACGATCATCACGTCCGACTGGCGCGGCGACGCGCGCGGCGCGATGCCGAAGCGTTCGGCGTCGTAGCGCGGCATCGAGGTGTGCATCATCTCAACCGCGCAGCAGGCCAGGCCGAAGGTCATCCAGTGCAGGGAGCCCGTGCGCGCCCAGTTGATGATGTCCTCGGCCGAGGTGAGCAGAAAGCCCTTGTCCTGAAGCTCTGCATTGAGGGCCCGGGTGACAACTTCCTTGTCCACACCGGCGGTGTTGGCTCCGGTCATCACTGCCATTCCAGGGCCCCTTTCTTCCACTCATAGGCGAATCCGATGGTCAGAACGCCCAGGAACACCATCATCGACCAGAAGCCGGTGTCGCTGATGTCCTTGAAACCGACGGCCCAGGGAAACAGGAAAGCGATTTCCAGGTCGAAAATAATGAAGAGAATCGACACCAGATAGAACCTGACATCGAATTTCATACGGGCATCGTCGAACGCGTTGAAACCGCATTCGTAGGCGCTGACCTTCTCCGGGTCCGGATTGCGGACCGCCAGCACAACGGCTGCCAGGATAAGGACAATCCCCAATCCTGCCGCGACGGCCAGGAAGACCATGATCGGCAGGTACTCCCTCAACATCTCTTCCAAGAGCAGCTCCTTTCCCCGGCGGTTTCCCGCGCGACGTCAATTGGCGTGTTGATTTGGAGTGTGTCTACCCCTCCGCCCCTACAGCGTCAACTAAGGCAAGGTTAAACAACGGGGTTTGTGACAGGAAAAAGCACAGCCGCAACGGTGGTGTGATTTCTTAGTGATTTCATAAGAAAAGCGGCAGCAGCGAAAGCTGCTGCCGCCCTTCAAAAGTGAGTCGGAAATACCGGTTTATCAGACCTGCCAGCCGGGCTTGCGCTTCTCGAAGAAGGCGCTGATGCCCTCGCGGGCCTCCTCGCCTTCCCAGCGCTCCACAAGCGCCTCGATCGTGTGGTCGATCACGGCATCATCCAGCCTTGGACCCAGGTCACGCGCCAGTTGCTTGGCGGCCGCCACGGCCCCCGGCGCGCAGTTCAGATAGGGGGAAACCTCCGCCTCGACGGCCTCGGCCAGCTGGTCCGCCGGAACCGCCTTGGCCAGCAGGCCCAGCTCCACCGCCTCAGCCGCGCCGAACAGCCGCGCCGACATGAACACGCGGCGCGCCTTGGCCTCACCCATGCGGGCAATCACATAGGGGCCGATGGTGGCGGGAATCAGCCCCAGCCTGGTTTCGGTCAGGCCCATCTTCAGATGATCCGCGCCGATGGCCACATCGCAGACCGAAGCCATGCCGACGCCGCCGCCGAAGGCATTGCCCTGCAGCGCGCCGATCACCGGCTTGGGCAGGGTGTTGAGCGCCATCAGCATCTCTGCCAGCACCCGCGCCTCGCGGCCGCGGGTTTCGGCGTCCGCATCCATCTGCTGGCGCATCCAGCCCAGGTCGCCGCCCGCGCAAAAGCTCTTGCCCGCGCCGGTCAGCACGACCACGCGCACGGTGTCATCCGCCGCCAGCCGCTTTGCCGCAAGGGTCAGCTCCTGCAGCATCTGGCCGGACATGGCGTTGTGCTTGTCCGGGCGGTTCAGCGTCAGGGTGCAGACGCCGCGGGCGTCGGTTTCCAGGGTGATCGTTTCAAACATCTTGCTTCTCCGCTGAAATCTTACTGCAGGCCGCGCATGGCGCGGGCCATCGCGGCGGCCTCGTCCAGCACATCCGCGTCCAGGCCGGTGTGATAGCCTAGTTCCGTCAGGCGCTTGTGGACCGCTTCGGTGGCCACGTTGCCCGCGGCCCCCGGCGCATAGGGGCAGCCGCCAAGGCCGCCCACCGCGGCATCGAACACCCGCACGCCAAGATCCAGGGAGGCCTCGATATTGTCCAGCGCCCGCCCGGCGGTGTCATGATAATGACCGGCAAGCCGCCCGGCCGGCACCTGCTGGACCACCGCCTGCAGCATCGCCGAGATCGTTTCCGGCGTGCCCTGCCCGATGGTATCGCCCAGCGAAATCTCATAGCAGCCCAGCTCGAACAGCCGGCGCGCCACCTCCGCCACCTTCTGCGGCGGAGTCGGCCCGTCAAACGGGCAGTCGGTCACGCAGGACACATAGCCGCGGACCGGCAGCCCGATGTCCTTTGCCGCGTCCAGAATGGGCAGAAAGCGGGTGATGCTTTCCTCGATGGTCGCGTTGATATTGGCCTTGGAGAACCCTTCAGAGGCGGACGCAAAGACCGCAATCTCATCCGCCTTTGCCGCCACCGCATCCTCAAACCCGCGCATGTTGGGCGTCAGCGCCGCGTAGCTTACGCCGGGGGCGCGGGTGATGCCGGCCAGCACCTCAGCGCTGCCCGCCATCTGCGGCACCCATTTGGGCGACACGAAACTCGCCACCTCGATCCGCTTGAACCCGGCGCGGCTCAGGCAATCGGTCAGCGCCACCTTCTCGGCCACCGGAATTTCGCGCTTCTCATTCTGCAGCCCGTCGCGCGGACCGACCTCGAAGATCTCGGCAAACTCGCTCATGAAACGCCCCTTCGGCTTCATCTTTCCAAAAATACTCAAATCCCGGCAGGGGCGGCAGACGCGCCGCCCCGGACTTCAGGTCAGCTGTCGTCTTCTTCCAGCCGCACCAGCGCGGCGCCCGCCTCGACCTGATCGCCGGCCGAGGCCAGCACTTCCGCGACGACACCATCGCGCGCCGCCAGCAGCGAGTGCTCCATCTTCATGGCTTCCAGAACGGCGAGCCGGTCGCCCTCCTTCACCGATTGGCCTGCTTCGGCAAACACCGCCTTGACCAGGCCCGGCATCGGCGCCTCGACCACATTCAGATCCCCGCCCGCAACGGCCGCACGGTCGAGCGGGTCCACCACGGTGAATTCCAGCCCGTAGGCGTCATGCACGGTGATCAGGGACCCGGACTGCGAGACCGTCGGCATCCGGCGCTCGCCGATGCGCCACTGGCCCTGGCTGCGCTCGGCCACAACGGTGCCGCCCTCGATGGTCCACAGCTGCCGGTCCGGCCCGTCGACCTGCACATCGGCGGTGAACTCCTCGCCCGCATGGGTCAGGGTCACAGCGCGGTGCAGCGGCGTCCACAGGCTGAAGCCGGTGTGCGCTGCGGCCTGCACCAGGTCCAGCGCCACCATGCCCGCCGCCGCCTTGTGGCGCAGCTCGGCCTGCGGCGCGGCCACCAGAGCGTCCAGATCGCGGGCGATAAGGCCGGTGTCCACCTCGCCATTGGCAAACCCCTCATGCGCGGCCAGCGCGCCAAGGAACGCCAGGTTGGTGACGGTGCCGCCGACCTCGGTGTCCTCCAGCGCGCGCGCCAGCCGCGACAGCGCCACCTTGCGGGTGGAGCCATGCACGATCACCTTGGAGATCATCGGATCGTACCAGGGGCTGATGGTGTCCCCTGCCCGCACACCGCTGTCGGCGCGGGCCTCTGCCGGGAAGGACAGATGCGTCAGCGTGCCGGTTGCGGGCAGGAAGCCCTTCGGCACATCCTCCGCATAAAGCCGTGCCTCAAAGGCGTGGCCGGTGATGGTGAGGTCTTCCTGCCTGGCAGGCAGGCTCTCACCCGAGGCAACGCGCAGCTGCCATTCCACCAGATCGACGCCGGTAATCAGCTCGGTCACCGGGTGCTCCACCTGCAGGCGGGTGTTCATTTCCATGAACCAGAAGCCATCGGGGCGCAGCCCGTCGGAGCCATCGACGATGAATTCCACCGTGCCCGCGCCCTTATAGCCGATCGCCTCAGCCGCGCGCACGCCGGCCTGGCCCATCGCCTCGCGCATCTCCTCGGTCATGCCGGGCGCCGGGGCTTCCTCGATCACCTTCTGGTGGCGGCGCTGCAGCGAGCAGTCGCGCTCAAACAGATGCACCGCCTGCGTCCCGTCGCCAAAGACCTGCACCTCGATATGGCGGGGCTGCTGGATGTATTTCTCGATCAGAACGTCGGGATTGCCAAAGGCCGTGGTCGCCTCGCCCTGCGCACTTTTCAGGGCGTCGGCGAATTCCTCCGGCTTCTCAACCAGACGCATCCCCTTGCCGCCGCCGCCGGCCACCGCCTTGATCAGCACCGGATAGCCGATCTTCCCGGCTTCGCTTGCCAGGAACTCCGGATCCTGGCTGGCGCCGTGATAACCCGGCACCACCGGCACGCCGGCCGCCTCCATCAGCGCCTTGGCGGCGTCCTTGAGGCCCATCTTGCGGATCGCATCCGCCGACGGCCCGATGAACACGAGGCCCGCAGCCTCCACCGCCTCGACGAATTTCGGGTTTTCCGACAGGAAGCCGTACCCCGGGTGGATCGCCTGGGCGCCGGTTTCCTGCGCCACCCGGATGATCTCATCCCCTTTCAGGTAGCTGTCCGCCGGGGCCGGGCCGCCGATGTGCACCGCCTCATCCGCCATTTGCACGTGTTTTGCGGCGGCGTCGGCGTCGGAATAGACCGCCACCGTGCGCACGCCCATGGCGCGCGCAGTTTCCATCACGCGGCAGGCGATTTCGCCGCGGTTGGCAATCAGGATCTTGTCAAACATGGGGTTGGTCCTTTGTCTGGATCGCCGGACCGGGGGCGCTGCCCCCGGACCCCCGGAGTATTTTGCGAAAGATGAAAGCGACGGCGCTTACATCCGGAAGACGCCGAATTTGGTCTCTTCGATCGGGGCGTTCAGCGCCGCGCTGAGCGAGAGCGCCAGCACGTCGCGGCTCTTGCGCGGGTCGATGATGCCGTCGTCCCAAAGGCGCGCCGAGGCATACAGCGGGTGGCTCTGCTCCTCGAACATCTCAATGGTGGGGCGCTTGAACTCGGCTTCCTCCTCAGCGCTCCAGCTGCCGCCCTGGCGTTCGATGGCGTCGCGTTTCACCGTTGCCAGCACGCCCGCAGCCTGCTCGCCGCCCATCACCGAGATGCGGGAGTTCGGCCAGGTCCACAGGAAGCGCGGCTGGTAGGCGCGGCCCGACATGCCGTAGTTGCCCGCGCCAAAGGAGCCGCCGACCAGCATGGTGACTTTCGGCACATTGGTGGTGGCCACTGCCGTCACCATCTTGGCGCCATGGCGGGCGATGCCCTCGTTTTCATACTTTCGGCCGACCATGAAGCCGGTGATGTTCTGCAGGAACACCAGAGGAATCTTGCGCTGCGAGCACAGCTCGACGAAATGCGCGCCTTTTTGGGCGGCTTCCGAGAACAGCACGCCGTTGTTGGCGACGATGCCGATTGGGCAGCCCTTCAGATGGGCAAAGCCGGTGACAAGCGTCTCGCCGAAACGCGGCTTGAACTCGTCAAAGCGGGAGCCGTCGACCAGCCGCGCGATCACCTCGCGGATGTCATAAGGGGTGCGCAGGTCGCCGGGCACCACGCCGAGGATCTCCTCGGGGTCGTAGGCGGGTTCCTCGGGGCTGGCCCAGTTCACCGTCAGCGGTCTGGTGATGTTCAGCGACTGCACCGCGCGCCGCGCCAGCGCCAGCGCGTGGGCATCATCCTCGGCCAGGTAATCTGCCACGCCGGACAGGCGCGTATGCACGTCGCCGCCGCCCAGGTCCTCGGCGCTGACGACCTCACCCGTGGCCGCCTTCACCAGCGGCGGGCCGGCAAGGAAGATGGTGCCCTGTTCCTTCACGATAATGGTGACGTCCGACATCGCCGGCACATAGGCGCCGCCCGCGGTGCAGGAGCCCATAACAACGGCGATCTGCGGGATGCCCTTGGCCGACATCCGAGCCTGGTTGTAGAAGATGCGCCCGAAATGGTCGCGGTCGGGGAAGACCTCGTCCTGGTTGGGCAGGTTGGCACCGCCGGAGTCGACCAGGTAGATGCAGGGAAGGCGGTTTTCTTCGGCGATCTCCTGCGCGCGCAGGTGTTTCTTCACCGTCATCGGGTAATAGGTGCCGCCCTTCACAGTGGCGTCGTTGCAGACCACCATGACCTCTTGCCCGTGCACCCGGCCGATGCCCGCGATCACGCCGGCCGCAGGTGCCGCACCGTCGTACATGGCGTGCGCCGCGGTGGCGCCGATTTCCAGGAACGGGGAGCCGGGATCGAGGAGGTTCGCCACCCGGCGGCGCGGCAGCATCTTGCCGCGGCTTTCATGGCGGGCGCGGGATTTTTCGCCGCCGCCCATGCGCGCGGCCTCCGCCGCCTCGCTGATCTGCGCAAGGGCCGCCAGATGCGCCTCGCGGTTCTGCTTGAAGCCTTCCGAGGAAGGCAACGCCTTGGATGTGAGTTTCATGTCCACTCTCCCGTTATAGGGGTTAGGCCGCTTCCCGTTGTACGGGAAATGTCTTTCATTCCGGTTGGGGCAGCGTGCGCCGGGTATGCAACACCTTGGGTCATTGCACCTCCCCCGCTGCCCGCGCCTTGAGCTCCTTGCGGATCACCTTGCCGGTCACGGTCATCGGCAGTGCGTCGAGAAAGGCCACTTCGCGCGGGTAGGAATAATGCGCGAGGCGGTCCTTGACGTAGTCCTGCAGTTCCTGCTCCGAGGCTTTGGCGCCGGCTTTCAGCACCACATAAGCCTTGACGATTTCGGTGCGCAGCGGATCGGGCTTGCCGACCACGCCCACCGTCGCCACAGCAGGGTGGGTCAGCAGGCAGTCCTCGATCTCCGCCGGGCCGATGCGGTAGCCGCCGGAGGTGATCACGTCATCCTCGCGGCCCACAAACCGCAGGTAACCGCCCTCCCAGATGCCGCGGTCGCCGGTCACCAGCCAGCCGCCGCGGAACTTGGCGGCGGTTTCCTCCGGCCGGTTCCAGTATTCCAGCAGCATCGAGGCCGAGCCGCGGCGGATGGCGACGTCGCCCTCATCCTCCGTGGGGTCGCCCGCCGCGTCGATCACCGCCAGTTCATGCCCCGGCACCGCTTTGCCGATGCAGCCCGGCCGCGGCTCGAAATCTGCTGCGCAGGAGGAGGCCACCATGTTGCATTCGGTCTGGCCATAGAATTCGTTGATGGTCACGCCCAGGCGGCGCCGGCCCCAGGCGAGCATCTCAGCGCCCAGGGGCTCTCCGCCGCTGGCAACCGAGCGCAGGCCGCTGAGCCCCTGCCCCGCTGCTTTCAGCATCCGCAGCGCCGTGGGCGGGAAGAACACGTTGCGCACGCCGGCCGTGGCGATCAGATCCGCGCAGGCCTCCGGCGAGAACTTGTCCAGCCGCGCGGCCACCACCGGCACGCCCAGCGCCAGGCCCGGCATCAGCACGTCGAACAGCCCGCCGATCCAGGCCCAGTCCGCCGGGGTCCAAAGGACATCGCCGGGCTGACCCAGGTGGTCATGGCTGATGGCAACGCCCGGCAGGTGGCCGGTCAGGACCCGGTGGCCGTGCAGCGCGCCCTTGGGGCTGCCGGTGGTGCCGGAGGTATAGATCAGCACCGCCGGGGTCTCCGGCGCGGTATCCGCGAAGGGGACCGGCGCCCCCTCCAGCCCGGCGCTGTCGGCCATCACCGCTTCGGCCAGATCTCCCAGCAGGCCGGCGCCCTCGGTATCGGTGAAGACGAAGCGCACGCCCGCGTCGCCGGCGCGGGAGGCCAGCGCATCGTGTTTGAACAGCTTGAACAAGGGCACCGAGATGCCGCCCGCCTTCCAGATTGCCAGATGCGCCGCGGCGCACCAGGGCGACTGGCTGAGCAGCACGCCCACCCGGTCGCCGGGCTGGATGCGGGTCAGCAGATAGCGGGCCAGCCCGTCGGTCATCTGCGAAAGCTCGCCATAAGAAATGTCGCGCCGCGCCGCGCCGGTCATGTCAATCAGGGCGGTCTTTTCAGCCGGATGCGCCAGGCATTGCGCGGCCATGTTCAGCCGCTCCGGCAGGTCCCAGCTGCCATCCGGGCGAAGTCCAGGAATGTTACAACCATCATGCATATTTAGACATTCCTGAAACGCATGGCAGCCATGCAATTTTCCACTGGATTTACAATGGCAAAGCAATCCGCCCCTTGATCCAGATCAGAGTTTTCAGCCGCTCCTTGGGGCACCACTGCGGGGCAAACACAAGAAAAGGGACGCACCCGATGAAACGCATGGTTTCCGCATTGGCACTGACTTCTGCCCTCGCCGCTCTGGCTGGCCCCGCGCTGGCCCAGCAGCAAGGCGACTGGACCGTTGGTGTCGGTATCGCCAACGTCAACCCGAAATCCGGCAACGGCACCCTGGCCGGCATGGCGGCCGATATCGACGATGGCACCGCGCTGTCGCTGACCGTTGAATACTTCTTCCGCGACAACTGGGGTGTCGAGCTGCTGGCGGCCTCGCCGTTCGAGCACGACGTCCGCCTGAACGGCGCTTTTGCCGCGTCCGCCAAGCAACTGCCGCCGACCCTGTCGGTCAACTACCACTTCCCGACCGCCGGCAAGGTCAAGCCGTTCCTGGGTCTGGGCCTGAACTACACCACCTTCTTCGAGGAAGAGACCGCGCTTGGCACGCTGGACCTCGATGACAGCTTTGGTGTCGCGGTCAATGCCGGTGCCGACTACCAGATTTCCGACAATGGCGCGCTGCGGTTCAACGTCCGCTGGATGGACATCGACACCGATGCGAGCCTGAACGGCGCCAGCATCGGCACCGCAGAGATCGATCCGGTTGTCGTGAACTTCGCTTACGTGCACCGCTTCTGATCCTAAGTGACCTGGTTCCGGTCTGGCGGCTGACCTCGTGCCGCCAGGCCTGTTTCAAACCCCGCGCCTCCTTCGGAGCGCGGGGTTTTCTTTTGTTACATGGTGCCCATCAGCTCGCGGCCGATCAGCATCCGCCGGATTTCGCTGGTGCCTGCGCCGATTTCCATCAGCTTGGCATCGCGGAAGATGCGGCCGACCGGGTTGTCGGACAGGTAGCCCGCGCCGCCGAAGGCCTGCACCGCCTGGTGCGCCTGGGTCATCGCCACCTCGGAAGCATAAAGGCAGCAAGCCGCCGCGTCCTGGCGGGTCACGGTGCCATTGTCGCAGGATTTCGCCACTTCATAGACATAGGCCCGCGCCGAGTTCATCGCCGTGTACATATCGGCAATCTTGGCCTGCATAAGCTGGAAGTTCCCGATCGGCTGGCCGAACTGCTTGCGTTCCGCCATGTAGGGCATCATCTCATCCATGCAGGACGCCATGATGCCGAGGCCGATGCCCGCCAGCACCACGCGCTCATAATCCAGGCCGGACATCAGAACGCGCACGCCCTTGCCCTCTTCGCCCAGCACGTTCTCGAACGGGACTTCCACATCCTCGAACACCAGCTCAGCCGTGTTGGAGCCGCGCATCCCCAGCTTGTCGAAATGCTTGGAGGTGGAGAAGCCCTTCATTTCCTTTTCGATCAGGAAGGCGGTGATCCCCTTCGAGCCCGCCTCCGGATCGGTCTTGGCGTAAACCACCAGCGTGTCGGCGTCGGGGCCGTTGGTGATCCAGTACTTGTTGCCGTTCAGGCGGAAGTGATCGTTGCGCTTTTCGGCACGCAGCGACATCGACACCACGTCAGAGCCCGCGCCCGCCTCGGACATTGCCAGCGCGCCGACATGCTCGCCCGAGATCAGCCGGGGCAGGTATTTCTGCTTCTGCTCGGCGTTGCCGTTCAGCTTGATCTGGTTGACGCACAGGTTGGAATGCGCGCCGTAGGACAGCGAGACGGAGGCCGAGGCCCGGGCGATTTCCTCCACCGCGACGGTGTGGGCCAGATAGGACATGCCGGCGCCGCCGAATTCCTCCGGCACTGTGATGCCCAGCAGGCCCAGCTCGCCCATCTCCTGCCACAGATCCGCAGGGAATTCGTTTTTCTGGTCGATCTCCTGCGCCATCGGCTTGACGCGGTCCTGCGCCCAGCGGTGAACCACATCGCGCAGGGCGTTAACATCCTCACCAAGATCGAAACTCATGCTTGCGTTGAACATCCCGCAGATCCTCCAGGGCACAGCCGATTATATGAACAGTTGTTCAATTCAATAGACGACCACATGATTCGCGTCAATCGCATTGACCCCGGGTGCTGGTGCGCACACGAAAACGGGCGGCCCGTCAGGGCCGCCCGCAATCAGACAGTATCAGGAAAATCAGCGGACTACGTGGATCACGGTGCGGCTGTCCGCCTCGACCAGAACCGGCAGGCCGTTCAGGTAAACGTAACGGAAGTTCGAGTCCGGGATGTCCGTCAGCTGGACTTCTTCCGGAATGACCACGCCGGTCACCACTTCGCCCTGCACATAAACCGGTTCGGTCGCATTGGTGCGCACATAGGTCACCACTTCCTCGTCCGGCACAGCTGCTTCACCTGCGGCCGCCCCGGCAATCGCACCGGCAACAACCCCGGCCGGGCCTGCAATCAGACCGCCAGTGATGGCACCGCCGATAGCCCCCAGAGGCGCGTCGGCTTCACCGGTGTTTTCATAGGTCACGGTGGTGACTTCAACGGGGCTGTCCTGGGCAACAACGGGAATGTACTTCTCGGTGACGGTTGCTGTCAGATACTCGCCATAGGCCCAGCCTTCGGCACCGTCATAGCCCACCTTGCACCAGTTGCTCTGCTCCAGGCAGCCGTCCAGTTTGACAGCGCCGTCTTTGGAAATGACACCGATGATTTCATGCTGCGGTCCGGGGCCTGCGCGCAGGTTCAGGTCGGTCACGGCCTGCACTTGGGCGCCGGCCCAAACCGGTGCAGCCAGAAGGGCCAGGGCAGATGCGGTCAGGGCGCGTTTCGGCGTAAACATAGTAGTCTCCTCTTCCATTTCCTGTCTGCGGCGCCTCAACGCGCCGTTGAGCAGGAGTAACTCCACCCGCGCAAAAAGGTTCCATGGATCCTTCCCCGCTTCTGCGCGTAAGTAATGACAAGGCGGGCGCGCCCCGCACCGCCCGATAGAATCAGGAGATTTTCATGAAACGTTCGAACTGCGCCCTGGCTGCCGCATTCTGCCTGCTGAGCCTGCCCGCCGCCGCAGAGGAGATCGGCCAGATCGGGGTCGACTGGGTCGGCAATGATATCGTGATCGAGGCGATTTCCGATCCCAAGGTCCAAGGTGTCACCTGCCACATCGCCTATTTCGAGCGCGGGCTGATCGACCGCCTGTCCAAAGGCAACTGGTTCGAGGATCCCTCCAACGCGTCGCTGGCCTGCCGCCAGACCGGGCCAATCACGCTGGGCGATATCGACCGCAGCGATGACGGCGAGGATGTGTTCCGCGAGTCCCGGTCCATCATCCTCAAATCGCTGCGGGTGAAGCGCCTGTTCGATGAGAAGAACCAGACGCTGATCTATGTCGCCCACGCGGCAGAGCTGACGGACGGTTCGGCCAAGGTCTCGATCTCGACCGTGCCGCTGTATCAGCCCGACTGATAGACGGCGGACACCTCGGCGCGGATGATCCGGGCAATCTGGGCGCAGTCCTCCAGGCTGAAGGTCAGCGGCACCCGCATGTCGATGATGCCTGCCAGGATGCGGTCGCTTTGCGGCAGCCGCGGGGTGTCCGCATAGCGCCAGCTGTCATAGCGGGAGGTGAAGGCCACTGGCTCCGGCGTGCCGAACCATTTCAGTTCCACCCCGCGGGCGGCACAGCGGCGGACAGCCTCCTGCACCGCGTCTTCGCTCCAGTCCAAGAGCAGGAACTGGATGGAGGAGCCGACATAAATCTCCTGCTTCGGCCGCTCCACAACCGTCAGGCCGGGCGTGCCGCGCAGGCCGTCCTCCACCGCGCGGTAGCGGTCGTTCCAGCGCGCCACCTGGGTGTCCAGATCGCGCAGCTGCGGCCGCAGGATGGCGGCGCGCAGGTTGTCCATCCGGCCCGAGATGTTCGGGGTCTCGTATTTCACCCGCTCGAACACCTCCGGTCCCGGCGCGGCTAGGTGGCGGCCGTAAAGCATGTAGGAGCCGGACATCATGATGGCGCGGGCGGCGATTTCGTCGTCATCGGTGACGAGCAGCCCGCCCTCGCCCGAATTCACATGTTTATAGGTCTGGCAGGAATAGCAGCCGGCCGCGCCATGGCGGCCCGACAGCACCCCGTTCCACGAGGCGCCCATGGTGTGGGCGCAATCCTCGATCACGGTGATGCCTGCCGCGTTGCAGATCTCCATCAGCCGGTCCATGTCGCACAGATGCCCGCGCATGTGCGACAGCATCAGCACCTTTGCCTGATCCGCCTTGGCGGCAAGGTCATCCAAGTCGATCGTCAGGTTTTCGGTCACCTCGACAAACAGCGGCTCCGCCCCGACGGAGGCGATGGAGCCCGGCACCGGCGCCAGGGTGAAGGCGTTGGTCAGCACCTTGTCGCCAGGCTTTACCCCAACCGCCCGCAGCGACGTCGCCAGCGCATAGCCGCCGGACGCCACGGCCAGGCAGTATTTCGCGCCCATCTGCGCCGCGAACTCCTTTTCGAGCAGCGCGGTCTCCCCCGTCTCGCCCTCGGCCACGTTGTAGCGGTGCAGCCGCCCGTGGCGGAGCACGGCCAGCGCAGCCTCGATGGCGTCTTCGGGGATGGGTTCCTGCTGGGTGAAAGACCCGGTAAATGTCTCGCTCATGCGGCGTTTGTGAGCCGCGGGCGGTCAGTGGTCAAGAGGCAAGCCGGACAGACGGTTTTCCCGAAACTGAGTTACGGGATCACGCAATCAGCCGCTCTGCGACGTCCAGGAGGTCCTCGAACCGGTGCAACAGCGCCTCGGGCTTGAGCGCGCCCATGTCATCGCCGGAGGGGCCAAAGGTCACCAGCACTGACGGCACGCCCGCATTGGCGGAAGTGCTGCGGTCAGTGTCGCTGTCGCCCACCAGCAGGGTGCGGGCCGGATCACCGCCTGCGCGGCGGGCGGCCTCGAACAGCGGCGCGGGGTCGGGTTTGCGCACCGGCAGCGTGTCCGCCCCGACCAGCGAGGCAAAGGCGTCACGCACGCCTAGGCTGCGCATCAGCTGATCCGCCAGCGCCTCGGGCTTGTTGGTGCAGATCCCAACGCCAAAGCCTGCGGATTTCAACGCCTCCACCGCCGCCATCGCGCCCGGATACAGCACGGTGTGATGGTCGATGGCATCCCGGTACGCCTCCAGCAGCACCGGGTAGAACTCATCCACCGTGGCCGGGTTGAACTGACCGGCCCGTTTCAGGCCTGCGGTCAGCATCGTGCGGCCGCCGCGCAGGGCAATGCCTGCATCGCCGGGATGGCTCAGCACATCGCCCAGCCCCATCTGCCGGAAACAGAAATTGGCCGCGGCCAGCAGATCGCCCGACGTATCCGCCAGCGTGCCGTCCAGATCGAAGATAACCGTCCGCATACCCTGCCCTTTCGGCACTTTTCCGCCGCCGCATGTTGCAGGCCGCAATCTAGTTTGATGGCGCGATCCCTTGCGCCCCGCCTGTTAGCGGATAAAACGGGAGAGCTAAAAAGACAAAGAGAAAAGCGATTATGAGCATTGCCCTTGTCATCCTGGCGGCCGGAAAAGGCACCCGGATGAACTCCGACCTCCCCAAAGTCCTGCACCCGATCGCCCAGGCGCCGATGCTGGAGCACGCGATGGCCGCAGGCCGGGCGCTGGCCCCGGAGCGCACCATCATCGTGGCAGGCCACGGGGCAGAGGCAGTGCGCGCCGCAGTGTCAGAGATCGACGAAGAGGCCGAGGTCGTCCTGCAGGAAGAGCAGCTGGGCACCGCGCACGCGGTCGATCAGGCCCGCGCCGCGCTGGACGGGTTCGAGGGCGATGTAGTGGTGCTCTATGGCGACACGCCTTTTGTCAGCGCCGAAACCCTGGAACGCATGGTAGAGGCCCGCCAGCGCGCCGATCTGGTGATCCTTGGGTTCGAGGCCGCCGACCCGGGCCGTTATGGCCGTCTGGTGATGGATGGCGACAGCCTGGAGCGGATCGTCGAGTTCAAGGACGCTAGCGAGGCGGAGCGCGCCATTTCCTTCTGCAACTCGGGCCTGATGGCGGGCAAGGCCAGCGCGATCTTCGATCTGATCGCCAAGGTCGGCAATCAAAACGCCTCCGGCGAATATTACCTGACCGATCTGGTGGAGCTGGCCCGGCGCGAGGGCTTGAAGGTGACCGCCGTATCCTGCGACGAGGCGGAGACGCTGGGTGTCAACTCCCGCGCCGAACTGGCACAGGCCGATGCGCTGTTCCAAGCCCGCGCCCGGGCAGAGCTGCTGGAGCTGGGCGTCACCCTGATGGCGCCTGAAACGGTTTACCTCGCTTTTGACACCTTCATCGGCCGCGACACGGTGATCGAGCCCAACGTGGTCTTCGGCCCCGGCGTTACCGTGGAAAGCGGCGCGCTGATCCGGGCGTTCTCGCACCTGGAGGGCTGCCACGTCAGCCGCGGCGCCAAGGTCGGGCCTTACGCCCGCCTGCGCCCCGGGGCGGAGCTGGCGGAGAACACACACATCGGCAATTTCGTCGAAATCAAGAACGCCGAGATTGCCGAAGGCGCCAAGGTGAACCACCTTAGCTATATCGGCGATGCCTTCGTCGGCGAAGCGGCCAATATTGGCGCAGGGACAATCACCTGCAACTATGACGGGGTGATGAAGCACCGCACCGAGATCGGCGCCCGTGCCTTTATCGGGTCGAACACCATGCTGGTGGCCCCGGTCCGGGTCGGCAACGAGGCGATGACGGCGACCGGTGCGGTGGTGACCAGGAATGTCGAAGACGGCGACCTGGCCATTGGCCGCGCCGAACAAACCAACAAACCGGGCCGCGCGCGCAAGCTCATGGAGATGCTGCGCGCCAAGAAGGCCCGCCTGCAAAAGGGAGCCAAGTGATGTGCGGAATTGTCGGCGTTCTCGGTAATCACGAAGCCGCCCCGATACTGGTCGAGGCGCTGAAGCGGCTGGAATACCGCGGCTATGACAGCGCGGGCATCGCCACCGTGAACAACGGCACGCTGCGCCGCCGCCGCGCGGTCGGCAAGCTGGTGAACCTCAGCGACCTCCTGGTGCATGAGCCGCTGGCCGGCAAGTCCGGCATCGGCCACACCCGCTGGGCCACCCACGGCGCGCCGTCGGTCAGCAACGCCCATCCCCACCGCGCCGGCGCGGTGGCCGTGGTCCACAACGGCATCATCGAAAACTACAAGGAACTGCGCGCAGAGCTTTTGAACTGCGGCATGGAGTTCCGCACCGAGACCGACACCGAAACCGTCGCGCTGATGACGGAACGGTATTTGAAAGAAGGGCACACCCCCGTTGATGCGGCCTTCAAGACGCTGAACCAGCTGGAGGGCGCCTTTGCGCTGGCGTTCCTGTTTGACGGCGAGGAGGATCTGATCATCGCCGCCCGCAAGGGCTCGCCGCTGGCGATCGGCCACGGCGATGGCGAGATGTTTGTGGGATCTGACGCCATCGCGCTGGCGCCGCTCACCGACCGGATCACCTATCTGGAGGAAGGCGACCGCGCTGTTGTCACCCGCGCAGGCGCGGAAATCCGCAACGCGCAGGGCGACCTTGTGAACCGCGAGACCAAGACCATCCAAATCGACGCCACCCAGGTCGACAAGGCCGGCCACAAGCATTTCATGGCCAAGGAAATCGCAGAGCAGCCGCAGGTGATTGCCGAGGCGATCCGCCATTACCTGCCGGTCGAGGAAGACACCGTGCGGCTGCCCGGCGAGGTCGATTTCTCCAAGGTCGACCGGCTGACCATGGTGGCCTGCGGCACCGCCTATTACGCCTGCGTCACCGCCAAATACTGGTTCGAACAAATCGCCAGGCTGCCGGTTGAGGTCGATATCGCCTCGGAGTTCCGCTACCGCGAACCGCCGGTCCCGGCCAGGACACTGGCGCTTTTTGTTTCGCAATCGGGCGAAACCGCCGACACTCTGGCCGCCCTGCGCTACTGCAAGGAAAAGGCGGACAAGATCCTGTCTGTGGTCAACGTCCCCGAAAGCTCCATCGCGCGGGAGAGCGATCTGGCGCTGCCGATCTTTGCCGGGCCGGAAATCGGAGTTGCCTCCACCAAGGCCTTCACCTGCCAGCTGACCGTGCTGTTGGCGCTAGCGCTGAAAGCGGCCTGCGACCGCGGGCACCTTACGCCCGAGGACATGGCCGGCTACGCCACCGCGATCCGCGGGCTGCCGAATGTGCTGTCCGCCGCGCTGGAGCAGAACGAGGCGATCCGCCAGGCCGCGCAGAAGGTCAGCGAGGCCCGCGACGTGCTGTTCCTGGGCCGCGGCCTGATGTACCCGCTGGCGCTGGAAGGCGCGCTGAAGCTGAAGGAAATCAGCTATATCCACGCCGAAGCCTATGCCAGCGGCGAACTGAAGCACGGCCCCATCGCATTGATCGACAAGAACATGCCGGTGGTGGTGCTGACGCCGCGGGACTCGCTGTTCGACAAGTCCGTCTCCAACATGCAGGAAGTCCTGGCCCGCAAGGGCAAGGTTCTGATGATCTCCGACCAGGACGGGATTGACGAGGCCGGCGACGACGTCTGGTGCGCAATCCGGATGCCGAAGGTCAAGGAGGCGCTGTCGCCGATCCTGTATGCCATTCCCGCACAGCTCTTGGCCTATCACACCGCGGTTGCCAAGGGCACCGACGTGGACCAGCCCCGCAACCTGGCGAAATCGGTGACGGTGGAGTGAGCGGCGTGACACTGCAGGAGGCGCTGGCACAGCTCAAGGCCCAGGCCGAACCCGGCCGGGCAGAGCAGATGGCCGCCTACCACAAGCAGAGCCGCGAAGTGCTGGGCGTTCCCAACCCGGCCACCAATGAGCTGACCAAATCCTGGCGGCAGGCCCTGACCACGGAGCAGCGCGTCTCGCTGGCGGATGCGCTGTGGGGCACAGGCATCTTCGAAGCCCGGATCGCCGCTGGTAAGCTGCTGACCCAAGCCCGGATCAAGGACGACGAGGCCGTCTGGGATCTGATGCAATCCTGGGTGCCGGACTTCGACAGCTGGGCGATTGCCGACCACGCCTGCTCCGCCATCGCCAAGCGCCTGCAGGCACAGCCTGCGCGGCTGGATACGGTAGAGCGCTGGACGCAATCGGATCACATGTGGACCCGCCGCGCCGCGCTGGTGGCCACCCTGCCCTGGGCCAAGATGAACAACCTGAAACCGGCGGATCAGCAAGCCCGCGAGCGCATCCTGGGCTGGGCGGCGGCATATGTGCCGGACCGGGACTGGTTCATTCAAAAGGCCATCGGCTGGTGGCTGCGCGACCTCAGCAAGCATGACGCCGCCCGCACCCGCGCCTTTCTGGAGGCGCACGGCGCGCAGATGAAGGGCTTTGCGCGCAAGGAAGCGGCGAAGTACCTGAAACACGCCTAGGCCTGCCAGGCACCCGCCGGGCAGCGCCCGCCGCCCCCTCAACGGAACAAGTCTCAGCCTGCGGGCAAGACCTGCACCTCGGCCAGCTCGGTCAGCGGCAGGCCCAGCGCCCGCATGGCGCTGATCGACAGCCGGCTGCTGCCCGTGTCCGCACCCGGCACGGGCTTCAGGGTGACCACCGCCTCTGTGTTGCGGCTGGTCCGGATCAGCGCCTGCTGCTCCGCCGCCACCAGCGGGGTCTCCATCCACATCCCCGGGATCGAGGGATCGCCCAGCGACGCCACCGTGGTGGCGGAGCCGCGGAACGACGGCGCGGAGGAACCCGCAGGCGCTGCGGGGTCCGCCTCTGCCGTATCAACGCCGGGCGCAGGCTCCAGCACAGGGTCCTGCGGCTCAGCCGCCGCCGGCCGGTCCTGACCATTCAGAACGGAAGAATTCAGCTGGATGCCTTCACAAGCCGCCAGCAGGGAAATCGAAGTAAGGGAAAGGATTATCATACGCATGGGCAAACCCTAGCTTTGCGCGAAACTCTTTGCCAGACACAAAAGCTGTCCCCCCTTGCCGCGGGCGGTGCCCCGCTTTACCTAGGAAGCATGACGGCACCGCTTATCGACCCCTTCGCCCGCGCAATCACCTACCTGCGCGTCTCGGTCACCGACCGCTGCGATTTCCGCTGCGTCTATTGCATGTCGGAAAACATGACCTTTTTGCCGAAGAAGGACCTTCTGACGCTGGAGGAACTGGACCGGCTGTGCTCCACCTTCATCCGGCTGGGTGTCGAGAAGCTCAGGATCACCGGCGGCGAGCCGCTGGTGCGCCGCGGCATCATGACCTTTTTCCAGGCGATGAGCCGTCATCTGGAAACCGGCGCGCTGAAAGAGCTGACGCTGACCACCAACGGCTCGCAGCTGGTGAAATACGCCGACGACCTTTACGCCGCAGGGGTCCGCCGGGTGAATATTTCACTCGACACTCTGGACGAACAGAAATTCGCGGATGTCACCCGCTGGGGCCGCCTGCCGCAGGTGCTGAAGGGGATTGACGCGGCGCAGAAGGCGGGCCTCAGGGTCAAGATCAATGCCGTGGCGCTCAAGGGCTTTAACGAGCAGGAACTCCCCGCCATCACCCGCTGGTGCGCCGAACGGGGCATGGACCTCACCTGGATCGAGGTGATGCCGATGGGCGAAGACATCGGCAACATGGAGCGTATCGGCCAGTACTGGTCGCTGAAGGACGTGCGCGCGGAGTACGAAAACCACTACACCGTCACCGATCTGGCAGAGCGCACCGGCGGCCCGGCCCGTTACGTGCGGCTGGAGGAAACCGGCCAGAAGATCGGCTTTATCACTCCGCTCTCCCATAACTTCTGCGAAAGCTGCAACCGGGTGCGCGTCACCTGCACCGGCGAAATCTACACCTGCCTCGGGCAGGAAGGCAAAGCCGACCTGCGCGCGCCCCTGCGCGCCAACGAGGAAGGCGCCGGCGTGCTGGAGGCCGCCATCCGCGCCGCGATCGGCGACAAGCCCCGCGGCCATGACTTCGACTATTCGCGGCAGAACGTCGGCGGCAAGATGTCCCGCCATATGAGCCACACCGGCGGCTGACATGCCTGGGACCGCTCCAGCGCAACGGACGCTGCTCTACTCCCTTTACTGCGGCGTCAGCGCGCTGATCGCGCCCTTTGCCTGGCGCAAGGTCGCGGGCAAGCTGCGCGATTACGGCCTGCCGGAGGAACGGGTGCGCGAACGCCTCGGCCACGCCTCCCTGCCCCGGCCCGCCGGGCGGCTGATCTGGTTTCACGCCGCCTCTGTCGGCGAAAGCCTGTCGGTGCTGACCCTGATTGCCCGCATGGGCGAGCAGGCACCGGATGCGGAATTCCTGATAACCTCCGGCACGCCCACCTCGGCTGAGCTGATTGCCAAACGGATGCCGCCGCGCTGCCGCCACCAGTTCCCGCCCCTGGACACTGCTGCCGCCGTGGATCGTTTCCTGACCCACTGGCGCCCGGACCTGGGCGTGTTTGTCGAAAGCGAACTATGGCCGCAGATGCTGGTGCGAGCCCGCAAAACAGGCTGCCCGCTGGTGCTGCTGAACGCGCGGCTGTCGGCCAAATCGGTCGCGGCCTGGACAAAACGCCCGGACACGGCGCGGTTCATCCTGGATCAGTTCGCCCTGCTGGTCACCCAGAACCGGAAGACAGCCGCCAACCTCAAGGCGATGGGCGCCGCCCCGGACCGCATCCGCCCCGGCAGCAACCTCAAGGCCGTCTCAGCGCCGCTGCCGGTCGATCAACCCGCCCTTGCCAAGGTGCGCGGCAGCATTGGCGAGCGCCCGGTCTGGGTCGCTTCCTCCACCCACGACGGTGAGGAGGAAACTGTGCTGGAGGCTCACAAGGCGCTGCTGAACCAGCACCCGGACCTCTGCCTGCTGCTCGCCCCCCGCCACCCGGAGCGGGGCGGCGCGGTTGAAACGCTGGTCAAGGGCTCCGGCCTCAGCTGTGCGCGGCGCAGCAAGGGCGTATTGCCCGGCACCCGAACCCAGGTCTATCTGGCCGATACGCTGGGCGAGGTTGGCACCTGGTACGCGCTCTGCCCGCTGGTGTTCCTGGGCGGCTCCTTGCGCGACATCGGCGGCCATAACCCGTTTGAGCCGATGCAGGCGGGGGCCGCTGTGATCACCGGCACCGGGCACTACAATTTCGCCGAAACCTATGCTGAACTGACCGACCTTGGTGCCGCGGCGGAGGTGCGCACGGCTGCGGAGCTGGCAAACCAGGTTGCCCAATGGCTCGAAGAACCTGAGGTATTCCAGACCGCCCGCGATGCGGCGGCGCAGTTCATCTCCCGGCAGTCGGATCAACTGGACACGACGGTGGACGCGCTGCTGGCGCTTCTGCCCCATGAAGGAGGCCGCGATGGCTGAAGTGGACGCCAAAACGGTTGAAGTCATCGCGCCGAACTTCAAACGCCGCCTGTCCGGCGTCACCTCCACCATCGTGCGGCTGGTGCCGCTGCAGCGGCGCCACATCGCCATCGCCACCGCAGGCAGCGGCCTGCCCGCGGATATGCCGCATCTGTCGGCGGCGCAGCTTGTGTTCATGAGCCGCAACGGCCCCGCAGGCGCCCGCGTCTGGCACGCCCGGCGCAATGTGGAGATGCTGGGCGGGCTGGCGCTGAAGTACCTTCTGGGCAAGCGGCTGAAGCTGTTGTTTACCTCCGCCTCGCAGCGCCGCCACTCGGATTACACCAAGTGGCTGATGTCCAGGATGGACCGGGTGATCGCCACTTCGGCCAAGGGCGCGGCCTATCTGGAAAAGCCCGTGCAGGTAGTGCATCACGGGATCAGCACCGAAGAATTTTCCCCGCCCGCCGACAAACCGGCGCTGCGGCGCGATCTGGGCCTGCCGGAAGACGCCATCCTGATCGGATGCTACGGGCGGATCCGGGCGCAGAAAGGCACCGATGTCTTTGTCGGCGCCATGCTGGAGGTGCTGAAAGCCCATCCCAGGGCGGTCGGCCTGGTGATGGGCCGCGCGACGGAAAAACACGTCGCGTTCGAAAAAGAACTGCGCGCCAGGGTCGAGGCTGCCGGCCTCTCCGAGCGGCTGCTGTTCCCGCCCGAGGTGCCTGTCTGGGAAGTCTCCCGCTGGTATCAGGCGCTGGACCTCTACGTCGCGCCGCAGCGCTGGGAGGGGTTCGGCCTCACCCCGCTTGAAGCGATGTCCTGCGGCGTGCCGGCGGTGGCCACCCGCGTCGGCGCCTTTGAGGAGCTGATCGCGCCCGGCGAGACCGGCCTGCTGATCGATCCGGGCGAGACCAAACAGATGGTGAAGGCCATCAACGAGGTGCTGTCCGCCGAAGGCCGGCTGGCGCAGTGGTCAAAAGCAGCCCGCAAACACGCGGTGACCAACTTCGCGCTGGAGAAAGAGGCCGAAACGCTCGTGAGCATCTACCGCGAGATGCTGGAGCACTGACCTCCCGCGCCAAGGCGCGGCCTGTTGCCCCTTCTTCTGGCTGGAAATATCCACGGGGGTGAATTGAGCCGCAGGCTCAAGAGGGGGCAGACAGCCCCCTCCCCTGCACTTTTCAAGCCGCCGGCATCCGCTGCTCGACGATCTCCGCCCACCAGCTGCAGCCCGCCGGAATGGCCTCGTCGTTGAAGTTGTACTCCGGGTGATGCACCATCGCGGTGTCGCCGTTGCCCATCAGGATATAGGCGCCGGGCCGCTCCTCCAGCATGAAGGCGAAATCCTCGCCGCCCATCACCAGCGGCGCATCCTCGCAGGAGCCGGAGACGCTGGCCGCAACCCTGGCGGCAAATTCGGTCTGTTCCTCGTGGTTCACCATCACCGGATAGCCGCGGTGATAGGTGACATCGGCAGTGCCGCCGAAGGTCGAGGCGATGCCGGTGCAGACCTCTTTGATCCGCTTTTCAGCCAAGTCGCGCATCTCCTTGGACATGGTGCGCACTGTGCCCTTGATTTGCACCTTCTGCGGGATCACGTTGAACGCCTTGGAGGAGGTCTCGAAAGAGGTCACCGAGACCACGATCTGATGCACCGGATCGGCATTGCGCGAAGCGATGGTCTGCAGCGCCAAAACTGCCTGCGCGGCCAGAACAGTGGTGTCGATGGTCTCATGCGGCTTGGCGGCATGTCCGCCGCGGCCCTCAAACGTGATGTCGAACTGGTCGGTGGCGGCGAAGAAAGATCCGGGGCGGATGGCAAAAGTGCCCAGCGGCTGGCCCGGCCAGTTGTGCAGGCCGTAAACCTCCTGAATGCCCCAGCGGTCCATCAGCCCGTCGTCGCACATCACCTTGGCACCGCCGCCGCCTTCTTCGGCGGGCTGGAAGATCACCACCACGGTGCCGTCGAAGTTGCGCGTTTCCGACAGGTATTTGGCGGCGCCCAGCAGCATCGCGGTATGCCCGTCATGGCCGCAGGCATGCATCGCGCCGGGGGTCTTGGAGGCGTAGTCCAAGCCCGTTTGCTCATGGATCGGCAGCGCATCCATATCAGCGCGCAGGCCGATGACCTTGCCGGAGGTGTCCGCCTTGCCCTTGATCACGCCGACAACACCGGTGCGGCCGATGCCAGTCACCACCTCATCGCAGCCGAAGTCCTGCAGCTTCTCCGCCACCAGCGCGCTGGTGCGGTGGGTTTCGAACAGGATTTCCGGGTTTTCGTGAATGTCACGGCGCCAGGCGGTGATTTCATCCTGCAGTTCGGCAAAGCGGTTCTTGACCGGCATTTCTCACTCCTTTGGTTGTCTGTCCCCGCAGCCTCAGGCCGCGGGCATTCTTCGTTCCACCAGCTCGGCAAACCAGCTGCATCCCAGCGGGATCGCTTCGTCGTCAAAGACATAGGCCGGGTGATGGCACATCTGGGTGTCGCCGTTGCCGAGGAAGATATAGGCGCCGGGGCGCTGCTCCAGCATATAGGAGAAATCCTCGGACGGCATGATCGGCGGGGTCTCGGCATTGACCTTGGCGGCGACTGCCCGGGCCGCCTCCACTGCATGGGAAGTGCCATTTTCGTCATTGATTGTAACGGGGTAGCCCGGAACCCATTCGACCTCAGCCGTGGCACCAAAGGCCGCGGCGGTGCTCTCAGCCACCCGGCGCACCCAGCCCTCGGCCTGGGTGCGGTATTCGGGATCCAGCGTGCGGACGGTGCCTTGCAGCCTGGCGGTATGGGCAATGACGTTGGACGCCGTGCTGTCGGTTTCAAACGTGCCGACGGTCAGCACCACGCGTTTCACCGGGTCGACGTTGCGCGATACGATGGAATGCAGCGACACCACGATCTGCGAGGCCGCCAGCGTCGTATCTATCGCCTCATGCGGGGCTGCGGCGTGGCCGCCCTTGCCGGTCACGGTAATAACGAACTCATCCGAGGACGCCATCAGCGGACCGGGACGAATTGCAAATTCGCCCACCGGGAGGCCCGGCATGTTGTGCAGCCCATAGACCTCCTGGATGCCCCAGCGGTCCATCAGGCCGTCGTCGCACATTGCCTTGCCGCCGGCCCCGCCTTCTTCGGCCGGCTGGAAGATCAGCACCGCCTTCCCGTCGAAATTCCGTGTCTCCGCAAGGTATTTGGCTGCCCCCAGCAGCATCGAGGTATGGCCGTCGTGGCCGCAGGCGTGCATCACGCCCGGCGTCTTGGAGGCATAGTCCACGCCCGAGGCTTCGGGGATCGGCAGCGCGTCCATGTCGGCGCGCAGGCCGATGGCGCGGCCGGAGGTGTTGGTCTTGCCCTCGATCACCGCCACCACGCCGGTCTGGCCGACGCCGGTGGTGATATCGGTGATGCCGAATTCCCTGAGCCGCTCCACCACAAAGGCGGCGGTCTGGTGCACCTCGTACATCAGTTCGGGGTTCTCGTGCAGGTGATGGCGCCAGGCGGTGATCTCCTGGTGCATCTCGGCAAAGCGGTTCTTGGCCGGCATATTCCCCTCCCCTTAATGTTTCAGCTTCCGTTGCGGCAGACTGTCCGCGAAAAAACTTAGCTTCGCAAGTATCCGGGGGCCGCCGGGACGCGGCGGAATCCGCCGGAACGGGGGCCATGCGTGGACGCCCTGTGCACCTTCTGTGCACCCCCTGGCATCAATCTGCGCATCATGCGCGCGGTTTCAAGGTGCCGGCAGCCTAGGCCCGCAGCTTCTCCACCAGCCCGCGCATGAAGCTGTGGCCCGCATTGAACTGCGCCACGGTGATGTATTCGTTGGGCTGATGCGCCTGGGCGATATCGCCGGGGCCGCAGATGACGGCGGAGTAGCCGGCCTGCTGGAACTGCCCCGCCTCGGTGCCGTAGCTGACCACATGGGAGCCGTTGTCACCAGTCAGGCTGCGCACCAGCGCCTCCGCGGCGCCGTCCTGTTCCGGCACCAGGCCGGGGACGTCGAAATGCTTGGACACGTCGATACGGGCCTCCGTATGGACGGCCTGCATCTCGGCCTCAATCTCACGGACCTTGGCGAGATAGGCGGCCTCCCAACCGGCAGGGCTCTCCCCCGGCACCACCCGGAAATCCATCATGAAGCGGCAGTCCTTGGCGGTGATGTTGTGGGCGGTGCCGCCCTCGATCATGCCGACGTGGCAGGTGGTCCAGGGCGGGTTGAACATCGCCTGCACTTCGCCCGGCGCCTTGGCCATGTTCTCCGCGTTCTTCTGGTTGGCCCAATCGATCAGCCGCGCGCCTTGCATGATGGCGCTGACGCCGGTGTGCATGAGCGAGGAATGAACCTCGAACCCGACCACATGAGTGGCAAAGCCGGTGCCGCCCTTGTGGCCGGTCACCGCCTTCATCATCGAAGGCTCGCCCACGATCACGGCGGAGCCCTTGGGCAGCACAGGCTGCATCGCTTCGATCATCGGCGGCGCCCCGGTGCAGCCGATCTCCTCGTCAAAGCTCAGCGCCAGCTGCAGGGGGCGCTTGACGCCCTGCTCATGCGCCTCGACCAGCGCCCAGATGGCGAGGGCATCATAGCCCTTCATGTCGCAGGTGCCGCGGCCGAAGTATTTGCCGTCCCTCTCCACCACCGTGAAGGGATCGGAGTCCCAGGGCTGGCCGTCCACTGGCACCACATCGGTATGGCCCGACAGCACCACCGCGCCCTCTTCCCAAGGGCCGGCATGGGCAAAGACGGCGGCCTTGTGCGGCTGGTCCAGGTCCACCCAGCGATGGCTTTCAATGCCATGGGAGGAGAGATAGTCCTGCACCCAATCCACCAGCGGCAGGTTTGTATCCCGGCTCACCGTCGGGAAAGAGACCAGGCGCTCCATGATCTCCAGCGGCGTCAGTTTCTTAGTCATAGTCTGTAGCCCCCTGAGACGGTAAGCACCTCGCCAGTTATGAAGCTTGCTCCGTCCCCTGCCAGGAAGCTAACCGCCGCTGCTATATCAGACGGCGAGGGCAACCGGCCCAGCGCAGTCAACTTTTCGAATTCAGCCGCCAGCTCCGGCGGCCTTGGGTTCTGCGGGTCGTTGACCGCACCCGGAGCCACTGCATTCACCCGGATACCGCGCGGTCCCAGCTCTTTGGCCATGCCGCGGGTCCACAGTTCCAGCGCCGCTTTGCTGGCCCCGAACAACGCAGCTCCAGCTGGAGGCATTCTTGCGTTTACCGAAGAAATCGAGATGACAGCCGCACCAGGCCGGAGATGCGGAAGCGCAGCAGCCAGCACCCCCTGAGCGGCAAAGAGGTTTACATCGAACATTTCCCGCAGGGCAGAGCAGTCGAAGACTTCCGGACCGTCCGATGCGATAGCACCGGCATTATTAACGATCAGATCTATCCGGCCAAAGTGCTGCAGCGTGCGCTCCACCACCCTGGCCGCGGTTTCGGGGTCGCGGAAATCTGCGCGTAACGCGAGAACAGTGCTGTCCGCAGGACTGGTCTCCAAATGTGTTATCGCCACAGAGTAGTCCCCGGTCAGCTCCTGAGCGATGGCCTGCCCGATCCCGCGGGCAGCTCCGGTCACTAAGGCGACAGGCCGGTCCTGCGGTGCTACCGCTATCATCAGTAGCCGCTGTCGGTGGTCAGCACGAAATGGCCGGGTTCCAGCTCCAGATATTCCGATGGCTCCGCCTGATAGCCGACCTCATGGATCGGCGACGGGATCGGTTTGAAGTTCAGCTCTTTCTCCGACTTGCGCTGGCGCGGGTCGGCGATCGGGACCGCCTTCATCAGCGCCTGGGTATAGGCGTGCAGCGGGTTCTCAAACACGCGGTCGCGGGGGCCGATTTCGACGATGCGGCCCAGGTACATAACACCCACATGATGGCTGACGCGCTCCACCACCGCCATGTCGTGGCTGATGAACAGGAAGGAGAGGCCCAGTTCCGCCTGCAGCTCCATCATCAGGTTCAGGACCTGCGCCTGCACCGACACGTCGAGTGCCGAGACGGCCTCGTCCGCGACGATCAGCTTGGGGTTCAGGGCCAGCGCGCGGGCAATGGCGATGCGCTGGCGCTGGCCGCCCGACATTTCGTGCGGGTAGCGGCGCATGAAGCTGCGCGGCAGGTGGACGCGGTCGAACAGGCTGGCGACGCGGTCGTGCAGTTCCGACCCCTTGGCCAGGCCGTAGTTGCGCAGCGGTTCCGCCACCTGGTCGATCAGCTGCATTTGCGGGTTCAGGGAGGCAAAGGGATCCTGGAAGATCATCTGCATGTCCTGGCGCGCCTTGTGCATCTGGGAGGCGCTGAATTTCAGAACGTCGCGGCCTTCGAAATCCACCTTGCCCGACAGCGGCTCCACCAGCCGCAGGATCGAGCGGCCCGCGGTGGATTTACCGCAGCCGGATTCGCCGACCAGCGACAGGGTCTGCCCCTTGAAGACCTTGAAGGAGACATCCTCGACAGCGTGGACGTTGGAGATGGTGCGGCGCAGCAGGCCGCCCTTGACCGGGAAGCGGGTGGTCAGGTTCTGCACGTCCAGAAGCACCTCGTCGGTGCCCTTGATCGGCTCGATCTTCTGGTCCTCGACCCCCATCAGCTTCATCGGCTCGGGGTAGTGCTTGCCGCGCATCTCGCCCAGCTTCGGCACCGCTGCCAGCAATGCCTTGGTGTAGTCGTGCTTGGGGTTCTCGAAGATCTCCTCGACGGTGCCTTCCTCGACCTTGTTGCCGCGGTACATGACGACCACGCGGTCGGCCATCTGGGCGACGACCGCCATGTCGTGAGTGATGAACATCACCGCGGTGCCGGTCTCGCGCTTCAGCCGGTCCATCAGGGCGAGGATTTCGGCCTGGATGGTCACGTCGAGCGCGGTGGTCGGCTCGTCCGCGATCAAGAGACGCGGCTCGCAGGCCATCGCCATGGCGATCACCACCCGCTGGCGCATGCCGCCGGACAGTTCGTGCGGGTACTGCCGCAGGCGCCGTTCCGGCTCGGGGATGCGGACCTGGCGCAGCAGCTCCAGCGCGCGTTCCTCGGCCTGGGCCTTGGTCATGTTCTTGTGGATGCGCAGGCCTTCGGTCAGCTGGCGGCCGACGGTGAACACCGGATTGAGCGCGGTCATCGGCTCCTGGAAGATCATGCCGATCTCATTGCCGCGGATCTGCTTCATCATGTCCTGCTCGGAGGCGGCCAGGTCGGTCTCGCCGCCCTCCCGCCGGTTGAACAGCAGCTCGCCGCCCGCAATCTCGCCGCCGCCGAATTCCACCAGGCGCATCAGCGACAGCGAGGAAACCGATTTGCCGGAGCCGGATTCCCCAACGATGCAGACGGTTTCGCCCGGGCTCACGTCAAAGGAGACGTTCTCCACCCCGACCACCGGGCCATCCTTGGTCTGAAACTCAACACGCAGGTTTCGAATGGACGCAATGGCGTTGTCCAGCATGACGGCTTCCCTATCTTTCATTCCCCGGGCCAGCCGCGGATGGCGGCCCCAGCATCCGGAGTAAACTCTACTTTGCACAAAAATGCTCATGCAAATAATGCATAGGGATTTTAAAATTGGAATTTGCAATTTCCCGGGAAGTGGTTTTCGATACCCCCGTGGTTGCCTGCAGAGCGTCATGCGCCGGTCTGTCCGGCAACATGTTAAGAGTGCTTAATGCCTGCAATTCCGGCCTGCGCGCAGGTGCGATTGCGACCCTTCCGCAGCCATGCGGCAAATCTCCGGGCCCCTGCGGCCCGGCCAACAAAAAGACACAAAACGTGTCCGACAAGGAGAGTGTGATGAAACTCAAATCCCTATTGATGGGGGCCGTTGCCACGGCGGCCCTGGCGCCAGCAGCCTTTGCTGAGCGCGGGTCCGATGGCCAGGTCAACATCATCTACTGGCAGGCGCCGTCGATCCTGAATCCGTTCCTGTCCGGCGGCACCAAGGACATCCAGGCCGCCTCGCTGGTGATCGAGCCGCTGGCCCGCTATGACCCCGAGGGCAACATGGTGCCCTATCTGGCAACCGAGATCCCGACCGTTGAAAACGGCGGCGTCAGCGAAGACCTGACCTCGATCACCTGGAAGATCGCGCCCGGCATCAAATGGTCCGATGGCAGCGACTTCACCGCTCATGACGTGAAATTCACCGCCGATTACTGCATGCATCCCGAAGGCGGCTGCGCGCAGCTGACCAAGTTCGAGGGCGTAAGCTCGGTCGAACTGGTGGACGACATGACCGTCAAGGTCAACTTCGACAAGCCGACCCCCTTCCCCTATGGCCCGTTCTCCGGCGGTGAAAGCCCGATCCTGCAGAAGGCGCAGTTCGAGAACTGCATGGGCGCCCGCGCGCCGGAATGCACCGACGCCAACTTTGCCCCGATCGGCACCGGCCCGTTTGTGGTGGATGAGTTCAAGCCGAACGACGTGATCACCATGTCGGCCAACCCCAACTACCGCGATCCGGCCAAGCCCGCGTTTGCGAAAGTGCTGTTCAAGGGCGGCGGCGATGCCACCGCGGCCGGCCGCGCGGTGATGGAAACCGGCGAGTTCGACTATGCCTGGAACCTGCAGCTGGCGCCGGAAGTGATCGCCCAGATGGAAGCAGGCGGCAAAGGCAAGCCGGTTGCGGGCTTCGGCTCGCTGGTAGAACGCATCATGCTGAACCAGACCGACCCTTCGCCGGACCTGCCGGAGGGCGAACGCTCCACCGCCAAGCATCCGCATCCGTTCCTGAAGGACCCGGCCGTCTACAAGGCGATGTCGATGGCCATCGACCGCCCGCTGCTGGTGGAAGTCGGCTATGGCAAGGCCGGCAAGGTCGGCTGCAACTGGGTGCCCGCGCCTGCGGCTTTCGCATCCGACACCTTTGACTGCTCCACCCAGGACATCGAAGGCGCCAAGGCGATGCTGGAGGAAGCCGGCTATAAGGACACCAATGGCGACGGCGTGCGGGAGACCCCGGACGGCAAGCCGATGAAGATCCTGTACCAGACCTCGACCAACGCCGTGCGCCAGGACTTCCAGGCGCTGATCAAGGAGTGGTGGAGCCAGATCGGCATCGAATCCGAGCTGCGCAACATCAACGCCTCGGTGTTCTTCGGCGGCGACCCGGGCTCGCCCGACACCTTCCAGAAGTTCTATGCGGACGTCGAAATGTACGCCAACAACTTCGACGGCACCGACCCGCAGGCCTATCTGGCCAACGGGCTGTGCGATAAGGCGCCGAAGCCGGAATCCCAGTGGCAGGGTGAGAACATCTCGCGCTTCTGCAACGAGGAGTTCGACCAGCTGCACGCCGAGCTGACCAAGACTGCCGGCCTTGAGGCCCGCGCCGAAATCGGCCGCCGCCTGAACGACATCATGGTCGAAAACGGCGGCATGATCCCGCTGGTGCACCGCGGCCGCCTGTCGGCGCACTCCAACACGCTGGGCGGCGTTCACCTGAACGTCTGGGACAGCGAGCTGTGGAACGCAGCTGACTGGTACCGCATCAAGTAAGCAGCGCTTGCCTCACCTGGGGCCCTGACGTTACATCGGGGCCCCTTGCCATTCAGCATTGGTTACGTTTAACCGCCTGCTCGTGACATGGATGTGAGGCCCTCCCCGCCTGCTCCGACCTTAATACAAGTTGCAAAGGCGCCCACCTGATGCTGACCTTTACAATCCGGCGGCTGATCCTGGCAGTACCAACACTGCTGTTCATCAGCCTCGTGATCTTCCTGCTCCTGGAGCTCGCCCCGGGCGACCCGATGGCGCAGGTTCCCCTGACCGTCCCCCCCGAAGTCAAAGAGAAAATGCGCGAGGCGCTTGGCCTCGGCCAGCCGATGCATATCCGCTTCTGGAAGTGGCTGGTGCAGTTCTTCTGGATCGAACCGCAGGTTCTGATCGACCATTACCTGGGCACGTCCTTCTCTGCAGGCGACCTCAGGGTGATCTCCTGGCAGACCCGCTCGCCGGTGATGGACATCGTGATCCAGCGGATCCCGCAGACCCTGTGGGTTGTCGGCACCGCCTATGTGGTCGCCATCCTGATCGCGCTGCCGATCGGTATCTATTCCGCCTACCGCCAGTACAGCTGGTTCGACCAGCTCGGCACCTTCGTGTCGATGGTCGGCTTCTCGGTGCCGCCGTTCTTCTCCGGCGTCCTCGTGATCGTCATCTTCTCGGTGCAGCTGGGCTGGTTTCCGTCGATCTATGACACCACCCATGTGGTCGATAGCTGGGACGCCTTTGTCTACCAGCTGAAGCAAATGATCATGCCGGTGATGGTGCTGGCGCTGCAGATCACCGCGCAGCTTTCGCGCTTCATGCGGGCCTCGATGCTGGACAACCTGAACCAGGATTACGTCCGCACCGCCCGCGCCAAGGGCCTGAGCGAATATGTCGTGGTGATGGTCCACGTGCTGCGCAACTCGATGATCCCGGTTGTGACAGTGATTGCGCTGGGGATTCCGTCGATCTTTGGCGGTGCCATCATCACCGAACAGGTGTTCAAGGTGAACGGCATCGGACAGCTGCTGATTGGCGCTATCCAGGCCAACGACCTGCCGATGGTGCAGACGCTCACCTTCATCTTTGCGGTGCTGATCGTGCTGTTCAACCTGATCGCCGACGTGCTGTACGGCATTCTTGACCCGAGGATCCGCTATGACTGACAAGGAACGCTTTGTGCCCGACGAAGGCATGGCGCCCGCCTCGACCGCGGTGCCCGGTGCAGGCGCGCTGGAGGAGCTTCACAACCCGCCGCGCAGCCAGTGGCAGGATGTCTGGGACCAGTTCAAGTCGCACCGCGGCGCGCTGATGGGCGGGGCCCTGTTCCTGTTCATCATCCTGGCGGTCTACCTGGGGCCTTATCTCTGGGACATCGATGCCACCAAGATCGACATCCGCGCCCGCAACCAGGGCCCGAGCTGGGCGCATCCCTTCGGCACCGATCAGCTGGGCCGCGATATGCTGGCCCGGATGATGGCAGGCGGCGCGACCTCGGTCTCCGTGGGTCTGACAGCGATGCTGCTGGCGCTGTTCCTGGGCTCCTTCATCGGGGTGCTGGCCGGCTTCTTCAAAAAGCTGGACGGCCCGCTGATGCGGATGACCGACCTGTTCCTGGCGCTGCCGCTGTTGCCGCTCTTGCTGGTGATGATGCTGTTGTTCCGCGAGCCGCTGAACGCTACCTTCGGGCCGGAACAGGGGATCTTCATCCTGATCGTGGCCTCGATCGGCGTGACCAGCTGGATGCCCACCGCGCGGATCGTGCGCGGCGACGTGCTGGCGCTGAAGGAGCGCGAGTTCGTGATGGCGGCGCGTTCCATCGGCACCACCAACAGCGGGCTGATCACCCGGCACATCCTGCCCAACGTGCTGTCGCCGATCATGGTCTCGGCCACGCTGGGAATCGCCACGGCGATCATCACCGAGTCCTCGCTTTCCTTCCTCGGCCTCGGCTTTCCGCCGGATTTCCCGACCTGGGGGCGGCTGCTGTTTGATGCCACCGACTATCTGCAGCAGTATCCTGAGCGGGTGTTCTGGCCTGGCATGGCGATCTCGCTGACGGTGCTGAGCGTGAACTACCTGGGCGACGGGCTGCGCGACGCGCTGGACCCGCGGATCCGCGGCCGCTGAGGCGGAACGCACGCACACATTCAAATAAAAACATGCCTTCTGGCCGCTTTCCCCAAAGCGGCCAGTTTGTTTTGCAGCCCCCGTGTCCGGCAAGATCAGCATTTTGACCAGGCCGCCCAAGCCGGGAATTTGTCCCGCCCCTGCCCCGGTCCGCAGGCCGCCCGCCGCTTGCCCGGGCGCGAAAAACCCGCCATTGCGGGAAAATGTTCCAAATCCGCAGCTGGAGAGCATCATGTTCGAAACATTCGGCTTTGAAGAGACCACGGCACGGGAAGTTTCCGTTCTGTTTGCGCTTGGCATCGGCGCCCTGTTCGGCGTGCTGGCGCAGCTGACCCGCTTTTGCTTCCGCCGCGCCCTGGTTGGCGAGGACCGCCGCCAGGCTGCCGGTGTCTGGGCAATGGCCCTGGCAGTGGCCGTTGCGGGCACCCAGGCGGCCGTGGCACAGGGCTGGATCAGCTTCGCGGAGCACCGGCTGATGGCGCAGGATCTGCCGCTGCTGGCGATTGCACTTGGCGGGCTGATGTTCGGCGCCGGCATGATCCTGACGCGCGGCTGCGCCTCACGTCTGCTGGTGCTGGCAGGCAGCGGCAACCTGCGGGCGCTTTTGGTCATCGCGGTCTTTGCCATCACCGCCCATGCCACGCTGAAGGGCGTGCTGGCCCCGGTCCGCACCGCGCTTGGCGCGGTCACGCTTCCCGCGGGCGAACAGATCTCCCTTGCTGCCCTGCCCGGCGGCGCACTGCTGTGGAGCGGTGTCATCGCCGCCGCGGCCCTGTTGACCGCTCTGCGCTCCGGCAACCGGGTGCTGACGCTTGCCGGCGCAGCGGCGCTCGGCGTGCTGGTGCCCGCGGCCTGGGTTGGCACCGGCTATGTGCTGTTTGACGAATTCGACCCCATCGCGATGGAAAGCCTGTCCTTCACCGCGCCTGCCGCTGACACGCTGTTCTTCGTGATCGCCTCCAGCTCCATCCCTGCGGGGTTTGGCGCCGGGCTGGCCGGCGGGGTACTGGCCGGTGCGCTGGCCGCCGCAGCGCTCAGCGGCAGCTTCCAGTGGCAAAGCTTCGAAAGCCCCCGCCAGACCGGCCGTTACCTGGCCGGTGCCGTGCTGATGGGCACGGGCGGCGTACTGGCCGGCGGCTGCACCGTGGGCGCCGGGCTGGCGGGCATCCCGACGCTCAGCCTCGCAGCCTTGCTGGCGCTGGCCTTCATCGCAATTGGCGGCCTTGGCATGAACGCCGCGCTCAGTGCAGCTTCTTCCGGATCCGCCGCACGCCCAGCCATACCAGCCCGACAACCGGCAGAGTGATCAGCGCCGTCAGGCTGCCCTTGCTGATATCCAGCGCCGTTGTCAGCGGGTAAAGCGCATAGGCGGCCAGCGACACGGCGTAATAGCTGATCGCCACCACCGACAGCCCCTCGACCGTGTGCTGCAGCCGCAGCGCCATATCGGCGCGGCGGTCCATGCTGGCCAGCAGCGCCTGGTTCTGCGCAGACCGCTCCACATCGACCCGGGTCCGGAGCAGCTCCCCTGCCCTGCGGGCCCGGTTGGCCAGCGTCTCCAGCCGCTTCTCGGTGGATTTAACCGTCCGCATGGCAGGCTCGAACCGGCGCAGCATGAATTCCGCCAGCGTCTGGAACCCCTCGTGCCGCGTCTCGCGCAGCAGGCGGACGCGCTGGTTGACAAGGGCGTCATAAGCCCCCGTCGCGCTGAACCGGAAGGCAGAGCGCGCCGCCATCGCCTCCAGCTCCGCCGAGACCGTCAGCAGCTGAGACAAGGTCTGCTCCGCCGGTGCTGAACCGCCGGTCATCGCAACCATCATTTCGCTCAGGTGAGTGTCCAGCGCGCTAATGGTCGGGGTCAGGCCGCGGGCGCGGGAGAATCCCAGCATCGCCATCGCCCGGTAGGTCTCGATCTCGCACAGACGCTGCACAATCCGGCCGATCCGCTGGCTGCCGGTTTCGGCGTTCGGGAACACCGCAAACCGCATATGGCCCGCCGGGTCGATGCGGAAATCGCCCGCGATCACCGCACTGCCGTCCAGCACCTGCGAAACCACCACGCTTTCCGGCACGAACCACTCCTGCGCCAGCGTCCTGACCGCGGCATCCGCAGGCCGGGGCTCGACCCGGAACATGGTAGAGGTAATGCGCTGCCCCGGCGCCGCGGCCAGCCAGTCCGCCGGGAACACCTCGAAATCCGCCGGATCAAAGGCCCGCGAGCCGGTCCCGTCGCTGTAGACGGTGTAGCTGACGAATTCGGTATGCTGTTCCCACTTCAGCATGTGGCGGCCGATCTGCGCCATATGATGCGTCGCCCCCGGCTGCGGGTGCGGCGCCCCGTGGCGGTCGAGCAGATCCGTCAGATGGTGCAGATCCTGCATCCGGTCGCGGTGTTCGGCCTCATTGGGCTGTTTGACCGCCAGGTACACCACCGTGCAGGGGCTGGACATGGCAGGGAACGGCCGGGCGTGCAGTTCATTGGTCAGCGGATACCGCAGGGGGTGGTCCTGGATCGGGGGCATTCTTGGTCTCCGGGGCAATGCCGGCGACCATAGAATGCTCTGACAAAGATGTACAGAAATGTTTTATTTCAACACGTTAGCGGAATGCAATGGTATACAGAGAGGATATTGAAGGGGGTTCTGCCCCCGGGCTACTTTCCGCCAGAAGAAGGACACGGGAATGAAAAAGGCGCCCCGGTTGGAGCGCCTTTCCCTGTCTTGTCGAGCGATTGCTTACTGGATCAGGCCCAGCAGCGTGTCGAGGCTTTGCTTTGCATCGCCATAGAACATGCGGGTGTTTTCCTTGAAGAACAGCGGGTTCTCGATGCCGGAATAGCCCGTGCCCTGGCCGCGCTTGGAGACAAACACCTGTTTCGCCTTCCAGCACTCCAGCACCGGCATGCCCGCGATGGGGGAGTTGGGGTCCTCCTGCGCGGCAGGGTTCACGATGTCGTTGGAGCCGATCACGATGGCCACGTCGGTGTCCGGGAAATCCTCGTTGATCTCGTCCATCTCCAGCACGATGTCGTAGGGCACCTTGGCCTCCGCCAGCAGCACGTTCATGTGGCCCGGCAGGCGGCCTGCGACCGGGTGGATGGCAAAGCGCACAGTCTTGCCTTTCGCGCGCAGGCGGCGGGTCAGCTCGGCCACGTTCTGCTGCGCCTGCGCCACCGCCATGCCGTAGCCGGGGATGATCACCACGCTGTCGGCCTCCTCCAGCGCCGCGGCCACGCCGTCGGCGTCGATGGCGATCTGCTCGCCGTCGATCTCCATCGCCGGACCGGAGGTGCCGCCGAAGCCGCCCAGGATCACGCTGACAAAGGAGCGGTTCATCGCCTTGCACATGATGTAGCTGAGGATCGCACCGGAGGAGCCCACGAGGGCGCCGACCACGATCAGCAGGTCATTGCCCAGCGAGAAGCCGATCGCCGCCGCGGCCCAGCCCGAGTAGCTGTTCAGCATCGACACCACCACCGGCATGTCGGCGCCGCCGATGCCCATGATCAGGTGGTAGCCGATGAACAGCGCCGCCAGCGTCATCAGCACGAGGGGCAGGAAGCCGCCGGTGTTGAAGTACCAGATCAGGCAGAGGAAGGAGAGGCCCGCGGCGCTGGCGTTCAGCATATGCCCGCCCGGCAGCTTGGTGGCCGCCGAGGTGACCTTGCCCGCCAGCTTGCCGAAGGCAATCACGGAGCCGGTGAAGGTGATCGCCCCGATGAAGATGCCGAGGAACAGCTCCACCCGCAGGAAGGCGATCTCGGCCGGGGTCTTCTTGGCGATCAGCTTGGCGAAGGTGCCGAGGTCCCCGGTGCTGGCAGCCGCCGCCACATTTCCGATCTCGAAATGCGCGATGAAGCCGACGAACACCGCGGCGAGGCCGACCAGCGAGTGCATCGCCGCGACCAGCTGCGGCATCTCGGTCATCTGCACCTTCTTGGCGACATAGGTGCCGATGATCCCGCCGCCCGCGATCAGCAGCAGCGACAACAGCCACAGGCCCGAGCCGGGGCCGATCAGAGTGGCGAAAACCGCCAGCCCCATGCCCGCGATGCCGTACCAGACCGCGCGTTTGGCGCTTTCCTGATTGGACAGCCCGCCCAGGCTGAGGATGAACAGAACAGCCGCAACGACATAGGCGGCGGTGGTGAAACCGTAATCCATGAACTCGGCCCTTCTTTAAGATTTCTGGAACATGGCAAGCATGCGCCGGGTGACGAGGAAGCCGCCGAAGATGTTGATCCCGGCCATGAAGACGCTGAGCGCCGCCAAGAGGATCACCAGGAACGAGCCGGAGCCGATCTGCATCAGCGCGCCCAGGATGATGATCGAGGAGATCGCGTTGGTGACCGCCATCAGCGGCGTGTGCAAGCTGTGCGCGACGCCCCAGATCACCTGGAAGCCCACGAAACAGGCCAGCGCGAAGACGATGAAATGCTGCATGAAGCTGACCGGCGCAAAGAGGCCCACCAGCAAAAGCAGCGCGCCGCCGCCCGCCAGCATCGCGACCTGGCTCTTGGTCTGCGCCTTGAAGGCCTCAACCTCCCTGGCGCGTTTCTCCTCCGGCGTCAGCTCCGGCACCGCGGCCTTGGGCTTGGCGGCAATCGCCTGCACCTTGGGCGGCGGCGGCGGGAAGGTGATCTCGCCCTCGAACGCCACGGTGGCGCCGCGGATCACGTCGTCCTCCATGTTGTGGTTGACCTGGCCGTCCTTGTCCGGCGTCAGGTCGGCCATCATGTGGCGGATGTTGGTGGCGTAAAGCGACGACGACTGCGCCGCCATCCGGCTGGGGAAGTCGGTGTAGCCGATGATGGTGACGCCGTTTTCGGTGACGATCTTCTCATCCGCGACGGTCAGCTTGCAGTTGCCGCCCTTCTCCGCGGCCAGGTCGACGATGACCGAGCCGGGCTTCATTGCGGCGACCATGTCCTCGGTCCACAGCTCTGGCGCTTCGCGGTTGGGGATCAGCGCGGTGGTGATGACGATGTCGACCTCCGGCGCCAGCTCGCGGAACTTGGCCAGCTGCGCTTCACGGAATTCCGGCGAGGACACAGAGGCATAGCCGCCGGTGGCGGCACCGTCCTGCTGCTCCTCCTCGAAATCGAGATAGACGAACTCGGCGCCCATCGATTCCACCTGCTCGGCCACTTCCGGGCGCACGTCGAAGGCATAGGTGACGGCCCCCAGCGAGGTCGAGGTGCCGATGGCGGCAAGCCCGGCGACGCCTGCGCCGACCACCAGCACCTTGGCGGGCGGCACCTTGCCTGCGGCGGTGATCTGGCCGGTGAAGAAGCGGCCGAAGTTGTTGCCCGCCTCGATGACCGCGCGGTAGCCCGCGATATTGGCCATGGAGCTGAGCGCATCCATCTTCTGCGCGCGGGAGATCCGCGGCACCATCTCCATGGCGATCACATTGGCGCCCTTGGCCTTGGCCAGCGCCATGCCTTCTTCGTTCCCGGCCGGATTGAAGAAGGAGATCAGCGTCTTGCCCCTGGCCAGCCGCTTCAGCTCGGCGGCATCCGGCTGGCGCACCTTGGCGATGATATCGGCGGCCTTCCACAGCGCCGCCGCTGTCTTGATGATCTCGACCCCGGCGGCTTCATAGGCGGCATCGGAAAACCCCGCCGCCGCCCCGGCCCCCGTCTCGATCGCGCAGTCATACCCCAGCTTCTGCAGCTGAACCGCAGACTCCGGCGTCATCGCAACGCGGTTTTCACCCGCATATGTTTCTTTTGGTGTTCCTATTCTCACCTTGTCGGTCCCCCTCGTCCTGCCCGTGCCAGCATCCTCTGGGTACGGATCACAATGATTTTCTCTACAATGCGCAAGATTATTGCGCAAGGATTTTGCTGCGTTGCCGCAAAGTCATGCCGCAATGCCGCGTTCCGGTCAGATCCAGCGGCGCACTTTCCGCTCGTACCGGGCCCAGTCGGCGCGGAACGTCCGGCGCATCCTGTCCTCTTCCGGGATGACAAAGCGTTTCTCCAGCAGCCAGAGGAAAACCGGGATCAGTGGCAGCGACAGCACCGCGCCGAACCAGAGGATGAGGCCCGCCAGGATCAGCACATCGCCCAGGTAGATCGGGTTGCGGCTGCGGCTGAAGATGCCCGACTGCACCAGGCGGCTGGGCGTCTGATGCGGCAGGACCGTGGTCTTTTGCCGCCGCATCTCGGTGATGGCGAGCAGCGCCAGGAGCAGGCCGCCGCCCAGCAGGACACCGCCCAGAAACTCTGCCCAGGCGCCGCCGAAGGAGAGCCCGAGCGGAAAATGCCGCGCTTGCAGCCATGCGGCCAGGACACAGCCCGCGAGCCACACGGGCGGCACATCCAGCCACCGCATCAGGCCCTGACTCCTTGCAGAATATGTCCGGAATTCATGCACATCGCGGGCAGTTTTCCCTTATCCGTCCTGGCCGTCCAGACCGGTTCGGCCGGGACTGTAAGAAAAGGACAAAATGCCCTTGGTGCCGCAGAAACGACGAATCTGTTCCGGCTTGCGGCATGATCCTGCACAAATTCACCGGTTTGCCTAAGTATATTTTTGTGTACCGCAGCGGGGCCGGCTCACTCCCACTCCATTTCCTCAAAAACCCGGCCCGCGTTCTTGGTCGCCAGCTCTTCGAAGGTATCGAGCGACTTCCAGCGCTCCTGGTCAACATAGTAGGCGCTGGCGAGGTCACCGCCCGCCTCGATGTGGGCGCCGACCTTGGCCCGTAGATCGGTCAGGTAGTCGAGCGTATAGCGGCGCACCTGCGGCAAATTGGTCGGGTGGCCGTGGCCCGGGATCACATAGGCGGGGTCAAGCGGTTCCAGCTTGTCCTGCCAGGTTTCGATCCAGCACTTGGTGCAGGTGTGCGGAAAGATGGGCAGCATGCGTTCGTGAAAGGCGATGTCGCCGGCGATCAGCAGGTCCCACTCCGGGATCCAGACCTGGATGTCGCCCGGATCATGCGCCGGGCCGAGGTGCAGCACCTGCATCTCCACCCCGCCCAAGGAGAGGTCATAGCGGTCTTCGAACGACAGGTTGGCATGTTCCACCCGCGTCTCCCCCGCCCGGTCCTTGTTGTAGCCGCGCATTTGCTGCAGAATCTGGCCGCTGTTTTCCTGCGTCTCGGCAATCGCCTCGGCATGGGCCAGCACATCCACCCCCTGATCCCGCCAGTAGCCGTTGCCCAGCATCGCGTGGCCCTGGCCGTTTTCGTTGATCACCAGCACAACAGGCTGATCCGTCACCTGCTTGATTTCGTCGTGCAGCGCTTTGGCCAGCGCGTCGGAGGCGCCGGAGTTCACCACCACCACGCCTTCTGAAGTTACGATGAAGGAAAGGTTGTTGTTGTGGCCTGCATTCTCATAGGTCGGCGGCGCGGTGGCGCCGATGGCGGAGAAGACATGCGGGATCACCTCCACCGGTTTGGAATACAGCTCGGACTGCGGGTACTGGTCGGCGATGTCTTCGCTTGCCTGCGCGGCAAGGGGCATCAGCAAGGCGGCGCTGAAGGCGGCAATGGCTTTCATCGGAAATCTCCCTGAAGGTTTGCAACGACATTCACACATGCGAATGTGACTGTAAACGCCTGTCCCATGCGGCGTGACGGCACGGCGGGGTTGCCAGAGGCTGCGGCCCGGCTAGGCTGCCTGCAAACAGGGAGGCCGGGGAAAGATGACATTGCAAGGCAAACACGCGCTGGTTACGGGCGGCGGCACCGGGATCGGGCTGGCGATTGCTCAGGCTTTGGCCGCTGAGGGCGCGCAGGTCACCATCACCGGGCGCAGGCAGGAAGTTCTGGACGAGGTTGCCACGGGCGGCCTGCATCCGCTGGCGATGGATGTGCGCAGCGAGGCGGACGTGGCGGCTAAGGTGGACGCCGCAGTGGCGGCGCGCGGCCCGGTTCAGATCTGCGTTGCCAACGCCGGCATTGCCGAAGGCGCGGCCCTGCACAAGACCTCGATGGAGTTCTGGCGCAACATGATGGCGACCAATCTCGACGGCGCCTTCCTCACCATCCGGGAGTGTTTCAAGTCGATGCGGGAAACCGACTGGGGCCGGGTGATCACCGTGTCCTCCATCGCCGGGCTGCGGGGGCTGAAGGGTGCGGCCTGCTACTCTGCCACCAAGCACGGGATGATCGGCCTGACCCGGGCGCTGAGCGAGGACTACCTGGGCACGCCGTTTACCTTCAACGCACTGTGCCCCGGCTATGTCGACACCCCGATTGTCGAGCGTAACGTCACCGCGATCTCACTACGCGCAGGCATGAGCGCGGTGGAGGCAATGGACGTGATGGTGAACGCCAACCGCCACAAGCGGCTGATCGAACCCAGTGAGGTCGCCGCCGCTGCGCTGTGGCTGTGCGGGCCCGGGTCGGGATCGGTAAACGGCCAGTGCATCGAAATCGCGGGTGGGCAGACCTGATGGACCGGGAGGCTTTCAACGCCTTCTGCGCGGGCTTTCCGGCGTCGGAGCACGTTGTGCAATGGGGCAATGCAGACGTCTGGAAGGCGGGCGGCAAGCTGTTTGCGGTTTGCGGCTGGGCCGACGGCAGGGATGCCTTCACCTTCAAGGCCGGCGACATCGCCTTTGAGGTATTGCAGGAGCGCCCCGGCGTCCGCCCGGCGCCTTATCTGGCGTCGCGCGGGATGAAGTGGCTGCAGCAATTTGATGACGATGGCCTTACGGACACGGAGCTGAAGGAACAGATCACCCTGTCCTATCAGATGGTCACTGCGAAGCTGTCCAAGAAGAAGCGCGCAGAGTTGGGCATCCCGGAGCCGCAGCAAACGCAGGACGGGCGCTAGGCACTGGACAGAATGGCGCGGATGCGGTAGCAATCCCGAAAAGCTTCAAGCTTAAAATACCCACTGCACGCGAGGCCCCGATGACCGATTTTGCCGCAACCAAGGCGATGTTCGACCTGCCTGAGGGCGTGATCTATCTGGACGGGAACTCGCTGGGCCCGCTACCGCGCGCTGCAAAGGAGCGCGTCGGTGCGATGATGCAGGACGAATGGGGTCAGATGCTGATCACCGGCTGGAACAAGGCCGGCTGGATGGACAAGCCCAGGGCGCTGGGGGACCGGATCGGGCGGCTGATCGGGGCGGAGCCGGGCCATGTGGTGATGGGCGACACGCTGTCGATCAAGGTCTACCAGGCGGTTGCCTCGGCGCTGGAGCTGAATCCGGGCCGCAAGGTGGTGCTGTCGGACAACGGCAACTTTCCCACCGATCTGTACATGGCCAGCGGGCTGCTGAAATCGCTGGGGCCGGACTATGAGCTGCGGGTGGTGGATCCGGAGGCGGTCGAGGACGCTATCACCGAGGACATCGCGGTGCTGATGATCACCGAGGTGGACTACCGAACCGGCCGCAAGCACGACATGAAGGCGCTGACCGAAAAGGCCCATGCCCATGGCGTGCTGACGGTCTGGGATCTGGCCCATTCGGCGGGCGCCATCCCGGTGGATCTGGCCGGGTGCAAGGCCGATTTCGCGGTCGGCTGCACCTACAAGTATCTCAATGGCGGCCCCGGCGCGCCGGCCTTCATCTATGTCTCGCCCCGCCATGCAGAAACCGCCCGCCCCGCCCTGTCGGGCTGGCTGGGGCATGAGGCGCCTTTTGCCTTTGACCTCGACTACCGGCCCGGCAGCGGCATCGACCGGATGCGGGTCGGCACCCCGCCGATCCTGCAGCTGACCGCGCTGGAGGCGGCAATGGACGTCTGGGACAAGGCGGACATGGACAGCGTGCGCGCCAAGTCCATCGAGCTGTGCGATCTGTTCATCGCCGGGGTGGAAAGGGCCTGCCCCCAGCTGGAGCTGGCCTCGCCCCGCGATCCGGCGTTCCGCGGCAGCCAGGTGTCGTTCAAATTCAGCGAAGGTTATGCCGCGATGCAGGCGCTGATTGCCCGCGGCGTGATCGGCGACTTCCGGGCGCCGGACATCATGCGCTTCGGCTTTACCCCGCTCTACATCGACGAGGGCGACGTGCGCGCCGCGGTGGAGATCATCGCCGATGTGATGGCAAACGCTTTGTGGGACCGCCCGGAATACATGGTCCGCCACGCGGTCACCTGATGCGCCGCACCCGCTCATCCCATCTGCCGCTTTGCCGCCCGGCGGGCTGGGTCGCGCTGTGGCGCCGCCTGGCCCAATGCGGCACCCTGAACCGGAGGACGCATTCCCTTCCCTGACATATACTGACTTTAGGAAAAGGAATGAGCCGATGACCCAACCCTATGATCCCGCCGACGACGGCGCCCAGATGTCCTTTGACGGGCGCATGTCCTATGGCGATTACCTGTCGCTCGACATGCTGCTGAACGCACAGAAGACATGGACCAATACCCATGACGAGATGCTGTTCATCATCCAGCACCAGACGTCCGAGCTGTGGATGCGGCTGGCCATCCACGAACTGACCGCCGCCCGCGAACAGCTGCTGGCCGGCAAGGCGCACCATGCCTTCAAGATGCTGGCCCGCGTGGCGCGAATCTTTGAGCAGCTGAACTCAGCCTGGGACGTGTTGCGCACCATGACGCCGTCGGATTACACCGCCTTCCGGGATGAGCTGGGCCAAAGCTCCGGCTTTCAGTCGTACCAGTACCGGCAAATCGAACTCATGCTGGGCAACCGCAACAAGGCGATGCTGCGCCCGCACGCCCACCGCCCGGACATCCTGGCGCTTCTGGAAGCCGAGCTGGCACAGCCGTCGCTCTACGACGTGGCATTGAAAGCTTTGTCGCGGCACTTCCCGTTGCCGGAGGAAGTGCTGAACCGGGATGTGTCCGGCGCCTATGTGCCGCATGAGGCCGTGCAGGCCGCCTGGACCGAAGTCTACCGCGACACCGAAACCCATTGGGAGCTGTATGAGCTGGCGGAGAAGCTGGTGGATTTCGAGGATTACTTCCGCCGCTGGCGCTTCAACCACGTGACCACGGTGGAGCGCGTCATCGGCTTCAAGCGCGGCACTGGCGGCACCGGCGGCGTCAGCTATCTGAAACGGATGCTGGAAGTGGAGCTGTTCCCCGAGCTCTGGCACCTGCGCACCGAACTGTAAGGAACGCGCAGGCCGGTGCGTTCGGCCCGCCCCTTAGCGCGGCGTCAGCCCGGCCCCGATCAGGGCTGCCAGCTGGCGCACACTGGCCTGATAGGCGGAAAAATCCGCGGCGGTTTGCTTGATGCCTTTGAGGGAAGCGCAAATCGTCTGCGCGATCACCGCGGCATCCCCGGGCAACGCCGCCAGCCCGGCCTCTGCCTGCTTCTGCAGCCAGGCGGCGTAAAGCCCGCGCAGGGCCGCCTCGCCCGCCTCAATCTCCTCACCCGCCACGCTCTTGGTGACCTCGAACAGCTCCATCCCGTGGGGCGAGGCCATCATCGACTCGATCGCTTCGCCGCCCTGCCCCCGAAAGGCGGCCAGCAGGCGGTCTGTCAGGGTGCCTTCGGAGGCCAGTCCGGTCCGGACGTTTTCCGCTGCATTGCCGTAATACGCGGCCACCAGCGCCCGGAAGATCGCTTCCTTGTTCTTGAAGTGCAGATAGAGCGCCGGGCGCGACATGCCTGCCCCCTTGGCGATGTCGTCCATCGAGGTCTTGCGGAACCCATAGGTGGAGAACGCCGCCCAGGCGGCCTCAAGGATTGCCTGCTGTTTCGGGTCTGTGCCTGCCATGTTCATAAACTTGCTTCTGACATTATCTGCAAAAAATGTCAATTGACACACTGACACTTTCGATTACATTTGTCAGATACCCAGCAAAGGAAGACACGCCATGTCCACCACGCTTCGCATCAATGGAAAACCCCATCAGGTGGACCTGCCTGATGACGTCCCCCTGCTGTGGGTGCTGCGCGATGAGATTGGACTGACCGGCACCAAGTTCGGCTGCGGCGTGGCCGCCTGCGGCGCCTGCACCGTGCATATTGATGGCACGGCGGTGCGCTCCTGCCAGGTGGCGCTGTCGGATGTCTGGGGCGAGGTGACCACGATCGAGGGCCTTGGCACGCCGGAGGCGATGGCTGCGATCCAGCAAGCCTGGGTCGAGCATCAGGTGGCACAGTGCGGTTACTGCCAGTCCGGCCAGATCATGCAGGCGGCGAGCCTGCTGGCGGAAAATCCGTCCCCCTCGGATGCGGAAATTGACGAGGCGATGCAAGGCAACCTGTGCCGCTGCGGAACCTACCCGCGCATCCGCGCCGCCATCCACGCCGCCGCCCAAAAGATGCAGGAGGCGTAACCCATGGCCAGTTTCAAGAAAATCGCCCGCCGCTCCTTCCTGATCGGCTCTGCCGCCATGGTTGGCGGGGTTGCCTTTGGCGCCTATTACGTCAGCCGCCCTGCCCCGAACCCGCTGAAACCGGGCGAAGGGGAAGTGGCGTTCAATCCCTTTGTGATGATCTCGGACCAGAAAATCACCCTGATCGCGCCGCGCGCCGAGATGGGCCAGGGCGTGCATACCACCTGGGCCGCGCTGATCGCCGAGGAGCTGGACGTGACGCTGGATCAGGTGGAGGTTCTGCACGGGCCCGCCGCCAAGGCCTATTACAACTCCGCGCTGATGAGCGAGGCGCTGCCCAGCACCGGCTATGACAAATCCAGGTTCATGCACGCGCTGGGTGACGTGCTGGGCCAGGCGGGCAAGCTGCTGGATTTGCAAGTGACCGGCGGCTCGACCTCGATGAAGGACGGGTACGAGCGGATGCGCCTGGCCGGCGCCTCTGCGCGGGAAACGCTGAAGGAAGCCGCTGCCGGGCGCCTGGGCGTCAGCCGCAGCCAGCTCAGCACCCGCGACGGCAAGGTGATTGCGCCGGATGGCGCGGAGATCGCCTATACCGGGCTGGCAGCAGATGCCGCCCGGCTGGAGCCGGTGAACGCCCCCCTGCGCCCGCGCGGCGAATGGCGGCTGCTGGGCAAATCCCAGCCGCGGGTGGACATGGCGGGCAAGGCCACCGGCACCGCGCAGTTCGGCATTGACGTGCGCCTGCCCGGCATGAAGTTCGCGGCCCTCAAGGCAAACCCGCACCTGGGCGGCGCGATGAAAGGCTTTGATGCCGCCGCTGCCCTGCAGATGCCGGGCATCGAACAGGTCGCGGATCTTGGCAATGCGGTTGCCGCTGTCGGGCGCAACACCTGGCTGGCGATCCAAGCACTGGAGGCCATCAGCTTCGATTGGGCTGAGGCCCCGGTTCCGGCCACCCAGGCAGAGATCTCCGGCGCAATCCGCGCGGCGTTTGAGGGCAAGCCGAACTCCACCCTGCGCGATGACGGAGACGCCGAAACCCTGCCGGACGGTGCGCAGGAGGTGACGGCGGAGTACGAGGTGCCGTATCTGGCGCATGCCACCATGGAGCCGCTCAACGCCACCGCGCTGTTCGATGGCACCCGCCTGCAGATCTGGTGCGGCAGCCAGGGGCCGATGCTGGTGCGGGATCACTGCGCCAAGGCGCTGGGGATCGCGCCGGAGCAGGTGGAAGTCAACACCACCCTGATGGGCGGCGGCTTCGGGCGCCGGGGAGAGGCCGATTTTGCCGTCTATGCCGCGCGCCTCGCCGGACAGATGCCGGGCACCCCGGTGCAGCTGACCTGGAGCCGGGAGGAGGACATGACCCATGACTTCTACCGCCCGGCCTCGGCGGCGCGGTTCCGCGGTGCGGTGAAGGACGGCAAGGCGCTCATGCTGGACGGGCGGATTGCCGGGCAGTCGCCCACCGCGCAGGCGATGAAGCGCTGGATCGGCCTGCCGCCCAGCGGCCCGGACGCGGCCCTGACCGACGGCGCCTTCAACCAGCCCTACGCAATCCCGAACTACCGTATCCGCGGCTATGCAGCGGACCTGCAGATCCCGGTGGGCTTCTGGCGTTCCGTCGGCGCGTCGATCAACGGCTTTTTCATGGAAAGCTTTGTAGACGAGCTGGCCCATGCCGCGGGCGCCGACCCGCTGGAATTCCGCCTGGAACTGGCGCGCGAGGAATGGGCCCCCGCCGCCAAAGTGCTGGAAGCGGTCAAGGAGATGTCCGGCTGGACAGGCACCACGCCCGAAGGCGTGGGCCGCGGTGTTGCCATGACCTACAGCTTCGGCACTCCGGTGGCGCAGGTTATCGAAGTCGCGGAGGAGGACGGGCTGATCCGGCTCCGCAAAGCCTGGATTGCCGCTGACCTGGGGGTTGCGCTGGACCCGCGGAACCTGGAGTCGCAGATGTCCGGCGGCATGGCCTATGGGCTGTCAGCAGCGATGTTCGGTGAAATCACCTTTGCCGAGGGCGCTGCGGAGCAGGTGAATTTCCCCGATTACGACGCCATCCGCATGCACACGATGCCGCAGGTGGAGGTGCGCATCCTGGAAGAGCAGACGCATATCGGCGGCGCGGGCGAGCCCGGCACCCCGCCCGCGGCCCCGGCACTGGCAAACGCGCTGTTCGACCTTACCGGCAAACGGGCACGGCGGCTGCCGCTGATACATGACTTCGATCTGCTGACCTGAGCACAGGGCGACCGGCCTTGCTGGCCGCCCCGCCGGTTCAGCCCAGGATTTTGACCATCCGGTAATTGTGGATCTTCACACCGCTGCGCTCGAACTCGCGCCGCCGGTCCACGGCGAACCCCTGCCGCTCGAAAAAGCCGCGCGCGGCTTCGCTGGCCTCCACATACAGCAGCTTAAGCCCCTGCCGCGTTGCCGCCGCTTCCAGCCGGGTATAGAGGGCCGCGGCAGCGCCTTGCCCGGCCGCGCGCGGGTGGCAGAACAGCATATCGATATGGCCATCGGATTCCAGGTCGATGAAGGCCGCGGGCGCGCCCTCCTCGTCCACCGCCACCCAAGCCGCCCGCCCGTCAGAGAGCTTTTGCCCCATGGCCGCCGCCGGCGGGGCGCCTGGGCACCAGGCGTTGATCTGCTCGGGTGAATAGAACCGGCTTGCGATGCCATGCACCGCAGCGCGGAACACCTCCGCCAGGTCCTCCGCATCATCTGCCTTGAATTGCCGGATCTTGTAGCGGCCCCCGCTGCGGGGCGCGCCCTCTTCCGCATCACTTTTCATATTCAAACCTTTTAACCAAACGCATCTATGCGGATTTCTGGAAACCGGGCTGCGTGCCGCCGTCCGCCCAGGCCCGCACTGCGGTGCCGAACGCCTCGAACAGCGGGCGCGACACCGGGTCGCTGGCGGCATCCCACTCCGGATGCCACTGCACCGACAGGGTAAAACCCGGCGCATCCTTGATGAAGATCGCCTCGGGCGTGCCGTCGGGGGCCTGCCCATCCACCACCACCCGCGCGCCCGGGCGCTTGATGCCCTGGCCGTGCAGGGTGTTGGTCATCACCTCCTCGGCGCCGAACAGTCGGTGGAACACACCGCCCGCGCTGAACCGGACGCTGTGGCGCAGCGCAAATTTCTCTTCCAGCGTGCCGTCCGGCGGCATCCGGTGGTTCATCCGGCCCGGAAGATCGCGGATCTCGGGGTGCAGCGAGCCGCCCATCGCCACGTTGACCTCCTGGAAGCCGCGGCAGATGCCCAGGAACGGCTGGCCGCGTTCCACACAGGCGCGGATCAGCGGCAAGGTGATGGCATCGCGCGCCCGGTCAAAAGCGCCATGCGCCTCGGTTTCCGCCTCGCCGTATTCATGCGGGTGCACATTCGGCCGCCCGCCGGTGAGCAGGAAGCCGTCGAACGTGTGCAGCAGTTCCTCAACGGTGACAAAACGCGGGTCGGAGGGGATCATCAGCGGCATGCATCCGGCCACCTCGGCAATCGCCTCGGAATTCATCGTGCCGCCCGCATGCACGGGGTACTGATCGTTGATCAGGTAAGAGTTGCCGATAATGCCAACCTTGGGTCGCGTCATGATCCACTCGCACAGTCATTCCCTGAAGAAAAACCTAGCCCTGACGCAGCACGGGTTCAACAGGCGGCGCAGAGCAACACAGTGTTCACAACCACACAACCCAGCGTCAGCAGCAGGCTGCCGCCCCGGATCAGCCTGCCGGGCCGTCGGGCGCGGCGTCCTGCGACACCACCACCAGGGCGCGGCACCGCTGCCCCTGCACCGCGCGGTAGCTGTGGGCAAACCCCGCGTCGAAATAGATCGAGTCGCCTTTGTCCAGCACCTCGGTGCGGCCGTGAATGCCCAGTTCCAGCACGCCCTCGATCACATAGATCATCTCCGCGCCCGGATGCGCATGGGGCATGCTTTCGGAGCCGTTGCCGGAAAATTCCGCAAGATAGGACTGGAACCGGCTTTTGGTGACCGGGAAATCCAGGCTTTCGAACAGATAGGACAGCGGCCCGCTGGTCTTGTCACCCAGTTTCAGCCGGTCCCGCTGCCGCACGACTTCCAGCACCGGCGCGTCCTCGCCCGGGCCGAAGAAGTGGTCCAGCCCGACCCCGAACACCATCGCGATGCGCAGCAGGGTCGCCAGCGTCGGAAACACCTGGCCCCGCTCGATCCGCGACAGCATCGCCGCCGACAGCCCGGTGTGCTCGCCCAGCTGCGCCAGCCCCATGTCCTTGCCCTGGCGCAGACTGCGCAGTTTGGGGCCGATTCTGTAGGCTTCCAAACCTTCCTGAAGCGTCTCGGACAGCATGGGCTTGCTCATGATTTTGACCTCCGGTGCAATCCAGTTGCGGGTCATTTTCCCCAGGTGCAAAAATAATGCACCTCACACAAAAGTGTATCTCATGCAAATTTTTTGCATGTCAAGCTATCTCTGCCAGCCCTTCAAGCCCTCTTCCCCTGGCGCCTGACTGAAAGGATGTCCCATGTTCTTTGACCGCCTCCCCCTGACTGCGCTTGCCATCGCTGTCGGCCTGTCGGTGCCCTCGGATGCTGCCGCCGGGTCCAAGGATATCGTCGCAACCGCAACCGCCGCAGGCCAGTTCGAAACCCTCACAGCCGCTCTGACCGCCGCAGATCTGGTCGGCACCCTGCAAGGCGAGGGACCCTTCACGGTGTTTGCACCTACAGATGAGGCCTTTGCTGCCCTGCCCGAGGGCACGGTGGAAAACCTGCTGAAGCCGGAAAACCGCGCGCAGCTGACAGAGATCCTCACCTACCACGTGGTACCGGGCAAGGTGATGTCGTCGGACCTGAGCGACGGCATGACCGCGGAAACCGTGATGGGCAAAGAGATCACCGTGTCGATGGACGGCGGGGTCAAGATCAATGACGCCACGGTCACCACCGCAGACGTCGAAGCCTCAAACGGCGTTATCCATGTGATTGACACCGTGATGCTGCCCTAAGCAAGCGGTCTGCTCTTAAGCTGGTCCCCCTCCCCCTCTCCCGCGTTAAGAGCAGGGTCTCCTCCCGCCGCCTGAGTGAGCTTCCCTCCAGCCCCGGCGGGAGGGGGCTGTTTCAGATTTCTCCGTGCAGCCCCGCGGCTTCGATCCCGGCAATCGCGGCGGCCGCGTCATTGTCCGAGGTGTCGCCGGTCACACCCACGGCGCCGATCACGTCACCAGAGCCATCCCTGACCAGCACGCCGCCGGGCACCGGCACGACCTGGCCGCCGTAAACCCCATTCACCGCTGCCATGAAATAGGCCTGGCTTTCGGCCCGCGCCATCTGCGCGGTGCCTGCCATCCCCAGCATCACCGCGCCATAGGCCTTGCCATGGGCGATGGCAAACCGGCCCGGCGCGGCACCGTCCTCGCGTTCGAACGCCTGCACGTGGCCGCCGGCGTCCAGCACCACCACCGACAGCGGTTTCAAGTTGTTCCCGCGCCCGCTGTCCAGCGCCGCCCGGATGATGGTGCGCGCCTGATCCAATGAAATCCCTGCCATGTGTGGCCTTCCTCCCGCCGAAGTTACGTTACGAATGAAAAAAGGAGGCCAAAAGGCCCCCTTTGACTACCCGTTATTTCCGGGAAACTGTTTTCCGCGGTCAGTTTGACGCAATCAGGCCGAAGCTTCCTGGGCCTTCAGTTCCAGGCGGCGGGCGTGCAGCACCGGCTCGGTATAGCCTGACGGCTGCACCCGCCCATTGAACACCAGATCGCAGGCCGCCTGGAAGGCGATGGTATCAAAACCCGGTGCCATCGGACGGTAGCTGTTGTCGCCGCGGTTCTGCTCGTCCACCACCTTGGCCATCTTGCGCAAGCTGCCCATCACCTCGTCCTCGCTGACCACGCCGTGATGCAGCCAGTTGGCGATATGCTGGGCGGAAATCCGGCAGGTGGCGCGGTCCTCCATCAGACCGACGTTGTTGATATCCGGCACCTTGGAGCAGCCGACGCCCTGGTCGATCCAGCGCACCACGTAGCCCAGGATGCCTTGCGCGTTATTGTCCACCTCGCGGGCGATCTGCTCAGGCGTCCACTTGCGGTAGGTGGCCAGCGGGATTTCCAGGATGCCGTCCACATGGGCGCGGCGGCCGCCGGCCTTCAGCCGTTCCTGCACCGCGAATACATCGACCTTGTGGTAATGCAGCGCGTGCAGCGTGGCGGCGGTCGGGCTCGGCACCCAGGCGCAGTTGGCGCCGGATTTCGGATGCTCGATCTTCTGCTCCAGCATCGCCGCCATCATGTCGGGCATCGCCCACATGCCCTTGCCGATCTGGGCCTTGCCCGACAGGCCGCATTCCAGGCCGATGTCGACGTTCAGGTTCTCATAGGCACCGATCCAGGCCTTGCGCTTGATGAAATCCTTGCGGGAAAACGGCCCCGCCTCCATCGAGGTGTGGATCTCGTCGCCGGTGCGGTCCAGGAAACCGGTGTTGATGAAGGCCACCCGGTGCCTGGCGGCGCGGATGCACTCCTTGAGATTCACCGAGGTGCGGCGCTCCTCATCCATGATGCCGATTTTCACGGTGTGGCGCGGCAGGCCCAGAATATCCTCGACCTTGTCGAAGATCCGGTCGGTGAAGGCCACTTCCTCCGGCCCGTGCATCTTGGGCTTTACCACATAGACCGAGCCCAGGGCGGAGTTGCCGCCGTCGCGTTTCAGGTCGTGCTTGGCGATCAGGACGGTGATCAGCGCATCCAGAAGCCCCTCGTAAGCCTCGTTGCCATCCTTATCCAGCACCGCCGGATTGGTCATCAGATGGCCGACGTTGCGCACCCACAACAGTGCGCGGCCCTTGACGGTCTTGGCGGTGCCATCCGGAGCCGTGAAGCCGAAATCCGGGTTCAGCCGCCGGGTGATGATCTTGCCGCCCTTTTCCAGGTTGGTCTCCAGATCGCCCTTCATCAGGCCCAGCCAGTTGGAATAAGCCAGCACCTTGTCCTCGGCATCGACGCAGGCGACCGAGTCCTCGCAGTCCATGATCGCCGACATGGCGCTTTCCAGCCGCACATCTGCAAGGCCCGCCTGGTCGCGCGCGCCGATCGCATGGGCGCGGTCAAAGACCAGCTCCACATGCAGCCCGTTGTTGCGCAGCAGCACGGATTCCGGTGCCTTGGGGTTGCCGCGGTAGCCTGCGAATTTCTCCGGCTGCGACAGCGGCAGGTCGTCGATCAGAAGCTGGCCGTCCTGCACGTGATACCGCCGCGCATCGGCATGGCTTGCGCCATCAACCGGGAACGCCTCGTCCAGAAACACCCGCGCGCGCGCCACAACCCGCGCGCCGCGGCCCTTGTCGTAGCCGCCCGCGGGGGCGGGGGTGCCCATCGCGTCAGTGCCATAGAAGGCATCATACAGGCTGCCCCAGCGCGCGTTTGCCGCGTTCAGCGCATAACGCGCGTTGGTGATCGGCACCACCAGCTGCGGTCCGGGCACCGATGCGATCTCGGGGTCGACATTCTGCGTTTCGATCTCGAAATCGCCGCCCTCCGGCAGCAGGTAGCCGATCTCCGCCAGAAACGCCTTATAAGCCTCGTGGTCATGCGGCTTGTCTCGGTTGGCGATGTGCCAGGCGTCGATCCGGGCCTGGATATCCTCGCGCTTGGCCAGCAGCGCGCGGTTTTCCGGCCCGAAACCGTTCACCAGCTCCGCCAGGCCGTTCCAGAACGCCTCAGCCTCGACACCGGTGCCGGGCAGCGCCTGTTTCTCAATGAAATCCGCCAGCTCCGGCGCAACCTGAATTCCCTGTTTCTCGACCCGGCTCATGACTTGCTCCTTCCGGCGGTACACCACTGTATGCTGATACCTAGTTAGGGCAGAAGTTTCCGATCAGCAACAAAACAGCCTCCCGGTGAAACCAAACGCAATTTCTTGATTTTCAAGAAAGTGCCGAAAAGATTTCCGAAAATGCAACGGTATCGCGCGTCCCCAGACGGCAGAAGGGCGCACAGGTTGCCCTGCACGCCCCGGAAACATGCTTTACCGGTCCGCCGGTCAGTCGGCGGTCCCGTCAATCACGCGCTGCACCTCGGCGGCGGTAGCCGGTGCTTCCACCTTGTCCTGCTCGCCGCCGCGGTCAAAAACCATCAGCAGGAACAGCCCCAGCGCAACCAGCGCAAACACGACCACGGCGCCGATCCCCAGCAGCGACGGTTTGTGCTTTTCTGTCTGACGGTCGACGTTGGTATCCGGTGCGGACATGGCTGAACTCCTCTCCAATACAAATTGAGGCGCAGGACGGCTTGCCGCTCCGTCCGGTGTTGCCTACGACTATGGTAACTACGTGCCGGCCCCCGCTCCGGTTCCATAAAACACGAGGTTCCGCCGTGAAAGATGCAAGCCCCGCCACCGCCCCCAAGACCTTTTACCTGAAGGATTACACGCCCTTCGGGTATGACGCCGAAAGCGTTCACCTGACTTTCCGCCTGGCGCCGGAAACAACCCGCGTCCTGAGCAAGATCCGCTTTGCGCCCAAACCGGATGCGGCGGACAGGACGTTTTTCCTGCACGGCGAGGAGCTTAAACTGATCTCGGCCAAGATCGACGGCGAGGAAGTGTCGCCCGAACTGGTCGAGGGCGGCCTCAAATGCGAGGTGCCCGCCGCCCCCTTCACCTGGGAGGCCGAGGTGGAGATCAACCCGGCCGGCAACACCGCACTGGAGGGGCTCTACATGTCGAACCGCATGTATTGCACCCAGTGCGAGGCCGAGGGGTTCCGCAAGATCACCTATTACCCGGACCGTCCCGACGTGATGTCCACCTTCACGGTGCGGATCGAGGGCGACGAGCCGGTGATGCTGTCGAACGGCAACCCCATGGGCCAGGGCGAGGGCTGGGCCGAATGGCACGACCCGTGGCCGAAACCGGCCTATCTGTTTGCGCTGGTGGCAGGTGATCTGGTGAACTACCCCGGCAGCTTCACCACAAAATCCGGCAAGGAAGTGGAGCTGAACATCTGGGTCCGCCCGGGCGACGAGGGCAAATGCGCCTTCGGCATGGAGGCGCTGAAGAAGTCGATGAAATGGGACGAGGATGTCTATGGCCTCGAATACGATCTCGACCTTTTCAACATCGTGGCGGTCGATGATTTCAACATGGGCGCGATGGAGAACAAGGGGCTGAACATCTTCAACTCCTCCTGCGTTCTGGCGTCGCCCGAGACGTCCACGGATGCCAATTTCGAACGCATCGAGGCGATTATCGCGCATGAGTATTTCCACAACTGGACCGGCAACCGCATCACCTGCCGCGACTGGTTCCAGCTCTGCCTCAAGGAAGGGCTGACGGTGTTCCGCGACGCCCAATTCACCGCCGACATGCGCTCCGAACCGGTGAAGCGGATCGAGGATGTGATTGCGCTGCGCGCCCGCCAGTTCCCTGAGGACAACGGCCCGCTCGCCCATCCGCCGCGCCCCGAGCAGTATCAGGAGATCAACAACTTCTACACCGCAACCGTGTATGAAAAGGGCGCCGAGGTGATCGGTATGCTGAAGCGGCTGGTGGGCGATGAGAACTACTACAAGGCGCTGCAGCTCTACTTTGAGCGCCACGACGGCCAGGCCTGCACCATCGAGGACTGGCTGAAGGTGTTTGAAGATGCCACCGGGCGCGGCCTCAGCCAGTTCAAGCTGTGGTACAGCCAGGCGGGCACTCCGCGGGTGAAGGTTTCCGAGGATTACGCCGATGGCACCTACACCCTGACATTCGAGCAATCGACGCCCCCCACCCCGGGCCAGCCGGACAAGGCGCCGCGGGTTATCCCGGTGGCGGTGGGCCTGTTGTCACCCAACGGCGACGAAGTGCGCGGCACCGAAGTGCTGGAGCTGACGGAAGCCAAGCAAAGCTTCACCTTCGAGGGCCTCGCCTCCAAACCTGTGCCGTCGATCCTGCGGGAATTCTCCGCCCCGGTGATCCTGGAGCGCGCAACCACCAACGCCGAGCGTGCCTTCTTGCTGGCCCATGACACCGATCCCTTCAACCGGTGGGAGGCTGGCAACGCGCTGGCCAAGGAGGTCCGCGTTGCGATGGTGCTGGACGGCGCCGCCCCCGATGCGGCCTATCTGGATGCGCTGGAAAAACTGGTGCGCGACGACGAACAGGACCCGGCCTTCCGCGCGCTGGTGCTGACGCCGCCCAGCCAGTCGGATATTGCGCAGACCCTCTTTGACCGCGGCCACACCCCCGATCCGCAGAAAATCTATGACGCGGCAGAGACCTTTGCCCAGACCCTGGCGCAGCAGCTGGAAACCAGCCTGCCCCGGCTCTATGCCGCCACTACGGTCGACGGCCCCTATGCGCCGGATGCCGAGGGGGCGGGCAAACGCGCCCTCAATGGCCGCATCCTGTCGCTGCTGACCCGGCTGGACGGCGGCGACCAGGCCGCGCGCCAGTATCAGGCAGCGGACAACATGACCCAGCAGTACGCCGCCCTAGGCGCGCTGCTGAAGTCCGAGAAAGGCGAGGCGCAAAGCCAGGCGTTCTTCAACCAGTGGCAGGACGACCGGCTGGTGATGGACAAATGGTTTGCCCTGCAAATCGCCTGCGCCGCGCCAGAGAAGACGGCTGCAGTTGCCGCGGCCCTCACCAAGCATCCGCTGTTCAGCATGAAGAACCCCAACCGCTTCCGCGCTGTGTTCGGCGCGCTGGCGGGCAGCCACGCGGGCTTCCACCACGCCAGCGGCGAGGGCTATCAGCTGCTGGCCAAGAACCTGATTGCGCTGGACAAGCTGAACCCGCAGACTACCGCCCGCATGTGCGCTGCCTTCCAGACCTGGAAGCGCTATGACGCGGACCGCCAGTCGCTGATCCGTGCCCAGCTGAAACGGATTGCCGGCACAGACGGCTTGAGCCGCGACACCACGGAGATGGTCACCCGGATCCTGGATGGCTGACACTCACGAAACGCCATCCCCGGCGGAGGACTACAGCTTCTCCCGCCGGTGCCGGTCAAAGACCGCAATGCTGGCAACAGGCGGCTGGCTGGCAGCGCTGCTGGTGCTGTGGCTGGTGCTGGACGCGGCGTTGTGGCTGGTGGCCCTGCTGGCCCTTCCCGCACTGCCTGCGCTTCTGGACCTGATCCGCAACCCGCTGGCAGGTCTCAGGATTTCCCGCAACAGGGTCGAGTGGTTCAGCGGCGGCCTGACTGGCGAAGCGGATCTGAGCGAAATTGACCGGGTGCGTTTTGACACCCGCTGGGACTTCTCTGTGCGCGCCACGCTGATCCTGCACAGCGGCAAACGAATCCGGCTGCCGCAGGAGGCGACACCGCCCCACGCCGAGGCTGATGCGGCCTTTCAACAGCGCGGGTTGCGCACCGAGCGGCACCATTTCACAGCGTTCTGAAGGCCTTGCGTAAAAGCTGCGCTAAAACAATCCCGGATTGCAAACAGCCATGCGCAATAAACCGCTGAAATACGCCAAGTTCCTCAGTGCCGCCATCTTTGCGCCCCATTGCCTGACGACACTGTGAGCAACGATAAGCTGCCACTCGTCAGGAAGCACAAATGATTACACAGTCTCGGCAGGCACGGGAACTTCTGTCCCGGATTTCAGGTCTGCTGTCCCGCGCCCCCCGGCCTGCCGCCCGCATCCGGCCCGTCCCCGTTCAACCCCCCGCAGACATGCTTCTGAACCGGAGCCTGGCGGACAGCCTGTCCATCCCGATCCGCAGCGCCCAGGGCGATCCCGACTGCCTGCAAGCCCAGAACCGCGGCCAGTTTCTGGCACGCCAGGAACGCTGGGAGGACCTCTCCCGCGAGATCCGGGAGGCCGACCAGAGCCGCGCCACCGCGCGCTGCGACCTGCCGCTGGCCGATCTCATCGCCTATGGCGCCCGCGCAGATGTGGTCAACGCCACCGAACATGCCCTCTCGGAACAGATGGATACCGGCAACCGAAGCCTGATCCGCGGGCTGATGGCGTTTGAGGCGCTGCGGGCAGAGCACCGCCACGACCCCTACCTGACGGCGCTGGTGGCGCTGGCCCATATTGATATCGGCTGGGCCTGGCGCGGCCCGGGCAACGCCCCTGCCGCCCCGGCTTCCAGCCAGCGCCGCTGTGCCGCGCATTTCGACCGCGCCGCCGCCCTGCTGGAGCCGATTGCGGAGGCCAGCGAAGACAGCCCCTTCCTCAAGGCGGCGCAATGCGCCCTGTTTGCCCGCAGCAGCAGCGGCACCCTGCCGGTGGCAGATGCCTTTGCCGCCCTGATCGACCTGGCCCCCGCCAACCACCGCCACATGCGCACGCTGGGCACCCAGATGCTGCCGCGATGGTCCGGCTCCTATGCGGCGCTGGAGCTTGAGGCCCGCCGCACTGCCGCGCGCACCGCGCAGACCTGGGGCGCAGGCGGCTACACCTGGGTCTATTTCGACGCCATCGCCATCGACGATCAGGCCTGCGCCCGGGTCGACACCCGGTTTTTCCTCGACGGTCTAAGGGATATCGTGCAGGCCGACCCGTCGCAGGAAATGATCAACCTCCTGGCGGCCTATTGCACGGTTGCGCTGCGCAAGGACTTGGGCCGCAATATCCAGGCAGATGTGCCGCGCCTCAAGATCGCCGCCGCCGCCGGCTGGCTGATCCGCGACCACCTGAAGGAGCTGCACCCGCTGGTCTGGGCCCATGCCGCCGAAGGCTTCGACAACAGCGCCCGCATCACCTCGCTCAGCCGCTTTGCCGCGCGCGGCCATGCCGGCGCGCTGCAGGCCATCGCCACCCAGTTCCGCGAGGAGATCGAAGGCGGCCAGAAAGTTGCCTTTACCGAACAAGGGCTGGAGTTCAGCCCCGCTTGAGCCTGCGGCAAACATGAAAAACGGGGCCAAGGCCCCGTTTCGTCATTTCTTCTTGAAGGCGTCCATCAAGGCCGCGCCCAGCGCGCCAGTGCCTTGGCTTGTGCCCTGATCCCGGCGCTGACCGCCCTTGGGGCCAGCAGACATCCTGCCCTTGCCGCCCTGAGGGCCGCCGGGCTTGCCGCCGCGGTGCGGGCCTGCGCCCTTCGCCGGGCCGCGCACAGCGCGGTCCTCCTTGGCTGAGGCGCCGCCGTCCTTTTTCATGGTCAGCCCGATCCGCTTGCGCGGCACGTCCACCTCGGTGACGGTGACCTTGACCACCTGGCCGGTCTTCACCACCTCATGCGGGTCCTTCACGAACCGGTCGGCCAGCTGGCTGACATGCACCAGCCCGTCCTGATGCACCCCGATGTCCACAAACGCCCCAAAGGCCGCGACATTGGTCACCGTGCCCTCCAGCACCATGCCGGGCTTCAGGTCGGTGATTTCCTCCACTCCGTCCTTGAAGGACGCCGTCACAAAGGACGGGCGCGGGTCGCGGCCCGGTTTTTCCAGTTCCTGGAAAATGTCGCGCACGGTGGGCAGGCCGACGTCCCCGCCCACAAAATCCTCTGCCCGCAGGGACTTGAGCGCTGCGCCGTCGCCCATGATCTGGCGGATGTCGCATCCGCAGGCGGCCACGATTTTGCGCGCGACGTCATAGCTTTCGGGGTGAACTGACGACGCATCCAGCGGCTCCTTGCCATCCCGGATGCGCAGGAATCCCGCGCATTGCTCAAACGCCTTGGGGCCAAGCCGCGCCACTTTCAGCAGTTCCTTGCGCGATTTGAATGCACCGTTCACGTCGCGGTGCGCCACAATCGCCTCTGCCAGCCCGGGGCCAAGGCCCGAGACATGGGACAACAGCGGTGCCGACGCCATATTGAGGTCCACGCCCACCGCGTTCACCACATCCTCGATCACCGCTTCCAGCGATTTCGAAAGTTTGTGCTGGTCCACATCGTGCTGGTACTGGCCCACACCGATACTCTTGGGCTCGATCTTCACCAGTTCCGCCAGCGGATCCTGCAAACGCCGCGCAATCGACACCGCGCCGCGCAAGCTCACGTCCAGATCAGGGAACTCCCGCGCCGCCAGCTCGGAGGCGGAATAGACTGAGGCGCCGGCCTCGGACACGACAACCTTGGTCGGCGCCTTGATCTTGGCCGGGAGGTGTTTCAGCACCTCCGCCACCATCCGCTCGGTCTCGCGGCTGGCAGTGCCGTTGCCGATAGCGATCAGCTCGACGCCGTGTTCGGCGATCAGTTTCACAATAGACACCTGCGCGCCGCGCAGATCGTTCTTCGGCTGGAACGGGTACAAGGTCTCTGTGGCCACCAGTTTGCCGGTTGCATCAACCACCGCGGCCTTGACGCCGGTGCGAATGCCCGGGTCCAGCCCGAGGGTCGGCCGCGCACCGGCCGGAGCTGCAAACAGCAGATCCTTGAGGTTGCGGGCAAAGACCTGAATGGCGTCCTCCTGCGCCCGGCCTCGCAGGTCGCCCATCAGCTCCAGCATCATCGACAGCGACAGTTTCACCCGCCAACACCAGCCCGCCACCTTGCGCAGCCACTTGTCGCCCGGGCCATTGCCGCCCGCGCCCAGTTCCGCCGCGACCATCGCCTCGGCCCGGGCCACGCCCTCTTCCGGCTCCGGCCCCACGTCCAGCGTCAGCACGCCCTCGTTGGACCCGCGCAGCATCGCCAGCGCCCGGTGCGAGGGCACATCCGCCCAGCGCTCGGTATGTTCAAAGTAATCAGAGAACTTGGCGCCCTCCTGCTCCTTGCCCTCGATCACCTTGGCGGTGAGCACCGCCTCCTTCTGCAGGAACCCCCGCAAGCGGCCCAGCAGGGCGACGTTTTCCGTCAGCCGCTCGGTCAGGATATCCCGCGCGCCGTTCAGTACGTCCTTCACCGTGGCCACAGCCTCGGTGATATAGCCTTCCGCCAGCTTCTCCGGGTCGGCGCTGCGGTCGGCCAGAATGGCATCGGCCAGCGGCTCCAGCCCGTTTTCCTTGGCGATCATCGCCTTGGTGCGCCGCTTGGGCTTGTAGGGCAGATAAATGTCCTCCAGCTGCGCCTTGGTCTCCGCCTTGGCGATGGAGGCCGCCAGTTCACCGGTCAGCTTGTCCTGCCCCTTGATCGACTCGAGAATGGAGGCCCGCCGCTTTTCCAGCTCGCGCAGATAGTCCAGACGCTCCGCCAGGGTGCGCAGCTGAGTGTCATCCAAGCCCCCGGTCGCCTCCTTGCGGTAGCGCGCGACAAAGGGGACTGTGGCGCCCTCGTCCAGCAACGCAACCGCGGCGCTCACCTGCTTGGCGGCGGCGCCGATTTCCGTGGCAATGGTCTGGCTGATGCGGGCGGATGTGTCCAAGGCGGCCTCCTGTCGTTCTGCTCGGGCTGCCAGTTCTAGCCGCGCGCCCTGACCCCGCCAAGAGGGCAAATGCCGCCCCGGCAATCCCACGCCGCCTTTGCCCCCTTGCCCCTGCCCGCGCACGGGCCTAGAACGCTTGCCAACCAAGGACATTCGGATACGGCGGAAAACCATGCTCGACCTGACATATGAACTCCCCAAGCCCAAGGTGATCGCGGGCGCCAAGCATGACTGGGAACTGGTCATCGGCATGGAGGTGCATGCCCAGGTCAGCTCAAATGCCAAGCTGTTCTCCGGCGCCTCCACCAAGTTCGGCGCCGAGCCGAACTCCAACGTGGCCTTTGTGGACGCGGCGATGCCCGGCATGCTGCCGGTGATCAACGAATATTGCGTCGAACAGGCCGTGCGCACCGGCCTCGGCCTGAAGGCGGACATCAACCTGTGGTCGGCCTTTGACCGCAAGAACTACTTCTATCCCGACCTGCCGCAGGGCTACCAGATTTCGCAGCTTTATCATCCCATTGTGGGCGAAGGCGAAGTGCTGGTGGAACTGGGCGACGGCACCGCGCGCAAAGTGCGGATCGAACGCATCCACATGGAGCAGGACGCGGGCAAATCGATCCACGACATGGACCCGCATATGTCCTTCGTCGACCTGAACCGGACCGGCGTCTGCCTGATGGAAATCGTCTCCCGCCCCGACATCCGCGGGCCGGAGGAAGCGGCGGCGTACATCGCCAAGCTGCGCCAGATCATGCAGTATCTGGGCACCTGCGACGGCAACATGCAGAACGGCAACCTGCGCGCCGACGTGAACGTCTCGGTCTGCCTGCCCGGCGCCTATGAGAAGTACCAGGAGACCCAGGACTTCGGCCACCTCGGCACCCGCTGCGAGATCAAGAACATGAACTCCATGCGCTTTATCCAGCAGGCCATCGAGGTCGAGGCGCGCCGCCAGATCGCCATTCTCGAAAGCGGCGGCGAGATCGTGCAGGAAACCCGGCTCTATGACCCGGACAAGGGTGAAACCCGCTCCATGCGCTCCAAGGAAGAGGCGCATGACTACCGCTATTTCCCCGATCCCGATCTGCTGCCGCTGGAAATCGAACAGGACTGGGTGGACAGTATCGCCGCCAGCCTGCCGGAACTGCCGGACGAGAAGAAAGCACGTTTCATCAACGACTTCGGCCTCAGCGACTATGACGCCTCGGTGCTGACCGCGGATGTGGAATCGGCGACCTTCTTCGAGGAAACCGCCAAGGGCCGCAGCGGCAAGCTCGCCGCCAACTGGGTGATCAACGAGCTGTTCGGCCGCCTGAAGAAAGAAGACCACACGATCACCGAGTCGCCGGTAACGCCTGCACAGCTGGGCGGCATCATCGACCTGATCGCCTCGGACGCGATTTCCGGCAAGATTGCCAAGGACCTGTTCGAGATCGTCTATACCGAAGGCGGCGACCCGGCGCAGATCGTCGAAGAGCGCGGCATGAAGCAGGTGACCGACACCGGCGCCATCGAGACCGCCCTGGACGAGATCATCGCCGCCAACCCGGCGCAGGTGGAGAAGGCCAAGGTGAACCCGAAACTGGCAGGCTGGTTTGTCGGCCAGGTGATGAAAGCCACCGGCGGCAAGGCCAACCCCAAAGCGGTGAACGAGCTGGTGGCGAAGAAGCTGGGCAGCTAAGCGCCACTGGAAACGGAATTTGAAAGGGCGCCCCTCGCGGCGCCCTTTTTCGTGCCGCAAAGGGGGCGGCCATGCGGGGGTCCTCTGCACCGGGTGCTGCCCTTTCCAATCTTCCGCCCGCCGGCATGCCGGACAGCCCCCGGCCGCCCCCACCCGCGGTCAGACGCTGCCCTTCGCGCTGCCACAAACCGCCTCACCGCCCCGTCGAATTCGCCGCCGCTTGACCTTCGCCGCGCCAGCGGGTTTCCTCCTGCCAAAATCCCGGAGGCTCCATGACCCGCAATTTCGACCAGGAACTTGAGGACCGTCTGGTCCGCTACGCCGCCATCGACAGCCAGAGCGACGAGACCTCAGCCGCAACCCCCAGCACCGAAATCCAGTTCGACATGCTGAACCTGCTGGTGGCGGAGCTGCAGGAGATCGGTGCTGAGGACGTGACGCTCACCGATTACGGTGTGGTGCTGGCGACCGTTCCCGCCACCGCGCCGGGGCCGGCGATTGGATTCCTCGCCCATGTCGACACCGCCCCGCAGTTCAACGCGAGCGGTGTCAAGCCGCGGGTGATCAAGAGCTACGATGGCTCTGAAATCACGTTCCCCGACAATCCCGCCCTGGTGCTGTCGCCGGAAAAATCCGCCTACCTTGCCTCCAAACAGGGCGATGACCTGATCACCGCCTCGGGCCTCACCCTCCTGGGCGCGGATGACAAGGCGGGCGTGGCCATCGTGATGACGCTGGCCCGGCATCTGCTGGCCAATCCGGAGATCAAACACCCGCAGATCCGCCTCGCCTTCACGCCGGACGAGGAGATCGGGCGCGGTGTGGGCGAGCAGCTGCCCGAGGATTTGGGCGTCGCCTTCGCCTACACGCTGGACGGCGGCGACGCGGGCGAGATCGTCTATGAGAGCTTCTCTGCCGACCGCGCGGTGGTGCGCATCAAGGGTGTTTCGATCCACCCCGGCTGGGCCAAGGAAAAGCTGGTGAACGCCGCGCATCTGGCGGCAAAGATCGTGCAGACGCTGCCGCAGGCCACAATGACGCCGGAAACCACAGACGGGCGCGAGGGGTTCATCCATATCACCGACATGAACGGCGGCTCCTCTGAGATGGAGATCAAGCTGATCCTGCGCGACTTCGAACTGGACGGGCTGGCGGCCAAGGGCGATCTGCTGCGCAAGGTTTGCGAGGCGGTGCAGGCCACTGAGCCGCGGGCGGAGATTACTTGCGGGATTTACCCGCAGTACCGCAACATGCGCTACTGGCTGGAAAACGACATGACCCCGGTGGAGCTGGCGCTGGCCGCGTGCCGCGCACATGGGATCGCCCCTGTCACGACCCCGATCCGCGGCGGCACCGACGGCTCGCGGCTGACCGAACTGGGGGTGCCCACGCCCAACATCTTCACCGGCATGCAGAACGTGCACGGGCCGCTGGAATGGATTTCGGTGCAGGACATGGCCAAGGCGACGGAGGTCTGCCTGACGCTGGCGCAGATGGCCGCGACGGAGGGCTGAACCGGCTGCCGACCCCGGAATAATTCAAAAACTCCGGCTCGGAAAGCGCCTGAATTCCGGGCCGTTTTCCGCCCCTGAAAACGGCGGCGCGCCGGGCCTGCGCCGCCGCTCCGGCCCTTGACCGCTCCCGCCTTTCCGCTAAAGCTTCAGGCCGAAACAGGAGACGTTCATGCAAGCATTTGAGTACAAGGTGATGCCCGCCCCCGCCAAGGGCACCAAGGCGAAGGGGGTGAAGACACCCGAGGCGCGCTTTGCCAATTCGATCGAGATCCTGCTGAACGAGATGGCGGCCGAGGGCTGGGAGTTTCAGCGTGCGGAGCTGCTGCCAAGCGAGGAGCGCTCCGGGCTGACCGGCTCCACCACCAACTGGCGCAACGTCCTGGTGTTCCGCCGCGCGCTCGCAGCGGAAAAGCCGGAGGCCGCGCAGGTTCCGGGCCGGGGCGCCGCCGTGGAGTTCCGCCACAGCGAACCGCCGCTGACCGCCACCGCAGGCGCCCCCGAAGCCCCCGGCAGCGCCACGCCGGGTCCGGGCGCCGGAGCCGCCAAAATGCAGTCCGGCGATGGCGCGGAGGAGCTCAGCCCTGTCTCGGGCGTGACCACCACGCTGAAAAACCGGGCCGCGCGAAAGGGCGACGGGGAGGACTGATCCTCCCCCCTTCGGGATCAGACGCCGGTGTCCAGCGCCAGCGCGTGGATGCGCGGCACGATCCCGCCCAGCGCCTTGTGAACGGCGCGGTGCTGGGCCACCCGGCTCATGCCGCCAAACGCCTCTGACCGGATCCGCACCGCAAAATGGCTCTCTCCGGAGCCGTCATCGCCCGCATGGCCCGCGTGCTTGTGGCTTTCGTTCACGACCTCCAGCGCGCTCGGCGCGAAGGCCGCCTGCAAGGCCGCTTCCATTTCCTGCTTCACGTTCATTTTCCGCTCATCCCCATAAATTTTTCAGCGCGCCCCCTTCAATCTGGCGCCCCTTAGACTAAACTGCTGCCTCCGAGTCGAACAGAAGCGTCTAGAAGGTGCGCCCCATGACCAAATCCGATCCCTTTGGCTTCGATATGTCCGTCCGCTCCGCCAAGAAGAAAAACCCGCGCGGGCGGCGGGCCGCTACCGGTGCGTCCGAAACCTCCGTGCGCGTCTGCGACAAGGACGGCTGCGAGGAAGCCGGCAAGTTCCGCGCGCCCAAGGCGCCCGACGTGCTGGATGACTACTTCTGGTTCTGCCAGGAGCACGTGCGCGAGTACAACAACAAGTGGAACTTCTTCGAAGGCACCACCGAAGCCGAGCTGAATGCGCAGCGCTCCAAGGACAAGGTCTGGGAGCGCCAGACCAAGCCCATGGGCGACCCCGAGGCGCGCGCCTGGGCGCGGCTTGGCATCGAGGATCCGCATCAGGTGCTGGGCGCCAATGCCACCCAGAACCCGGGCCGCGGCGCCAAAACGGGCCGCCGCCTGCCGCCCACCGAGCGCCGCGCCATCGAGATCCTGGAAGCCAAGGACGACTGGACCAAGGCCGAAATCCGCAAGTCCTACAAGAAGCTGATCAAGGTGCTGCACCCCGACATCAACGGCGGCGACCGCAGCCAGGAGGAGCAGTTGCAGGAGGTCATGTGGGCCTGGGATCAGATCAAGGACAGCCGCAGCTTCAAGTAAGCGGGGCACAGCAGCGATGCGCAAAGGGCGGCCTGGGGCCGCTCTTTTTTTTGTTCCGGGAGAGATTCTCCCTAGAGAGCGTTTCCCAGGGGAGATTGCCCCGGGGGAGATTGACCAGAGGCCGGTGTCCAGCGCCCGGTGCCGCCAGCGCCCTGCACAAGGGTCAGGGGGGCTATTCCAAAGGACAGGCGGGCGCGCTTCTGCCGCCAGTCAGGCGGCAATCCTACACCTTTGCTGGCGCGCAAACCGGCCTGCACTCGTTTAGATTGAACTTATCGAAACCTCAGCGCACCCGGCCCTCACAGCTGCCGCCAATTCACAGGAGACCGCCCATGCACCGCCTCGTCATCACCGCCAAACTCGCCCCCGGCACCACCCACCAGCAGATCGCCCGGTTCATCAGCCAGAACCGCCCGGCGATGCAGAACGGCGGCGCCACCGGCATGATGATCCGCAGCGGCGGGACCGTTCACATTTTTCTGGAAGGTCCCGAAGCAGTGACGCAGGCCGCCGCCAGCGCGGCCCGGTCGAGCGGTCTGTTTACCTCGGCGGATACCGAGGGGGCAGTGCCGATCCGGTTTCGGACCTTCGACAAGATCTGCCTGGCCTATGCCAAGCCGGAACACCTGGGCGGCAGCCTGCGCCGCGAGATCGGCCTGCTGACAGGTCTGGAGCTGCCGCAGCAGCCGCTGGCCGCCTGATCCCGCCCGGATCCTGTCCCGGACCCGCTGCCGCCGGCAGCGCAGGCCTCCTGGCGCCGCTGGCGATGGGCGGTCTTTTGCCGAAAGTTAATAATAGAATCTTTATTTCTTTGACCCGCACCGCAGTCAGCGGTTAGGCAAAGATGTGCCGGCCGCAGCCTATCCCCCCAAGCGTCGCGGTCGCCGGCAAAACGCGCCCCCTGCTGCCCGGCCGGGGGCGCTGTGCGTGAGGCCGCCTCAACCGTCTGTCCAGTTCCGCTTCAATCGCGGCGTCAGCTGGTTTCCTGCCATTGTTCCCCTTGCCCTCGCGCGCCAGATCGGGCACCAATCCCGCGGATTGGACCCTGATGACAGGGAAGCGGGATAAGGATCGACTGGGATGACCGACGGCTTTGTGGACATGAATGCGAAACCGACCGAAGCAATTTCGGTGCGCGATGTGTTCGGGATCGACACGGATATGACGGTCAAGGGCTTTGCCGAGAGCTCCGACCGGGTGCCGGCGCTGGACCCGACCTACAAGTTCGACCCGGAAACCACGCTGGCGATCCTGGCAGGCTTCAGCCACAACCGCCGTGTCATGATCCAGGGCTACCACGGCACCGGCAAATCGACCCACATCGAACAGGTCGCGGCGCGGCTGAACTGGCCCTCCGTGCGGGTGAACCTCGACAGCCACATTTCCCGCATCGACCTGATCGGCAAGGACGCGATCAAGCTGCGCGACGGCAAGCAGGTGACCGAGTTCCACGAGGGCATCCTTCCCTGGGCCCTGCGCAACCCGGTTGCGATCGTGTTCGACGAATACGACGCGGGCCGCGCCGACGTGATGTTTGTGATCCAGCGGGTGCTGGAGCATGACGGCAAGCTGACCCTGCTGGACCAGAACGAGATCATCACCCCGAACCCGTTCTTCCGCCTGTTTGCCACCGCCAACACCGTGGGCCTCGGCGACACCACCGGGCTCTATCACGGCACCCAGCAGATCAACCAGGCCCAGATGGACCGCTGGTCGCTGGTCTCGACCCTGAACTACCTGAGCCATGACGCCGAAAGCGCCATCGTTCTGTCCAAGGCGCCGCATTACAATACCGAGAAGGGCCGCAAGACCATCAGCCAGATGGTGACCGTTGCCGACCTGACCCGCACCGCGTTCATGAACGGCGACCTCAGCACCGTGATGTCGCCGCGGACGGTGATCAACTGGGCCCAGAACGCCGAGATCTTCCGCAACGTGGGCTATGCCTTCCGCCTGTCGTTCCTGAACAAATGCGACGAGCTGGAGCGCCAGACCGTGGCCGAGTTCTACCAGCGCTGCTTCGACGAGGAACTTCCGGAAAGCGCCGCAAGCGTGAGCCTGGGGTGAGATTGGTCACAAAAGCCATTCTGTTTGTAGCATCTGTGGCGGTTCCTAGTGCAACATTAGGGGCTGCTGATCCAGCGGAAGCCAAACGCAACGAGGGGTTTATTCCTATCGCGGGAAGCCCTCTGCGCGATGAGCCAGAATTTGTGTTGGCACGCTGCCACTCGCTGGTCAACGCGATGCAAATCCGCCGCCAGATCCACCGGTCAAACCCGGTAACCGGGCGAAATTGGGATCTAAAGACAGATTTTGACTGGGTTTTCGAGGAACCTTTCAAATCAGCTTTTTGGGCGGCTTGGGCCAGGCACAGCGCGGATAACGTGAGAGACTACACGAAACAGTACATGGATACGTTTGGACCTATACGTTTTCCTAGTACAGTGCGGCATCACCCTCTCTTTGTTTCCGACAAGGCCACTTGTTTGGAGAATTTCGGGAATGACCATGAAAAAGCCGAACGATAACCCCGCCGATCCGTTCAAGAAGGCGCTGACCGAAGCCACCAAAGTCATGGCCAACGACCCGGAGCTGACGGTTACCTACACGGTGGACCCCTCGGGGCTGTCGGGCGACTCCATGCGGCTGCCGCAGGTCTCCCGCCGGATGACGCGGGAAGAGGTTCTGCTGGCCCGCGGCACCGCGGATGCGCTGGCGCTGCGCCACCGGTTCCACGACGACGCCACCCACGCGAAATACGCGCCGCAGGGCGAAATGGCCCGCGATCTCTATGAGGCGATGGAAACCGCCCGCTGCGAGGCAATGGGCGCGCGCCACATGCCCGGCACCGCGTCGAATATCGACGTGAAGATCCGCAACGAGTCGATCCGCCGCGGCTATGACCAGATGAAGTCGTCTTCCGAGGCGCCGCTGGCCGCCTCCGCCGGTTATCTGATCCGGCATCTGGCCACCGGCCGCCCGCTGCCCGAAGGTGCTGCCAATATCATGGAGCTGTGGCGCGGGTTCATCGAAGCCCAGGCCGGCGGCACGCTGGAAAACCTGGACGAGACGATTTCCGACCAGGCCGCGTTCGCCAAACTGGCGCGGCAGGTGATCTCCGACCTCGGCTATGGCGACCAGCTGGGCGATGACCCGGATGATCTGGACGACGACGCAGGCGACGAGGCCGAGGACAACGCCGAGGAGCAGCAGGACCCGGACAGCACCGGCCAGGACGACTCCGAGGAGGAACAGGCCGACGCATCGCCGGAGCAGAGCCAGGAGCAACAGCAGGACGAGAGCCAGGCCCAGGTCTCGATGGACGAGATGGCCGACGAGGAGCTGGCCGAGGACACCGAGATGCCCGACGGCGAGGCGCCGCTGGAGCCGCCTGCCCCGCCGCCGGTCTCCGAGGCCGACCCGGACTATAAGGTTTTCCGGGACGCCCACGATGAGGAAATCGCCGCCGAGGAGCTGGCAGAGCCTGCCGAGCTGGAGCGCCTGCGCGCCTATCTCGACCAGCAGCTGGAGCCGCTGAAGGGCGCGGTAAGCCGGCTGGCCAACAAGCTGCAGCGCCGCCTGCAGGCGCAGCAGAACCGCAGCTGGGAATTCGACCGCGAGGAGGGCATTCTGGATGCCGGCCGTCTGGCGCGCGTGGTGGCCAACCCGACCACGCCGCTGTCGTTCAAGGTGGAAAAGGACACCGAGTTCCGCGACACCGTGGTGACGCTTCTGCTGGACAATTCCGGCTCGATGCGCGGCCGTCCGATCTCGATTGCCGCGATCTGCGCTGACGTGCTGGCCCGTACGCTGGAGCGCTGCAACGTGAAGGTCGAGATCCTTGGCTTCACCACCCGCGCCTGGAAAGGCGGCCTGGCGCGTGAGGCCTGGCTGAACGAGGGCCGGCCGCAGCAGCCCGGACGCCTCAATGACCTGCGCCACATCATCTACAAGGGCGCGGATGCCCCGATGCGCCGCACCCGCACCAACCTCGGGCTGATGATGAAAGAGGGCCTCTTGAAGGAAAACATCGACGGCGAGGCGCTGGAATGGGCGCACCGGCGGATGATGCACCGGCCCGAGGCGCGCAAGATCCTGATGGTGATCTCCGACGGGGCGCCGGTCGACGATTCGACGCTGTCGGTGAACCCGGCGAACTACCTGGAGAAACACCTGCGCGACGTGATCGCCATGGTGGAGAAGAAAAAGCAGGTGGAGCTGCTGGCGATCGGCATCGGCCACGACGTAACCCGCTATTACGAGCGCGCGGTGACGATCACCGATGTGGAGCAGCTGGCCGGCGCGATGACCGAGCAGCTGGCGGCCCTCTTCGACAGCGACCCGCGCGCGCGCGCCCGGGTCATGGGCATCAAGCGCGCCAGCTGACGCCCGCTCAGGCCCGGGAAGCGGCTCAGGGAGCGCTCCCGCGCCTTCGGCCTGCATCAAGATGCCGTCCACAGCCTTGGGCACGGCCGCGCGCTGACGCGCGCGGCTGCGCCAGAGGCCGCAGGCATCCGGCGCTTGGCCCAACGGGCCAAGGGGCCTCCCTGATGCCCCGATGGCCGGGCGGGAGCCGCCGCCGGTTCTGTTCCGTCAGATCCGGTGCTTTCCCGCCGCCGCTGCCCTTGCCAGCACGGGGGTGATCTGGGACAACAAAGGCGCGCGCCCTGGCCGCGCCTTTTCTGTGCCGCGGCGGCCGGGGTCCCCTGCCGCTCGCCGCCCTGCCCTTCAGCTGGAGAGACGCCGATGTATCAGACCTTCGATGTGACCGCCCGCCCGGAACAGGGCCCGCCCCGGCTGGCCGCCCTGCGCAAGGAACTGGCGGCGGAAGGCCTGGACGGTTTCCTGGTGCCCCGCGCCGATGCCCATCAGGGCGAATATGTGGCGCCGCATGATGAGCGCCTTAGCTGGCTCACCGGGTTCACCGGCTCGGCAGGCTTCTGCGCGGTGCTGCAGGGCGTTGCCGGTGTTTTCATCGACGGCCGTTACCGCACCCAGGTGAAGCGCCAGGTGGCGGCGGACTACACCCCCGTGCCCTGGCCCGAGGTGCAGCTGGCGGACTGGCTGAAGGAGCAGCTTCCGAATGGCGGCAAGGTTGGGTTTGATCCCTGGCTGCATGCAACAGGGCAGATCACAACCCTCACGAACGAGCTGAAGGGCAGCGGCATCACCCTGGCGCAAAGCGAAAACCTGGTGGACCGGATCTGGCAGGACCAGCCCGCGCCGCCGATGAACCCCGTGGCCGCGCACCCCTTGGAATACGCAGGCGAAAGCAGCGCAGACAAATGCGCGCGGCTGGCCAAGGACCTGCACGACGCAGGCCAGGCAGCGGCAGTGATCACCCTGCCCGACAGCATCATGTGGCTGCTGAACATCCGCGGCAGCGATGTGGCGCGCAACCCGGTGGCGCACGGGTTTGCCATCCTGCACAGCGACGCGCGGGTGGACCTGTTCATGGCGGCAGAGAAGCTGGACGGCGTGCAGGGCCATTTTGACGGCTCCGTAACACTGCATCCGCCTGAAGACTTCCTCAAGGCCGCGTCCTCGCTCAACGGCTCCGTTGCCGCAGACACCGGCACCCTGCCGCAGATCGTGGCCGATGCGCTTGGCGAGCGGCTGGTGGCGGCGGGCGACCCCTGTGCCCTGCCCAAGGCGCGCAAGAACGCCGCCGAAATCGCAGGAAGTGCCGCAGCCCACCTGCGCGACGGCGCCGCGATTGTCGAGATGCTGGCCTGGCTCGACGCGCAGGCGCCCGGCACCCTCACCGAGATCGACGTGGTGAAGAAGCTGGAGGCGCTGCGCCGCGAAGACCCCGCCCTGCGCGACATCAGTTTTGAAACCATCGCGGGCACCGGCGAAAACGGCGCTGTCATGCATTACCGCGTGACCGAAGAGACCGACACCCGGCTGGAGGACGGCCACCTCCTGGTGCTGGACAGCGGCGGCCAGTATCTGGACGGCACCACCGACATCACCCGCACCATCGCCATCGGCACCCCAGGAGAGCAGGAACGCGCCGCCTACACCCGCGTGCTGCAGGGCATGATCGCGATGTCCCGGCTGCGCTGGCCCAAGGGGCTGGCGGGCCGCGATATCGAGGCGATCGGGCGGATGCCGCTGTGGCTGGCCGGGCAGGATTTCAACCACGGCCTCGGCCACGGCGTCGGCGCCTATCTGAGCGTCCACGAAGGGCCGCAGCGGCTGGCCCGCACCAGCCATGTGCCGCTGGAACCGGGCATGATCCTGTCGAACGAGCCCGGATACTACCGCGAAGGCGCCTTTGGCATCCGCATCGAGAACCTTCTGGTCGTTGAACAGGCCCCGGCCCTTGACACCAGCGACCCGGAGCGCGACATGCTGTGCTGGCGCACGCTCACCTTTGCCCCGGCCGACCGGCGGCTGGTGGATGCCGCCCTGCTGACAGCGGACGAGAAAGACTGGCTCGACAGCTATCACCGGGAGGTTGCAGCAAAAATCGGACCGCAGCTCAGCCCCGCCGCGCAGGCGTGGCTTGATGCCGCAACCGCGCCTTTGTGACCCGGGTCTGACACCCGGCTGTTACATAGACTGAACAAAAGATGACACGAATGAAGAAAATGGGAAATCACGCATGACAAATATCCGTATCCGCAAGGCCGAAGGCACCTGGGTCGTCCGTTCCGGCGGCGCTGTATTGGGCGAAACTTCCAATGCGCTGGAGCTGTCGGAGGGCGGTCTGGATCCGGTCATCTATTTCCCGCGCGACGACATTGCCATGGCATTCCTCGACCGCACCAGCAAAACCACCCTGTGCGAGCACAAGGGCGAGGCCAGCTATTTCTCGATCGCCAACAAATCCTCGGTCACCGAAAACGCGGCCTGGAGCTATGAAAACCCCAAGGAGGATGCAGCAGAGATCAAGGGCCATCTGGCGTTTGTGCTGAGCGACTCCGTCAAGGTCGAACAGGTCTGATCCGCCTGCCGGGCTCCGGCGGCCCTGTGCCGCCGCCAGCGCGGGCGTCCGGTCTCAGATGCAGATTGCAATCCGGCTCGCACCGGCGCCCTGGCGCCGGTGTTTTCATGCCGGCGCTCCGTCAGAGCCTTGGTAGCGGTGCGGAGGCGGCAGAGCCTGGTGCGGCGTGCCCCGCGGCAAGCCGGCCGCGGCCGCAGCGGCACAGCAGCGCCTCTGCCCCCAGGGGGCGGAGGCCAATACGGCGGTTCTGCGAAAGATAAGGTCTAGGTGAGAATGGCCCGGCTCAGATTCAGCCTGGCTTCCTCCAGCGCGTCGCCTGCGCCAAGGATATCCGTTTCCCGGGCGCATTGGATCGCGTAGTTGATCACCGCTTCCAGGGCCGCCCGTTCATTTTCCCGCTCGCTCGCCTTATTTTTCGCACCAGCCTCTTGCGGGCCGATTTCGAAGTTGCGCATGAGTTTCCTACCGAAGTGAGTAAATCTTGCTATGTCCTGGTTGCAGTGTTGTAGAAGGCTCAGCCGCAGGGCAATGCACTTCTTAACTTTCTATTTACCTGTAGCGGATTTCTCACAGATGCGGGGAAGATCCAGGCCGGTTTCCCCCTTGCGCAGGCCGGAAGACGCAGCGCAGCGCCCTGCCCTGCGGCCGAAGCCCCAAGGCTGCAGGCGCTGCTGGCAACCTCTTTCTGCGCCTTACCGGTGCTCCTCGGCAGCGGTTGCGGCCAGGGCGCGGTTATAGGCCTTCAGCGCATCCACGTGGTAAAGCGCGCCGATGATTTCTTCGGTGCCGGCCTCCTCCATCATCACCGGCAGATAGGGCACGTCGGCGCGGTCGAACACCGGCATCGCGGCCTCCAGCGAGGCGGAGGCGCGGATGCATAGCCCTTCGTCAGCCAGCTTCTGGCAGTCCTCCAGGCTGGCGCAGCGGCTGTCCCCCATCGGCCGCATCACGGCGCCCGCGCGGATCAGCGCCAGCAGATAGGCCTGCGGCCCGGCGGCGCAGTGGATGTCGCGCCGCTCCAGCTGGGTCAGGAAGAAGGAGCGGTCCACCAGCCGCGACGCCAGCGCGGTGGACATGGAGACAGAGACCATCACCGCCAGGCCGATCTGCCAGTCGCCGGTCAGCTCGAACACGATGAGGGTAGTGGAGATCGGCGCGCCCAGCACCGCGGCGGCCACCGCCCCCATGCCGGCAAAGGCATAAAGCGTGTGGGTGCCCGACACGTCCGGCAGCACCGAGGTCGCAATCAGGCCAAAGGCCAGCCCAGTCAGCGCGCCGATCATCAGCGAGGGGGAGAACACCCCGCCGCCCATGCGCCCGCCCATGGTGATCGCCACGGCGGCGGTCTTGACCACGGTGAAAATCACCGCCTCCCCCAGCAGCAGCCCGCCGGTCAGCGCCAGCACCGTGGTCTCATAGCCGACACCGATGATATGCGGATACCAGACCGCGATCCCCCCCAGCATGGCGCCCGAGACCGCCGGGCGCAGCCAGCGCGGCAGCCGCAGCCGCGCCTGCACCGTGTTGCCCACCTTGTCGGCAAAGAAGATCGCCCGCATCTCGACCACCGCCACCAGGCCGCAGATCAGCCCCAGTATCAGGAAGGCCGGCAGCTCCACGTAAAACTGCAGCGCGCCGGGTGTGGCCAGGGTGAATTCGGTGACATCGCCGTATTCCAGCCGGTTGATCACGGTGCCCGCAACCGAGGCGATGACGATCGGCGCAAAGGCGTTGACCGCAAAGTGGCGCAGCACCACCTCCAGCGCGAACAGGGCGCCGGCAATTGGCGCGTTGAAGCTGGCAGACACCGCCGCCGCCACTGCACAGCCCAACAGGTCCCGCCCGGTGATGCCGTCGGCATTGATCCGGTTGCTGACCCAGGTGGAGATCACCCCCGCCATATGCACCACCGGCCCCTCGCGCCCGGTTGAACCGCCGGTCGACAGGGTGATGAAGGACGCCAGCGCCGAGGCCAGCCCCTCCCGCTGCTCGACGCGCCCGTCGTGCAGCGCCGCGCCCTCGATCACATCGGCGACCGAGCGCACCCGCCCGTCCGGGGTGAAGCGGTCAAGGATCAGACCGACCACCAGCCCGCCGCCCGCCGCAATCGTCACCAGAACGTACCAGGGCAGCCCCTGCGCAAAGCTGTGCAGGTAATTCACATCCGGCGCGCCATAGACCCAGGCCTGCAGCGCCGCGATCCCCTTGCGGAAGAACAGTGCGGCAAAGCCCGCGGCGATACCGATCAAAAGCGCGATCAGCCAGAACTGGAACTGGCTGGGGCCGCGATGGCGCAGCACCCGCCAGATGTCTTTCAGGCCGGCCAGCCATTGCAGTGAGATTGCGGAAAGGGACGAACGGATTTCTTGCACCATAACCTGTCAGCGGGTCTTTTTTGTTATCAATGGCCTACAACTGCCATGACGCCAGTTAAAGAACCCTCACCCGGCCAGGTTTTGCGGCAGGTTATCCGGCCAGCAATGCGCGGGCCGCAGCGCGGGCCTCGTTGGTGATGGTATCACCGGACACCATCCGGGCAAGCTCATCCACACGCTCGGTGCCATCCAGCGGCACCACCTGTGACAATGTCATGCCATCCACCACCTGCTTGCGCACCTGCCAGTGATGGCCGCCAAGGGCTGCCACCTGCGGCGAGTGGGTGACCACCAGCACCTGGCCTGCGCTGGCCAGGCTGCGCAGGCGGCGCCCCACCGCATCCGCCGTGGCGCCGCCGACACCGCGGTCGATCTCGTCGAAGATCATCGTCTTGCTGGCATCATCGCCGCGCAGGCAGACCTTGAGCGCCAGCAGGAAGCGGCTGAGTTCCCCGCCGGAGGCGATCTTGTTCAGCGGCCCCGCGGGGGCGCCGGGGTTGGTGGCGACGGTAAAGGCCACCGCGTCGGTGCCATCCGGCCCCGGCTCTGCCGTGGTGATGCGGGTCTCGAACACCGCGCGCTCCATCTTGAGCGGCGCCAGCTCCGCCATCACCGCCTTGTCCAGCGATGCGGCGCCCTGGCGGCGCACGGCGCCCAGCTGCTTGGCGGCTTGCGCGTAAGCTGCCTCTGCCGCCTTCAGCGCGGCTTCCTGATCGGCCAGGTTCTGATCGCCCGCATCCAGCGCCGCCAGCTTGGCCCGCAGGGTCTCGGCATAGCCGCCCAGCTCATCCGCCTGCACGCCGTGCTTGCGCGCCAGCGCGCGGATCGCGAACAGCCGCTCCTCGCAGTCTTCCAGCTCGCCCGGGTTGAAGTCCAGGCTGTCCAGCACCCGCTCGACCCCGCTCTGGGCATCGCCCAGCTCGATCATCGCGCGGCTCAGCGCCGCCAGCGGCTCATCCAGGCCGGTATCGTCTTCCCGGCCGGAGACGCCCTCCAGCCAGCGCTGCGCCTCGCCCATGGCGGTCTCGGCGCCTTCGCTGAGAAGGGCATGGGCACGGGTAATATCGCCGCGGATGCGCTCAGCCGCCTGCATCTGGCGGCGGCGGGTGTCCAGTGTCTCATCCTCGCCCGGCTGCGGGTCCAGCTTGTCCAGCTCCGCAACCGCATGGCGCAGGAACTCTTCCTCGGCCCGCACGGCGTCCAGTGCGGCCCGGGTGGCCGCCACCGTCTTGCGCGCCTTGGCCGCCGCGCCCCAGGCCGCCCGCACCGAGGCCAGCAGCGGCTGGGTGCCCGCATACTGATCCAGCAGCGCCATATGGCCACGCGGGTTGAGCAGCCCGCGGTCGTCATGCTGGCCGTGCAGCTCCACCAGGGTTTCCGACAGCGCCCGCAGCACCTCACCCGAGCAGCGGCGGTCGTTGACCCAGGCGGTCTTGCGCCCGTCAGCAGTGTTCACCCGGCGCAGGATCAGGCTGTCGCCGCCCGGCAGACCGGCCTCTTTCAGGATCGCATGGGCCGGATGGTCCGCGCCCAACTCAAACTCCGCCAGCACCTCACCCTGCCGGGCGCCTTGGCGCACCAGCTCGGCGCGGCCGCGCCAGCCCAGCACAAAGCCCAGGCTGTCCAAAAGGATGGATTTGCCCGCCCCGGTCTCGCCGGTCAGCACATTCAGCCCGGGCTGAAAGTTCAGCTCCAGGTGGTCGATGATCAGGATATCGCGGATATCAAGCGCGCGCAGCATAGCCCCGCCCCATTGCCGCAGCGGCCGTTACAGCCACTGCCCTTTCACCGTCTGCCGGTAGATCTGGCTCAGCCAGTTGCCGCCGCGGTCCTTGGGCTTGAGCCCCTGCGCGGTCAGCAGCCGGTAGCTGTCCTCATACCATTCCGTGGACTGGAAGTTGTGCCCCAGGATCGCCGCGGCGGTCTGCGCCTCGGCAGTCAGGCCCAGCGACAGATAGGCCTCGACCAGCCGGTGCAGCGCCTCCGGCGTGTGGCTGGTGGTCTGGAACTCCTCCACCACCACCCGGAAGCGGTTGATTGCAGAGGTGTAGTGGCCGCGGCGCAGATAGTAGCGCCCGATCTCCATCTCCTTGCCTGCCAGGTGGTCGAAGGCCAGGTCGAATTTCAGGATCGCCGAGGTGGCGTACTGGCTGTCCGGATAGACCTCGATCACCGTGCGCAGCGCCTGCAGCGCCTGGAAGGTCAGGCCCTGGTCGCGGCCCACTTCGTCGATCTGGTCGTAATAGCTCAGCGCCAGCAGATACTGGGCATAGGCCGCATCCTCATCCGCCGGGTAAAAGTCGATGAACCGCTGCGCAGCGGCGCGGCTGTTCTCGTAATCGCGGGTGGAGTGATAGGCAAAGGCCTGCATGATCACCGCCTGTTTCGCCCATTCGGAATAGGGGTACAGGCGTTCGATCTCGGCGAAGTAATAAACCGCATCCTTGGGCCGCCGGTTGGCCAGCTCGAACTCGCCGCGTTCATAGATCTGATCGGGGGAATAGGCCTCGACCGAGTCGCCGCGCTTGACCGCGCCGCCATCGCCGCCGCAGCCCGCTAGCGCCGCCATCAGAACGACCGCGCCGAGGGTTCTGGCTCCTGCCCTGATGCCGCTCATAGTGCCTAACCTCACCGTCATTGACTTACGGGTGTCCGCCCCGGTTATGCCGTCTCTAGCACATTCGAATGGCGCGCAAAACGCCTTTCGCCACTTCCGCGCTCACTTGGCAGAGAAAGCGGCCTGCGGTCAAGGCTGTACGGGAAGGCACGCCCCCGGCGCCGCCCTTCCCGCCGCAGGAAAAGACCCGGGACAAGGGGGTCCCGGGCCAGTTGTCCGCTCGTTCCTGGTTTTCTGCCTTATGCCACGCGGCGCTGTTCCGACGGAATTTCCGACCAGATCAGCCCCTGCCCCGGAAGCCGCGCAGTCATCGCCGCATCGCAGGCGACGGCCCGAACCGCGCCGGGCTCCGCAAACAGGGCCCGCAGCAAGGTGTTGGTCAGCGCGTGCCCCGCGCGCTCGCCAACGTAGCGCCCCAAGATCGGCCCCCCGGCCAGTGCCAGATCGCCCAGGGCGTCCAGCATCTTGTGGCGTACCGGCTCATCCGAGTGGCGCAGGCCCGCGCCGCTCTCGACACGGTCCCCGTCAAACACAACCGCGTTCTCGCCCGGAACACCGCCCAGGGCCAGACCGTTGGCCTGCATGGTTTCAACATCCGCCTGGCGGCAGAAGGTGCGGCTGTCGCACAGCTCGCGCGCAAAGCTGCCGTTGCGCATGTCCAGAACCTTGCTCTGGCGGCCGATGCCGGCCTCGGCAAAGTCGATGTGGAATTCGATGGTCAGCCGGTCCGACGGCAGCAGGGTGGCGCGGGCGCCGTCCTTCTCGACCGTCACCGGCTTCAGCACCTCAAACGCGGTGGCCGGCACGCCCTGGCGCTGCACGCCATACTTCATGATGCCGCGCACAAACGGCGCCGAGGAGCCATCCACGATCGGCACTTCGGGGCCGTCGATCTCGATCAGCGCATTATGCACGCCGCAGCCGGCCAGGGCCGCCATGATATGCTCAACGGTGGAGACGCTGACGCCGGAGGTGTTGACCAGCCGGGTGCAGAGCGGGCTGCGCTCGACCAGGTCCCAGCGCGCCGGAACCACGGTGTTGCCCAATGCAATGTCGGTGCGTTTGAACACGATCCCATGCCCTGCCGGAGCCGGGTTCAGGGTCATGCGGGCGGGCTTGCCGGAATGCAGGCCGACCCCTTCAAATGCCACCGATGCCTTGAGCGTATTCTGCACGTTGTGCCTCTTTTCACCATGTCCGGCCTCCCGGGCCGTGTTGCGAAAGAGAGTTAAGGTTTTGGAAAAAATCCTACAACTCAATCTTTGTAACGGTTTGAAACATGGCTGTAACAGATAGGCAAAACGCCGCTCAGGTTCATATAAACCCTTGATAAAAAACAAAGAAAGCCGCCCCAAGGCGGCTTTCTTCAACGTGATATGTGATGCGTCAGTTTGCCTGGCGGCGCAGGAAAGCGGGGATTTCGATGCGTTCCTGGTCGGGATCGGGCTGCTGCGCCTGGACCTGCTGCGGCTGCGCCGAGGGGGCCGGTGCCTGCATGGCGGGCTGCTGGCGCACGGCCTGCGGCTGATGCTTGGCTGCGGGCGCTTCGGCGGTTCCGGTCATCCGGTGGATCAGCGAATTGAGGCCAAAACGGCGCTGCCCCTCGGGCTGCTGCTGATGCTGCTGCTGCGGTGCCGGCGCAACCGGCGCCACCTGGCGCGGCTGCTGGGCGTGCGGCTGCTGAACCCGCTGGGCAGCCGCCTGCAAGCGCTCCAGCGCCTGCGGCGACGGGGTGCCCGGAGCGGGTGCCTTGGGCGCGACAAAGACGCCGGGCTGCTGGCTGGCGGTATCCGCCTGCGGGCGGAATTCCGGCACCTGCGGCCGATAGGCCGGCGGCGGCAGGCCGTCGTCGCCCATCTGCTCCGGCTCTTCGAAAATGTCGTCGGACTGCTCTTGCGCAGCAGCCTGCTGCACGTTCAGCTCTTCAAACAGCGACGGCTCTTCCAGGGTGGCGGCCTCTGCGGCTTGCGGCGCAGGCGCAGGCTCCGCGGCCCTCGGCGCTGCAACCGGGGTTTCCAGTTCCAGCGGCGCGGCGCGGGTTTCCTCGACGGTGACGGTCTGGCGCAGCGGCGCCGACATCGGGCGGCGCGGCACCGGCATATCGGTGTTCACGTCGGTGGCGTCGATGCCGGTGGCCACGACGGAGACCCGCATCCGGCCTTCCATGCCGGTGTCCAGGGTGGAGCCGACGATGATGTTGGCATCTGGGTCCACTTCCTCGCGGATGCGGTTGGCCGCCTCGTCCAGTTCGAACAGGGTCAGGTCGTGGCTGCCGGTGATGTTGATCAGCACGCCCTTGGCGCCCTTGAGGCTGATCTCGTCCAGCAGCGGGTTGGCGATCGCCTTCTCGGCGGCCTGCACGGCGCGGTCTTCGCCCTCGCCCTCGCCGGTGCCCATCATCGCCTTGCCCATCTCGTCCATCACTGCGCGGACGTCGGCAAAGTCGAGGTTGATCAGGCCCGGGCGCACCATCAGATCGGTCACGCCCTTGACGCCCTGGTACAGCACATCATCCGCCATCGAGAACGCCTCGGTGAAGGTGGTCTTCTCGTTGGCGAGGCGGAACAGGTTCTGGTTCGGAATGATGATCAGCGTGTCGACCACCTTCTGCAGGCTCTCGACGCCGGCCTCGGCCTGGCGCATCCGCTTCAGGCCCTCGAACTGGAACGGCTTGGTCACGACGCCGACGGTCAGAACGCCCAGTTCCCGCGCGGCCTGCGCGATGATCGGCGCCGCGCCGGTGCCGGTGCCGCCGCCCATGCCCGCGGTGATGAAGCACATATGCGCGCCGGCCAGATGGTCGACGATCTGCTCGATGCTTTCTTCAGCCGCGGCCGAGCCCACCTGCGGGCGGGCGCCTGCGCCCAGACCCTCGGTCACTTTCACACCCAGCTGGATGCGGGCCTTGGCCGCGCTCTGCTGCAGTGCCTGCGCGTCGGTATTGGCGACGACGAATTCAACGCCGTCCAATTCCTTCTCGATCATGTTGTTGACAGCGTTGCCGCCGGCCCCGCCGACACCAAACACTGTGATCTTCGGCTTCAACTCTTCCTGCCCGGGCATCGAAAGATTCAACGTCATGCTCTTACCGCCTGTGTTACCCGCCCTCCCGCAAAGGGCTTGTTCCTGTCCTATTCACCATAATCTTACCGCGCAGGGGATGTTTCGTCATCCCAAAAAGCACTTTGTGCCACAAAATAAGGTCTCATTCTAAGACCAAATCGCGGTATTTCGCCGTCCCTAGCAGATATTGCGGTTCAAGCACAAGCCACACACAACAAAGCGGCAGCGCCCGCACGTCGCCGAGTGCGGGAGAAGGTCTGTCTGGTATCTGGCTGGCCACTGCCCGGCCTGCTGAATCGCCGCTTTTCGCGGACGTTAAGAACAACTTAACGGGTCCTTCCGGCGCTGTCACGCCCTCTTTGACCATGGTGGCGGAATTGAATTCAGGATCACCAGTTGTCGCGGAACCAGCGCACGGCGCGGCCCAGCGTGCCGGCCGGATGGCGGCTGGCGGGCATGTCGAAATCCCACCACTCGTCCTGCGGATGAGCCGCAAACAGGCACAGCCCCACGGCGGAGGCAAAGCCCGGCCCGGTTGCCGATTGCGGCAGGCCGTGCACCCGCAGGGGCCGGCCCAGGCGCACCTGCTGGCCCAGGATCCGGCTCGCCAGCCCGTCCAGCCCCATGATCTGGCTGGAGCCGCCAGTCAGCACGATCTGCTGGCTGGACAGGTATTCGAACCCGGCCGCATCCAGCCGTGCCCGCACCTCCTCCAGGATCTCCTCGACGCGGGGGCGCATGATGCCGATCAGCTCCGCCCGGCTGACGGTGCGGCGGTCATGCTCCCAGTCGCCGGTATCGCCGCCGATGTCGATCATGTCGCGGTCGTCGGCACCGGTGGCATGGACGCCGCCGCAAAAGGTCTTGATCCGCTCCGCATTGGACAGCGGCACCCCAAGACCCATCGAAATGTCGCTGGTGATGTGATCGCCGCCCAGACGCACCGCGTCGGCATAGATCATGTGCTTCTTCATGAAAATCGAGATCGAGGTGGAGCCGCCGCCCATGTCGATGCAGGCCGCGCCCAGTTCCTGCTCATCCTCGACCAGCGCCGAGAAGCCGGAGACATAGGCCGAGGACGCAATCCCCGCCAGTTCCAGGTCGCAGCGCTGAATGCAGCGCACCAGGTTCTGCACCGCGATGGCATCGACCGTCAGCATGTGCATGTCGACCGCCAGGGTCTGCCCCATCTGGCCGCGCGGATCGGCCAGGCCGGAGCGGTTGTCCAGCGCGAAGTTTACCGGCTGCGCGTGCAGCACCTCGCGGCCCGCGCCGTATTCCGGCACCTCGCAGGCGGCCAGCACCTGGGCGACCTCATGTTCCGAGACCACCTGGCCTTCAAGGTCCAGCGCCGCGTCCAGACCGTAAGAACGCGGATTGGCGCCGGAGAAGCAGGCGATCACGTGGTCGACCCGCACCTCTGCCATCTTCTGCGCCGCCTGCACAGCGGTGCGGATGGCGCGCTCGGTCTCCTGCATGGCGGTGATCTCGCCGAACTGCACCCCGCGCGACCGCGTGGTGGCCGCACCGATCACCCTAAAGCCGGACTGTCCGGCCAGCGCACCGATCGAGCCGTCCTCGCTGAGGCGGCCGGTCCCGTCGAACCGCAGCACCAGGCAGGCGATCTTGGAACTGCCCACATCCAGAATCGCAACCACGCCGCGCTGCATCGCCTGACGGCGCATCTGCCGCATCGCCCGCTGCGACTGATAGAGATCTGTCATGTTACTGCCCGCCCCCATTCAACTGCCGGATGCGCCACCAGTTTTCCACTGCGTTTTCGGACATGCGGACGGTCGGGCGCCCAGCCAGACGCATATCCACCGCTGCCACGTCGCGCTCCAGCAAATCCTGTACCTCACTCACCGCCAGCACCCGCTCCAAGGCGCGCACCGGATCGTCCGCCGGCAGCATAATGCGCTGGTTGCGGTCCAGCACCAGGTCCCAGCGCCGTTCGCCGATACGCACCAGGCCGCGCAGCCGCGGCCCCAGGGGCTTTGCCGCCGCAAAAAGCCGCAGCGCCTGCGCCGCGTGCTGCGCCGCCCCATTGCCCGCGATCAGCGGCAAATCGGGATGCAGGTTGCGGCGGCCCAGCTCAGCGACATGGGTGCCGGTTTCATCCAGCAGCGCCAGCCCCTCGCGGCTGCGCCAGATCAGCGCCGGCTGGCGCTCTTCGACATCCACCTGCAGGATGCCGCCCGGGCGGATCCTGACGCTTGCGGATTTCACCGGATCCAGCCCGGTGATCACATCGCGGATCTGCTCCAGGTCCAGATCGAAGGAGCTGACCGGGAAATCCAGCGGCACCACCTCGCGGATATCCTGGGCCACGCTGGTGCCCGCCCCGTCCACCGCCATCACCTTGACCATGAACTCGGGCCGCTCCTGAACGGCGGCGCGGGCCTGATTGACCAGCCCCTGCAGCGTGTCGCGGCGCCCCTCATCCGCCAGGTAGGCGCTGCCGGCCGCCAGGACCAGGCACAGCGGCACCCCGAACCGCAGCCCGAAGCGGATGCCCGGCGTCAGCATCCAGCGCTGCAGCCGGTACTTCAGCCGCGACGGCGCCGGGTCCGCCCGCCCCTCTGCGCTGCGGCGGAACCGCCCCCTCAGCGATTGCATGAGGCATCCTCCACCATCCAGGCGCAAAGCTGGCCGAAGCTCATGCCGCAGAAAGCCGCCTGCTCCGGCACCAGCGAGGTCGGCGTCATGCCGGGCTGGGTGTTGGTCTCCAAGAGCACCAGGCCGCTGGCGCCGCGGGTCTCATCCCAGCGAAAATCGGTGCGGCTGACACCGCGGCAGCCCAAAGCCTCATGCGCCTTCAGCGCGTATTCCAGGCACAGGTCGTGGATTTCCCGCGGCAGGTCCGCAGGCAGCACATGGCGCGAGCCGCCCGGTTTGTACTTGGCGTCATAGTCATACCAGCCGTCGGTCAGGATATCGGTCACCGTCAGCGCCCGGTCCCCGACCACGGTGGTGGTCAGCTCGCGCCCCGGCGCATAGGTCTCGACCATCACCTGCTGCGGCATTGCGTCCGACAGCTGCGGCGGCCCGTTGGCGGCCTCATGCACGATATAGATGCCAACGCTGGAACCTTCGTTGTTGGGCTTCACCACATAGGGCGGCGCCATCACGTGGCCGGCCGCGACGTCCTCCTTGGCAAACAGCCCGCTCTCCACCACCGGTAGCCCGGCAGAACGGTACACTTCCTTGGAACGCTGCTTGTCCATCGCCAGTGCCGAGGCCAGCACCCCGGAATGCGTATAGGGGATGCCCAGCCACTCCAGCAGGCCCTGAACGCAGCCGTCCTCGCCCCAGCGCCCGTGCAGCGCGTTGAACACCACATCCGGCTTTGCCTCTGCCAGGCGCGCGTGCAGGTCCCGGCCTGCATCCACCTCAACAACCTCGAACCCCTCACCGCGCAAAGCGGCCGCGCATTCACGGCCGCTGGACAGCGATACCTCGCGTTCGGCTGACGGTCCGCCCATCAGCACCGCGACTTTCGGGAGTGCCCTGCTCGACTTACTCACCACGAAGCGCCTCAATATGCGGGGCTTTTCTGCCCCTGGTTTTTGGAGCCCTGACCGGGCCCGCCTTATGCCTTGGTGCCGGGGTTCCCCCGGCGGGTTCTTGCGGGGCTCTCCACCCCAGTGTCTGGCGGGGCCTCAGCCCCTTCAACGGGCATGCCATTGCCGCCTCTTCGGCACCGTAACGCCCAAATCCTTACCGGGGTGTTAACACTGCCTTTACCACGTTTAACAATTGCCGCTGCCCGGGTCCCGCCGGGACCATATGGTGACCTCACGCTGCGGCAACAGAAGCCTTTGTCAGCATTCAGGTTTTCAAGCTATTCGGGAAGCGGATCACCAATCCGCATGATTTCCCACTCTAGCCTGATGCCGGAATCCTCGTAAACCTTTTTCCGCACGTCTTCGCCCAGGCCTTCCAGATCTGCGGCAGTCGCGCCACCGGTGTTGATCAGAAAATTGGAATGCTTCTCGCTCATCTGCGCAGCCCCGCGCCGGGCGCCGCGCATGCCGGCGTTGTCGATCACCTTCCAGGCCTTGAGGTCATGCACATCATCCGCCTGCCCGGTCGAGGAGAACCCCGCCGGGTTGCGGAAGGTGGACCCGGCCGAGCGGTCCTTGACCGGCTGCGTCTCATCCCGCTTCTGAAGCTGCGCCTCCATCCGCGCATGCAGCTCTGCAGGGTCGCCCTTGGGGCCGCGCAGCGTGGCGGAGACCAGCACCGCGCCTTCGGGAAAGTCGGTCTGCCGGTACTGGAAGCCCAGTTCATCAGCGGTGATCTCGCGAATCTCGCCCTGGCGGGTGACGATGGTGGCCGACACGAACACATCCGCGGTATAGCTGCCGTAGCAGCCCGCATTCATGCGCACCGCGCCGCCGATCGAGCCGGGGATGGTGCGCAGGAAGGTGAGGTCGATACCCGCATCGGCCGCTTTCTTCGCCACATGCGCGTCCAGCGCCGCCGCCCCCGCGGTCACCGTATCACCTTCAGTTTCAATGCTGTTGAAGCCGCGGCCCAGCCGGATCACCACCGCGCGCAAGCCCCCGTCGCGCACGATCAGGTTGGAGCCGACCCCCATCGGGAACACCTGCACGCCCGGGTCAAGCTGGCGCAGAAAGTCCGCCAGATCCTCAACATCCGCAGGCTGGAACAGGTGGTCGGCCGGTCCGCCCACCCGCAGCCAGGTCAGCTCCGCCAGCAGCTTCTGCCGGGTCAGCCGCCCGCGAGCCGCCGGAAGTATAATTTCAGAACGCGCCGCCATCGTCTTTTCTGCCCCAGTTTCCAGCCTATGAACGCGTACAGTCCGTAAACAAGATGGCCGTTGAAATAAAGGGACAACACGACCCGGCCGACATCGTGTTCATGATTCTGCTCAAACCGGCTGACTGCCAGCCAGATCAGAATGGCCGCCCAGACCAGCGCCAGCCCAATGGCCAGCCGGCGCCACCGGTGGCGGGCGAGAACATAAAATCCGATCAGCCATGCGGCACCGAACGCCAGCCAGATTGCAAACACAGCGGCCATCCACAGCCTCCACCGCCGGCAGACACATGCCGGCTTCAAAACAGCACCGAATATTCCAAGGGCAGTCGTAGTTCTCAGCCAGTAATACCGGCGGACTGGAAAAAATCGGTTAAGCGCACCGCCACGGGCGCGCCTGTCAGCGCCGCAGCGACCGCCTGATATAGCGGCCCAGGTATATGACCGGCCAGCGCAGCACCGACATCCCTGCCAGCAGCACCGCCAGCCCCCACCACGGGCCGTTCTCCCAGGTCACATAGCCCAGCAGCGGAACCCCCAGCGCAATCAGCACATAGGCCCGGGTCCAATGGCCGTCACGGCTGGGGATCATCGCCAGGATATTGGCGGCCAGCGCCCAGACAGCGGCCAGCGTCAAAGACAACGTCATCCCAGGCTCCTCACGCTCTCAGCTTTTTCTGGCCCGGAATATCCCGGGGGGAGCCGCCGCAGGCGGCGGGGGGCAGCGCCCCCTTCTGCAGCCGCACGCCTCAGCGGCCCAGCCGTTCAGGCAGGCCGTTGGCCCAGGTGCTGATGGTGCCCGCACCGAGGCAGACCACCATGTCGCCGGGGCGGGCCTGCTCGCGCACCAGGCGCTCCAGATCTTCCTCGTTCAGCAGGGCACGGGCGTGGCGGTGGCCGTGGCGGATCAGGCCCGCCACCAGATCGTCGCGGCTGGCGCCCTCGATCGGGTCTTCACCGGCAGAGAACACCTCAGCAATCGCCACCACGTCGGCCTCGTTGAAGCAGGCGCAGAAATCTTCGAACAGGTTCGACAGGCGCGAATAGCGGTGCGGCTGGTGCACGGCGATCACCCGGCCCTCGCAGGCCTGGCGCGCCGCCTTCAGCACTGCGGCGATCTCCACCGGGTGGTGGCCGTAATCGTCGATGATGGTGACACCGTTCACTTCGCCCACCTTGGTGAAGCGGCGGTTCACGCCGCCAAAGGCCGCCAGCGCCTCGCGGATCTCTGTGCTGTTCATGCCCAGATGCCGCGCCACCGCAACCGCCGACAGCGCGTTGGAGACATTGTGGTCTCCCGGCATCGGCAGGGTGCAGCCCTCGATCACCCGGTCCTCGGCCTGCAGCACCACGTCGAAATGCGCCACGCCTGCCTTGTAGGTCAGATTGACAGCGCGCACATCGGCCTGCGCGTTGAAGCCATAGGTCACCACCCGGCGGTCGGAGATCCGGCCCACCAGCGCCTGCACCTCGGCATGATCGGTGCAGCAGACCGCGACGCCATAGAACGGGATGTTGGAGACAAACTCCAGAAACCCGTCGCGCAAGCGGTCGAAGTCGCCCCAATGCTCCATATGCTCCGGGTCGATATTGGTCACCACGGCGATGGTTGCGGGCAGCCGGTTGAAGGAGCCGTCGCTCTCGTCCGCCTCGACCACCATCCATTCGCCCTGCCCCATCCGCGCGTTGGAGCCATAGGCGTGAATGATGCCGCCGTTGACGATGGTCGGGTCAAAGCCGCCGGCCACCATCAGTTCCGCCATCATCGTGGTGGTGGTGGTCTTGCCGTGGGTGCCCGCAATGGCGACGTTCGATTTCAGCCGCATCAGCTCCGCCAGCATGTCGGCGCGGCGGACCACCGGCAGGCCGCGCAGGCGGGCCTCGTCCAGCTCCGGGTTGCCCGGCTTGATCGCCGAGGAGATCACCACAACCGCGGCTTCCTCCAGGTTCTCCGCCTTCTGGCCGACAAAGATGCGCGCGCCCAGCTCCTGCAGCCGGCTGGTGATCTTGGAGGATTTCAGATCCGATCCCTGCACCATGTAACCAAGGTTCAGCAGCACCTCGGCAATGCCCGACATGCCGATGCCCCCGATACCCACGAAATGGATCGGGCCGACGTCACCGGGCAGTTTGGTTGCAGGGTTCATAACGTTTATCCTTCTTCGGCCAGTTGTTCCACCAAGGCCGCCAGGCGTTCGGTGGCATCGGGAACCCCGGCGTCTAGTGCGGCCGCCGCCATCTGCGTGGCGGCCCGCGGGTTACTCAGAATTGCGCCCATATGCTCCGCCAGCACCGGGATATCAAGGGCGCTTTCCGGGATCATCACGGCGGCATCGGCGTCAACCAGCCCGCGGGCGTTTGCGGTCTGGTGATCGCCTGCCGCGGCGGCAAAGGGGATCAGGATCGAGGGCCGCCCGATGATCGAGATATCCGCGACCGAGGACGCGCCAGAACGCGAGATCACCAGCTGCGCCTCCGACATGCGGGCGGGCACGTCGGTGAAAAAGGTCTGCACGTCGGCGTTGATGCCATGTTCGGCATAATACGCGTTGACCCGCGCCAGGTCTTCTTCCCGCGCCTGATGCGAGACGCGCAGGTGCCTGCGGATCTCCTCCGGCAGCGCCGCCACTGCAGCGGGAACCACATCGCTGAGGATGCGCGCGCCCTGGCTGCCCCCCATCACCAGGAGCGACATCGGATAGTCCCCCGGCGGGATATAGGCGGCACCGGCCCGCTCCCTCACCGCGGCCCGCACCGGGTTGCCCGCGTGCTCATGCGGCACCCCGTCGGGCAAAACGGTCGGCCAGGTGCCGCAGGCCACGCCCGCCACCCGCTTGGCAAAGATCTGGTTCACGCGGCCCAGCACGCCGTTCTGCTCATGGATCATCCGCGGCAGCTTCAGCAGCGTCGCCGCCCCCAGCGCCGGGATCGACGGGTAGCCGCCGAAACCGATCACCGCATCAGGCCGCTCCCGCCGCATCTGCGCGGCCATCGACAGCACGCCGGCCGCGATCTTCGGCCCCGCCAGCGCCTTGTCCAGCAGCCCGCCCTGGGCAAAGGTGGCAGAAGACACCTCGGAAATCTCCACCGCGCTCGGAAAGGCGGCGGTGTAGCGCGCGCCGCGCGCATCCGTCGACAGTTTCACCCGCCAGCCGCGCGCCAGCATCGCCTCGGCCAGCGCCTGTGCAGGAAACATATGGCCGCCGGTTCCGCCGGCAGCCATCAAAAGCAGTTTCTGTGCCATCCCAGGTGGTCTCTTTCCAAATCTCGTCAGCGGCCGCGGCCGTTCAGGTAATCGGCAATCCCGCCCTGCGGGCGCGTCCGGGTAAAGGCCAGCAGCATACCCACTGCGATCCCGGTGGCAATCAGCGAGGATCCGCCATAGCTGACAAACGGCAAGGTCATGCCTTTGGCGGGCAAGAGCCGCACCGCAACCCCCATGTTGATCATCGCCTGCACGCCGAAGATGCACACGAGGCCCGTGCCCGCGAGGCGGATGAACGTATCGCGCTCGCGCATCAGCCGGAACAGCGAGCGCACCACGATCAGCGCATAAAGGACGATCAGCACCGCCACCAGAACCAGCCCGTATTCCTCTGCCGCGACGGCGACGATGAAATCGGTGTGCGCATCGGGCAGCGACCACTTCACCTGCCCCTCGCCGACACCGACGCCGAACAGACCGCCCTCGCGGATCGCGTTGGTGGCATAGCCGAGCTGGGTGGTCGGATCGACATCCGGATTCAGGAAGCCGTCGATCCGGCGGGCAAAGTGTTCAGAGCTGTTATAGGCGAAGATGCCGCCCATCACGACCACCGCGGCCATGCACACCAGCAAAAGCATCGGCGCGCCCGCCACGAAGTACATCACGCCCCAGCCGAACAGGATCAGGCTCGCCTGGCCGAAGTCCGGCTGCAGAACCAGCATCATCACCACCATCATGCACAGCGCGAAGGACATCAGCGTGCCCGGCGGGCCGTTGATCTGCTGGCTGGCAGCAATCATCCAGGCGGCCACCACGATGAAGCCGGGCTTCAGGAACTCCGACGGCTGCAGCGAGGCAAAGCCCAGCGAATACCAGCGCACCGCGCCTTTGCCGAAATCGGTGCCGAAGATCGGCAGAAACGCCAGCGCGACAAAGGCCACGGCAAAGCCGACCACCGCCAGCCGCCGCACCAGCACCGGCGACATCACCGAGGTCACCAGCATCGCCGCCAGCGCCGTCAGGCCGAACACCGCCTGCCGCTGGACATAGTGGAAATTGCCGAAGCCGTTGCGCTCCGCGAGCGGCACCGAGGCAGCAAGCCCCAGCAGCATGCCAAGCACGAACAGCATCAGGATGCAGGACATCGTCCATTTATCCAGCGTCCGCCACCATTTCGGAAGGATAGGCTCGCCTGCCCGCACAGGAACCGCGCCATAGACCATCTCAGTCATGGGAATACCGCCACTAATTGCCTCGCTCCGCCCCATTTTTCGGGGTCTCACTTAAACTGTAACGATTCGTGAGCGTCGGCGCCAGAAAAAGAACGTCCCTCGGCGGAATCCCACCGCCCTGCCGCAGGCCCGCCTTGACAGGCAAGAAGCCGCCCGCCCGCCGCCGCCGATGCGCAAGCAGCCGCCGCCAGGACCTCCCCCTTGCGCCGGCGCCGGTTCCGTGGTCGATGCGCGCCATGCGGATAAACACCCTGATTCTCGGCGCCGGCGCAGCTGGCATGATGTGTGCGCGCCATTCCGGCGGCAGCACTCTGATCATCGACCACGCCAAGGCGCCGGGCGAAAAGATCCGCATCTCCGGCGGCGGCCGCTGCAATTTCACCAACATGTATGCGGAGGCGAAGAATTACCTGTCCGCCAATCCGCATTTCTGCAAGTCGGCGCTGGCCCGCTACACCCAGTGGAACTTCATCGAACTGGTCAGCCGCCACGGCATCGCCTGGCACGAGAAAACCCTGGGCCAGCTGTTCTGCGACGGCTCCGCCAAGCAGATCATCGCCATGCTGGTGCAGGAGATGGCGCAGGCGGGCGCGGAGCTTTGGCTGCAGACCTCGGTCGAAGCCGTGGCGCAGACCGCGGAGGGCTACACGGTTAAGCTGCTGCGCGAGGGCAAGGAACAGACCGTCACCTGCCGCAATCTGGTGCTGGCCACCGGCGGCAAATCGATTCCCAAGATGGGTGCCACAGGCCTCGCCTACGACCTCGCCCGCCAATTCGGGCTGGAGGTCACGGATACCCGCGCAGGCCTGGTGCCCTTCACCTTCCCGGACGGGCGCTTCCAGCCGCTGGCCGGCGTCTCCCTGCCTGCACGCCTCAGCAACCACCGCACGTCCTTTGACGAGGCGCTGCTGTTCACCCACCGCGGCCTCTCCGGCCCGTCGGTGCTGCAGCTCTCCTCCTACTGGCGCGAGGGGGAGGAGATCACGGCCAACCTGATCCCCGAGACGCCGCTTTACGACCTGCTGCGCAGCCAGCGCCAGGCCGGGGGCCGCCGCGATCTGACCACCGAGCTGTCCCGCCACCTGCCCGGTAAACTGGTGGAGTTCCTCGCGCCCCAGCTTGGCCTCAAGGGCCGCCTTGCGGACCAGTCCGATGCCGCGCTCGCCGCGCTGTGCGAGGCCTTGCAGAACTGGCGCCTGCTGCCCGCGGGCACCGAAGGGTACCGCACAGCCGAGGTCACTTTGGGCGGCATCAGCACCGACGGCCTCTCCTCCAAAACCATGGAGGCCAAAGCCGCCCCCGGCCTCTACGCCATTGGCGAGGCGGTGGACGTGACCGGCTGGCTCGGCGGCTATAACTTCCAATGGGCCTGGTCGTCCGGCCACGCCGCAGGCAGCGCCATCGCCGCCAAGGGTTGAGCGCCGCTTTACACCCAGCCGCCTGCCGGCTATTTAGTTACCGTGATAACTTAATTGGAGTTTCCGATGACCGCCCCTTTTCAATTGTTCGCCAAGATCACGCCTAAGCCGGAACACCAGGACGCCGTCCGGGACAGCCTGCTCAGCATTCTCGCCCAGACACGCGCCGAGCCTGGCTGCCTCAAATTCAACCTGCTCGAAGGCCGTGATGAAAGCTGTTTTTACTTGGACGAGGAGTGGGCCGGCGACGGCGCGCTGGCAGAGCACTACGCCGCCCCCTACATCGCCCCGATCTTCGCCAAATACGAAGACTGGCTGGCGGCACCGGTTGAGATCCACAAGATGACGCCGCTGGCCTGACAGCTAGTGTTTTTCCTCAAGGACCTCCCGTCGCAGCAGATGGTCGAAGCCTACGCCGCCCCCTGCGGCGCGGACCCTGCGCGCATCACCGGCGCCCTGGTGATGATGCGGCGCGCCAGCCTTCTCATCCGCAGGCTCGACAGCTATTTTGCCGCCCATGGGCTGTCGCAGCTGCGGTTCCTGGTGCTGATCGTGATCGACCGGGAGCCGCAGCGCCAGTCGCTGACCCCGAATGAAATCGCGCAGCGGATAGATATCTCCAAGCCAGTGCTCAGCAGAACCTTGCACGCGCTGGAGCAGGACTGCCTGATAACGCTCGCTGCAAGCCGGACGGACGGGCGCTCCAAGGAGGTCTTTCTCACCGCAGAAGGCCGCCAGCGCCTGCTTGACATCCTGCCCGGTTACTTCGGCATCCTGTCAGAAGAGACGGCAAAGCCCGCCCCTGACTGACGCTCGGCCACCGCCGCTGGCGGACCGGCAGCGGAGCGTTGGGAGTTTTTCCGCCTGGGCGAGCCTGAAGCCCCTTCGCCGCTCCCCTCACCCCAGCCGCTTCTTCACTTCAGCGACGAAATCCTCGCCGCGCTGCTCGAAATTGTCGTACTGGTCGAAACTCGCCGCCGCCGGCGCCAGCAGCACGGTGTCGCCCGCCTGCGCATCCGCCATCGCGCGCTCCACCGCCGCCGCCATCGTGGTGCAGACCTCGGCCTCCACATCCAGCTGCAGGGCAAATCCCGCCGCCTCGCGGCCGATCACATAGGCCTTTTGCACATTGCCGGTCTGCCCCTTCAGCGCCTCCAGCCCGCCGTCCTTCTCCAAGCCGCCGCAGATCCAGCGGATGTTCTTGAAGGCGCTCAAGGCTTTGACCGCGCTGTCGAGGTTGGTGGCCTTGCTGTCATTCACATACCGCACGCCCGCCGCCTCCGCGATGGTCTGGCTGCGGTGCGGCAAGCCCGGGAAGGTCGCCATCGCATCCCCGATCACCCGCGGCGCCAGGCCCAGCGTGCGCGCCGCCGCATAGGCCGCGCAGGCATTCTGATGGTTATGCGCGCCCGGCAGGCCGGTCATCTCCCGCAGGTCGATGGAGGCCGCCTGCCGCCCTTTGCGGTACTCGCTCAGGAACCCCTTGCGGGCAAAGACCTGCCAGCCCGGCCCCGTCAGCTTGCGCGCGGCGGAAATGCGGATCACCCGGTCGTCGCTGGCCCCCTCGGACAGCTGGCCCGCCAGAAACAGCCCCTCGTCCTCGTCGATGCCGATGACGGCGCGGTCCGGGCCGCCTTCGGCAAACAGCCGCCGCTTGGCGGCGAAATAGCCGCCCATGCCGCCGTGCCGGTCCAGGTGGTCCGGCGACAGGTTGGTGAAGACCGCCACATCCGGGGTCAGCGCGCGCGCGAGTTCGGTCTGATAGCTCGACAGCTCCAAGACCACCACGCCGCCCTCGCCCGGCGGGTCGATGTCCAAGACGCCGCGGCCGATGTTGCCCGCCAGCTGGCTCTCGCGGCCCGCCTCCTGCAGGATATGGTGCAGCAGCGCCACCGTGGTCGATTTGCCGTTGGAGCCGGTGACCGCCACCACCCGCGGCGGCTGGTCGTGCATCTGCCAGTCGGCATCCGCGAAGGAGCGGAAGAACAGCCCGATGTCATTGTCCACCGGCACGCCCGCCTCCAGCGCGGCGCGGATCACCGGATTGGGTTTCGGGTAGAGATGCGGAATGCCGGGCGAGGTGATCAGCGCTGCCACATCGTCAAAGGCACCGGCCTTATGCAGGTCGCGGCAGGTGAAGCCTTCCGCCTCCGCCGCCTCCCGCGCAGCCGGGTTGTCATCCCAGCACAGCGCCTCCGCCCCGCCTGCCCGCACCGCGCGGGCGGTGGCAAGGCCGGACCGTCCCAGCCCCAGAACCGCCAGTTTCGCGCCCTCATATCCTTTGACCGGGATCATCGCCTGCACTCCCTCGAAATCCGTGCAGAAACCGCTACCCGATCCCTTCGGCCATTGCCAGTGCCCTCAGCCGGGGCCGTCAGATTGACAAGCCCCGGCCCATGCCCGAAATTCGCCGGCAGGAAACAGGAGGACGCGGCGCGTGGCACCGGATATGCAAAACTTGCTCGACCGGATCAGCGCAGCGATGCACGGCCGCACCGACCGCGGCGCGGTCGCCAGCTATATTCCCGAACTCGGCCAGGTCGACCCGGACCAGTTCGCCATCGCGGTCGCCACCGCCGATGGCAAGCTGTTTCACGCAGGCGATGCGCAAACCCGGTTTTCGGCGCAAAGCATCACCAAGGTGTTCACCCTCGCCATTGCGCTGGGGCGTGCAGGCGACCAGCTGTGGAACCGTGTCGGGCGCGAGCCTTCCGGCACCGCCTTCAACTCCATCGTCCAGCTGGAGCATGAGCGCGGCCGCCCCCGCAACCCGTTTGTCAATGCCGGCGCCATCGTCACCACGGATGAGCTGCTGGCGGGCCGCGAGCCGAAGGAGGCACTGGCGGAAATCCTCGGCTTCATCCGCGCTGCGGCCGGCGACGAGGACATCCACATCAACAAGGCGGTGGCCAGTTCGGAAACCCGCCACGGGCACCGCAACTTTGCCCTTGCCAACTTCCTGGCGTCCTTCGGCAACCTCAAGAACACGCCGGAAAAGACGCTCGGCACCTATTTCCACCAATGCGCCACCGAATTGACGACGGTGCAGCTGGCCAAGGCGGGACGCTTCCTGATCGGGGCGGACAAGGGGCCAAGCCTGGTGTCGCAGGGCCGGGTCCGGCGGCTGAACGCCTTGATGCTGACCTGCGGCCATTACGACGGGTCGGGCGAGTTCGCCTACCGCGTCGGCCTGCCCGCCAAAAGCGGTGTCGGCGGCGGCATTCTGGCGATCGTGCCGGGCAAGGCCAGTGTCGCGGTCTGGTCCCCGGGCCTGGACCACAACGGCAATTCCAAGCTCGGCACCGAAGCGATGGAGCGGCTGGCGCGGGAGATGGACTGGTCGGTGTTCTGAACCCCCCGCGCCGCACGGGTTTTGCGCACCCAGCGTACGCTGCCCTCACGCGTTCTTCACCCGCCCGCGCTAGGTTCAATGCGTTGCAACGAGACGACCAGGAGACCGGCCCCCTCAGACCACCTCCTCATTGGGTGCAGGGCGGGCCCGCACAGGCCGATAGACGGGCATGGCCCCTTGGCAAGGGTCATCCGACGCTCCGCCCCTCCGGCGGCGCCGCCTTCATTTTCAAAGACAAACCGCCCGCAGCAGCAGCCCCGGGCGGTTCCATAGAAAAGAGAGTTCAAACTGCCCCGCCGAAGATACGGCGCGGCGGCCAAACGGTGTGCTTTACCGCACCTTCAGCGTTGCCAGGCCGATCATCGCCAGGATCAGCGAGATGATCCAGAAGCGGATCACGATGGTCGGCTCCGCCCAGCCCTTCTTTTCGTAGTGGTGATGGATCGGCGCCATCAGGAACACCCGCCGCCCGGTGCGCTTGAAGTACAGAACCTGAATGATCACCGACAGCGCCTCGACCACGAACAGGCCGCCGACAATCGCCAGCACCAGCTCGTGCTTGGTGGCGACTGCAATCGCGCCCAGTGCGCCGCCCAAGGCGAGCGAGCCGGTGTCGCCCATGAACACCGCCGCAGGCGGCGCGTTGTACCACAAAAAGCCAAGGCCCGCACCGAAAAGCGCCGCGGTGAAGATCAGGATCTCGCCCGTTCCGGGCACGTAATGCACGTCCAGATATTCCGTGAAGTCGACCCGCCCCACCGCATAGGCAATCACGCCCAGCGTTCCGGCCGCAATCATCGACGGCATGATTGCCAGACCGTCAAGGCCGTCAGTCAGGTTCACGGCATTGGCCGCGCCGACGATCACGCAGATCGAAAACGGCACATAAAAGATCCCGAGATTGATCAGCGTGTCCTTGAACACCGGCAGCGCCAGCTGGTTCTGCAGCGGCTCCGGGTGATAGGCCGCGGCCCACAGCGAGGCGGTCACCGCGATCAGCACCCCCAAAAGCAGCCGCACCTTGCCCGGCACGCCCTTGGTGTTCTGCTTGGAAACCTTGGCGTAATCGTCGGCAAAACCGATGAGGCCATAGGCCATGGTCACGAACAGGACCAGCCAGACAAAGGGGTTATCCCAGCGCGCCCACATCAGGGTTGCGGTCAGCAGCGCTCCGACGATCAGCAAGCCCCCCATGGTCGGGGTGCCCGCCTTGCTGAAATGCCCCTCCGGCCCGTCGTTGCGGATCGGCTGGCCCTTGCCCTGCCGTTTGCGCAGCACGTTGATCAGCGGCTTGCCGAACAGGAAGCCGAAGATCAGCGCGGTCAAAAAGGCGCCGCCTGCGCGGAATGTGATATAGCGGAACAGGTTGTAAAAATCCCCCCCGTCCGACAAAGCGGTCAGCCAATAGAGCATCCTGGCCCTTCCCTCGTTCTTCTTACGCGTTTTCTGAGTTGGGGCCGGAGTGACCCATTTCGCGGATGCCGTCAACGATCTTGGCCAGCGCCATGCTCAAAGAGCCCTTGGCCAGCACGATATCGCCGCCCTGGATTTCGCTGGCCAGCCCCGGCACGGCTTCGGCGCTGGTCTGATACCAGCCGCCGCGCTTGCCTTCCGGCAGGGCCTCGTGCAGCGCCCGCATCAGCGGCCCGATGCAGTGAATCTTGTCGATGCCTTTGACCGCATCCAGATCCGCCAGCCCGGCGTGCAGTTCCACTTCCTGCGGGCCAAGCTCCTTCATGTCGCCCGCATAGGCGATCCGCCGGCCCTGCCCCGGCGTGGCCGCCAGCACCGCCAGCGCCGCCGCCATCGAGGTCGGGTTGGCGTTGTAGCTGTCGTCCAGCAGGGTGATGGTGCCGCTCTCCAGCCGGATCGCCTCGCGCACGCCGCGGCCCTTGACCGGGGACCACAGGGCGAGGCTTCCGGCTGCTTTGACCGGATCGGCCCCCAGCGCCTCGACACAGGCCAGCGCGCCCAAGGCGTTCATCGCAAAATGCGCGCCAAGCGATTGAATATGCAGCTCAACTTCCCGTCCGTTTGCGGTGGCGCGGGCGACGGTCTCCTCGCCTTCGATCCCGGCAGAGCGCAGGGTGTAGTCCGAAGCGCTCTCGCCGAACCAGCGGGCAGAGACGCCCAGATCCGAGGCCACATCGCGCAGCACATGCGCTTCGGCGATATCGGCGTTCAGCACCGCGGCGCCGCCGGGCTCCAGCCCTTCCATGATCGCGGCTTTCTCGCGGGCGATGCCCTCGACGTTATCAAACGCCTCCAGATGCACCGCGGCGACAGTGGTCACCATCGCCACATGCGGACGCGCCTGTATTGCCAGCGGCGCGATCTCGCCCGGGTGGTTCATGCCGATTTCGATCACCGCATATTCGGTATCGCGCGGCATCCGCGCCAAAGTCAGCGGCACGCCCCAGTGGTTGTTGTAGCTGGCGACCGCAGCATGGGTGCGGCCCTGATCCGACAGCATCCGCGCCAGCATCTCCTTGGTCGAGGTTTTGCCGACCGAGCCGGTGACGGCCACGACCTTGGCATCTGTGCGGGCGCGCGACGCCTTGCCCAAGGCCTCCAGCCCCGCCTGCACATCGTCCACGATCAGCAGCGGCGCATCCGCTGGAACGCCCTCAGGCACACGGGAGACCAGCGCCGCGCCTGCGCCTTTTTCCAGCGCCTGCGCCACGAAGTCATGGCCGTCGCGTGCGGCCTTCAGGGCAACAAACATATCGCCGGGCGCGATGGTCCGGGTGTCGATCGACAGGCCGGAGACAGCCCAGTCCCCCTGCGCCCGCCCGCCGGTGGCGGCGGCGGCCTCATTTGCGGTCCAGAGCGTCATGCCATCCTCCCGTCCAGCGCGGCCACGGCAATGCTGGCCTGCTCCACATCGTTAAAGGGCAGCACGGTGTCGCCCACGGTCTGGCCGGTCTCATGCCCCTTGCCGCAGATGATCAGCGCATCGCCCGGCCCCAGCATGTCGGCGCCGCGCAGGATCGCCTCGGCGCGGTCGCCGATCTCGATACAGCCCGGCGCGCCGCCCTTCACTGCGGCGCGGATCGCCGCCGGATCCTCGCTGCGGGGGTTGTCGTCGGTGACGATCACCACATCGGCGTTCTCATGCGCCGCCTGCCCCATCAGGGGCCGCTTGCTGGTGTCGCGGTCGCCGCCGGCGCCGACGATGGCGATCAGACGGCCCAGCACATGCGGGCGCAGCGCCTTGATGGCGCTGGCCACCGCGTCGGGGGTGTGGGCGTAGTCGACAAACACGGCAGAGCCATTGTCGCGCTCCGCCGCCAGCTGCATCCGGCCGCGCACGGTGGTCAGGTGCGGCAGGGTCTCGAACACCCGCTCCGGGTCCTCGCCGCCGGCAATCGCCAGTCCGCAGGCGAGCAGCACGTTTTCGGCCTGGAAGCCGCCGATGAGGTTGAGGCGCACCTGATAGGGCTTGTCATGCCAGGCAAAGCGCATGTCCTGGCCGGTTCCGTCGTAGCGCAGGCCCAGCAGGCTGAGGTCGCCCAGCCCCCGGCCCACGCTGATCACCTCCTGCCCGCGGGCGGCGGCCACGGCGCGCATCTCGGCGCCGCGGGGGTCGTTCATGTTGATGACGGCGACGCCTTCGTCCGGCAGCACCCGGCGGAACAGGCCCGCCTTGGCGGCGAAATAGGCCTCAAACGTCTCATGATAGTCGAGGTGGTCCTGGGTGAAATTGGTGAACCCGGCGGCGGCCAGCTGCACCCCGTCCAGGCGGCGCTGATCCAGCCCGTGCGAGGACGCCTCCATCGCCGCATGGGTGACACCCGCCTCTGCCGCAGCGGCCAGCGCGCGGTGCAGGGTGATAGGCTCCGGCGTGGTGTGGGCCAGCGGATAGCTCCAGGCGCCCTCGATGCCGGTGGTGCCCATGTTGACGGCCTCATGGCCCAGCTCGGTCCAGATCTGGCGCACGAAGGTCGCGACCGAGGTCTTGCCGTTGGTGCCGGTCACCGCCACCACGGTCTGCGGCTGGCCGCCGAACCACAGGGCGGCGGCATAGGCCAGCGTCTGGCGCGGATCCTCGACCACCACCAGGGCGGCGTGGCTTTCGTCCAGCACCTTGGCGGCGATGCCTGCGCCCGCGGCGTCGGTCAGGATCGCAGAGGCGCCCTTTTCCAGCGCGGCGGGGATGAATTTGGCGCCATGCACCTGGCTGCCCGGAAGGGCCGCGAAAAGGTACCCCTCGCGCACATCGCGGCTGTCCACCGCCAGGCCGCGGATCTGCGGGTCGGCGCCGCCGCGGGCGGTCAGCCCCAATTGGCTGAGAGGCTGTTCTGGTCTGCTGCTGCTCATGGCGGCCCTCTACCCTGGATTAGTTCGAGGTGAGGGTTATACCAGTCACCTCTGCGGGTTCAACTTGCGGACGCAGCCCCACCAGCGGCGCGATGCGGCCGATCATCTCTGCGGCCACCGGCGCCGCGGTCCAGCCGGCGGTGCGGCGCTCCTCGCCGTGGGCGATGATGGAGGGTTCGTCCAGCGTCACGATCAGCACGTATTTCGGGTCATGTGCCGGGAAAATAGAGGCAAAAGTGGCAATCACCTTGTCCTCGTAATAGCCGCCGCGGGGTTTGGGCTTGTCGGCGGTGCCGGTTTTGCCGCCCACCTGATAGCCCTCGACCTCGGCAAAAGATGCGGTGCCTTCGCTGACCACCTTGCGCAACATCTTGCGCGCGGCGGCGGCGGAAGCCTCGCTCATCACGCGCTGGCCCAGCTGCGGGCCGTTCCGCTTCAGAATCGTCGGCGCCACATAGCGGCCGCCGTTGGCCACAGCGGCATAGCCCGCGGCCAGGTGCATCGGCGTGGTGGAGATGCCGTGGCCGTAGGAAATGGTCATCGCCGACAGCTCCGACCAGTTGGCCGGCAGGAGGGGTTTTCCGCCTGCTGCTTCGGAGATTTCAAACGGGGTCGGGTCCAGCATGCCCATCGTCTGGAGGAAGCTCTTCTGCCGTTCCACCCCGATCTGCTGCGCCAGCCGCGCGGTGCCGATGTTGGACGATTTGACGATGATCTTGGTCACCGACATCTCGTTGCCGTAGTTGCGGAAATCGCGGATCGCGAAGCGGCCCCAGCGCAGCGGCCCGCGGGTGTCGATCACCGTGTCGGCGCCCACCAGCCCCAGATCCATCGCCTGCGCGGCGGTGAATATCTTGAAGGTGGAGCCAAGCTCATACACGCCCTGCACCGCGCGGTTGAACAGCGGGCTGTCAGAGGGATCGAAACCGGAGGTCGGCGGGCGCGGACGGTCGTTGGGATCGAAGTCCGGGAAGGAGACCACCGAGATCACCTCGCCGGTATGGGCATCCATCAGGATCGAGGTGGCCCCCTTGGCGTTCATCAGCTTCATGCCGCCGTAAAGCACCTGCTCGGCGGCCGCCTGCACGGTGAGGTCCAGCGACAGCTGCAGCGGCTTGCCCGCGTTGGCCGGGTCGCGCAGGTAGTCGTCAAACTGGCGTTCGACACCGGCAACGCCGATCACCTCGGCGGCGTTCACACCCTCCTTGCCGAAACCGGCGCCGCCCAGCACATGCGCGGCCAGGCTGCCGTTCGGGTAAAGCCGCATCTCACGCGGGCCGAACATCAGGCCGGGATCGCCGATGTCATGCACCGCCTGAAGCTGTTCGGGGCTGATTTTCTTCTTTACCCACAGGAACTTGCGCTTGCCGGTGAAATCCTTGATCAGCCGCTCGCGGTCGAGGTCGGGGAAGATTTCCACCAGCTTTTCCGCCGCCCCGATGGGGTCGATCATCTGCGGCGGCTGGGCATAAAGGGAATGGGTTTCGAAATTGGTGGCCAGCAGGCGCCCTTCGCGGTCGACGATATCGGCGCGCTGCATGGCGATGGCGCTGCCCGGCACGCTGGCCACGGGCTCTGCCGGTTCCGACACTGCCGTCATCGCCATGCGGGCAATGATCGCCCCGAAGGCACAGACAAAGAACAGCCCCAGCACTAAGAGCCGCCCCTCGGCGCGCTGGCGGGCCTGCACCTGCATCTCCTGATGGCGCAGGCTAAGGTTTTCGCGTTCGATCGCGTCCGGGTTGGCGCCGGTTGCGCGGGCATGAAGGACACGGGCCAGCGGGCGGAGCGGTGTGCGGATCATGGCTGCGTCCTCAGGTTCAGGCCCGAAACCTCGACCTCGTTGGTGATTTCCAGGTCCGGCAGCACCGGGTAGGAGACCTCATCCACCCGCCCGAACTGATCCGGGCGCAGCGGCAGGAGGCCGAGGCGGTCGAAATTGATGTCGGCGAGATCGCGCAGCCGCTGCGGGCGGTTCAGATAGGCCCATTCGGCGCGCAGCACGCTGAGCCGGACCTGCGCCGCGCCGATCTGCTGCTGCAGGGCGCGGGTTTCCTTCAGCACCTGCTGGGTGGCGTAATTTTCGCGGTAGGCCCAAAAGGCAAGGCCGAACACAGCCAGACAAGTTGCGGCATACAGCAGGGTCTTCATTTAGGCGTCTCTTTCAGCTGCGGCATTCCAAGCTCCTTGGCCGAGATCGGCCCCGGTGCGGCATTCGTGCGGCGCCCGACCCGCAAGCGGGCGGAACGGGCGCGGGGGTTTTCGGCCAGTTCCTGCTCGTCCGGGCCAACCGCCTTGCGGGTGACCAGCTCGAACTGGGCGGGGGTTTCTTCCTGCTCCGGCGCATAGCGGTTGGCGCGGCCGCTCTTGCCCGCGCGGTGCTGGAAGAAGCGTTTGACCATGCGGTCCTCAACCGAGTGGAAGGTCACGACCGCCAACAGCCCGCCGGGCTTCAGCGCGCGTTCGGCGGCCAGAAGGCCCTCGAACAGTTCCTCATATTCGGCGTTCACCGCGATGCGCAGGCCCTGGAAGCTGCGGGTCGCGGGGTGCGACTGGCCGGGCTTGGGGCGCGGCAGGCAGCTTTCGATGATGCCGGCAAGGCGCAGGGTGGTGGTGATCGGCTCGGCCTCGCGCTCGCGGACAATCGCCCTGGCGATGCGGCGGCTGGCGCGCTCCTCGCCGTAGTGGAACAGGATATCGGCGATCTGGGCCTCGGTCAGTTCCGCGATCAGGTCGGCGGCGGAGGGGCCAGACTGCGACATCCGCATGTCCAGGGGGCCGTCCTTCATGAAGGAGAAGCCGCGTTCGGCCAGATCCAGCTGCATAGAGGAGACGCCGAGGTCCAGCACCACGCCATCGAGGTCCTGGGCGTATTCGTCCATGCGCGAGAACACCCCCTGCTGCAGGATCAGGCGGTCGCCGTACTGCCCCGCCCAGGGTTTCGCCAGTTCAAAGGCCAGCGGGTCGCGGTCAACCGCAATCACCTGATCGGCCCCGGCTTCCAGAAGGCCGCGGGTGTAGCCGCCGGCGCCAAAGGTGCCATCGAGCCAGCGGCCGGAAACCGGCGCCACCGCCTTGAGCAGCGGCCTCAGCAGAACGGGGATGTGGGGACCGGAAGGAGCAGAGGGGCGGTCCGTCATGATCTATGCGCCTCCGGCGCCGTCTAGGAATTCAAGGGGGTCGAAGTCTTCCGGGAGCTCTTCCATCAGCTTCTCGGCTTCGGCCATCTCGACCTCTTCGTAGGTCTCGGGCTTCCAGATCTGGAAGGTATCGCCGGAGGCGATGAAGAAGGCCTCGCCCTCCAGCCCAATCTTCTGCCGCAGTTTCGCGGGCAGGACAAGGCGGCCGGTCTCATCGACGGTGGTCGGCAAGGATTGGCCGTTGAACATGCGCTCAAGGATCTTGCGGCCCTTGGAGCCGCGGGGCAATGCGGCGATCTTGGCGTCGACCTCCTCGATCGCCTCCATCGTGTAGCATTCCAGAAACTGGCGGCGGTGGTCGCCGTAGACGATCACCAGCTCGGGGTTGCCGCCGGGATCGCAATTGGGGTCGGAGGCCTCCAGCACACGGCGGAAAGAGGCGGGGATTGACACCCGCCCCTTGCTGTCCACCTTGTGGTGGCTTTCGCCTCTGAACCTGCGGCCCAATTTCCCGTCCTTTTCGCGCGTCCCTCGCGTTAATCCGTCCCCCAGAATGAAAAGGGGCGGGTTGATCTGCTGCCACTGATCAACCCGCCGCCTTGGCCCGCTTTGCGGGATGTCCGACTGCACGCGCCACCTGGGGGGATGTCTGCTCGCTCGCGCGCCGGATCTCTTGGTTCGATGAAAGCGAAGGCCTGTATGAAACCTGCTTGTTTTGTTTTTTCGGCTTGGGGTCGTTTGGCGCCCCGTCCCTCGTCTCATCTGATGAAATAGGGATACTATGGGAATTGATGGCCCTGCAACTGTTTTCTGCCCAATACCGCCAAGCTCTTGACAGAGAATCCGCAGATTCGGCCCAGATTCGCGGTCTACTCAGGGCCAAATTCGGAACTTGTTGTGAGAAAACCAGAAACAAACACTACATGTAGAGGGGAGTTGCGGCTGCAATTTTTTTCCCATAGTTTCCCGCGATTCCGGCGAGAGACTCGCAGATTTCACTGATGTTCCCCTAACGTTCTCAAATCAGCCCGCGCCTTTGCACCAGAAATTCTCCTTGCCAGCGTTTCAGCACGGGGTGATTCGTGCTGGCAAGAGGAAATGGATGGAGAAAAGGGCCATGATTTCCCATGGCGCCCATGATTTCCCGCAGGTCCCGTGAATTCCCAGCGTTCCCATGGGATCCCGCGCGCCCCGCGGGCCGGTGTCCCGGGCGGCCTGCCCCATCCGGTCCCAGGACCGGCAGCCTGTCCCATCAGCGCCCATGTGCGGGCCGCCGGCAGCAGAAGGCCCGCCACAGGGGCGGGCCATCCGGTGCAAGGTGCCATCATATATTAGAGAGAATACGTGCGTGCCCGCAGGGCCTCAGGCCATGCCGCCCCGAACCAGCCCCTCCGCGATCCGGGCATAGGCCTGGGCCATCGGCCCCTCCCCTGCCGCGACGGGGGTGCCGCTGTCGCCCGCCAGCCGGGTCTCCAGATCAATCGGCAGCGCGCCCAGGAGCGGCAGGCCCAGAGCCTCGGCCTCAGCCGCAACACCGCCGTGGCCGAAGATGTGATGCTCGCCGCCGCAGTCCGGGCAGGTGAAGAAGGACATGTTCTCGATCAGCCCCAAAACCGGGGTCTTCAGTGTGTTGAACATGTCCAGCGCCTTGCGCGCGTCCAGCAGCGCCACGTCCTGCGGGGTGGAAACGACGATGGCGCCGGACAGTTCCGCCTTGGTGCAGAGCGTCAGCTGCACGTCGCCGGTGCCGGGCGGCAGGTCGACGATCAGCACGTCCAGCTCGCCCCAGTTCACCTGGCCCAGCATCTGCTGCAGCGCGCCCATCAGCATCGGGCCGCGCCAGACCACCGCCTTGCCCTCCTCCAGCATGAAGCCGATCGACATCAGCGTGACGCCATGCGCATGCAGCGGTTCGATGGTCTTGCCGTCGGGGCTGGCGGGGCGGCCCTTGGCGCCCATCATCCGCGGCTGGGAGGGGCCGTAGATATCGGCATCCAGCAGCCCGACCTTGCGGCCCTGCCGGGCTAGCGCCACGGCGAGGTTGGAGGACACGGTGGACTTCCCCACCCCGCCCTTGCCGGAGGCAATGGCCAGGATGCGCTTGACGCCTGCGGGCTTCAGCGGCTCTGCCTGCGGTTTCGGGTGGCCGCCGACCTTGAGGCTGGGCGCAGGCCGCTGCGGAGCGTGGGCGGTCAGCGCGGCGGAGACGGCTTCGACACCGTCAAGCGAGAGCACCGCCGCCTCGGCCGCCTTGCGCAGCGGCTCCATCAGCTTGGCGATCTCAAGGCTCGGGGCCTCGATCACGAAGCTGACCCTGCTGCCCTCGATGCGCAGCGCCCGCAGCATGTCGCGCGAAACCAGCGTGCCGCCATCCGGCAGGGCCAGCCGCTCCAGCACTGCGTGAATCTGATCCTGGGTGACCGGCATGTCTGCTCTCCTGCGTGTTCTTCGCGCCTTATATATGCGGCGGCGGCGGCGCGGGGAACCCGCCGGGCCCGATTGCCGCACTCGGGCCGCGGGGACCGGCGGCGGCGCTTGTCAACAGACAGCGCTGAGCGCCATGCAAAAACCGCCGCACGGTGCCGCATAATTATACAGATGCGTAAGCGGTTGCCGAAATTGTTGTCATATTCCAGTTACATACCCATACGTCACCCATGCAGATGCTGCATAGCAGCATTGACGAAGCACGGGATTGCGACTTCTGGGGAGATCCCTAAATTATGGCTCAAGCGGCGCCAATGAGGCGCAAGACGCAGATGACGAAACGGCTGGATGAAGGAACGAAACCATGGCTGCAGCACATCAAATCTCCGCAGTGAGCGTGGCATCCCCGGTCGGCTTCCTGAATGCGATGCTGGCGAAGGCCTCCCGCTACCGCCTGTACCGCCAGACCGTCAATGAGCTGTCGGCGCTGTCAGGCCGCGAGCTGGCGGACCTGGGGCTGAGCCGCTGCGAAATCAAGCGCGTCGCCTACCAGGCCGCATACGAGAACAACTGATAGAGATCAGGCTCTTCCTCCTCCTCCCTTTGAAGAGCCTGTGCTACGCGGCGGCATCCTCCTCCTCCCTGATGCCGCCGCACCCTATACCGGTCTAATAGCCGGGTTTGGATCACCAGGGTCTCCTCCTCCCTTTTCCCTGGTGTTTGACAGAACGGCGGTGCCCCTCCTCCTCCCTGGGCGCCGCCGTTTCTTGTTTTTCAGGACATCAAATCAAGGCCCGCGGCGTGCCGAAGGCATGCTGCAGGCAAACGGCTGCAGCCAGGCAAAAGGCCTGCCGCTGCCGCGCTTTCCTCAGAGGCTGGGGGTGGCGCGGGGGCGGCGGGCAGCCGAGCTGCCCGCCGCCCCCGCGCCCGGATCGGATCGCCCTGCGATCCGATCCGCCGGCACAGCCGGCGCCAAAGCGCTGATCAGAACGGAACGTCGTCCGGGGTTGAGACGAAACGGGCGACCACTTTCTTGGTGCCGGCCTTTTCGAAATCCACTTCCAGCTTGTCGCCCTCGATGCCGGTGATAGCGCCATAGCCGAACTTCTGGTGGAACACGCGCTCTCCCAGAGTGAAGCTGGAGGTGGCGGTCAGGTCGATCACCTGATGCTTGCTTTCCTTGGGCTGCGACAGGCCGCGCTGGCCGGCGCGGGCCTGCATCCGTTTCCAGCCGGGGGAGTTGTAGCCATCGGCCTGCGCCATCTTCTCCTCGATGGAGGACCGCACCTGCCCTGCCCCCATCGCGGCACCGGGCGCCGCCGCGCCGTAGCCGCCGCCATAAAGGCCCGGCGGGGTCAGCACCTCGACATGCTCCTCCGGCAGCTCGTCAATGAACCGCGAGGGCAGCTGCGATTGCCACTGGCCGAACACCCGGCGGTTGCCGGCGAATGAGATGGTGCAGATCTGTTCGGCGCGGGTGATGCCGACATAGGCAAGGCGGCGCTCTTCCTCCAAGCCTTTCAGGCCGCTTTCATCCATCGAGCGCTGCGACGGGAACAAGCCGTCCTCCCAGCCCGGCAGGAAGACGGCGGGGAACTCCAGGCCCTTGGCCGCGTGCAGGGTCATGATCGAGACCTTCTCGTCCGCGTCCTGCTTGTCGTTGTCCATCACCAGGCTGACATGTTCGAGGAAGCCCTGGAGGTTCTCAAACGACTCCAGCGCCTTCACCAGTTCCTTGAGGTTTTCCAGACGGCCGGGGGCCTCCGGGGTTTTGTCGTTCTGCCACATGGCGGTGTAGCCGGACTCGTCCAGGATGATCTCGGCCAGCTCCATATGGGTGATGTCCGGATCGCCCGCCATGCGGCCCCAGCGGGCGATGCCCTCGGCCAGTTCGCGCAGGGCGCCGCCGCCCTTGCCCTTGATCTGGCCGCTTTCCACCGCGATCCGCGCGCCCTCCACCAGAGAGACGCCATGTTCGCGCGCCAGCCCCTGGATGGTCTGCTGCGCCTTGTCGCCGAGGCCGCGCTTTGGGGTGTTGACGATGCGCTCAAACGCCAGATCGTCGTCAGGGGAAACCACAATGCGGAAATAGGCCATCGCGTCGCGGATCTCCATCCGCTCGTAAAAGCGCGGACCGCCGATGACCCGGTACGGCAGGCCGATAGTCAGGAAGCGGTCCTCGAACGCGCGCATCTGGTGGGAGGCGCGCACCAGAATCGCCATCTGGTCGAGCCCCAGCGGCGCCTGGCCCCGGGTGCCGCGCTGCATCGCCTCGATCTCCTCGCCGATCCAGCGGGCCTCTTCCTCGCCGTCCCAATGGCCGATCAGGCGGACCTTCTCGCCGTCGCCGGCCTCGGTCCACAGCTCTTTGCCCAATCGGCCCTGGTTGCCGCGGATGACGCCCGCGGCGGCGGCAAGGATATGGCCGGTGGAACGGTAGTTCTGCTCCAGCCGCACCACCATGGCGCCGGGAAAATCTTTCTCGAACCGCAGGATGTTGCCGACCTCGGCACCGCGCCAGCCATAGATCGACTGGTCGTCGTCGCCGACGCAGCAGACGTTCTTGTGCTTGCCCGCCAAGAGCCGCAGCCACAGGTACTGGGCGACGTTGGTATCCTGGTATTCGTCCACCATGATGTAGCGGAACCAGCGCTGGTACTGCTCCAGCACGTCCGGATGGTTCTGGAAGATCGTCACCATGTGCAGCAGCAGATCGCCGAAATCGACCGCGTTCAGCTCGCGCAGGCGGGTCTGGTACTGGGCATAGAACCCGGTACCGCGGTTGTTGTAGGCGCCGGCATCGGCGGCAGGCACCCTGTCCGGCGTCAGCGCGCGGTTTTTCCAGTCGTCGATGATGCCGGCCAGCATCCGCGCGGGCCAGCGCTTGTCGTCGATGCCCGCGGCCTGAATCAGCTGCTTGAGCAGGCGGATCTGGTCGTCGGTGTCGAGGATGGTGAAGTTTGATTTCAGCCCTGCCAGTTCCGCATGGCGGCGCAGCAGCTTGACGCAGATCGAGTGGAAGGTGCCGAGCCACGGCATCCCCTCGACCGCCTGGCCCAGCAGGGCGCCCACCCGCTCCTTCATTTCGCGCGCGGCCTTGTTGGTGAAGGTCACCGACAGAATCTCGTTCGGGCGCGCCCGGCCGGTGCTGAGGAGGTGCACGATGCGGGTGGTCAGCGCCTTGGTCTTGCCGGTGCCCGCACCTGCCAGCATCAAGACCGGACCATCAAGGCATTCAACCGCTTCCCGCTGAGCGGGGTTGAGGCTGTCCAGATACGGCATCGGCCGCGCCTGCATGGCGCGGGCCGACAGCGATGCGCCCTCAAAGGCGTCCATTTCGTCGAAACTGCTCATGGCCGTGATCCTAGCGTGATTCAGCGGCGGCGGAAAGAGGACGTTCACACTCTGTTCACACGAGTCCGGTTTGCAGGCGCCAGCCCCGGGAAAGCGCGGATTTGACAGGTGTTCGCGGGAAATTCCGCCGCTCAGGGCCGCCCGATTCACAAAACCGCAAGGCTTGCATGCAACCCTGGGGTGAAACATGTCGTAGCAAGTGATCTGAATGGCAAATCAGCGCGCCGGGCATCTGCTGCCCCTCCTCAAGACCTATTCGCTGCTGCTGGTGCTGCTGGCAGCAGCCGCGCTGTCGGCCTGGGCGGTCTATGCCCTCCCCGCCCCGGTTGTCGACCGGATGCTGGAGGCCGACCTGCGCAAGCAGGCAACCGACTGGCGCCGCCGGATCCTTCTCCACCTGGAAGATGGCGGCGGCACGTTCCTGTCCGGCCATCTGGACACGCATGATACCGAATACCTGTCGCTGCTGCCGGAAACCACCGAAGCCTACCGGATCAAGCTGTTTCAGGCGGACGGGCGCGTGCTGTGGTCCACCCGCCCTGCCGACATCGGCACGGTGAACCGCGAACCCTATTTCCAGCAGATCGTGGCCAAGGGCGCGGTCTACTACGCGCAGGGCAGCAAACCGGTGGCGCAGATCGACGGATTTGAAACCCGCGACACCGGCACCATGGCAGCCACCCGCACCGTGGCGGAGATTTACACCCCGGTGCTGCAGGGCGGCCGGTTTGCCGGGGCAATCGAGTTCTATGCGGATATCACCGCGCTGCGCGAGACCTTCCTGAACCGGGTGCGGATCTCGCTGGCGCTGGTGTCAGCCGTGATGGTGGCGGCAATCGGCATCGTCTCCCTTGCCGTCATCCGCACCAACCGGTTCAGCCTGCGGCAGATGCAGCAGCGCGCCGCCAGGGATCAGGAGATCATGGCCAGCCAGATGCAGCTGGCGCGCGAAGTCAAACTGCTGGGGGAGCTGAACGAATGGCTGCAATCCTGCCGCTCGCTGGATGAGCTGTTCAAGATGGTGTCGGAGTTCATGAGCCACCTGCTGCCCGATGCCGAGGGCAGCATCTATGTGTTCTCCAACTCCCGCGATGTGCTGGACGGCTGCGCCAGCTGGAACGGCGGCGCGCTGAAGGACCATATCCGGCCCGACGAGTGCTGGGGCTTGCGCCGCGGCCGCACCTATGAATTCGGCGCCTCGGAGGTGGAGTTCACCTGCGCCCACGCGGTGCCGCATGACGGGCGGCCCTATTTCTGCTTTCCGATCCTTGCCCATGGCGAGACCGTGGGGCTGATGCACCTGCGGGCGATGCCGCCGCGGGCCGGCGATTTTTCCACCTGCAAGCCGCTGGCGCAGATGTGCGCCGAGCAGATCAGCATGGCGATTGCCAATGTGCGGATGCGCGACCAGCTGCACGACCAGTCGGTGCGCGACCCGCTGACCGGGCTGTTCAACCGCCGCCACATGACCGAAAGCCTGCGCAAGTTCCTCAGCAGCAGCGCCCTGAACTGCGCGCGCCTCAGCGTGATTGCGGTGGATGTGGACCACTTCAAGAAGTTCAACGACAACCACGGCCATGACGCGGGCGACATGGTGCTGCGGGCGGTCAGCACGGTGCTGGACAAGGCCTGCGACGGCAGCGAGGCCGCCTGCCGCCCCGGCGGCGAGGAATTCACCGTGATCCTGCCGGGCGTCACCCCCGAAGATGCGCTGACCCGCGCCGAACTGCTGCGCCAGGGGGTGGAGGAGATAACCGTGCGGTATGGCGAAAAGACGCTGCCGCAGATCACCATTTCCGCCGGCGTTGCGCATTACCCGGCGCACGGGCTGCTGCCGCAGGACCTGCTGCGGGCCGCGGATGAGGCGCTGTACGCCGCCAAGGCGAAGGGGCGGAACCAGGTCTGCGTGGCCGCCGCCAGTGCCGAGGCCGGACAGGATGCCGAATGGCGCGCGGCGGAACAGGCGGCCTCTGCGCGCGGGTCCGCTGCCGGTTCGAACAAGGCGGGCTGACGGCGGCGGCCGGCAGCGGCGCGGCGCAACCGACCGGCGGGTCTGGACATTTCCGCGCTGCGGCCCCCAAATGCGCGGATGGATCTGCATCAGCGCTACCCCGGCCTTGACGATTTGAAACGCCGCGCCAAAAGCCGCCTGCCGCGGTTCGTGTGGGATTATCTGGACAGCGGCACCGGTGCCGAGCAGGCCCGCGCCCGCAACCGCACAGCGCTGGACCGGATCTGCTTCCTGCCGTCCGTGCTGCACGGTCCGATGGAGCCGGACCTGAGCACCGTTTTTCTGGGCATGCCCCAGGCCCTGCCCTTTGGCATCGCGCCGGTGGGCATGTCCGGGCTGATCTGGCCCGGCGCCGAGGCCGCGCTGGCGCGCAGCGCCGCCGCGGCGGGCATTCCGTTCTGCCTGTCCACCGTGGCCAGCCGGTCGCCGGAGGATCTGGCGCCGCATCTGGGGCAGGACGCCTGGTTTCAGCTTTATCCGCCCAAGGACGAGGGCATCCGCGCCGACCTGCTGGCGCGGGCCCGGGATGCGGGGTTCAGGACGCTGGTGCTGACGGTGGATGTGCCCGCTGCCTCGCGCCGGGAGCGGCAGACCCGCTCCGGCCTGACCCAGCCGCCGCGGCTGACCCCGCGGCTGCTGGCGCAGATCGCGGTGCGCCCCGCCTGGGCGCTGGGAATGGCGCGCCACGGGATGCCGCATATGCGGACGCTGGACAAATACATCTCCGGTGCGCAGAAAAACCTGCCGCCGACCGCCCATGTCGGCTATTTGCTGCGGACCTCGCCCGACTGGGAGTATGTGGCGTGGCTGCGGCGCAACTGGGACGGCCCGTTCGTCGTCAAAGGGGTGCTGCGGGCGCAGGATGCCAAGCGGCTGGAAGAGGCCGGCGCCGATGCGGTCTGGATCTCCAACCACGGCGGCCGCCAGTTCGACGGCTGCCCCGCCGCAATAGAGGTGCTGCCGGAGATCCGGGAGGCGGTGCAGATCCCGCTGATTTTCGACAGCGGGATCGAAGGCGGGCTGGACATCATCCGGGCGCTGGCCCTGGGCGCGGATTTCGTGATGCTGGGCCGCGCCTGCCACTATGCGCTGGCAGCACTTGGCGCGGACGGCCCGGCGCATCTGACCGGCATTCTGGCCAAGGACATGCAGGCGAACATGAGCCAGCTGGGAACGCCGGACCTGGCGGCACTGAAGGCGCTGGAGCGGTGGCCGCCCGCGGCAGAATGATGCGTCGCGCGGCGCGGCTCAGGCGGTTTTCTCAAGCCGCTCGAAGGCGGCCAGAAAATCGCGCACGACCTGCCGCACCGCGGTTTCGCTGCCGCGGTCGGGGCTGTTGATCGGGATCAGGTTCTGCAGCGCAAACACGTGCTTTTGCACGGACGGAGGCAGCGCGTGCGGTTCCGAAAACGCCATCCGCCAGTCCGGGAACGCCCGGGCCGGGGCCGCCTCGCTGACCAGCACCCGGATGTTGCCGTGGCGCGGGTCGGCACTGATGCGGTGAAACAGCGCAGCCAGCGCCTCTGCCGGGCCTTCGATCACCTGCAGGAACCACCCCAGATGGCCGACCAGCATGCCGGTCACACCGGCGGCGGCGTTGGATTTCTGCGCTTTGTCCACGATCACGGCCAGCTCCTTGCTGGACATGCCGCGCACGGCCTGGCTGACGTAAATGATACGGTGCATGATCACTCTCCTTGGCAGCAGCCGGCGCCGGAGCGCGGCTGGTTTGTTGAGGGCAAGCATTTGAACCCAAGTCTGTTTTCAGTTTACCGCAAAACCCCTGGCGGCGGCGGTTGCGGAAGGTCAGGACCGGGCCTCTTTGGTTGCGCGGACCGGCGCATTCCTGACCCGAAGTTGAGCGTTCTGACCGAAAGCGGCCGGTGCCGGCCGCCGGGGTCCGGCGCCCCGCCAAACCCCTTCGGGGGCCAAGCCAGTTACAACGCGCAACAAACCGCCATCCGGGATGTAACAAAAATCCAAAAACAGGCCGCTTGAGAGCGCAATCATGCCGGAAATACCCAGAACTACGGTTGTGCGGATCGCTAATATCCGCCTAACACTGCACCAACTTGCACGGACCCCGAGGGTGAAATGACCGACTTCAAAAAGATCCTGATTGCCAACCGTGGCGAGATCGCGATCCGCGTGATGCGCGCCGCCAACGAGATGGGCAAGCGCACCGTCGCCGTCTATGCCGAGGAGGACAAACTCGGCCTGCACCGGTTCAAGGCGGACGAAGCCTACCGGATCGGCGAAGGCATGGGGCCGGTTGCGGCCTATCTGTCGATCGACGAGATCATCCGCGTCGCCAAGGAATGCGGCGCCGATGCGATCCACCCCGGCTACGGCCTCTTGTCCGAAAACCCGGATTTCGTGGACGCCTGCGCCCGCAACGGCATCACCTTCATCGGCCCCAAGGCAGAAACCATGCGCGCCCTGGGCGACAAGGCTTCGGCCCGCAAGGTGGCGATCGAGGCCGGCGTGCCGGTCATCCCGGCGACCGAAGTGCTGGGCGACGACATGGACGCGATCCGCAAGGAAGCGGCCGAGATCGGCTATCCCCTGATGCTGAAGGCCTCCTGGGGCGGCGGCGGCCGCGGTATGCGTCCGATCCACGCCGAGAAGGAGCTGGAAGAAAAGGTGCTGGAAGGCCGCCGCGAGGCAGAAGCCGCCTTTGGCAACGGCGAGGGGTATCTGGAGAAGATGATCACCCGCGCCCGCCACGTCGAGGTGCAGATCCTGGGCGACAAGGACGGCAACATCTATCACCTTTACGAGCGTGACTGCTCGGTCCAGCGCCGCAACCAGAAAGTGGTCGAGCGCGCGCCTGCCCCCTATTTGACCGAAGAGCAGCGCGCCGAGCTGTGCGACCTGGGCCGCAGGATCTGCCAGCACGTGAACTATGAATGCGCGGGCACCGTCGAATTCCTGATGGATATGAACGACGGCAAGTTCTACTTCATCGAGGTGAACCCGCGGGTGCAGGTGGAGCATACCGTGACCGAAGAGGTCACCGGCATCGACATCGTGCAGGCGCAGATCCTGATTGCCGAGGGCAAGAGCATTGCGGAAGCCACCGGCAAGGCGTCGCAGGACGATATCCGCCTCAATGGCCACGCGCTGCAGACCCGGGTGACCACCGAGGATCCGCTGAACAACTTCATCCCCGACTATGGCCGCATCACCGCCTACCGCTCGGCGACCGGCATGGGCATCCGCCTGGACGGCGGCACCGCATATGCGGGCGGCGTGATCACCCGCTATTACGACTCGCTCCTGACCAAGGTGACCGCCTGGGCGCCGACGCCCGAGAAGGCGATTGCCCGCATGGACCGCGCGCTGCGCGAGTTCCGGGTGCGCGGCGTGTCGACCAACATCGCCTTCGTCGAGAACCTGCTGAAACACCCGACCTTCCTGTCGAATGAATACACCACCAAGTTCATCGACGAGACCCCGGACCTGTTCCAGTTCAAGAAGCGCCGCGACCGCGGCACCAAGGTGCTGACCTATATCGCGGACATCACCGTGAACGGCCACCCGGAGACCGAAGGCCGTCCGGCCCCCGCCGCCGACCTGAAAGAGCCGCGCGCACCGCGGGCCGAGCCGGGCGACCTGCCCCGTGGCACCCGCAACCTGCTGGAGGAAAAGGGCGCGCAGGCGGTGGCCGACTGGATGAAGGCACAGCCGCAGCTGCTCCTGACCGACACCACCATGCGCGACGGCCACCAGTCGCTGCTGGCGACCCGGATGCGCTCGCTCGACATGATCAAGGTGGCGCCGGCCTATGCGCAGAACCTGAGCCAGCTGTTCTCGGTCGAGTGCTGGGGCGGCGCGACCTTTGACGTGGCCTACCGCTTCCTGCAGGAATGCCCCTGGCAGCGCCTGCGCGACCTGCGCGAGCGGATGCCGAACCTGATGACCCAGATGCTGCTGCGCGCCTCCAACGGCGTCGGCTATACCAACTATCCGGACAATGTGGTGCAGGAGTTCGTGCGCCAGGCGGCGAAGACCGGCGTTGACGTGTTCCGCGTCTTCGACTCGCTGAACTGGGTGGAGAACATGCGCGTCGCCATGGATGCGGTGGTCGAGAGCGGCAAGGTCTGCGAAGGCACCATCTGTTATACCGGCGATATCCTCGACCCGAACCGCGCCAAATACGACCTCAAGTATTATGTCGGCATGGCAAAGGATCTGGAGGCCGCAGGCGCGCATATCCTCGGCCTGAAGGACATGGCTGGCCTGCTGAAGCCTGCGGCTGCCCGCCAGCTGGTCAAGGCGCTGAAGGAAGAGGTCGGCCTGCCGGTCCATTTCCACACCCACGACACCTCGGGCGTGGCCGGGGCCACCATCCTGGCGGCGGCGGATGCCGGTGTGGATGCTGTGGATGCGGCCATGGACGCCTTCTCCGGCGGCACCTCGCAGCCCTGCCTGGGCTCCATCGTCGAGGCGCTGCGCAACACCGACCGCGACACCGGCATCGACATCGCCAAGGTGCGCGAGATCTCCGGCTACTGGGAACAGGTGCGGGCGCAGTATGCGGCGTTCGAAAGCGGCCTGCAGGCGCCGGCCTCCGAAGTGTACCTGCACGAGATGCCGGGCGGCCAGTTCACCAACCTGAAGGCGCAGGCGCGCTCTCTGGGGCTGGAAGAGAAATGGGCCGACGTGGCGCAGACCTATGCCGATGTGAACCAGATGTTCGGCGACATCGTGAAGGTGACGCCGTCCTCCAAAGTGGTTGGCGACATGGCGCTGATGATGGTGAGCCAGGGCCTGACCCGCGCGCAGGTCGAGGATCCGAAGACCGACGTGGCCTTCCCCGACTCGGTCGTCGACATGATGCGCGGCAACCTGGGCCAGCCTCCGGGCGGCTTCCCTGAGGGGATCGTCAAGAAGGTGCTGAAGGGAGAGGCCCCGAACACCGAGCGCCCCGGCGCGCATCTGGAGCCGGTGGACCTGGAGGCGGTCCGCGCGGATCTGTCCCAGCAGCTGGAAGGCTTCAAGGTCGATGACGAGGACCTGAACGGCTACCTGATGTATCCCAAGGTGTTCCTGGATTACATGGGCCGCCACCGCCAGTACGGCCCGGTCCGCACCCTGCCGACCCGCACCTTCTTCTATGGCATGGAGCCGGGCGAGGAGATCACCGCCGAGATCGACCCGGGCAAGACCCTGGAGATCCGTCTGCAGGCGATTTCCGAGACCGACGAGAAGGGCGAGGTGAAGGTCTTCTTCGAACTGAACGGCCAGCCCCGCGTGATCCGGGTGCCGAACCGTCTGGTCAAGGCCTCGACCGAACAGCGGGCCAAGGCGGAAGCCGGCAACCCGAACCACGTCGGCGCGCCGATGCCGGGTGTTGTCGCCTCTGTCGCGGTGCAGGCGGGCCAGCAGGTGCATGAAGGCGATATGCTGCTGACCATCGAAGCGATGAAGATGGAGACCGGCATCCACGCCGAGCGCGACGCGGTGGTGAAGGCGGTGCACGTCCAGGCCGGCGGCCAGATCGACGCCAAGGACCTTCTGGTCGAGCTGGAATAAGCCAGCAGGAAAGCGCTGAAGCTGCGGCCAGCCCTTGGCCGCAGCATTTCTTTTGTGGAGTTTCAAATGATCAGGCCTCTGATTTTCGCCGCTTTCGCCGCACTTTCCCCTGCCGCCGCCTTCGCCGGGGACCCCATCATCCAGTTCGAAGCTGAAGACCCGGAAATGAACGCCGCCATCGGTTCAGCGCTAAGCTCGATGGATGCCTTCCTCAGCCATGTTCTGGATAGCCAGGGCAATGCGGCCAACGGTGCTTTGGTCAAAGTGGCGCTGGAGACAAGCTATGGCCACGAGAACATCTGGGTGGACCAGTTCACCATTGCGAGCGGTGGCGGTATGACCGGCAAGCTGGCTAATGAACCGAATGATCTGCCGGGCAAGCATTTCGGCGATACCGTGGAATTCGACCGGTCAAGCCTGCGCGACTGGAGCGTGTTTCTTGACGGAAAGCTTTACGGCAACTTCACCACTCGGGTGTTGATTCCGCATCTGGATGCAGACAGCCGGGCACAGCTTGAACAGGTTCTGTCAGCAACCCCTGTGCCTCAGGATTGGTAAACAGGCCGCTGGCGGAGAAAGCCCGGCTTGCGGGCTTTTTCAATCACCGGAACAGCAACGGCTGCGCCTGCGAAACGGGCGTACAGGATCAGGCGTTCAGTACGGCGGTTGCCGGAAGCGTCGTGGTTTCGACGGGAACCGGTTTAAGCTGCTCAACCGGGCCGGCCCAGCTATCCGCTTGCGGTGCGCTGAGGTGCTCACCGCTGTGCACCAGCAGCCCCAAGGCAATCGCAGCGCCCAGACTGGCAATCCGCAGGTAGTCCTTGCACGGCATCGGCTCAACCTCCTCTGAAAATCCTCATGTTTGACAGTCAAACGCGCGTCCTCCGCCGTTCCGTCGCTGCCGGCGCGGATTTTTTTCTGCTGCTGCCGATTTTCCTCTTGCAGCCGGCGGGCGGAGCCCCTATTTCACCGCTCACCGGATGGCAGCGCGGGCGTAGCTCAGGGGTAGAGCATTACCTTGCCAAGGTAAGGGTCGTGAGTTCGAATCTCATCGCCCGCTCCATCGGGAAACGGACAGGCCGCCCTTCGGGGCGGCCTTTCGCTTTTGAGGATTTCCGCATAGTCTGCCCGGGTGCAGAAAACCTTGTGCGGAATCACGATTCCGCATAGGAACAGAGCAAGAACAGAAACGGGCGGGCAGAGCAGAATGCTGACATCGGTAGAACTATGCGCAGGTGCGGGCGGCCAGGCCCTCGGTCTCGAGGCGGCGGGCTTTGATCACACCGCGCTGGTTGAGATCGACAAGCATTGCTGCGCCACCCTGCGCCACAACCGCCCGGCGTGGAACGTGCTGGAAGAGGACGTGCGCAAGTTCAAGGAAGTTGCGGGCGACTACAAGGGAATCGATCTCTTGGCCGGCGGCCTGCCCTGCCCGCCGTTTTCAGTGGCGGGCAAACAGCTGGGCGAGAAGGACGAGCGCAACCTGTTCGACGATGCGATCGAGATCGTCGACGCGACCCGCCCCCGCGCCGTGATGATCGAAAACGTGCGCGGCTTTCTGGATGCGGTGTTCCATGACTACCGCGAGAAGCTGAAGAAGCAGCTGTCGAAGCTGGGATATGAGACCGACTGGCGGCTGCTGAATGCCTCCGATTTCGGAGTGCCGCAGTTGCGGCCGCGGGTGGCCATTGTTGCGCTGCGCAAGGAGTTTTCCGGCCAGTTCAACTGGCCCGAGCCGCTGCCGCACAACCCGCCGACCGTCGGGGCCACGCTGATTGACCTGATGAAAGAACGCGGCTGGCGCGGGGCGGATGACTGGGCGGCCAAGGCGGATGAGATTGCGCCAACTATTGTGGGCGGCTCCAAGAAACACGGCGGCCCGGACCTGGGCCCGACCCGCGCGCGGCGCGCCTGGGCGGCCCTGGGCGTTGAGGGGCGCACCATCGCCAATGAGGCGCCGGACCCGTTCCACAACGACATGCCGCGCCTGACGGTGCGGATGGTGGCGCGTATCCAGGGCTTCCCGGACGCATGGCATTTCACCGGCGCCAAGACCAATGCCTACCGCCAGGTCGGCAATGCCTTCCCGCCGCCGGTGGCCGAGGCGGTGGCGCGGGAGCTGAGGGCGGCGATTGCCAAGCCGAAGCTTCATGCCGTGCGGGCGTAAAGGCACCAAAGCGATTCATTACCTGACGGCAGCGCCCGCCCCGTGGGGCCGGGCGCTGCCCGGCGTACCGCCGGGCGGAACATAAGATGAAACTGAAACTTCCCGACAGCCTTGTGCTTCCCGGCCATCCGGACTTCGGCACCCTCCTCCCGCTGGCGGAGGAGATCACGACCCGTGCCGGCGGCGCGCTGGCGCTGGAACATGACGTGCCGCAGATGCTGCGCCAGTGCATTGATGATGTGATCATGACGCCCAAGACCGGGCGGCGCGCGTATGAAGAGCTGGAGAAAACCGAAAAGACCTATATCGGCACCCGGGTGGAGATCGAACTGCGGGCGCTCTTGCGCTTGCGCAAGGGGCGGCTGGATACCGAGATTCTGGGCCGGGATGTCGACATCAAGCACACCATGGGCGGCAACTGGATGATCCCTACCGAGGCGATTGACTGCGCCTGCCTGCTGGTCGCCGCCGATGAGGTGCGGGCGCGCTGTTACCTGGGCCTGATCGTCGCCCGGCCCGCATACCTGACCCAAGGCCAGAACAAGGACGCCAAGCGCAGCATCTCTGCCGAGGGCTTCCGACATATCCTGTGGCTGTTCAAAGATCAGCCCTACCCCGCCAACTTCTGGCGCACCGCGGATGAGGCCGCAGTCCAGCAGATCTTTGCGGGCGATACCGGAAACGAGCGCATGGCGCAGCTGTTCCGGCTGATCCAGCGCCGCCCGGTTCCGCGCGATGTGGTGGAGGCGGTGGCGCAGCAGAAGGACTTCATGCGCCGGATCCGCTCGGACAAGGGGCGCGGCACGCGGGACCTGCTGGCCCGGGACGGCATCCTGCTGCTCTCCGGCCAGTACGACAGCCAGCTTATCAAGGCGCTGGACCTGCCGCCCTGCGCCGGCGGCGAGTTCATTTCCTGCCGGGTCGAAAACGAGTATCATGCCCGCATGGCCGCACAATCCGGACATGCCGTGAAATGGCCGACAAGCTGACACCCGAACGGCGCAGCGCCAATATGGCGAAGATCCGCGCCAAGCATACCAAGCCGGAAATGCTGGTGCGGCGGATGGTGCACGGAATGGGGGTCCGCTACCGGCTGCACCGCAAGGACCTGCCCGGCAAGCCCGATCTGGTATTCGGGCCGCGCCGCAAGGTGATCTTTGTGCATGGCTGTTTCTGGCATCTGCATGATTGCCGAGACGGGCGCATTCCGGCCAGCCGCCGCGATTACTGGGAGCCGAAACTCCAGCGCAATGCCGAACGCGACGCGGAGCACGCGGCGGCCTTGCAGGCGGCTGGCTGGCAGGTGCTGACGGTCTGGGAATGCGAGACCAAGGACCTTGAAGCCCTGAAAAACCGCCTCGCAGACTTCCTCAGAACCGGAGAATAACGCTTACCCACAGATACTTGCGCGTTTTTTCAAATTTCCTCTTGCGACCCGTTTTGGAAATCCCTAAACAGCGCCTCACCGAATGGCAGCGCGGGCGTAGCTCAGGGGTAGAGCATTACCTTGCCAAGGTAAGGGTCGTGAGTTCGAATCTCATCGCCCGCTCCATTCGAAAGCCGCAAAGGCCGTCCTTCGGGGCGGCCTTTGGCGTTTCCGGGCTGCGGCACGGGCCGGAATTTCTTTCCCCGCCTTGTCATTTTCCGCTTGCAGCCCTCCGCCGGATTTCCTATTCACCGCTTCACCAGATGGCAGCGCGGGCGTAGCTCAGGGGTAGAGCATTACCTTGCCAAGGTAAGGGTCGTGAGTTCGAATCTCATCGCCCGCTCCATCCGGAACCGAAAAAGCCGCCCTCCGGGGCGGCTTTTCGCTTTTTCCACTCCGCTTGTTAAATTTGATCAAATTCCTTTTGACGTGCGTTGCAAAACACGCCAAAGCTACTGCCAAACAGCCCGTGCGGCAGCTCATTGCAGGAGTTTGGACATGGCCCCAGTCATCTATCCCACCACCAATTTCACCGCGACAGAACAGCTCTGCCTGGACCGCGGCGAAGGCATCTATGTTTATGACACGGACGGCAACAAATACATCGAAGGGCTGGCCGGCCTGTGGTGCACCTCGCTGGGCTACAGCAACACCGAGGTGATGGACGCGATCACCGAGCAGCTGCACAAGCTGCCGTTCACCCACACCTTCGGCGGCAAGACCCACAAGCCGATCATGGAGCTGGCCGAAAAGCTGAAGGCGATGGTGCCGGTGGAGGATGCCTATATCTTCTTCGGCAACTCCGGCTCGGACGCCAATGACACGCATTACAAGATGCTGCGCTATTACTTCAATGCCATCGGCAAGCCGGAGAAGCGCAAGATCATCACCCGCGAGCGCGGCTATCACGGGGTGACCGTTGCTGCCGGCTCGCTGACCTCCCTGCCCGCGAATCTGGCGCATTTCGACGCACCGCTGGAGGCGCTGCACATCCTGCGCTCGGACGCGCCGCACTATTACACCGGCCGCCGGGGCAACGAGACCGAGGAGCAGTTTGTCGACCGGATCATCAATAACCTGGAAGAGCAGATCCTGGCGGAAGACCCCGACACCATCGCCGCGATGATCGTGGAGCCGATCACCGGCGCATCGGGCGTGATCGTGCCGCCGGAGGGCTACTACGAGAAGCTGCAGGCGGTGCTGCGCAAGCATGGCATCCTGATCTGGGCCGATGAGGTGATCTGCGGCTTCGGGCGCACCGGTGCCGATTTCGGCTGCACCACCATGGGCATCAAGCCGGACCTGATGACCTTTGCCAAGCAGCTGAGCTCGGCCTATTTCCCGATCTCGGCCTCGGTCATTCCCGGCTGGATGTATGAGGCGATGATCGCGCAGACCAATGAGGTCGGTGTGTTCGGCCACGGCTATACCTATTCCGGCCACCCGGCGGCCTGTGCGGCGGCGCTGAAGACGCTGGAGATCTATGAGCGCGACAACCTGTTCGAGCACGCCGCCGAGGTGGGCGCCTATATGCAGGTGCAGCTGCGCGAGATCTTCACCGACCACCCGCTGGTGGGCGAGGTGCGCGGCAAGGGGCTGATCGCGGCGCTGGAGCTGGTGTCGAACAAGACCACTGGCGCCAGCTTTGACAAGGGTGCCGCGGGCGCGGCTGCGCAGAAGGCCTGCCAGGAGAACGGGCTGATCCTGCGGGCGGTGGCCGGCAATGCGCTGGCGCTGTGCCCGCCGCTGATCATCACCAAGGCAGAGGTGGACGATATGCTGGCCCGGATGAAGACCGCGGTTGATACCGCCTATGCAGAATTGCAGGACAAAGGGCTGATCGCGGCCTGATCCATCCCCGCCCGAAACGTTAAACGCCCCGCATTGCGGGGCGCTTTGCTGTCTGCGGCTTTGCTGCCGGACGTTTCAGAACACCTTGTAGGTCATGGTGGTCAGCGACCGCTCGATCCCTTCGATCTGCAAAAGCTTGTCGTTGATGTATTTGCCCACATCCTCCCCCGTCGGGATATACAGCTTCATCAGCAGGTCGAAATTGCCGCTGGTGGAATAGAGTTCCGAATGGATTTCCCGCAGGGCAATCTCCTCGGCCACCTTGTAGGTGGTGCCGGGTTTGCAGCGGATCTGGACAAAAACGCAGATGGACATGGGAGGCTCTCGTGGCTGATCAGGAATTTGCGCCCAAGCTCGCACGCGGCGCATCCGGGCGCAAGAGACCGGCATGGGACCGGGATTGCTGCAACAGATTGCGCCGCTTGCACTATGCCGCACTTGAGCCAGCCCCCCTGCCCGCCCTATAAGCGCCCAGGCAGAACTGAAGCTCTTGCAGCATGACGAAGGATAAGCCGCTGATGCGTACCGCCAAAGTGACCCGCAAGACCGCGGAAACCGATATCTCGGTTGAGATCAACCTCGACGGCACCGGGGTTTATGACAACCAGACCGGCGTCGGCTTTTTCGACCACATGCTGGACCAGCTAGCGCGTCATTCGCTGATCGACATGACCATCCGCGCCAAGGGCGATTACCATATCGACGACCACCACACGGTGGAGGACACCGGCATCGCGCTGGGTCAGGCGCTGGTGCAGGCGCTGGGGGACAAGAAAGGCATCCGTCGCTATGGCGAGTGCCACCTGCCGATGGATGACGCCCAGGTGCGCTGCGCACTGGACCTGTCGGCGCGGCCTTTCCTGATCTGGAATGTGACGCTGCCGGCCCAGAAGATCGGCACCTTCGATACAGAACTGGTGCGGGAGTTTTTCCAGGCGTTGAGCACCCATGGCGGCATCACCCTGCACATCGACCAGCTGCACGGGTTCAACAGCCACCACATTGCCGAGGCGGCGTTCAAGGCTGTCGCCCGCGCGCTGCGGCTGGCGGTGGAGACCGACCCGCGCAAGGCGGATGCGATTCCGTCGACCAAGGGCGCGCTCTGAGATGCTGACCGCGATCATCGACTACGAATCCGGCAACCTGCACTCCGCCGAAAAAGCCTTTCAGCGCATGGCGCGGGAGATGGACGCTGGCGAGGTTGTGGTGACCTCTGACGCCGATGTGGTGGCCCGCGCCGACCGGCTGGTGCTGCCCGGCGACGGCGCCTTTCCGGCCTGCGCGGCCGAGCTGCGCGGCCACAAGGGCATTTATGACGCCATGGTTGAAGCGGTGGAACAGAAGGGCCGCCCGTTCCTGGGCATCTGCGTCGGCATGCAGCTGATGGCGACCACAGGGCATGAATACACCGAGACGCCGGGCCTTGGCTGGGTTGGCGGCGATGTGGTGAAGATCACGCCGGCGGACCCCGCCCTGAAAGTGCCGCATATGGGCTGGAACGATCTGGTGATCGACCAGGCACACCCGGTGTTTGACGGGATCGAGAGCGGTGACCACGTGTATTTCGTGCATTCTTACCATTTCCGCGTGGCCAACCCGGCAGAGCGGCTGGCGCATGTGGACTATGCGGGCGACGTCACCGCTGTCATCGGGCGCGACACCATGATCGGAATGCAGTTCCACCCGGAAAAAAGCCAGGCCACCGGGCTGCGCATGATCGGCAACTTCCTGACCTGGCAACCTTAAGGGAACGGCGCTGGCGCGCCGTGCCTCCGGCGGGAGTATTTCGGGAAAGATGAAAGTGCGGCGTTCAGGCCGCCGAGGTGCGCACTGAAACCGGCGCCAAGCCGTACGCCTTGCGGAAGGCGCGGGTGAAGCCTTCGGGGCTGGTGTAGGCGTAGCGGCGGGCCACCGCCTCCACCCGGTCGCCGCGCGCAAGATCCTGATGCGCCAGGATCAGCCGCCAGCGGCGCAGGTAGCCGATCGGGGTTTCCCCGACTTCGGCAGCGAACAGCTCGGCAAAGCGTGACAGCGACAGCCCCGCCTCCTGCGCCAGATCGGCGTTGGTCCAAAGCCTGCCCGGATGATCATGCATCGCCACGATGGCCCGGCTGAGGCGCGGATCGGCAAGGCCCGCCAAGAGCCCGGGCCCGGTCGCGCCCCTCCGGATCTGGTTGCGCAGCAGATGCACCATCAGCACCTCGCCCAGCCGGTTAATCACCGACTGCGCGCCGCAGTGCTGGCCCTCGGCCTCCTCCTGCATCAGCCGCACCAGCCCCTGCGCCTCGGCGTTGCTGGTGATGTCATAGTCCACCACCGGCGGCAGCGCGGCCAGAAACGGGTTGCTCTGGCCCGACCATTCCACCTGCGCCGCCCACATGACCGCGTCCGGGTCCAGCCCCTCCATCGCCCCCTTGGTGCAGTAGCGGATACGCACCGGCGCGCCGCCGCTGTCCGCAAGCGCGATCAGATTGGCCTGCCCCGGCCGGGCGGCCTGCACCGCCAGCTGGAAACGGTCCATCAAGGTGGTGAGGCGGTCCATGATTTCGGGTTTCCCGTCAGGTTTTTCGGATTTATGCGACAATAAACTTTGCAACACTTCCCGGCAACCGCCCCTCACAGCAATTGCAAGGAACCGTCACGTGCTGATCCCCCGCCAGAAAACCCCGAACCTGACCCTGCCGACGCTGGACCATGGTGCTTTTGATCTCTCCTCGGAGACGGCTGAGCGCGGCACCGTGATCTGCTTTTACCGGGGCCTGCACTGCCCGATCTGCGCGAATTACCTGAAGGACTTCGAAAAGAAGGTCCCGGACTTCGCAGAGCGCGGTGTCGGCTCCATTGCGATCAGCACCGACGGCGAGGAGCGCACCCGCGCCATGGCGGACAAGATCGAGGCCAAGGCGCTGCGGTTCGGCTACGGCCTGCCGCTGTCCGAAGCCCGCGACTGGGGGCTGTATATCTCCACCTCGCGCGGCAAGACCTCTATCGGGATCGAGGAACCGGAGCTGTTTGCCGAACCCGGCCTGTTCATGGTGACACCGCAGCGGACGCTGTACTATGGCTCGGTTCAGACCATGCCGTTTGTGCGCCCGCATTTCGCGGAACTGGTGGCAGCGCTGGATTTCGCGATCCCCAACAACTACCCGGCGCGCGGCGAATACACCGGTGAGGTCTGAGCGTCACGGCAGACGCCGGGGCCGGTGCAATTCGCCGGATTGAACAATAGACAAGGGGTCCGCTTCGGGGCATACGGTGCGGACCTTTTGTCACTGCGGCAGCCCCTCCCTTGCACATCCGTTTCGAGAAATACGACCACGCCGAAGGCAATCACCGCTATTGCCTCCTGACCCTGACGCCGACGCTGTTCGGCGACTGGTGTGTCGAGCGTGTGTCCGGGCCGCTGAACGCGCCCGGCGGGGCGCAGAAGCGGACCTATTTCGCCGGGCATGCGGAGGCGCTGGCGATTTTCGAAGGGTTCCGGGACCGGCAGCTGAAACGCGGCTTTGCGCCGATCCCGGTGCAGCTGGGACTGCTGTAGTCGCAGCCCCTCAAGGGCGTTTACTGGACGCGGGTCCAGGTTTGTTTCGAGCAGATGAGACCGCCCGCAACGCAGCCGCGCAGGGCCAGCGAGCTGCCCGCCAGATCCATCTTGCCGATGTAGATCTTGTTGTTGGACGGCCGCCAGACCTTGCCCTCGTAAGAGCCGTCACCGTTGGGGACCATGTCGATCACCAGCGTCTTGCCGAGGTTCGGGGACTTGTACTCCCCCTCGCTGTTGAAGGTGCGGGCGATCTTGCCGCAGACCGCGGGGCCGCATTTGGCCATCTGGATATGGGCATAGGAGCCGTCGTCGGTCTGGGTTTTCCAGACGCCCAGAACCGGGTCCGCCGCCGCAGCGCCCGCCAGCCCCAAGGCCACAGCCACACCTGCCAGAAGATGTTTCATTCCATTTCCTCCCTGTTTTACAGGCAGCCTGTCCCTGATGCGGCCCTTCTGGCAAGGTTGACTTCGGGTCGCGTTGCAATATGCCCTTGCGTTGTGCAAAACACCGCCAGCATGATTTCACGAAGGACCGCCCGGATGATCCTCTACCCCGCGATTGACCTCAAAGACGGCCAGGCCGTGCGCCTGCTGCATGGCGAAATGGACAAGACCACCGTGTTCAACGACAACCCCGCCGCGCAGGCGCTGGAGTTTGTCGAAGCGGGCTGCGAATGGCTGCATCTGGTGGACCTCAACGGCGCCTTTGCCGGGGAGCCGGTGAATGCCGCGCCGGTTGAGGAAATCCTGAAGCAGACCAAGGTGCCCGCGCAGCTGGGCGGCGGCATCCGCGATATGGCCACCATCGAGCGCTGGATTGATAAGGGCCTGGCGCGGGTCATCCTGGGCACCGTGGCGGTGGAGAACCCGGACCTGGTGCGCGAGGCGGCGCGGGAATTCCCCGGCAAGGTCGCGGTCGGCATCGACGCCCGCAACGGCAAAGTCGCCACCAAGGGCTGGGCAGAGGAAACCGATGTGATGGTCACCGACCTCGCCAAGTCGTTCGAGGACGCGGGCGTTGCCGCGATCATCTATACCGACATCCTGCGCGACGGCGCGATGAAGGGCCCGAATGTCGAGGCCACCGCCGATCTGGCCAACGCGGTCAGCATCCCGGTGATTGCCTCCGGCGGCGTGTCCTCGCTGGACGATCTGCGGGCGCTGAAAACCTGCGGCGCGCCTTTGAACGGTGCGATTTCCGGCCGGGCGCTTTATGATGGCGCCATCGGCCTGAAAGAGGCGCTGGCGGTTCTAAAAGCCTGACGCCGCCCGGGTCTGATCCGGCGAAGTGGAACCTCATGCGCCTAGTCCGCCGAATCCTTGCGACGTTCACCTTAGGACCCATCGTCCTATGGCTGATGTGCATTGCCTTCGTGCTGCTGCTTGGGATCGGCTTTGGCTGCGAGATCCACGAGGGGTTTGCAAACCCCTGCGTGGTGCTGGGCCAGGACGTGGGGGAAACCGCCTATACCGCAGGTGTCCTGGCCGCCTGGGGCCCGCTTATCTTTGGCCCGGTCTCCCTAGGGGCCGGGCTGCTGTGGGGCATCGCCAATGCCCTGTCGCGCTATCTGGCCTCGCGGCGCTGAGCCTATTCCGCTGCCTTGGAGGTCAGCTTGCCCAAGGCCCCCTGCATTTTGGCGATGAATTCCGCATCGGCCGGGATATCAAGGCCCGACAGCATCTCTGCCGGGTCCTGATAGGTGAGCCAGACCTGGCCGTCCGCATCCTCATAAGCCAGAACCTTGAGCGGCAGATAGAGCCCTGCCCGCATGTCCGCCTGCATCGCCGGGGTGCCGAGCTTGGGGTTGCCGAAGATCAGAAGCTGCGAGCCCGGCAGCTCCATCCCTGCGGTCTGCGCGCCTGCGGCGTGGTCCACCCGGGCAAAGACGGTGGCACCCGCGCCCTCTACAGCGGCTTGCAGCGCGTCCATGGTTTCGGCCACGGGTTTCTGACTTTGCACGGTCACCAGCTCCGCGGCGGCGGGCAGTGCGGCGGCGAGGGTGACGGCACCGGCGAGGAAAAGACTCTTGGTCATGACAGCTGCTCCAAATTCAGGGACGTCCGGTCATGATCGGGGCAGCAGCTTCGGCCAGGCAATTCACAACTTCGAGACTGCACGTGTCCGGCGGTTTCGCGCGGACCAAAACGCGCATCCCCTGCCATATCTGTTGCGCTTCCGGCAGCCATTTCGTACCCACGGGGCACGCAGCTTGAAAGGCACGATCCATGCTGAAAACCCGTATCATTCCCTGTCTCGACGTCGCTGACGGGCGCGTGGTCAAGGGCGTCAACTTTGTCGGCCTGCGCGACGCGGGCGATCCGGTGGAATGCGCCAAGGCCTATGATGCGGCGGGCGCGGATGAGATCTGCTTTCTCGACATTCACGCCACCCATGAAAACCGTGGCACCATGTTCGACATGGTGCAGCGCACTGCCGAGCAATGCTTTGTGCCGCTGACCGTGGGCGGCGGGGTGCGCACCAAGGAGGACGTGCGGGCGCTGCTGCTGGCAGGGGCCGACAAGGTCTCCTTCAACTCGGCTGCGGTGGCCAACCCGGATGTGATCGCCGAGGCCGCGGATCAGTTCGGCAGCCAGTGCATCGTCTGCGCCATTGACGCCAAGACGGTGGAGCCGGGCCGCTGGGAGATCTTCACCCACGGCGGGCGCAAGCCGACCGGCATCGACGCGGTGGAGTTTGCGCGCACCGTCGTGGCCAAGGGCGCGGGGGAAATCCTGCTCACCTCCATGGACCGCGACGGCACCAAATCGGGCTTCAACCTGCCGCTGACCAAGGCGATTTCCGATGCGGTAGACGTGCCGGTGATCGCCTCGGGCGGTGTCGGCACTCTGGACCACCTGGTGGAGGGTGTGACCAAGGGCGGCGCCAGCGCGGTGCTGGCCGCCTCGATCTTCCACTTCGGGGAATACACAATTCAGGAAGCCAAGGAACACATGGCCGCCGCCGGCATCCCGATGCGGCTGAACTGAAGGGGCATGTGATGAGCCTGCTGCACGAACTCGAAGCCACCATCCTGTCCCGCAAGGGGGCCGATCCCGACACCAGCTGGACCGCCAAGCTGCTGGCGAAGGGGCCGGAAAAATGCGCCGAGAAATTCGGTGAGGAAGCCATCGAAGCTATTATTGAAGCGGTGAAGGGCGGCAAGCCGGGTCTCGCCTCCGAGGGGGCCGATGTTCTCTATCATTTCCTGGTGATGCTGGCTGCCCGCGATGTGGCGCTGGACGATGTGCTGCAGGTGCTGGCGGAACGTCAGGGCCTCAGCGGCATTGCCGAGAAAGCCAGCCGCCCCAAAGGCTGACCCCCGGGCCGGGCGGCGGGTCAAGGGAGGCGCAGCCTCGGCGCGTCAGCGCGGCTTGCCCTTGACGCGCATTCATTAACAAACTCGGTCAGGCCCTGACGGGCACACTTGCCCTTCAGGGCTTCTCAGCAAAAAAACTGCGCCGCGCAGCGGCGCCTGGCCAAACCGTGAAGGCCGCCCCTCGGGGCGGCTGGAGCGGGCGGGAGCGCCCGGCCTGGCCAAAAGCGTCACAGTTTGGAGGAAATGATCCCAGTGGCAAAGCCGCCCATGCGCAGCTCGCCGAACAGGCGCTGGTATTCGATCTTGGGGCAGCGGTTCTGGATCACGGTGACGCCGCGCGCCTCGGCCCTGGCGGCGGCCTCCGCGTGCTCCACTCCGATCTGCATCCAGATGGTCTGCAGCTTCGGCAACGCCTCCAGCGCCTCATCCACGATCGGCGGCACCGCCTCGGACCGGCGGAAGATGTCGACCATGTCCACCGGCGCATCAATCTCCGACAGGCTGGCCCGCACCGTCTCGCCAAACAGCATCTTGCCCGCATGGACCGGGTTCACCGGGATCACCCGGTAGCCTTTCAGGCCCAGGTAGCGCGCCACGTAATAGCTGGGCCGCACCGGGTTCATTGAAACGCCGACCACAGCCACCACCTTGGTGCGCTGCAGGACCTTTTTCAGATGCTCATCGCTGTACTCTGTCATGCCGCGCACCCTAGCCGTGCTGCGAGCGGGCGCAAAGCGGGATTTGATGCCGGGAGACAAAAATGCGCCCGGACGAACCGGGCGCGAGGTATGGAACGAGGGACAGTGAAAAAGATCTGCGGTGGTTCCATTCCGCAGTCTGTATTGAATATGGGTCACAGTCGGAGAAATAAAAGGCCGCCTCACGAAAACGTGAGGTGACGGATTATTTCTGCAGAATCACAGGCCAGTGCAGCTGCGCCCGGGCGATCAGCTCGCCGCGGCGGGCGGCCCAGAAATCCTGGGCTTCAGGATTATTGAGCAAATACAGCTCGCCATCGACAATCGCCCAGATCTGCGGATCACCGTGCATCAGCCTGCCCTGCGACATCGCAAAGGCGCAATAGCCGCCGAAGGCCGGCGCATAGGCGCGCGGGTTGGCCTCGAACCGGGCCTGATTGCGGGCGGTGGCAAAGCGCCAGACGACCCCCTTCCACATCACCGCATGACCGCGCCGCCCGGGCTCTGCCGCGCCCTGTTCGAAAAAGGCCACCGGGTCATAGCCGCCAATGGCGACCCCCGCGCGGGAAGAGAACACAGCCTTGCCCGCCATCTCTGCCCGGGCGGCACCGGGCAGCGACAGGAGCATGAGCGCAAAGGCCATAAAGAGCAGGCGCAGAGCCAAATTGTTCTCCATTCACATTCTCTCAGCAGCCTGCCGAGTCTGCCGCAGCGCCCCGCTGTTGCAAAGGGAGGATACGCAGATGTGATCGCCCCGTGACGGGCTGGGCCCGCCTAGCGTGCAATCGACGCGTAAAGCGCAATCGCAGCGGCGTTGGAGACGTTGAGCGAGCCAAAGCCGCCCGCGGCGCCGATCTTGACCAGGGCGTCCACGGTTTCCTTGGTCTTCTGCCGAAGCCCCGGCCCTTCGGCCCCCAGCACCAGCGCCACCGGGAGGTGCTGCTTGCCCTCCAGCGCCGTCTCGATGGTCTGCTCTGCCTCGCCGTCCAGCCCCAGGACGATAAAGCCCATGTTCTGCAGTTCGGTGATGGTATCGGCCAGATTGCGCATCCGCAGGTAGGGCTGCCGCTCCAGCGCGCCGCTGGCGGTCTTGGCCAGCGCGCCGGTTTCCGGCGCTGAATGATGCCGGGTGCCGATCACCGCACTGGCGCCCAGCACCTCTGCCGAGCGCAGGATGGCGCCGACGTTATGCGGGTCGGTCACCCGGTCCAGCAGCAGCACCCGCGGCGCTTCCCGCCCGATGCAGTTTTCGGCCAGCCCGCCCCAGTTCAAGGGCTTTACCTCCAGCGCGGCGCCCTGGTGCACCGATTGCGCGTCGATCGGCGGGTTGAACTTCCGCGGGTCGATGACCTCGGCCTCAATACCGGACTCTGCAATGGCATCTGCCAGTTTCACCTGCGCGTTCTGGGTCACCATCAGGCGCAGTTTTTCGCGCTTGGGATTAAGCAGCGCATCACGCACCGCATGCAGCCCGAACAGCCACACGGTTTCCGCGGCAGCAGCCCGTTTGGACTGCTCTTTTTCGACGACCCATTTGGGTTTCTTGGACATTTTGCTCTCCGGCAGAAAGAATTTGCGGGGCGCGCGAAAAACTTGCGATTTTCCTGTTGACGCCCGTTTGGCCTGCTAGTAATCACGCCTCCACATCAGGTGCAACATGCAACTGACAGTGGGCGACAGGCCGCAAGGTGTGGCAGGGGACTGTAACTCCCTCGCGGAGACGCACGCCTGGTTCGATTCCAGGGTCGCCCACCATCTTCTCTCTTTTTCAGACTAGACGATGGTGGTTCAGCAGCAGGCTGGACAGGCCGCCAGCCCGTTCTGCACAGCAAAAAGCCCGCGTGAGCTGCGCGGGCCTTCCAATTGTTTTCAAACGGCAATAACCAGGTCAGGCGTTTTCGGCCACGGCCTGTTCCGCCCATTCGACCAGCGCGTCCAGATCGGGGCCTGCCGCCACGGCGATGCCATCGGCGAAGGCCTGGAACGGCTCCACATTCATCTTGTTGACGCCAGAAATCACCGGAATGCCCAGCGCCAGCGCCTCGCCGATGATGGGCCGCATGCCGCGGCCGTCAGCCTCGTGCTTGCCGAATTTGTTGACGATCAGCAGCTGCGGCGCCGGGTCCGATTGCAGCGTGGCAGAGACCTGCCCCACCGCCTGTTCCAGCGCCTCGGGGTTCAAGCGGCAGCCGCGGGCGCCTGCACCCAAGGATTGCGAAATGCGGATGGTCTCGCCGTCGGGCAGCACCCGCACATCCATGTCGCACAGCTCCTTGTCGTAGCATTCCACATTGGTCTGCACGATGCCTGCCAGGCGGAAGCCCTTGGCCTGCAGCCGTTCGGCCAGCGCGCTCAGCAGGCGGTCGGTGGCGCCGCGTTCTTCGGTCATCACATAGGCCAGGTGCATGTGTCCGTCTCTCCAGTATCGTATCATTTCATAGGTGGTCATGCGGCGTCTGCGGTCAACCCCTACCAGGGCAGCGGGCTGTAGCCGATGACCGGCGCGTGCAGGATCAGAAGCGCCAGGAACACCACCGCGGCAAGCCCGGCCTCAGCACCCGAGGGCCGCAAGCGGGCGAGGTTCAGCCGCGCGGTGTTGCGGCTGAGGCGGTTCCATTCCCCCTGCCCCATCTGGCGTTGCTTGCGTCTGTCGATCAGCGCCATGCCCATCCAGGCAAAGCCCGCGAACAGCCCGAACAGGATCACATGCGCCAGGTCGCCGTTGGCCAGCAGATGCGCCCCCGCCCAGAGCGCCATCGCCGCCAACAGCGGATGGCGGCTGACGGCGAGGATGCCGGGGTCTGCCGGGTCAAAGGCGCGCACGCCCAGCCCGCCGAAGCTGAGCGGGTTCTGCCGCATCATGCCGGCCACCGCCAGCAGGCAGGCCAGCGGCATCACCAGAAGCGGCACCCAGCGGAACCCCTCCCAATAAGGCAGAACGCCGACGTAGGGCGCGCGGGCGGCGGCCACGACGAGCCAGGCCAAGATCGCCAGAGACAGCACACTGTAGGCGATGAAATAGCCGCGCAGCCCCAGGCGGCTGACCAGCCAGGGCCGCACCGGCGGGCGTACGGGGATGGCGTGGCTGGCCAGGAACAGCATCAGCGCGGCGGTGAATTCGAGCCAGCCCATCGGGGTCTCTCCGGGTGTAGATCAGTTCTCTGTGCAGCTATAGGCGGGTTGGGCGCCTGAAACGTTGCCCCAGATCAAAAAAGGGCGCCGAGGGGGCGCCCTTCAGTTTTGGATGTGCGGGCCGCTAAAGCCCCAGGGCCTTGCGCCGCTCCTCGGCGAATCCCTGCACCATGCGGTCGGCAATCAGGGCAAGGATCGCCATGGCTGCACCCGCTGAAATCCCCAGCCCCACATCTGCCTGCCCCAGCGCCAGATAGATCGACTGGCCAAGGCCGGTTGTGCCGATCAGCGCCGCGATGACCAGCATCGCAAAGGCGTAGAGAATGGTCTGGTTCAGGCCCAGCAGGATCGAGGGCGCCGCATAGGGCGCGCGGATGTCCTTGAGCATCTGCCATGTGGTTGCGCCAGAGGCGGTGGCTGCTTCGATCATCTCGTCGGGTGTGGAGACCAGGCCGTGCCTTGTGTAGCGGATCATCGGCACGATGGCGTAGGCGATGATTGCCAGGAAGGCGGAGAACTCGCCGATCTGGAAGACCATCAGCACCGGGATCAGGAACACGAACAGCGGGATCGTCTGCAGCATGTCGCAGACGGGGCGCACCACGCGCCAGACACCGGGCGAGACCGCCGAGGCAAGGCCGATGGCGCCGCCCATCACCGCGCAGGCAAAGACCGCCGCGCCGGAGAGATAGAGGGACAGCAGTGCCCGCTCCCACAGGCCCGAGAGCAGGATGGTGCCCAGAAGCACCACCGTCAGGATCGCGAGCCCGCGCCCGCTTGCGACCCAGGCCAGCGCGCCGGCGCCTACCAGCACAAAGGGCCAGGGCAGCTGCGAGATGCCGGTTTCCAGCATCCCCGCGGCGATCAGCAGCATCGCGCCCAGCGCCAGCTGGCCGCGCAGAGCAAAGACCACCGCCGCAGCAGCACCGGCTGCAAACAGCGCGAGGCTCATCGCCGGGGTCCAGGCAAAACCCCAGGTGAAGGGCAGCACCGCCTGATCCAGCCCGATGCGGATGGGCAGCAGCACGTAAAACAGCACGTTGTTCTTGAGCGCGGTCAGGAAGTCAGCGTTGGCGCTGGTGAAGGCCGACAGGCCCCGGTCCACGCTGTCCGCCACCGGATTGAACAGGGCATAGGTGCCGGGCTGCTGAACGCTGCTCCAGAAAACCGCGCTGACCACGACGCCCAGCGCCAGGATACCCCAGGCGACGCGCGGGTCGTGCTTGCTGCGCCGGTCCTGTGTCAGGGTGCCGCTCATCCGGTCGATCAGAATCGCGAAAATCACGATCACCAGACCGGCCAGCAGGCTCTGGCCGAACTGCGCCTTGCGCATGGTCAGAAGAACCTCCCAGCCGATATCGTCAAAGCCGCCGATCACGGCAGCGATGATCACCATCGACAAGGCCGCCATCAGGCACTGGTTGACGCCGACCATGATCTGCTGCCCGGCAGAGGGGATCTCGCACTGAAACAGCTGTTGCAGCCGCGTGCCGCCGGACATCACGGCAGCTTCCTTGATCTCCGGCTCCACCCGCTCCAGCCCCAGCAGCACGTTGCGGGCCATCGGCGGGGCGGCGTAGATGGCGGAGGCGATAAGGCCAACAACGGGGCCAAAGCCGAACAGCACCAGCAAGGGCGTGAGATAGGCAAAGGTCGGCACCGTCTGCATGATGTCCAGCACCGCCTGCACCGGCTGGCGGATGCGGGGATACTCATTTGCCAGAATGCCGATGCCGCCGCCGATGATCAGCGCCAGCGGCACCGAGACGGCAACCAGCGCCAGGGTGTTCATGCTTTCTGGCCAATACCCCGAGGCCAGCACAAAGCCGAGGCCCACAACTGCCATCAGCGCCATGCGCACCCCGCCCAGCATCCAGGCGAGCGCCGTAGTGGCGCAGATGACCAGCGGCCAGGGGGCACGGCTCAGCACGTAGTTCGCTGCTTCCATCGGGTAAAACATCAGCGCCGAGAAACTGCGCGCGGCGGGCTTGATCAGCGCCAGGAACCACTCCATGGCGGCACCCACCCAGTCGGTTGCGGGCAGCACCCAGGCGGCGGGGAACTTCACCAGCCACGGCAGGCTGCTTTCCAGCAGCAGGCACAGCGCGCCGACCGCCGCCGCGATCAGCGCCGCAATGGAGCCTTTCGAGAGAGCTGCCATCACCCCTGCTCCACCTGCAAGGCCGCGGCCAGATCGGCCGGGTTCACCACACCGACCAGCTTGCCCTCGGGCGTTCGGACCGGAACAGGTTCATAAAGCTCCATGCACCGCGCCAGCGCCGCGTCCAGCGTCATGTCTTCGCGCAGGCCGGGATCGTCGGCGCCGTAGACCTGATGCTCACCCGTCTGCATGACCGAGGCGACGCGGGCGTGCCGGCCCTTGGCCACGTCCTTGGAAAACTCGCGCACGTAATCATCGGCCGGGCGCAGCACGATATCGGCAGGTGTGCCGATCTGCACCACCTTGCCGTCACGCATGATGGCGATGCGGTCGGCGAGCTTCAGCGCCTCGTTGATGTCATGGGTGATGAAAACGATTGTGGTCTTCAGCTTGGCCTGGATCTCCAGGAATTCATCCTGAAGCTGCCGCCGGATCAGAGGGTCGAGCGCCGAGAACGGCTCATCCAGGAACCAGACCGAGCAATCCGCCACCAGCGAGCGGGCGATGCCGACGCGCTGGCGCTGGCCGCCGGAGAGTTCGCGCGGGTAGTTCTTTTCCCGCCCGCCGAGGCCGACCAACTCGATCACCTCCTGCGCCTTGGCCAGCCGCTGTTTCTTCTTCACCCCCTGCACCCGCAGCGGGTAGGCGACATTTTCGGCCACGGTCATATGCGGGAACAGGCCGAAGTGCTGGAACACCATGCCGAGCTTCTTGCGGCGCAGCTCGATCAGCCGCTTGGGGCTGGCCTCGACGATGTTCTCGCCGTCGATGCGGATCTCGCCGCCGGTGGCGTGCAACAGGTGCGAGATGCAGCGGATCAGGGTCGACTTGCCGGAGCCCGACAGCCCCATGATCACAAACAGCTCCCCCTCCTTCACATCGAAGGAGGCGTCTTGGACAGCGGGGATCAGCCCCCTGGAACGCAGCTCCTGCGCTGCCGCTTCGGGTGTCTCGTGCCGCGACAGCGCCTCCTTCAAGGCGCTGTCTGCGTTGTTGCCAAACACCTGCCAGACATTCCGGCAGGTGATGGCGGGCGTTTCAGAGCCGTTCACTGGATAAGGCTCAGTTGGTGGCGGCGTCGACAACCGGGCGCCACTTGTCCTCGTTGGCGGCCATCCATTCGGCAACCACCTCTTCGACCTTGCCGCCGTCCACATCGACCGCGCCCATCATCGGCTGCTGGTCCTCAACGGCCAGGGTGTAGTTCGACAGGATTTCATAGGCCGCGGGCCAGGTTTCCTCCATCCCGGACCAGGCGGCCTTGAAGATGCGCGAGGGCGAGAAGTCGCAGTCGTTCACCGCGTCCGGGTTCGGGCCCCAGGCCGGGTCGCTGAAGCAGGCCTCTTCGCCCGGCGGCAGGTCGACGAACTTGACGTCATAGGCCGACATCGCCCAATGCGGCTGCCAGAAGGTGATCAGCAGCGGCGTCTTGCGCTCGGTTGCGGCGCGCAGTTCGACGATCAGCGCCGCCTCGGAACCTGCGGGCACCGCCTTGAAGGGCAGCCCCAGCCCGGTCATCCGGTCCGCGCCCGGCGTGCCCCAGTCCGCGGGGTAGTCCACCAGACGCCCTTCGGGCAGGGTTTCGGCGGTGGCGAACTGCATCGCGCAGTCCTTCAGCGCCTCCCACGCGGGCAGGCCGGGGCAGATTTCGGCCACATGCGCGGGATAGGCGATGCCTTCGCGGGCGTTCAGCTCCAGGTCGCCCAGCTCCACCACGGTGCCTTCTTCGATCTTCTTGCCGTATTCGTCGGACACGTTGGAAGACCAGATTTCCAGCGTCGCGTGGATATCGCCGTCGGCAATCGCCTGGAACTGGTTCATCATGCCGGCAGAGACATATTCCACGTCATAGCCCGCGGCCTTCAGCATCTCGCCTGCGATATGGGTGGTCACATGCTGGCCGGTCCATTCATTGACCGCCAGCTTGATCGGCTTGCTGGTATCGCCCAGTTCGGCGGCCGAGGCGATGCCCGCAGCCACCGTCATCGCGGCTGCGCCCAGTGCCAGCGCATATCCTTTGAAAGTCATCTCAATACTCCCTGTCATTATCCTTTTGCGCCGCCTGTTTCCGGCTGTGGCGCGTCATTTGGAACCCGGCGGTTCATGGCGCCTGCCCGGCCTGTCAGCCGGCCCTGTTGCTGTCAGCAGGCACCCATGAGCCAAGTGTGGCCGGGGATAATGCAAGTATTGGAACATATTACGACGCTTTGTCGAGCAATTGCGCCGCAAACCGCAAAATATTCTGATTGACGGTTCAAGTTTTTGTGCAAACGCACAACTTCCGGAATCATTTTTCCCGCCCGCGCCGGGCCTGCGCGGCGGCGCCCGCCGCCGCAAGCCGCTGGCCCCAAAGCGCAAAACAGCGCCCCGCAACGAAGGGGCGCTGTTCAGGAAATTGATCTGCTGAATTGCCAGGCGGACCCCTTGATCAGGAGCGGCCCTTGCCGGTGGCCTCTTCGACCGCCGGCATCCATTTGGCGCGGTTCACCGCCAGCCAGCCCCGGGCAGCGCCCTGAACCGTCTCGCCCCGCACATCCACCAGCCCGATCAGCGGCTGCTGGTCCCAGATGCTCAGCTCGTAGTTCCTGAGGATTTCATGGGCGGCGGGCCAGCGCTCCTTAAACCCGGACCAGCTGGCCTTAACCACGCCGCCGCGGGCAAAGTCGCAGTCGCCGGCCGCCTTGGGGTTGGGCCCCCACGACGGGTCGCTATAGCAGGCCGGCTCCGGCTTGGGCAGGCGCACGAATTGCAGCGCATAGGAGGACATTGCCCAATGCGGCGCCCAGAAGGTTGCAATCACCGGGCGCTTGTCCTTGTAGGCCTGCTGGAACTCCTCGATCATCGCCGCCTCGGACTCAGCCGCGACCACGTCAAACGGCAGATCCAGCGCCCGGATCCGGTCCGCCCCGGGCGAGCCCCAGGATTCCGGATAGGCCAGGTAGCGGCCGCGCGTGCCGTTGCCGTCTGCGGAGAAGATGCCGGCGCAGTCGCGCAGCGCTTCCCAGTCGGGCAGTCCCGGGCACATCTGCGCGACATAGGGCGGGTAAACCACGCCGTTGCGCGCATCCAGCCCCAAGTCGCCCAGCTCTTCCACCCGGCCCGCATCGCGGACGGAGAAGTAGTCCTCCGGGTCGCTGGTGGTCCAGATTTCCATCATCGCATGAACCTCGCCAGTGGCGATCTGCTCATAAAGCGCGTTCAGGTCCGCTTCGACATATTCGACCTTGTAGCCCGCCTCTGCCAGCATGCCGCCCGCGATATAGGTCGACAGGCGCTGGCCGGTCCAGTTGTTCAGCGACAGGCGGATGGGCGTTTCCACATCGCCCATGTCAGCTGCCTCAACGGCCCCGGAAACCGCCAGCGCCGCCAGCGCTGCCGCAAACGCTTTCACTTTCATTGGCGTCACTCCCCTACTGCCAGTCTTGCCACATGCCGCGCGCAGGCGCAGCTCCGGGTCCGGCATAACAGGGGGAGATTGACAAAGATTAACGCCACGGCGGGGCGCCGGCATGAACGGATAGAGAAAACGCCTAAAACTTGCTTCAAGCGCGCATGGCGCCGAAGGATCAGCAGCCGCGGATCAGGCCCTGCGGCGGGCCACAAGCAACACCGGATCATAAGTCAGCGGCAGCTTGCCGCCACGGCCGAACCGCTCGCGGTAGGCGTTCTCGAAGTCCCGCAGATGCCGCCGCGACCAGCTTTGCTGCGCGTGGCCGTTGACGCCGGTCTGGCGCAGGTGCTTCAGCAGCGCCAGCGCACTGTCGAACTCCAGCACCACCGGCGCCTGGGTGACCGCCAGAATGTCCAGGCTTTGCGGCAGCACCGCCCGCCACTCCCCGGCATCCAGATAGCTGGGCGCCGCCGCGGCGGAGCCCAGCGCCGCCAGCTCGCGGAACTGGCCGCGCCCGAAGCCCGACAGCGCCAGCCAGCCGCCGGGGTTCAGCCGCGCCGCCAGCCGCGCCGTCAGCGCAGACAGGTCCGGGATCCATTGCACGGTGGAGGCCGAGGCGATGAGGTCCAGACCGTGCGGCAGCGGCAGGCTTTCGACCGGCCCGGCCTCGAACCGGACCCGCTCGGGCGCAGCGCCGCCTGTCTCCTGCAAAGCGGATGCAGCCTCCGGCACCAGATCGTTCAGCAGCAGGCTGCCAAACCCGAAACGCTGCACCAGCTGCCGGGTCAGATGGCCGGTGCCGCAGCCGAACTCCAGGGCGGCCTCAAACCGCTCCGGCGCGCCCTGGGCCTGCAGCAGCTCTGCCAGCCGGGCGGCAATGTCCGCCTGCACCGAAGCGGAGCGGTGGTAGCTTTGCAGCCCGCGCCGGAAGCTTTGCCGGACCCGCGACTGGTCCAGCTGAGGCGGCATGATATCTTTCATTGCAGCAGCGCCTCCCACGTCTCGAACTGGCAGAACGGCGCGTGCGCCGCGTCGATCAGGCGAACCGCCTGACCCGCCCAGGCCCGCTCCAGATTGGCCGGCGGAAAGATCTTGTCACCGGAACTGATCCAGATCCGGTCGAACCGCGTCTGCGGCGCGTCACCGCGGCGCTCGACAGCCATAAGCTCGGCACGGCGCGCCTCCACATCCAGCGGTTCGGGGGTTTGCGGCTGCCCGAAGACGCGGGTCAGGAAACTTTGAAAGGTCTCCAGGCTCAGCGTCTCCGCTGTCTTGCGGAAGACCGCAGGCGGAATGCCCGCGCTGCGGTTCACCGGCTTCAGGCTGCCGTTCACCGCCACCTTGCGGTGGAACGGATCGGGCCGCCCTTGCTGCCAGTGAGCATACGCCGCAACCCCAAAGGACCAGGCCAGCAGGCTAACCCGCTCATAGCCAGACAGATCCGGCAGGTCCGCGTTCAGGTCAGAGTAACCGCTAGCAAACAGAATGTCCTGCGGGCCGTCCAGGTGCCAGAACACCTCCGGCCCCACAGCCCAGCCGCCGAAGACCACGATGGCCTCGGCAGCTTGGTTCTGTTTCAGCCAGCGGAACTCCATGGCCTACAGTTCCCGCGCCAGCCGCAGCATGCCCGCGGTGATTTCGCTGAGCTGATCCGGCGAGGTGATGAAGGGCGGCATGGTATAGATATTGGTGCCGAAGGGGCGCAGGAACACGCCCATCTCATGGGCGCGGGCGTGGGCCTCGTCTGCCGAGACGCGGTGTTTCATCTCGATGACGCCAATGGCGCCCAGTACCCGCACGTCCGCAACATTGGGCAGATCGCGGGCCGGGGCCAGTTCGGCCTGCATCTGCTCAGCTATTGCCTCCACCCGGCCGCGCCAGTCCTGCCCGGTCAGCAGGTCCAGCGAGGCCTTGGCCGCAGCGCAGGCCAGCGGGTTGCCCATATAGGTCGGCCCGTGCATGAACAGCCCCGGGTTGCCGCCGCCGATTCCTTGGGCCACGCGGTCGTTGGTCATGGTGCAGGCAAATGAGATATGGCCGCCGGTCAGCCCCTTGCCGAGGCAGATGATATCCGGCTCTACGGTGCAGAAATTCGTGGCAAACAGCTCCCCCGTGCGGCCGAACCCGGTGGCGATCTCATCGAAGATCAAGAGGATGCCAAGCTCATCGCACAGCGCACGGGCCTGGTTCAGATACTCCGGGTGATAGAAATACATGCCGCCGGTACCCTGCACGACGGGCTCCAGAATGAACGCCGCGATCTTCTGCGCATTGGCCTCCAAGACGGCGCGCAGTTCTCCCAAACCGTTCCGTGCCGGATCGTCGTTCCAGTCCTCATGGATGCGGACCGGCGGGCGGGAAACGAAATGCTGCACGCTCAGCGCGCCCTGGAACAGGTGGTGCATTCCGGTGTCCGGGTCGCAGACGCTCATCGCTTTCCAGGTGTCGCCGTGATAGCCGGAGCGGATGGTGGCAAACTGCTTGCGCTCTGGCTGGCCGATGGCGTGCTGGTACTGCACCGCCATCTTCATCGCCACTTCGACCGAGACAGAACCGCTGTCGCAATAGAAGATGCGGGTGAGGCTTTGGGGGGTGATCTCCAAGAGCTTGCGGCCGAGGTCGATGGCCGGATCGTGGGTCAGCCCGCCGAACATCACATGCGGCAGGGTGTCGAGCTGGTCGTGAATCGCCTTGGTAATCGCCGGGTTCTTGTGGCCATGCATCATGCACCACCAGGATGACATCGCGTCGATCAGCCGGGTTCCGTCGTCCAGTGTGATATGCACGCCCTCGGCTTCCTTGACCACAAATGTCGGCCCGGGCTTGGCCACGTTGGTATAGGGGTGCCAGAGGTGCTGCTGGTCGAATTCGAGCTGGGTGAGGCCTGCTGCGCTCATGACAGTGCCTCCCTAATCAGGTCCAACCGGATGCTGGCCTGAAAAGCCACGGCCAAGGCGTCAGAGGTCAGCTCACCCAGCACCGGCAGCCGGCCCAGATGCGCCGCCTGGCCGAACTGGCAGATGGTTTGCTCCACCTCTGGTTCCGCGTCGCCGATGAAGGCCACGCCCACCACCGGACAGCCTGCGTCGCGCAGCGCCTTCAGCGACAGAAGCGTGTGATTGATGGTCCCCAGCTGCGTCCGCGCGCAGAGGATCACCGGCGCGCCCCAGCGGGCGAACAAATCGAGATACAGCACCTTGCGGTTCAACGGCACCATCAGTCCGCCTGCCCCCTCGGCCACCAGCACGCCGTCCACTGCGGGCAACGGCAGCGTGTCCGGGTCGATTTCCACGCCCTCGGCCTCGGCCGACAAATGCGGCGAGGCGGGCAGTTGCAGCAGGTAACCCTCCGGCAGCGCAGGGCGGCCCGACAGGCGGGCCACGATCTGGCTGTCGGTCTCCTCCTCCAGACCCGATTGCACCGGCTTCCAATAGGTCGCGCTCAGCGCCTGCACCAGGCCGGCGGAGAAGATGGTCTTGCCTATGCCGGTATCGGTTCCGGTGACAATCAGCGCGCTCATGCTGCACTCTCCATTTCCCGGGCGAGGTCTTCGAACATCGCGGTGATGACCTCTGCCGCTGTATTCAACGTGATCGACAGCCGCAGCCGCGAAGTGCCGCGCGGCACCGTCGGCGGGCGGATGCCGCGGATGTCATAACCATGGCCTTGCATGGCTGAGGCCAGCGCCATGGTGCGTTTGTCATCGCCAATCACCACCGGCAGGATCTGGCTCTCGAAGCCCTCCAGCCCGCACAGGCGTTTGGCCTCGTCTTGAGCATGGGTGATCCCCTGCCACGCCCGTTCGCGGCGACCCGGGTTCTGCTGCAGTTCCCGCAAGGCGGCCCGCACCAAAGCCGCGTTCAAGGGCGACGGCGCGGTGGCAAAGATGAACCCGCGCGCCTTGTTGATCAGCGTTTCGATCAGAACCCGCTGGCCGCAAATCAAAGCGCCGGAAGCGCCCAGCGCCTTGCCGCAGGTATGCAACGAAAGGACGTTCGGGCGGCGGGCGATTTCATGTGCCAGCCCGCGGCCCAGATCGCCGAACACGCCGGTCGAATGCGCCTCATCCACAACCAGAACTGCGCCCTCCGTATCCGCCAGCGCCATCAGCGCCTCCAGCGGTGCCAGGTCGCCGTCCATGGAATAAACCGCCTCAACCGCGATCCAGGCCTGCCCCGTACCGCCGTCAGCGCGCCAAGCCTTCAGCACCCGTGCGGCATCCTCCGCCTCGCCATGGGCAAAGCTGCGGGTCTCTGCCCGGCCCAGCCGCATCCCGTCATGGGCGCTGGCGTGGATCAGCGCATCATACAGAACCAGATCGCCCTGCTGCGGCAGGGTGGAGAAGATCGCCTGATTGGCGTTGAAGCCGCCACCCATAAACAGAGCGGCCTCGGTGCCGAAGAACCCCGCCGCCTCCGCTTCCAGCAGCTGATGTTCTGCATCATTGCCGCGCAACAGGCGCGAACCGCCCGCCCCCACCGGCACACCGCGCGCCAGCGCATCGGCGGCGGCGGCGCGCAGCACATCGCTGCCCGCCAGCCCAAGGTAGTCGTTGGAGGCAAAGTCATGCCCGTCCCGCGGCATCAGCTGCCGGTAGCGCCCGCGCGTGCGCAGCGCTTCCAGCGATGTCTCATGCCTCGGGAAGGCGCCCGCCATCAGCGGCTGCCGTCGCAGCCTGCCGCCATCGCGGTGATGCCCAGACGGTCGAACAGCTGCTGGTCTTTGTCTTCTTCCGGGTTGTCCGCGGTCAAGAGCGTGTCGCCCACGAAGATCGAGTTTGCGCCGGCAAAGAAACACATGGCCTGCATCTCGTCCGACATATCGGTGCGGCCCGCCGAAAGGCGCACATGCGATTTCGGCATCAGGATGCGGGCCAGCGCCACGGAGCGGACGAATTCGATCGGGTCCAGTTTCTCGACATTGGCGAGCGGCGTGTCGGCAATTGGGATCAGCATGTTGACAGGCACCGAGTCCGGGTGCGCGTCCAGCGTAGCCAGCGCCAGCATCATGTCGATGCGGTCCAGCTGCTTCTCGCCCATGCCGACGATACCGCCGGAGCAAACCTTGATGCCCGCCTCGCGCACCCGGTTCAGGGTGTCGATGCGGTCGGCAAAGGTGCGGGTGGTGATAATTTCGGAGTAGTAGCGCTCCGAGGTGTCGATGTTGTGGTTGTAATAGTCCAGACCTGCGTCACGCAGGCGGAACACCTGCTCCTCGTCCAGCATGCCCAGCGTCATGCAGGTTTCCATGCCCAGATCCTTGACGCCTTTCACCATCGCCTCCAGCGCGGCCATGTCGCGGTCCTTGGGCGAGCGCCAGGCGGCCCCCATGCAGTAGCGGGTCGCCCCGCCTTCCTTGGCTTTCTTGGCCTCGGCGATCACCCGCTGCACCTCGATCAGCTTGGAGGCCGAGAGCTGCGCGCCATTGCGGGCCGACTGGGAGCAATAGGCGCAATCCTCGGCGCAGCCGCCGGTCTTGATGCTCAGCAGTTTGGATTTCTGCACCTGGTTGGGGTCGAAATACTGCCGGTGCACGGTGTGCGCCTGAAACAGCAAGTCCATGAAAGGCTTGTTGTAAATCGCTTCCGCTTCCTCGCGGGTCCAGTCGGTGCGGATGGGTGCAGCGTCCAGCATGCTGTCTCCTGTTCTCTATACCTGTTGGCCATGCGCGGATGGCGTTGCGGATTTTTATAGATAATTTTGCAAGCGCCGATCAAGCACCAAAGCCGCACTGCAGCGATTTGCCCCGGATTTTGAGCAAGAATCCACCCAAACATATGATTGTAAATAATAAAAAATATCTACAAAGATTCCGGTTGACGGGAGCCCCGCACCTCCCCTAGCCCTATAGGCACGCAGGGGAGTCCCGCCCAAGGGACTGAGAGGCGTCATGGTGCGGGGCAACCCGGACCGGCGGCGCGACCCTTTGAACCTGACCCAGTTGATACTGGCGTAGGAAGCTAGGAGCATGGTGCGCGCCCCGGCGGCAGGCCCGTGTTTCGAACAGGCAGCATGCGTGCACAGGCCGTACACCGGCTGTACACCCCCCTGCCCGTTTTCCTCCGTCCCGGCTCAATTGGTGTTTTTGAACCGAAGGCCCGGAGGAACACCAGATGAACGTCCCCAACCCCAAGATCACCACAGGCGCCTTGCCCGCGTCGCGCAAGATCTACGTCAGCGGCGAGGTCCACCAGGACCTTCGCGTGCCGATGCGGGAAATCTCCACCCACCCCACCGCGGGCGAGGCGCCGCTGCCGGTCTATGACAGCTCCGGCCCCTATACCGACCCGGATGTGCTGACCGACATCCGCCAGGGCCTGCCCGGCCTGCGCCGCCAGTGGATCCTCGCGCGCGGCGACGTCGAGAGCTATCAGGGCCGCGATGTGAAGCCCGAGGACAACGGCTTTGTCGAGGGCGGCCGGCTGACGCCGGAGTTCCCGGTGAAACCGGCCCCCCTGCGCGGCAAGGACGGCAAGGCGCCGACCCAGCTGGCCTATGCCCGCGCCGGCATCATCACCCCGGAGATGGAGTTCGTGGCGATCCGCGAAAATCAGCTGCGCGAGCTGTCGCCGTGCCATGCAAACCGCGACGGCAACGACTTCGGCGCCAATATCCCGGACTACGTGACGCCGGAATTCGTGCGCTCCGAAATCGCCGCCGGCCGCGCCATCATCCCGGCCAACATCAACCACCCGGAACTCGAGCCGATGATCATCGGCCGCAATTTCAAGGTGAAGATCAACGCCAATATGGGCACCTCCGCCGTGACCTCGTCGATGGAGGAGGAGGTGGACAAGCTGGTCTGGGCAATCCGCTGGGGCGCCGACACGGTGATGGACCTGTCCACCGGGCGCAACATCCACAACACCCGCGAATGGATCGTGCGCAACTCCCCGGTGCCGATCGGCACCGTGCCGATCTACCAAGCGCTGGAGAAGGTGAACGGCATCGCCGAGGATCTGACCTGGGAGGTGTTCCGCGACACGCTGATCGAGCAGGCAGAGCAAGGCGTCGACTATTTCACCATCCACGCGGGCGTGCGCCTGCACATGGTGCCGATGACGGTGAACCGGGTGACGGGCATCGTCTCGCGCGGCGGCTCGATCATGGCCAAATGGTGCCTGCATCACCACAAGGAAAGCTTCCTCTATGAGCATTTCGAGGAAATCTGCGACATCTGCCGCCAGTATGACGTCAGCTTCTCGCTGGGTGATGGCTTGCGCCCCGGCTCCATCGCGGATGCCAATGATGAGGCGCAGTTTGCCGAACTGGAAACCCTGGGCGAGCTGACCAAGATCGCCTGGGCCAAGGACTGCCAGGTGATGATCGAGGGGCCGGGCCATGTCGCCATGCACAAGATCAAGGAGAACATGGACAAGCAGCTGGAGTGCTGCCACGAGGCGCCGTTCTACACGCTGGGGCCGCTGACCACCGACATCGCGCCGGGCTATGACCACATCACCAGCGGCATCGGGGCGGCGATGATCGGCTGGTTCGGCTGCGCGATGCTGTGTTACGTGACCCCGAAGGAGCATCTGGGCCTGCCCGACCGCGACGATGTGAAGACCGGCGTGATCACCTATAAGATCGCCGCCCATGCCGCCGATCTGGCCAAGGGGCTGCCGGGCGCACAGCGCCGCGACGATGCGCTGAGCCGGGCGCGGTTCGAGTTCCGCTGGGAGGATCAGTTCAACCTCTCCCTGGACCCGGACACGGCGCGCGAGTTCCACGACCAGACCCTGCCGAAACAGGCCCATAAGGTGGCGCATTTCTGCTCCATGTGCGGGCCGAAATTCTGCTCGATGCGGATCAGCCACGACATCCGCGCCGAAGCGCAGAAAGAGGGCATGGAGGCGATGGCTGCCAAGTTCCGCGAGGGCGGCGAACTCTATGTGCCTGCACCTGAGGCTGTGGAACCGGCGGAATGATCACCATCGCAGGCGCGGGCCTCGGCGGTCTCGCCTGCGCCTATGAGCTGGCGCAGCGCGGGGCGGCGGTCACGGTCTATGAACGAGGGAAAACGCCCGGAGACAGCAGCGTCGCGCGCTTTGCCGGCGGCATGCTGGCGCCGTGGTGCGAACGCGAAAGCGCCGAGGAGGACGTGATCACCCTCGGCAGCCGCGCCGCCGGCTGGTGGGCCAGGATCACCCCGGTCCACAGGCGCGGCACGCTGGTGGTGGCGCCTGCCCGCGACCGGGCAGAGCTGACCCGATTTGCCCGCCGCACCACCGGCCACCGGGGCGTGGGCGGGGCGGAGATCGCGGAGCTGGAACCGGCGCTGGCGGGGCGGTTTGCGCAAGGGCTGTTCTTTGAGCAGGAGGCGCATCTGGACCCGCGGCGCGCGCTGCGCGATCTGAGCGCAACGGTGCAGGCGCTGGGGGTGGAGATCCGCTATGGCACCCCCGCCCCGGCCCGTGTCACGCTGGACTGCACCGGCATGGCCGCGCCCCTGCCCGGCTTGCGCCCGGTGCGCGGCGAGATGGCCGTCCTCCATTGCCCGGAGGTGGAGATCAGCCGCACCCTGCGGCTGCTGCATCCGCGGATGCCGCTTTACCTGGTGCCCCGCGGGGACGGGTTTTTCATGATCGGCGGCACCATGATCGAGAGCAGCTCCGGCCGGGGCATCACCCTGCGTTCGCTCAGTGAACTGCTGAGTGCTGCCTTCGCCCTGCATCCGGGCTTTGCGGAGGCCAGCGTGGCGGAAACCGGCGCAGGGCTGCGCCCGGCTTTCCCCGACAACCTGCCGCGGCTGACCGAACAGGGCGGCACGCTTTACCTCAATGGGCTTTACCGGCACGGCTTTTTGCTTGCCCCCGCGATGGCAGAAGCCGCGGCCCGCCGCCTGCTTCAGGAGACAACGGATGAAGATTATCGTGAACGCCGAACCGCGTGAGGTGTCGGCAACCGATCTGCAGGCGGTCCTGCACGAGTTGGGCTTTGCCTGCTCGGCGGTTGCGACCGCGCTGAACGGCACCTTTGTGGCCCGCGAAAAGCGGGAAGAGGTGCAGCTGTGCGATGGCGACCGGCTGGAAGTGCTGGCGCCGATGCAGGGAGGCTGAGATGGAAGTCTACGGAACTGAGATCACCTCGCGGCTGCTGCTGGGCACAGCGCAATACCCCTCGCCTGCGGTTCTGGCGGCGGCGGTGCGGTCCAGCGGCACGGAAATCATCACCGTCAGCTTGCGCCGCGAAACCGCCGATGGCTCCGGCGCCGGGTTCTGGGAGAGTCTGCGGCACACCGGCTGCCGCATCCTGCCCAACACGGCCGGCTGCCATTCGGTGCAGGAGGCGGTGACGACGGCCCGTATGGCACGGGAGCTGTTTGACACCCCCTGGATCAAGCTGGAGGTGATCGGCCATTCCGACACGCTGCAACCGGATGTGTTCGGCCTGGTGGAGGCGGCGCGGGTGCTGAGCGGCGAGGGCTTCCAGGTCTTTCCCTATACCACGGACGATCTGGTGGTGGGGGAGAAGCTGCTGGAGGCGGGCTGCGAGGTGCTGATGCCCTGGGGGGCGCCGATCGGCTCCGGCCAGGGGTTGCGCAACCCGGATGGCTTGCGGGCCATGCGGGCACATTTCCCGGATGTGCCGCTGATCGTGGATGCCGGCATCGGGCGGCCCTCGGACGCGGCGGAGGCGATGGAGCTGGGCATGGATGCGGTGCTGCTGAACACCGCGGTGGCCAAGGCCGGCGACCCTGCCGGGATGGCCCGCGCAATGGCGCTGGCGGTTGAGGCCGGGCGTCTGGGGCATGGGGCCGACCCGATGGAGCGGCGCGAAATGGCGGTGCCCTCCACCCCGGTTCTGGGACTGGCGGAGTTTGCGTAATGGACCGTTTCTATCTGATCGTTGGCCACGTCGGCCGGCTGGAGCTGCTGGTGCCGCAGGGGGTCAAACTGGTGCAGCTGCGCATCAAGGACCAGCCGGACGCCGAGTTGCGCCGCCAGATTGCCCGCGCCCGCGACTTCTGCGCGGTGCATGGCGCGCAGTTGGTGGTCAATGACTACTGGCAGGCGGCGTTGGAGCTGAACTGCAATTTCGTGCATCTGGGCCAGGAGGACATGGACACCGCCGACTTTGCCGCGCTGCGCCGCAGGGGCGTGCGGTTCGGGCTGTCGACCCATGACGAGGCGGAGCTGGAGCGCGCCCTGTCCCTCGGACCGGCCTATGTGGCGCTGGGGCCGGTTTATCCGACGCTGCTGAAGAAGATGAAATGGGGGCCGCAGGGGCTGGAGCGGGTCACCCGCTGGAAGCAGATGGCGGGAAAGACGCCTCTGGTGGCGATTGGCGGGCTGACGCCGGAGCGGCTGCCGGGGGTCTTTGCCGCAGGGGCCGACAGTGCGGCGGTGGTGACCGATATCCAACTGGCGGAAGATCCCGAGGCGCGCACCCGCGAATGGGCGGAGGCCTGCCGCGCATGAGCCGCTATGCGCGGCAGATGATCCTGCCCGAAGTCGGTGCCGGTGGTCAGCAACGGCTCGCCAAGGCGCATGTTCTGGTGGTGGGCGCCGGGGGCCTCGGCTGCCCGGTGCTGCAGTATCTTGGCGGCGCGGGCGTCGGGCGCATCACGGTGATGGACGGCGACGCGGTGGAGGAAAGCAACCTGCACAGGCAGGTGCTTTATTCCATGGCCGATCTCGGCCACCCCAAGGCGGAGGCCGCCCGGCGGCGTCTGCTGGCGGCCAACCCGGATCTGCAAGCGGCGGCCCTTGTGCGGCCGCTGGACGCCGCCAATGCCCCGGCAATGGTTGCGGAGGCCGATCTGGTGGTGGATGCCGCGGACAGTTTTGCGGCGTCCTACATCCTCTCGGACACGTGCCGGCAGCAAGGCAAGACGCTGATCTCCGCTTCGGCGCTGGGACAGTCCGGGTATGCCGGGGGCTTCTGCGGCGGCGGGCCGTCCTTGCGCGCGGTGTTCCCGGATCTGCCCGCGCAGTCCGCGACCTGCGCAACCACGGGCGTGATGGGGCCTGCCGTGGGCATAATCGGCGCGCTGCAGGCGCAGCTTGCCCTGAAGGCGCTGCTCAATCACCAGCCGTCCCCGCGGGGACAGCTGTTTATTTTCCGGCTGCAGGACCTGCAGGTCAGCGCGTTCCGCTTCGATGATGCCGCGGAGCCGGAGGACGCGCTGCCCTTCATCGCGCCGTCTCATATCCGCCCGGACGACACGGTGATCGAGCTGCGCGAGGCCGCCGAAGCCCCGCGCCTGCCTGCGCCGCACGCCCGCCGGATGGCCCGCGCGGATATGCTGGCAGCGGATTTGCCGCGAGCGGGGCGGATCGTGCTGTGCTGCCGCACCGGGCTGCGGGCCTGGGGCGCGGCACAGGACTTGCGGCAGGCGGGATACGGGAACCTGGCACTGCTGGCAGCCGGGGATCGCGGATGACCTGGATCCTGGCGATTGGCGGCACCGACAGCAGCGGCGGCGCGGGCCTGAGCCGCGATACGGCGATGGCGGCAGCGCTGGGGGTGTGCGTGCGCCCGGTGGTGACAGCCGTGACGGTGCAGACCAACGAGGCCGTTCTGGCCGTTCACCCCTGCCCCGCACAGAGTGTTGCAGACCAAGCGCGCGCTGCCCTGGCAACGCCGCCGCTGCCCGGTGCGGTGAAGATCGGAATGCTGGGGTCCGCCGCAGTGGCAGAGGCGGCGGGCGCGGCTTTGCCCGCGGGGCTGCCCATCGTGGTGGACCCGGTGCTGAAGGCAAGTTCCGGCGGCACGCTGATGGCGGCGGACGGCTTTGGCGCGCTGCTGCGCCGGGCAGCGCTGGTGACGCCGAACCTGCCGGAGCTGGAGGTCTTGTCAGGCGTGCAGGGCGGCCCTGAAGTGCAGGCCGCTGCGCTGCTGGCGCAGGGGGTGCAGGCGGTGCTGGTCAAAGGCGGCCATGGCACCGGGGCGGAAAGCACCGACCTGCTGTTCACCGCAGATGGCCCGCCCCTCGCCTTTGCCGCGCCGCGGCTGACGGTGTCCAAACGCGGCACGGGCTGCAGCCTGGCCACGGCCATCGCCTGCCACCTGGCCAAGGGCGGCAGCCTGCAGGCGGCCTGCCGCCACGGCAAAGACGCGGTGCACCGCTGGCTGCGCCGCTGAAAGGCGCAGCGCAGCTGGCAGAGGGTATTGAGGCCGGTTTCTGGACGGAGCCTTCCGGCGCCCCTTCCCAATGCCTCGGCGGCCGGGCTGCTGCCATAAGCCCGCGGCATCGGGCGGGCGTTGCAGCAATCAGAAAGACAGGCCGGCCTCAGCGCATCCAGAAGCCTTCTTTCTTGATCCGGTTGCGGATCGCCTGCTCGCGCCGCGGCAGGTTTTCACGGTCAAACAGCGCCCGCACCTTTTCGCCGCGGCCCTGATAGACCATGCGCTTGACCGGCTCATAGGCTTTCAGAACCTTCTTGATCCGGTTCGGCGCCGCGATCTCGTGAAGCAGTTCCACCACCCGGTCGCTCTCACGCGCGTAGAGCAGCGGAAACAGCCGGTAGTGGCAGCTTGTTTCGCCATCCAGGAAACCGCTTGGCAGCGCGTCGCGGCCGCCGCCGAAAGCGTGGATCACCAGCGGCAGCACGATCTGGTCGAGCCAGGGGTCGAGGCTTTGGCCGGTCAGTTCGGCTGGCGGATCGTCCCGGACCGACTGCGCGTATGCCAGGAACCGCGCGCCAAAGCCCCGCGGACAGGCGCCGTAGAAAAAGCCTGCGTTGAAATAAAGGTAACGCTTCCAGAACTCATCCGGCTGGCTGAGGTCGAGGCTGGACGGGAAATCCAGACCGAAACGGCTGTACAGCGACTGCCAGATGCCCGCATAGCCCGGCCCGTAGAGCGTCGGCTGGGGCCAGGTCCCCTCGACCCGCAGAGAGGCCGAGGGACGGGAAAAGTCAAACGGCACCTCCGCCAGCTCGCCGGTGATCAGCGTGTCGGTGTCGAAAAAGACAAACGGCTCCCCCTCAGGCAGGGCCTGCAGCGCCTCGATCTTGTTGCCATAGGGGTATGCAGCGCCGAACACCTTGCTTTCGAAGGGCAGGATTTCCGCATCCAGCTCCGCCAGCGCCTGCAGCACCTCCGGATCGCGGATGCTGGGATCCTTGTCCCACAACGGCCCCGGCTGCGGCACCGCGACAAACAGGCGGCCGGAAAATCCGGGGGAGCAGCGGCGCAGCGAGGCGGCAAACAGCACCGCCTCATACTGCAGCCGGCCCGCCTGGCCGATGATCATCACGTTGAAGGGGGCATTTGCCATTGTTTTCCCCGTTTTCCGTCTCTGCCGGGCGGTTAGGACTGCCTGTTAAGGCCGCAGGCAGACCTGCCTGCTAAGCTAGCTACAAGCCGGCAGGATGCCGTGCAACAGGCCGTTGGGAAATTCGGGCACCCCTGTGTCATCGCGGGGCGCCTCAAGTGGAGCGAGATGATGATTGATGTGATCCTGGCGATCATCGCGGCAACGGCTCAGCCGGGCCCGCAGGGCGGCACGCCCGAGGCTGCGGCGCTGTCTGCGCCTGCCCCGTCCGCACCTGCCCTGGCGGCGGAACCGCAGGAGGCCACTGGCCGTTTCACCACCGCAGCCGAGGTGAAGCCGATCCTGGCCGCGACCCGGGCCAACTGGATCCATGTGCGCGAATTCAACGGCCAGGATCTGCTGTATGTCACCCATCTGTGGTCCTGGCGCTGCGGCCTGGCGCAGGTCAGGCTGAGCGTGAACGGTGCCGCGCCGGAACCCTGGCCGCTGCCGGAATGCCATCTGGACGAAGCGATTCCGAACATGATCAAGGAAGAGGACGGCATGCCCTACCGCAGCTATCCGCTGGGTTCGATCCGGCAGGTCGCCGTCGAGGTGACTTATGACGACCTGAGCCGCGAAGACCTGACCTTCGGCCGCAACGGGCAGCCGCTGGAGTAAGCCTGAACCGGCTGCCAGACCCGTCCGCCGCGGGCTGAGCAGCCGCATTCCGGCCCTCCCCGCGCAACCGTGAAAGCCACCCCCGGACCGGCGCGCTTTGGCACCTGCAATGCGCGCCGCGGCCCTGCGTGTATGCAAGCCTGTTCTTTTGCTGAAAAGACCTCTTGCGAGGCACCCGCGAAGGATGTTAAGCGCGGTTTCACAGCTAAGTGCCCCTATAGCTCAGCTGGTAGAGCAACTGATTTGTAATCAGTAGGTCCGCGGTTCGAGTCCGTGTGGGGGCACCATTTCTTCCGCTAGACTCTTGTTTCTGCTTCAGACGTTGCCGCCCGCGCAACGCCGCGAACGCTGTTGGAACTCATTCCGCCTGCGGCACCTGCACCGGCAGCCAGGCTGGCTGATGCAGCAGGCGGACCCCGGGTATGCCGGTGACAAGCGGATCTGGCCTCGCTGTCCGCTTTCTCAGGCTGCAACTCAGGTGCTGGAGCCTGCCTGCCGCGCTGAACCCTCAATTTGAAAGGTCGGCAACCTGCAGGGCAAACCGCAGCCCCGCCCCGTTTCCGCTGCGGCATTGGCGCGATTGCCTTCTGCCCGAAGCCATGCTGTTGTGCGCGCGACGCAGTAGAGTTTTCAGGGAGACCCACTCATGACCGATGCCCCGTCTTATGGCTTTGACACCTTGCAGATTCATGCTGGCGCCAAGCCGGACCCGGCCACTGGCGCGCGGCAAACGCCGATATACCAAACCACCGCTTATGTCTTCCGCGATGCCGAACACGCTGCGGCCCTGTTCAACCTGCAGGAAGTCGGCTTTATCTATTCCCGCCTGACCAACCCCACCGTCGCCGTGCTGCAGGAGCGGCTGGCGACGCTGGAGGGCGGCGTCGGCGCGGTGTGCTGCTCCTCCGGCCATGCGGCGCAGATCATGGCGCTGTTCCCGCTGATGGGGCCGGGCTGCAATGTGGTGGCCTCGACCCGGCTGTATGGCGGCACCGTCACCCAGTTCAGCCAGACCATCAAGCGCTTCGGCTGGTCGGCGAAATTCGTCGACACCGACGATCTGGACGCGGTGAAGGCGGCGATCGACGAAAACACCCGCGCGGTGTTCTGCGAATCCATCGCCAACCCGGGCGGCTATGTGACCGATATCCGGGCGCTGGCGGACATCACCGATGGCGCAGGCATCCCGCTGATCGTCGACAACACCTCTGCCACGCCCTATCTGTGCAACCCGATTGCCCAAGGGGCCACGCTGGTGGTGCATTCGACCACCAAATACCTGACCGGCAACGGCACCGTGACCGGCGGCTGCGTGATCGACAGCGGCAAGTTCGACTGGTCCGCGAATGACAAGTTCCCCTCGCTGTCGGCGCCGGAACCGGCCTATCACGGCCTCAAGTTCCACGAGACCTTCGGCCCGCTGGCCTATACCTTCCACGGCATCGCCATCGGCCTGCGCGATCTTGGCATGACGATGAACCCGCAGGCGGCGCATTACACGCTGATGGGCGTCGAGACGCTGTCCCTGCGGATGCAGCGCCATTGCGAGAACGCCCGCAAGGTGGCCGGCTGGCTCGAGAACGATGACCGGATCGACTATGTGACCTATGCGGGGCTGCCGTCCTCGCCCTATTACGAGCGCGCCCAGGCCTGCTATCCCAAGGGCACCGGCGGGCTGTTCACCTTTGCCGTCAAGGGCGGCTACGAGGCCTGCATCAAGCTGGTGGATTCGCTGGAGATCTTCAGCCATGTCGCCAACCTGGGCGACACCCGCTCGCTGATCATCCACTCCGCCTCCACCACTCACCGGCAGCTCACGCCGGAACAGCAGGAAGCGGCAGGCGCCGGCCCCAACGTGGTGCGCGTGTCCATCGGCATCGAGGATGCTGACGACCTGATCCGCGACCTGGACCAGGCGCTGGCCAAGGCCTGCGGCTGAGACACGGCTTACCTGAAAAAGTAAGGCCGGGCGCCCTGCCCGGCCTTTTTCGTTATTCGCTTGCCGCACCGCCCGGCTCGGTCATGTCGAACACCACCGAGACATTATGGGTGAAGGTCAGCTCGCCCGCTTCGACCGGCATCGCCTCGTTGCGGGCCATGTCCATGGCCATCATCGGACGCGGCCCGCCGCCGCTGCCGTTCTCGGTGATTGTGCGCACCGGGCCCAGCTCCATGCCAGCCGCTTCAGCAAGCTGCTGCGCCTTGCGCATCGCATCCTTGACCGCCTCGCCGCGGATCCTGTCGGTGACTGCGGCAGGATCCTCAACGCCAAAGCTCAGCCCCTGGAACTGGTTGGCGCCCGCGGTCAGCACCGTGTCCAGCACCGGCCCCAGACGGTCCAGATCGCGCACCCGCACCATCAGCGTGTTCGATGCCTGAAAGCCGGTGATCTCGCGCCGGCCGCCGTTGTCGTAGGAGCGGTCCTGCGACCAGACCGGATGCATCGCAATCTGCTGGGTCTGCATGTCGGCGCCGGCGATGCCGCCGTCTTTAAGCTGCGCAATCACCGCCTCCATTGCCTCGGATACCGCCGCCATGGCAGCAGCGGCTTCCTCTGCCTCCTCGGTCACGCCCAGAGTGATGGTTGCCAGTTCCGGCGCCACCTGCAGCATGCTTTCGCCATAGACCGTGATCTGCCGCGGGGCGGCGGCCTCGCTTGCGGCTGCAGCGCCTGCGCCCATCGACAGCATCAGTGCGGCGGCCAGAAGTTTCCTTGCTTTCATCTTCAAAAGCTCCTTTTTCGAATGCCCATTAGATGGGGACGGCAAACTGCCGCCCGCAAGCCCCGCCGTCAGTCTTTTCCTTTAACTCGGCAATCTCCTGCTTTAAGGTCCGCGGCAAAACACCGGGCGCGTCGGGCGGCCCCGGGCAGTATGGATTTGGATGGTTTGACCCAAGGCATGAAACCGGCTTTTGCTCTTTCGCTTTCCGCTGATGGTATTGCGCTTCTTTATCGCGCCGAGGACGGCTGGCGGCACGTGGGCAGCACCCCGTTTGACGCCGGGGATCTGCCCGCTGCACTGGCGGACATCCGCGCCGATGCGCTGCGGCTGACGCCGGACGGCGTGTTCAGCAAGCTGATCCTGCCCGATGACCAGATCCGTTATCTGACGGTCGAGACCGGTGAAATGCCCGCGGAAGAGCGGATTGCCGCCGCCAGGACTGCGCTCGAAGGGGCGACGCCCTATGCTGTGGATGAGCTGGCTTTTGATATCAGCGCGGACGGCGGCCTGACCCATGTTGCCGCCGTGGCGCTGGAAACGCTGGACGAGGCGGAAACCTTCGCGGTGGAGCATGGCTTTGGCCCGGTGAGTTTTGTCGCGGCACCCGAAGACAGCGGATTTCAGGGCGAGCCCTTCTTTGGCACCACCCGCGCGATCCGCGGCACCGAAGTAGAGCCCGACAGCGACGCGGTGGAGGTTGTCGGCCCGGCCAAGCTGCCGGCGCCAGCGGCAGAGCACAAGGCAGAAGAAAGCGCGCCCGCCCCGGCAGAGGACACACCGGAGCCGTCCGCGGATACTGCCGCCGAACAGCCGGCGGAGAAGCAGACGCCCGCAGCAGCCGCCAGACTGGACCCGCCGCAGCCGCCCCGGGCGCCCGTGCAGGAACCGGATGCGGATGCGGCAAAAGAGAGCGCGCCCGCGGATGCCCCGGCGCCTCCCGCCGATGCGAAGGCGCCGGTCAGACTTCCGCCTGCGCCGCCGGCACCGGCAGCCGGCGGCTCCGCGCAGGAGGGCAACGGGTTCTCCAGCATCCGCAGCAAAGCTTCGGCCGCAAACTCCTCTGCCCCGCCCGTTCAGGGTCCGGCGCCGGCGCCTGACCGGGTTCCGCCGCCTCTTGCGGCGAAACCGCTGGGGGCCGCTGTTGCGGCCAAGCCCGCGGATCAGGCCGGCGCCGCCGCGCCGCAGCCGAAGATCCCGCCCGCCCCCGCAGCGCTGCGTGAAGCTGCCGCAGCTCCGGCCCCGCCGCCCAAGATGGATGCCGGCAAACCGGCAGCTAAAGGAAAGCCGCGCTACCTCGGGGTGATCCTGACAGCCCTGCTGCTGCTGTTCATGGCCACCGTCGCGGTTTGGGCGGTATTCGGCGAAAGCGGCTTCTTCCAGGACACGCCGGCTGAGGACAGCGGCCTGGCCCCCGAAGGCGTCCCCGGCAACCCCCCGCCGGACGGGGCGGACAGCCCGTCCGGCGTGGTGCCGCAGCCCGGCGCGGATGCAGTTGATGCCGCCATCGCGCCGCAGGTCAGCGTGCTGGCGGATCAGCCCGACCCCGGCGTACTGGTCCTTGGCGCGGCTGCGGATGCCTCCGCTGGCGAAGCGGCCTTGGCGGACCTGCAGGACAGCGCGGAAGAGCCCTCGGCCGAAGACGAAGCTGCCGCGGATGGCGCGGAGCTGCCTGACGAGACCGCTGAGGCTGCCGCGGCAATTCCGGACGCGCTGGAGGATTTCGACGCGGACGAAGGCTTGGCGGCGCCTGCCGCCCCGGCACAGGCACCGCAGCCGGAGCCGCAGGACGAACTGGCCTTGGCCGCGCGCTATGCCGCGACCGGGGTCTGGCCGGTTGCGCCGGATCTAGGAACCAGCCCTGCTGCTCCCGGCCTTGATGAGCTTTATACCGCCTCCATTGACCAGCCCGATATCGCCGCCGATGCGGTGGCGCTGCCGCAGCCGGAGTCCTTTGCCGGGGATGACAGGCTGGCGGCGATTGCCTCCCCCGCCGTTGCGGGCGCGGACTTTGACCTGGACGCCCGCGGACTGGTCAAGGCCAGCCCCAAAGGCACACTTAACCCCGACGGCATCACGGTCTACCTGGGCCGCCCGAAGAAGGTGCCGCCGCGCGCACCGGAGCGCAGCGACCCGGCCGCCGAAGCCCTGGCCGAAGAGGTGGCCCGCAATCAGGTGCTGTCGCGCAAGCGCCCCAAGGCCCGGCCCGCGGATCTGGAGGAACAGACCGAGCGCGCCCAGCTGGGCGGCCTCAGCCGGGCCGAGCTCGCCTCGCTGCGCCCGCGCCAGCGCCCGGCCAGCGTGAAACCGGCCGGGGAAGAGCAGATGGCGGCCACCGCCCTGGCCATTGCCGCCTCGGCCGTGCCGCGTGAGCGGCCTGCAAATTTCGCCAATCTGGTGGACCGCGCCCGCCGCAACGCCCAGAACCAGGTGCCGGCCGCCGCCGCCGCGCCCGCCGTGCCCGCCGCGGCCGCTGCTGCCGCGCCGCGCATCCCGACCGAAGCCTCGGTCGCCCGCCGCGCCACGGTCAGCAACGCCCTCAATCTGCGCAAGCTGAACCTGATCGGGGTTTACGGCACCGCCTCTGACCGCCGCGCGCTGGTCCGGCTGCCGTCGGGCCGTTACATGAAGGTGCGGGTCGGCGACCGCATCGACGGCGGCCAGGTGATTGCCATCGGCGAAAGCCAGTTGCAGTACCAGAAAGGCGGCCGCAACCGCACCCTGACGATGCCCAACAGCTAAGCCTCCGGGCGCGCGGGCAGTTTGCCCCTGGCCCCTGCCCCCGGTCTGCACGCAGACGGGCACCGAATACGCCAACGAACACGAAAAAGCCGGGCCCGCTGTGCGGACCCGGCCCTGTCACTCAAGCGCCAGCGGTTACTCGGCGGCCTGGATCTCGCCGGATTCGATCTGCTCCCGCTCGATCGATTCAAACAGCGCCTTGAAGTTGCCCTCGCCAAAGCCGTCGTCGCCCTTGCGCTGGATGAACTCAAAGAAGATCGGCCCGATCACGGTCTTCGAGAAGATCTGCAGCAGGATCTTGGTCTCGCCGCCGTCAACCACGCCTTCACCGTCGATCAGGATGCCGTGTTTCTTCATCCGGTCCAGCGGCTCTTCATGGCCCTGCACGCGCTCGTGGCTCAGGTCGTAATAGGTTTCCGGCGGGGCCGGCATGAACTTGATGCCGCGCTCCGAAATCTCATCGGTGGAGTCATAGATGTTTTCGGTGCCGACGGCGATGTGCTGGATGCCCTCGCCCTTGTACTTCTTCAGGTAGGAGACGATCTGCCCGGTCTCGCCGCGGTCCTCGTTGATCGGGATCCGGATACGTCCGCAGGGCGAGGTCAGCGCGCGGCTCAGCAGGCCGGTGTATTTCCCTTCGATATCGAAGAACCGGATCTCCTTGAAGTTGAACAGATCGCCGTAGAACCTGAACCACTTGTCCATGTTGCCCTTGTAGACATTGTGGGTCAGGTGATCGAGGTAGTAGAAGCCGACGCCGCGCGGCTTGGACTGCTTCAGCCACTCGAATTCCTCGTTGTAGGGCGAGGTGTCATGGTACTGGTCGATGAAGTAGATCAGCGAGCCTCCGATGCCCTTGATCGCGGGCACGTCCATGGTCTTGTCATCGCCGTCATAGGCTTCGGCGCCCTTGGCGACGGCATGTTCGAACGCTTTCTGCGCATCGGCCACGCGCCAGCCCATCGACGGCGCGCAGGGGCCATGCTCTGCGACGAATTTTTCAGCAAAGCTGCCGGCCTCGGCATTCAGGATATAGGTGATGTCGCCCTGCTGCCACAGCTCAACGCCGGGCTTCTGCTTGTTGCGGCCGACCAGTTCATAGCCCATCCGGGTGAACAGGTCCCGCAGTTCCTGCGGCTCCGGGCTGGCAAATTCAACAAATTCAAAGCCATCGGTGCCAGCCGGGTTTTCCGGGGTGATCTCGGATTTCGGGGCATTGTGGGGGAACGGACCCATTGCGCGTCTCCTTCATGTGATGCGGGGACAGGATTAAATCTTGCGCCAAGAATACCGCATTTCCGCTGCAGGTTTTCCGCGTAGTTTAGCGCGCGCCGCTTGCTTTATGCGCAGGTTTTTCACATTCTCCCGCAAAAACGGAGAAACCCCGCATGCTGGATCCGACCGACACGAAACTTCTCGCGGCGCTGCAAAAGGACGCCCATCTGACCGCGCAGCAGCTTGGCGAGATGCTCAACCTGTCGCCCAGCCAGGCCGGGCGGCGGCGGCAGCGGCTGGAGGCGGAAGGCTATATCGAGGGCTATGCGGCACGGCTGAACCCGGCCAAGCTGGGGCTAGCGGTGCAGGGATTTGTGCAGGTGCATCTGGGCAGCCACGGCCCCGAGCAATCCAAAGGGTTCGCCCGGCTGGTGGCCAGCCAGCCGCAGATCACCTCCGCCTGGACGATGACCGGCGAAGCCGATTACCTGCTGCGCGTCTACTGCGCCGATCTGCAGGCGCTGAACACGCTGATCCACGAAATTCTGCTGCCCCACCCGGGCGTTTCACGCGTCCAGAGCCAGATCGTAATGGCACAATTAAAACGCGATGCGCCGCTACCAACTTAACTACTCGGGAAGGGTTTGGGCGTAAGACGAACGCAACGACTACTCAAACAGAAGTGGAATTTGCCGTGTCTTTTGTTGACCGCCGTGTTGAAACGCGCCCTAGCAGCGGCGAGGCTCCCTTTGGCCTCCATGAAGTGTTCTTCTCCAGGACTGACGGCCGGGGCGTGATCCAGGCCGGCAACTATGTGTTCCGGCGGGTGGGCGCCTATCCCTGGGAGGAGCTGATCGGCGCGCCGCACAAGGTGATCCGCCACCCGGACATGCCCAAGGGCGTGTTTTCTCTGTTCTGGGACACGATCCAGCGCGGCGACCCCATCGGCGCCTATGTCAAGAACAAGTCCAAGGACGGGCTTTACTACTGGGTATTTGCCGTGGTTGTCCCTTGCGAGGACGGCTACCTCTCCGCCCGGATCAAGCCCAGCAGCAAACTGTTCGGCGAGGTGCGCGCCTTTTATGCCCAGATGCTCAAGCGCGAGAAGGACCAGGGTGTCAAACCTGAGGACAGCGCCCAGTACCTGCTCGACTGGCTGGGCAGTCACGGCTACGAGAGCTACCACCAATTCGCCGCCCACGCGCTGAGCCAGGAGCTGATCACCCGCGATACCGGCCTCGGGAACCAGCCGCACGCCCGCATCCGGGAGCTGACCGGCATGCTGCGCAATGCCGAAACGCTGGTCGAGGAGACCGAAGGGCTGATCGCCGATTTCGACGCCATGCACACGATCCCGCACAACCTGCGGGTGCTGGCCTCGCGGATCGAGCCCTCGGGCGGCCCGGTCACCGTGCTGTCGCAGAACTATGGCTCCATGTCGCGCGAGATGTCGGACTGGTTCGCAGCGCATGTGATGGGCAAGAACAGCAATTTCGCCAAGATCAAATCTTCCGTCAACAACAGCCTGTTTGTCGAAGGCATGGCGCGGATCCTGATCGAATGCGACAACCAGCTGCAGAAAGAGCGCCGCGAACTGGGCAATGTCGACATGGAAGCCGAGCGCAAGATCCTCGGCGATCTGGTGAAGGATCAGGTCAAGCGCTCGCAGGACGGCATGAAGGAAGTCGACCAGGAAGCCGAGCGCATCACCAGCGCCTGCCAGATCATGCACCGGCATTTCCTTGGACTCAGCTCAACCCGGGTGCTGCTGAAGATCGAAAGCGCCAGGCTGACCGATTCTGGCGAAACCCTGGCCGATATCATCGACCAGCTCGGCGGTTTCCAGGAGCGGATTTCGCGGCGGCTGGACCGGATCGGCAAGCTCAGCGAAGAAATCCGCCTGCTCGAGCAATAATTCCGCGGCGCCTGCCCCCGGCAGGCGCCGAATTGCCTTATCAGCGCGCCGCAGCTGCCAAAGCCATTGCCAAGGCACCGGCGCGCTTGCGATACCTTCTGTATGGAAGAGTTTTTTTATCAGGCAACCGTTTATCTTGCAGCCGCCGTCATCGCGGTGCCGCTGGCCGCCCGCCTTGGCCTTGGCTCGGTGCTGGGCTATCTGGCGGCGGGCATTGCCATTGGCCCGGTGCTTGGCCTGACCGGCACCGAAACCGAGGACCTGCGCCATTTCGCCGAGTTCGGCGTGGTCATGATGCTGTTCCTGATCGGGCTGGAGCTGGAGCCGCGCGCGCTGTGGGCGATGCGGCACAAGCTGCTGGGACTGGGCGGCGCGCAGATTTCCCTGTCCACCTTCGCCCTGATGGGGGCAGCCATGGCGATGGGCCAGCCCTGGCACGTCAGCCTGGCCATCGGCCTGGCGCTGTCGCTCTCCTCCACCGCGATCGTGCTGCAGACGCTGTCCGAAAAGGGGTTGATGCGCACCGGCGGCGGCCGCTCGGCCTTTTCGGTGCTGCTGACCCAGGACATTGCGGTGATTCCGATCCTGGCCCTCCTGCCGCTGCTTGGGTCTTATGCGATTCCGCAATTCTCCAGCGATGGCTCCATCATCCTCGAAAGCGACAGCCACGGCGCGGGCCACGGGTCCCTGTCGCTGGTGGACGGGCTGCCCGGCTGGGCGGTGACGCTGGTCACCCTGGGCGCCATTGCCTTTATCATCCTGGCAGGCATCTACCTCACCCGGCCGCTGTTCCGCTTCATCCACGCCTCCAACCTGCGCGAGATGTACACCGCGCTGGCGCTGATGATCGTGGTTGGCATCTCCTTCCTGATGACGCTGGTCGGCCTGTCGCCGGCGCTCGGCGCGTTTCTGGCGGGTGTGGTGCTGGCCAACTCGGAATTCCGGCATGAGCTGGAAAGCGACCTCAACCCCTTCAAGGGGCTTCTGCTGGGGCTGTTCTTCATCACCGTCGGCGCAGGCATCAACTACCGCCAGCTCCTGGCGGATCCCGCCGACCTGATCGGACTGGCCGCGCTGGTGATCTTTGCCAAGGGCGCTGTGCTGTTTGCGGTTGGCCGCGCCTTTGGCCTGCGCCGCCGCGGGCTGTGGCTGTTCACCCTCAGCCTGGCGCAGGCCGGGGAGTTCGGCTTTGTGCTGCTCGCCTTCTCGCGCCAGCTGAATGTGATCCCGGCGGCGCTGTCGGAAAAGCTGCTGCTGGTGATTGCCCTGTCGATGCTGATCACACCGCTGCTGTTCATCCTTTATGACTTCCTCTCCAAGCGCATGGCCGACGCCCGACAGGAGCACGAGCCTGACGAGATCGACGAGGAAGGCCCGGTCATCATCGCGGGCATCGGCCGCTTCGGGCAGATCGTCAACCGGCTGGTGCAGGCCAGCGGTTTCAAGACCGTGGTGCTGGACCACGACATGGAGGCGGTGCAGCTGATGCGCCGTTTCGGGGTCAAGAGCTTTCTGGGCGACCCGACCCGGCCAGAACTCCTGAAAGCGGCCGGCATTGCCAAGGCCAAGGTGTTTGTGGTGGCGCTGGATGATCCCGAAGGGGTGGTCAAGATGGTGTCCCACGTGCGCCGCGCCTATCCGGACCTGCACATCATCGCCCGCGCCAAGGACCGCAACCACGTCTACGAGCTGTATCAGGCCGGCGCCAACGACATCGTGCGCGAGCTGTTTGACAGCTCGGTCCGGGCGGGCCGCTACGTGCTGGAGAACGTGGGCCTCACCGAATACGAGGCGGCACAGGCGGCGCAGACGTTTTACAATCACGACCGCCAGAACCTGCGCGACCTGGCCGAGCACTGGATCCCCGGCACCCCGGCCAGCCAGAACCCCGCATATATCGAGCGGGCACGGGAACTTGAAAAGGCCCTTGAAAGCGCGATTTTCGAGATGGCGGAGCGCAAGCGGAAGAAATCTTCCGAGGCCGCCGAATAAAAAAGCCCCGGCGCAGGCCGGGGCTTCGTTTTAGCAATTCAGACGGACGCTCAGCCGTCCGAGACCCCCGCCTCGGCAAAAGTCGCCATACCGCTGTGGCAGGCAACGGCGCCTTTCAGCACCTGGATCGCCAGCGCCGCGCCGGAGGCCTCGCCCAGCCGCAGGCCCAGCGACAAGAGCGGCTGTTTGCCCAGTTTTTCCAGCAGCACCGGATGCGCGCCCTCGGCGCTTTGATGGCCTGCCAGCGCGTGGTCCAGCGCCCCGTCTGCGGTCTGCAGCAGGCAGGCGGCAGCGGCGCAGCAGATGAAGCCGTCCAGGATCACCGGGATCCGCAGCACCCGGGCCGCTGCAATGGCGCCGGCCATCGCGGCAATCTCGCGCCCGCCGAGGCAGGCCAGCGCATCCAGCCCGTCCCGGATGGCGTCCTTGTGCAGCGCCACGCCTTCGGCCACCACCCGGGTCTTGCTGGCGAGCCCGGCATCGTCCACGCCGGTGCCGCGGCCGGTCCAGTCCGCCGCGTCTCCGCCGAACAGGACACAGGCCAGCGCCGCCGCGGGGGTGGTGTTGCCGATGCCCATCTCGCCGACCACCAGCAGGTCGGCGCTGGGGTCCACTGCGGTCCAGCCCGTCTGAAGGGCAGTCAGGAGCTCGTCTTGGGTCATGGCCGGACCTTGGGTGAAATCGGCCGTCGGGCGGTCCAGCTCCAGCGCGTGCACATCCATGCGGGCGCCTGCCAGCTTGGCCAGCTGGTTGATCGCAGCGCCGCCGTGCTGGAAGTTGAGGACCATCTGCGCGGTGACTTCCGGCGGAAAGGCGGAAACACCTTGCGCCGTCACGCCGTGATTGCCGGCAAAGACGATCACCTGCGGCGCGGCGATTTCGGGCCGGTCGCTGCCGCGCCAGCCGCCGTACCAGATCGCCAGATCTTCCAGCCGGCCCAGCGCGCCCGGCGGTTTGGTCAGCTGGCTGTTGCGTGCGGCAGCGCCCTGCAGCGCGGCCTGGTCCTGGACCGGCGCAGCAGCCAGTGCGGCGCGGAAATCATCAAGGGAGGAAAGCTGTGGCAGCATATGAAAGCCTCGTTGCATCTGAGCGCGTGACGCGGATAAAGCGGTTGGCAATCTGTTTAACCGCTGGCGGAAGTGCCGCAAGCCCCGCAATAGGCCCGTAAATGCGAAAAAACGACATCCAGGCAAATGATGTGCTTCTGGCGCTGGTGCTGCTGACCCGGCTGCCGCTGCCGCATCTGCCGCCGCAAGCGTTTCAGCGTCAGGCCAAGGCGGTCTGGGCGTTTCCGCTGGCCGGGCTGGCGGTGGCCCTGCCCGCAGCACTGCTGGCCGCGCTGACGCTTGCGGCGGGCCTGCCTGCCGCGGTGGCCGCCGGGCTGGCGCTGTCGGTTCAGGTCCTTCTGACCGGCGCCATGCATGAGGACGGGCTGGCCGACACTGCCGACGGGCTGTGGGGCGGTTTCAGCCGCGAGCGGCGGCTGGAGATCATGAAGGACAGCCGCAGCGGGGCCTATGGGGTGATCGCGCTGATCCTGGGGTTCGGCCTGCGCTGGTCCGCGCTGGCCGCCCTGATGCAGGTTGCAGGCCCCTGGCCGCTGCTGGCGCTGGCGATGATGAGCCGGGCAGTGATGCCCGCGCTGATGGCAGCGCTGCCCAATGCGCGCTCCGCAGGGCTGTCGCAGACCGTGGGCCGCCCCCGCGCCCTGCCCTGCCTTCTGGCCGCAGGGCTTGCAGTTCTCCTGTCCCTGCCGCTGATTGGCGCGGCAGCCCTTGGCACCGCCCTGGCAATGGGAGCGGCCGCTTTGGGGCTGGGCGCGCTGGCCAGGGCCAAGATCGGCGGCCAGACCGGGGACATTCTGGGCGCGGCGCAGCAGGTGGCGGAAATTGCCGGGCTGCTCGCGTTGCTCGCCATCTGCAGCTGAACCGGGCAGGCATTAAAAAAGGCCGCGCCCTCGCAGGCACGGCCCTTCTGTCTTGTGATCCGGCTGATCAGGCAGCGCGGGAGGTCAGAACCTCATCCACCTGCTTGGCAGCGGCGATCTCATCATTGCCCGAGACGGCGGCCACTTCGCGGGTGAGGCGCTCCAGCGCGGCCTCATACAGCTGGCGCTCGGAGTAGCTCTGCTCGCGCTGATCGTCGGTGCGGTGCAGGTCGCGGACCACTTCGGCGATCGAGATCAGGTCGCCGGAGTTGATCTTCTGCTCATACTCCTGGGCGCGGCGCGACCACATCGCGCGCTTCACCTTGGCTTTGCCCTTCAGCGTTTTCATCGCCTGCTCGATCACATCCGGCGAGCTCAGCGAACGCATCCCCACTTCGGTCGCCTTGTTGGTCGGCACCCGCAGGGTCATCTTGTCCTTTTCAAAAGTGATCACGAAAAGCTCCAGCGCAAAGCCGGCCACTTCCTGCTCCTCGATCGAGATGATCTGGCCAACGCCATGCGCCGGGTAAACCACGTAATCATCGGGGCGGAATTCGAGCTTCTTCGACTTGGTCATACAGGTTTTTCCTCACTCACAGCCGGGCGGCACCGGCATTAACGCGAAAAAGCACCGGACTCCGGCCAGTTGGTCTGGACCAGTCCCCGGGACATTTTCTTCGCAGAAATAGCGCCCAAAGTACGCACCGCCTGAGGCGTGCGCCCGGGGCGGACTCCGATTTCTTTTGCCTATTGTGGCCAGAGTATATCATAAAAATGGGCCGCCTGAAAGACAGCCCGCTGGTCAGGGACCGTAAAATCCCTATGCAATGCGGCGGTTTTTTGCACAATTGCGCCATCGCCGCTCGGGACGGAGAATCAGCCGCCTTCGCCCGGCGCCTCGGAGAAGTACTTCTCCATCTTGCCCTCTTCGCCGTCACGTTCCTCATAGCCCGGCAGCGGGTCTTTCTTGGACACGATCACCGGCCACAGCTCGGCATATTTGCGGTTGAATTCAACCCATTTGTCCATGTCCGGCTCGGTGTCCGGACGGATCGCATCCGCCGGGCATTCCGGCTCGCAGACGCCGCAGTCGATGCATTCGTCGGGGTGGATCACCAGGGTGTTCTCGCCCTCATAGAAGCAGTCGACCGGGCACACCTCAACACAGTCGGTGTATTTGCAGGCGATGCAGTTTTCCGTCACGACATAGGTCATAGTACCGAGTCCCGTTATCCGTTTGCGCCTAGCTAATCCAGACCGGCCAAGGCTTCAAGCCGTCAAAGGGTATCCTGCTTGCGAGTAAGATCAAGCGCCCTGCGGGCTTTTTTGTCCGGGCGGCCTTTTCCTTCGAACTTGGGATTGGCCGGAACGTTTTCCTGCTTCTCCGTCATATCGAAATAAAGGGCCTGCGCTTCCGGCGCCGGGCCGCGGCGTTCGCCGGTGGCCTCGATGCGGACCACGCGGATGACCTTGCCCTGGGCGAAGGTCAGAACGTCCCCGGGGGAGACGTTCTGAGCCGGTTTCGATGCCTTGGTGCCGTTGACGCGCACATGGCCCGCGCCGACCAGTTTGGCGGCCAGGCTGCGGGTCTTGAAAAACCGCGCATACCACAGCCATTTGTCGATGCGGATCCGGGGCGCGCCGTCGGCCATGGCCGGTTCAGTCGCCCTGTTTCAGCCCCATCAGCGCAGCGGCGAAGGGGTTGTCCGGGTCGATCTGCTTTTCCTTCCTGGCGGGACGCGAGGAATAGGTCTTGGCGCCCTTGTCCTGACGCGGACCGCCCTTGCGGCCCGGTTTGCCGTGGCCGCCTTCGCCGCCGCCTTTACCGCTGCGCGGCTTGCCCTTGCCGCCCGGCTTGCCGTCGCCCTGCGGACGGCGGTTCTGCTGGCGCTGGCCGCCCTGGCGTCCGCCCCGGGTGCCGCCCCAGGTGAAGGTGTAAAAGACTTCTGTCTCCGCTGCGTCCAGCGTGGCGTCGGCCGCTTCGCCCACCGGGATTTCATCCGCAGCAGTTTCTGCAACCGGCGTCTCAGCCACCGGCTCGGCCGGTTCCTCGGCCACCGGGGCAACGCCTGCATCCTCGATCGCTTCAGTGCCTGCGGGCACGTCCGCGGGAGCGGCTTCAGCTTCTTCTGCCGGTGCGGCGGCAGGCGTGTTCTCGACCTCTGCCGCGGCGTCCATCACCGGCTTGTCTTCGGACGGGGTGCCGGTTTCGGTCACTACGGCATCCACCGGCTTGACCTTCTGGCGCTCGCCCTTCTCAGCGCTGTAGCCCAGGCCCTGCATCAGGTCGGCGAACTGCTCCAGCGTCATGCCGGTGATCGACAGCATGTCGGCCTTGGCTTCAAAGCCGCCGCGGCTGTCTTCGGCGCGCAGCATATCGGCCAGACGCTCCAGCATGTCGATGCGGATCATCCGCTCGCCTGCGGCGCGGTAGCCGCACATAGTGTCATAGCCCTCGGGCGCGTCCTTGATCGACGGCACGGTGACCAGGCCCGGCGGCGGCGCCTCCGGGAAGTCCTGCAGGCCGTTGGCCAGCGACCACAGCACCAGGCGCAGACGGGTCGGCGCGGGCTTCAGCAGCAGCGGCATGAAAATGGTGAACTGGCCGAAGCGGATGCCGTGCTTGCGCAGCGCGCCGCGGGCGTCCTGATCCAGATCCTTCACCTCCTGCGCAACGCCTGCACGCGGCAGCACGCCGAGGTTTTCGACCATCCTGAAGGCAAAACCGCGCGCCAGGCCGGTCAGCTCTTCGTCCTTCTGCAGGTTCAGCAGCGGCTCGAACAGCGCGTTGATCTTGCGGGTGATGAAATGCAGCAGGCGGCGCTCCACCTTCTGGGCGACATCCGGCCCGGCGGCGTCGTCGACGAACACCTCGATCTGCGGGCTCAGCGCGTCTGCGCCGGCCACCAGCTTGCCCACCGCATCGCCGCCCCACATCAGGCCGCCCTGCTCGGTATAATCGATCTCGGTATCGGGTGCGTTATAGAACCGGTCCGCACGCAGATGGAATTGCGGCGCCAAAGCCTGCAGCGAGGCCGCTTTCAAGGCTTTTGCCTCAGCACCCTGCGCACCTTTGTCCGGGCTGAACCGGAACCCTTCCAGACGGCCGACGAATTCGCCTTCGACCGTCACTTCACCCTTGTCATTCACTTCGGCCAAAAGGGCCTCCTTCTGTTTGAGCCGGCGCAGAAGCACGGATGTGCGCCGGTCCACAAATCGCTGAGTCAAGCGCTCGTGCAGCGCGTCTGACAATCTGTCTTCTACAGCGCGCGTTTCCCCGCGCCAATGGCTTTCGTCACGCAGCCAGCCATTCCGCTGCGCGACATATGTCCACGTCCGGATAAAGGCCAGACGCTTGGACAGGGTATCTATGTTGCCGTCGGTCCGGTCAATCCGCTTGATCTGGCGGGCCATCCAGTCATCAGGCACCACGCCGCCGCCGTGCAGATGCTCAAAGATAACGCCCAGAAGCGAGGTATGTTCCGCATGGCTGATGCCGCGGAAGTCGGGAATCCGGCAGACATCCCACAGCAGTCTCACCGATTGCGCGTTGGTGGTGCGGGCGATGATGGAGGATTCGCGCGACAGCATCTTCAGCGCGCCCAGGTCGTCGGCCTCGCGCGCCTTGGTCAGATGCTCGTTCGAGGGGCTTGATTCGAGCGAGTTGATCAGCGCCTCGACGGTGCCGAACTGGAGATCGGCAGAGCGCCAGTTGAGCTTTTTCAGCGGCGTGAACTGGTGGTTCATGATCGCCGAGGCGGTGCCTTCATCCAGCGGCCGGGCATCGCCGGTGACGCCGAAGGTGCCGTGGCTCATCCCGCGGCCCGCGCGGCCTGCGATCTGGGCCAGTTCATTGGGGGCCAGCGGGCGCATCCGGCGGCCGTCGAACTTGGTGGTGGAGGAAAACGCCACGTGGTCGATGTCGAGGTTCAGTCCCATGCCGATGGCGTCAGTTGCGACCAGATAGTCGACCTCGCCATTTTGATACAGCGCCACCTGGGCGTTGCGGGTGCGCGGGGAAAGCGCGCCCATCACCACCGCCGCACCGCCCTTCTGGCGGCGGATCAGCTCGGCAATGGCATAGACATTATCAACCGAGAACCCGACGATGGCAGTGCGCGGCGGCATCCGGCTTATCTTTTTCGAACCCGTGTAGACCAGATCGGACATCCGCTCCCGGCGGTGGAACTCGACGCCCGGCACCAGCGCCGAAATCGGACCGCGCATGGTGTCGGCGCCCAGGAACAGCGTCTCCTGCGTGCCGCGGGCGCGCAGGAGACGGTCGGTGAAGACATGGCCGCGCTCCGGGTCGGCGCAGAGCTGGATCTCGTCGATCGCCAGGAAGTCGCAGCCCATGCCCTCGGGCATCGCCTCCACCGTGCAGATCCAGTACTGCGCCCGGGGAGGCACGATGCGTTCCTCGCCGGTGACCAGCGCCACCACCGAGGGGCCGCGGGCCGCCACCACCTTGTCATAGACCTCGCGCGCAAGCAGACGCAGCGGGAATCCCATCACCCCGGTGCGGTAACCCAGCATGCGTTCGATGGCGTAATGGGTTTTGCCGGTATTGGTCGGGCCGAGGACGGCCACGATCCGCGATGCGCTTGCCATTGCTTCAGCCCCCGCCCCCGAGAGGGCTTAGAGTTCCCTGCCCTCGACCGAGAGCTTCAGACGTTCGAGGGCGCTGCTTACTTCCTCGTGGTGCGGATGTATAGCCTTGGCGCGCTGGTAGGCCTGGTAGGCGCGCGCAGGCTCACGGAACTGTTCAAACAGCGCGCCCAGCGCGTAGATGGCGTTGTAATCCTGGGGATTCAAGGCCAGCGCGCGTTCCAGGTCGGCGACAGACGGGCCGTAGAGACCCATCGCGAAGTAAACCCGGGCGCGCTGATACCAGCCGCGGGCGAACTCCGGCGCATGGTCTGTCAGCGCCGTCAGATGCTCTGCCGCCTGCTGCAGATCGCCGCGTTCAATCGCGTCGGTGCCGCGCCGCAGCAGCAGGTCCATGGAGGGCGAGCCGCTCTTGGCCCAAAGCGCCTGCAGCTCGCGGTCAATCGCCGCAGCCTCCGTCGCCCCGGCAGAGGCCAGATCCTGCAGCAGCACATCGGCCGGCAGGCCCTGCGCATGCCCCTGGCCAGGCAGGGATATGATAACTGAGGCCGCTGTTGCCGCCACGATAGCTTTGAGCTTTGGAAATTTTGCCAGCATGATGCCCCCAGTGTAATCCCGCGCGCTGCATTTTCCAGTATTGGATGCACATGCTTCACAGGTTTGTGCTATAAGCGCGCCCAACAGATTGAGGACCGATATGAGCGTTACCCTTGAACAGGCGGCAGAAGCCCTGAACGGCAAGCTGGATGCGGGCGAATTCGATTCCACCGCCAAGTTCCAGATCGAAGGCCTGGGCGCCATCATGCTGGACGGCGCCGGCGCCCGTGCCGGCGACGAAGAAGCGGACGTGACGATGACCGCAGATGCCGACACGTTCCAGGCGATCCTGGACGGCGAGCTGAACCCGACCGCCGCCTTCATGTCCGGCAAGCTGACCATCGACGGCGACATGGGCGCCGCGATGAAGCTGGCGGCGGCGCTGGCCTGATGGACGGCGCCCCGGTGGAGCTGCAGCCCGCCCCCCTGTTCGCGGAGATCGCGCAGGGGCCGGCGAAGGGCGCAGCCCATTGGGTCCAGACCGCTGACGGCCTGCGCATCCGTGCAGGCCATTGGCATCCTGAGGGGACGGCCAAGGGCACGGTCCTGCTGTTCCCCGGGCGCACGGAGTATATCGAGAAGTACGGCCTTGCCGCGGCGGAGTTTGCCGCCTGCGGCTATGCCACCCTCACCGCGGACTGGCGCGGCCAGGGGCTGGCCGGGCGGATGCTGGCAGAGCGCCGCCTGGGCCACGTGGGCCATTTCACCGATTTCCAGAAAGACGTTCGGGCACTCACGGCGCTGGCGGACCAGCTGGAGCTGCCCCGGCCCTGGTTCCTGGTGGGCCATTCCATGGGCGGCGCCATCGGCCTGCGGGCGCTGATCGAAGGGCTGGACGTCAGGGCCTGCTGCTTCACCGGCCCGATGTGGGGCATCCAGATCCCGCCGCTGATGCGCCCGCTGGTGCGCGTCCTCAGCGGAATCGCGCCGTATCTGCGCCTGCACGAGCGGCTGCTGCCGACCACTGCGCTGGAGCAATACGTCCAGATCACCCCGTTTGAAGGCAACACCCTGACCACCGATCCTGAGATGTACCGGATGATGCACGCCCAGCTGGAGGCCCAGCCGGACCTGGCGCTTGGCGGCCCCACCATCCAATGGCTGCGCGTCAGCCTGGAGGAATGCGCCTGGCTGGCGCAGCAGCCCTCCCCCGCGCTGCCCTGCATCACGTTCCTGGGCACCGACGAGCAGATCGTCAACTGCGAGGCGATCCACGACCGCATGGACCGCTGGCCCGGTGGCGAGCTGGACCTGATCGAGGGCGGCCAGCATGAGGTGATGATGGAAACCCCGGACATCCGCGCGCATGTGTTCTCCCGCATGTGCCGCCTGTTCGAGCAGCACGGCGGCTGACCCCCGCGGCATCCCGTTGCCTGTTCAGCGCGCGCCCCTTTTACCCGGCCGTTACCCGTCTCTGTCATTCTCCTGCGCTGATCCGCCCCCGGCTGCTTGTGATCCAGCAAGCCGCCGCTTAGATGTTGGGTCAAAGCATTTCTCATGACAGGAGCCCCCATGTTCCAGCTTCCCTTCCCCGTCCGCGACGCAAACGCCACTGCCGGTTCCGGCGGCCTCGGCAACCTGCCGGAATGGGACCTCAGCGACCTCTACGCGTCTGAGGACGCCCCCGAACTGGCCCGCGACCTGGACTGGCTGCAAAAGGAATGCGCCGCCTTTGCCGCCGACTACGAGGGCAAGCTGGCAGACCTGGACGCAGACGGCCTGCTGGAATGCGTGCAGCGCAACGAGAAGATCAACAACATCGCCGGCCGCATCATGTCCTTTGCCGGTCTGCGCTATTACCAGCTGACCACCGATGCGGACCGCGCCGCCTTCCTGTCGGACTGCCAGGAAAAGGTGACCATCGCCACCACCCCGCTGGTGTTCTTCACGCTGGAACTGAACCGGATCGAAGATGACGCGATGCAGGCGCATCTGAACGCCAATGAAGACCTCGCCCGCTATGCCAGCGTGTTCCGCCGTATCCGCGCGATGAAACCTTACCAGCTGTCCGACGAGCTGGAGAAGTTCATGCACGATCTCGGCATCGTCGGCGACGCCTGGGAGAAGCTGTTCGACGAAACCATCGCGGGCCTGACCTTCACTGTCGACGGCGAAGAATTGAACATCGAAGGCACCCTGAACCTGCTGACCGAGCAGGACCGCAGCAAGCGAGAGGCCGCCGCCCGCGAGCTGGCCCGCGTTTTCGGCGAGAACATCAAGACCTTCGCCCGCGTCCACAACACGCAGGCAAAGGAAAAGGAAATCATCGACCGCTGGCGCGGCATGCCCAGCCCGCAGACCGGCCGCCACCTGTCCAACGATGTCGAACCGGAAGTGGTCGAAGCGCTGCGCGAGGCGGTGGTTGCCGCCTACCCCAAGCTCAGCCACCGCTATTATGAGCTGAAGCGCAAATGGCTGGGGCTGGACGTGATGCAGGTCTGGGACCGCAACGCGCCGCTGCCGCTGGAGGACAGCCGCATTATTGGCTGGGACGAGGCCGAAAAGACCGTCATGGAGGCCTATGAGGCCTTTGATCCCCGCATGGGCGAAATCGCAGCCCCCTTCTTCTCGGACGGCTGGATCGACGCCGGCGTGAAACCCGGCAAGGCGCCCGGTGCCTTTGCCCACCCGACCGTTACCAACGTGCATCCCTATGTGATGCTCAACTATCTGGGCAAACCGCGCGACGTGATGACGCTGGCGCATGAACTGGGCCACGGCGTGCATCAGGTGCTGGCGGCCGAACAGGGCGAGATGCTGTCCTCCACCCCGCTGACCCTGGCGGAGACCGCTTCTGTCTTTGGCGAGATGCTGACCTTCCGCAAGATGCTGGACAAGGCCGAAACCAAAGAGCAGCGCAAGGTGCTTCTGGCGGGCAAGGTCGAGGATATGATCAACACGGTTGTGCGCCAGATCGCCTTCTACGACTTCGAATGCAAGCTGCACGCCGCCCGCGCCGAGGGTGAGCTGACGCCGGATGACATCAACGCCATCTGGATGTCGGTGCAGGCGGAAAGCCTGGGCGAAGCCTTCGAGTACATGGACGGTTACGAGACCTTCTGGGCCTATATCCCGCACTTTGTGCACTCGCCCTTCTATGTCTACGCCTATGCCTTTGGCGATGGCCTCGTGAACGCGCTCTACTCCGTCTATGCGAGCGGCGCCGAAGGCTTCGAAGACAAGTATTTCGAGATGCTGAAGGCGGGCGGCTCCAAGCACCACAAGGAGCTGCTGGCGCCCTTCGGCCTCGATGCCACCGATCCCCAGTTCTGGGACAAGGGCCTCAGCATGATTTCCGGCTTCATTGACGAGCTGGAGGCGATGGAGGACTGATGCGCCTCTCCCTGCGCCCGGTGGCCCGCAGCGAATTTGATCTGGTCTCCCGCATCGAAGTGGAACCGGATCAAATCCTCTTTAGCGGCACCGTGGCGCAGGCCTTCGAAGAAGATGAGGAAGGCGTGGATTTTCACGCCATCCTCGACGGCACACGCGCGGTAGGCTTCTTCAAGACTGACCGGCTGTATCACGAGACCTATGAGTTTGTCCGGGCGGATGAGCTGGGCCTGCGCGCCTTTATGATCCACAGCCGCGATCAGGGCAAAGGCTATGCCACTGCGGCTGTGCTTGCCCTGAAACCCTACCTTGCCGCCAGCTACCCGGAGCGCAGCGCGGTCTTGCTGACAGTCAACATGCAGAACCCCGGCGCCATCCGCTGCTACCTGAAGGGCGGTTTTGCCGATACCGGCGGCATCTATCCCCATGGCCTTGCCGGTCCGCAGCACATTCTGCGGATGGGCCTGGCGGCGGCGCCTTAAGTGGCCGGGAAGGACAGTTTCAAAGACCGCTTCCGCCCGTTCTTTGCCTGGGTCCGCGCGCATGTGCCGCGCGGGCTGAGGCTGGTGCTGGGTATCCTGCTGATCCTTGGCGGCATCTTCGGGTTCCTGCCGGTGCTTGGCTTCTGGATGGTCCCGCTTGGCGTTCTGGTGGCCGCCATGGACATAAAGCTGATCCGCCGGTGGCTACGCCGCAGAAGGCGGTAAATGACCGGCTGGCCGCCGGCAGCGCTTATTTCAGCTGGCTGTCCTTGGAGCCGCGCCGGTTGATGCCGCCGCGCGCCTGATGCGCGCCATCGCGTTCCTGCTGGCAGTCTATGCACAGCTTGACGCCCGGAATGGCGGCGCGGCGCTTTTCCGGGATCGGCTCCTCACACTCGGCGCAATGGGTCCGGCTTTCGCCCACCGGGCGCTTTTGCGCCTTCAGTCGTGCCAGCTCATCATTGATCGAGGCTTCGATCTGCTCATTCACCGCGCCGTCCTGCGCCCAGCCGCCAGCCATGGCTCCTCCTCCTGTGCCAGAGGATGTGAATGTAGGGCCGCACAGCCGCCCTGACCAGTACCCCACGGCGGCAATAACCGAGTAAATCTATCAACTATTTGATTTTATTGCACTTTCCCTTGACCGCCCGTATGCCGGCCGGTACATAGGTTGCAGAAATTGCAAGCAAGCCAGACTCACCAGGCCGCAAGCAGCCAGCGCTCCAGCCACCCTTCGGGCCAGCCAGACCGCCAGCGACGCCAGCCACCAGAGCGAGTTCAGCCAGCCACGCGCCAGCCTTGCAGCCAGCAGCATCGTCAGCCATCCCTATCCAGCTTGATCGCACCCAGCCCGCAAAGGCCAGGCACGCGCCAGACAGGTTCCCCGCCAGCAATCGCCAGCCCTTCAGGTCAGCCAGGCTGACCCAATGTTTCGCGCGCGAAACATTGGGGAAACACCGCTGCCGTAAAGCCAGCGCACCCGCCAGCAAACGGCGCATAAAAAAAGGCGGCGCCATGGCACCGCCTTTCAACGTTTCTTCTGGACGCAGCGGTCAGGTGCTGGACAGCATCCCCTTCTCGCCCGCAAGTTCGCGCATCTTCTTCTGCAGCTTTTCGAACGCCCGCACCTCGATCTGGCGGATGCGTTCGCGGCTGACGTTGTACTGCGCGCTCAGATCCTCAAGCGTCACGGCCTGATCCATCAGGCGGCGCTGGGTCAGAATGTCCTTCTCGCGGTCGTTCAGCACATCCAGTGCCTCCGCCAGCAACTCGCGCCGCGCTTCCAGTTCATCGCGGGCCTCGTAATCGCCGGCTTGATCGGCATCTTCATCCTCAAGCCAGTCCTGCCATTGCATCGTGCCCTCACCCTCGCTGCCGACGGTGGCATTCAGCGAGGCGTCGCCGCCCGACATGCGGCGGTTCATCGAGATCACTTCATCCTCGGTCACGCCAAGGTCGGTAGCGATCCGCTTGACGTTCTCGGGGCGAAGGTCGCCATCTTCAAGCGCGCCGATGCGGGCCTTGGCCTTACGCAGGTTGAAAAACAGTTTCTTTTGCGCGGAGGTGGTACCCAGCTTCACCAGCGACCAGGAGCGCAGGATGTATTCTTGGATGGACGCACGGATCCACCACATGGCGTAGGTCGCCAGGCGGAAGCCCTTTTCCGGGTCAAAGCGTTTTACAGCCTGCATCAGGCCGACATTCGCCTCGGAGATCACTTCGGCCTGCGGCAGGCCATAGCCGCGGTAGCCCATGGCGATCTTGGCCGCGAGCCGCAGATGGGACGTCACCATCTTATGAGCCGAGGCCGCATCCTGTTCTTCCACCCAGCGCTTGGCCAGCATGTATTCCTCTTCCGGCTCCAGCAGCGGAAACTTGCGGATTTCCTGGAGATACCGGTTCAGGCCGCCTTCGGGCGTCGGGGCAGGCAGGTTTGCATAATTCGCCATATAAAGTGTCCCTCCCAAAATGTATAAGGACTTAACATTAGCGCATATGTGTTAGCGCTAAGTCCTTTTCAAGGACCGCTTGTGGAATTCTTCTATGTTAGCCCCGGCGCCGCCGTCTGTGAATTGCATCACAGGGCAGAACACGCTTATTTGCTGATAGTTTACTGGCGCAAATTACTGGCGCAAAGCCGCCAGCAACTCCGCCATGTCCTGCGGCAGCGGCGCCTCGAACCTGAGCGGTTCGCCGCTGACCGGATGGCCAAAGCCCAGCACCGCGGCGTGCAGGGCCTGGCGCGGGAAGGCCCGCACAGCGTCCTGCGCTTCCTCGCTCAGCGCTTTGGCGGGCAGCTTGCGGCGGCCGCCATAGGTGGGGTCGCCCACCAGACTGTGGCCGGCATGGGCCATATGCACCCGGATCTGGTGGGTGCGGCCGGTTTCCAGCCAGCATTCAATCAGCGCCGCGCAGGGCGGATTGCCAAAGCTCTCGCAGATGCGGGCCCGGGTCACCGCGTGGCGGCCGCCCTGGAACAGCACCGCCTGCCTTTGGCGGTCGGTCTTATGCCGGGCCAAATGGGTGGTGAGCTTGAGGATATTGCCGGGCTCGAAGCTCGCCCCCTTGACGCCGCGCAGGCGCGGATCGTTGCCGTCCGGCACGCCATAGCAGATTGCCTGATAGTACCGCTCTACTGTGTGTTTCTCGAATTGCGTGGCCAGCCCCTGATGCGCGGCATCGGATTTGGCCACCACCAGGAGGCCGCTGGTTTCCTTGTCGATGCGGTGAACGATGCCCGGACGCTTGACCCCGCCGACGCCCGAGAGGTTGCCGCCGAAGTGATGCAGCAGCGCGTTCACCAGCGTGCCCGAAGGCGAGCCCGGCGCCGGGTGCACCACCATGCCCGCGGGCTTGTTGATCACGATCAGATCATCGTCTTCAAACACGATCTCCAGCGGGATGTCCTCGGGCCCGATATGGCTGTCTTCGGCCTCTTCCACCTCGATCGCGATCACCGCGCCAGCCGCCACATTGGCCTTGGGGTCCTGCACCACGGCGCCATCCACCGTCAGCGCCCCCTCCCCGATCAGCCGCGCCAGCCGGGTGCGCGACAGAGCGGCCTCCTCTGGCACATCGCGCGAAACCGCTTTATCAAGCCGCTTAGGCGGGTTTTCCGCGATGACAAACTCAATCCGGCGGCTGCCCATGACTGATCCTTCCGAGACCGAAATCCAACAGGAACCGCCGCAGATCCGGTTTCTGCGGCGGCTGGTGACCACGCTGACCGTGGTGATGATTGGCGGGCTTGTAGTGATAATCTCACTGCTTGTCATCCGCCTGCAGGCAAGTGATGCGCCGCTGCCTGCGGAAATCGCCCTGCCCGCCGGAGCGGAGGCAGAGGCGGTGACCCTTGGCCGGGACTGGATCGCAGTGGTCAGTCGGGACAACCGCATCCTGATCTACGACCGCGAGAGCGGCGCGCTGCGTCAAACGGTGCAAATCACCGACTGAGCCGCCCGGCTCAGGACCTCAGCAGCACCTTGTTGGAATCGATTGCCGCGGCGATCTGTGCGTATTGGGTCTGCCGGTCCTGCGCGGTTTCCGCGCTGCGCAGCAGGACGGTGGCCGCGTCATCCAGGATACGGGCGGCTTCGCGGTTCACCGCGGCCTGAGCCGAGGCGCGCACCGGCGTAAGCGGCCGGGCGGTGCGCTCTGCCGGATCGCTTGCGCTGGAGACGGTCACCCGGCGCCGGTCCGGGTCGCGGTTCTGGCGGGCCAGCTGCCTGAGCTTGCCGGAGGTGTCCTGCAGCACGCTGCGCACCTCGTCGTAATCGGTGTCCTCTGGAATACTGCCCGCTGCGGCCTCCAGCCGCTCGGACAGGCAGTCGACCTGCAGGGCCGAATCACCGGTAGCGCGGCAGAAGGCCTTGGCCGCGGCCAGGGTCGCCAGCAGCTCCGTCAGAAAGGCCGCCGAGCCGAACTCCCCGCCCGGCACCACCACCGTGTAAACAAACGGTCCCGGGCTTTGCGCCAGGGCCGGCGCGGCGGCCAAGCCCAGGCAGGAAACCCCTGCGGTCAACGTCTTGGCAATTGAATTCAGCATCTCGTTACCCCCGCTGCATCGCTGAATGCACCCGCCGCCGCCGGCTCCGCGCAGCGGCACTGCGCGGCATCTTGCCGGAACCCGGAGACCCGTTATCTGCGTTATTGCCCGGTGCTCAGCCGTTAACTAATCTGAATACGTTCCTAATCATAAGGTTGTTTATCCATGTATACCAGTATCTTGCAGGCGGCCACGCTGATAATCCCGCTCGCCTTCGCCGGCCAGGCGGCTTTTGCCCAGGCCGCAGACCCGGCCCTGGAGGAAGCCAAGCGCCGTCTGGCCTGCGGTGCCGGGGTACCGGTTTCCGCCAGCTATCTTCCCAACGGCTCGCTGCAGGTGACCTGCCAGGCGCCTGGCGCCGAAGCTGTGGCCCAGTCCAGCACCAGCCGGATGCCGGAGACCGGCCTTTCGGCTGGTGCCACGGCCGGGGTGATCGCGGGTGCCCTGTTCCTGGTTGTGATTGCCGACGACGATGACGGCACCACCACGACCACGACGACAACAACCACAAGCACGGCTGACTAAAGCCGGGGCCGGCCGCTGGTTCAGGCAGCGGCCGGTCTGCTTCCCGCCGCGCGGCCCGCAGTGAAGCCCTTCGATGGCATCACAGAGCCAGCCTGACGCTTCCACAATCGCCAGCAGCAACGACCCAGGACCGCAGGACAGCCCGGCAAATTTGCAGCGAGCGATACGGCAGCTTATTTATGTTGAGGGGGGGGATGGTACCGCCTCCCCGGCTTGAACGGGGGACCTCTGGATCCACAATCCAGCGCTCTAACCAACTGAGCTAAGGCGGCACTGAGGGGGCATTTATAGCACGTCCCAAGGGCACGCAAGAGGTTTTTTCACGTTTCCGCCGCAGAAAACCACGGCAGCCGGACGTCTGATGCGGGACCTTCTGCAATCCGCCGCGCCCGCCTGGGAATTATCCACAAGCGGTTGCAATTGCAGCCGAATCCAGCGCAGCCCGCCCAGCGGAAATCAGGCGCCGGCGGTTTCGAACGTCAGCCGCCAGGTCTGCTCCACCAAGTCCTGGCCATAGCTGCGCACCGGGCGGCTGCCATCCAGCTGCCAGCCGAACGCGCGGTACAGGGCGCAGGCGGTCCGGTGGCTTTCATGGGTTGTCAGCATCATGCCCCGGTACCCCGCGGCCCGGGCAAATTCCACGCATTCGCGCAGCAGCCGTTTGCCTAGGCCCTTGCCGCGGGCCTCCGGGGTCAGCAGGAACAGCCGCAATTGCGCGGTCTCCGCGTCCTTCTTCATGCAGAACACCGTCCCCAGCCGCTCGCCGCGGCTTTCGGCCATCCAGCCCCGCTCGCAGGCGGGATCATGGCCCGCGCAGAAACTGTGCAGGATGTCGGCGACCAGCGGCCCGAAGGTCTCGTCGAAGCCCGCCTCGCGGGCATAGAGATCCTGGTGGCGGGCTACCAGCCACTGCATGTCGGTCGGGGCGAATCGGCGCAAAATCACATCCGTCATGCCTCAGTGTAGCGCAAAGGCGGCTTGCCTTTCAGCGTGCGGCGGGCTAGCACCGGCTGCATTCCGCTGACCGGCTAGGGAGTGCAAGATGAGTATCAATACCGAACGCGACATCGAGGCAAACCTGCAAATCGGCCCGACCGATCAGGGCATGGTGCGGATCTTCATCGAGGCCGGCGGCACCGAGATCCCGATGGATTTCGAGCCGGAAGAGGCCGAAGAGATCGCAGACGAGATCCGAGCCGCAGCCCAGGCGGCGCGCAGCATCAAGTGATCCGGGGCGTCTGAGCCGCCGCGCCCGCCGCGAGGCCGGTTCCTGGTTCTGCCGCAAGCTCAATCACATGGCGCAGCAGCGCAGCACCGCGGCCGCCAGCAGGGCGCCGAAGGCGCGCTGCCGGGCCCAAGGCTGCCAAGGGGACCCGGCGCAGCCGGGACACCTGCAGGCGCGGGAGCGCACCCCTCCGCCCTATAATTTTATATCTGCGCCCCCTGCCCCGCCCGGCAGCAGCCCGTCTTTGCCCGGGAAAGGATCGCGCAGGAATTGCAGGCGGCAGGCAGCATCCATGGCAAATTTCTGCACCAGCTTCTTGCGCCGGGCCGGCGCCAGCTTGTCCTCCGGCGCCATGCGGATGATTTCCGCATCATAGGGATCAGCGATGATCAGCCCGGTGCCGTCCGGCAGCAGCTCGGCCGGAAAATCCATGTCCACCGCCCAGAAAAAGCGGTCGCACCATTCCAGATAGCCCTGCCATTTGCTGTCGGCCTGATAATCGGCGCGGCTGGATTTGCATTCGACGACCCAAAGCTCGCCTTTCGGCCCCAGCGCCATCACGTCCACCCGCAGGCCGCGGGCGGGCACGAATTCCTCCAGCGGCGCGAAGCCGAGCGAGCGCAGACAGCGCGACACTCCGCGGGCCAGTTTTTGTCCAGGCTGAAGATGTTCCATCATGGGCGTGAATGTGAACAATTGGTGAACAAATTGCAATCCCGCGGTTTTGCCGGGAAATGATGAACGCCGGTTCTGCGTTCCCCTTGTAACAAGAGGCCGGGCAGCTTAGTTAAGTCCTTGGCGGGTTCTGCCCTTCTCGTGACAGGCAGCATTCCGGTGGCCTTAAGCAATTCCGAGGGAGCTGGCTCTGTGCGGATCCTGGTCCGTTTACCTGGCGCCCACCTGTATATACAGGTCCTCGGGAATCAAAGCCGCACGGTTGACTGGTGGTCCCGCCGCTTCTCCCCCCTCCGCAAAAGAAAACCGCGCCCTCCGTCAGGAAAGCGCGGTCCGGATGTCCGTTATTCTGCGGATCAGCGGCGGGCGCGCAGCTGGCGCTGTGCCTGGGACGGCTGTTCGGCGGGCACTTTCACCGGCTGAAACGCATTCACCACCGGCGTGCCGCGGCGGGGGCCGCCGTCTTTCTCAGCCATCGCCATCACGGCCCAGGCGAACTGCACCCCGGCAAAGACGATGCCATGCATGAACCAGAGCAGGAACACCGCCAGCAGCCCTGCATCCGAGGCTGTGACCAGCGACCAGAGGTTCATCACGTTGAACCACAGCAGCACCGCGACAAAGGCGGCGGCAATTGCGAAGCCAATCACAACATTGCGGATATACATTTTCACCAGTTCAGGCATCTGAGTCCTCCAGATAAGCCTGAAGAGGTTATCAGCCTTTGCAGCGCCGTCCAGCGGTTCCGGGCAGAATGAGCGGAATTTGTCGCACTCTTTGCGCAGCACCAGCTGCTGAAGCAAAAAAGCGCGCCCTGCGGCGCGCCTTTTTATCCTCATAATCCAGTGCCGGCCGGTCTTAGAACGCGTCCGGCCTGGCCTCCCGCGCCATGTGGTCCAGGACGGCATTGACGAACTTCGGCTCCTTGCCTTCTGGGAAGAAGGCGCGGGCAATGTCAACAAATTCGTTGATCACCACTTTGGGCGGGGTGTCGGACTGGGTCAGCTCAGCCCCCGCCGCGCGGAACAGCGCCCGCAGCGTCGGGTCGATGCGGGCAATCGGCCATTTCGCCACCAGGGCGCGGTCGGTCATCTGGTCGATGCGCGCCTGATAGTTCACCGCCTCGCGCACCAGCTTGCGGAAGACCTTGGTATCGCCTTCCGCCATTTCGTCACCTTCATAGACAGCGCCAAACCGGTGGTCCTCGAACTCGACGATGACCTGGTCAAAGGTCTGGCCGCTCTGTTCCATCTGGAACAGCGCCTGCAGCGCGTAAAGCCGCGCTGCTGATCTCATCTGATTCTTGCCATTGCCCTTGGGGCGGCTGTCCTGGGTGCTCATGCGCTGGTGGATCCGTTGTCTGTACCGGCAACCTGGTAGGCCCCTGCGGGTGCCTTGAAGCCAATGCCTTTGGTCTGGGCGCCCCACTTACGCGTGAGTGCGATCAGATGCAAGGCCGCAGCCGCCGCGCCGCCGCCTTTGTTCTGGTCGGCGGTATCGGCGCGCACTTCGGCCTGTTTGCGGTTTTCCACGGTCAGGATGCCGTTCCCGATGCACAGGCCCTGCAGGCCCATCAGCTGGATCGCGCGGGAGCTGTCGTTGCAGACCGTGTCATAGTGGGTGGTTTCGCCGCGGATCACGCAGCCCAGCGCCACATAGCCATCGAAGTTCGAGCTGCGGTCGGCAATGGCAATTGCGGTCGGCACTTCCAGCGCGCCGGGCACTTCGACGATTTCAAACGTGCCGCCTGCGGCTTCGATCTCAGCTGCGGCGCCGGCGACCAGATTGTCGGCGATATCCTTGTAGTAGGGCGCGACAACGATCAGCAGCTTCACGGGCTTGTCGAACTCTGCGCGCGGCAGGGTGTAATGTGTTTCATGTCCGGCCATATCAAGCGTCCTTCAGAATGGGGCGGCTGCCGGTGATGGACAGGCCATAGGCGTCCAGCCCGACGTATTTGGTGGAGGGCGAGTCGGTCAGCAGGACCAGCTCGTGCAGGCCCAGGCCCGACAGGATCTGGGCGCCGATGCCGGTCTGCTTGATGGTCACCGTGCGCGGGCCTTCGTCCTCGTTGGCATAGAGCGCGTTGCGCGGCTGGCGGAACAGGGTCACAACGCCGCGGCCCTCTTCGGCGATGATCTCCATCGCGCGGGGCAGCTGGCGGGCCGACTTGGGGCCGAGACCCAGGATGTCCGTCGCCTCATGCAGCGCATGGGTGCGCACCAGCACCGGCTCCGGCGTGGTGATGTCCCCCTTGATCATCACCACATGCTCGATGCCGTGGGTCTGGTCGGTGAACAGCCGCATTTCCCACTCGCCGCCGAATTCCGAGGTCACGGTCTCGCGCGAGGTTTCCACCACCAGGTTGTCATTGCGCGCGCGGTAGGTGATCAGGTCGGAAATGGTGCCGATCTTCAGCCCGTGTTTCCCGGCGTATTCGACCAGATCCGGGAGGCGTGCCATGGTGCCGTCTTCCCTCATGATCTCGCAGATCACCGACGCCGGGTAATGGCCCGCCAGCCGCGCCACGTCGCAGCCGGCCTCAGTATGGCCCGCACGGACCAGCACCCCGCCCCGGCGCGCGCGCAGCGGAAACACATGGCCCGGCGTTGCAATATCGGCGGAGGTTTTCTGCGGGTCGATGGCGGTGGCCACGGTCAGCGCCCGGTCAGCGGCGGAGATGCCGGTGGAGACCCCCTCGCGCGCCTCGATGGAGACGGTGAAGGCGGTCTCATGGCGGGAGGAGTTGTGCAGCGCCATCATCGGCAGGCCCAGCTCCTCGATCCGCTCAGCCGGCAGGGTCAGGCAGATCAGGCCGCGGCCATGGGTGGCCATGAAATTGATCGCGGCGGCATCGGCGTGCTGCGCCGGGATCACCAGGTCGCCTTCGTTCTCGCGGTCCTCATGGTCAACCAGGATGAACATGCGGCCCTGGCGGGCCTCTTCAATGATCTCTTCAATCGGGCTGATCGCATCGCGCAGTTGCGCCTCAACCGGCCCCGGTTTTTCAAAGCTCATATGGCAGCCTTTCGATGTGCATGGGCAGCACGCCTGGCACTGCGGGTTCTTTCCCAGCCAGATAGCCCAGGCCGGCGGCAAATGCCAGTCCCGCAAACGGCACCAGGGGGTCTGGACGCGGCCTGTGCAGCCGTGCACAACTGGCTTTGGATCCAATTCCGGATCCGCCAGGCCAGATGGATGGGAGGACCGGACATGCGCGCATCCCGCATATTGCAGGCCGTCGAAGCTCATGCCGAGGGCGAGCCGGGCCGGGTGATCACCGGCGGCATGCCGCTGCTGCGGGGCAATTCGGTGTTTGAGAAGATGCAGGACATGGCCGCCAACCATGACGAGATCCGCCTCTCGATGCTGCGCGAGCCGCGCGGCAACCCCGGCCTGTGCGGCAATGCCATCGTGCCGCCCTGCCACCCGGAGGCCGATGCGGGCTTCATCATTTTCGAGCAGACCGAATACCCGCCGATGTCCGGCTCCAACACCATCTGCGTGGTGACGGTGCTGCTGGAGACCGGAATCGTGCCGATGACGGAGCCGGTGACGGAGCTGACCCTGGAGGCGCCGGCCGGGCTGATCCGGGTGCGGGCCGCGTGCCGCGATGGCAAGGTGACACGGGTAGAGTTCCGGAACGTGCCGGCGTTTGCCGTGCATCTGGATGCGAATGTGGAAGTGGCGGGGCTGGGCACCGTCACCGTGGATGTGGCCTGGGGCGGCATGTTCTTTGTGCTGGCCGAAGCCGGGCGGCTGGGCGTTGCGCTGGACGCGGACAACGGTGCGGAGATCGTTCGCGTGTCAGAGGCGATCCGCCACGCCGCCGCCGAGCAGCTCCCGGTGGTGCATCCGGACAATCCCGGAATTACCGGCCCGACCATCACCAACCTCTGGGGTGCGCCGGTGGCGGAAGGAACCCATGGGCGCGGAGCGGTCACCCTTTCGACCGGCCCGTTCGATCCAAACCGTCCGCAGGACGCCAGCGGCATCCTCGACCGCTCGCCCTGCGGCACCGGCACCTGCGCCAAGATGGCGGTACTGCACGCGCGCGGGCTGTTGGGGCTAGGCCGGGACTATGTGAACGCCGGGCCGCTGGGCACCACCTTCACCGGGCGGATCGTGGAGGAAACCCAGGTTGGGCCCTACAAAGCGATTGTGCCAACGCTGTCGGGGCAAGGCTGGATCTACGGGCTGAGCCAGTACACGCTGGACCCCAGCGATCCGTTTCCGGCGGGCTACACCGTCGGCGACATGTGGTGAGGCGCGCCGCCTTGGTGGCGCGCGCGGCCCAACGCTTTTGACGGCATCCGGGATGCAGGCCAAAGGGGCGGGAGCGCTTTGCTTTCCGGCGCCTGAGGGGCGCTGCCCCTCGGCCTGGCGGCCTCACCCGGGAGTATTTCGGGAAAGATGAAAGACCGTGGCCCTTATCCGGCGTCGTGCAGCCGGGCGACGTAGCGGGCCAGGGTGTCGATTTCCAGGTTGATCTGGTCCCCCAGCTTCACATCACCCCAGGTTGTGACCTCCTTGGTGTGCGGGATAAAGTTGATGCCGAAATCGCAGCCATCCACGTCATTCACCGTCAGCGAGGTGCCGTTGAGCGCCACCGAGCCCTTGGGGGCGATGAAGCGGGCCAGCGCCTCAGGCGCGCGCAGGGTGACGCGGGTGCTGTCGCCCTCGTCCGTCATGGCCACCACACCGGCGACGCCGTCCACATGGCCGGACACGATATGGCCGCCCAGTTCGTCGCCCACTTTCAGCGCGCGCTCCAGGTTCACCCGCTTGCCCACGGTCCAGGAGCCGAGGTTGGTCTTGGAGACGGTCTCCGCCGAGACCTGCACGTCGTACCAGTCGTCGCCCAGCGCCACCACCGTCAGGCAAACGCCATCGGAGGCGATCGAGGCGCCGATGTCGATGGTGGCGGTGTCGTAGCCGGTGCGGATCCGCGCCCGCAGGTCGCCCTGCTGCTCCAGTTCGGCGATGGTGCCAACGTCAGTGATGATGCCTGTGAACATGGGTGCGCTCCCCGCCGGTGCAATGTCTATCCTGCGGCAGAGGTAGCCAAGCCGTGCGGTCTTCACAAGCCCCGGCTTGCCATCCCCCCCGCGGAAGCCTTAGTTTCGCCGCACTCAAATATTATCCGATCCTTGCCTTTGTCTTTCGAGTTATGCCCCCTGTGATGCCGCAGCACCCTGCACCAAACCGGAGCTTTCTGTTCCTGCAAGGCCCGCACGGGCCGTTCTTTGCAGCGCTCGGAAAAATGCTGCAGGCGGCGGGCTGCGAGGTGGCGCGGGTGGGGTTCAATGCGGGCGATCAAGCCTTCTGGCGCGGCAGAGAGAGCTATATCCCGTTCACCGGCCCGCAACGGGAGTGGCCCGAGGTGCTGGCCGGGCTGCTCGACAGCCGCGGCGTCACCGACGTTGTGCTTTATGGCGACACCCGTCCCGTTCACGCCGCCGCAGTGGCTGCAGCCCGGCAGCGCGGGCTGACCGTGCATGTGTTTGAGGAAGGCTATTTGCGTCCCTACTGGGTGACCTATGAGCGCGGCGGCGCCAATGGGCATTCGCGGCTGATGGACATGACCGTGCCCCAGATGCAGGAGGCGCTGGCGCTGTCGGACATGGAGACGCCGCTGCCGCCAGCGCATTGGGGCGACATGCGCCAGCATGTTTTTTATGGCGCGTTGTACCACTGGTTCGTCATGTTCCTGAACCGCAAGTACCGCCATTTCCGCCCGCACCGGGCGCTGCCTGTGACCAAGGAATTCCAGCTTTACCTCAAGCGCTTGCTGCTGATGCCCGTGCAGGCGCTGGAACGGCGGCTGGCGGAGCAGCGCATCCGCGGCGGCGGCTTTCCCTATCACCTTGCGCTGCTGCAGCTGGAGCATGACAGCTCGTTCCAGATGCATTCCCCGTTCAGCAGCATGGGCGAATTCCTGGCGGAGGTGATCGGCGGCTTCGCCGCAGGCGCCCCGCGCCACCACCACCTGGTGATCAAGGCGCACCCGCTGGAGGATGGCCGCGCCCAGGTGCGCCGCACCCTGCGGCGGCTTGCGCGGGAGCACGGCATCGCCGGCCGGGTGCATTACGTGCGCGGCGGCAAGCTGGCGCAGCTGCTGAACGAGGCGCGCACAGCGGTGACCGTCAATTCCACCGCCGGCCAGCAGGTGCTGTGGCGCGGCATCCCGCTGCGGGTGTTCGGCCGCGCGGTCTATGGCAAGCCCGAGTTCGTCTCGGAGCAGCCGCTGGCGGAATTCTTTGCCGCCGCCAGCCGCCCTGACAGCCGCGCCTACAAAGATTACCGCCGCTTTCTGCTGGAGACCTCGCAGGTGCCCGGAGGATATTATTCGAGCAACGGGCGCCGCCAGCTGCTGCGCCAGGTGGCGGATATGATGCTGGCGGAGGAAGATCCCTATGACGCGCTGCGCCTGGGCACAGCGGCACCGCGGCAACAGTTGCGCCTGGTGACCTGACGCAGATTGACCCTAAGACTGGATTTTTCCCTGCTGCCCGGTTAGGTTGCCGGTAAAACTTGAGGCAAACAATAATTGGTCGAGGAGACCGAGCAGTGAAATCCGTTCCCCTTCGCTGGGCGCGTCCGGTAGCCTTGCTGGCAGCCTTGACGCTGGCCGCCTCCTGCGGCCTGCCCAAAGTCGGCCCCAACAAGCGCCAGATCTTCGCCGGGTCCGTGCAGCGGGAAGGCGATGCCTTTATCGTCTCCGTCAACGACCGGGTGGCCCGCGCCACGGCGGTGGTGCCTGCCCTGGGGTTCTCCTCCGGGTTCACCTCGGCGGGGCCGCTGACCTCTGACACCATCCGCCCCGGCGATGTGCTGGGACTGACGGTCTGGGAAAACGTCGATGACGGGCTGCTGGCCGCCGAGGCCACCAATGCCACCGTGCTGGAAGAGGTGCAGGTCGACAGCGCCGGCTATATCTTTGTGCCCTATGCGGGCCGCCTGCGGGCCTCCGGCAGCACGCCGGATCAGCTGCGCGAGGCCATCACCCGGAAGCTGGAAGACCAGACCCCGGATCCGCAGGTGCAGGTGCGCCGCCTGGCGGGCGATGGGGCGACGGTCAGCCTCACCGGCTCTGTCGGCGCGCAAGGTGTCTATCCGATCGAACGCCCGACCCGCACGCTGTCCTCCATGCTGGCCAAGGCCGGCGGTGTGACGATCCAGCCGGAGATTGCCCAGGTCACCGTGATCCGCGGCCATGAAAAGGGCAAGATCTGGTTCCAGGACCTGTTCGACAACCCGCAGCTGGATGTCGCCCTGCGCGGCGGCGACCGCATTCTGGTGGAGGAGGACACCCGTTCCTTCACCGCCCTTGGCGCAACCTCCGCCCAGGCGCGGGTGCCGTTTGAAAGCCAGGATCTGTCCGCACTGGAGGCCATTGCCCAGGTTGGCGGCCTGATCTCCACGGCCTCGGACCCGACTGGGGTGTTCGTGCTGCGCAACGAGCCAGCGGAAATCGCCAACCAGGTGCTGGGCCGCGACGATCTGATCGGCGCGCAGCGCATGGTCTATGTTCTGAACCTGACCCAGCCGAACGGCCTGTTTGTGGCCCGCGACTTCGTGATCCGCGACGATGACACGCTCTATGTCACCGAAGCGCCGTATGCGCAGTGGACCAAGACCATCTCGCTGCTGGTGACGCCGGTGGGATCCCTGTCGAGCGTTTCGACCGCGCTGGACGGCAGCTAAGACAGCATGAGCCTGACCGCAGGCCAGCACAAAGCCGGGAGCGCTGCGTCCCGGCTTTTTGTTTACAACGGCGGCTTTCTCACCCAGCGCCGGGTACGGCGGATTTTGCAATTGTGCGGCTACGATATCCGGCTGGGGCTGCCGCAGCCCGAGGACCTCGTCGGCATCTGGGGTGCCTCCCCCACGGCGCACCGCGGGCAGGCGGTGGCGCAAAAGCGCGGCTGCGGGCTGCTGCGGGTCGAGGATGCCTTCTTGCGCTCGGTCCATCCCGGCCGCGCCGGGGAGCCGCCTGCGGGGCTGCTGCTGGACGGGGCCGGAGTGCATTTCGACGCTGGCGTGCCATCGGATCTGGAGCAGCTTCTGGCCAGCCACCCGCTGGATGACGCGCACCTGATGCGCCGGGCGCGCGATGCGGTTGCGCGGCTCAAGGCCGCGCATCTTAGTAAATACAACGCCTTTGATCCCGAAGATCCGGTGCCGGAGCCGGGCTATGTGCTGGTAGCGGACCAGGCGCGGGACGATGCCTCCGTCACCGCGTCGCGCGCGGACCGCGCGCGGTTTCTGGAGATGCTGGCCTTTGCCCAGGAGGAGCACCCCGGTGCGCGGGTGCTGATCAAGACCCATCCCGAGACTCTGCACGGCTACCGGGCGGGCTATTACGGCGCCGGGGACGCACAGGCGCGGGTCGAGCTGTTCACCGGCAGCGTGTCGCCCTGGGCGCTGCTTGAGGGCGCGGTCGGGGTCTACACCGTTTCCTCACAGCTGGGGTTCGAGGCGATCCTGGCAGGCCACAAGCCGCGGGTCTTCGGCCAGCCGTTTTATGCGGGCTGGGGGCTGAGCGCGGACGACGCGCCGCCCGCACGGCGGCAGCGGCGGCTGACACGGGCGCAGCTGTTTGCGGCCGCGATGATCCTCTACCCGAAATGGTACGACCCGTTCCGGGATGAGCTGTGCGAGCTGGAAACGGTGCTGGACAACCTGGAGGCAAAAACCCGCGCCTGGCGGCAGGACCGCCGGGGCTGGGCCGCCTCCGGCATGCGGATGTGGAAACGCAAGCCGCTGCAACAGTTCTTTGGCGCAGAAAAGAAGGTGCTGTTCACCGAAGACCCGGCCAAGGCACAGGCCGGCGGCCGCAGCTGGATGGTCTGGTCCGGCAGGGCAACGGATGCTCATAAAGGCGCGGTGCGGGTGGAGGACGGGTTCCTCCGGTCGCGCGGACTGGGCGCGGAGCTGGTGCCGCCGCTGTCGCTGGTGACCGACCGGAGCGGGATCTACTATGATCCGCGCACGCCCTCCGGCCTGGATACGCTGATAGCGCGCCGGGTAGACATGACCCAAGCGGAGGCGCTGCGGGCGGAGCGCCTAGTGCAGTCGCTGGTCCGGGACGGCGTGTCGAAATACAACCTGGGCGGCGGCGTGCCGGCGCTGCCGGAGGGCCACCGGATTCTGGTGCCGGGTCAGGTGGAGGACGATGCTTCGATCCTGTGCGGCGCCGGGCAGGTGCGGACCAACCTGGAGCTTTTGCGCGCCGCGCGGGACGCCAACCCGGAGGCGGTGATCATCTACAAGCCGCACCCGGATGTGGAGGCCGGATTGCGCAAAGGCCAGGTGAATGCCGAGGGGCTGGCGGACATTGTTGCCGCGCAGGCGGACCCCATGGCCCTGCTGGAGAACGTGCAGGAGGTATGGACGATGACCTCGCTCCTGGGGTTCGAGGCGCTGCTGCGGGGGGTTAAGGTGACAACGCTGGGCACGCCGTTTTATGCCGGCTGGGGGCTGACTGCAGATCTGGCGCCCGTGCCGCCCTGGCGGACGGCAAAGGTGCCGCTCTTGGGCCTCGCCCATGCGGCGCTGATCGACTATCCGCGCTATTTCGACCCGGTGACGGGCCAGCCTTGCCCGCCGGAAGTTGCGGTGCTGCGCCTGCGCGAGGGCCGCCTGCCGCATCCGGGAGTTGACAACCGCCTGCTGTCCAAGCTGCAGGGACTGTTTGCGACCTACGCCCATATGTGGCGCTGACCCCGGCAACGCACTGCACAAGCAGAGCTCCTGCGCCCGCAGGACGCCCTGGCTCCTGCCAGCGCCTCCTTGGCGGCCTTGGGTGTGGCCCGGTGCAGGGCGCCGGGCCACGCCCAACGGGAGCGGAGCAAGACCCTGCTCCGGCGACGGGCGGGAGAGTCCGCCTGTCAGGTTAAGATCATAAAGGGTCAGCGCAGCGCGCGGGTCCAGCGGTGCAGGATGTCGCCGCCGAGGGGGCGGGTTTCGACCAGCTCGAACCGGGGCGCTTCCTCCAGCCGGCCAATGCCCAGGGCTCCGATCGAAGGCAGCCCCTCGGCGCCGATCCCCAGACCTGCGGTGAAACCAATCAGCTCATCCACCAGATCAAAGGCCAGGAGAGAGGCTGCCAAGGCGCTTCCGCCCTCGCAGAACACACGGGTCAGCCCGGCCTGTCCCAGCTGCTGCAGAACGTCCACTGCGTCCAGCTGCACCCCGTGTGAGGCGCAGGGAATCAGCTTGGCCCCCAGCCCTTCCCAGGCCTGAATACGCTCCTGATCCGCACCATGGCCGTGGCAGAGCCAGACCGGCACCTTCTTGGCCGTGCGGGCCAGCTGGCCCATCAGCGGCAGGTCCAGGTGGCGGGAGATCACCACCCGCACCGGCTGCCGCTCCACCCCCAGATCGCGCACCGTCAGCGAGGGATCATCCGCCCGCGCAGTGCCGCCGCCGACCATCACCGCATCGTGGCGCGCGCGCATCGCATGCACGGCGCGTCGCGCCTCCGGCCCGGTGATCCATTTGCTCTTCCCCGATCCGGTGGCAATGCGGCCATCGAAACTGCTGGCCAGCTTCAGCGTCACCAGCGGACGGCCCTGTTCGGTCTTCAGGAAGAACCCGGCATGATCGCGTGCCGCCTGGGCGCCCCAGACGCCCGTGTCCACCCGGATGCCCGCGTCCCGCAGCATCCGGATGCCCTGGCCGGAGACCCGCGGATCGCTGTCCCCGATCGCAGCGACAACCCGCGCCACCCCGGCCTTGATCAGCGCCTGTGCACAAGGCGGCGTTGCGCCCTGATGGGCGCAAGGTTCCAGCGTGACATAGGCGGTGGCGCCGCGGGCAGCCTCACCGGCCTGCGCCAGCGCCTCGGTTTCCGCATGCGGACGGCCGCCTGGCTTGGTCCAGCCGCGCCCCACGATGCGGCGGCCCTGCACGATGACGCAGCCCACAGCCGGATTCGGCCAGCAATTGCCCTGCCCGCGCCGCCCAAGGGACAGCGCCAGCGCCATGTAACGGTGATCTGTGTCCATTATTCTTCCGGGGCCGCCGGCGGGCGCAGCTCGTGGACAAAATCCTCGAAATCATCTGCCGCCTGGAAGTTCTTGTAAACACTGGCAAAGCGCACATAGGCCACGGTGTCGATCCGGGCCAGCGCCTCCATCACGATCTCGCCGATTTTCTTGGAAGGAATATCGGTCTCGCCCATGCTTTCCAGCCGCCGCACGATGCCTGAGATCATCTGGTCGATGCGTTCCGGCTCAATCGGGCGCTTCTGCATCGAAATGCGGATCGAGCGCTCCAGCTTGTCGCGGTCGAAATCCTCGCGTTTGCCGTTGGACTTGATCACCACCAGATCGCGCAGCTGCACCCGCTCGTAGGTGGTGAACCGGCCGCCGCAGGCGGGGCAGAACCGGCGCCTGCGGATCGAAACATGATCTTCGGCGGGGCGTGAATCCTTGACCTGAGTGTCGATATTTCCGCAAAATGGGCAGCGCATCCGCCTGCTTCCTCAATCCTGTCAGTCTGATTATTAGTGCCGGGATCGGCCCGGTTATCCACAACTATAGGCTACCCTCCAGAATTTGGGTAGAGGTGATTTCCCGCCGCTAGATAAAGAGGGTCACGCCAGATACGACGCCACCCGGCGCTGGTGCGGCGCGTCGCGATGCTCGAACAGGTAGAGCCCTTGCCAGGTCCCCAGAACCGGCGCGCCGCCCGCCACAGGGATGGTCAGGCTCACCGGCATCAGGGCCGCCTTGATATGGGCAGGCATGTCGTCCGGGCCTTCATAGGTGTGGCGCAGATAAGACATCGACGGATGGTTCGAAGGCGGCACCAGCCGGGCGAAGAACGCCCGCAAGTCTGTCTGCACCTCCGGGTCGGCGTTTTCCTGGATCAGCAGCGAGCAGGAGGTGTGGCGGACAAACAGCGTCAGCAGGCCGTCCCGCACGCCGCTGCCGGACACCCAGGACTGTACTGCGGCAGTAAACTCGTAAAGGCCCTGCCCCCGCGTCGGAATGGTGAATTCATGATGCATGAGGCAGTTCTGGCGCAAACCGGACCGGCAGGCAACTGTGGCGCCGTGCCAAGGCAGCGGTTATGGCAGCCAAGGCTCGCGCCCGGGCAGCCGGTCATAGCAATAGGTCTGCGCCGCCGTCACCCGCAGGCTGTCGCCCGCCTGCCGCACGTTCAGCGACAGGCTGCCAGAGCGGTCAGGCACCCCCGGCGGCAGGCCAAAGGCAAATTGCACCGCCTTGCGGCCCGGCCGGTTGACCGAAGGCCCCTCGCCGCGCCAGACGTAAATCCGCTGGTTCACCGGTGCGCGCAGCTGGCGGATGGCGAAGTCAGCGATGCTGCACCAGTAGTCCTGGGGGCCGGACCGGCTCCGGGCCACCACTTCCCAAACACCTTCGGAGACCGGCAGCACCTCGTTCCGGTTGATCGCCCGCCAAGCGGAAGCGGGCACCGGAATGGCCAGAACCAAAGCCAGCAGCCCTGGCAGCCACAGTTTTTTACAGCTCATTTCCATCCCCTTTCCCGCCGCCGCGGCGGCCGCGGATCAATCTGGTTTCAGGGCCGCCCAAACGGCACGAAGCAGTATTCATGGGCCCTAAGCACACTCATTGTATCACCAGCTTGCAGGCTGTTAACAGACCCGTATCCGCCCGCCGGTGCGGCAGCCGCCAAATTCGGGTCCAGCGTGAACTGGACCGCGGAACGGCGCCCCGTGGTTTCGCTGGGGCCAAGGCCGCGGTAAATATACAGGCTGGTGTTCCAGGGCCGCCGCAGCACGCGCTGCACGTGATCCGCAGCGCCGCACCAGAACAGATAGCCGCTGCCGCTGCGGGCAATGACCTCGAACACGCCATCGGACACCGGGTTAACACGGATGCTATGGCGGCTGGCGTTGGCGGCGGAAACGTCCGGGAGCGCCAGTATCAAGGACGCGGCAAGGACCGTGGCGGCGGTTGCTGGTTTCATGTGATCTTCCCTCCGGTCTGAAGGTTGCCCGCCTGGCCAGGCGGCCGGGCGGCTCCCCCTCAAGGGTAGAAAGATCTGGAACACAAGCCAGTCACACTGCCGTGCGCGCCCGGGCCTGCGGCACCGGTTACAGCGCAGACGCCTGCGCGCAGTAGCCGTGCCCTTGCTGCACAGACATGCTCTCGCCGGGGCGGAAACCAAGCGACAGCCAGCCGATCTTTGGCGTGATGCCCGCCCGTTCCGGGTACAGTGTGAACTGCACCGATGAGCGGCGGCCGGTGGTCACGCTCATGTCCCGTCCGCGCACCACATAGAAACGGTCGGTCCAATTTGCCCCCAGCTCCCGGCGGGCATACTGGGCGGCGGCGCACCAGTAATCCCAGGTGCCGCCGGACCTGCCCGGCACAACTTCGTAAATGATTTCATCGACCGGCAGCACCCGCACGCCCCGGTTGGCGAGGAAGGGCTCTGCGACCGCAGGAACCGCGCCGAGACAGGCCAGGCCAAGCGCGTAAATGAAGTTTCTCATCCGGAATGATCCCTCTGCTTCTTTCAGCATAGAGATTGGGGAGAAGGTCTCCAAGCGCAGGTTGCGGACTGGGCCGCTTGCTCTCGCAGATGTGTGCAGGCTGATTTCAGGCGCGCACCGGAAAGGGAATGATCTCCGCGCTTTCCTGCTGGCGCCCCAGAATCTCTTCCAGGACGGCCAGCACGGCCGCGTCGGGCGTTGTTCCGGTTTCCGGGTGGAACCTGGCCCGGGCCTGGCGCCGCAGCATCGCCCTGGAACTGCTGGCATCCTGCTGCTGCAGGATGCGGCCCTGCCGCGCCAGTGCCTCGACCATGAACTGGTTGGCCGTCACAAGATCGTTCAACGAGCGGAGCTTGTCCGTCAGCGCGGCAAGCGCCTCATTCATATCGGCGTGTTCAGACATCTTCTTCCCCCCGGAAGACCTATGGCGATGCCTGCGATGTTACGCGCCGCCGCCGTGCGGGACAACGCCAGGGTTACCAAATGGTTAACGCCTGACGTCCAGCTCCGGAAGCACGATGTGGCCGCTGTAGCGCACCAGCAGGCCGATCCGCGGCAGGCTGGCGGAGATGTCAAACCCCAGATGCCCTTCCGGCGTCTCATACTCCATCGACGCGCTTTGCGGGCAGAGGGCGCGGGGCAGCGGCAGGCCGAACAGCCGCGCCTTCTCGACCGTCACCACCAGCGCGCCTTGCTGGACCGAGGCCGCCAGCTCCAGCTCCACCGGCCCGAAGCGCTCCACGGCCTGCCCTTTATGCGGATCAAACCGCAGGCGCGAGCGGGTCTGGTACTTGCCGAAACTGCGCTGCCACACGTGGCCCCTGCCCTGCTGGGCGACGTCCAGCCGGAAGCGGGTGCGGGGCATCGGCGGCGGAAACCCTGCCAGACCGGCGAGCAGCCGCGCCCAGCGGTTGCCGCCCTCAACCGTTACAACGCCCTGGCTGCGCGCCGGCGGCTGCGCGTGGAACCGCAGCAGGGCGGGCGGCACCTCCAGCCGTTGCGCTGCGATGATTTCGCCAAAAGCGTCCTTCATGCGCCAAAGCCCCCGGCCGCAAAGCGGGCGCGGACCTCCGGGCTGGGGATCATGCAGCGGTCATAGCGGCCGAACAGCCGGTAGCGGTTGCGGGCGACGCTGAAATAGAGCGGGTCCTTGAGCCATCCCGGCAAGAACCGGCAGACCGACAGCACCGGCCACGGCCAGGGCAGCGCCCGCATCGCCGCAGCAAAAGCATCGAGCCTCTGATGGGAGCGGCCATCGACGATTACCAGGTTGGTCTCGAACTCATCTGTTGGCAACCCGTGAGCGCGGTACAACTGCTGCCCCAGCGGCGACTGCGCGGTGGCGAAGGAGAACCGGCCTTCCCGGTCATGGCGCAGCATGAAGCGGAAGAAGCCAGAGCACAGCACGCATTCGCCGTCGAAGACGATGAGGTTTCTGTTTTCTAGCCAAGGGTGCCCCACCGTGCGCCTTCACTGACAGCCAATTACTTTTTCGACATCGACCGCAGCCCAATCAAACGCCAAGACACGCCCCTGCTCGGCTCTCAGGCCGGGCCACCCACCATACTTTTCCAAAGCTTTCGGCGATGGCCTGATTTCTCCGGTCTTCAAGCTTTTCTGGTCCACGACAACAGTTGCGATGTCGGGAAGGTTTGCGTGCTCACAAATCGCCCGCACCAGATCCAAAGGAGTACCCAACAATCTTTGCTCTCCCTGTCGCCCAATCAGTTCAGCCAGGTCTCCGTATGTAACAAAAACCTTAGCACTTGATTGCCGCAGCTTGACGTATTCAGAGAAAATCCGGTTTGCCCAGTATTCATTCGTCGCCATAGATCCCTCGCTAATGAAAAAGGCGCCCCGCCGGGCGCCTTTCAATTTACTGATCCAGGAAGCTGCGCAGCTTGCGCGAGCGGCTGGGGTGCTTCAGCTTCCTGAGCGCCTTCGCCTCGATCTGGCGGATCCGTTCGCGGGTCACGCTGAACTGCTGGCCGACTTCCTCAAGGGTGTGGTCGGTGTTCATACCGATGCCGAACCGCATCCGCAGGACCCGTTCCTCGCGCGGCGTCAGGGACGCCAGCACCCGGGTGGTGGTTTCCTTGAGGTTCTCCTGAATGGCGCTGTCGAGCGGCAGCACGGCATTCTTGTCCTCGATGAAATCGCCCAGCTGCGAATCTTCCTCGTCCCCGATCGGGGTTTCGAGAGAGATCGGCTCCTTGGCGATCTTCATCACCTTGCGGACCTTCTCCAGCGGCATCTGCAGCTTGTCGGCCAGCTCCTCCGGAGTCGGCTCGCGGCCGATCTCGTGCAGCATCTGGCGGCCAGTGCGGACCAGCTTGTTGATGGTCTCGATCATGTGGACCGGGATCCGGATGGTGCGGGCCTGGTCGGCAATCGAGCGGGTGATCGCCTGGCGGATCCACCACGTCGCATAGGTCGAGAACTTGTAGCCGCGGCGGTATTCGAACTTGTCGACCGCCTTCATCAGGCCGATGTTGCCCTCCTGGATCAGGTCCAGGAACTGCAGGCCGCGGTTGGTGTATTTCTTGGCGATGGAGATCACCAGGCGCAGGTTGGCCTCGACCATTTCCTTCTTGGCTTGGCGGGCTTCTTTCTCGCCCTTCTGAACCTGCTGCACGATGCGGCGGAATTCAGAGATGTCCAGACCGACATACTGACCCACCTGGGCCATGTCGGAGCGCAGCTCCTCAACCTTGTCGGTGGAGCGCTCAATGAACATCTGCCAGCCGCGGCCAGGCTTTTCGCCCATTTCCGACAGCCAGTTCGGGTCCAGCTCGCGGCCGCGGTAGGCGTCAACGAACTCGCGGCGGTTGATGCGGGCCTGGTCGGCCAGCTTCACCATCGAGCTGTCAATCTGCATGACGCGGCGGTTGATGCCGTAAAGCTGGTCGATCAGCGCCTCGATACGGTTGTTGTGCAGGTGCAGCCCGTTCACCAGTTCAACGATTTCAGAACGCAGCGACTGGTAGCGCACCTCATCCTGCTCGCTGAAGGAGCCGTCCTCGTTCAGAGTGGCCGAAATCCGGCTGTCCTGCATTTCGCTCAGCTCGGCGAAGTCGGTGGAGATCCGCTCCAGCGTGGTCAGCACCCGGTCCTTGAGCGCAGCCTCCATCGCGGCCAGCGACATGTTGGCCTGATCGTCCTCGTCCTCGTCGTCGTCGGCGGAGATCGGGTTGCCGTCGGCGTCCAACTCCGGGCCTTCCTCCCTGGACGGCTTGGCCGCGGCCTGCACCGCCGAAGGATCGACCACCGGGGCCGCGTCCTCGCCGTCCTCGTCCAGCTGGTTGCCGAAGGTGGCCTCCAGGTCGATGACGTCGCGCAGGAGAATATCCTCGGACAGAAGTTCGTCGTGCCAGATGGTGATCGCCTGGAAGGTCAGCGGGCTTTCGCACAGGCCCGCAATCATCGTGTTGCGGCCGGCCTCGATGCGTTTGGCAATGGCGATCTCGCCCTCGCGGCTCAGCAGTTCGACCGAGCCCATTTCACGCAAGTACATGCGCACCGGGTCGTCGGTGCGGTCCAGCTTCTCGGTCTGGGCGCCTGCCAGCGCAACCTCGCGCGGGCCTTCGGTGGTCACAAGGTCGGTGGCGCCCTTGTTCTCTTCTTCCTCGGCCTCTTCGTCCTCGATGATGTTGATGCCCATTTCGCTGAGCATCGACATCACGTCTTCGATCTGTTCCGAGCTGACCTGATCCGGCGGCAGAACCTGATTGAGCTGATCGTAGGTGATGTAGCCTTTTTCGCGGGCTTCCGCGATCATCTTCTTGACCTGAGCCTGGCTCATATCAAGGGAGATTTCGGCGTCCTGATCGTCAGGTTTGCGGTCGTCGGTGTCTTTGGCGGCCATTCATTGCTCCTACTCAGGGGCTGCGGGGCAGTTCGAATCACGCGAATCATGTGCGCGATCTTCCGATTCGTCACCCCGTTTACCCAATTTTCCTGTGCTCTTCCTTAGCAAAACGCAGAATCACCTCTGCGTGTCACTTCTCTGAAAAGCCGATCCGGTCCAAAAGGGCGCCGAAGGCATCACGCTCATCCCGGTTGAGCCGCGCGCCATTCTTGCCCACGTCATAAGTCGCCTTGTCCTCGTTTTCGCTGCGCACGGCCTTGTTCTTGGCCTCTGCCGCCTGCCGCAACCGCCAGGTCAGCGCCTCATCGGCAAGGCCATGCAAATCCTCTTCGGCTTCCGCCAGTTCCGCATCCAATCCGCGCAGCGCTTCAAGTTTTGCGAGCTCTTCGGCCAGGGTCATGCTGGCCAGTTCGGTGTCGCCGGGTTTGCGCAGGCAGGGAATGATTGCAACGTGGCGAAGGCCAAACAGGTTTTCAAGGGCATGAGGCCCCAAAGACCAGTCGATTTCCTCGCGCAGCCGCTCCGGCGCGTCGATGCCGTGGCGCAGCACCATGTCGCGCAGCAGCGCCAGATCCGGGTCGGCACATTGCAGACGCTCAAGACTGGTTTCGAAATCCGGGATCACCGCCGGGGTGGTGATCGCCGTCGCCAGGATCACCGCCTCGCGCATCGCAGCAAAGGATTCATCGTCGGCACCCGCGACCAGCGAGGCCCGGGTGGTTGCGCGCGGCTGCGGGATCACGCCGAACCCCTTGCCAGGCTTCCAGGGCGCGCGGGCGCCATCGCGGAAGCCGCCGGCCCTGCCGCCGCGCTGCTGATAACCGCCTTCGCTGCTGCCCCGGCTGCCGCGGAACAGCTGCCAGCGCATTTCCTTGACGTCTTCGCCATAGTGCTTGCGGATCGAGGGATCGCGGATCAGCTTGATCTTTTCCCGCAAGCTTTTGTCCAGCGCCGCCTTGCGCTCGGGACTGTCGAAAACCTTGCCCTCGGTCTCGCGCCGCCACAAAAGCTTGACCATCGGTATCGCCTGATCCAGCACCGCCCGCACCGCTTCCGGGCCTTCGCTGCGGATCATGTCGTCGGGATCCTTGCCTTCCGGCATGATGGCAAAACGCAGGGATTTACCGGCCTCCAATAGCGGCAGCGCCAGGTCTATCAGCCGCATGGCCGCGCGGAGGCCCGCGGTGTCGCCGTCCAGTGCAATGATCGGCTCATCCGACATCCGCCACAGCATCTGCAGCTGGTTTTCGGTAATCGCGGTACCCAGCGGCGCAACGGAGGATTGGAACCCGCCTTCCGACAGCGCAATCACATCCATGTAGCCTTCGGCCACGATCAGCGTGGAACCGCGCCCCGAAGCCGCACGCGCAGGCCCGTGGTTATAGAGGCTGCGGCCCTTATCAAACAATTCGGTCTCGGGCGAGTTCAGGTACTTGGCATTATCGTTCGGGTCCATCGCCCGCCCGCCAAAGGCAATCGCCCGCCCGCGCGCATCACGGATCGGGAACATGATCCGGTTGCGGAAGGTGTCATAAGGCTTCCCGCCCTTGGTCGAGGGCTTGGCCAGCCCCGCGCCGATGATCAGATCCTCGGGCACATTCTTGCCGCGCAAAGCGTCCCACAGGTTCTGCCAGCCGTCGGGGGCAAAGCCGATTTCCCAGCGGTCGAGCGCCTGCGCCGTCAGGCCGCGGCGCTGAAGATATTCGCGCGCGTCACGGGCCGCATTGGTTTTCAGCTGCAGGCGGAAGAACTGGACCGCTTGCTCCATCACATCGGCCAGCAGCGTCCGGCGGTCCTGTTTCTCCTGCGCGCGCGGGTCGCGCTTGGGCATCTCCATGCCCGCTTCACCGGCCAGGATCTCCACCGCCTCCATGAAACCGACGTTCTCGGTCTCTTGCACAAACTTCAGCGCGTCGCCTTTGGCGTGGCAGCCGAAGCAGTAATAGAACCCCTTGCGGTCCTCGACATGGAAGGATGCGGTTTTCTCGTGATGAAAGGGGCACGGCCCCCAGTAATCGCCCTTGCCCGGCTGCGACTTGCGCTGATCCCACATGACCTTGCGCCCGACAACATCAGATATGCTGATGCGGGTGCGCAGTTCATCCAGAAAGCCGGGCGGCAGGGACATATCAGTTCGACTTCAGCTGTTTCTGCATCGCCTGGATCTGATCCCAGTTCTGCAGGCACTGCTGCTCGAACAGCGCGCCAAGGTCGGTGCTTTTCAGGTCGCGCCGCTTCATCGCGTAGACGTGGCTCGTCAACTGCGGGATCGCCTTGGAATAGGCGGCGGGCCATTCCGGCTCGCTGCCCAGGATGGTCTGTTCCACGTCTTCCTGCTTCACCCGGTCCAGGCGCGCCTGCTGCACCGCAGCCATGACCTGGCCCTGGTATTTGCAGCTTTGTTCTTTGCTTTCAGAAGCATAGGCCGGCGCCGCCAGCAAGGCGGCTGCAAGGACGATGCGGATCATAGATGCGCTCCGGGAATCAGTTGGTGATCCCCGCAGGTTACCCCCGCGCCGCGACAGCTTCCATGGCTGTTTTCAAATCATGCACAAGCGTTTTCGCCATCGAGCGGAACACCATGATCTGAAACGCCTGCGGGCCGGTGCGGGTCACCGAGGCCATCATGTGCTTCAGCTCACTGCGCACCGTGTGGCCGCGCTTGAACACAGCGGCCCGCAGGTCCACAGGCACCAGCCGCGCCAGCACATCCACTGCGCCCTGCCCCTCCAGCCTCACCACGGCCCAAGCGTCGCTCTGATCCGTCAGCGCCGCGTGCTCGGCCAGCTTCGCGTCAGGCTCAGACCCCATCAGCAGCGCCATGCCGCGGCCGAACCAGACAGCCCGGCTGCCCGCCTTGCCCGTCGCACGGTTTGCCGCGGGGAATGCCATGCCGTGGGCAGCCTCCAGCGCCTGGCTCAGCGCCTTTTCCTGACCCTTGAAGGGTGCCAGGGCCCACATGGCGCCGGGGTGATCTTCAGTGAGGCTTATGCCGCCGAGAGTCACCGGCAGCAGCCCCTCGCAGGGGCTTTTCGCAATCAATTCAGCCACGGGCACGCTCTCCTTCCGGATCAAAGAACACAGGCGAGACAACCTCGCACAGGGTGTCAACGCCGCGCATATGGTCGACCAGCCGCACGGTTTCACCAATCCGGTCCGGCCCCTCCTTCAGGAAGGCCAGTCCAACTGGATGCCCCAAAGTTGGCGAATAGCCGGCCGAGGTGACATAGCCCTGGTCATAAATCCGCTCGACCGGATCACCCGGCGTAAACAGATGCGCACCGGCGCTGATCTCTTTCGCTGCCCCCACGGGTTTCAGGCCCACCAGGCGCATCCGGTCTTCGGCCATCAGCCCCTCGCGGGTGGACATGGGTTTGCCCAAGAAGTCCTTCTTCTGCGACATCATCCCCTGCAGGCCCAGATCAAACGCAGTCACGGTGCCGTTGATCTCCGCGTGTGTGATCAATCCCTTCTCGATCCGCAGGACATTCAGCGCCTCCATGCCATAGGCGCCGCCGCCCATCGCCTCGGCCCGCTTCAGCAGCTCGCGGAACAGGCTCTCGCCATAGCGGGCAGGCACAGCAAGTTCATAGGCATGCTCACCGGAGAAGGAGATCCGGAACAGCCGCCCCTTCACACCCAGCACAGTCGCCTCCCCGCAGCCCATGAAAGGCCAGGTCCCGCTGTTGACGTCCTCATCCACGAGACCATTCAGCAGTTCCTGAGACTTTGGCCCGGCGACAGCAAACTGCGCCCACTGCTCCGTCACTGAGGTGAACCGCACGTCCCACCCGGGACGGAGGACCTGGGAGACATACTCCAAATGCGCCATCACCTGCCCCGCGGCAGCGGTTGTGGTGGTCATGAGAAAATGGTTCTCGCCCAGCCGCGCGGTGGTGCCGTCATCCATGACAAAGCCATCCTCGCGCAGCATCAGACCGTAGCGCACCTTGCCCGCCTTCAGCGTGCTGAAGGTGCTGGTGTAGAGGAAATCCAGGAATTTGCCTGCGTCCGGCCCCTGAATGTCGATCTTGCCGAGGGTGGAGACATCGCAGACCCCGACCGCATTGCGCACCATCGTGACTTCACGGTCGCAGGACTGGCGCCAGCTGGTCTCCCCCGGTTTCGGGAAATAGGCGGCGCGGTACCACAGGCCCGCTTCCAGCTGATGCGCCCCGCGGGTATCGCTCTCGCCATGCGAAGTCAGGAAGCGCTGCGGCTTGAAGCCCTCGCCCGTGGCCCCCGCCCCCATTGCCCCGATGGACACCGGCACAAACGGCGGACGGAAGGTGGTGGTGCCCGTCTCCGGGATCGTGCGCCCGGTGGCATCCGCCAGCACCGCCAGCGCGGCAACGTTGGAGTTCTTGCCCTGATCGGTCGCCATTCCTTGCGTGGTGTAACGCTTCATGTGCTCGACCGAGCGGAAGTTTTCGGTGGCCGCCTGCTTCACATCCTTGACGGTCACATCGTTCTGGAAATCAAGCCAGGCGCGGCCCTTGCCGGGCACCGCCCACAGTGCGGCAATGCGGTAGGGATCATCCTCGGCCTCCGGCAGATCGGCGGCAGCGGGTTTCAGGCCCAGCGCATCCAGCATTTTCCCGGCAGCCTCTGCCCCGTCGCGCAACGCGCCCGCGGTGGAGAATGTGCCGTTACAAGCCCCTGCGGCGGCCATGCCGGGCACGGCCTTCTCAGCCGGGACAAAAGCCAGCGCCTCGCGCTTCCAGATGGGGCGGCTGTTCAGATGACATGTCAAATGCACCGACGGGTTCCAGCCGCCGGACATCGCCAGGCAGTCGGTCTGGATCTTCCCCTCGCCCTTGACCGAACGCACGGTGATGCTCTCCAGCCGCTGACGGCCTGCAGAGTCGCAGACCTGCGCGCCCTTGATCACCTGATAGGGTCCGCCGTCCGGCGCCTCGTGGCGGCTGTCGATCACCGCCGCGATGTGCACGCCCGCGTCATGCAGGTCGCGCGCCGTCCGGTGCGCCTGATCGTTGTTGGCAAAGACGGTGACCCGCTCGCCCGGCGCCACGCCCCAGCGGTTCAGATAAGCCCGCACCGCGCCCGCCATCATGATCCCCGGCCGGTCGTTGTTGCGGAAGGCCACCGGGCGTTCGATCGCACCCGCCGCCAGCACCGCATGTTTGGCCGCAATCCGCCAGAAGCATTCGCGCGGCAGGTGGCTGCCCTTCAGCGAATGGCGCCGCGGCAGGTGGTGCGAGACCCGTTCCAGCGCGCCGTAAGTGCCCTGATCATACGCGCCAGTGACGGCAGTGCGCGTCATCAGCCGCACATTGTCCATCGCCTCAAGTTCGGCCAGCACATCCGCCGCCCAGGCATGGCCCGGCTTGCCGCCGATCTCCTCGCGCTCGGCCAGCAGGCGGCCGCCCATGCGGCTGTCTTCTTCGGCCAGGATCACATCCGCCCCGGCCCGGCCCGCAGTCAGCGCCGCCATCAGGCCCGCAGGCCCGGAACCGATCACCAGCACGTCGCAGAAGGCAAAGGCTTTTTCATACCGGTCCTGATCCGCCTCGCCCGACAGAGCGCCGAGGCCTGCCGCACGCCGGATCAGCGGCTCATAAACCTTCTCCCAGAAAGCTGCCGGCCACATGAAGGTCTTGTAATAGAAACCAGCGCCAAAGAACGGCGCGGCCAGATCGTTCAACGCCATCACGTCGCGCTCAACCGAGGGCCAGCAGTTCTGGCTGCGCGCCTCCAGCCCTTCAAACACCTCCTGCTGGGTGGCGCGCACATTCGGATCCTGCTGGCCGCCAGTGCCGATGGTCACCAGCGCATTCGGCTCCTCGCTGCCCGCCGTCAGAATGCCTCGCGGGCGGTGGTATTTAAACGACCGCCCCACCAGATGCACGCCGTTGGCCAGCAGCGCCGCCGCCAGTGTATCGCCTTCCAGCCCCATCATGTGACGGCCGTTAAAGGCAAAGGTGACGGGCTTCGCGCCCTGGTTCAGACCCTTACCGGGAAGTCTCATGCCTCACCTCCCAGCCCGGCCTCAGAGGCCAGCTGCACCGCCAGGATCTCATGCGTCGCGGTATTGCGCGTCACCTTCAGCCACGCGTTGCAGCCCATCTCATGATACCACAGTTCATCCAGCGGCCCGGCCGGGTTCTCCCGCAGGTTCACATAGTCATGCCAGGCATCCAGATCCGCGCCCGCGGCCGGGCGCACCAGCGCGGCCCCTTTGTAATAGAATTCACGGCGGTCTCTTTCGCCGCAGAGCGGACAGGTAATTCTCATGACCGGCGCCCTTTCATCTTTCCGAAAATACTCCCGCCGGAGGCATGCCCGGCGCGCTCCAAACGCTTAGTGCAGATTATGCTGCGCACCGGTCCCCTCCTCATCCATCAGGCCAACGCCGCTGCGGAAGCGGTCAAGCTTGAACTTCGTGGCCGCCCCGTGCGGCCGGTCCGTAGCAATCAGATGCGCATACACGCTGCCCGACCCCGGCGTTGCCTTGAACCCGCCGTAGCACCAGCCGCAGTTCAGGTAGAGGCCGTCAATCGGCGAATGGTCGATGATGGGCGAGCCGTCCGGCGTCATGTCCATGATGCCGCCCCAGCTGCGCAGAAGGCGTGCCTTGCTGACCGCCGGCACCATCGCCACAAAGGTCTCCATCGTGTGCTCCACCATCGGCAGGTTTCCCCGCGCCGCATAGGAGCTGTAGAAATCCAGGTAGCTGCCAAACACCAGCCCGCCCTTGTCGGACTGGCTGATATAAAGATGCCCTTCGGCAAAGGTGATCACGTGATCGACGATGGGCTTCAGCCCTTCAGAGACAAAGGCCTGCAGCACGTGGCTTTCGATTGGCAGCGTCAGCCCCGCCATCGCCGCCACCTGGCCGGAGCGGCCCGCTGCCGCCAGCGCCACCTTCTTTGCCCGGATCGGACCGCGCACGGTCTGCACCCCCACCACCTTGCCGCCTTCCACGTCGATCCCGGTGACTTCGCAGTTCTGGATCAGGTCCACACCGCGCATGCCGGCTCCGCGGGCATAGCCCCAGGCCACCGCGTCATGCCGCGCCGTTCCGGCGCGGCGCTGCATCAGCCCGCCCATGATCGGGAAGCGGTTGTTCTCGAAATTCAGAAACGGCGCCAGCTTGCGCACCTGTTCGCGGCTCAGCAGCTCTGCATCATCACCCTGGTTGATGATGGCATTGCCCCGGCGCACGGCTGCATCGCGCTGGCCGTCGTTGTGGAACAGGTTGATGATGCCGCGCTGGGACATCATCGCGTTGTAGTTCAGGTCCTGCTCCATCCCCTCCCATAACTTCAGCGAGTGGGAATAGAATTCGGAATTTCCCGGCAGGTAATAGTTGGCCCTCACGATGGTGGTGTTGCGCCCAACGTTGCCGCCGCCAAGGTAGCCCTTCTCCAGCACCGCGACATTGGTGATGCCGTGTTCCTTGGCCAGGTAATAGGCGGTTGCCAGCCCGTGACCGCCGCCGCCGATGATCACCACGTCGTATTCGGATTTGGGTTCAGGATCCCGCCAATGAGGCTTCCACCCCTTGTTTCCGGTGAGCCCCTCCCTGAGCACACGCCAGCCCGAAAACCGCATGTCGTCCCTCCCCCGTCAAATCACTTGTCCGCACCCGGAAAATTACCGGCCCGGGCCTTGGCGGCATTGCTACCTGCTTTCGCCTGCTGCTCCTAGCCCAAACGCTCAATTTGCGGCGCATCAGCACGGCTCTGCTGGAAATCACACGAACTGATCACTTGTGTCTAGTAATAATTGCGCCCGTTGATGACGCATAGCATGCAGGCGGCAAAAAGAACGGGGCGGAGAGTTTCCCCTCCGCCCCGCGGCTGTTCTTCTGACTTGCAGTCCGCCCTTGCGGCCCGTCAAAGGCCCTTCGCGTGATAGCTCTTGGCGACCTTGTCGATCGACACCAGATAGGCGGCGGTGCGCAGGTCGGTCACGTCATCGCGGCTGTGCCAGACTTCGCGCATCGACTGATAGGCCACCCGCATGGTGTCATCGAGACCGGAGCGGACCAGCTCCAGTTCGTCGGCGCCGCGCAGGTATTTCTCCTTGAAGTGCGGCGACATCGACCAGGTGTCGCCCATCACGTCATCCAGGCGCTGCAGTTCATCGATGACCAGCTGGTGGCGCGCCTCTTCCTGACGGCGCTGCATCCGGCCGAAGCGGATATGGCTGAGGTTTTTGACCCACTCAAAGTAGGACACCGTCACACCGCCTGCGTTGGCATACATGTCGGGAATGATGACCGTGCCCTTCTTGCGCAGGATCTCATCCGCGCCGGCGGTAACAGGGCCGTTCGCGGCCTCGATGATCAGCGGCGCCTTGACACGCTCGGCGTTCTCGAGGTTGATCACCGCTTCGAGCGCGGCCGGGATCAGCACGTCGCATTCTTCCTCCAGCAGCAGCGCGCCGTCTTGGACGAACTGCGCATCAGGATAGCCGGCCACGCCGTCGTGCTTGACGATCCAGTTGCGCACCGCCTCCACGTCCAGGCCGTCCGCGCTGTAAAGCCCGCCGTCACGCTCGATGATGCCGGTGATCAGCGCGCCATCTTCCTCGGACAGGAACTTGGCCGCGTGATAGCCCACGTTGCCGAGGCCCTGCACGATGATGCGCTTGCCTTCCAGCTTGCCGGTCAGGCCGGCGGCGGCCTTGTCCTCTTCGTAGCGGAAGAATTCGCGCAGGGCATATTGCACGCCGCGCCCGGTTGCCTCGACGCGGCCGGAGATGCCGCCTGCATTCAGCGGCTTGCCGGTGACACAGGCCTTGGCGTTGATGTCGGTGGTGTTCATCCGCGCGTACTGGTCTGCAATCCAGGCCATCTCGCGCTCGCCGGTGCCCATGTCGGGCGCGGGCACGTTCTGCGACGGGTTGATCAGGTCGCGCTTGGCCAGCTCATAGGCAAAGCGGCGGGTGATCAGCTCCAGCTCATGCTCGTCATATTCGCGCGGGTCAATGCACAAGCCGCCTTTGGAGCCGCCGAACGGCGCCTCAACCAGGGCGCACTTATAGGTCATCAGCGCCGCCAGCGCCTCAACCTCATCCTGGTTCACGCCGGGAGCATAACGGATACCGCCTTTTACCGGCTCCATATGTTCGGAATGAACGGAACGGTAGCCGGTAAAGGTGTGCATGGCGCCGCGCAGGCGCACCCCGAACCGCACTGTATAAGTTGCGTTGCAAACTCTGATCTTTTCCTCCAGCCCCGGCGGCAGATCCATCAGGGAAACGGCCCGGTTAAACATCAGGTCCACGCTTTCGCGGAAGCTCGGCTCTGTGCGGCTGCTCATCTAAAAACTTCTCCGTGATCAAACATCGACTCGCTGCCGATGATGCCCTCACTCTATGCAGAGATAATTAATGAGTGCGACCTTTTTGACCATTCCCTGCCAAAAAGATTCTCATTTTATCCAAAGGTTGACGATTCGCCGCCTGCCGGGCTGCCATTGTCCGCACCACCGGCACAAGGCGGCCCAGCGGCCGGAGATTGGGCCCCCGGTCCCTTACAATCGTAGCTATTTCGGCAAAATCGCGCCCCAATTCCGCCACCTTTACCAAGCATTAATAAACGTGAATTCCGCTGCCAAAGCCGTGCTGACCCGTTCCAGAGCCGGCGGGGTACTTAGGGGGTGTCACTATGAACATGCGTCACAAAAGCTCCACTGCGCTGTGCAGCCCACTGAGGCTGCCCGGCCTGTCCAAGGTGCGAAGCTTCCTGCGCGAAGAGGACGGGGTGCTGGCGAAGCCCATGATCGGCACCTTCCTGGCCATGCTTGCGGTCGGCGGCATCGGGGTGGACCTGATGCGGATGGAGCGCGACCGGACCGAGCTGCAGTACACGCTTGACCGGGCAGTGCTCGCCGCGGCCGATCTGGACCAATCCCTGGATGCCGATGCCGTCGTTCTGGACTATCTGACCAAGGCCGACCTGGAGCAGTATTATTCCGACCCCGATGATCAGAAGGGGCTGGGCTACAAAAGCGTCGAAGCAACCATCAACACCGATTTCGAAGCCTATCTGCTAAAGTTCGCGGGCGGCGACAACATGTCCCTCTACGCGAACTCCCGCGCGGAAGAGACCATTGGCAGCGTCGAAATCTCAATGGTGCTCGATATCTCCGGCTCCATGAACTCCGGCAACCGGCTGGTGAACCTGCAGGCCGCCGCGAAATCCTTTGTGACACAGATCACCTCCAATACCGATGTCAGCAACCTTTCGATATCGATCATCCCTTATGCGACGCAGGTGAATGCGGGTAAGGAACTGCTGAGCAAATACCCGAACGTTTCGCAGGAGCATGACTATTCCTACTGCGTGAATTTCATCAAGGACCAGTTCAGCAAGCACACGCTTAACCAGGATGAAAACCTGATCCGCACCGCGCACTTCGATACTTTCACTTATTCGATGAATATGATCGACCGCCCTGTCTGCCCCACCCGGCCCGGCTCGGCCATTCTGCCCTTCACCAACGATGCCGCAAAACTGCATGCCTATATCGACAGCCTGACCGCCTCCGGCAACACCTCGATCGATATCGGGATGAAATGGGGCAGCGCCCTGCTGGATCCCACAGCGCGCGGCGTGGTGAACGCGCTGGTTGACGATGGCGTGATTGATGCGTCTTTCCGCAACCGGCCGACCGACTACGGCAGCGGCGACACGCTGAAGATCATCATCCTGATGTCCGACGGCCAGAATACCAATCAGTATATGATTAACGAAAGCCGCCGGGAGGGGATCTCGGACGTGTGGTACAATGAAGAGGCCGATGTATTTTCAGTCTACAATCCCAGCGGAAACAACTACTATTGGTACTCTAAGGGATGGTACTCTAAGGGATGGGAATCTAAGGGACGCTGGGAGGACCACCGTTTCGGAGAGGGTACCTATAAAGACTGTTACTACTGCTCCGAGAAAGAGGAGCCCGGCACCTCTGAGCGCTTGACATACCAGAAACTGCACGCCCGCGTCTCCTTGGCCTCGATTGCCCGCGATCTCTACAGAAACACCTCCGATGCTTGGGCCAATTGGTTCACCGCCGGCCGCTATTTCCACAACCGCGTCGCCAAGGATCAGCACACCAAGACGATCTGCGACATCACCAAGGACCAGGGCGTGATTGTTTACTCGGTCGGCTTCGAGGCCCCATCCGCCGGCATCAAGGTGCTGGAGGATTGCGCCAGCTCGCCCGCCCACTTCTTCGATGTGGAAGGCCTGGAGATCTCCGATGCGTTCTCGTCCATCGCCACCTCGATCCGCCAGCTGAGGCTGACCCAATGATCCGCCGTGCCGCACACGCCCTGCGCCGTTTCAGGCAGCAGCAGGATGGCAACGCCACCGTGGAATTCGCCATCGTGATCCCGGCCTTCATCATGATCCTGATGTCGACCGTCGAGCTGGGCATGATCAATCTCCGCCATTCCCAGCTGGAGCGGGCGCTGGACCAGACGGTCCGCACCATCCGTCTCAGCACCGGAGGGGACATGAGCCATGACCAGCTGCGCGATGAGATCTGCACCCGCTCAGGCTTCATCGACGAGTGCAGCACGTCCCTGCGCCTGGAAATGCTCCGGATCAACCCCTACGCCTGGACACCAATCGACCCGACACCTGACTGCATTGACAGTGTCGAGGAGATTCAGCCGGTTCGGACTTTTGTGAACGGCCAGTCAAACGAACTGATGTTCATCCGCGCCTGCATGAAGTTCGAGCCTATTTTTCCCACCTGGGGTCTGGGCACCCACCTGACCAAGGACGGCGACGGCCGCGTCAATCTGATCGCGTCATCCGCCTTCGTCCAGGAGCCGAGGTAACGCCATGCTGACACTGCTGTCCCGCCATTTCTCCGGCTGCCTGCCCGGTCCCGCCCGCCGCTTTCTGAACGGTACACAAGGCAGCGTCTCGATCGAATTTGCCTTTTACGCGCCGCTGCTGCTGGGCCTGTTTGCCGCCATTTACACCTTCTTTGATGCCTTCCGGCAGGAAAGCATCAACATGAAGGCCGCCTATACTGTCTCCGACCTGATCTCGCGCGAAACCAACTACGTGAACGAAGCTTATATCGACAGTATGCACGCGCTGGCCACGGAACTGGTGCGCAGTGACACCACGCTGTCCACCCGGATCTCCGTTGTGCGCTGGGACGAGGGTGACAAGCGGTATTACGTCGACTGGTCAAAAGTCCGCGGCAACGTGTTTCAGGAGTGGGTTGACGGCACCATCAACGAGGTGAAAGACGATCTGCCCGCGATGCCCGATCAGGAGCGCGTGATCCTGGTGGAGACCTGGAACGAGATCCAGCCGGCCTTCAACGTGGGCATTCCGCTGATGGACGTGCAGAACTTCGTGTTCACCCGCCCGCGCTTTGCCCCGCAGGTCGTCTTTGTCGAGGACAAGGGCAACGGCAACAACCACAACGACGACGCCGAGAAGGCCGGGCCGCCTGCCTGATCAGACTTGGCCGCGCTGCATCAGCATCGCGGCCAGGATTTCCGACATCGCCTTTCCTTGCGACCCCGGCGTCACCCCGCCGATACCGATGCGGCGGCCGGACCGCCACCACAGCCCCGGCATCCAGGTCCTGCCTCCAGACGTGCCGGTGCGGATCAGGAACCCGTTTGACGGCTTGAAGGCAAAGAAGCCGCGGTCGATGGCTTCGATATCCTCCACCCTGGCAATCACCTGCCCGTTGGAGCAGCGCAGCTCCTCGGCGGTCAGCTCGATCCGGTGCGTTGTAGCCTGCCACATCCGCACCGCCAGCCACAGCGCCGCGGCCCCCACGACAAGCAGGAACACCAGCCAGGCCGGCGACGGCGGCGCGGAAAACGCCACATAGACCAGCAGGCCGCCGGTCAGGCCCAGCATCGCCGTCCCCATCACCCGGCGCGCGGCAGAGGCCTCGATTGTGGCCAGAACGTCTTTGCTCATCAGCTGCTCCCCTAACTGCTGAGCCGGGCATAAACCGGATTTGCAAAAGAGAACAGCCCCCGCCGCTGCGGGGGCTGAACGCGGCCGTGCCGTTCGGGGAAACTTACTCCGCAGCAGCGCGGCGCACGGCAACCTCGTACCCCGGCTCTTCGGGCTCGTCGTCGATCAGTTCCTGCGGAAATCCTGGTGCTGTGACCGACAGGCCGGTGGCCTCTTCCAGCCGTTCAATCATCCGGTCCGACTGCGCCCGCTCGCCATAGCGGCGCTGACCGTCCTGCATCATTTCGATCATCAGCGGCGACAGTTCCAGCGGCACGTTGTGGCGGTCGGCCAGGGTCTGGAACAACCCGATATCCTTCATCACCAGATCCATGGTGAAGCTGACATCGCGCGATCCCGACAGGATCAGCTGGCTTTCTGTCTCATGCACAAAGGAGTTGCCCGAGGACATCGCGATCGCCTCATAGGTCATGCCCAGGTCCATCCCGCAGGCCTTCATCACCGTCAGCGCCTCGCACAGCGACAGCAGGTTGATGTTGGCCAGGTAATTGGTCATCACCTTCAGCAGGCTGGCGTTGCCGATCTCCCCCACATGCAGGATGCGGCGGCCCATAGTAGTCAGGACGGGCAGGATCCGGTCGAAGGTTTCCCGCTCGCAGCCGGCATAGATCGAGATATTGCCGGTGTCGGCGCGGTGGCAGCCGCCGGAGACCGGGCAGTCGACCGGCGCACCGCCGCGCTCTGCCACCAGGGCGCCCAGGCGTTTCACCTCCTCCACGTCGGTGGTGGACATCTCCATCCAGATCTTGCCGGGCTGCACATGCGGCAGCATTTCGGTGACCACCGCGTCCGAGGCCGCCGGGCTCGGCAGGCAAGTGATCACCGCATCGCAGTCCTGCATCATCTGCGCCGGGCTGCCGCCCGCCTTGGCGCCGCGCGCGACAAACTTCTCGACCAGCGCCGCATCCAGATCATGCACCGCTACGTCCAGCCCGTTGCGCACCAGGCTGCCGGCCAGCTTGCCGCCGACGTTGCCGAGGCCGACAAAGCCGATCTTCATCTTAGATTTCATGTCCCGCTTCTCCTCCCCGGGGTATCGCCTGCGATATGGCTAGCTTGACCTCAGCTAAAACAAAAACGAATAATAACGCGGCCTGACCCCAAGATTTTTTGCAACGCACATGTCCGATCTGCCCAATCTCGTCTGGCTGCGCGCCTTTGAGGCTGCTGCCCGCCTTAACAGCTTCACCGCCGCGGCGGAGGAACTGGGGCTGACACAGGCCGCGGTCAGCCACCAGGTGCGCAGCTTGGAGAAAAGCTTTGGCATCACCCTGTTCATCCGCCGGTCGCGGCATCTGGAGCTGACGCAGCTAGGCCACGCCTATTACCCGTCGGTGGCGCAGGCGCTGACGGATATTGCCTATTCCACCCGCGGCCTGCTGGGCCACGCGCAGACCCGGACCGTGACCCTTCGGGCGCCGGTCTCGACCGCCGTCCTTTGGGTGGCACCGCGGCTGGGGGCATTTCACAGCGCCCACCCGCACATCCGTATCCGGCTGATCTCGGCAGTCTGGGCCGGCAGCACCCAGGACGAGGACGTGGATATCGACCTGCGGCTGGGTCCTACCGGCTGGTTTGACCGGCGCGCGCATCTGCTTTCCACCGAAAGCGTGATTCCCGCCGCGCAGCCGCAGCTTGCAGCGCAGTTGCAATCGGTGGACCAGCTGTTCGGCCAGACCCTGATCCACATCCACGGCTACCAGGACCACTGGCTGCGGCTGTCGGAGCAGGAAGGCGTGCCGCTCAAGGATCGCGGCGCGCCGCTCTATGTCGACACCTCTCTGGCCGCAATCGAGCTGGCAGCTTCCGGCGCAGGCGTTGCCATGCTGATGCGCCGCTACGCGGAACTGCCGTTGTCGCAAGGCCGGCTGGCGCAGGTTCTGGGCGCTGAAATCCCGATGGGCCAGGGTCACTATCTGATGCCCGCCGCGGACGAAGCGCCCAACAGCGCCGAAACCGCCCTGGTGCGCGACTGGATCGTGTCGTTGTTCTGCTGATCAGCACGGCCCCTTGCCGGACCCCCGGCAGGCGGCTAGCGTCTGGCCATGCCTTGGCCCCAGAACACACCGCCCCAGCGTGACGGCGACGCAGCCGCAGGGATCGACGTCACCGACGGTTTCGAACGGTTTTCGCAGCGCAACGACATCTTCACCCGCGCCTTCTGGGACGAGCGGGTGAAATCCAAACACACTGCCAAGTTTTTCGCCTCCTACCGGATGGAGGCCGCGCCGCGGCGCGGGGACGGGTTCACCCAGCGCGACTTTGCCCTGCGCAACGCGGCCTGGCTGATTTCCGACGTGGTCTCCAGCCGCCGGGCGCATGAGGGCGTCCGGGAGGGGTTCCAGGCCGCAATCCGCCCCGACACGCCGGTGGCCAAGGACACGCTGGAAATTGATGACACCACCCGGATGTCCGCCGAGGTGAAACGCATCGCCAGGTTCTTCGGCGCTGATCTCTGCGGCATCACCGATCTGGACGACCGCTGGCTCTACACCGCGCGGGTCGATGCCCGCGACATGTCCGAGGCGCCGCATGATTTGCCCGAGGGGCTGACCAGCGTGATCGTGCTGGGCCATGAAATGGACAAGGACCTGGTTGCCACCTATCCTTCTGCGCTGGCGGGGGCGGCGACGGGGCGGGAATACAGCCATGAGGCCGCCATCGTGATGCAGCTGGCCGCCTATATCCGCAATCTTGGCTATGAGGCGGTGGCCTCGATGAATGACACCGGCCTGGTGATTCCCTATGCGGTCAAGGCGGGCCTGGGGGAATACGCCCGCAATCAGATGGTGATCACACCGGAATTCGGACCCCGCCTGCGGTTCTCCAAGATTTTCACAAACCTGCCGCTGGCGCATGACCTGCCGCAGCCGCTGGGGGTGAAGGCGTTTTGCGATATCTGCACCAAATGCGCCGACGCCTGCCCGGTGAAAGCGCTGCCCTACGGTCCGCCCTCCACCGAAACCGCCAATGTCTCGGCGATCAAGGGGGTCCGGAAATGGACCTCGGACGCGGAGAAGTGTTTTTCGTTCTGGGCCAAGATGGCCTCCGACTGCGCCATCTGCATGCGGGTCTGCCCGTTCAACCGCGACTTTTCCAAACGGCGCAACCGGCTGTGGCTGAAGCTGGCGCTTGGCCCGCTGCGCAGGCTGGCGCTGCGGCTTGCAGGCAAGCATGGGCAGCGGCGCAAACCGTCGGAGTGGTGGGACCGGGCCTGAGACAGGAGAGCACTGAGAATGCCTCTGCCCAAATCGGCCCTTGGCTGATTGCCCTAACAGCGCTCAGGGGCTCAGCGAGACTGCAAACACCTCCTCAGGTGCTTGCAGTCCTTTAAGGCTCTGCGCGCCCAGTGGCCGCCCCTCCAGCCCCGCCCGCTGCAGGAACCCGGACGACACCAGCAACGGCTCATGCCTGGCGCCGCACAGCTCCGCCACCCGCGCTGCCAGGTTCACGTCGCGGCCGATCACCGTGTAATCCAGCCGCATCCCCGATCCCACGTTGCCAAACGCGGCCTCGCCAAAGTGCAGCGCAATACCAACCTCGAACTGCGGCGGGTCCAGCCGGGCGGAAACCCGCGCCAGCCCGTCGCGGGCGGCAGCCAGCTCCCGGGCACAGGTCCGCGCCTCGTCCTCCTCAGCGCGGAAGATCGCCAGAATGCCATCACCGATCAGTTTCAGCACCTCGCCGCCCGCGGCCTCGACCGGCGGCACAATGCAGTCGTAATAGGCATTGAGCAGGCCGGTGGCCTGTTCCGCGCTCATGCCCGCCGTCAGTTCTGTAAAGCGGCGCATATCGGCAAACAGGATGGCAGAGCGGATCCGCATCACCTCGCCCCGGTGCACATCGCCCGACAGGATCCGCCGCTGCGGCTCCTCACCGACATAGATCCGCAGCACCTCCTGCAGGGTGCGGGCGGTGGAAAGAACCTCCTGGCTGGCGGCCAGCGCCGGAAAAACCGCTCGCAGGAAACGGATGTCTTCGCCGGAGAACCCCTCTGCCGCCCGGGTGGCAAAGCTGAAGATGCCTGCGGTGCCGATTGCCATGAAAACCGGCGCCATGATGTAATGGGTGTACCCTTCCGCCTTCAGGTCCGGGACGATGCCATAGCGGTCGTCCGGCGTGTCCGGCAGCCACAGAATCACCCAGTCTCCGGTGCTGTGCACATCGGCAGCCGGGGAGCGGGCATAGCCTTCGCCGCTGTACTCGTTAAAGGGGAACAGCTCGCTGCGGGTGCCCTTGCCGTGCTCCCAGAAGCGGGCGCTGGCGACCGCCTCGGCATGCAGCAGCTGCACGATGGAGGCAGCCCGCTGCAGCGGCACGCCCGCCGCCCGGATCAGGCCGCAAACCTTTGCCAGAAGCTGTTCCGGATCCTTGGAGGAACGCCCCTCCTCCAGCGCGAAGGAGATCAGGCGCAAAGCGTCCTGCAGCCGCTCCGGCGGCAACTGCAGCAGGGGATCGGGGGCTTGTGTCATTTGCTCAGGCTACCGCGCGCGGGATGCACCCGGCAACGGCAATGCTCCCGCCCGTCCTTGCCGCCTGCGGCAGCGCGCCCCGTTGGGCCGCGCAGCCCTGCGGGCTGCGGGCCAGCCTGTTCACCTGCGCACAGCAGCCGTTTCCGGCGGCAGGTTTCCGGACAGCCCTGCACACACTATCTTAGCCGCAGCCAAAGTTCACAGGAGGCATGGAGATGTCCCTCAGACCCATTCTCGAAACCCGCGCCGCGCAGCCTCACATTGAGGGCGCCGGCGTCAAGCTGCACCGCGCCTTCGGCTTTCAGGATCCGTCGGAGCTGGACCCGTTCCTGCTGTTCGACGACTTCCGCAACGAGCGCCCCGAGGACTACCTGCGCGGCTTCCCCTGGCACCCGCACCGCGGCATCGAGACCATCACCTATGTGCTGGCGGGCACCGTGGAGCATGGCGACTCGCTGGGCAACACCGGCACCCTGGGTGCGGGCGATGTGCAGTGGATGACCGCCGGGTCGGGCATCCTGCATCAGGAAATGCCCGCGGGCAACGCCAAGGGGCAGATGCATGGCTTCCAGCTGTGGGGCAACCTGCCCGCCAGCCAGAAGATGACCGCCCCCCGCTACCAGGACGTGAAGGGCACCGAGATCCCGGAGGTCATCGACGACGACGGCACCCGGGTGAAGGTGATTGCCGGTGACTTCTGGGGCACGCGCGGCCTGGTGGACGGCATTGCCGCCGACCCGCAGTACTTGGATGTCTACGTCCCGGCAGGCGTCAGGAAGACCCTGCCGATCGACACCTACCGCCGCGCGTTCGCCTATGTGTTCGAGGGCGAGGCTGCCTTTGCCGATGCCTCTCCCCCGCAAGGAGTGCTGCTGGAGAAGGAGGTCGCAGGCCAGGAGGTCAACATCCGCGACCTGTCCGGCGACCGCACGCTGATCCGCTTCGGCACCGGCGACGCGATCACCGTGCAGGCAGGCCCCGAGGGCGTGCGCTTCCTGCTGATCTCAGGTGCGCCGATCAATGAGCCCGTCGCCTGGCACGGGCCGATTGTGATGAACACACAGGCCGAACTGCATCAGGCCTTCCGCGACCTGCGCAACGGCACTTTTATAAAGCCCGCGCACTGACCGGGAAAACCGGTGCCCACATTTCCCTGTGCGCGGCGCAAGCCCGCGCACCGGCCGGATAAACCGCTGCCGCCTTTCCCTGCGCGCGGCGCAAGCCCGCGCAGTTACCGGCTGCGGCCCGCCAATCGGGCTCCTGATGTGCTATACTCCCCCTGTCCACTGCTCAGATGGGGGGAGAGATGATTATCCGGGTGTTCCGTGCCACCGTCCGCGACGACAAGATCAGAGATTTCAAGGACTTCCTGACCAATACCGCCGTGCCGCATGTGCGCCGCCAGCCGGGGCTGGTCTCGGTTACAGCCGGGCTGCCGCGGCCGGATTCGCCCGCGACCTTCTGCGTGGTGATGGTGTGGGAGAGCATCGACGCTCTGCAGGCCTTTGCCGGCGAGGACTGGGAGCAGCCGCATGTGCTGCCGGAAGAGGACCCGATGGTCCTGAACCGCCAGATCGACCACTATGACATGATCGGCCTGCTGAGCTGACAGGCCAGCCCAATGTGCCTCAGCCGCTGGCGCACCAGCTATAGACCGTCGCCCTGCCTGCGGGCTGCGGAGTGAAGCCCGCTTTTTCCAGCACCCGGGCCGAGGCCGCGTTTTCCAGCATAACACCGCCGCTCAGGCACATGCCGCTGCCGCTGAAATGGGCCTGCAAGCCGCTGATCAGCTCGCTCGCCAGGCCCTGACCCCAAGCAGTTTCGGCAAACAAATAGCCAAGGTTGCGGGTTTTACCGCCGTCCTCCGGATGTGACAGGATCAGCAGCCCGATCCCCTGCCCGTCCGGGCCGCACAAGCCAATCACCTCAGCCTGCTGCGCCACCGCGGCCAGGAAATCCCGCCGGGCCCGGTCGCTGTCCTGCGGCTGGAACCTTTCCGGCAGCCATTGCACCACCTTCGGCGCAAACAGCGCCGCCAGGTCCGCCTCCGTCAGTTCCTGCCAGCGCGCCGCGCGCAGGCGTGCGGTCCGCAGGTTCAACAGGCTCAAGCGCTGAGCGCCTTTTGCACCATATTCCAATAGGCCTGCTCCACCTCATCCAGCGAGAGCCGCCCTTCGGACCGGTACCAGGTGTTGACCCCGTTCAGCATCGCAATCACTGCAAGCGTAGCGATCTTGGTGTCGGGGATGGCAAACACACCCTGCTCCACACCTTCTTTCAGGATCCCCTCCACCCCGTTTTCATAGTCGCGGCGCAGCGATTCGATGACGGTGAAGTTTTCCTCCGTCAGGTTGCGCAGCTCCATGTAGGCGATGAACACAGCATCGGGGCGCTCCAGGTGAAAGCGGATATGAAATCCGGTAAAGGCCCGCAGCCGTTCCATCGCACCCGCGGCCCGCGGCACCGCGTCCCAGGCTGCCTGCAGTTCTTCCATGTGGCTCGACATCAGGCTGAACAGCAGGCTCTGCTTGTCCGGCGTGTAATTGTACAGCGCGCCGGCCTGCACCCCGACCTCGCTGGCGATCTGGCGCATCGACACGGCGGCGTAGCCATGCTGGGCAAACAGCCGTAAAGCCGCCTCGCGGATGCGGGGGCCGGTGATGTCGGAATGGGAACCTTGGGTGCGTGCCATGCCGGCAACAGTAACTGAACAGGTGTTCATATAAAAGAGAGAATGCGGCTGCAGCTTTCTGTACCAGCACTGCCTGGCGAAGCCAACGCTGCGCTGCAGTTGGAAATCAATTGTGCAGGCGCGCCGGAGCCCCTAGAACCGGCAGAGCGGAACAAAGGGCTAAGGCGATGCAGATGTGGGCGCGGATCACTTTCCTCCTGGCTGCGGCAAGCGCTGCCGCCTGCACCCGGGTGCCCGAACTGGAAGACCGGCTTACCCCGGATCTGCGCAATGCGGGCTACCCACGTCTGCTGCCGCTGGATGACGCACTGGAGCCGCTGGCGCCGCCGCAGCAGGCCGGCCAAGAGCTGCAGCAGGAGCTCGACGCCCGCAGCGCCCGTCTGCAGCGCCGCGCCGCGGCGGTGAAAAACGCCGAATTCTGACCGCTTCCCGGCATTCCCCCCTGCTTCTGCCCGCTGCAGGCGGCAGCGGCGTTGCACGCTCGCGCCGAACCCGATAAGGCGGGGCGGAGCAATTCGGAACAAAGGACCTCCAGCTATGACAGAACCGCTTCGTCTTGGGATTGCAGGTTTGGGCACGGTTGGCATCGGCGTGGTCAAGATCATCCGCCGCCATGCTGCGCTGCTGGAGGCACGGACCGGGCGCCCGGTGGTGATTTCCGCGGTGTCGGCCCGCGACGCCAGCAAGGACCGCGGGATCTCGCTGAGCGGCTATGCCTGGGAAACCGACCCGGTGGCGCTGGCGGTGCGTGACGACGTGGATGTGTTTGTCGAGCTGATGGGCGGCCACGAAGGCGCAGCCAAGGCGGCGACCGAGGCCGCACTGGCCGCAGGCAAGGATGTGGTGACCGCCAACAAGGCGCTGCTGGCGATCCACGGGCAGGCGCTGGCCGAACAGGCCGAAGCCGCGGGCCGGGTGATCCGTTTCGAGGCCGCAGTTGCCGGCGGTATCCCGGTGATCAAATCGCTGACCGAAAGCCTGGCCGGCAATGAGATCACCCGCGTCATGGGGGTGATGAACGGCACCTGCAACTACATCCTGACCCAGATGCAGGCCACCGAGCAGGGCTATAACGCGCTGTTCGAGGAATGCGGCCGCCTGGGCTACCTGGAGGCCGACCCGAACCTGGACGTGGGCGGCATCGACGCAGGCCACAAGCTGGCGCTGCTGGCCTCCATCGCCTTTGGCACCAAACCGGATTTTGACAGCGTGCAGCTGGAAGGCATCCAGCGCATCCAGCTGGCAGACATCCACGCCGCCGCCGACATGGGCTACCGGATCAAGCTTCTGGGGGTGGCGCAGCGCACCGCCCGCGGGCTGGAACAGCGCATGTCGCCCTGCCTGGTGCCAGCCGACTCGCCGCTGGGACAGCTGGAAGGCGGCACCAACATGGTGGTGATCGAAGGCGACTCGATCGAGCAGGTTGTGCTGCGCGGCCCCGGCGCCGGCGAAGGCCCGACCGCCAGCGCGGTGATGGGCGATGTTCTGGACCTGGCCCGCGGCCTGCGGATACCCACCTTCGGCCAGCCCGCCGAAACTCTGCAGCAGGCCCCGGCCGCCCAGACCGGCCTGCCCGCGCCGTTCTATCTGCGCATGGGGCTTCTGGACAAACCCGGCGCGCTGGCAAAAGTGGCGGCAATCCTTGGCGAAGCGGGCGTCTCGATCGACCGGATGCGCCAGTACGGCCATTCCGAACCGGTTGCGCCGGTGCTGATCGTCACCCACAAATGCACCCGTGCCACCCTGGATGCAGCGCTGGACGGCCTCTCCGCGACCGACGTGGTCGACGGCACCCCCGTCGCCCTGCGCATCGAAGAGGTCTGAACCGCCCCGCCCCGCAGAAAACGGCCGGTTTGCGCGCCGCGGCGGGGCATTCCTGCCGGGGCGAGCGCTATCTGCCCTTGCGACCCGGCCCCGCCCCGCGCTATTCGGCTTGAAACGCCCATTCACATCTGACCCGTTGAGACAGGATTTCCGGTATGACTTCGAACACCTCTGACGCGCCCTTTTATGACCGCATGCTGTCGCTGGGCCTGGCCCGCGTTGCCGAGCAGGCCGCCTTGGCCTCTGCCTCGCTGATCGGCCGCGGCGACGAAAAGGCCGCCGACCAGGCCGCCGTGAACGCCATGCGCGAGCAGCTGAACCTGCTGGACATCGCCGGCGTGGTGGTGATCGGCGAAGGCGAGCGCGATGAGGCGCCGATGCTGTATATCGGTGAGGAAGTCGGCACCGGCAACGGCCCCGGCGTCGACATTGCGCTGGACCCGCTGGAAGGCACCACCCTGACCGCCAAGGACATGCCCAACGCGCTGACCGTGATCGCGATGGGACCGCGCGGCTCGATGCTGCACGCGCCCGACACCTACATGGACAAGCTGGCCATCGGCCCGGGCTTTGCCGAAGGCGTGGTGTCGCTGGAGATGTCCCCGCGCGAGCGTGTCGAGGCACTGGCCAAGGCCAAGGGCTGCGCGCCGTCCGACATCACCGTCTGCATCCTGGAACGCCCCCGCCATGAGGCGATGATCGCCGAGGTGCGCGAAACCGGCGCCTCGATCCGCCTGATCACTGACGGCGACGTGGCCGGCGTGATGCATTGCGCCGAAAGCGGCACCACCGGCATCGACATGTACATGGGCCAGGGCGGCGCCCCCGAGGGCGTTCTGGCGGCAGCAGCGCTGAAATGCATGGGCGGGCAGATCTTCGGCCGCCTGCTGTTCCGCAACGACGACGAAAAGGCGCGTGCCGCTAAGGCAGGCATTACCGACCTGGACCGCATCTATTCCCGCGATGAAATGGTCACCCAGGACGTGATCTTCGCCGCCACCGGCGTCACCGGCGGCTCGCTGCTGCCGCGCATCAAGCGGCAGCCGGGCTGGGTTGAGACCACCACACTGCTGATGCGCTCCAAAACCGGGTCTGTCCGCCGCATGTCTTACCGCACGCCGGTGGCACCGCATCAGATGTAAGCCGGTCCTGCGCGGGCAGGAAGCGGCTTGCGCCGCTGCCTCCGGCGGGAGTATTTGAAGAAAGATGAAAGGGCCGGGTCCGTATTGGGTCCGGCCTTTGCATATGGGGGCAGATGATGAGCTTTTTGGGTGTTGAGCAGTCCTTGAGCGGGCGCCGCTGGGTCGGGCCCGGCGTGGAAGTGGACCGGGCGTCGGAGATGATGGCGCAGCAAACCGGCCTGCCCCGGTCAGTCTGTCAGGTGCTGGCCCGCAGGGGCGTTTCGGCGATGGAGGCAAAGGGGTTTCTGGAACCCAAGCTGAAGGAGCTGCTGCCAGACCCGCGCGAAATGAAGGACATGGAGGCCGCCGCCGCCCGGTTCCTGCAGGCGGTGCAGCGCAAACAGCGGATTGCGGTCTTTGCCGATTACGACGTCGACGGCGGCAGCTCTGCCGCGCTGCTGCTGGTGTGGCTGCGGCAAATGGGGCTTGAGGCGACGCTTTATATCCCGGACCGCATCGACGAGGGCTATGGCCCCAACGTGCCCGCCATGCAGGAGCTGGCCGCCGCCCATGACCTGATCATCTGCGTCGACTGCGGCACGCTGAGCCATGAGCCGATCGCCGCCGCCAAGGGCGCCGATGTGATCGTGCTGGACCACCACCTGGGCGGCGAGACGCTGCCGGACTGCGTGGCGGTTGTGAACCCCAACCGGCAGGACGAAAGCGGCGACCTGGGCTATTTCTGCGCCGCCGGCGTGGTGTTCCTGATGCTGGTCGAGGCCGGGCGGCAGATGCGCGAGGCGGGCGCCAAGGGACCGGATCTGATGGCGCTGCTGGATTTGGTGGCGCTGGCCACCGTCGCCGATGTGGCCCCGCTGATCGGCGCCAACCGGGCGCTGGTGCGCCAGGGGCTCAAGGTGATGGCAGCGCGCAAACGCCCAGGGCTGGTGGCGCTGTCCGATGTCAGCCGCATGGATTCCGCCCCCTCCACCTATCACCTGGGCTTTTTACTGGGGCCGCGGGTGAATGCCGGCGGGCGCATCGGCAAGGCCGACCTGGGCGCGCGATTGTTGTCAACGGACAATCCCCATGAGGCTGCCGCCCTGGCCGAACGGCTGGACCAATTGAACACCGAACGCCGCGACATTGAAAACGCCGTGCGCGCCGCCGCTTTGGACCAGGCGGAGGCGCGCGGGCTGGAGGCGCCGCTGGTCTGGGCCGCTGGCGAGGGCTGGCATCCGGGCGTGGTGGGGATCGTCGCGTCCCGCCTCAAGGAAGCCGCTGGCCGCCCTGCGGTTGTCATCGGCTTCGACGGGGAAGAGGGCAAGGGATCGGGCCGGTCCGTATCCGGCGTCGACCTTGGCGCCTCGATCCAGCGGCTGGCCGCCGAGGGGCTGCTGGTCAAGGGCGGCGGCCACAAGATGGCAGCGGGCCTCACGGTCATGCGCGACAAGCTGGAACCGGCGATGGAGCGGCTGAGCGAACTTCTGGCCAAGCAAGGCGCTGGCCAGGGCGGCCCTGCCGATCTGAAACTGGACGGCGCCCTGATGCCCGGTGCCGCCACGGTGGAGCTGATCGGCCAGATCGAACAGGCCGGCCCCTTTGGCGCCGGCGCCCCTGCCCCGCGCTATGCGCTGCCGGACCTGCAGGTGCGTTTTGCCAAGAAGGTCGGCGAAAGCCACCTGAAACTGTCGCTCAGCGACGGGATGGGCGGCGGTGTGGATGCGATCTGCTTTGGCGCCTTCGACACCGCCTTGGGGCCGCGGCTGCTGGAGCACGGCGGTGCCCGTTTCCATTTTGCCGGACGGCTGGAAATCAATACCTGGGGCGGCCGCCAAAGCCCCCAACTGCGCCTGGAGGATGCTGCCGAAGCGTGAGATTTCAAGGGCTTGAGACCTGTGGATAAGAAAATTCGCGAATGCGTATTTTTTCTCTTGCGGGTTCCGGCGCTTATAACTAAATACCCGCTCACGCACTGAGTGGCCCGTTCGTCTATCGGTTAGGACGCCAGGTTTTCAACCTGGAAAGAGGGGTTCGATTCCCCTACGGGCTGCCACTTCCCCCGCCAGAAAAAGACTGCTGAAACGCGCTGAAGGCGCGGTTATTTGCGTTTTATTTCAGGTAATTAGCCCTGATGAGCAGCGCGCAAAAAAATCCGTTTTTCCGCAAAAACCCTCTTGCGCCCGGCCGGCGCAATCAGTAAACACCGCCTCACAGACAGAGTGGCCCGTTCGTCTATCGGTTAGGACGCCAGGTTTTCAACCTGGAAAGAGGGGTTCGATTCCCCTACGGGCTGCCACTTCTCCCCAAAAATGAACCAAGTAGCACACTTGCACAGGCTTGATCCGTGCAGAGGCTCTTGATCCGCGCAGCGGTGTCCGTGCGATGCGCTGTTTGGCCTAGTTAAGTGCAGCGCTCTGAACCGCAGCGTCATTTTCGCCCCGGTTCAGTACGGCCTGCCGTGGTCCAGACGGTCAGGACGCTGCGCCGCCCGCCGCCGCCCGCGGCTCATCCGCGCCGCTGCTGCACGAGCCTGCCTCGTCCTTCTCCATCCCGTCCCGGTAGAAGCAGTGCTGCGCCCGCCCGGCGCGTTTGGCCGCATAAAGCGCCAGATCCGCCTGGTTCAGCAGCTGCTGCGGGTCCGGAACCTTCTGCCAGGTCGACAGGGTGGTGCCCGCACTGGCAGAGATCCTGCAGGTCTGGGCGCCAAAGGGGATGGGTTCCTCCAGCTGCTGAATCAGCCGCTTGGCAATCGCCGCCAGCCGCGCGGTGTCCAGCACGCCTTCGAGGATCATCACAAACTCATCTCCGCCCACCCGGGCCACCGTGTCCGACTGGCGGGTGCATTCCACCATGATCCGCGCCGCCTGCTGCAGCACCGCATCGCCGGCGGCATGGCCCAGCGTGTCGTTCACCTGCTTGAAGAAATCCAGGTCCAGATGCATCAACGCAAATTCGCGGCCGCTGGCGATCAGCCGCCGCAGCACATGATCCATTGCCCGGCGGTTCTTGAGCCCGGTGAGGGTGTCGGTAAACGCCTGTTCCTCGGCGGCAATTTTCGCCCCTTGCAGGCGCAGGTTCAGCTGGCGCGACGCCTCCATCGCGGCGGATTTCGCCTCCACCAGATAGAGCATTTCGATGGTCAGGTCGGTGGGCGAGAAATCGGCGCTGGTCAGGTCGTAATCGCGCACCGCTTCCAGAACCGAGATCCCGAAGGACAGGTTGATGAATGCGCCCTGCCCGTCCGGCAGCGGCGTGCAAACCCCTTTCAGCCCGGTCTGCGGCGCATCGCGGAACTGCAAATGCAGCTTGCTGCCCGAGGTGCGCAGCAGATCATCCACTGAGCGCACAGAGCGCGGCCGCGACAGATCAAACACCCGGAAGAACCGGCGCCCCTCCCAGGTCAGCTGCGGGCGCAGCTTTTTCAGGGTCGGCCCGGCTGAGACAATCCGCCCCTTGGGATCGGCAATAACGTACATCGGGCAGACCACGCCGGCCATCTGCGTCAGTTGCTGGAGTGTCATCATAACGAGTGCGCCCCCAAATCAAATTCGCGCCCGGCGGCGAACTTGGTTTCCACCACGGTGATGGAAATCACCTCGGCGCCGCCCTGGGTGCCGCTGTGGTCCAGAAACACGAGGTCGCCGTAATCATCGGCCATCGCCCGCAGAACGCCCATCAGGACATAGGCATAGCCGGGCAGCCCCGGCTGGCACACCAGTTCGAACTGCTGCGGCGCCTGCTCCACCAGTTCCAGCCCGGGAAGATGCAGGTCCGATACCGCCAGCCGCGCCCGGTCCGGCAGGTCATCCAGCGAATGCAGGAACTCCACATAATTCACGCCGCCAAAGCGCAGCAGCCGTCTCAGCGCCTCCACCTGCGGGTTGGACACCAGGAAGGTGCCCATGTCCTCCAGCATTTCCGGCAGAGGGCGTGCCAGGACCTTTTCCATTGCCGCCAGCATCCGGCCCGATTGCTCATCCGTGTAAAACAGCATCGCTTCGAACTCGGTGAACCCGAGCCCGGCCTCTTCCATAACCTCTTCCCAGCGGTCCGCCCCGTAGGTACTGGTCACAAAAGCCTGAATCGCTCTGTTGATCAGACCGTGCATGCAATGGCCCCTCTTTGCCTATGCCGCAGTCTTGACGCCTGCTGGTTAAGAAAGGCCCAACAAAGCAAATTTAGGTGGTCTATCGCGTGCATTTTCCCCGGTTTTTTTGACTTCTGCACCCAGCCTGCCTTCTGCGCAGCAGACACCGGCGTCGTGCGGTTTGCGAGAGTATTGCGGCGGCAGGCCTGTGGCCGACCAAACCCGGCACAGCGCCCTCTCAGCCTGCTCGCAGACTCTGTTGCCTCTGTACTGGCCCGGCTGGCGCCCGGAGGCAAGAGCGCAGCCGGGAAAGCCCGCCAGACCGGCGGGATCTGTCCTGCTGCCCGCTGCCGAACCATCAAGCGGAGGGCTCGCGTTCTGCCGTTCGCCGCACAGATACCGGTTTCAGAAGTCGGTGGGCGCGCCGCCCTCGGACTTGCGGCGGGCAACAAAGTCCGCCAGTTCGTCGCGGATCGCGGGATCGATCGGCGGCTCCTCGAACTCGGCAATGATTTCCTTGAACAGCTTATGGGCGCGCTGCGCGGTCCAGGTGGCACCAGCCGCCTCCCAGGCCTCATAGTTGCGCCAATCGCTCAGGAATGGCTGATAGAAGGCTGTCGCATAGCGGTCCTGGGTGTGCTGAATGCCAAAGAAATGGCCGTCGTTGCCCACCTCCCGGATCGCATCCAGCGCGATCTCTTCCGGGCCGGTGGCCGTGATCTGCGGCTGCATGTAGCGCTCGATCTGCTGCAGGATTTCGCAATCCATGATGAACTTTTCCGGGCTGGCAATCAGTCCGCCCTCCAGCCAGCCGGCCGCGTGGTAGACCATGTTGGTGCCCGACTGCACCGCCGCCCACAGCGAATTCGAGGTCTCCCAGACCGCCTGCCCGTCCGGCACGTTGGCCGCGCAGACGCCCGATGAGCGCATCGGCAGCCCGTAAAACCGCGCCATCTGCCCGGTCATCTGGGTCGAGCGCATGTATTCCGGCGTGCCGAAGGCCGGCGCCCCCGATTTCATGTCAACGTTGGAGGTGAAGGTGCCGATCACGCAAGGCGTGCCGGGGCGCACGTATTGAAACAGCGCAATCGCACAGAGGCTCTCGGCAATCGACTGCGCCACGGCGCCCGCCATGGTCACCGGTGCCATCGCGCCGGCCAGGGTAAAGGGCGACACCACAATCGCCTGGCCGCGCCGCGCCAGCCGCAGGCAGCCGTCTATCATCGGGAAGTCGTGTTTCAGCGGCGAGGTGGAGTTGATGTTGGTGTACATATGCGGCTTGGCGTCGAATTCCTCATGGCTGAGGCCGCCCGCGATCCGCACCATCTCCATCACGTCCTCGACCCGTTCCTTGCCCAAGCTGTAGGCGTGCATCGCCTTGTCGGTCAGGGTCAGCTTGTCATAGAGCACGTCTAGGTGCCGGATCGAGGCATGGATGTCCACCGGCTCCACCGGGTAGCCGCCGGCAAAGTGAATGCAGTTGAAATACTGGGTCAGCTTCAGAAGGTTGCGGCACTGCTCGCGGTTGCCCGCCACCTTCTTGTTCAGCTCCATGTCCCAGTAATTCGGCGGCGAGGACACGTTGCCGAACAGGATGTGGTTGCCGCCCAGCGGAATGGCCCGGTCCGGGTTGCGCGGCGTGATCGAGAATTCGCGGGGCGCCTTGCCCACCATCTCCATCACGAAATCCCGATCCATTTTGACCAGCTCGCCCTCGACCTTGACGCCGGCCTGCTTGAAAATCTCCAGCGCTTCCGGGTTCAGGAACACCACGCCGATCTCTTCCAGGATGCGCATGGCACCCTCGTGGATCGCCTGGATGCCCTCCTCTGTCAAAGGCTCCGTCGGCCGGTCGATGTTGACCGGGATCTGCCAGGGCATTTGCTCCAGTGCCGCACTGCCGCGCCGGGCCGCTGCGCCTGCCCTGCCCCCGCCCCGCCGCTTGCGTGCGCCTGTCTCTGCCATGCCGGTCTCCCCTGAATCCGAGTTTCGCAAGTGCCGATAGCCATTCACTGTGCCAGTCCCGGCTGCCCGAACCTGTCAGTTCCCGACCACGGCTGTCGTTTTTTCACTGTAATCCGGCGGTACGGGATATTTCTGTACACTTATGCCCAGTCCGCCGCAAAAAAACCGGCGCACAGGAGCCGTGCGCCGGTAAAGCTGCCCTGACCATCTCAGGGCAGGAGAATCAGAAAAGGCTCAGCCGTCGATCCAGGCCGGGATATGGCCGATGTCGGGCAGCACGATATCGGCGTGCGGCGCCAGCTCTTCGCGCAGCGCCATGCCGGTCAGAACGCCGATCCGCCGCATCCCCGCTGCCGCGCCCGCTTCCAGATCGTGCAGGCTGTCTCCGACCATGGCGGTGCGCTCCGGCCGCACTCCAGTCACCCTGCAAAACGCCAGCAGCGGGTCCGGGTCCGGCTTGGCGCCATGACCGCTGTCGCAGCCCGCGACAAAGGCGAAGCGGTCCAGCACCCCGGCCCGCTCCAGCTGGCTCCTGGCGGAAAGCTCGGCATCGTTGGTCATCACCCCCAGCACCTTGCCGCGCGCCAGCAGCCCGTCGAGGAACTCCGCCAGCGGCACCGCGGGCGCCAGCTCCGCCTCCGCAGCGCTTCGGGCCAGGAACACCGTCAGTTCCTCGATCTCCATCTCCGCCACAAACGGCGCCAGCACCTCCGCCACCTCGTCGTTAGAGCAGGCAATCACCAGGCTGTCGGGGTTGAACGCCCGCCGTTCCAGATCATAGCTGATCACCTCGGCCATCGCTTCCAGAACCGCCCGGTCGCCCTTGGCAAGCGTCTCCAGCACTTGCGCCGCCCAGCCGTTCCAGGTGGCGGCAAAGTCGAACAGGGTTCCGTCCTTGTCGAACAGAAAAGCATCAACGGGCATGGCGGGTCCTCTCCTCCGCGGGATCTTGGCGGAACCCTAGGCACAGCCCCCGCCGATCTCAAGTCCAGTTCACCTGCGCCCCGCCCGGAAGCGACATCCGCGCCTGCAGCGGCATTTCATACGCCAGGCCGTGGGAATCGCAGAATTGCATCACCCAATTGTCGTCCATCGTTAAGAAATCGAGCACCGAGCCAAGGAATTCCGGCTCCGCCGCCCGCGCGCGCAGATCCGCCTCGCTGGCGCCAGTTGCGCCCAGAAACACCGGCAGCAGCTCATCATTTCCGGCCAGCCAGGCCAGGGCTTTCAGCGCCAGGGTCTCGGCGCCATCGGCGGAAATCCGCATGTTCTCCACACTCCTGCCGCATTGCGGCCAATTTAGTAAAAATCCGAAAGGGTTTCTTAACCAGTCTCAGCAAAACTTCCAGTCATAGGATTTGCAAGGGGCGAAAGGATACCGCGTGCAAGGCACTATCCTGGTCATCGACGGCGTCTCCACCAACCGCATCATGCTGAAGGTGCAGCTCGCGGCTGCCTACTACGATGTGGTCCAGGCCGGCGGCGTGGCCGAGGTGCTGCAGGCCGCCCGCCAGCACCGCCCCGACCTGGTGCTGACCGCGATGTCGCTGCCCGACGGCACCGCCGCCGATGTGAAACGCGAACTGGCCGCGGATGAGGCGCTGGCCGATCTGCCGGTGATCGCGGTTTCCGACTGGGAAGGCCACAAGGCCCGGCTGCAGGCGCTGGCCGCAGGCATCGACGATGTGCTGCAGCAGCCGGTGGACGACGTGATCCTGCAGGCCCGCATCCGCAGCCTGCTGCGCGCCCGCAGCGCCGATGAGGAGCTGAACCTGCAGCGCGACGCCTCGCACGGGTTCATTCTGCCGCTGAGCGACCGCTGCTGCGCCGAGGATCTGCGCAACGCCTCCGTTGCCTTGGTTGCGCAGGATCCGCGCACCGCAATGGCCTGGCGCGACCGCCTCTCCGCCTGCTTGCCCTACACCCTGCGCACCCATGCGATCAGCGATATCCAGGGGCTGATGCAGGCGCCGGTCGCCGATGCCATCATTATCGAACTGAACGAGGCTTCCGCCGGCCCCGGCCTGCGGCTGCTGGCCGATCTGCGCGCCCGCGCCGCCACCCGCCAGACGGTGGTGATCGCGGTGCCCAATCCGGCCGATCCGCAGATCGCCGCCGAAGCGCTGGACCGCGGCGCCCATGACGTGCTGCAGACCGGTTTCGATGTCGAGGAGCTGGAGCTGCGCCTCACCGCCCAGTTGCAGCACAAGGCCCGCAAGGACCGGCTGCGCGACAGCGTCCGCAACGGCTTGCGCGCCGCGGTGCTGGACCCGATGACCGGGCTTTACAACCGCCGCTATGCCAAGCCCTTCCTGGACCGGGTGGCGCATTCCGCCGCCGCCAATGGCGAGAAATTTGCCGTCATGCTGGCCGATCTCGACCATTTCAAGCGGATCAACGATGTCTACGGCCATCCGGCCGGCGATGCCGTGCTGATCGAGGCCGCCCGCCGCATGCAGCAGGTGCTGGGTCCGGCCGACCTGCTGGCCCGCGTCGGCGGCGAGGAGTTCATGGCCGTCCTGCCCGGCGCCAGCGAGGCGGAGGCCGGCATCGCCGCCGTCGCCCTGTGCAACGCGATCAACGGAACCCCGTTCCAGGTCCCCGGCGCCGCCGAACCGGTCAAGGTCACCATCAGCATCGGCGCCGTCATGGGTGGCGGCGGCAAGGAAGACAGCACCGCCGCGCTGGTCGAAAAGGCGGATCAGGCGCTCTACAACGCCAAGAACGCCGGCCGCAATCAGGTGACCCTGCCCCGCGAATGCACCGTCGCCGCCTGAGGCCGGCGCCTTTTGCAAATTCCGGCATTCACAACAAAGGCAGCCGCAACCGGCTGCCTTTCTGATGAGTAGCGATCTCCGATGCCTGCTGCACGCGGGTCAGTCCCGCCCGTGCCCTGCCCCGTGCCAGCGCTTGCCGCGCTGCTGCATCCGCTCTTCCATCCGGTCGGCAAAGGCGGCGCGCTCTTCCGGCGTCATCGCCTCCATCTTGCGCACCCAGGCGTCCTGCACCTTGGTGTGGAAGGCGTGGCGCGCCTCCGCCTGGCTGCGCAGCATGTCCCGCAGCGCTGCCGCGTCGAAACTGCTGTTGCGCAGCGCCGCGATCACCGCCTCACCCTCTGCATGGCGGCGCTCGAGGTAGCTGCCGTGATGCCCGCCTGCCTGCTGCCGCAGCGCCTTGCGGGTATCGCGGTCCAACTCGCGGAAAATCATCGCCCCGACCGACGGCGGCCGCTGCCAGTGCCGGTCTGAGCCGGAAAACCGCCAGGCCGCCCCGGCCGCGATGCCGATCACCGCCAGGTTCAGCGCCAGCGACGCCGCCAGCAAAAGCTTCAGCCACAGCTTCATTCCGGGTTTACCCTCCGCACTCATTGCAGGTCCTCGCTCAGCATCAGCGCCATGTCATAGCTGTCATCGGCAAACACGCTGCCGCTCTCCTCATAGCCCGCCAGCGCCACCGGGTCCGGCACAAAGGACGGCGGTGCCATCCCGATCCACAGGCCCGCCGCGCTGGCCGCCGCCAGCCCGCCCATCGCAGGCCAGCCGCCAATAGCATCGACCAGTTGCCGCCACTTCGGCTGCCGGGCCGTCTGCACAGGCCGCGCGGCGCTGAAGCCCGCTTGTGCGCGTGCCGCATCGGCCAGAATGGCAGCGTTCAGATGCGCCGGCATCCCGGGCCGCGCGCTGCGTGCCGCAGCAAACAGATCCTCCAGCTCCTCCAGTCGCTTGTCCGTGTCAGCCATCGCTATACCCCAACTCTTCGCGCCGCCCGGCCAAAGCCGCGGCCAGCGCCCGTTTTCCCCGGGCGGTCAGACTCTCGACCGCCTCGACGCTGATGTCCATGATCCCGGCGATTTCCGGGTTCGAAAGCTCTTCCAGGTGCCGCAGCACCACCGCTTGACGCTGCCGCTCCGGCAATTGCATCAGGGCGGCCTGCAGCGCATCCTGCCGCGCCCCCTCCTGCATCTGCTCCGCTGCCGAGCGGCCCGGGTCCGGCGGCTCCGGCACCGCGTCCAGATCCGCATGGCCGCCACGGGCGCGCCGCTTGCGGTCGATGCACAGGTTCATCGCCACCCGGTAGAGCCAGGTCGACACCTGCGCCTCCCCCGGCCGCCACTGCGGCGCCATCTTCCATAAGCGCAGCATCGCCTCCTGGGTCACATCCTCCGCGTCCGTGCGGTTGCCCATCACCCGCATCGCCACGCCAAAGACCCGCGGCCCCAGCCGCGCGGTCAGCTCCGCCGCCGCCCGCCCGTCGCCATTGGCATAGAGCACCATAAGCGCATCGTCGGAAGCCTCCTCCGCCGCTGCACTCATGGCATCCGGACCCCCGGCAGGGGTCCGGCGCCGTGATATTTCCGTCTTATGCAGCACGCGTCAGCGATCAGTTCTGCTCCGTATCATTCCCTTGACCGTAGCCTTGGCCGTGCATCCCGCCGCGATGCATCCGGGCATTCTCGAATTCCGCCTTGGAGATCCCGCCGCTGCCGTCGGCATCCATGCGGTCGAACATCTTGCCCGCCCGGCGCGGCTGCGGCATCTCTTCCTTAGTCAACGCGCCATCCTTGTCGGTGTCAAAGCGTTCCAGCATCTGCGCGGCCCGTTCATTGGCATGCTCCCGCGCCCGCGCCTGCATCTCCTCCAGCGTCAGCTTGCCGTCGCCATCGGTGTCAGCCTTGGCGAAATGCGCGTCCTTCATGGCCTCAATCTCGGCCTTGGTCACCTCGCCATTGCCGTCCGCGTCGATCTCCTCAAAGGACATCCGCGGCCCGTGGTGCCCAAATCCCTGCGCCAGGGCAGCGCCGCCTGCGGTCACGGCGGCGGCGGCAACGATCGCGGTCATGAACTTGACGTGTTTCATATCGTCTTTCCTTTGTCCTGCGGCAGCCTTTTGCTGCCTGATGCACAAGAGAAACGCGGCAGCCGCGCAAATCCGTCGCAACGGAGAGGATATTTTTTGCGCCCGGCACGTTGCGGCAAACCGGCGCAGAAATCGGGCTTTCCCCTTTCGCCCCCTCCTGAAGCGCGCAAAGATGCGGGCAGTACACAGGATATTTTCATGACCGAGTCCCCCGCCGTTACGGCCCATGACGCAGAGCACGACCGCCCCACCATGCCCGCCCTGGCCAAGGGCTGGCGCTGCAAATGCCCCAATTGCGGGCAAGGCAAGCTCTTGCATTCCTATCTGAAGGTGAACAGCAGCTGCAGCCACTGCGGCCTCGACCTGACCCACGCACGCGCCGATGACGGTCCGGCCTACCTCACGATCCTGATCGTCGGCCACATCATGGCGCCCTTGATGCATGTGGTCTATTTCTCCTGGCGGCCGGAGCCTTTGGTGATGTTCACCGTGTTCACGATTGGCTGCCTGGCGTCTTCGCTTTATCTTCTGCCGCGGATGAAGGGGATCGTCATCGCCTACCAATGGGCGCGGCGGATGCACGGGTTCGGCAAGGACACCGCGGCGGTAACAGGGCAGTAACAGCATGAGCGACACATTTCTTTCCGGCGAAACCACTACCGACAAGACTGCGGTCCGCAACGCGGCCACGGTCATTGCCATGCGCGGCCGGATGACCAGCGACCCGCAGGTGCTGATGGGCCAGCGCGGCGCCCAGGCCGCCTTCATGCCGAACAAATTCGTTTTCCCGGGCGGTGCGGTCGATGCCGAAGACGCGCAGATCCCGCTGGCATCGCCGATCTCCCCCGTCTGCCAGAAACGCCTGGCCGACAAGGCGACGGACGGTGTGCACCACGCCCTCAGCGTCGCCGCGGTGCGCGAGCTGTGGGAGGAAACCGGCCTGATCCTGGGCGAGCCCGGCAACTGGGCCGGAGACGTGCCCGAGGACTGGCAGAGCTTTGCCGCCACCGGCCATGTGCCCTCAGCCCGCGCCATGCAGTTCGTGTTTCGCGCCCTGACCCCGCCGGGCCGCCCGCGCCGCTTCGATGCGCGCTTCTTCCTGGTGGATGCCGATCAGATCACCGGCGATCTGGACGACTTCTCGCGCGCCGCGGATGAGCTGTCGCATCTGCAGTGGATCCCGCTCAGCCAGGTGCGCAGCTTTGACCTGCCCTTCATCACCGAAGTTGTGCTGGCCGAAGTCACCGCCCGCGTCCGCGACGCCGAGCCGCCGCAAAGCGTGCCCTACTTCCACAACAACGACGAGGCCAGCCTGTTCCTGCGCCTCAAAGGCTATCCGATGCCCGCGGACGGGTAACGTTTCCCGAGCCGGGATTATCGCATAATCCCGGCCGCCCGGCCGCAGGCGGCGCTGGTCAGATCGCCAGAACCAGCACCAGGATCGACACGATCAGCAGCCCCATGCCCGCCAGCTCGCGGCCCGTGACCTTCTCCTTGAAGAACAGCACCGAGGCCAGCAGCGACAGCAGCAGCTCCACCTGCCCCACCGCCTTCACGTAGGCGGCGTTTTGCAGCGTGAAGGCCCAGAACCAGCAGAACGATCCGCCCATGCTGGTCAGCCCCACCCAGACCGCCACCTTGCGCGCCGCCCAGACCCGGGCGATCTCGCCCCTGTCGCGCAGGCCCAGCCACGCGCCCATGAACAGCGTTTGCAAGGACACCACCGCAGCCAGCGTCACCGCCGCCCGGAACGCGGGCTCCAGATCGCCCAGCTGCAACGACGCGCCGCGGTAGCTGACCGCGGAAAAGGCAAACAGCACGCCGGATCCCAGCCCCAGCTGCGCCGCGCGGTTGGTCAGGTGCCGCCACCACGCGCCCGCCGCATCCGGCGCCCGCGACAGCACCAGCACCGCCGCCAGCCCGATCAGGATCGCGACCCAGCCGCCAAGGCTGACCGGATCGCCCAGCACCGCCAGCCCGACGATGGCGGTCTGGATGACTTCGGTCTTCTTGAAGGTGATCCCCACCGCAAAATTGCGCTGCTTGAACAGCGCCACCACACAAACCGTCGCAAGGATCTGCGCCGTGCCGCCAATCGCCGCATAAATCCAGAACGCAGGCGTCAGCGGCGGCAGCGTTTGGTCCGAGGCCGCCAGATACAGCGCCAGCCCCGCCAGGATGAAGGGAGCGGAATACAAAAACCGGGCGAAGGTGGCTCCGCCCGGCGACAGCGTCACGCTGCTCAGGACCTTTTGCAGCATGAAGCGCACGGTCTGAAAGCTGGCAGCGGCAATGGAAACGGGGATCCAGGCAAACATGCCTTTGCTTATGCGCTGTTACTCCCCCTGCTGCCAGAGCGGATGCGGCACCGGGTCCTTGGCGCGCAGCAGGTAGTTGCGGAAAATCTGCAGGTAGTTGCGGTAGAAATATCCGCCGTTTGCCTGCAGGAACTCCTCCCTGCGGGCGCGGTACAGCTGCGGCAGCGCGTACCAGGGCACGCCCGGATGCATGTGGTGCACGATATGCAGGTTGTTGTTCAGGAACAAAAGCGCCAGCGGCCCGGTATCCTCGATCACCACGGTGCGGCCCTGAGCAGTTTCATGCGCCCGGTGCTCCAGGAATGTGCGGATCTTCAAAAGCCCCAGCGCCATGTAGGCCCCCAGCACCGCCGCCCACAGCGGTGCTGGCGATTGCAGAACCACCCAGAGCACCGGGATCAGGCCGGCCGCGTGCAGCAGCCAGTCGCGCAGGACGCCGGGCGCCCCCTTGCGTGCCAGCCGCCAGTCAGCCGCCATAAAGCAGACCTGCCCCAGCAGCGGCCCCAGCAGCACCCGCCCCAGCAGCGTGTTGTTGATCCGCAATAGGGTCTTGCGCCAGGCCGGCAGACGCGCCCAAACGCCCGGATCCTGGAAATTGCTCTCCGGGTCGTCATATGGGTCGGTCAGCGCCTCATCCTCGTGATGCGCCAGATGGGTGTCGCGGAACCGGCCATAGGGCACCGCCAGGCTCAGAGGGAAGAACATCAGCGCCTCATTGAGCCAGCGGCGGCGGAACGGATGCCCGTGCAGCGCCTCGTGGGTCAGCGAGGAATGCAGCGCTGCCATCACGCCCAGCGCCAGAACGGTCAGCACCAGGCTGACGCCGGGCAGCAGCCACAGCGCCGCCAGCCAGCCGCCGTAGCAGGCCAGGATCAGCGCCAGGGTGCGCCACTCCGCCCCTTGCGGCAAATATCCGGTGCGGTGATCAGACATGGCGCCGCCCCCATTGGACCTGCGCCCAGACGCGCTCATACGCCAGGTAGACGGTGAACCCGATGCCGGTATTGATCAGCGCCATCGCCCCGCCCGCCTTGACAGAGCCTGTGGCCGCCAGTCCCACCAGCGTCATCGAGACCAGCCCGAGGACGTTCCAAATCACCGCCTTCACTATGGAGCGCTTGCGCGTTTCCATGTTGCCTCCTGTTACTTTTGGGTAAGTGCTTGTTTCCAAGGTACTCCCGCAGGAGGGTGTGCAGAATTCTGAATAGAGTTAACAAAATCCAACGAACGTGATATTTTCAAACACATGATAGAAAATATCGACAAACGTGTGCGAGCGGAACAATTCAGGCAGAGGCTGAACCGGGCGCTGAGCGAAAGCGGCCTCAGCCAAAGCGCCTTGGCCCGCGCGGTCGGCGTCGACCGCTCCACCATCTCGCAGCTGCTGACGGATGAGGGCGCGCGGCTCCCGAACGCGCATGTGGTCGGGGCGTGTGCCGGTGCGCTGGGGGTCTCTGCCGACTGGCTCCTCAGCCTCTCCGACCGGCCTGAAAGCGCGGCAGAGCTGCTGGCCTCCAGCCTCTCCCTCTCCGAGGCCCCCCGCGCTCTGGTGGATGAGCGGATCTTTGACTGGCACCAGGAGGCCGAGGGCTACAAGATCCGCCACGTGCCGGCTGCGCTGCCCGACATGCTGAAAACCCGCGCCTTGCTGGAATGGGAGTATTCGCCGCACCTGGGCCGCACGGCGGATCAGGCCATCGGCGCGTCAGAGGACCGGCTGACCTGGATGCGCCAGTCGCCCTCCGACTATGAAATCGCGCTGCCGCTTTATGAACTCGACAGCTTCGCGCACGGCGTGGGCTACTATGAAGGGCTGCCGCTGGAGGTGCGTCTGGAACAGCTCGCCCAGTTCGAACGGCTCTGCGAGCAGCTCTACCCGCGCCTGCGCATCTACCTGTTCGATGCCAAGCGGCTTTACTCCTCGCCGATCACCATCTTCGGCCCGCTTTTGTGCGTGTTTTACGCCGGCACCCATTACCTCGCCTTCCGCGACAAGGAACGGATCGCGACCTTCACCAGCCATTTCGACAATCTGGTGCGGGAGGCCGATATCACCGCGCGTCAGCTGCCGGGACGGCTCAGAGCGCTGAGGGCCGCTATCAGTTCCTGATGATTGGTCCGCCCGGCGGCACGCCGGGCAGCGCCTGCGCGTCACACCTTGGGATCCGGGTTCTCCGTATGGCCGTCCACGGCAATCACCTGCCCCGACACCAGCCGTGCCGCGTCCGAACCGAGGAACACCGCCATATTGGCAATATCGCTGGCCTCCACGAAACGCCCCATCGAAGTGCCCGCGGCGTAGCCCGCATAGACCTCGTCCCTTGTCATGCCCTTGGCCGCCGCCTCGCGCTCCAGCACGCCCTCCATCCGCGGTCCTTCCACCGCGCCGGGGCAGATCGCATTGGCGCGGATGCCAAAGGGGCCAAGCTCCATCGCCAGCGTTTTCATCAGCCCGATGACCGCCCATTTCGCCGAAGCATATGGCGCCCGGTTCGGATAGCCGTACTGCCCCGCGGTCGACGACGTGACGATGATGGACCCAGCCTGTGCCGCCTTCATCATCGGCGCCGCGTATTTGGCGGCCAGAAAGCAGCCCTCCAGATTGACGCTCACGCATCTGCGCCAGTCCTCCAGCGCGATGTCCTCGATCCTGGCGGTCGGCCCGGCGATGCCCGCATTGGCGCAGAGCACATCCAGCCCGCCCCAGACTTCAGCGATGTCGGCAAACAGCGCCTGCACGCCCGCCTCGTCGGTGGCATCCACCGCCGTAGCCCGCCAGCCCTCCGGCACATCCGCCAGGGCCACGGCACTCACATCCGTGACCCAGACCTGATGACCGGCGGCGGCAAAGCCCTCGGCCATGGCCCGGCCGATGCCGGAGCCGCCGGCGGTAATCAGAACCCGGCTCATGCCCCAGACCTCACCGCGGAGCGCCGATGGCGCGGCCCAGACCCTCCGGCGCGGGCAGCGCCGCATGAGCCTCGGCCAGCGTCACCAGATTGGCCTCGATATGCGGCGCAGGCGGGGCAGAGCGGCGGGTCGCAAGATCCACATGCAGCAGCATATGCTCGCCGGTCGCCAGCAGCCGCTCGCCCGAATACATCTCGTGCCACAGGTGCATCTTCTTGCCAGCGCCCATGATCACCCGGGTCCGCACCTGGATCAGGTCGCCCGCATGGACCTCGTCGATATGGCGGATATGGGTTTCGGCGGTGAAGTAGCTGCCGCCGTTGGCAATATACTCCGCATCGCAGCCGATGATCATCATCAGCCGGTCGGTGGACTGCGCGAAGGCATCCAGGTACCGGCTCTCTGTCATGTGGCCGTTGTAATCGGTCCAATCCAGCGGCACCACCCGGCTTTGGGTCAGCACCGGCCGGCTCAAGTCCTCGATTTCATCAATCGCGCGCACCAGCCCGGCCTCGCCCTCGCGGCCCCGGTCATGGGCGTTCTGCAGCGCGCCGGCGCCCCAGTCGTTACTGCCCAGCGCCCGCATCATGCCGACCAGGTTGTCGTCCCGGTGCCGCTCAAGCTCTCGGATCGAATACTGGCCGGATTGTTCATCCGACTGGCCCGCAATCAGGTCGACCAGTTCATCGGTGAACTCCGGCACATCCATCAGCTTGGTCCACGGCCAGCTGAGGCAAGGGCCGAACTGCGCCATGAAATGCTTCATGCCCGCTTCGCCGCCGGCCACCCGGTAGGTCTCGAACAGGCCCATTTGCGCCCAGCGGATGCCAAAGCCGTAGCGGATCGCGTTGTCGATCTCCTCGGTGGTGGCGATGCCGTCCTTCACCAGCCACAGCGCCTCGCGCCAGACGGCTTCAAGGAAACGGTCCGCCACATGGGCGTCGATCTCTTTCTTCAGATGCAGGGGATACATGCCAATGGCAGTAATGATCTCCTTGGCCCGGTCGATGACACCCGCCGGATTGGCTGCTGTCGTGACCAGCTCCACCAAGGGCAGCAGGTAGACCGGGTTGAAGGGATGCGCGACCACGATCTGGCCGGGGTTTTCGCGCCCGTCCTGCAGCTGCGACGGCTTGAAGCCCGAGGTGGAAGAGCCGATCACCGCATCCGGCGCGCAATGCGCCTGCAGCTCGGCATACACCTTCTGCTTCAGGTCCAGCCGCTCCGGCACGCTTTCCTGCACCCATTCGGCGCCGTCAACGGCTTCGGCAATGGTGGCATGGAAGGTCAGGCTGCCCTCCGCTGGCAGCGCCACGTTGCCCAGCCCCGGCAGCGAGCGGCGGGCATTGGCCAGCACCTCGCCGATCTTGCGCTCCGCTTCCGGGTCCGGGTCGAACACCCGCACGTTCCAGCCATTCAGAAGGAACCGCGCGGCCCAGCCGCCGCCAATAACCCCGCCGCCGATAATTGCCGCAGATTGCTCCACCATTGTCGTCCATCCTCCGAAGGACCCGGCCGCCGGGCCCGTTTGTTATTCCTTGGTCTGAGGCACCATCTCCAATGCCTCAGGATCATAGCCATTGCTGCGCAGCACGGATTTGGCCGCGTCCAGCTCTTCCGCGCCGAGTTCCGGGCTGCGCGCCAGAATCCAGCCCTGTTCGCCGCCCGGGGTTCCGACCACCGCAACCGAGTAATCCTCAGTCACGTCCAGCACCCAGTAATCGCCCCAGGTCAGAGGCAGCCAGCTCAGCCAGGAGACGAAGTTCACCTCCAGCTTGCCCGGCGCCCGGACGCGGGCCACCCCCTCCGCCGACTCGACCGGGCCCTCCAGACCCTCGCGGCGGCAGCGGTTGACGACACTGATCCGGCCATCCTCCCGCGCGCTGTAGGTTGCCGTCACCCCTTCACAGCCCTCTTCAAAGCTGTTGGGAAAACGGGCGATCTCGTACCAGGTCCCCAGATAGCGGGTGAGATCCAGATCTTCCTGCACTGTCATCGGCACGTTCGTGTCGCGGTAGCCCTCGGCCCGGACAGAGGCCGCCGCGGCGGCGATGACAAGGGCTGAGGCTGCAACTGCCGGGATGAATTTGCGGAAGGTCATGGACGGAATCTCCTGAATCGGAACGTTGGTTTTCATCACACCCCAACGTCCCGTGTCCTGAGCGGTTCCCTCAGCCGCCCGCCGGCGCGCGTTTTGTCAGACCCAGCTTCTCGCGCACCTCCTGCGGCCCGATCACCCGCGCGCCCATGTTCGACACGATGGTGTTTGCCCGCTCGACCAGCTGCCAGTTTTCCGCCAGCACGCCCTTGCCAAGCCACAGGTTGTCCTCCAGCCCGACCCGCACGTTGCCGCCCGCCAGAACCGACTGCGCCGCATAAGCCATCTGGTTGCGGCCCAGCGCAAAGGCCGAGAAGGTCCAGTCGTCCGGCACATTGTTGACCATCGCCATGAAGGTGTTCAGATCATCCGGCGCCCCCCACGGCACGCCCATGCACAGCTGCACCAGCGCCTTCGGCTCCAGCACGCCTTCCTTCACCAGCTCCTTGGCGAACCACAGATGGCCGGTGTCGAACGCTTCGATCTCAGGCTTCACACCCAAGCCGGTCATCATCTGGCCCATCGCCCGCAGCATGCCCGGCGTGTTGGTCATGACATAATCGGCCTCGGCAAAGTTCATGGTGCCGCAGTCCAGGGTGCAGATCTCCGGCAGGCATTCCGCCACATGCGCCATCCGCTCGGTGGCGCCCACCATATCAGTGCCCGCCTCTTTCAGCGGCAGCGGGTTTTCGGTGTCGCCGAACACCATGTCGCCGCCCATGCCGGCGGTCAGGTTCAGCACCACATCCACCTCCGCATCGCGGATCCGGTCCGTGACCTCTCGGTAAAGATCCAGGCGCCGGGACGGCGCGCCAGTCTCCGGATCGCGCACATGGCAGTGGACGACGGCCGCCCCGGCCTTGGCTGCCGCAATGGCCGACTCAGCGATTTCCTTGGGCGACCGCGGCACATGCGGACTGCGGTCCTGGGTGCTGCCCGAGCCGGTCACGGCGCAGGTGATAAAGACCTCGCGGTTCATTTCCAGCGGCATTTTTGTTCTCCCGTCGATGTACAGGGTTTTGCCTCGGGTTATCCCCAGGCTGCTCCCCAGATTCTGATTTGCGCTGGGCCCGACTCTGCCGCAGCCTTTTGCGGCACAGTTTACACCAGGCGAATCGAAGTTGATGAAATCCGCAAAAAACATCCTGCAGCCCGAAAACCGGCCGCTGAAAACCGCGCTTCTGGTGCTGGACGAATGCAACACGCTGTCCTTCGCGGCGGCGGTCGATCCGATGCGCGCCGCCAACCGCCTCGCGGGCCGCGCGGCCTTCGACTGGGATTACGTCAGCGCCACGGCAGAACCGCCGATGCTGACCAGCGGCCTCACCGTGCCCAGCATTCCCCTGGCCCGGCTTGAGGGCTGCGAGCTGCTGATCGTGGTGGCCGGCTTTCAGCTCGCCCGCCACGCCACCCCCAGCCTGCTGGCCGGCCTGCGCCGCATCGCCGCCACCGGCGCCACCATCGCAGGCATCGACGGCGGGCCGTGGCTGCTCGCCGAAGCCGGCCTGCTGAACGGCCACCCGGCCACCACCCACTGGGAAGACCTGGAAAACTTCGCCGCCCGCTTCCCGGAGGTGGACACCCGCAACGACCGCTTCACAGTCTCTGACGCCCGCATGACCTCCGGCGGCGCCACGCCCGCGATCGAGATGATGCTGCACATCATCGGCGCCCGCCACGGGGCCGGATTTGCCGCCCGGGTGGCCGGGCTGTTCCTCTACGACGGCCCCGCCGCCGCGCCCCGCCCGCAAAGCCGGCTGGGCGGCCGCAAGCACAACGCGCTAACCGCCAAGGCCAATGCGCTGATGGAGTCCGCACTGGATGAGCCGCTGCCGCTCAGCGCCATTGCCGAGACGCTCGGCACCAGCCCGCGCAGCCTGCAGCAGCAATTCCGCCTGCGCCTCAACACCACCCCGCAGGACCACTACCTGCAGCTGCGCCTGGCCGAGGCGCGCCGCCTGGTCACCGATACCAACATGCCGCTGATGGAGGTGGCGATGGCCACCGGCTTCACCTCGCAATCAAGCTTCGCCCGCGCCTTCCGCACCGCGCACGGCACGTCCGCCCGCGACCTGCGCCAGGAACAGGCGCGCCCGACAGCGCATTGACCCCGGCAGGATCCCCTTCTCCTGGCCGGAAATATCCCGGGGTGAATTGCGCCTCAAGCGCAAGAGGGGGCAGCGCCCCCTCCCCCGTCCGCTTCAATCCCGCCTCAATAAGGCATCGGATGCGCCCGGTGCGCGGCGTTGATCTCGTCAAGCACTTCCTGGCTCAGCTCCACCTCCACCGATTTCAGCAGATGCTCCAGCTGCGGCAGGCGGGTGGCGCCAAAAATGGCCGAGGTCATGAAGGGCCGGGTCCGGCACCAGGCCAGCGCCATATGCACCGGGTCCAGCCCGTGCCGCCTGGCAATCTCCAGATAGGCCGCCACCGCCTCATAGACCCGCGGCGAGTGGCGCCCGCCCAGCTCCGGGTTGATCGACTTGCGCGAGCCCTCCGGCACCGCCCCGTCCTGATACTTGCCGGTCAGCAGCCCGGTGCCCAGCGGCGAAAACGCCATCAGGCCCACGTCCTCATTGACGCTCAGCTCCGCCAGGTCAGTGTCATACATCCGGCACAGCAGCGAGTATTCGTTCTGGATCGTTGCCGCCCGCGGCCAGCCGCGTTCCCCGGCGATGCGCAGCCATTGGGCGGTGCCCCAGGCGCTTTCGTTGGACAGGCCAAAGGCGCGGATGGTGCCGCGCTCCACCTCGCGCTGCAGCGCCTCCAGGCAGTCCTCCATATTGGCCAGCACATCCTCCCGGTTCTGGCCGGAGGGGTCATAGGTCCAGTTCTGCCGGAACATGTAGCTGCCCCGGTTCGGCCAGTGGAACTGGTAGAGGTCGATGTAATCCGTCTGCAGCCGCTTCAGCGAGCCTTCCACGGCGGCCGCGATGGTCTTTGACGAGATCGGCGCCCCGTCCCGCGCATGTTTCATCCCCTCGCCCGAATGCTTGGTCGCCAGGATGTAATCGCCGCGCCGCCCCGTCTTAGCGTTCCAGGTGCCAATGATGCGCTCGCTGTTGCCGATGGTCTCGGCGCTGACCGGGTTCACCGGATACATCTCGGCGGTGTCGACGAAGTTCACGCCTGCCGCCAGCGCCATGGCAATCTGCGCATGGGCCTCCGCCTCCGGCGTCTGGGTGCCAAAGGTCATCGTGCCCAGGCACAGCTCAGAGACCTCGATGCCAGTGCGGCCCAACGGGTTCATTTTCATATCGCGCGCTCCCCAGTTCCGGATGTGCCTGCGACCCTAAGGCCCCGCCCGGGAAGTGCAAGCCGCTTGCACCCGCGCGGCAAAGCGGCCAGCCTGCGCGCAAGCCGAGCAAAGGAGTTCCCATGCCGCAAACCATCACCAAGGGCGTCAAGGCGCTGCTGGCCGAGGCGAACAGCCTGGTCGAAACCATGCCCGTCGAAGAGGCCAAGCAGAAGGTTCTGGACGAGAATTACGTCTTCGTCGACCTGCGCGACATCCGCGAGCTGCAGCGCACCGGCATGATCCCAGGCGCGTTTTCCTGCCCGCGCGGGATGCTGGAATTCTGGATCGACCCGGACAGCCCCTACCACAAGCCGGTATTCAACCAGGACAAGACCTATGTCTTCTACTGCGCGAGCGCCTGGCGCTCGGCGCTGAGTGCCAGGGCGGCGACGGAGATGGGGCTGAAACCCGTGGTGCATCTTGAGGGCGGCTTCACCGAATGGGCCAAACAGGGCGGCCCGGTCGTCCCGCGCGAGGGCTGAGCTGCGCGAGGATTCGCAGATTTCCACCGCCAGCTCCTTTCACCCGGCGGCACGGCGCTCCGCCATTCACCGCAGCCGTGCTGCACGGCTGCCCCGGTGGCGCAACAGGACTGGCGCGTGCGGTGCAGCTGCTGGACAAGGCGGCGGCCTATGCACCGTTGCCGGGTCTTCCGCGTCCGCCCCGCTCTTTTTACCGCAAGTGTGACCGCAAGGTTTTCGAAAGCGTCTGGGCCGGGGCTGCAGCGCCTGCGCGCCCGTACCCGCAGGAGGCCCTGGCTGCGCCAGCGGCGCCGCGCGCGGGAAAGTGAGCCGCCCCGCCGGAAAACCGCGATAAGCTCGGACGGCAGCCCGCAAAACGGATTGGAAAGCCCCATGCAAACAGCCCGGACACCGCCTGCCCGGATACAGCGCCGCCGCCTGCTGGCCGTCCTCAGCGCCGCGCTGCTGGCGCCGCAGGCGCTGAGGGCGGCGCCGCTGCCCTACCGCCTGGTGCCCGGCGCCACGGAGGTCCGCTTTACCTTCCTGCTGAACGGCCAGCCGCAGCAAGGCCGGCTTCCGGTGCGCGCGGCCCGCATCCGCATCGACCCGCAGAACCTGGCCCGCAGCGAGGCCGATATCACCCTCGACGCGCGGCGCGCCCGGACCGGGCTGGTCTTTGCCACCGAAGCGCTGAAAAGTCCGGGCATTCTGGACGCTGCCCGGCATCCGGATATCCGCTTCCGCTCCACCCGGGTCCGCCTCGGGCCGGACGGGCGGCTGTCCGGCGGCGCGCAGATCACCGGCGATCTCACCCTGCGCGGCACCACCCGGCCGGTCACCCTGCAGGCCGCGCTCTACCGCCGCCCGGGCAGCGCGCCGGACGACCTGCGGGAGCTTGACGTGCATCTCACAGGCGCACTCAGCCGCGCCGCCTTCGGCGCCACCGGCTATGCGGGCCTGGTCGCCGACCGAGTGAGCCTGGCGATCCGGGCCCGCATCCGGCAAGCGGGCTGACCCCGCCCGCGGCGTGCCGAAAAGCACCGCCGCGCAGAAATACGACACCGGTTTGGCGGAAACCGGCTGGCAATGACACCCCAGCCTGTCATGGTCGCAGCGTTATGCGCCTGATCGTCTCCTTTGCCGCCCTGTTCCTGTCCGTCATCCTGCTGCAGCTCTCGACCGGAGGCGTCGGCCCGCTCGATGCCATTTCAGGCCTGACGCTGAACTTCACCAGGGAGCAGATCGGCCTTCTGGGCTCCGGCCATTTCCTCGGCTTCTTCATCGGCTGCTGGTGGGCGCCGCGGCTGATGGGCAATGTCGGCCATTCCCGCGCCTTTGCGGTCTGCACCGCACTTGGCGCCATGGGGCTGCTGGGCCACACGCTGACCGAAAACCCCTATGCCTGGGCGGCGATGCGGATGGCCTCCGGCCTGTGCGTGGCAGGCTGCTACACGGTGATCGAGGCCTGGCTCAACGCCAAGGTCACGAATGAGACCCGCGGCCGCGCCATGGGCACCTACCGGCTCGCCGACCTCAGCGCCTCGCTGGCGGCGCAGCTGATCATCGCAGTGCTGCCGCCCGCGTCCTATATCTCGTACAACCTGCTGGCGGTGCTGTGCTGCGCGGCGCTGCTGCCGCTGACCCTGACCCGGGCGAGCCAGCCGGAAATCCCCGACGCGCCGCGGCTGCGCCCCAAACTGGCCTGGCGCTGCTCGCCGCTGGCCGTGGCGGGGGTGATCGTGGCCGCGCTCAGCTCGGCTTCGTTCCGGATGGTTGGCCCGGTCTATGGCCAGGAGGTCGGGCTGGAGATCGGTCAGATCGCCTTCTTCCTTGCCTCGTTTGTGCTGGGCGGCGCGCTGGCGCAGTACCCGATGGGCTGGCTGGCCGACAAATACGACCGCCGCTGGGTGCTGATCTGGCTGTCGGGCGCCGCCATTCTCAGCTGCGGCGTCACCATGGCGGCCAGCGGCACCGGCACCCTGGGGGTGATGCTGACAGCAGGCGTCTTCGGCTTCACAACCTTCCCGATCTTCTCCGTCTCGGCCGCCCACGCCAACGACTTTGCCACTTCGGCCGAGCGGGTCGAGCTGTCGGCGGCGCTGATGTTCTGGTACGCGCTTGGCGCCATCGCCTCGCCCTATGTCTCCTCGGCGCTGATTGATGCCTACGGGCCGGCGGCGCTGTTTGCCTATGTTGCCGCCGGCCATCTGCTGCTGATCGTGTTCGGCCTCAGCCGGATGCGCGCCCGCCCGGTGCCGGAGGAGCGCACCAGCTATGTCTATGCGCCGCGCACATCTTTCACCATCGGCCGCCTGCTGAAACGGACCCGAGAGCGGCGGAAATAAAGGTAAGCATTGCTGTCCGAATGTTTCGCGCGCGAAACATTCGGACAGCACATATGACCCTTTAAGGCTTTGTTTACATTCACGGATTGCACCCCTTCATCGCTGCACCAGGGGACGCGGGCATAATGCCCGCCCTGCGCAGGGACGGCGCGTCCGCCCGCCGGTGCGCCTGCCGCATCCGGCGCGGCGCACAGCAGGGGTTTCCGCCGCGCGTGCCATGCGTTAGACGGGCCTCTGACGCAATACCTGGATGGATGGCATGGCACGCATTCTGATCACTTCGGCGATCCCTTACATCAACGGGATCAAGCATCTGGGCAACCTGGTGGGCTCGCAGCTGCCTGCCGACCTGTATGCCCGGTTCCAGCGCGGACGCGGCAATGAGGTGATGTTCCTCTGCGCCACAGACGAGCACGGCACCCCGGCGGAACTGGCCGCCGCCAAGGCGGACAAGCCGGTCGCGGAATACTGCGCCGAGATGCACGCCATCCAGGCGGAGATCGCCAAGGGGTTCGCCCTGTCGTTCGACCACTTCGGCCGCTCCTCCAGCCCGCAGAACCACGCGTTGACCCAGCATTTCGCAGGCAAGCTGGCCGAGGCCGGGCTGATCCGCGAAGTGACCGAAAAGCAGGTTTACTCCAACGCCGACGGCCGCTTCCTGCCGGACCGCTATATCGAGGGCACCTGCCCCAACTGCGGCTATGAGCGCGCCCGCGGCGACCAGTGCGAGGAATGCACCAAGCAGCTTGACCCCACCGACCTGATCAACCCGCGCTCTGCCGTGTCCGGCTCCACCGACCTGGAGGTGCGCGAGACCAAGCACCTGTATCTGTGCCAGTCGCAGCTCAAGGATCAGCTGGACGCCTGGATCGACTCCAAGAAGGACTGGCCGGTCCTGACCACTTCGATTGCAAAGAAGTGGCTGCATGACGGCGACGGCCTGCAGGACCGCGGCATCACCCGCGACCTGGACTGGGGCGTGCCGGTCAAGAAAGGCGATGAAGACTGGCCCGGCATGGAGGGCAAAGTCTTTTACGTCTGGTTCGACGCGCCGATCGAATACATCGCCTGCGCCAAGGAATGGGCCGACGCCAACGGCAGGCCGGATTCCGACTGGCAGCGCTGGTGGCGCACCGACAAGGGCGCGGAGGATGTCAAATACGTCCAGTTCATGGGCAAGGACAACGTCCCCTTCCACACCCTGTCCTTCCCGGCCACCATCCTCGGCTCGGGCGAGCCGTGGAAGCTGGTCGACCACCTGAAATCCTTCAACTACCTGAACTATGACGGCGGCCAGTTCTCCACCTCGCAGGGGCGCGGCGTGTTCATGGATCAGGCGCTGGAGATCCTGCCGGCCGATTACTGGCGCTGGTGGCTGTTGTCGCACGCGCCGGAAAGCTCAGACTCCGAATTCACCTGGGAGAACTTCCAGCAGTCGGTGAACAAGGACCTGGCGGACGTGCTGGGCAACTTCGTCAGCCGCATCACCAAGTTCTGCCGCTCCAAGTTCGGCGAGGAGGTGCCCGCAGGCGGCGAATACGGGCCGCAGGAGCAGGCGCTGATCGACGAGCTGACCACCCGCATCCGCGCCTATGAGGGCCATATGGAGGCGATGGAGGTCCGCAAATCCTCGCAGGAGCTGCGGGCGATCTGGGTGGCCGGCAATGAATACCTGCAGTCCGCGGCGCCCTGGTCGGTGTTCAAGGAAGACCCCGAACGCGCCGCTGCGCAGGTGCGCCTGGGGCTGAACCTGATCCGCCTTTACGCGGTGCTGTCGGCGCCCTTCATCCCGCACGCCACGGACACGCTGATGGCGGCGCTGAACTCGGACGACCGCAGCTGGCCCGAGGATGCGGCGGCAGCGCTCTCCGCCCTGCCCGCAGGCCATGGCTTCACCGTGCCGGAGGTGCTGTTCGCCAAGATCACCGACGACCAGCGGGAAGACTGGCAGTCGCGCTTCTCCGGCACCCGCAGCTGAGGCTGCCGCACCGCGTTAAACGCAAAGGCCGCTCCCGGGGAGCGGCCTTTTTTCTGTGTCAAAGAGCGGCCCGTGCCCCTTCTGAAGGCAGCCAAAGCTTCCATCCGGGTGCAGTTGCCGCATGGGCCGCGCGCAGCGCCTCCGGCCCCTCCTGGTAGAGCGCATAGGTCGAGGGATGCACCGGCATCACCGCCTTGGGCGCCAGCCGGGCGGCAAAATCCGCCGCCTGCGCGCAACTCATCGAAATCTGACCCAGCGCACCGCCGCCGCCCACCGCGCCGAGATGCGGAATGAACAGATCCAGCGGCGCCCGCCCGGCGAGCGCGGCGCGCGGCGATTTGGAACTGCGACCGCCGCCGCCGGGGGGGGCCGGAGAGCCTTGCCCTTTACCTGGTGTACCAGGACCGCCGCCACCTGCCGCAGCGTGTCCGCGTGTTCATGGACTTCCTGACCGGCGAGCTGCCGGCCTGAGCGGGCTTGCAACCGCAAGCCGCAACCCCGTTCAGGCCCTGCAGAAATTAATTCTTACTAAAAAACTCGGATTGACATACCTGAGCATTTAATTCAGGAATACAGGCATTCCAGCCAGCCTGACTCGGATCGGGCGAGCCCGAGTGACGTATCATCAACCGAGATCGCCCCCATGCCGAACGGAGACAGCCGCCCCGGCGGCCCTCAAGTCAAAGAGCTGGAACCGGAGGACATGCGCCAATTGTGGCCGCAGGTCTTTGCGCCGTCCGGCGCTCTGTCCGGCTTTTGTCTGGAATGGCTTCTGGACAGGGCGGAATTCAGCAATGGGCGAAAGTCATGAATCAGATTGCCTCCAAGCCGGTGCCGACCACCGCAACCACCGAAGTCTTCCCCACCTACCACGCCGAGGACCTGACCCGCGGCGGGGTGCAGGCGCGGATCCTGCTGAACGGCCAGATCTACTCGCTGCGCATCACCCGCGCAGGCAAGCTGATCCTGACCAAGTGAGCGGACGGCGATGCGCCCTGACCACTCCACTCCGCGCGGGGGCGTCACTGTCGGCACCCTGTCCGAACTGCCGCCGCTGGAAGCGGGCGCGGTGATCTATCTGCGCCACTGGTTTTCCGGCTCCGACACCCGCGAGCAGATGCGCCGCGACTTCGAAGTGAGCTTTGGCCCGGACATGGCCGAAGCGGCGTTTGAGGCCTTTGGATACCTCTGCAATTTCTGCGCCGCCCATGGCCGCCGCCCGCTGGTGCGCCACGGCATGACCTGCAAATGCCTGGGCGCGGATGAAAACTGCTTTGCCAACCTGCTGGCCTCCGCCGCCGAGGGCCAGCAGGACGACGCGCATATCCTTGCCTCGCTGATTGTCACCCCGCGCAAGGCGCAGGAACTGACCCGGCTCGCCTCTGACTGCGGCTTGCTGATGCAGCAAATCATGGGCGTTCAGCCGCCGCCGCAAGCGGCATGGCCTGCCGCCGCCACCCTTCATTGAATTCACAAAACCCAAGGACGCACATTATGAAATCCCTGTTTCTTGCAGGCACAGCCCTGGCCGGCCTGACCTTTGGCGCCTCCGCCGCGCTGGCTGCCGAGAAGTCCGCGGTGCTGACCAATTACGCCAACATCGCCGAGGCCAAATACCAAGACAGCCTGACCACCGCGCAAGCCCTGAAGGCCGCCGTGGACGCGTTGGTCGCGCAGCCGTCTGCCGAAAACCTGCAAGCCGCCCGCGCCGCCTGGATCGCGGCCCGTGTTCCCTATCAGCAGTCCGAAGTGTTCCGCTTTGGCAATGCCATCGTCGACGACTGGGAAGGCAAGGTGAACGCCTGGCCGCTGGACGAGGGGCTGATCGACTATGTCGATGCCGCCTATGGCGGGCCGACCGAGGAAAACACGCTGGCGGCGCTGAACGTGATCGCCAACCCCAGCTTTGAGCTGTCGGGCAAGGCGGTCGACGCCGCCCGGATCACTCCGGAACTGCTGGAAAGCACCCTGCATGAGGCTGACGGGATCGAGGCCAACGTCGCCACCGGCTACCACGCCATTGAATTCCTGCTCTGGGGGCAGGACCTGAACGGCACCGGGCACGGCGCGGGCGAGCGCCCCTGGACCGACTACGCCCAAGGCGACGCCTGCACAAACGGCAACTGCGGCCGCCGCGGCGATTACCTGCAGGCGGCGACGGATCTGCTGATCTCCGATCTGGAGTGGATGGCCGCGCAATGGGGCGCTGAAGGTGACGCCCGCACCGCCCTGCTGGCCGATGAGGACGCAGGCATCACCGCGATGCTGACCGGCATGGGCTCTTTGTCCTATGGCGAGCAGGCGGGGGAGCGGATGCGCCTGGGCCTGATGCTGAACGACCCGGAGGAGGAGCACGACTGCTTCTCCGACAACACCCACAACAGCCATTACTACGACGGGCTGGGGGTGCAGAACGTCTATCTGGGCGAATACGTGCGGGTGAATGGCGAACTGGTCTCCGGCCCCTCCCTGTCGGATCTGGTCGCCGAAAAGGACGCGGAGCTGGACACCGAGATGCGCGGCAAGCTGGCGGACACGATGCTGGCGCTTGGCCGCATCAAGACCGCGGCGGAGGCGGGCCTGTCCTATGATCAGATGCTGGCCCAAGGCAACGCAGCGGGCGAAGCGCTTGTGATGGGCGGCGTGGACGGGCTGATCGGCCAGACCCGCTCGATCGAACGGGTTGTCACCGCCCTGGATCTGGATGGCGTCGCCATCGAAGGGTCCGACAGTCTCGATAACCCCACGGCAGTGTTCCAGTAAGAGAACCAAACCTCCGGGCAGTGGCGGGCCGCAGTTTCTGCGGCCCGTTTTACTTGCCCCGAGGCAAATCCCAAGCGTTTTACTCTGGTTAACACTTGAAGCCCAAGCAAATTTGTCGGATATATTGCCCAACGGAATCACTTGGCCATTTGCGCCACCGGGCAAGGACGCAAGCAGCATGATCGTTTGCCACTGCACGAACATATCGGACCACGACATCCGCGCCGCCATCGACTGGATGCGAAGCGCCGATCCCGAAACGATAATCACCCCCGGCAAGATCTATCATGCCCTGGGAAAATCCGCCGACTGCGGCGGCTGCATGCCGCTTTTCCTCGACACGATGCGTTCCAGCAGTAAGCTGGAAGTACCTGCGCAGCTTACGAATTTACGCGCAGCATCAATTCGGGAGAAAAGTTATGAAGGGCGACGCCAAGGTCATCGACTATCTCAATAAAGCGCTGCGCCATGAGCTGACCGCGGTCAGCCAGTACTGGCTGCACTACCGGATGCAGGAAGACTGGGGCCTGGGCAGCATGGCCAAGAAAAGCCGCGAGGAATCCATCGAGGAGATGGAGCACGCGGATAAATTGATTGAAAGGATTTTGTTCCTCGGCGGCCACCCGAACCTGCAGAAGCTTGACCCGCTCAGGATCGGCCAGACCCCGAAAGAAACGCTCGAATGCGACCTTGCCGCCGAAGTGGATGCCCGCGCGCTCTACAAGGAAGCCCGCGACGCCTGCAACAAGGCGGGCGACTACGTCACCCAGAAGCTGTTTGAAGACCTGATGGCGGACGAAGAGGGCCATATCGACTTCCTCGAAACGCAGCTTGAGCTGCACGACCGGATCGGTGCCGAAAACTATGCCCAGCTCAACGCCACCAAGATGGCAGAGGTTGAAGACTAACATTGCGCTGGCTGCCGCGTTTGCGGCGGCCACGCCCCTTGCGGCGCTGGATCTGGCCAGCCGGTATCAGGCAGAGCCGCATCTCTCCCCCCTTCCCCGCACTGACGCCGAGCGCGCCCGGATCGCGGCCGTGACGTCTCCGGCCACGGATTTCACAGCGCCAGAACCGTTTGAGGATCTGCCCGCCGGCGCCGCTACCGTCCGCGCCCGCACAGATGACGAGGCGTTTTCCCAGCACTCCGCCAGCCTCTCCTTCGCGCAGGAGCTGGAATTCAAGCTCGGCAACGGGCTGTTCAAGAAGATCTGGGTGTTCTCGCCCGCCTCCACCAAGGCCTCCGACGGCCTCGGGCCGCTGTATAACGCCCGCTCCTGCCAGCGCTGCCACCTGAAGGACGGCCGCGGCCACGTGCCGGAACAGCCGGATTACGCCTCCGCCACGATGTTCCTTCGTGTCTCTGTCCCCGGCCCGGTGCCGCCGGAACTGCAAGAGATCAGCGATTACATCGGCACCGCGCCGGACCCGGTCTACGGCACCCAGCTGCAGGACTTCTCCGCCCCCGGCATCGCCCCGGAATACCGGCTGCAGGTGGCGTATGAGGAGTTTGAGGTCGCCCTGAACGGCGATGAGACCGCCACCCTGCGCCGCCCCAGCTACACCGCCGCAAATCTTGGTTACGGCCCGCTGGCCGAGGGTGCCATGCTCTCCCCCCGCGTGGCGCCGCCGATGATCGGACTGGGGCTGCTTGAGGCGATCCCCGCCGCCGATATCCTTGCCCGCGCGGATGAGGAGGACGCCGACGGCGACGGTATTTCCGGGCGCCCCAATCTGGTCTGGTCGCGGGAGTTCAACCGCATCCTGCCGGGCCGCTTCGGGCTGAAGGCCGGGATGGCCACGGTGCATGAACAATCCGCCAGCGCTTTTTCCGGGGATATCGGCATCTCCACGCCCCTGTTCCCGGCCCATGCGGGCGAATGCACAGCCCAGCAAAGCGCCTGCCAGACCGCCCCGCACGGCGGCGGTGATTCCCGTGAAACCGAAATCGACCAGCCGAACATGGATCTGGTCACGTTCTACAGCCGCAACCTCGGCGTGCCCGCCCGCCGCGGCACCGGCGACCCCAAGGTCCTGCGCGGCAAGCAGGTGTTCTATGACAGCGGCTGCCCCGCCTGCCATGTGCCGAAATACGTGACCCACCGGCTGCAGGACCGGCCGGAACAAAGCTTCCAGCTGATCTGGCCCTATTCCGACCTGTTGCTGCACGACATGGGAGAGGGCCTTGCCGACAACCGCCCCGAAGCGCGCGCCACGGGCCGCGAATGGCGCACCGCACCGCTGTGGGGGATCGGTCTGACGCAGCAGGTCTCCCCCCGCGCCACCTTCCTGCACGACGGCCGCGCCCGCACGCTGCTGGAGGCGGTCCTGTGGCACGGCGGCGAGGCGGAAGCCGCCAAATCCCGCGTCGTGGCGCTGCAGCCGCGGGATCGCGCCGCCCTGATCGCCTTTTTGGAGAGCCTTTGATGCGCGCCCTTGCCCTGACCCTCGCCCTGACCGCGGCCCCCGTGGCCGCCTCGGAGCTGTCCAGCAGCATTACCGACAAGCTGATCCTGCCTGCATTTGAGGAACTGGCAGAGGACAGCCGGACCCTTGCCAGGGCAGCGCAAGCCGATTGCGACCCGCAGTCAGCGCCCCTGCGCGCGGCCTACGGCGAAGCTTTCGACGCCTGGATCGCCGCCAGCCATTACCGCTTTGGCCCCACCGAAACGGACAGCCGCGCCTTTGCGCTGGCGTTCTGGCCCGACAGCCGCAGCAAGACTCCCAAGGCGCTGGCGAGCCTGATCCGCAGCGAAGATGCCGGCATCAAGGACCCCGAGAAGTTTGCCAGTTACTCCATCGCATCCCGTGGTTTCTATGCGCTGGAGTTCCTGCTTTATGACCCGCAGCTTTCCGCCGCTGGCGACGCGGATTACCGCTGCGCCCTGACCCGCGCGATCAGCACGGACATCGCGGCGACAAGCCAGGCGATCAGCGCCGATTGGCAGCAAAGTTATGCCGCCGAACTGCGCGCCCCCGGCAGCCGCTACCAGACCGAGGACGAGATCACCCAGGAACTGTTCAAGGCCCTGACCACCGGCTTGCAAGTGCTGGACGGCATGCGTCTGGGCCGTCCGCTCGGCACCTATCAAAAGCCCCGCCCCAACCGCGCCGAGGCCCGCCGCTCCGGCCGCAGCCTGCGCCATGTTCTGATCTCGCTGAACGCGCTGGAGCCGCTGGCAGCGGCGCTCGCGGGAGGCAATGAGGACTTGCGGGACAAACTCACGACGGGCTTTGCCAAGGCGCGCACGAAGGCAGAGGCCCTCGACGATCCAGTGTTCGCAGGCGTCTCTGATCCCGCCGGCCGCTTCCGCATTGAATCCCTGCGGCAGGAGATCAAGGACCTGCACACGCTGATGCGCGAAGACCTCGGCCCCGCCCTGGGCGTCGCGGCCGGTTTCAACGCGCTTGACGGCGACTGACGGAAAGGCACCAGACATGACAACCCGCCGCGGATTTCTGGCCGGCCTTTTGGCAACCGGTCTCGCCCCCAACGCCGGCTGGGCCAGCGCAGGAAACCCCGCGTTCCTGACCGCGGGCAAGGACGCTGGCGGGACCTTCCTTCTTGCGGGCCTCACCCGTGAGGGAGAAATCCTGTTCCGCCACGCGCTGCCGGGCCGCGGCCATGCTGCTGCCGCGCACCCCATCCGGCCTGAAGCTGTCGCCTTTGCCCGCCGCCCGGGCCGCTTTGCCGATGTGATCGACTGCCGCAGCGGTGCCGCCATCGCCCGGCTGGAGCCGCCCGCAGGGCATCATTTCTACGGCCACGGCACCTTCTCCCCGGACGGCAGCCGCCTGTTCACTACAGAAAACGACTATGAAAACGCCCGCGGCGTGATCGGCGTCTGGGATGCCGCAGGCAGCTACCGCCGCATCACCGCCTATTCCTCCGGCGGCATCGGCCCGCACGACATGGCCCTGCGCCGCGACGCGCCGGGGCTGGTGGTGGCCAATGGCGGGATCGAGACCCACCCCGACAGCGGCCGCGCCAAGCTGAACCTGGCCGACATGCGCCCGAACCTCAGCTATCTGAGCCTGGAGGGTGAACTGCAGGCGCAGATGGAACTGCCGCAGGAGCTGCGCCTGAACTCGATCCGCCATTTGGCTGTGCGCGCCGACGGCACTGTTGGTTTCGCGATGCAGTGGCAGGGCGATCCGGGCGAGCAGCTGCCCGCCGCAGGGCTGCACCGGCCGGGCACCGCGCCGCGCCTGATGGCGGAGGATGACGCGCGGGTGCTGAACCTGAACGGCTATGGCGGCTCTGTCGCCTTTTCCGCCGATGGCAGCCGGATTGGCGTCACCTCCCCGCGCGGCGGGGTGCTGCAAGTGATGGACACCGCCAGCGGCGCGCTGCTGCGCGAGTTCAGGATGCACGACGTCTGCGGCCTGGCAGCGTCTGCGGGCGGCTTTACCGCCAGCACCGGCACCGGCCAGTTCTTTGCAGTGTCAGACGCCGGGCAGCACCCGCTGCACCGCGCGGACCTGGCGTGGGACAATCACCTGATCCCGCTGATCTGACTCTCCGCCGGGCCGAACCCCAAACGGCGCACCCTTTCGTTTCCACAGAAAACGAAACCATCTCGAAAACGAATAGTGACTCCTTTCGCGCGGTACGCTACAGAATCGCGCGAAAGGAAAGCAAATGGATGCCAGCGGCCGTCAGAACGAAATCATCTCCCTCCTGAACCGGCAGGACCGGGTCGAGGTCGAGGATCTCTCCCGCCGCTTTGGCGTCTCCCTGCAGACCGTGCGTGCCGATCTGCGCGACCTGTCGGCGCGCGGCGCCCTGTCCCGTGTCCACGGAGGCGCCGTCCGGGTCAGCTCCGCCGCCAGTCAGGGCTACGAGGACCGGCGCAAACTGAACGCCGGCAACAAGCTGGCGATGGCCGCCCTGGCGGCAGAACTGATCCCGGACAATTGCTCGCTCGCGCTCAACATCGGCACCTCCACCGAACAGGTTGCCCGGGCGCTGTCCGGCCACAGCGGCCTGACGGTGATTTCCAACAATATAAATATTATCAACATGATGATCGGCGGCCAAGCAAAGGAGCTGATCCTGGCGGGCGGCACCGTGCGGCAAAGCGACGGTGCCATCGTGGGCGAGGATGCGGTGGATTTCTTCTGCCGCTACAAGGTGGATTTCGCCGTCATCGGCGCCTCGGCACTGGATGCCGACGGCGCGGTGATGGACCACGACGCGCGCGAGGTTTCGGTTGCCCGCGCGATCCTGAAGAACGCCCGGCAAAAGGTTCTGGTCTGCGACGGCAGCAAGTTCGACCGCTCCGCCCCGGTGCGGATCTGCGATGTCGCGGATCTCGACGTGGTGATCACCGACCGCCCCGTGCCGGAAGAATTCGCCGAAGCCGCGCAGGCGGCCGGCACCCGCATCCTGACCGCAGGACAAAACGAAAGCAGCGAAAATGACTGACACGCCTGTAACGGATCTTTTCATCATCGGCGGCGGCATCAACGGCTGCGGCATCGCCCGCGACGCCGCAGGCCGCGGGTTGTCGGTGACGCTGGCAGAGATGAATGATCTGGCCTCCGCCACCTCCTCCGCCTCGACCAAGCTGTTCCACGGCGGATTGCGCTATCTCGAATATTTCGAGTTCCGCCTGGTGCGCGAAGCGCTGATCGAGCGCGAGGTGCTCTTGAAAGCGATGCCGCATATCTCCTGGCCGATGCGCTTTGTGCTGCCGTTCCACAAGGACATGCGGTTCGACAGCGAAACGCCCACATCCAAGCTGCTGACAACCTTCATGCCGTGGATGAAGGGCCGCCGTCCGGCCTGGCTGATCCGGCTGGGGCTGTTCCTGTACGACAGCCTTGGCAAACGCGGCATCCTGCCCGGTACCGCCAAGCTGGATCTGGCAAGCGACCCGGCGGGCCGCCCGCTGAAGGCCAAGTTCAAGACCGCCTTTGAATATTCCGACTGCTGGATCGAGGACGCCCGCCTGGTGATGCTGAACGCCCGCGACGCGCTGGCCCGCGGTGCCAAGATCCTGACCCGCACCGAAGTGCTGTCCGCGGACCGCCAGTCAGACCATTGGGTGATCCGCACCAAGGACCACGCCACCGGCGCGGAGCAGGAGCACCGCGCCCGGATGCTGGTGAATGCAGGCGGGCCGTGGGTTGCCGATGTGCTGCACCAGAAGCTGGGCCAGAACAGCCGCGAGAACGTCCGCCTGGTGCGCGGCAGCCATATCGTGGTGCCGAAACTGTTCGACCACGGCCGCTGCTATTTCTTCCAAGGCACCGACGGGCGGATCATCTTTGCCATTCCGTACGAGCAGGATTTCACCCTGATCGGCACAACGGATGCCGACCACCCGGACCCGGACACCGCACCGGTCTGCACCGGCGCCGAGCAGGATTATCTCGCAGCTTTCGCGTCGGAATACTTCGAGCAGCCGGTGAAACGCGAGGACATCGTCTGGACCTACTCCGGCGTGCGCCCGCTCTATGACGACGGTGCCAGCTCTGCCACCGCGGCGACCCGCGAATACGTGCTGACGCTGGACCAGGCGCAGGCGCCGCTGCTCAACGTCTTTGGCGGCAAGATCACCACCTACCGCAAGCTGGCCGAGGCGGCGCTGGCGAAGATCGGAGAAGTGTTCCCGCAGCTGCCCGCCAACTGGACCGCAGGTGTGGCCCTGCCCGGCGGCGATTTCCCGGTGGAGGACGTGGCAAAGCTGACCTCCAAGCTGGCCGCGGACTATCCGTTCCTCACCCCCTATTGGACGGGCCGGATGATCCGCGCCTATGGCACCGAGGCCTGGGAGGTGCTGGGAGACGCCAAGACCGCCGGTGATCTGGGCCAGGATTTCGGCGCCACCATTACCGCCCGCGAGCTCGACTGGGCGATTGCCCGCGAATGGGTGCGCGCAGGCGACGATTACCTGTGGCGGCGCACCAAACTGGGCCTGCGGCTGGATGAGACCCAGCGCGCGGCGGTGGATGCCTACATTCAAGGAAAAGCCGCACAGTTGGCGGCGTGATACAAACGGCCGCGCCCAGGCCTGGGCGGGGCCGGCGCGGCCCGGCCTGCCGGCCGGGCGATGGTTCTGCTTAAAACTCGACGCCCTTCTGCGCCTTCACGCCGGCGCGGAAGGGATGTTTGATCTGGCCCATCTCGGTTACCAGATCGGCAATCTCGATCAGCTCTTCCTTGGCGTTGCGCCCCGTCAGCACCACATGGGTCATCGGCGGCTTGTGCTCCACCAGGAACTCCAGCACCTCGTCGAGGTCCAGATACTCGTAGCGCAGCGCGATGTTGATCTCGTCCAGCAGCACCATGGTGTTCTTCTCGTCCAGGATCATCTCCTTGGCCTTTTCCCAGCCCTTCTGCGCCGCGGCAATGTCACGCGCCTTGTCCTGGGTCTCCCAGGTGAAGCCCTCGCCCATGGCATAGAACTGGCAGAGATCGCTGAAGTTCTCCTCGATCAGCGTCCGCTCCCCGGTCTGCCAGGCGCCCTTGATGAACTGCACCACGGCGCAAGGCATCTTGTGGGCGATGCAGCGCATGATCATGCCGAACCCCGAGGAAGACTTGCCCTTGCCCGGCCCGGTGTGGACGATGATCAGGCCCTTCTCGCCCTCCTTGGTCTTCATCATCCGGTCGCGCGCGGCCTTTTTCTTGGCCATCTTGGAGGCGTGGCGGGCGGCTTCTTCCTCTGAGATGCCGGTTTCAGACTTTTCGCTCATGGGGGCTCTCCAGCTGTTTGACCCCATGTCTTGACAAAGAAGGGCGCGATAGCGCAAGGGGGTTTCGCTGGTTCCTGCGAAAGCAGGCGAAGAGGGAATGTGAAGGCCGCCAAATTTCTTTGGAGACCCGAAGCACAGCCGCCCCCGCGACCGTGACCGGATGAGGCCGCCATGCCACTGGGAGAGATCCCGGGAAGGCAGGATGGCCGGCAAGGCATGCGCCTTGGCATCCGCAAGCCGGGAGACCTGCCAGCAAGAGAGAGAACAACGGGCGGGCGGGGTGTTCCGCGACCGGTTGAGGGGCTGGCACGCTGCCGCCCCCCTTTCGGCCATCCCGCACGCCTGCCGCGACAGGAGACGCGCCGATGGCTGACGATATGGCAGGCAAGACTGCCAGCACCCCGGGACCGGTCACGCTGACCGTTTGCCTCACCTGCCGCCGCGAGGGCGCCGACCCGGAGGGTGCCCGCCCCGGCGCCATCCTGCACGCCGCACTGGCAGAGGCCGGAATGCCCGAAGGTGTCGCCTTGCGCGGCGTCGAGTGCCTGTCCTCCTGCAAGCGCGGCTGCGCCGTGGCACTGGTCGGCGGCGCAGAGCGCTGGACCTATGTCTACGGCGACCTCGACCCGGACCAGCATGTCCCTGAAATCCTGGAAGGCGCCGCCGCATACGCCGCCACCGCCGATGGCGTGGTGCCGTGGCGCGAACGCCCGCAGACCTTCCGCAAGCAATCCGTTGCCCGCATCCCGCCGGCCAAGTTCTTCTCCGAGGAGTAAACATGAGCGACCTCAACAAGATCCCCGTCACCGTCATCACCGGCTTCCTCGGTGCGGGCAAGACCACCCTGATCCGCCACCTGATGCAGAACCCGCAGGGCAAGCGCCTGGCCGTGGTGGTCAATGAGTTCGGCACCGCCGGTGTCGATGGCGACATCCTGAAGTCCTGCGCGGATGAGAACTGCCCGGCGGAGAACATCATGGAGCTGGCCAACGGCTGCATCTGCTGCACCGTGGCCGATGACTTCATCCCCACCATCGAACAGCTGATGAACCTGCCGGAGAAGCCGGATCACATCGTGATCGAAACCTCCGGCCTGGCGCTGCCCAAGCCGCTCTTGAAGGCCTTTGACTGGCCCGCGATCCGCTCCCGCATCACTGTGGACGGCGTGATTGCGCTGGCCGATGCCGAGGCGGTCGCCAAGGGCCAGTTCGCCCCCGACCTGGACGCGGTGCAGGCCCAGCGCGAGGCGGACGGCAGCATCGACCATGAAACCCCGCTGTCCGAGGTGTTCGAGGACCAGATTTCCTGCGCCGACATCGTGCTGCTGTCCAAGGCCGACCTGGCCGGCGACGCAGGCGTCGAGAAGGCCCGCGCGGTGATCGAGGCCGAAGCGCCGCGCAAGCTGCCGATCCTGCCGATGAGCGAAGGCGTGATCGACCCGCGCATCATCCTGGGCCTGAACGCCGCTGCCGAGGACGATCTGGAGGCCCGCCCCAGCCACCACGACGGCCACCACGATCACGAGCATGACGATTTTGAAAGCATCGTTGTCGAAATGGGCGAAGTCTCCGACCCCGAAGCGCTGCAGAATGCCATCGTGAAACTCGCCCGCGAACGCAACATCCTGCGCGTCAAAGGCTATGTCGCGGTGGAGGGGAAACCGATGCGGATGCTGGTTCAGGCCGTGGGCGAGCGCCTGCGTGCGCAATACGATCAGCCCTGGGGCGCGCAGCCGCGCAAGACGGCCCTGGTGGTCATCGCCGAGCATGACGACATCGACGAACAGGCCATCCGCGCCGAGCTGGGGGCGTAAGCTGAAATGAAAACCACGAAGCGCAAAGCGGGATGCTCCGCCCGGCCGGCAGGCCGGGCAGCGCCCGTCCCGCCCCCGTCAAACCGAAGGTTTGCCTTCGGCAAAACGGGGCGGGCGCTTCTCGCCCTCCCCGCCGGGACGGGCGCCGCCCTTCGTGGCGATCCCAACAGGAAGTAAGCCATGCACGTCGTCTTCCGCGAAAGCCACGGCCTTGACGAGACCGACACCCCGCAGGACCTCGGGCAGACGCCTGCGGACCTTGTGGTGCTGTCTTTCTCCGACAGCGATCTCGGCGCTTTCGCGGCGGGCTGGCACCGCGCGGACGGCAAGCTGCCCTCCCTGCGCCTCGCCAACCTGGTGGCGCTCAAGCACCCGCTGTCGGTCGATGTCTACGCGGAACAAACGCTGGAAGGCGCCAAGGGCGTCCTCGTTCGCCTGATCGGCGGCGAAAGCTACTGGTCTTACGGCCTCGCCACGCTGCAGGACCTCGCCCGCCGCAAGGGCATTGCGCTGGCGATCCTGCCCGCAGACGGGCGCGAGGATGCGCGGCTCGATGAGCTCTCCACCCTGCCCGTCTCCACCCTGCGCCGCCTGCAATCGCTGTGCGATGCCGGCGGCGCGGTGGCAGCCCAGGCAGCACTTGCCCAGCTGTCGCTCGCCGCTGGTCTTTACGCAGGCCCGGTCCTCGGCCTCAAATCCATGCCCGAATACGGGTTCTACGACCCGGACAAGGGGGTGCTGGCGGACCTGCCGCCGCAGGACAAGCCGCTGGTGCTGGTGAGCTTTTACCGCTCCTACCTCACCGCCGCCGACACCGCCCCGGTGGATGCGCTGATCGAAGAATTGCGCGCCCGCGGCTACGCCGCCTTCGGCACCTTTGCCGCCAGCCTCAAGGCGCCTGCCGCCGCCGATTGGCTGCGCGAGAAGCTGCCCGCCTTGCACCCGGCAGCGATCATCAACGCCACCGCCTTTTCCGCACAAGGCACCGACGGCAGCGCCTCGCCGCTCAGCACCACCGGCTGCCCGGTGTTCCAGGTCGCCCTGTCCACCGCGCGCAAGAAAGACTGGGCTGAGGCCGGCCGCGGCTTGTCGCCTGCCGATCTCGCCATGCACGTGGTGCTGCCCGAAGTCGACGGCCGCATCTTCGCGGGCGTGGTCAGCTTCAAATCGCCGGGCAAGAAAGACCCGGACCTGCAATATTCCCGCTTTGCCCACCGCGCCGATGCGGACCGCATCAAGGCCGCCGTGGACCGTGTGGAGGGCTGGCTGCGCCTCGCCAATCTGCCGAACGCAGACAAACGCCTTGCCCTGATCCTCTCCACCTATCCGGGACGCGACCATAACCTCGCCCACGCCGTCGGCCTCGACGCGCTGGCCTCCTGCGATGAAATCCTGCGTGCGCTCTGGGATCAGGGCTATACGGTGGAACCGCAGGAAAACACCGGCCTGCGGCTGATGGACGAGACGCTGAGGGTCCCGCTGGAGGACTACAAGGCCGCCCTCGCCGCCCTGCCGCAAGAGCTGCAGGATACCTTGGCCGAGGCCTGGGGCCGCCCGGAAGAAGACCCCGGCTGCCGCGACGGCGCCTTTTATTTCAAGGCTTTGCGCGCAGGTAGAGCGCTCATCGCCTTGCAGCCCGAACGCGGCGAAGTGAAAACCCGCGTTGATGACTACCACGACCTCGACCGCACCCCGCGCCACGCCTATGTGGCCTTTTACCTGTGGCTGCGGGAGCAAACCGACGCCCTCGTCCACATCGGCGCTCACGGCACGCTGGAGTGGCTGCCGGGCAAGGCAGTGGCGCTGTCGGGCGCCTGCTGGCCCGAGGTGCTGACCGGCCCGCTGCCCGTCGCCTACCCCTTCATCGTCAACGACCCCGGCGAGGCCGCCCAGGCCAAGCGCCGTATCGGTGCGGTCACCATCGGCCACCTGCCGCCGCCTTTGGCGCAGACCACTCTGCCCGAAGGCATGGCGCGGCTCGAAAGCCTGCTGGATGAATATTCCACCGCCGACGGGCTCGACCCCGCCCGCCGCGACCGGCTGATCGGCGACATCCGGGCGGAGGCGCAGGGCACCGGCGTGGAGGCCGATCTGGGCCTTACCCCCGACACCTCCCCCGCCGAGGCGATCACCCGCATCGACGCCTTTGTCTGCGACATCAAGGAAAGCCAGTACGGCGAGGGGCTGCATATCTTCGGCACCGGCCAATGCGGGGCGGAGGAACGCGCGGGGCTGATCGCCGCGCTGGACGGCAGGATCGTCCCGCCCGGCCCCTCCGGCTCGCCCTTCCGCGGCCGCGCCGATGTGATCCCGACGGGCCGCAACCTCTTTACCACCGACCCGCGGGCGGTGCCGTCGCGGGCGGCGCATGCGCAAGGGGTCAAACTGGCGGAAGAGCTGCTGCGCCGCCACCTTCAGGATCACGGCGACTGGCCCAAGGGGCTGGTGATCGACCTCTGGGGCTCTGCTACCATGCGCACCGCGGGCGAGGAGTTTGCCATGGCGCTGCACCTCGCGGGGCTGGCGCCCAAGTGGGATGAAGGCTCCGAGCGCGTCTCCGGCTTCGAGGTGCTGCCGCTGTCGATGCTGAACCGCCCGCGCATCGACGTGACCCTGCGCGTCTCCGGCCTGTTCCGTGACGTCTTCCCGGGCCTTGCCCAGATGTTCGAAACCGCCGCCGCTGCCCTCGCGGCCCGCGAGGAGACCCAGGCGGACAACCCCTATCTGATTGAGACGCCGCGCGTTTTCGGCCCCAAGCCGGGCCAGTATGGCCTCTCAATGAACCCGCATCTGGACGACTACACCGACGCGGCCCGCCAGGCGGCGGGCGAGGCGTGGCTCAACGCCTCCTCCCACGCGATCGACGCCAAGGGTGAAATCAGCGACGCCCGCGAAGCGCTGGAAACCCGCCTGCAGGGCGCCGACAGTTTCGTGCACCTGCAGGACCTGCCGGAGACCGACCTGCTGGTCGCCTCGGACTACGCTGCGCATGAAGCAGGCTTTGCCGCCGCCATGGCCCGCATCGGCCAAAAGGCTCCGGCGCTCTACCACATGGACGCCACCCGGCCCGACAGGCCGCAGGCGCGCTCCTTGGGAGAGGAAATCGCCCGCGTCACCCGCGCCCGCGCCGCCAACCCTGACTGGGCCACCTCGATGATGAACCACGGCTTCCGCGGCGCGGCAGAGATTGCCGCCACCCTCGACCACATGGCCGCCTTTGCGCATCTGGCGCAGGTGGTGCAGCCGCATCTGTTCGATCTCTACTTCGAGGCCACCCTGGGCCGTGACGATCTTGTCGCATTCATGGAGCGCGAAAACCCGGAGGCGCTCGCCGCCATGCGCGACCGCTTCCGCGCCCTGTTCGACGCAGGCCTCTGGAGCACGCGGCGCAACTCGATCATGGCCGATCTGGAGGGCGCCGCATGAGTGCTGCCGCCGAACCCAAAGTCTATGGCTGGTGCCCCGGCGCCCTGCGCCCGATGATGTCCGGCGACGGGCTGGTTGTCCGCGTGCGCGCGCCGCTTGGCAAACTGTCCGTTAACCAGGCGCGCGGTGTGGCAAGACTTTCGGACGCGTTCGGCAACGGCCTCCTCGACATCTCCGCGCGCGCAAACCTGCAGATGCGCGGCATCCGCGAAGACGCGCATGAAGAATTGATCGAAGGATTGCGCGAGCTTGGCCTGATCGACCCCGACGCACAGGCTGAGGCCCGCCGCAATGTCCTGCTCGCGCCGTTCTGGGCCGCGGGCGACGACACCCACGCCATCGCCACCGGACTCAGCGCTGCGCTGACCGCGGCAACCGATCTCGCCCTGCCCGGCAAGTTCGGCTTTGCCGTCGACTGCGGCGCGGACCCTGTCCTGCAAGACACCGCCGCCGATATCCGCATCGAGCGCACGCGCGAAGGCCTGATCCTGCGCGCCGACGGAGCCGGGGCCGGCCTGCCCGTCACACGTGAATCCGCCGTCCCCGAAGCCCTCGCCCTCGCCCGCTGGTTTCTGGACCAGGGCGGCGCGCCGGAGGGGCGCGGCAGGATGCACCGTCTCATCGCGCGCCGCGGCCCGCCGGCGGCGCATGCCGCCCCCCCCGCCAGATCCGCTTTCTCCGCAAAACCGGGCGCTGTCCCCGCGGGGACACTGGCTGCTTTGGAATTCGGCCAGATGCCCGCCGCCACGCTGGCGCGGCTGGCAGACCACGGGCCAATCCGCCTCACTCCCTGGCGGATGCTGCTGGTGGAGGGCACCACGGAGCTTCCACCCCTGCCCGGCCTGATCCTGGACGCCACGGATCCGCGCCTGCACGTGGTCGCCTGCACCGGCGCGCCCGGCTGCCTGCAGGCGCTGTCCGCCACCCGGGACCTTGCACGGGCGCTGGCACCGCATGTCCCCGCGGGATCCCGCCTGCATGTCTCCGGCTGCGCCAAGGGCTGTGCCTGCCCGGGCACGGCGCCGCTTACCCTGACGGCCACCGGCGACAACGAATTCTCCCTGATCCGCAATGGCACCGCCGCGGATCAGCCGCTAAAGACCCGCCTGAGCGCCGCTGCTTTGCGCGCCGCTCCCGAACTTCTGAAAGAGGGCAGCTGACATGCTCCACACCTATGAAACCAACGGCGCCGCGATCTACGCCGAAAGCTTTGCCACCATCCGCCGCGAAGCCGACCTTGCCCGCTTCAACAAGGACGAGGAAAGCGTTGTCGTCCGCATGATCCACGCCGCCGGCATGGTGGGGCTGGAAGAGCATGTGCGGTTTTCCGAGGGCATGGCCGAAACCGCCCGCGCAGCCCTTGCAAACGGCGCACCGATCCTGTGCGATGCCTATATGGTGAGCGAGGGCATCACCCGCCCGCGCCTGCCTGCGGACAATGAGGTGATCTGCACCCTGCGCGACCCGAAGGTGCCGGAACTGGCCAAGGAAATGTCCAACACCCGCTCGGCGGCCGCGCTGGAGCTGTGGCGCCCGAAGCTTGCGGGCGCCGTGGTTGCCATCGGCAACGCCCCCACCGCGCTGTTCCATCTGCTGAACATGCTGAAAGACCCGTCCTGCCCCCGCCCCGCCGCCATCATCGGCTGCCCGGTGGGCTTTGTCGGCGCCATGGAATCCAAGGACGCGCTGATGGAAGACCTGCCGGTTCCGTCCATGATCGTGAAGGGCCGCCTGGGCGGTTCCGCCATCACCGTCGCCGCGGTGAACGCGCTGGCGAGCTGGAAAGAGTAACCAATGGGCAAAGTCATCTGCGCAGGGCTTGGCCCCGGAGACCCCGACCTGATGAGCGTGCGCTCGCACCGGCTGATCACTGGCGCGCGCCACATTGCCTATTTCCGCAAGGCAGGCCGCCAGGGCCAGGCCCGCGCGATTGTCGAAGGCATGCTGGCCGAGGGCGTCACCGAACACGCGATGGAATATCCGGTCACCACCGAGATCCATTTCTCGGACCCCGAATACAACCGGGTGCTGGCGGCGTTTTATGACCAATGGGCCGACACCCTTGCCGGGATTGCGCAGGACGAGGATGTGGTGGTTCTGTGTGAGGGCGACCCGTTCCTCTATGGCTCCTACATGCATCTCTACACCCGCCTGCAGGGCCGCGCCGCGCAGGAGATCGTGCCCGGCATCACCGGGATGTCCGGCTGCTGGACCGCCTCCGGCCAGCCGATCACCTGGGGGGACGATGTGCTGACCGTGGCGATGGCCACCCTCAGCGAGGATGAACTGGCGGAGCGCGCTGCAAACACCGACGCGCTGGTCGTGATGAAGATCGGCCGCAACCTGCCCAAGCTGCGCCGCGCGCTGGAACGCGCGGGCCGCGCGGATGACGCCTGGCTGGTCGAACGCGGCACCATGCCGGGCCAGAGCGTGCAGAAACTGTCGGAGATCGGCGGCGAGGTGCCCTATTTCTCTATCGTACTGGTTCACGGACGGGGGCGCCGGCCATGAAACTACCGCAAAACGGCTGGGTGGTGATCGCGGGCCTCGGCCCCGGCAACGAGGCGCTGGTGACGCAGGAAGTGCGCGACGCCATTGATCAGGCCACTGATATCGTTGGCTATATTCCCTACGTGAACCGCGTTGAGCCGCGTGAAGGGCTGACCCTGCACGCCACCGACAACCGGGTCGAGGTGGACCGCGCAACCCATGCGCTGGAAATGGCTGCCGCGGGCAAGCGGGTTGTCGTGGTGTCCTCGGGCGATCCGGGGGTGTTCGCCATGGCCTCTGCCGTGTTCGAAGCGCTGGAAAACAACGCCGAAAGCAACCCTGAGTGGCTGGATCTGGACATCCGGGTCCTGCCCGGCATTACCGCCATGCTGGCCGCTGCTGCCGCCATCGGCGCGCCGCTGGGGCATGACTTTGCCGCCATCAACCTCAGCGACAACCTGAAGCCCTGGAGCCTGATTGAAAAGCGCCTGCAAATGGTCGGAGAGGCTGGTCTGGCGATGGCATTTTACAACCCGCGCTCCAAATCGCGGCCGCATCAGTTTGCCCGCGCGCTGGACATCCTGCGGGAGGCCTGCGGCGCGGAAACACTGATCACCTTTGCCCGCGACGTGACCAAGCCGGGACAGGAGCTGCTGACGGTGCCGCTGAAGGACGCGACGCCCGAGATGGCCGACATGCGCACCGTGGTCATCGTCGGCAACCGCGACACCCGCCGGGTAGGCAACTACGTCTACACCCCGCGCTACGCAGCCGAGGGTTAAGCGGCGGGATGGGACAGCCAGGCCATCACCTCTGCCACGCTGCCCATGACGGGGCGCTGAGGCACCTCGGGTCTGCCGATCATGATGACCGGCAGGGCGAGATTGCGCGCGGCGGTGAGTTTGGCCGCGGCTCCCGCGCCGCCCGCGTTCTTGGCGACCACGTGGGTGATGGCGTGGCGCTGCAGCAGCGCGGTGTCGCCCGCCGCGTCAAACGGCCCGCGGGCGATCTCGACCGTGGTGTGCGGCAACGGCAGATCCGCCTCCGGCGCGTCCACCAGCCGCAGCAGGTAGTGGTGCTGGGGCTTGGCCGCGAATTGGGTCAGGTTCTGCTTGCCAATGGCCAGAAACACCCGCGCCGGGGTATCAGGCAGCGCGTTGACGGCCTCTTCTATGCTGTCGGTGTGCAGCCATTGGTCGCCCTCCCCGGCCTGCCAGGCCGGGCGTTCGAAGGCGCACAGCGGCACCCCCGCCGCCTCGCAGGCGTGGACCGCGTTGGAGCTCATCTGTGCAGCAAACGGATGGGTGGCGTCGACCACATGGGTGATGTTTTCGGCTTCCAGATAAGCCGCAAATCCTTCTATGCCGCCAAAGCCGCCGACGCGGGTGGGCAGCGGCTGGCTGACCGGATGCGCGGTGCGGCCCGCGTAGGAAAACACTGCATCCATGCCCGCCCCGGCCAAGGTCTTGGCCAGCGCGGAGGCCTCGGTGGTGCCGCCCAGCAGAAGGATGCGTGTCATGTCTGATCCATGGCTTACGATAATTGGTCTGGGCGAAAATGGACTGGAAGGCCTCAGCGATGCAAGCCGGAAGGCGCTGGCAGGGGCTGAGGCGGTATTCGGCGGCCCGCGGCATCTGGAACTGGCGGGCGCAGGCAGCAAGGGCCAGCCCTGGCCGGTGCCGTTTTCCATTGATCCGGTGCTGGAGCTGCGCGGCCGCAAGGTCGCCGTTCTGGCCTCCGGCGATCCGTTCTGGCATGGCGCCGGGGGGTCGCTGGCGCGGCATCTGGAGGAGGGCGAGTGGATTTCTCACCCCGTTCCCTCAACCTTTGCGCTGGCGGCGAACCTTCTGGCCTGGAAGCTGGAGGAGGTGCTGTGCCTCGGCTTGCACGCGGCACCTTATGCGCGGCTGCGTGCGCTGCTGGGCGCTGGTGCACGCGTGATCTGCACCCTGCGTGACGGCGCAGCGCCTGCGGAACTGGCGGAGTGGCTGGCGGCAGAAGGTTTCGGCGCCTCGCAGCTGACCGTCATGGAATGCCTGGGCGGGCCGCGCCAGCGGGTGCGGTCTGCGGCGGCACAAGATTTTGACCTGCAAGACATTCAGGCGCCTGTTGCCGTGGCGGTTGAGGCTGCGGGCAGCAAGGGCCTGCCGCAGGCCTCCGGGCTGGCAGATGATCTCTTTGCCAGCGACGGCCAGATCACCAAACGCCCCATTCGGGCGCTGACCCTGTCGGCGCTGGCACCGCGCGCGGGAGAACTGCTGTGGGATATCGGCGGCGGCTCCGGATCGGTCTCGGTCGAGTGGTGCCTGGCGGCCCGTGGCGCACGCGCCATCACCTTCGAGCCGCGAGAGAGCCGGCTGGAAAATATCCGCGCCAATGCCGCAGCGTTCGGGATTGAGCACCGGATGAGCGCGGTGCCGGGCAAGGCGCCCGCCGTGCTGAACGGCCAGCCGCTGCCCGATTGCGTATTTATCGGCGGCGGCGGCTCGCAAGCGCTGCTGGATCACCTGTGGGAGGTGCTGCCGGAAGGCACCCGGCTGGTCGCAAACGGCGTCACGCTGGAAACCGAAACCCTGCTGATGCAGGCTCATGCTGCGCGCGGCGGGCATTTGTTGAAAGCGGAGATCGCCGAGGCCGGCCCGCTGGGCACCATGCGCGACTGGCGGCGGGCGCGCCCGGTGATCCAATGGAGCGTCACGCGATGAAGGTGGCAGGCATCGGGTTCCGCAGCACGGCCACGGTGGCGGATTTGCAGGCGGCGCTAACGCTGACCGGCGCGCAGGTGGATGCGCTCGCGTCCGTCGCCGGAAAGGCTGAAGCCCCTGCCATGCAGGAATTTGCGCGCACGGCCGGCCTGCCGGTGATTGCGCTGCAGGAGCAGGATATTGCCGGAGAGCAGACCCTCACCTGCTCGCCCCGGATCAAGGCGCGGTTCGGCACCGGGTCGCTGGCGGAAGCCGCGGCGCTGGCCGGGGCGCGCCATGGGGTGCCGGGCGCGCGCGCGCGCCTGCTCGCCCCCAGAGTTGTCACCGCGGATGGGCTTGCCACCGCGGCCATAGCAGAAAGACTTGAGCCATGACCGTTCACTTCATTGGCGCCGGACCGGGCGCTGCCGACCTTCTGACCCTGCGCGGGCGCGACATCATCGCCGCCTGCCCGGTGTGCCTCTATGCCGGTTCGCTGGTGCCGGAGGAAATCCTGAGCCACTGCCCGGCGGACGCGAAAATCGTGAACACCGCGGCGATGGACCTGGATGCCATCGTGGCGGAGATCAAGGCGGCGCATGAGGCGGGCCAGGACGTGGCGCGGCTGCACTCCGGCGATCTGTCGGTGTGGTCCGCGATGGGCGAGCAGATCCGCCGCCTGAAGGCAGAGGGCATCCCGGTCAGCGTCACCCCGGGCGTGCCGTCCTTTGCCGCTGCGGCTGCGGCGCTCGGCACAGAGCTGACCCTGCCGGGCCTTGGCCAGTCGGTTGTGCTGACGCGCACGCCGGGGCGCGCGTCCTCGATGCCCGAAGGCGAGTCGCTGGAGAATTTTGCACGGACCGGCACCACGCTGGCGATCCACCTGTCGATCGGCAATCTGGACCATGTGGTGGACAGCCTGACGCCGCATTACGGCGGTGAGTGCCCGGTCGCCGTGGTCTACCGCGCCAGCTGGCCGGATCAGCAGATCATCCGTGCCACTCTCGAAACCCTGAAAGACTCGCTGGACGAAAAGATTTCCCGCACCGCGCTGATACTGGTAGGGCCGGTGCTGAAGGGCGAGGGCTTTGACGAAAGCTGCCTCTATTCCGCCGATTACGACCGCCGCTACCGGCCGCAGAGTGCTGACAGCCCTTGGTCGAGCTGGAGCCATGGGGACGATTAAGGCCATGACCAACCTGAACCCTCCCGGACTGATGATCTCCGCGCCCTCCTCGGGCACCGGCAAGACCACCGTGATGCTGGGCCTCCTGCGGGCGCTGGCCGAGGACGGTCTGACCGTGCAGCCCTACAAGAGCGGACCGGATTATATCGACCCGGCCTTCCACCTCGCAGCAGCCAAACGCCCCAGTTTCAACCTCGACACCTGGGCGATGGACGGCGCGCTGCTGGATGCGGTCACGGCACAGGCGGCGGGCGCGGAGATCTGCGTGGGCGAAGGCTCGATGGGCCTTTATGACGGCGTGGCGACGCGCGGGCAGTCGGGCTTTGGCTCCTCGGCGGAGACCGCCAAACGAATGGGCTGGCCGGTGGTGCTGGTGGTCGACGTGGGCGGCCAGGCGCAGTCGGCCGCGGCAACCGCGCTGGGGTTCAAGAATTACGATCCCGAACTGCCCTTTGCCGGTGTCATCCTGAACCGCGTCGCCAGCCCGCGCCATGAGCGGCTGACCCGGCTGGGGATGGAGAAGGCCGGCATCAAGGTACTGGGCTCCCTGCCCCGCCGCGGCGATCTGGCCCTGCCGGAACGCCACCTGGGCTTGATCCAGGCGGTTGAGCATCCCGATCTGGAAGCCGCAATTGCAGGTTATGCCGCCTTCCTGCGCGAACATGTGGATCTGGACGCGATCAAGGCGGCGGCGCTGGCGGGTCAAGCGCCCGCGCCGGCCAGCCTGCCGGAACCGCCCGCCCAGCGGATTGCGCTGGCGCGCGATGCGGCGTTTTCTTTCACCTACCCGCATCTTCTGGAAGGATGGCGCGCGGCAGGGGCAGAGATCCTGCCGTTCTCGCCCCTGGCGGATCAGGCCCCGGCGGCGGATGCCGATCTGGTCTGGCTGCCCGGCGGCTATCCGGAACTGCACGGGCCGGCGCTGGCGGCAGCGGAGACCTTCCGCGCCGGTGTCCGGAAGCACGCCGAAACCAAGCCGGTGCATGGCGAATGCGGCGGCTACATGGCCCTGGGCGAGGCGCTGATCGACAAGGAGGGCAACCGCCACCGGATGCTGGGCCTCCTGGGCCTCGTGACCTCCTATGAGAAGCGCAAGTTCCACCTCGGCTACCGCCGCGCCATTCTGCAGGCTGGGATGCCGGGCTTTGGCGCAGGCACCGCCCTGCGCGGCCATGAATTCCATTACTCCACCATTCTGGAAGAACCCGACGCGCCGCTGGCGCAGGTCATGGACGCCGACGGCGGCCCGGTGCCGGAAACCGGCTCGATCAAGGGCAATGTCACCGGCACCTTCTTCCACCTGATCACGGGAGAGCGCGCATGAGCGGTTTTGTGAGCTTTGTCTCCTCCGGTCCCGGCGACCCGGAACTCCTGACCGTAAAGGCGGTGAAGCGGCTGCAGGCAGCGGATGCGATCCTGTTCGATGACCTGTCCTCCGGGCCGATCCTGAGCCACGCCCGCGCAGATGCCGATCTGGTGGGCGTGGGCAAACGCGCCGGACGGCCCTCCCCCAAGCAGGACCATGTGAGCCAGCTGCTGGTCGATTACGCGCAAAGCGGCCTTAACGTGGTGCGGCTGAAATCCGGCGATTCCGGTGTCTTCGGGCGGCTGGAGGAAGAGATGACTGCGCTGCGCGAGGCGGGCATCGGGTTCGAGATCGTGCCCGGCGTCACCGCAGCCTCGGCCGCGGCGGCGGCAGCGAACATTCCGCTGACCCGGCGGCTGACGGCGCGGCGGCTGCAGTTCATCACCGGCCATGACGTGACCGGCGGGCTGCCGGAGGACCTCAACATGGCGGCGCTGGCCGACCCGCACGCCACCACCGTGGTCTACATGGGCAAAAGCACCTTTGCCGCGCTGGCGGAGAAGCTGATGGAGGCCGGGCTGCCCGCGGAGACCCACGCGCTGGTCGCGCTGGCCGTTTCCACCCCGGAACAGAAACTGTCCTGCCACACCGTGGGCGAACTGCCCGCGGTGCTGCGCGCGATGGAGACCAAGGCGCCGGTGCTCATCCTCTACGGGCCGCTGGCCGATCAGGAGCTGCCCGGCGCATGAGCCTGCCCACCCTCACCCTGTGCCGCACCTGCCGCGGCGCGGACCCTGCCCTGTTCGGGCAGGCCGCGGCGGCGCTGGAGGCTGCCGGGGCGAAGGTCCGGCTGCAGCAGGCGGACTGCATGTCCGGCTGCCAGCGGCCGCAGACGCTGGCGGTGCGGCAAGCCGGCAAGACCGCCTATCTGTTCGGAGAGATCACCGCAGCGGACCTGCCGGACATCGTGACCTTCCTGCGGATGTATCAAGACAGCGACGACGGCAATTTCGCCGACGCCCGGCCGCTGGGCAACCTGCGCTTCAAGGCGATTGCCCGCATCCCGGCCGGGATGGCGTGATCCGCCTGCCGCGGACGGGGCACATCTCCGGCGCGGAATTTCAGCCGGAAGATCTGAATTTTCCGGCTTCCCTGGCCGCGGCCGGCAGCGCCGCATTTCCTGCACCCCATGGCGCTGACGGGCGCAAACCTGGCGGATTCTTCCTTGACCAGACTCAGCCCAGCGGGGCATTACCAACGGATACGGTGTCTGATGGTGCCCAAGCATCGGGACTGAAACGGGAATGAGGACGGTGGACCAAATCGCGGCACCGAAGCCTCAACCGCCCCCGCGACTGTGAGCGGCGAGCGGCCTTCCAATATCCACTGGCAAAGGCCGGGAAGGAGGATGGCAGCAGCGACCCGCGAGTCAGGAGACCGGCCGTATGGGAACGCAACTTATACCGTCGGGTGTGACGGTGAGGAGGACAACAAATGACGACCAAGACGCTTAAGGCTTCTGCCGCTGGCTCCAGTGTAATTCCGGCACTGTTTGCCGTGGTTCTGGGGCTGGGGATCATCACGCTGACCGGCCATGTTCAGGCATCCGCCCTGCACGACGCCGCGCATGACGTGCGCCACGCAACCGGCTTCCCCTGCCACTAAGGCCATGTTCAGTCGCATTCTGACCAGCGGCCTGTTCGCTGGTGCTGCAGCAGGGCTGATTACCGCCCTGCTGCAGCTGTATTTCGTGCAGCCCGTGCTGCTCCATGCCGAACTCTACGAGGGCGGCGAGCTGGTGCATTTCGGCGCTGCCCCCGTAACCGCGCATCCCGACCTGCCCGGCCTGTTCGCCGAGCCTGTGCGCGATGGCCTCAGCATCGTGTTCACCATGCTGACCTATACCGGCTATGCGCTGGTGCTGGCGGCACTGATGTCGGTGGCCGAACGCCAGGGGCATGAGGTCAACGCGCGCAGCGGCCTCTTGTGGGGTCTTGCAGGCTTCATCACCTTCCACTTTGCGCCGGGCCTGTCGCTGGCGCCGGAAGTGCCGGGTGTCGCTGCCGCTGACATCGGCGCGCGGCAGATCTGGTGGACGGTCACCGTTGCGGCCGCAGGGGTTGCCATGTGGCTGATCGCCTTTGGCGGCAATCTGGTGAGTGTCCTGGTCGCAGCGCTGCTGCTGATGGGCCCGCATATCATCGGCGCGCCTGAGCCAGAGAGTTTCTCAGGCCCGGTTCCGACCGAAATCGGCGCGCTGTTTGCCGCCCGCGCCTTTGGCGTCGGCATGGCCGCCTGGGTTCTGCTGGGCGCCTTCACCGGCTACTTCTGGCAAGCCGAAGGCAAGCGCGAACACGCCGCAGCCTGATCCAGCCTTACAGAGTTCCCCGCCGGCCCCGCCCGGCGGGGACATTCTTTTCCAGAGGAGACCGATATGTCCCGCTCTCTCGCTCTTTTCGCCATCGGCCTGGTGTTCGGCGGCGGCGCCGGGTTTGTGATTGCCGCCGGCAATGGCGTGACCTTTGACGGCCACGACCACGGCGCCCCGGCGGACCACGGCGGCGGCCATACCGAACTGGCGGCGCATGACCACTCCCGATCCGTCAGCCTGCCCGCAGGCCCGGATGCGCCCAGCGTTGCCATCCGGCTGCACAAGGACCCGATGGCCGGATGGAACCTGCAAGTGGTGCCGCAGAACTTCCGCTTCGCGCCCGAAAATGCCTCCGCCGCGGACGCCGATGGCGAAGGCCATGCGCATGTCTATGTGAACGGCGAGAAACTCGCCCGCCTTTATGCCGGCTGGATGCACATCCCTGCCCTGCCCGGCGGAGCCGAAGTCACGGTCTCGCTTAACACCAACAGCCACAGCCACCTGATGGTGGATGGCAAGCCGGTGGAAGCCACGCTTACCGTGCCGGCAGGCGGCGAAGGCTCCTGAGCGCAACTGCAGGCTTGCAAGACCAGCAGCGCGGCCCCATAGGGGGCCGTGTTTTCACGTGAAAGGCCCCGTCATGATTGAGCTTACCCTGATTGGCATCGGCACCGGCAATCCGCAGCACATCACGCTGCAGGCGATTGAGGCGCTGAACGCGCAGGATCTGATCCTGATCCCCAACAAGGGCGCGGGCAAGGACGACCTGGCAGGGCTCAGGCGCGAGATCTGCAACCGCGCGATCAAGGGCGATGGCCCCAGGATCGTGGAGTTTGCCCTGCCAGTGCGCGACGAGGCCACCAAAAGCTACCGCAAGCGGGTGGACGACTGGCACGACGCCATCGCGGAAATCTGGTGGCAGACCATCACTGCGCACCTGCCCGAAGGCGGCAAGGCCGGGTTCCTGGTCTGGGGCGACCCGTCGCTTTACGACAGCACCATGCGGATCGCCGAGCGGCTGCAGAAGCTGGCGGAGATCAAGCTGACGGTGATCCCGGGCATCACCTCGATCCAGGCGCTGACCGCAGCGCACGCCATCCCGGTCAATGAAATCGGCGCCCCGTTCACCATCACGACGGGCCGCCAGCTGCGCGAAAACGGCTGGCCGGACAGCGCGGATACGCTGGTGATCATGCTGGACGGGGAGTGTTCCTTTCAGGCCATCGACCCGCAGGGGGTAGAGATCTTCTGGACCGCCTATGCCGGGATGGAGAACCAGATTTCGCTCGCAGGCCCCCTGGCCGCAACCGCGGAAAAGATCATCGAAACCCGCGCCAAGGCGCGTGCAGAGCATGGCTGGATCATGGATATCTACCTGCTGCGCAAGGGCTGAGTCCGGCGGCGGCGCTGCTGGCGTCTGATGCGCAAGGCTGCCGGGCTGAGTGGCGGGGAGACAGGGATTCGAACCCTGGGAACGCTCTCACGTTCAACGGTTTTCAAGACCGCCGCATTCGACCACTCTGCCACCTCCCCGGTCCGTCAGCGGTTTAGGATGCAACGCTGGGCGAGGCAAGCGGAAATCCGTGCCGCAAGAGAAAACTGCGAGCCCCCGCCGGCCGCGCGGATTTATGCCGCCCCCGCGGGTTTCCCTTGTGCCGTTGCCTGTCAGGGTTTTCATGGCCGGATGTGCAGGCTATCATGCCGCCAAACCAAGAAGACCGGGCATTCCGGCGGGGGCGCAGAAGCGCCGCGGGCACAGGCAAGGAAGAGAGCATGAAAGACACCATGTCGAAAGCAATGACGGCCCCGCGCGCCGCCGCGGCGGCCGTGGGCCTGCTGCTGCTGGCAGGCTGCGAGGACGGGCCGAAACTGGGCTTTCTGCAACCCAAATCCAAGGCCGAAGGCGCCGTCCAGGCCTCCAGCAGCACCAAGCTGGTGGAGCGCGACGTGGAAGCGCCGGAGGTGTTTCAGGTGACCGAAGCGGGCCTGTGGGACGGCCGCCCCTCGATCGGCGGTGTCTGGGTGGCGCATCCCGACACCCAGGATCCGGAGCGGGTGATCATCCGCAACAACGCCAACGGCCAGTTCGTGATCGGCGCGCTGTTCCGCCGCGAGCGGGAAATCCCGGGACCGCGGCTTCAGGTTTCCTCGGATGCCGCGGCGGCCCTGGGGATGCTGGCCGGCGCGCCGGTGGAGCTGAACGTGACGGCCCTGCGGCGCGAGGAAATCACGCCGGAACCGCAGCTGGAAGAGCAGGCAGGCGATGGCGCCGCGCTGCCGGAAGCCGCGGATGTGAATGAGGTCGCGCTGGCGGGCAGCGCGATCACTGAAACCCAGCTGGACCCGATCACCGGCGCGGCTGCCGCAATTGACGCCTCCGCTCCGGCGCAGGCCGCGCCTGCCGCGGCGGAGCCTGCTGCGGCCCCTGCCCCCAAGCCGCAGAAATCGTCGCTGAACAAACCCTTTATCCAAATCGGCATTTTCAGTGTCGAGGCGAACGCCGAGCGGACCGCCAACGTGATGCGCAGCGCGGGCATGGTGCCGGTGGTGCGGGAACAGTCCTCCAGCGGCAAGACGTTCTGGCGCGTGCTGGTCGGCCCGGCACAGAACAAAACCGAACGCAGCCAGCTGCTGAAAAGCGTGAAGGAAACCGGATTTGCGGATGCCTATGCTGTCACCAATTGAACGAAACACCAATTTCTTGCGCCACGCTCTGAAATCGCCGCTGCGGCTGGCGCTGGCGGCGGGCCTTGCGCTCAGCCTGCCGGCGCTGCCGGCCGCGGCCTTTGATACCAGCGCGCGCGCGGCTTATGTGGTGGATGCGGGCACCGACACGGTGCTGTTGTCCAAGAACTCCGACGTGCCGCTGCCGCCGGCCTCCATGTCCAAGCTGATGACGCTCTATGTGGCGTTTGAAGCCCTGCGCGACGGGCGGCTGACGCTGGACGAACGGCTGCCGGTGAGCGAGCACGCGATGAGCTATGGCGGCTCGACAATGTTCCTGGACACCACCGACCGGGTCCGGGTCGAGGATCTGCTGCGCGGCATCATCGTGCTGTCGGGCAATGACGCCTGCGTGGTGATCGCCGAGGCGCTGAGCCCCGATGGCACCGAAGCCGGCTTTGCCCGCTACATGACCAAGCGGGCCGAGGACATGGGCATGACCGCCTCGACCTTTGCCAATTCCAACGGCTGGCCCGCCGCCGGGCACCGGATGTCGGTGCATGACCTGGCGGTCCTGGCCGAGCGGCTGATCGAGGACTTCCCGGAATACTACCCGCTGTTTGCCGAGACCACGTTTGAATTCGACGGCCGCGCGCCCTCCAACATTCGCAACCGCAACCCGCTGCTGCGGCTGGGGATCGGTGCTGACGGGCTCAAGACCGGCCATACCGAGGAAGCGGGCTATGGCCTGGTCGGCTCTGCCACACAGGGCGACCGGCGGGTGATCTTCGTAGTCTCCGGCCTCGACACCGAGCGCGGCCGCGCAGAGGAGGCGGAAGCCATTGTTAACTGGTCGTTTCGCCAATTTACCAAAAAGACCGTCGCCAAGGAAGGTATCGCCATCGCCGAAGCCGAGATTTGGCGGGGGGCCGAGCGATCGGTAGGGCTGGTGCCGGCCAAGGATCTGGAAATCCTGCTGCCGTCGCTGTCCGCCAACACCATCCAGGGCGAGGTTGTCTATAACGGCCCGATCGAGGCGCCGGTGAAGAAAGGCCAGCGCCTGGCGGAACTGGTGCTGCAGCCGGAGGAGCTGCCGGAGGTGCGGCTGCCGCTGGTGGCGGAAAGCGACGTGCCCGCGGGCGGCTTTGTGGTGCGGGTCAAGACCGCGGCGCAGGTGCTGATCAAGCAATTCCTGACCGGTCCCGAGGGGGCGCTGTGACGGCGGGCGGCACGCGCGGGTTGTTCATCACCTTTGAAGGCATCGACGGCTCCGGAAAATCGACGCAATGCCGGCTGCTGGCCGAGGCCCTGCGCGCGGCGGGCCGCGATGTGGTGCTGACGCGGGAGCCCGGCGGCTCCCCCGGCGCCGAGGAGATCCGCCGCCTGGTGCTGGAGGGCGACCCCGACCGCTGGTCGGCGGAGACCGAGCTGCTGCTGTTCATGGCGGCGCGGCGGGACCATCTGGAGCGCACCATCGAACCCGCCCTGGCGGCGGGCAAGGTGGTGATCTGCGACCGCTTTGCCGACAGCACTCGGATGTACCAGGGCCTGTCGCGCGGCGACCTGCGCGCGGCGGTGGACCAGATGCACAGGCTGATGATCGGGCGCGAGCCGGACCTGACCCTGCTGATCGACATGGACCCGGCCGAGGGCCTGGCCCGCGCCAAGGGGCGGCAGGGCAAGGAAGAACGGTTCGAGGATTTCGGCGTGGAACTGCAAGAGAAAATGCGCGCCGGTTTCCTGGCGCTGGCGCAGGAGTTTGCGGACCGTTTCCGGGTGGTCGATGGCGCCCGCCCGGTCGAAGAGGTGGCCGCCGATGTGCGCAGGCTGGCGGAAGACGCGCTGGAAGGAACCGGGGCATGAGCGCTGGCGACGAGCTGCCGCGCGCCGATCAGGCCGAGGGCGCCCCGCACCCGCGCGAAACCCTGCGCCTTATCGGACAGGAGGCGGCGGAGCGCGATTTCCTGACCGCCTATAATTCCGGCCGGCTGCACCACGGCTGGCTGCTGACCGGCCCGCAAGGGGTGGGCAAAGCGACACTGGCCTGGCGGATCGCGCGCTTTCTGCTGGCCACGCCCCCGGCGGAAGAGGGGCTGTTCGGCGCCCCGCCCCCGCCGCAGACGCTGGACATTGACCCCGAGCATCCGGTCTCGCACCGCATTCAGGCGCTGGCAGAACCCGGTCTGGCACCGATCACCCGCTCCTACGACGACAAGGGCAAGCTGCGAACCCAGATCGTCGTCGACGACGTCCGCAAGCTGAACCGGTTCTTTGGCCTCTCTGCCACCGACGGCGGGCGCCGGGTGGTGATCGTGGACGCCGCCGACGACATGAATGTTAGTGCCGCCAATGCGCTCTTGAAGATGCTGGAGGAGCCGCCCGCGCGCACCACGATCCTGCTGATCTCGCACCAGCCCTCGCGCCTGTTGCCGACGATCCGCTCCCGTTGCCGCACCCTGCGGCTGGGGCCGTTATCTGCGCCGGACATGGAAGCGGCACTGGCGCAATCCGGTGTCGAACTGCCGCAGAACATGGACAATCTCGCTGCCCTGGCGGGCGGGTCGGTCGGCGCGGCTTTGCGGCTGATCAATCTGGGCGGCCTCAAGATCTATGCAGAGCTGGTCCAGATCCTCGATTCCATGCCGCGGCTGGACCGGCAGCGCGCGATGGCGCTGGCCGAGGCCGCCGCGCAGCGCGGCGCGGCGGAGCGGTTTGAGCTGCTGTTGTCGCTGACAGAGATGGCGCTGGCCCGGCTGGCGCGCACCGGCGCAACCGGCGCGCCGCCAGCGCTTGAAGCGGCACCGCAGGAAGCGGCAATGCTGGCGCGGCTGGCGCCCGATCCCCGCAAGGGGCGCGCCTGGGCCGACCTCGCAGCGGAAGTGACCGCCCGCGCCCGCCACGGCCAGGCGGTGAACCTTGACCCCGCGGCGCTTGTCCTAGATACGGTTTTCAAGATGCAGGAAACCGCGTCGCGCTAGGCTTTTGGCGCGGCGCAAGCGGCACCAGAGGATACATGACCGAGACGCCCCCCCAGATTACCGACAGCCATTGCCACCTGGATTTCCCCGACTTCGAAGGGCGCCTGGATGAGGTGATCGCCAGCGCGGCAGAGGCAGGCGTGACCCGGATGGTGACGATCTGCACCAAGATGAAAAACGAACCCTCCGTGCGCGCGATTGCCGAAGCACACGCGCCGGTGTTCTATGCTGCAGGCACCCACCCGATGAGCGCCGCGGATGAGCCGCTGGTGACCGTTGACGAACTTGCGGCACTGGCCAAGCACCCGAAATTCGTCGGCATCGGTGAGACGGGCCTCGACTACCACTACACCGCCGACAGCGCCGCCGTGCAGCAGGAGAGCCTGCGTATTCACATTGCTGCCGCCCGCGAAACCGGCCTGCCGCTGATCATTCACGCCCGCGCCGCGGATGACGACATGGCGCGCATCCTTGGCGAGGAAATGAAGAACGGTGCCTATTCCTGCGTGATGCACTGCTTCTCCTCCTCCGCAGAACTGGCCAGGGCGGCGCTGGACCTGGGCTTCTACCTGTCGATGTCCGGCATCGCTGCCTTCCCCAAGAGCCAGGAGCTGCGCGACATCTTTGCCGCTGCCCCGGTGGAGCGCATCCTGGTCGAAACCGACGCCCCCTATCTGGCGCCGCCGCCCTATCGCGGCAAGCGCAACGAGCCTGCCTATACCGCCTTTACCGCCAGGGCGGGCGCGGAGGTGTTCGGCATGGATTACACCGATTTTGCCGCCCAGACGCAGGCGAACTTCGACCGGCTGTTCTGGAAAGCCGCCCAGTATGAGGCTGCCGCCTGATGGCAGAGATGCGCTTTACCATCCTCGGCTCGGGCTCCTCGGGCGGGGTGCCGCGGATTGGCGGCCACTGGGGCGACTGCGATCCGCAGAACCCGAAGAACCGCCGCCGCCGCTGCTCGATGCTGGTGGAGCGCGACGGCCCGGACGGAACCACCTCGGTGCTGATCGACACCACGCCGGACATGCGCAGCCAGCTGCTGGATGCGGAGGTCAGCCGCCTGGATGCGGTGGTTTACACCCATTCCCATGCCGACCACCTGCATGGGATCGACGATCTGCGCATGGTCTATTTCAACATGCGCCAGCGGATCCCGGTCTATGCCGACGGGGCAACCCAGAACGACCTTCTGAACCGCTTCGGCTATGCCTTTGCACAGCCCGACAACTCCCCCTATCCGCCGATCCTGGACCTGAAGACCATCGGCGGCCCGTTCACCATTCACGGGCCTGGCGGTGGCATCACGTTCCGCCCGTTCGAGGTCAGCCACGGCTCTATCGACGCGCTTGGGTTCCGCATTGGCGGGCTGGCCTATCTGCCGGATGTGTCCGCCATCCCCGACAGCGCCCTGCCGGAGCTGGAAGGGCTGGATATCTGGATCCTGGACGGCCTGCGCCGCACCCCGCATCCCACCCATTTCAGCTATCAGGATGCGCTGGAGTGGTTCGAAAAGATGGCGCCCAAGCGCGGCATCATCACCAACATGCATATCGACATGGATTACGCCACGGTCGAGGCCGAGACCCCGGACCATATCACCCCCGCCTATGACGGGATGGTGATCCGGATGGAAGTCTGAGGGGCGCTGGCGGCGCCCTTTTTCTTTGAGGGATTTGAGGAAGCAGCGTGTTTCAAAGCCTGATTGATGTCATCCTTCCGGTGTTTCTGGTTGTCGGCGCGGGCTATGCCGCCACCGCCAGGGGCGTTCTGAGCCAGGACCACATCGAAGGGGTGATGAAATTCGCCCAGGGCTTTGCCATTCCCTGCCTGCTGTTCAAAGCGATGGCGGAGCTGGATCTGTCCGCCAGTTTCGATCCCCGTCTGCTGGCAAGCTTCTACACCGGCGCCTTCACCTGCTTTCTGATTGGCGTCTTTGGGGCCCGGATCCTGTTCAAACGGGACTGGGAAGACTGCATCGCCATCGGGTTCTGCTGCCTGTTCTCCAACTCCGTCCTGCTGGGCCTGCCGATCACTGAGCGCGCCTTCGGTCCGGACAACCTGACCGGCAATTACGCGATCATCGCCTTTCATTCGCCGTTCTGCTACGGCGTCGGCATTACCGCGATGGAGATTGTGCGCAGCCGAGGCGCGGGCGGGATCAGGACCGTGGTTTCGGTGCTGAATGCGATGTTCCGCAATGTGCTGATCCTGGGGATCACGCTGGGGTTTGCGGTCAACTTGTCGGGGCTGACCATTCCGCTGGTGGTGGATGAGGCCCTGTCGCTGATCATCCGCGCCGCCCTGCCCGGCGCGCTGTTTGCCCTGGGCGGGGTGCTGGTGAAATACCGGCCCGAAGGCGACATGCGGGCGATCCTGTTTGTCTGCTTCACCTCGCTGATGATCCACCCGGCGATTGTCTGGACCTTGGGATCGGCGCTGGCGCTGCCGCAGGATCTGTTCCGCTCCGGCGTCCTGAACGCCGCGATGGCGACCGGGTTCAACGGCTATATCTTTGCCAATATGTACGGGCGGGCCAAGCGGGTGGCGGCCTCATCCGTGCTGATTGCCACCGGGGCGAGCATCCTGACAGTATGGTTCTGGCTGCTGATGCTGAGCTGACAGAAAGGTCAGCACCTCTGCCGCAATGTTTCGCGCGCGAAACATTTGGACAGAAAACCTGACCTTATCCTTCAGATTTTATTAAGGAATTTCCGGCGCCTGCAAACGGCCGGCCCAGCCCCCCTACTCGTCCGGCACGTACAGCTGGGAAAAGGCGATGCGGACAGCCTCCGTCGCTTCCTCCCGGCGTTTTTCGATATGGCTGCGCATGGCCGCCGCTGCGGCCTGCGGATCGCGGGCGGCGATGCCTTCGGCGATCTGACGGTGCGCCGAGGTGTCCCCCGGCGCCTTGCCCCCGGCCCGGTCGCGCATGCGCTTGAGGTCAATGAGCCGGATATAGCGGGTGCGGCCGTTGAGGTTGTTGAGGATGCGCTGCAGTTCGCTGTTGCCGGAGAGCTGTGCGAGGCGGGCGTGGAAACTTTCGTCCATCGCCAGAAGTGCCTCCGGATCGGTGGCGCTTTCGTAGTCCGGCTCCATCCGCGTCAGGTGATCCGCCAGGGCCGCGATATCCTCATCCGAGGCCCGGGTGCAGGCCAGCCGGACGGCTTCGCATTCCACTGCCACCCGGGCCTCGTACAGGTCCATGATATAGCTGGGGGTCAGCGGGCGGCAAAAGAAACCGCGGTTGTTCTGGAAGGTCAGGAATCCCTCGGCCACCAGCCGGTTCAGCGCCTCGCGCAGCGGTGTGCGGCTGGCGCCCAGCACCTCGGACAGCGCGCTTTCGTTGATACGCTGATCCGGCTTGAAGGCAAAATCCGCCGCCATCCGGCGCAGGGCTTCATATACCCGCTCCACATTGCTTTCGCGTTTGGCCATGTTCCCGCCGTTCGTTCAGTCCGCCGTGCAGAGTACGGCAGCGGCCGGCCCCGCGCAAGATTGAGTTCGAAGCTGCATACAGTTACTGCGCCTTTCAAGCCGGACAGCCTGAGCCGCCGCCGGAGGGCGGCGCGGATGTCCGGACCTCAGGACAGGAACGTGACCCCGGGCATCCGGCGGATCAGTTCGGTGTCGGCCATGTAGGTCTCCCCCATCGCATCCACCAGCGGCTGCGACCAGCCCGGCAGGTCGATCTCCTCCTCCACCGCCTCCTCGGAATGGAAGTAGGTCAGGAACAGCTCATGCACCCGCTCCCGCTGCTCTTGGGACAGGCCGGGGCGGCTGGCGAGATAGGCCTCCAGCCGCTCGTACCCCTGCTCGGAAATGATGCCGCGGGTGATGTCCAGCGCGCCGCTGAAGCGGAAACTGCCGCCGAGACCGGTCACGTCGCCCAGGATGGCGGGCCAGATCACCGGGGTTTCCTCGTTGCACCAGACGGTCAGGCGGCAGCCGGGATTGTGCTCCAGGATGTCCGCCACAACATCGGACCAGCGCAGGTTCAGGAAATCCGTGCGCCCGGCGAACTGCTCCCACGTTCTGCCCGACTGCGACCGGAACACCGGTCCGATCAGTGTGGCGGGGTCGCGCAGGCCCAGGAAAAACTCGCACGGGTTGCCGGGGAAGGCGTGCCGCAAAGAGGCGGCGTTCTTGCCCGCGTTGCGGAACAGCCGGCCGCCGCTGAGCATCCAGCCCGGCATCCCCAGAAAGGCCGAGTTGGACAGGATGAGGCGGGACACATCCTGGTCCTTGATGATCGAGGCCAGCAGCGCCTCGCGCTCCTGATCCGTCACCGGTTCTCTGTCCTGCTTGTGTATCAGCTTGGTGACGGCGGTCAGATAGGTGCCCGGGCGGCGGATCAGCACGCCGCGTTCCAGCAGCGGCTGCGCATCCTTGCGCAGCGACCAGGTCAGCTGGCCGTTGTCGGTGTTGGGCGCCCCGATGTGAAAGGCGAGGGTAATGTCCCGCATGGTGCTGTCTGCCTGGTTCATTGTCCTGTCCGGCCGTTGCCCGGGGTCCTTTCTGCAGCAGCGGCCCGGTCCGGCCTGCTGCACCGCTGTTTGCACGGGTTAGAGCCGCGCCTTCATCCGGCGGAAGAACCGGTCGTCCCGCTGGCGCAAAATATAGTCACAGACCCGCTGCGCAAGCCGGGGATGGCCGCGGTCCAGCGCCAGGTTTGCCAGCTCCCGCTGGAAGCGGGGAAAGCCGTGCCGTTTGCGCAGCAGGCGATGGAACTGGTGCGCCGTCAGCCCGCCTGCGATGGCATCGCGGGCAATCTCCTGCAGGATGCCCATCTGCTGCAGCGAAGAGCCCAGCCGGTGCCCCAGCAGCGGACAGCGCCACAGCCTGACATTTGCCCCGGTGAAGCGGGCGGCATGGGCCGCGTCCGGCGCCACATAGGGGTCGAACATGATATGCACCTCGCCCGCCGCCCGGCTGGCTTGCGCGGCATCACCGAACGGGCCGGAGAAATCCCGGTCCCAGACCTTCTTGTAGCGCATCTCCCAAGGCACCAGGGTCTTGTCGAGGGTGGATTGCGGGCTGATTGCAAACACTATCGACCCCGGCGCCGCGGCAGCATAGGCCGCCGCCGCATAGCCGCCCATCGAGGCGCCGTAGAACACCACCCGCGAAAACTGCGTGAAAAACCCGCTGTCGCGCAGCGCCTCGAACTTGCGGGTGACTTCGGGGTGCCGGAACCAGGTCCAGCCATTGGCCATCACCCCCAGCATCGACCAGCCCTGCGACTCGATAAAGCCATATCCCCAGGGCCGCCGGTCCTCCCGCTTGGCCATCGCGATGTCGAGGTTGTCGAAAGTGACCACCAGCGTCTTGCCGCGCGGCATGAACAGGAACGAATGCTCCTCCAGCGCGTCAAAGAAACCTTCCTTCCCGGCCAGCGCCTGCGCAGTCTGCGCCCAGCCTTCAAACGGCTCCGCGTCCTCCTGCGGCTCGACAGAGAGCACCGCAAGCCCGTTGCAGCCGTCCTCCGGCAGTTTCAGGGTATTACAGCCGCCGTAGGATTTGAGAAACGGATAGCTGCCGGAGCCCTTACGGATTTCAAAGACGGCGCGGCTGAGCGGGTGCAGCGCCCGGTCCAGCACGTATTTAAGCTTCCGAGGTGCGTGAACGGCGCCGAAACCCTGCAGCGACATCAGGACATCATACTGCCTCAGCCTGTTCGGCTGATCGACCACACGGACAGCCTCGCGGTCAACCCCGCCCTGTTCGAGCCGGGACAGGTATTCCGCCAGCTTCGCCTGCGGAAGGGAAACAAAGGCGCCGCTGCCGTCGAGGCTGACAACGTCGATGGAGCAGCCATATCGCTGGTGCAGCAAGACTGCCAAACCGGGGGCCTCCCCATTCACATCCGCAACACTTTCGACCTCATCCGCATCCAGGGCGGCGAGAACCGTTTGGTAGTCGAAACCGTTATCCAGCATACTTTTTCAACTGCCATTTTGGAATGCGCCGGAACAGTACCGATCCGCCGCGGCTGACCTGCTGGTCGTAACAAAAGCCGCTCTGCGACAGCGCGTCAAAACACTGCTTTATCCCAATTCTCTTAATTTTTCGCGTATGGATCTCTAGGAATATCTTGTCGATACCGCTGAGATCCGCCGGCGCGAACAGATCCCGCTCGCCGCCTTCGATGTCCACAATAAGCGTGTTGGCCTTGAAATCCCGGATCAAATTCGACAGGCGGATGCCCGGAACTTCGATTGCCTTCAGGTAAGGCTCCTCCCCATCCAGCGAAGAAGACCAGAATTGTTCGCGGACATAGAAAGACACCGGGGCTTCGGTTGCCGCATCATTCAGAGCAACGCAGTTGCGGACCTGCGCCGATTGCAGGCCGTTCAGTTCGTGGACGCTCTGGATAAAGGTGCAGAGCGTTGGATCTGCCTCGACACAGAGCACGTTTTCGACTCCGAGATTGACGCCCAGGAACGAAGAAATGAATCCGATCCCGGCCCCCAGCTCGATCACGCGGTCGTCCTTTTCCAGGAATTTTGGAGTGCCGGAGACCTCATCCAGTTCATAGCGCCCCTTACGGATTGCACGTTCGATCTTTGAGGTGATGACGCCCGGATCCAGCGGGATTTTCACCCCGTGCGTTTCAAGCATTTCCGTCATTTCTGCTGTGCCTTCCGGGTGAGAACGGTGGAGTATTTTCCGTGTTTTTCCAGCACCTCGACAGTGCCGAAACTTTTCATCGCGCCGATGCCGCCGGAGCCCTTGCGGATGTCCAGCACGATACCGCCGCCCTTGCTGATCTGATTGCGGAACAGATCCTCGTAAGTGGCAACCGGATAGTGAAACCCGCAAGACGCCAGGCTGATCACCAGGTCAAAGCTGCCCAGCGCCGCGGTGTCCCCGGTTTTCGGGTTGAGGGTGATAATCTTCTCCGCCGGAACGCCGTTCTTCTCAAGGAACGCGCGGGCGGTCTCCAGACTGGTATAGCCTGCCCCTTCGCCCTCAAAGCCGAAGTGGCGGCCATTGCCGTCCTCGATGTCGATAAGCACTACCTCGCAGCCGTAGCGGCGATGCAGCAACAGGCTGGCAAAGGCATAGCCGCAGCCGATGTCGGCAACCCGCTTGGGCGCGATGGCATCGGTGGCGGCAAAGAAGAAACTGCATTCCCGCTGCGCAATCCGGATCGACTCCTGCAGGATACGGTCCCGCTGCGCCCGGGCTTCCGCCAGCAGGAGCGCCTCGTCGCCGGCCATCCAGTCCCTGAGGGTCTGGCCGGAGCGGGCAAGTTCAGAGCGCTGCAATAAAATGTTGGCGGTATCGCGGTCGCTGAACATTGAAAAGTCCAAGCCGGCGGGGTCGATCGCATCGGTCCCGGACACTTCCGGCTCGGGGGCGGGCTGCAGCAGGTGGCGGGTTTTCTCCGCATTGATCCGGTGCTTGGCCAGCAGGTCGTGAACATAACAGCCCTCGGCCGGCACGCCGCCGTATTTGGCCGCGATACTGCGGAAGCGGCGGCCCCAGAAGTGGATCGACAGGGTGTCGCTGCGGATGTGGTCCCGCGCCTGGTTCGGGCGGTTCGGGTTCAGCACCACCCCTGCCCGCTTGAACGGAACCGGATAGATCACATGCCCCGGACGGGAGTGCGCGATCTCGCCGGTTTCCTGCAGGAACCAGGTCAGCGCATCCGGCCCCCAGACGCCCCAGGGCAGCAGCGAGACGTGAACCCCCTGCCCGGCCTCCTTGAGCGCCTGCAGCTCGGCTTGTTTCTGCGCGCTGTACCAGGGCGGGATTGGATATTCGTCGCTGGTGAACCGCAGCATCGCCTTCAGCGTCCTGGAGGTCTTGGGCAGCCGCAGCACGCCGTTGTTGACCATCGGCTTGTCGTCGGAGATCCAGCCGTGGAAATGCTTGCCCCTGATATCCCAGGGCTGGCAGCAATAGGCATCGGTATCGGCCCAGATATAATCGGTCTGGCGCAGCATATGCAGCCGGAAGATATCGGCGTGATAGGCCGGGCTGCCGGTCCGGGCGTGGCGTATAATCCGCTCGGAAGGCAGGATGCCGTTAGCGTCCGCGATCTGCACACCGTCTGGAACGCCTTTGACCGCATCATAGGTGAACAGGATCACCTCGTGGCCGTTGTCGAGAAAGGATTTCAGGCAGAGCTGTTCAAGCCAGCTGAGCTCCGGGCCCACCCATAGCGACGCGATGACCGGAAGTGCCATAATACTGCCCCTTGTTAGCCTCGTTACTGCTACTGCCCAAATACGTTATTTTGTTGGCGCAAATTAGCCTTTGACTCAAAATGCTGTCAAATTGCCCGGGCGCGGAGGCCCTAGTGTTTGGTTTCCCCGCGCGCCACCGTGAACCAGAAGCCGCTGTCCGGATCCTTCTCGGCAATCTCGTCCGGGATCACGCCGGGGCCGCTGAGGAAAACGTTGGCGCCGAAATGCGCGTGCATCCGCGACAGCTTGCGCAGCTTGTCCCCGGTCAGTTCGCGAAACAGTTCCAGCATGTCATCCCGCGTCTTCAGCTCCTCGATCTTTTCGCGGTGCTTGCGGCAGGCGTATTCATGCGCCGCCGCGATTTCCGGATCCGCCAGAAGCCGCGCCATCTCCGCCTCCAGCGCCGGGATCATCCGCTGGATCGAGCGTTCCTCCTCGGCGTTGTTGTTCATCCGGAACCAGTAGGACAGGCCCTGGTCGCGGTCGACGTGGTTGACCCGGCCGCGGTCGCGCTTGACCAGAAAGCTTTCGGCGCTGCGCACCGCATAGTGGTTCAGCTGCACCAGGTCATAGCCATAGGTGCTCAGCGACGAGCGCCAGCCATTGCGGAACATCTCGCGCGGCATGTCCCGGCCGGAGCCGTTGACCCAGCGGATGTCCTCCCACAGCTGCGGCTTCAGCCCCTTGGGCCGGTGGACCCCCAGTTTCTTGAAGATGCCAGTGTTGCGGAACAGCGTCTTGAAGCCCCAGGCCTGATGCGGCTTGCGGGTCACCTCAAAGGCGCAGCGGGTGAAGTCGCGCAGGATCAGGCCGCCGGTGAAATCGCGCACATCATTGTTGCCGAACAGCCGCCAGGTCATCGAGATCATGTTGGCACCGCCCGCAGCCGCGAACAGGTCGGCCAGCCGCCCCGAGCCGCATTTGATGTTGATGAACTCATCCACATCCATGCAGACCAGCCAGTCGGCGTTCTTGACAACCGCTTCATCCTCCGCCGCCTGCAGGGCCGCGTGCTGCGGTTTCAGGCCGGATCCCCGGAACGGGTTTTCGCGGTGCTGCACAAGGCCTTTTTCCTGCAGCATCTGCAGCATGGTGTCGGTGCCGTCGGTGCAGTCGTTGGTGTAGATCAGAAAATCATCCACCCCGATCACCCGGTGATAGGCCAGCCATTCCAGGATGAACGGGCCCTCATTTTTCATGGTGGTGACGATCGCGGTCCTGGGTTTGCCGCCGCTGCGTTTGACCGCCTGTTCTTCAGGGATGCGCACGGGTTTGGCGCCGAAATGCCCCGTGGCAAGGTCCAGCAGTTCCGGGTTTTCCACCAAGCTGGTTTTCGGCACGATCCTGGACACCGTTTCGGTGGGATGGCGCAGGGCCATGCAGCGGTAGAACCGCAGATCATCCGCCGGTGCAGGCTCCGCCCCCACCACCCGGATCAGGCGCCAGATGGTGCTCTCCCTGGCCTTGGCGGGCGCCAGGCACCAGCGCGGGCGCAAGCCGGTGGCGTCGAACTGGGTGCAGATATGGTCCGCGAACGAGGCCTCGCTGTCCTTGCGCACCCGCCAGGGGTAGGCCTGCACCCCGCCCAGCCGCACACAGCCGCTGGGGGCCTCCGCCGCGCGGTCAAAGACACTGGGGCCGCCGCTGGGGGCCAGCAGATCAAACAAATCGATATTGGCCACCGCCCGCGCCCGTGCCAGAAAGCGGGCGCGCAGGATCTCGTAGATCAGGAATTCGCCCAGCGGCGCACGCCAGGGATCTGCGGGCGGAATTTCCATCCGGTCCTTGCCCGGTGCGCCCGGCACGTTGAAGGGGTGCGCCTCCTCCGGCAGGCCGTCCTTGCCCAGAGGCAGTTTGGAATGCACCACCACAACCCGCTGCAGCCCCTTGATGCCCGCTGCCTGCTCCCGCAGGGCCTGAATGAACAGCCGGCTCTCCTGCGGCGGCGCCCGGTCAAGGATGACCGCGCCTTGCAGACCATGCTGCGCCGCGTGAAACCGCAGCCATTCCACCGCCGTCCGCACCGTTTCGCCATTGCGCACGGCGGCCAGCACGTTCAGGCCCGCAAACAGCTCCGTCTCATCCGGGTGCAGGCCGATCTCAAACCGCGTGCCATCCACGGAAACCGCAATCGGGCCGCTGGCGTCCTCGGCCTCCACGTCCAGAACGGGCGCCCCGCCAAAGTTGTGCAGGATCGTTTTGCCGGACCGGGAGGCCGTTCGGAGTGCTTCGGGCCGGGTGCCGGATTTGAAGAAAAGCCGGGCCAGGCGGCCGTTGCTGCCAGGCATCGCGACCGCATCCAGCAAATCAGCGTGCCGCAAGGACAGCGCGCAAAGCTCGCGTTCAAGGATCCTGCTGTCGCGCTTCCCGCTTTCTGGACTGGACATACTGCTGCTTCACTTTGGGGCGTTTTTGGCCCCGCAAGCCGCGCCCCGGGGCATCTGCGCTTATAACCGGCCCGCCAATGTGCCGGAACCAGGAAACGCCGCAGCCCGCCGCCAAATCCGCCGGCCACTGATATTCCAGCAACAGACCAACCAGGCAAAGCGCCACACCGGGCGCCGAAGAGGGGATATTTTTCTTGAAAAGTTGGTGCGGTCGAGAAGACTCGAACTTCCACTCCGGTTAAGGAACAGCGACCTCAACGCTGCGCGTCTACCAATTCCGCCACGACCGCACTGTCTTAGGCTTGGTGTAGGGGCGTATAGACCAGCGCGGAAGCGATGTGAAGACGAAAATCGCCTTTTCGCCACAGATTGTTCGCCGCAGCCGCGAACGCCGCCTAAGCGCTGGAAAACAGACGTATAACCGGTCCGCCCTTGCTGTTTTCCGAGGCCCCGCTGCCGGTCAGGCGGCTGGCGCAGCCACCTGGCGGCGCAGGCCCGCCTCTCCGGGCGGGCGGCTGCAAGAGGCCGGCAGCGGGCCATGATTCACCAGTGGCACAGCTGCCGGCCTTTCGCGCTGCGAAGGCAGGGCGCCTCCCCTTCCTCAATCAGAGGAGAAAGAGGGCAGCGCCGCCGCGCCGCTGGAGGCCTGGACCGGCTGCACCCGGCCGCCCGCCAGCTTGGCCGAGGCCGCCTTGATCAGTTCAGGACGCCCGGGCTGTCCGGGAGCGAACACCGGCGCGGTGCCGCTTTCCAGCGAGATCACCGCCATGCTGTACCACTCCTGCGCCTTTTCGGCCGCATTCGGGGCGCCGAAGCCCAGCGCCAGGTGGTGGCCGATCAGCTCCGCATAGGGACGCTTGCCGGTGCCGGTCAGGATCAATGCCGCGCCCAGCGCCACGTCCATGTCATCGCGGCGGTAGCCGGAGAACAGGCAGATCCCGGCGGTATTGGCCAGCTGCTCCAGCGACATGCCGGATTGCAGCACGAATTTCTGCACATCCCCCATCACCTCGCCGCTGCCTGCGGTGCCAAGTTTGGCCAGGAACGGCTGCACCGCCGGGCCGAAGGCATCGCACTGGCTGTCGATCTGCGCTTGGGTCACGCCCTTGACCTTGCCGGCCTGCGTCTCCCCTGCGTTTATGGCATAGGTCCGGGCCAGGCAGAACTGCTCGCCCAGCGCCAGTTCCGGGTCGGTCATGCTGGCAGCCGTCATGAAGCCGCCGTTGGAGCTGGTCAGCAGGCTGACCTTGCTGCAATAGCTGGTGAGCGAGGCGCTTTCCTTGGGCTGGTCAAACAGGGTGATCCCGCCCAGCGGCACGCTTGGCTGCGCGGCAGCGGCGGTCACCGTGCTGCGGGTCTCCTGCACGGCCTGCACCGGGGAGTCGGCGCCGGCATCCACCATGCGGCAGGCGCCCTGGTGGCAGGCGAAGCTGGCGGGCGTCACGCCGCGCGCCAGGAAGTCGTTGCGCTGGTACCCCTGTGGGGTCGAGGCAAAGACCATCACCGAACAGTTGGAAGCACCGCACCAGAACGAGCTGCCGGAAACCGAGGTGTCCAGCACATAGTCGTTGCGGCCGTCGCCGTTCAGATCTGCCAGCTGCATGAAACCGGTGCGCTGCAGAAGCTGCTCGCCCGAGGGTTCGGAGCTGGCGGCGACCTCATCCACCGCATGGCTGACTTCCGGCGGCAGGCCGCCGTAGGTGTTGCCGCCATAGCTGCTGCCGGCGGTGCGCAGTCCAGCCGCCTCATCGCGCCAGCCGTGCAGCAGGCCGCGCACCCCCTGCGGGCCCTGCATCGCCTTGATCACCTGCGGGCCGCCGATCTGCGCGCGGTTGTAGGAACTGACAAGAAAGTTGCGCTCATACGGAGCCAGATGGCCGGTGGCCGGATAGCCCATGTGGATCTGATACTCGGTGATGGCCGCACGCGACCGCCGGCCCAGAACCCCGTCGGCGGAGCCGGCATTGAAGCCAAAATAGTTGAGCGCTGTCTGGGTCTCGCGGTTTTCAGCCCGCGCAGCGGAATAGACCGGCGCCTGGCGGTAGGTCCTGGTGGTGGTGCGCTGGCGCTGCTTGTTCTTGTGAATTTCATTGACGATAACGCCGCCAATGACGCCCCCGACAATTGCGGCGCCCAATTCGTCCGCGATGGCAGGGCCCGTGGCCGAGGTTGCCAGGAATGCGGCCGCCAAGGCCGGCTTGAGCGGCTTGGTAAACATGATACTCGCCCCCTATGGATACTCGTTACGGAATCAGGATACTCCACAGGCAGCACCTGCACCTAGGAATTTTCCGGCCGAATTGCCGGCCTGCCCCTTGCGCACGGATGGAAAAGGACAGTTTCGGCCATGGTTGAGTGGATCACTGCAGACGGTCTTGTTGAGTATGATCAAGCGGTTGCCTTCATGGAAGAGCGCGCGGCAGCGATTGCTGCGGGCACGGCGGAAGAATGCATCTGGCTGGTCGAACATCCGCCGCTTTACACCGCCGGCACCTCGGCCAAGCGTGAAGATCTGACCGATCCGGACCGTTTTCCCGTCTATGAGAGCAAACGCGGCGGCCAGTACACCTATCACGGGCCGGGGCAGCGGGTGGTCTATGTGATGCTGAACGTCGGCCAGCGCGGCCACGACGTGCGCCGGTTCGTGGAGCAGCTGGAGAGCTGGGTCATCGCCGCGCTTGATGAGTTCAACATCAAGGGCCACATCCGCGACGGCCGGGTCGGCGTCTGGGTCGAGCGCCCGGACAAGCCGCGCACCGTCTCGGGCAGCATGGCAGAGGACAAGATCGCGGCCATCGGCATCCGCCTGCGCAAATGGGTGAGCTTTCACGGCATCTCGATCAACGTCGAGCCGGAGCTGGAGCATTTCACCGGCATCGTGCCCTGCGGGATCACAGAATACGGGGTCACCAGCCTGGTCGACCTGGGCCTGCCGGTCACCCTGGCCGATGTGGATGTCGCCCTCAGGCGCAGCTTTGCGCAGGTGTTCGGAGACTAAGACGAGTCCAGTGCCGCTGCGGCGCAGTCCTGCAAGGCTGTCAGAACCAGCTCCGGAAAAGTGTAGAACACCAGTGCGCCCGCATCCTGGCTGACACACAGCTGGGCGCCGCCAAGCCCGCTCAGCGCGTCCCGCACATCCCGCAGCGGCGCCACGTGATCCTCGCCGCCATGCAGGAAGACCGCCCGCGTCCCGCGCGGCAGCGGCAGCTTGGGGACGCCCCGCCGCATCATCTGCACATCCGTCAGGAACCCGGCCCCGCCCTGTTGCAGGAACAGCGCCTGGCTCTGCTGCAGCAGCGGCAGCAGAGCCATTTTTTGCAGCAGCGCTCTTTCGCGGCTGCCGCGGGCGGTCTGGAACCGCAACAGCGCCTTGGGGCCGTACCAGCGCAGCGCCGCGGACCAGCCCTTCATCAGCAGCGGCAGCAGCCAGCCGGCACGCGCGGCGCAGACGGCGACAAGCCAGGCATACCCCCGCAGCCCGGAAAACTGCCGCGTCGAGGTGATGGAGCAATTCGGAGCCACCGCCACCAGCCCGGCGATCCGCCGGTGCAGGCGGTTGGCGGCGCGGCAGCCGTAGAGCACGCCGCCGCGATGGCTCAGCAGCACCGGGCGCTGCAGGTTTTCGCGGTGCATCAGCCCCTCCAGCTGCCGCACGAAGGCGTCCGCCGGATCCTGCCCGCGCGGCAGCGGCGCCGAGCCGCCGTAGCCGGCCCGCATCGGCGCATAGACCCGGAACCCAAGCATCCGCAGTTGCGGCTGCAGCCGCTGCAGCGGCGCGATGCCGTCCAGCAGCCCGTGCACGAAGACCACGGGCTGGCCGGTTTCCGACCCCAGCCGGAAATACTGGCAGCGCAGCCCGCTCGTGTCCTCGAACTCCTCCGCAGGCGGCAGCAGCTCTCCGCGCGCAATCTTCAGATCCCGGGTGTGTTCGGCCATCAGGAAGGCGGTCAGCCGGATCAGCTCTGCCGTGCCCGGCGCCCCGGCCCGTGCGGCGGCCTGCTGCAGCCCCCCCGCCACCCTGCCGCCGGGGCCGCTCAGCACCGCTTTCAGCGGCCTGAGGTCAGCTTTTTGCAGGCCAAAGGCCGCCGCGACCTGGCCCGCGGCTTCGCCGTTCCATTCCCACTCCAGAAGCTCTGCCATCACGGCCGCCGCGCCGCCTGCGGCGTCCAGCCGGACCGGGCGGCACAGAAACCGCTCACCGGGACGGCGGGTTCGCAACACCAGAACGTCCTGCCACGAGAATGCCCCCTGGCGCACCTGCTTCAGAAAGGTATGCCAGCGGCCGGCAGCCGCCCGGGTAAGCCCCATAGCTGCGGCGAGACTGCCGCGGCCCTCGATTTGCCCCGCCGCCCGCTGCGATGCATTAAGCAGCCTGCCGCCGGTTCCGGTCCCGGTCCCGGCTAGCAGCCAGAACCGGCTCCCCATACCGCAATAGCTGCCGGGGTGCGGCCGCCCGGCCTGCTCCCATTGCTGTTCCTGGATCTCCGCGGCGCGGGCAAAATGCGCCCGCAGCACCGGCGCCCCCCGCGGGCGCTGCGGCATCTGGCTGCCCGCGGCGGCCTCGCCTGCCGCCGTCGGCCCGGTGAAAAACCGGTCGAACTGCTCCGGCCGGATCATGGTCTCGTAAATTGCGGCGGCGACCTGCTCCTGGGACAAGGCCTGCGCGCGGTACAAGAGCGTCACGGCGCCCCTCCAATACTGCTATCCGGGCCAAAGAGACCGCGCGCGCCGCAAGCATAGGACAGCGTGCGGGCGCAACGGCCCGCACGGTTCAGGCATTCAGCCTGTCATAAATGAAAACCCGGCATTTGCGCCCCTGACAGAGCAGCCAATTGGTGCCGGACCACCCCAATTCCAGGGGCCCTATACGCTTGGGCGCGTGCGCCCTCTCTGACTTACAACCAATTTGAGAAACAGGTATGATCAAATTCAACTGAAATTCAACATTTAATTCAAATGCCCGCTGCCGCGGAAGATTTCACCAATAATTCACAGTGAAAACGCCGCCTGACCCGGCGGCGTCCCCATGGCGCTGCGCGGGCGGCAGCCGTCAGTCCCGGCCAAGGGCCGCGCGGATCTTTTCCGCCAGGGCCTGAATTTGGTCCATGTCGCCCATCTGCCCGGGCGGGCGCAGCCGGTCGCCCTCCTTGCGCGGCAGCACATGCATATGCAGGTGAAAGACCTCCTGCCCGCCGGCCGCCTCGTTGAACTGCTGCACGGTGACGCCATCTGCGTCCAGCCCCTTGATCACCGCATGGGACAGCTTCTGCACCGTCTGCATCACCGCTGCCATCTGCTCCGGGCTGGCATCCAGCAGGTTGCGGCAGGGGGTTTTCGGAATCACCAGCAGATGCCCGTCCGCCCGCGGCATGATATCCATGAAGGCCAGCGTCTCGTCATCTTCATAGACGCGAGTTGAAGGGATTTCGCCTCGCAGGAGCTTGGCAAAGATGTTGTCGGGATCATATGCGGGCATGCGCCTGTCCTCCATAATGGCTTTTCCCGGTTGTGCGCGCGCCCGAACGCCAGGTCAAGCGCCGCCGGTCCGGAACACAGCCTTCGGTTTCAAGGCCCTGCGGCAATAAATCTTGATCCAGATCAAACTCCGCCATTGAAGGCCACGGCGGGCCATTCTAATACTCCGAAGGAATCCAGGCCGCCCGGAGTCCGTCTCCGGGGGCCTTTCGTTATGCAGCAGGAGGCACCTAAATGGCAGACGCAGCCATTCATGGTCACGGCCACGAGGACGAGCGGAGCTTTTTCACCCGCTGGTTCATGAGCACGAACCATAAGGATATCGGCATTCTTTACCTGATCGTTTCGGCGATCGCAGGTCTCATCTCCGTCATCTTCACCGTCTACATGCGGCTGGAGCTGATGGACCCCGGCGTTCAGTACATGTGCCTGGAGGGTGCGCGCATGTTTGCCGACGCCTCCGCGGAATGCACCCCGAACGGCCATCTCTGGAACGTGATGATCACCGCGCACGGCATCCTGATGATGTTCTTCGTGGTGATCCCGGCGCTGTTCGGCGGGTTCGGCAACTATTTCATGCCGCTGCAGATCGGCGCGCCGGACATGGCGTTCCCGCGCATGAACAACCTCAGCTTCTGGATGTATGTCGCAGGCACCTCTCTGGCGGTTCTCTCGGTTGTCTCCCCGGGCGGCAATGACCAGCTGGGCTCCGGCGTGGGCTGGGTTCTGTACCCGCCGCTGTCGGTGAACGAGGGCGGCTACTCGATGGACCTGGCAATCTTTGCGGTTCACGTCTCGGGCGCGTCGTCGATCCTGGGTGCGATCAACATGATCACCACCTTCCTGAACATGCGCGCCCCGGGCATGACCCTGTTCAAGGTGCCGCTGTTCAGCTGGTCGATCTTCGTCACCGCCTGGCTGATCCTGCTGTCCCTGCCGGTTCTGGCAGGCGCCATCACCATGCTGCTGATGGACCGCAACTTCGGCTTCACGTTCTTTGACGCGGCAGGCGGCGGCGACCCGATCCTGTACCAGCACATCCTGTGGTTCTTCGGCCACCCGGAAGTGTACATCGTGATCCTGCCGGGCTTCGGCATCATCTCCCACGTCATCGCCACTTTCGCCCGCAAGCCGGTCTTCGGCTACCTGCCGATGGTCTGGGCGATCATCGCCATTGGCGTCCTCGGCTTTGTCGTGTGGGCGCACCACATGTACACCGTCGGCATGTCGCTGAACCAGCAGGCCTACTTCATGCTGGCCACCATGGTGATCGCGGTGCCCACGGGCGTTAAGGTGTTCTCCTGGATCGCCACCATGTGGGGCGGCTCCATCGAGTTCAAGGCGCCGATGATGTTCGCCTTTGGCTTCCTGTTCCTGTTCACCGTCGGCGGTGTGACCGGCGTGGTGCTGTCGCAGGCGGCTGTCGACCGCGCCTATCACGACACCTACTATGTGGTTGCGCACTTCCACTACGTGATGTCGCTGGGTGCGGTGTTCGCGATCTTCGCAGGCGTCTACTTCTACTTCGGCAAGATGACCGGCCGCCAGTACAACGAGCTGGGCGCCCAGATCCACTTCTGGATGTTCTTCATCGGCGCCAACCTGACCTTCTTCCCGCAGCACTTCCTGGGCCGTCAGGGTATGCCGCGCCGGTACATCGACTATCCGGAGGGCTTTGCCTACTGGAACAAGATCTCCTCCTACGGTGCGTTCCTGTCCTTTGCATCGTTCCTGCTGTTCTTCGGCGTGGTGATCTATTCGCTGCTGCGCGGCGCCCGCGTCACCCAGAACAACTACTGGAACGAATACGCGGACACGCTGGAGTGGACCCTGCCCTCCCCGCCGCCGGAGCACACCTTTGAAATCCTGCCCAAGCAGGAAGACTGGGACCGCTCGCACTCGCACTAAGCGGCGTGAAGCACTGACATCAGAAAAGGCCCCGGAGCATCCGCTCCGGGGCCTTTTTCCTGACACCCGCCCACGGTATCATGGCGTTGGAAATCCGGACTTTCCGCCACATCATTAAGAAAAGAAGCTCACCTCACAGTAGACACTGCCCGATGCCTTACAACTGGACCCGACCGCAAACCGGTGCCGAACGCGAGCTGCACCTCTGGCCGCATCAGTCGCTGCCGCCGCAGGGCTATGCCCGGTTCCTCGCCCTCACCGCCGCGCTGATCTGCGTGCCGCTGATCCCGGTGCTGGGCTCTGTCCTTCTATGGGGGCTGCTGCCGTTTCTGATGCTTGCACTGTTCGGCATGAAATGGGCGCTGGACCGCAGCCGCCGCGACCACCAGATCCTGGAGGTGCTGACCATCGGCCCGCAGGACGCGCATCTGGAGCGGATCAACCCGGACGGCAGACGGCAAAGCTGGCACTGCAACCGCCATTGGGCGCGGGTCGAGATGCACGACCGCGACGGCCCGGTGCCGCATTATGTCACCCTGCACGGCTGCGGCCGCGAGGTGGAGATAGGCGCCTTCCTGTCAGAGGAGGAGCGGGTCGCGCTTTACGGCGACCTCAAATCCGCCTTCACCCGCTGAGCCGCAAAAGAAAGGGCCCGCGATGCGGGCCAGCTCTCTTTATCTTTCCCGAAATACTCCCGCCGGAGGCAGCGCGCGCCAGCGCGCCCGCCCGGTCAGCAGCCGCCCTTGCTGCAGAGCCGGTCCTTGACCATCGGGCCGGCTTTGCCGAAATCCATCTGGCCGGTGTATTTCGCCTTCAGCGCGGCCATCACCTTGCCCATGTCGCGAATCGATTCGGCGCCGGTTTCAGCCACCGCGGCCTTCACCGCATCCGCGGCTTCCTCTTCGCTTAGCTGCTGCGGCAGGAATTCCTCGATGACGGCGATCTCGCCCAGTTCCCGTTCCGCCAGATCCAGCCGCCCGCCTTCCTCGTAGGCGCGGGCGCTTTCCTTGCGCTGCTTGGTCATCTTGCCCAGGATGGCCAGAATTTCCTCATCGCCGATGCTGCTTTCCTCGCCATCGGCGCGGGCCGCAATCTCGCGGTCCTTGATGGCCGCATTGATCAGCCGCAGCGTGGCCAGCCGGTCGGCGGCCTTGTCTTTCATCGCCTGCTTCAGGGCCTGATTGACCCGCGTGCGCGTATCCATATTCAAAAGCATCCCCATGGTTGCCGGACACCGATGGTTATCCATTCTGCCGCCGCTGTGCAAGTTTACAGTAAATTTTCCATTCCGGACCCCGCGTCAGCCTGCCCGCCCCTTGCCGGGTTGACCCGCTGCCGCGCCCCCCTTACAAGCCCATGAATTTAACCCGCATGGAGACTCGCGCAATGGCCGCTTCTGCCCCGTCCAAGCCCACCGCATGCCTGGCGCTCGCTGATGGCACCGTCTTTTACGGCACCGGCTTCGGCGCCACCGGCGAAACCGTGGCCGAGCTCTGCTTCAACACCGCGATGACCGGCTATCAGGAGATCATGACCGACCCCTCCTATGCGGGTCAGATCGTCACCTTCACCTTCCCCCACATCGGCAACACCGGCGTGACCCCGGAGGATGACGAGACCGCCGATCCGGTTGCCGCCGGCATGGTGGTGAAATGGGACCCCACGCTGGCCTCCAACTGGCGCGCCACCGAGGAGCTGAAGGACTGGCTCACCCGCACCGGCCGTATCGCCATCGGCGGCGTCGACACCCGCCGCCTGACCCGCGCGATCCGCCAGCAGGGCGCGCCGCATGTGGCGCTGGCGCATGACCCTGAGGGCAACTTCGACGTCGAGGCGCTGGTCGCCAAGGCGCGCGGCTGGTCCGGCCTGGTGGGTCTGGACTTGGCCAAAGACGTGACCTGCGCCCAAAGCTACCGCTGGGACGAGATGCGCTGGGCCTGGCCTGACGGCTACGCCCGCCAGGAAAACCCTCAGCACAAGGTTGTCGCCATCGACTACGGTGCCAAGCGCAACATTCTGCGCTGCCTCGCCAGCGCCGGCTGCGACGTGACCGTGCTGCCCGCCACCGCCACCGCGGAAGAGGTGCTGGCCCACAACCCCGACGGCGTGTTCCTGTCCAACGGCCCGGGAGACCCGGCCGCCACTGGCGAATACGCGGTGCCGATGATCCAGGACGTGCTGAAAGCGGACCTGCCGGTCTTCGGTATCTGTCTGGGCCACCAGATGCTGGCGCTGGCACTGGGGGCAAAAACCGTCAAGATGAACCACGGCCACCACGGCGCCAACCATCCGGTCAAGGAGCATTCCACCGGCAAGGTCGAGATCACCTCGATGAACCATGGCTTTGCGGTGGACGCGCAGACCCTGCCCGAAGGCGTGGAAGAAACCCATGTGTCGCTGTTTGACGGCTCCAACTGCGGCATCCGGGTATCCGGCCGCCCGGTGTATTCGGTGCAGCACCACCCCGAAGCCAGCCCCGGCCCGCAGGACAGCTACTACCTGTTCGAACGCTTTGCCGAAGCGATGGCCGAGCGCAAATCTGCGTAAAAAAGCTGTTAACCATGCCGCCGGCCGGCATGGTTAACGCCGCGTTTACCGTTTTTTAAGCCGCCGCCGCCAGCCTGAGGGCCTGACGGGTTTACTGGTGCGGGCAGGCGATGGGTTATGTGTCACAACCGCTGCGGCAGGTCTGGCTGCCGCAGCCTGCGGAGCAGCCTTTCCCGGGCCCGCAGCAGCCGCTGGATGGCGCCGGCATGATGCGCGCGCTGGTGCTGCGCCAGCACCAGAAGGCAGCGCTGGGACGGGTGCTGGTGGCCGAAGGGCTGGCCAGCGAGGAGCAGGTTCAGGAAACGCTGGCGCGGCAGTACCGGATGCCCCGCGCCGATCTGGCCGGCCAGATTGCCAACACCCGGCTGCTGGCCCGCAAACCCGCCCAATTCTGGCTGCGCCATTGCGCCCTGCCCTGGCTGCAGTTGGGCAAGACCGTCACCGTTGCCATTGCTCACCCGGACCGGTTCGAGGCGCTGCAGCACGAGTTGCAGGACAGCTTCGGGAGCATCACGCCGGTGCTGGCGGGCGAGGCGCAGATCACCGCCCTGCTCACCAGCCATTTCAGCCCCGCCCTGGTGCGCGAGGCCAGCAGCAGCGTGGTGCCGCAGCTCAGCTGCCGCACCCTGCAGCCTGCCCGGGGCCGCGCCGTGGCAGCCGCCTGCGCCCTGCCCGCCCTGTACCTGTGCTGCACTGCACCGGCGGCGCTGTTTACCGTCTTCAGCCTGCTGGCGCTTGCGTCGGTGCTGCTCTTCACGGCGCTGAAGGCCTGCGGGCTGGCGGCCTATTGGTCCGCCCACGCCCGCTGCAGGCGCCCCGCCACCCCGCCTCTGCTGCCTGCCCCGCGCCCGCAGCAGGGGCCGGACCTGCCAGTCATTTCGGTCATGGTCCCGCTCTACAAGGAGGCCGAGATCAGCCGCGCCCTGCTGACGCGCATCCGCAAGCTCAGCTATCCCCGGGCGTTGACCGACGTGATCCTGGTGCTGGAGGAACAGGACAGCGTCACCCGTGCCGCGCTGGAAAACACCCGACTGCCGCCCTGGATCCGGGTAGTGGAGGTCCCGGCCTTCGGCGGGCTGACCACCAAGCCGCGGGCGATGAACTACGCGCTGAACTTTTGCCGCGGCGCCATCATCGGCGTCTGGGACGCCGAAGACGCGCCGGAGGCGGACCAGCTGGCCAAGGTGGCGCAAGCCTTTGCCCGTGCGGACAGCAAGACCGCCTGCGTCCAGGGAGTTCTCGACTATTACAACCCGCGCACCAACTGGATCTCGCGCTGCTTCACGCTCGAATACGGCAGCTGGTTCCGCATCGTCCTGCAGGGTATGTCCCGGCTTGGTCTGGTGATGCCGCTGGGCGGCACCACCATGTTTGTCCGCCGCCATGTGCTGGAAGAGCTGGGCGGCTGGGACGCCCACAACGTGACTGAGGACGCCGACCTGGGCGTCCGCCTCTACCGCGCCGGCTACCGCACCGAAATGCTGCCCAGCACCACCTATGAGGAGGCCAACTGCCGCCCCTGGCCCTGGGTCAAGCAGCGCTCGCGCTGGCTGAAGGGGTTCATGCTCACCTACCTGGTGCACATGCGCCAGCCGCTGCGGCTGCTGGGCGATCTCGGCTGGAAACGCTTCCTGGGGTTTCAGGCGTTCTTTCTGGGCACCCTGGGGCAATTCCTGTTTGCGCCGCTTTTGTGGTCGTTCTGGCTGATTGCCCTGGGCCTGCCGCATCCCAGCCAAAGCGTGGCGCCGCCGCTGCTGCTGCCGCTGGCGGCGGCTGCGCTGGTGTTTTTCGAACTGCTGGGCGTGCTTATCTGCATCACCGCTGCCCGGGACATGGGCCGCCCCTGGCTGGCGGCCTGGGCGCCCGTGATGGTCCTGTATTTCCCGATGGGCGCCCTCGCCGCTGCCAAGGCGGCTTATGAGCTGGTGGCCCGCCCCTTCTTCTGGGACAAGACCGCCCACGGCGTCAAACCCAACGCCAAACCCGGTGCCAAACCGCGCCGCAAATCCCGGCTCGGACGGTTCAGCTCCGCCCCTTGGCGTCCTGTTTTAAACGGGTCATGAAGGCAATGGAGATGTGATCCTTCAGCGCCTGGCCCGCGGCATCCTCGTCGCGGCGGCTGATCGCATCGACGATCCCCTTATGCTCGCACTGGGCTATCTCGCTGCGCCCTTCCGCTGCCAGCGAGGTGGTCGCCATCAGCGCCATGGTCCGATGCACCAGGTCCAGCTGCTGCACCAGATACCGGTTGTGCGAGGCCAGATGGATCTGCTCATGAAACCGGCGGTTGGCCTTGGACAGCGCCGCCGGATCACCGACAAGCTGGTCATCCGCCTCGACCATCTCCTGCAGGACACGGATCTCTTCCTCGGTGGCATGGCGCGCCGCCAGCCGCGCCGCCAGCCCTTCCAGCTCGCGCCGCACCACATAAAGCTCCGCCATCTGGTTGTGGTCCAGCGAGGCCACGATCAGCGACCGCCCGTCACGCTCCAGCAGCGATTGCGTCTCCAGCCGCTGCAGCGCCTCTCGGATCGGAGTGCGCGAAACGCCAAAGCGCTCGGCCAGGTCGCTCTCCACCAGCCGGTCGCCCGGTTTGTAGACCCCTGAGTCGATCGCTTCGAGGATCAGCGCATAGGCGTCTTTCTGGTTGCTGCGGCTCTGGTTCATTGTCGTTCCTGTTTTTTTCCGGTCCGCCAATCTCTACAGGCCAAGGGGCAGCAATCAACCCTGATGGCGCCAATGTGCTGAAAACCCGCAGGCAAAATGCGCTTTTGATTGCAATCGCGGCCATCGCGCCCTAATCCGGCGGCATGCCCAAACACGCCTTTTCCCATGTCTCGCAATGGGTGTTCGACCTCGACAACACCCTGTACCCCCCGTCCGCGCGGCTGTTCGACCAGATCGAGGTCAAGATGACAGCCTATGTGATGGACGCCCTCAGGGTGGACCGGGCCGAGGCCGACCGCCTGCGCAGCCACTACTGGCGCGAGCACGGCACCACGCTTGCGGGCCTCATGCGCGAGCATGATCTGGATCCGGAACCCTATCTTGTGGCGGTGCATGACATCTCGATGGACCACCTGGAGGAGGATGCAGACCTGGCCGCAGGCATCCGCAACCTGCCGGGCAAGAAGATCGTCTACACCAACGGCTCCGCCCCCTATGCCGAGCGGGTGCTGGCCGCACGCGGGCTGTCGGGGCTGTTTGACGGCGTCTTTGGCGTCGAGCACGCGGACTACCATCCGAAACCGGAGCGGCGCGCCTTTGACAGGGTATTTGCCCGCGCGGGCATCGCCCCGCAGCAGGCGGCAATGTTCGAGGATGACGCGCGCAATCTCGCCGCACCGCATGAGATGGGCATGCGCACGGTGCATGTGGCGCCAGAGCCCGTGGACGCCGCGCACATCCATCATCATTCCCATGATCTGGCCGGTTTCCTGGCACGGCTGATCTGATTTTCCGGCGCTTACGGCGGCCCGTGCAGGGGGGCGATGCCCCATTTCTGCATGTGCACAATCGCATACCGGCGAATCTTCGCACCTGCGGCAAAATATACCTGTTTGCCGCATGTTTTCGTCCCTATATGCGCCGCGTACCCAAACGTAGGAGCCTGACCGATGAGCGCATATGCCCTTCCCGCACAACTGACCCTGTGGCAGCGAATCCTGTTTGCCGTGCCGCTGTTGGGACGGATGATCAAGGAGGTGGCCTACGGCCCGGCAGAAAACCTCTATTATGCCATCGCGACCTTCGTCAGCCTGTGGGGCTGCGCGATCCTGCTGTTCGGCATTCCGGGGCTGTACCTCCCGGCGCTGGCGATGGTGCCGGTGATGTTCACCCTGCTGATCACCATCACCCGCGGCTAAGCGCCCTATCTGCCGGTATCGGCTTGTCTTCCCCCGCCGTCCGAGCCTATTTCTGGCCACAGAACGGAGGGCTGACGAGATGGCCGATACCTGCGATATCCTGATTTCCGGCGGCGGCATTGCGGGACTGACCGCAGCCGCCGCTTTTGCCTCCAGCGGCTTCAGCGTCATCTGCGCGGACCCCGCCCCGCCAGTGACCGAGCGCGACGCCGAAGGATCCGATCTGCGCACCACCGCGTTTCTGCAGCCCGCGCAAGCGCTGCTGGTGCGCTGCGGCATCTGGGCGCGGCTGGAAGCGCACGCCGCTCCGTTGCAGATCATGCGTATCGTCGATGCGGGCGGCGCCCGGCCCGAACCGCGGGTGGTCAAGGATTTCAACGCCGCCGATATCTCCGACCAGCCCTTCGGATGGAACCTGCCGAACTGGCTGTTGCGGCGCGAGATGATTGCCCGGCTGGCGGAGCTGCCGAATGTTGACCTGCGCTTTGGCACCGGCACTACGGGCCTGTTCACCCGCACCAACGAGGCGCGCGTCAGCCTCAGCGACGGCAGCCAGGCGGCCGCAAAACTGGTGGTGGCCTGCGACGGCCGCAACTCGCCGATGCGCGAGACGGCGGGCATACCGGTGAAGACCACCCGCTACGGGCAAAAGGCGCTGGCCTTTGCCGTCACCCACCCGGTGCCGCACGAGAATGTCTCCACCGAAATCCACCGCTCCGGCGGCCCCTTCACCCTGGTGCCGCTGCCCGACTACCAGGGGCAGCCGTCCTCGGCCATTGTCTGGATGGAGCGCGGGCCGCGCGCGCAGGAGCTGTTGAACCTGGACCCCGCAGCCTTCGAGGCCGCGATGACAGAGCGCAGCTGCGGATTGTTCGGCGATCTGAAACTGGCGTCGCGCCGCACCATCTGGCCGATCATCAGCCAGTCGGCGGAACGGCTGAACGGCGAACGGCTGGCGCTGATGGCCGAGGCCGCCCATGTGGTGCCGCCGATCGGCGCGCAAGGCCTCAACATGTCCCTGGGCGATCTCCGCAGCCTGCTGGAACTGGCCGAGGCCCGGCCCGAAGGCCTGGGCGATGCGCAGATGCTGGCGGCCTACCACAAGGCCCGTCACAACGAGATCCTGCTGCGGGTGAAGGGCATCGACCTGTTGAACCGGACCTCGATGCTGGCCCCGCGCCCGTTGCGCGACCTGCGCGCCTTCGGCCTCAACGCGCTGTATTCGCTGGCACCAGTGCGCAAGACGCTGATGCAGATGGGGCTGGGAGTGAAGTAAAGAAAAAGCGGCTTTCCTGGTGGAAAGCCGCTGCCTCCGGCGGGAGTATTTTTCGAAAGATGAAACGCCGGCGCGTTTACAGCACCTGATCCACGACCGTCTTCAGCCGCGCCAGAGTGGCGTCCACATCATAGAGTTTGTCGAGGCCGAACAGGCCCAGGCGGAAGGTCCGGAAATCGGCGGGCTCATCGCATTGCAGCGGTACGCCTGCGGCGATCTGGGTGCCTAGCGCCAAAAACTTCTTGCCGTTCTGAACCTCCGGGTCGCTGGTATAGCTCACCACCACACCCGGCGCGCCAAAGCCGTCGGCGGCAACCGAGGTGATGCCCTTGTCCTTCAGCATCATCCGCACGCCGTTGCCCAGCTTCCACTGCGCCTCGCGCAGACGTTCAAAGCCGTATTCTTTGGTTTCCAGCATGGTGTCGCGGAAGGCGCGCAGCGCATCGGTCGGCATGGTGGCGTGATAGGCATGGCCGCCGTCCTCATAGGCCTTCATGATGGCGCGCCACTGTTTCAGGTTCAGCGCAAAGCTGTCCGACGCGGTCTCCTCCAGCCGTGCCAGCGCGCGGACTGACAGCATCACCAGACCGGCGGAGGGCGAGGCGCTCCAGCCCTTTTGCGGGGCGGAGATCAGCACATCGACGCCGGTCGCCTTCATGTCGACCCAGGCGCAGCCCGATGCGATGCAGTCCAGCACCATCAGCGCGCCAACCTCATGCGCGGCCGCCGCCATCGCGGTGACGTAATCGTCCGGCAGAATCACCCCTGCGGCGGTTTCCACATGCGGGGCAAAGACGATGTCCGGCTTCTGCTCCTTGATCGCGGCCACCACATCTGAAATCGGCGCAGGCTCAAACGGCGAAGCACTCTCATTGCCGGTGCGGCGCGCCTTCATCACGGTCGAGGACGCGGTAAAGCCGCCCGCCTCGAAAATCTGGCTCCAGCGGTAGGAGAACCAGCCATTGCGCACCACCAGCGCCTTCGCATCACGGACGAACTGGCGCGCCACCGCCTCCATCGCATAGGTGCCGCCGCCGGGCACCAGAACCACGGCTTCGGCGTTATAGACCTCTTTCAGCATCGCGTTGATGTCCAGCATCACCTGCTGGAAGGTCTTGGACATGTGATTGAGCGAGCGGTCGGTGAACACCACCGAGAATTCATCCAGACCCTGCGGGTCGACGGTATCGAGCAATGCCATTGCGGCCTCCCTGAAATATTTCATGAAACGGCTAGCCGGTGCTGCGGGCTTTGGCAAACCCTGACTTGGCATACATCGGAACCGCCGTTCCCCGAAGGGGGATATTGACGCCGGACTGGCAAAAAGACAGCCCAGGCACGACAGGAAGCCCCCGCATTTGCGCCACGCGGGTTCCGGACCGGCAACAAAAGGGCGGCGTCAGCCCAGCGGCCCCGGCCGCCGCTCCTCGCTCAAGAGGACATTGGCCTCCACATTGCCGACGCCCGGCAGGGTCATCACCCGCCGCCGCAGCACGCGTTCAAAGTCGGAAATGTCCCGCGCCGTCACCCGCAGCCGGTAATCATACATTCCCAGAACATGCTCCACCGTCTGCACTTCAGGGATGGCTGAGACCGCGCGTTCGAAATCCTCCAGAGAGACCCGGCCTTTGGTCGCCAGCTTCACGCCCAGAAAGACAGTGACGCCGAACCCAAGCTTCTCCTTGTCGAGTTCCAGCCTGCGGCCCGCGATGATCCCCTCCTCCTGCAGCCGCTTGATCCGCCGCCAGGTTGCGGGCTGGCTGAGACCCAGTTGCCGCCCCAGCGCGCCCGCCGAAAGGGCCGCATCCTCCGACAAGGCGCGCAGCAGGGCAAAATCGAGTGCATCCAAAGCGCTCATACCGGCAGCACCTCGTCCGACTTGATCCGCGCCACATGCATCAGCGCCTCGATATCGGCGATGTGCGGCAGCGTCAGGATGCCTGCGCGGTAGATCTGCTGGTAATGCGGCATATCCCGCGCGATCACCGAAAGCCGCACGTCGACCTGGCCCAAGAAGGTCTGGATCTCCAGCACCTCCGGGATGTCACGGGCTGCGGCAATGAACTCATCAAAGGCGCGCGGATTTGTCTTGTCCAGCGTCACCCGCAGCGAGACCTCCACCGCGTAGCCCAAGGCCCGCCAGTTGATCACCGCCCGCTGGCCCAGGATCACGCCGCCCTCGCGCAGCTTCTCCAGCCGCCGCGACAGCCGCGAGGCGGTCATGCCCAGCCGGTCGGCCAAATCCGGAATCGATTGCTCCGGCTCGCTTTGCATGTAGCGCAGAATGCGCCGGTCGAGGTCATCAAGCATGATATTGTCACTAACAGCCAAATTGACGAATGACTACTGCAAAGAAGGCGTGAAAATCATGCATGACTGCAATCGCATTCCCTGCCCGCTTGCCTATGATACCTTCAAACACCAAACGAAAGGACGTGGATCATGCGCGTTTATTACGACCGCGATTGCGATGTGAACCTCATCAAAGACAAGAAAGTGGCTATCCTGGGCTATGGCTCCCAAGGCCACGCCCACGCGCTGAACCTGCGCGACTCTGGCGCCAAGAACCTTGTCGTTGCCCTGCGCGAAGGCTCCCCCTCGGCCAAGAAAGCCGAAGGCGAAGGCCTGCAGGTCATGGGCATCGCAGAAGCAGCGGCCTGGTGCGACGTGATCATGTTCACCATGCCCGACGAACTGCAGGCAGAGACCTACAAGAAATACGTCCACGACAACATCCGTCCGGGCGCAGCCATCGCGTTCGCCCACGGCCTGAACGTCCACTTCGGCCTGATCGAGCCGAAAGAAGGCGTTGACGTCATCATGATGGCGCCCAAGGGCCCGGGCCACACCGTGCGCGGCGAATACACCAAAGGCGGCGGCGTGCCCTGCCTGGTCGCGGTTCACACCGACGCCACCGGCAAGGCGCTGGAAACCGGCCTGTCCTACTGCTCCGCCATCGGCGGCGGCCGCTCCGGCATCATCGAAACCAACTTCCGCGAAGAATGCGAAACCGACCTGTTCGGCGAGCAGGCCGTTCTCTGCGGCGGCCTGGTTGAACTGATCCGCTGCGGTTTCGAGACCCTGGTCGAGGCCGGCTATGCCCCGGAAATGGCCTATTTCGAGTGTCTGCACGAAGTGAAGCTGATCGTTGACCTGATCTATGAAGGCGGCATCGCCAACATGGACTACTCGATCTCCAACACTGCCGAGTACGGCCAGTACGTCACCGGCCCGCGCATCCTGAAGTACGACGAGACCAAGGCGCGCATGAAAGAGGTTCTGCAGGACATCCAGTCCGGCCGCTTCGTCCGCGACTTCATGCTGGAGAACCAGGTTGGCCAGCCCACCCTGAAGGCCTCCCGCCGTGCCAACGACGAGCACCTGATCGAGGAAACCGGCGCCAAGCTGCGCGGCATGATGCCGTGGATCTCGGCCGGCAAGATGGTCGACAAAGAGAAGAACTAAGGCGCCCGCGGAACCCTCCGCTGACCTTACCTCTGCAGGGCGCTCCGATTTCGGGGCGCCCTTTTTCGTCAGCACTCCTATTCGCGCAATCTTAATTTCGTTGAACAATATGCCCGAATGCGGAGAACTTCATGTGATGCGCCAAGGGCAGCGCCGGACCCTGAGCGGGTGTGCAGCCGGGCGATACAGGAGACAAAGATGAACCATTCCCCCGGTGCCGCCAATTGGGCCAAGCTGCTGTTCCTCGGCGTGATCTGGGGTGCTTCCTTCATGGCGGTGTCACTGGCGCTGCGGGGCTTTCCCCCGATGACCATCGCCGCGCTCCGCATCTTGATCGGCGCGATCTGCCTGCTGGCCGTCGTCTATGCCATGGGCGTCGGCCTTCCGTCGCTGCGCGCGCGAGAGGGCCGGATCATCTGGGCCTGCGCCGCCGGGATGGGGTTCTTCACGAACGCCCTGCCCTTCACTCTGCTCAGCTGGGGACAAACTTATGTCGCCAGCGGCTTTGCCGGGGTCTGCATGGCGGTGGTGCCGCTGTTTGTGCTGCCGCTGGCGCATCTTCTGGTGCCGGGCGAGCATATGACCCTGCGCCGCACCATCAGCTTCCTCATTGGCTTTGCCGGCGTGGTGGTGCTGATCGGGCTCGACGCCTTCCGCTCTGCCGGGACGGATTTTGAATCGCTCGCCCGCCTGGCCTGCCTGGGCGCGTCGCTGTGTTATGCCATCGGCTCGATCATCACCCGCCTCTGCCCGCAGGTGAACATGCTGTCGCTCTCTGCCGCAGCACTGCTGTGCGGAGCTGCCATGATGACCCCCGCCGCGCTCTGGGCTGAAGGCGTGCCTGAGCTGCCCGCTGCCCTGCCGCTCGCCGCCGTCATCTACCTTGGCCTCTTGCCAACTGCCCTGGCCCAGGTGCTGCTGGTGCAGGTCGCCCGCAGCGCAGGCCCGGCGTTCCTGTCCACCGTGAACTACCAGGTGCCGGTCTGGTCGGTGATCTTCGGCGCAGCCCTTTTGGGCGAAACCCTGCCGCCGCAGTTGTTTGCCGCGCTGGCGCTGATCCTTGGCGGCCTCCTCCTCAGCCGCAGCCGCCGCCCGCGCATTGCCTGAACCGCAAACTGTTCGATAGATAACAAAGCAATTGCCATTGACCCCGCCCGCCCGGCGGGGTCTTGTCGCGACGTGAACGGCAAGAGGGTCCCATGCCCGACATCGCACCGCGCTACTGGCTGATGATCGCCACCCTGGGCTTTGTCTGGGGCGGAACCTTTCTGCTGATCAAGCTGGCGCTGGACGGCACCACCCCATTCTGGCTGGCGGCCAGCCGGATCGGTTTTGCCGCGCTCCTGCTCTGTGCGGTCTGGGGCTGGCGCGGGTTCAAGCTGTTCCGGGGCGAGACCAGCTGGCCCTCGCTGGTGATCATCGGCATCCTCAGCACCGCCCTGCCCTTCATGCTGATTTCCTGGGGGCAGCAGCATGTCTCCTCCGGCTTTACAGGCGTCAGCATGGCGGCGATCCCGCTGATGGTGCTGCCGCTGGCGCATGTCTTTGTGCCGGGTGAGCAGATGACCCTGCGCCGCTTGGTTGGTTTTGCCATCGGCTTTGCCGGTGTTGCGCTGCTGATCGGCGGCAAGGCGTTTGAAACCAGCGGCGCTGAACTGGAAGCCTATGGCCGCGCCGCCTGCCTGTCGGCGGCGGCGTGTTATTCGGTCAGCTCGATCCTGACCCGCCGCCTGCCGCCAGTGGACCCGGTGGGGCTGGCGGCCATCCTGCTGGTGATCGGCTGCTTCGTCATCTTCCCGGCCGCCTGGGCAGCTGAAGGCGCGCCGGTGATGCCGGACACGAAGACGCTGGTGATTGCCGCCATCCTCGGCCTGATTCCCACCGCCGCGGCCAATCTGCTGCGGGTGATCGTGGTGCGCGAGGCCGGGCCGACCTTCATGACCCTCACCAACTACCAGGTTCCGGTCTGGGCGGTGGTGCTGGGCGCCATCTTCCTGGGCGAGGAGCTGCCGCCCTCGATGCTGCTGGCGATGGTGATGATCCTGGGCGGCCTCGGCCTCAGCCAGTTCGGCAGGCTGAGCCGGCTGTTCGGCAAAGGGGGCTGAACGTCCCCTCAATTACTCGGCAACAGCCGCCTCAACCGCGGCAACCACGCTGTCGACCGCCAGCGTCATCAGCTCGGCGTCCTCGCTCTCGGCCATCACGCGCACCAGCGGTTCAGTGCCGGATTTGCGGATCAGCAGGCGCCCCTGACCGTCCAGCATCTTCTCGGCCGCGGCGATTGCCTCCTGCACCTGCTCGTCCTCCAGCGGCGCCTGGCCTGCCTGGAAGCGCACGTTGCGCAGCCGCTGCGGCACGGTTTCGAACTGATGCGCCAGGGCGGAGGCTTTCTGGCCGGTCTGCACCATCTCCGACAGGAAATGCAGCCCCGCCATCAGCCCGTCGCCGGTGGTGGCATAATCGCTCATCACGATATGGCCGGACTGCTCGCCACCCAGGTTAAAGCCGCCCTCGCGCATCCGCTCCACCACGTAGCGGTCGCCGACGGCGGTGCGCTCCAGCCCCAGTCCCTTGGCCTCCAGATGCCGCTCCAGGCCCAGGTTCGACATCACCGTCGCCACCAGCGCGCCGCCCGCCAGCTGGTCCTGCTCGGCCCAGCGGGTCGCCAGCAGCGCCATCAGCTGGTCGCCGTCGGCCACCGTGCCGGTCTCGTCGATCACGATCACCCGGTCCGCATCGCCATCCAGACAGATGCCTGCATGGGCGCCATGGGCCACAACCGCCTCTGCCGCGGTCTGCGGCTGGGTCGAGCCGCAGCCGCGGTTGATGTTCAGACCGTCCGGCGACACGCCAACCGGGATCACATCGGCGCCCAGCTCCCACAGGACTTCCGGCGCCGTCCGGTGCGCTGCGCCATTGGCGCAGTCGATCACCACTTTCAGCCCGCTGAGGCTCAGGTTGCGCGGCAGCGAGCTTTTGACACGCTCGCCGTAGCGGAAGCGGGCGTCGTCGATCCGCTTGGCGCGGCCGATATTGGCGGCCTGCGCCGGCTCGACGCCGCTGTCGATCAGCGCCTCGATTTCCAGCTCGGCACTGTCGGACAGCTTGAAACCGTCCGGGCCGAAGAACTTGATGCCATTGTCCTCCGACGGGTTGTGGCTGGCGGAGATCATCACGCCGAGATCGGCGCGCATCGACCGTGTCATCAGCCCCACCGCAGGCGTCGGCACCGGCCCCAGCAGCAGCACGTTCATGCCCGTCGAGGTCAGCCCCGCGGTCAGCGCGTTTTCGAACATGTAACCGGACAGCCGGGTGTCCTTGCCGATGACCACCCGGTGCGCCCCGGTGCCATCGCGCCGGAAATAGCGCCCGACTGCGGCACCAATGCGCAGTGCCATCTCGGCGGTCATGGGGTGGATATTGGCTGTGCCGCGCACGCCATCAGTGCCAAAAAGCTTTCGCATTATTGTTTTCCTGCCCAATAAGGCCTTAGCGGACGGCCTGCCAGAGGCGCAGCGCCTGAACCGTCTCGGCCACGTCATGCACCCGCAGAAATTGCACGCCTTGCGCCAGCGCCGCAAGCCCAGCGGCAATGGACCCCGGCGCACGGGCCTCTGCGCGCGGCTCTTCGCCGATCCTGCCGATAAAGCCCTTGCGGGACACGCCCAGCAGGATCGGGCAGCCAAGCCCGTGAAACAGGCTGAGATTGCGCAGGAGCGTCAGATTATGCTCTTGCGTCTTGCCAAAGCCGATGCCGGGGTCGATCACGATCTGCTCGCGGATTACGCCGATGGCTTCCAACCGGTCGATCTGCTGCTCCAGGAAGTCATAGACGTCCAGCAGCACGTTGTCGTATTGCGGGTCCTGCTGCATGGTGGCGGGATCGCCCTGCGCATGCATGATGCAGACCGGCACGCTGGCCTGCGCCGCCAACGGCGCCAGCGCGGGGTCGAAGGTGAAACCCGAGACATCGTTCAGCAGATCGGCGCCCGCCTCCAGCGCTTCCAGCCCGACTGTGGCCTTGCGGGTGTCGATGGACACAGGCACCGGGCTTTCGGCACGGATTGCCGCAATCACCGGCGCGGTGCGAGCGATTTCTTCGGCCTCAGCCACTTCCGCGGAACCTGGGCGGGTGGACTCGCCGCCCACGTCAATGATCGTCGCGCCGTCGGCAACCATCTGCAGCGCCGCGGCCTTGCCTGCCTCGACGCCTGCATGTTTGCCGCCGTCGGAGAAGCTGTCAGGGGTCACATTCAGAATGCCCATGATCTGCGGCTGGGTCATGTCCAGCCCGGCGATAGAAGCGCGCCGCGCGCTCAGGCGGCGGCGCTCCTTCTCGGGCACCAGCCCGGCCGGTGCAATCCGCGGCGGCGCCTCGCGGCTCAGGATCTCAACCTCGGTGAACCACAGGGCACTGCCCGCCAGCGGGACCGCGCCCTCGGGGCGCGCCTCGCCATGTCGAACCAACGGCCGGTAATATATCACAGTTGTGCTTGCTCCACGCTGACGCCCCGCAACGGGACGCCGGGATTATCAGGTAAATTCCCGCCAAGCACAATCATTTCACCCGCCCTGAACGTGGCGGCAAACCAGGCCGCCAGCGCCACCGAATTCGACGGCGGCGCCGAGGGCCCGTCCACCGAGTCCAGCACGATCTTGGAGGGCGCCCAGACGCAGATCTGGCCGTTCTTCATCGCCCAGTCCAGCTCGGTGCGGGTCGACACCACAACGCAGCGCTCGTCCCTGGCTGCCAGCCGCCAGGCGTTCTGTTCAATCGCCAGAAGGTCGATCCGCCTCTGGGTCCATTTGTGCCCTGTCGAGGGCACCGGCAGCGGATGGGTGCCGACGCACAGGATCAGCGGCCGCTTCCGGCATTGCATCTGGTCGATCCAGCCGGTCAGGTTCTCGCTGTCGATAGCGTCGTTGGAGAGATACATCAGACGCGGATGCGGACGCTCTTCCTCATTCACCAGATGGCTGATCTGATCCTTGGAGCGCACCACCTCGACACCCAGCGCGCCGGGGCCGCGGTCCAGCTTCTCGATCCGCACAAAGGCGCGCACCGCCTGATGCTCCAAGAGGATCCGCTCGGCCACGCGTTCGGCTAGGGTTTCCAGCAGGTTCAGACGCTCGGCCGCCAGCTCATGCGCAATCGCCTCCGTCACCTTGTCGTAGGACAGGATGCGGTCGACATCGTCATCCAGGTCCTTGGGCAAGGGCGCCACTTCGACCACCACGTTGAAACAGATCCGCTGGGTGGTGCCGCGCTCCGCCTGAAAGGCACCGATCTCCACCTCAACGGTGTGGTCCCGCAGGGAGATGCGGTCCAGCGGACCCGGTGCGGCGGTCGCCACGGAACGCTCGGAGGGGTGCGCAAAGGCGAGGCGGATTTCAGAGGGCATGGGAAACGGGCCTTTGGCTGGCTGTGTCGGGTGTGGGTCCCAACAATAGTCTTTCGGCGCCTTCATAACAGTCCCGCAAACGCCATGCCAGTAGCCGAAAGCGGCACGGATATGCCGCCTTCAGGCGTTCAGTTGCTCAGCGCGGTCCGGTAGCGGTCATCGCGGTAGAACACGTGCACACCGATGCGCGCGGTACTTGTGAAGACCCGGCTCCAGCGCGGCCGCACCGCGGTGGTGTGATAGTAGGTCGCGCCATCCGTCAGCTCAGTCTTCAGCCCGTCCAGCGCCGCCCGCGCCACCTTGGCCACCCGCTGATAGGCCTTCTTTTCGTTGATCACTTCCTTGTAGCCGTCGCAGGTGTAAGTGAACTGGCACTGGTACTTGCGCCCGGTGCCCTGCTTGATCACCCCGCACAGCGTGTTGGGAAACTGGGCGCTTTTGACCCGGTTCAGGATCACCTCGGCAACGGCAAACTGGCCTTTCACGGTTTCGCCCCGGGCCTCGAAATACAGCGCCTCCGCCAGGCAGGCAAATTGCTCGCCGCCTGTCGCTTTTGGCCGCGAATCCAGCCACGCTTTGCTGTATTCGACTTTTGCCTGAGGTTTTCGGCTATTGAGCGGATCTGCGCGGAATCCAAACAATCCGCTGAACTTTCGCGCAGGTACCGCGTTGAGACTGGCCTGTTCACGCTCGATCAGCGCATCCAGGCCGGTTTCGGCGGCAACACTCTTACCCATCGTGATGGTGGCAGCCATCACGGCAAACATAGTCAACAATTTCATTCAGGGTTCCCCCGTCCTAGCAGCTTGTGCCCGGTCTCCCCAGCACATGCGGTCGCATCCATTAATGGAAAAGGCCCCAAACGTCCAGCTTTGGGGGGGCTGCCGCACGGTACGGGAAACACACGAGCCGCCGGCCTGACGCCGGCGGCCGCTGAATGCCCCAATTTTTCTTAATATTTTGTGTAGGTTGGCGCGACTTGGCCGGTTTGGCTGGAAATTGCCAATTGGGCTGCGGCCAAACGCGCAACCGGCACGCGATACGGCGAGCACGAAACGTAATCAAAGCCCGCATCCCGGCAAAACGCAATCGATTCGGGGTTGCCGCCATGCTCCCCGCAGATCGACAGAGTGATGTCCGGATTCTCCGCCCGGCCGCGCTGCACGCCGAGTTTCAGCAGCTCTCCCACGCCGTCGGTGTCCAGCACGTGGAAGGGATCTTCGGGGAAAACGCCCTGGTTCACGTAAACCGACATGAACCGCCCCGCATCGTCGCGCGACAGGCCATAGGTCATCTGGGTCAGGTCGTTGGTGCCAAAGCTCAGGAACGCCGTGTGCGGTGAAATCTCCCCCGCGCGCAGCGCCGCCCGCGGCGTTTCCACCATCACCCCCAGGCGGTAGGTGAAATCCTCGCCGCGCTCCGCCTTCACCGCGGCGGCCACCGCGTCGATACGGGTTTTGACCAGCTCCACCTCGCGCTTGGCCGAGACCAGCGGAATCATGATCTCCGGCACCACCGGCTCGCCCCATTTGGAGGCCTCCAAAGTGGCCTCAAAGATCGCCCGCGCCTGCATGTCGTAGATTTCCGGCACGGTGACGCCCAGCCGCACGCCGCGCAGGCCCAGCATCGGGTTGTACTCGCCCATCTCCTCAACCCGGCGCGTCACATCGCTGACCGGAATGCCCAGAGCCTCCGACAGCTCGCGCTGGCCGGATTTGGTGGCGGGCAGGAATTCATGCAGCGGCGGGTCGAAAAGACGGATGCAGACCGGCATCCCCTCCATGATCCGGAACAGCTCGCGGAAATCATTTCGCTGCATCGGCAGCAAGCGCTCCAGCACCGCAGCCCGGCCAGAGGGGGTTTCGGCAAAGATCATTTCCCGCATCACCGTCAGGCGGCCGGGATCGAAAAACATGTGCTCTGTACGGCAGAGACCGATGCCTTGAGCGTTGAATTTCCGCGCAGTTTCAGCATCTTCCGGCGTATCCGCGTTGGCGCGGATTCCGATGTCGCGGGCATCGTCCGCCCAAGCCAGCAGGGTCAGCAGCGCACCGTCCTCGGCCGCCTCCAGCATCTCCGGCTGGCCCGCCAGAACCTGGCCGCTGCTGCCGTCGATGGTGATGACGTCGCCGGCCTTGAACATCCGGCCATCCGCCGCCTGCAGCATCTTGAGCTTGGTGTGGAACTTGATGTTGGACGCGCCGACGATACAGGGCAGCCCCAGCCCGCGGCCGATCACCGCGGCATGGCTGGTCATGCCGCCCTTCTCCGTCAGCACTCCGGCAGCGGCGTGCATGCCGCGCACATCCTCCGGCGAGGTTTCCCGCCGCACCAGGATGCAAGGCTCGCCGCGTGCCGCACTGGCCTGCGCCCCGGCGGCCGTGAACACCAGCTTGCCGGTGGCCGCGCCCGGGCTGGCGGCGATGCCGCGCCCGATCACGTCGCGCTTGGCATAGGGCGCCACCTGGCGGTGCAATAGCTCGTTCAGGATATGCGCATCGACCCGCATCAGCGCCTCTTGCTGCGGGATGATGCCGTCCTCCGCCAGTGCCACCGCAATCTGCACCGCCGCCCGCGCTGAACGCACAACCCGCACCCCGTCCAGGATATGCACCCGGCCGTTGTCGACGACGAATTCCAGCTGCATCTCCTCGCGCAGCTTGCAGCGCATCAGCGCGGCGTGGGCCTTGAGATCCGCAAAGGCTTCCGGCGCCAGTTCCTCCAGCGACAGCCCGCGGGCGTCCTTGGCCAGATACAGCGCCCCGGCCCCGGCCCCCAGCGCATCGCGGCCCTGGCTCTGGCTCAGGTAGCGCCCGGTCAGTTGCGGCTGGCCGGTGGTGGAATTCACCAGCTGCAGCACACCGGAGCCGCACTCGCCCTGCCCCACGCCGGGGATCATCTCCTGCACCACCAGCCCGAGGCCCGCATCGGCCGGCGCGCCCTTGGCCTGACGCAACAGCCGCGCCGAGGTGCCCTCCCATGCCCGCGCCATCGAGCGCAGAACTTCCGCCAGTTGCTCGCCCGGGTCCTGCGGGAACGGCTCGTCGGTTTCCGCCTCATAGGCGTGCAGGATCTCGCTCAGCGCATCCGGGCCGCCGTCCTCGACATCGTCGAACACATCCGGGTCCAGCCGCGCCACATGCACTGCGTAGGACTGCACAAACCGCAGATACAGCGCCGCCGCCGCTTCCCGGCCCAAGGTGTCGCACAGGTCGACATAGCGCGCATCGTTCATGCCGATGTTCAGGATTGCTCCGGGCCCGCCCCAGTCCGGGTCCTCGGACGAGGGGCGCACGCACAGCAGCGCTTCCGGGTCGAACTCTCCCAGCACTGCCGACAGATCGGGCATCTGCCCTTCGGCGATGGCATGCACCGCATCAAAGGACAGCGCCACCGTGCGCGGCACCGGCAGGTCCAGCCGCACCAGCCGCTGCAGGCATTTTGCCCGCCCGCCATGGGTGGCGGTGGCAATCGGCGCGGTGGCGCTGATGAGGCAGGCCGGCGGGGTCTGTACGAAATCTTTCTGCACTGCAGCACGTCTCCTTTGCCAGTCACCATAAGGGGATGCGGCGATGGCGCAAGAGCCTTGTAGCGGCCTGCGGAGGCCGAAAGCGCTCTGGAAACGAAAAACCGGCCTTCCCTTGCGGAAAGGCCGGTCCCTGCGGGGCGAGTATTTCTTGGAAAGATGAAAGAGCCGGCGGCTCTCTCAGCCTTCCACCTTGGTGAGGTCGGCCACCTGGCCGCAGACCTGGCGGATCTGGCTGAGGAGGTTGAGGCGGTTGCGGCGCAGCACCTCGTTCTCCGCGTTCACCTGCACCGCCTCAAAGAACGCATCGACCGGCGCGCGCAGGGCGGCCATGCCCCGCATGGCAGCCGCGAAATCTTCGGCCTCGATGGCCGGAGAGATCGCCGCCCCGCCTGCCTCCAGCGCGTCGAACAGCGCTTTTTCCGCCGGGTCCTCGGCAAACTTGCGGTCGGCGCCAAAGGAGTATTCCACGCCGTCTTTTTCCTCGGCCTGGGTGAGGATGTTGTTGGCGCGCTTGAAGCCCTGCAGCAGGTTCTCGCCATCCTCGGTCTTCAGGAAATCCTCCAGGGCGCGGGCGCGTTTCACCAGCAGAGTGAGGTCGTCGCTGCCGTCCATGGCGATGCAGGCGTCGATCACATCATGGCGGATGCCCTGATCGCGCAGGAAGACCTTGAGGCGGTCGTGGAAGAAGCCACGCAAATCATTCACGTCAGCAAATGCTTCACCTGACGCACCTTCACGCTTGCCAGTAATCTCAGCGGCTTTGCCGAAGACCATATTGAGAGGCATCCGCACATCGTTTTCCAGCACCAACCGGATCACCCCCAGCGCAGCGCGGCGCAGGGCGTAGGGGTCTTTCGACCCGGTGGGCTTTTCATCAATCGCCCAGAAGCCGGTCAGCGTGTCCAGCTTGTCGGCCAGCGCCACGGCGACCGACACCGGCTCCGACGGCACATCATCGCCCGGCCCCAGCGGCGAGTAATGCTGCTCGCAGGCGTTTGCCACTGCCTGCGGCAGGCCCGCGGCCTCGGCGTAGTAGCGGCCCATCAGGCCCTGAAGCTCCGGGAACTCATAGACCATCTCGGAGCTGAGATCGGCCTTGGCCACACGTGCCGCCTGTTCGGCCAGATCCGCATCAGCGCCGACCACCGGAGCGATCTCGCGCGCCAGCGCGGCGATCCGGTCGATGCGCGCGGCCTGGGTGCCCAGCCTGTTGTGGAAGGTCACGTTGGAGAGGTTCTCCACCCAGGCGCTCATGCCCGCTTCGGACTTCGCCGTGCGCAGGTCGTTCTCCCAGAAGAACTTGGCATCCGCCAGACGCGCCGACAGCACCTTCTGGTTGCCCGCCAGGATGGTGGCGCCATTGTCCGCGGTCTCGCGGTTGGCGACGGTGATGAATTTCTCGATCCGGCCCGTCTTGGGGTTCTTCACCGAGAAGAACTTCTGGTGCTCCTTCATCGAGGTCTGCAGCACCTCCGGCGGCAGTTCCAGGAATTCGGCGTCAATCGCGCCCATCAGCACAACCGGCCATTCGACCAGACCGGAGACCTCGGCCAGCAGGCCCTTGTCCTCAACCACATCCAGCCCGCTGGCAAAGGCCTGATTGGTAGCCTCCTGCCAGATCGCCTCGGCCCGCTCGCGGGCGTCCAGCACCACAAAGGCGCGCTTCAGCTTGGCCGCGTAGTCGTCAAAGCCGGTGACGGCGAAGGCATCCGGCGCCATGAAGCGGTGGCCGCGGGTGGTGTTGCCCGATTTGATGCCGTCGATATCCAGGTCCACCACCGAGGTGCCGTTTTCATCCGACAGGATGCACAGAATCGAATGCAGCGGACGAACCCAGCGCAAAGAGCCTGCGCCCCAGCGCATGGATTTGGGCCAGGGGAAGTTGCGGATCGTGTCTTCCAGCACTTCGGCAATGATCTCTGCCGCCGGGCGGCCCGGCTTTTCGATCATCGCGAAATAGACCGCGCCCTTGGGGGTCTCGCGCTCTTCCAGCTGCTCGCGGCTCAGGCCTGCGCCGCGCAGGAAACCCTCGATCGCCTTGTCAGGCGCGCCCACTTTCGGCCCTTTACGCTCTTCGCGGATGGTGGGGCTTTCGGCCAGCAGGCCATCGACGGCCAAGGTCAGGCGGCGCGGCGTCGACAGCGCGGCGGCCCCGGCATAAGTGAGACCCGCCTCGACCAGACCATCGGTCACGCGCTTCTTTAGGTCCTCGGCGGCACGCGCCTGCATGCGGGCCGGGATTTCCTCGGAAAACAGTTCAATCAGCAGATCGGGCATCAGATATCCTCGGGCGTGGCCGCGCGGGCGGGCGCAGCAGTATAATTGAATAGGGCGGGCTTGCGGCGAGCGCTCATCATTCGCTTCCGCCCGCCTCAGGCCGGGGCGGGCATTCTTCGCCCACCACGGTGCCGTCATAGGCTTTCTGGCCGCAGTCGTTCAGTTCATGCCAAACATAGCCGCGGCCCTCATCGGTGACGGCAACAATGCGGTCGACACCATAGGAGATGTTCTTGACCGACAGGAAGGACTTGGCCGAGCCATCCGCCAGCTTGGCGCCAATGGCAGCGGCGTCGAAACACTCGAACCAGTCCGGCGCATTGCGCGGCTCGACCTTGTCGGACAGGGTGAAGACCTGCGCCAGCTCATCCGGCGACACCTTTGTGGTGAAACAGGCGCGGTAGCGGATCGGGGAGCTGCCTGCGTCAATCGCCTCGAAATCCGAATAGGCAATCGGCTGCGCCTCGCCGCCATCCAGCGGCACCAGCACCACATCGCGGCCCGGCTGAAGCGCCACCTCATCATAGAAGCCATAGACCTGCAGGTAATACATCGCCCCCCCGGCCGCGAGGCCGGAGATGATCAGGATCAGGGCCAGAAACTTACCCATCGGCACCTCCTCCAATTGAACCTTCATTCAGCGCGCCGGTTTCCACGCCGGTCAGAATTCGTTTCTGATACGGACGCAACAAAAGTCGCCCCTCAGACACGGAGCGCCCGGATCTTTGCAACTCGGCTGTCTCGTCTTCCGTGACTGCGGCGGACGTCAGCAACTTGCCCTCCGCTTCGCAGTCTTTAAGCATTTCCAAGAACCATGGCACACGAGAGGTGCACAAATTGACGGTAAACTCGAACCCATCTTCGCCAAGCGGCGTCAGCCAGAAGTGCTTACCTTTCGGGTGAGAGCGCGGTGAGTTCTGCTTCAGGTTTTCCTCATCACAGAAAAAAACTTCCAAGGAAACAACCCCATCCGCCTTCATGGGGTCCTGATGATAGTCCCAAATGTCCTGCCCCTTGTCATAGACAAAGCTGCCAAACCCATTGAGTCTGGTCACAAGCGGTCTCCAATTTCCTGTCGACCAGTTCACACTGCTTTCGAGACGTTTCTCGAAGCTGTGAAACTGCATAAACAGCTTGGTCAAGCCGCATGCCCTCCAGCCTCGGTCAGCACGAATGCATCGGCGCATTGCTTGGCCAGCGCCCGGACGCGGCCGATGTAGGCCTGGCGTTCAGTGACCGAAATCACCCCGCGCGCGTCCAGCAGGTTGAAGATGTGGCTGGCCTTGATGCACTGGTCATAGGCCGGGTGCGCCATGATGATGCGCTTGCCGGTCTTGGGGTCCATATGCTCCTGCGCGAGGATGGCCGCGCATTCGGCCTCGGCCTCCTCGAAATGGCGCAGCAGCACATCGGTGCTGGCCACGTCAAAGTTCCAGCGGGCGTATTCTTCCTCGGTCTGCTTGAACACATCGCCGTAGGTCAGCGGGATCATCGCGTCCGGATCGTTGAACGGCATGTCCATCACGTGATCGACGCCCAGCACATACATCGCCAGACGCTCCAGGCCATAGGTCAGCTCGCCGGAGACCGGATGGCAGTCATGGCCGCCAACCTGCTGGAAATAGGTGAACTGGCTGACTTCCATGCCGTCGCACCAGACCTCCCAGCCCAGACCCCAGGCGCCCAGCGTCGGGCTTTCCCAGTCATCCTCGACAAAGCGGATGTCATGCAGCGCCATGTCGATACCGATCGCCTCCAGCGAGCCCAGGTACAGCTCCTGCAGATCCGGCGGGCTCGGCTTGATCAGCACCTGGTACTGGTAATAGTGCTGCAGCCGGTTCGGGTTCTCGCCATAGCGCCCGTCGGTCGGACGGCGCGAGGGCTGCACATAAGCCGCCGCCCAGGCCTTGGATCCCAGCGAGCGCAGCGTGGTCGCCGGGTGGAAGGTGCCGGCGCCGACTTCCATGTCATAGGGCTGCATCACCGCGCAGCCCTTGGCGGCCCAGTAGTTCTGAAGCCTCAGGATAATCTCTTGGAAGGAGCGCGGCGCGCCGTTGGTCTGGGTCATGTCTTATCCCTTTGGGGGCAGCTAAGGCAGCAATTGCGGGGATCTTCCTATGCAAGGCTTTTGGCAGGGTCAACGCCCTGCGGGCGCTTGCAGCGGCGCTGCGGCCCGCAGCCCGCAGCACATCGGCAACAAAAGTGCGGGAATGCGGCAACGCGCCGGGAATTCCCCCTGCGATGAGGAGTTCCCTTTGCTCCTGCAAAATGCTTAACCTCCGCGGCAAAGAATAAGAGTACTTCCGGGATACGAGGCCCTGACAATGAATAAACTGTTTGCCGCTCTGGCGCTGCCCCTGATCGCGCTGGCCATTGCGTTCTCTGCGCCTGTGTCGGCGCAAAGCAGCCGGGATGCGGTCTGGATCCAGATTGCTGCCCGCCCCTCCCTGCGCGAGGCCGAAAACGAGGCCCGCACCTATGCCGCGCGCCTGCCGGACGTGTCGGGCTACGCGCTTGGCGGCGGCTGGTACGGCGTGGTGCTGGGCCCCTATGCCCGCGAGGACGCAGAACGGGTGCTGCAGGTGTACCGCGCCGAGGGTCAGATTCCGCGCGACAGCTTCATCGCCTTCCGCCGCAACCTGGGCAGCCAGTTCTACCCGGTGGCAGCAGATGCCGCCCCGCCGGCAGAACCAGCCCCGGCCCCTGCCCCGGCAGAGCCTGCAGCGCAGGAGCCTGCCGCGCAGGAGCCTGAACCGCAGCAGCAGACGGCCCCGCAATCGGCCCTGCCCGACGAGACTCCGGCCCAGGCGCGCCGCAGCGAAAGCGCGCTCAGCCGCGAACAGCGGATGGATCTGCAAGTCGCGCTGAAAGCCGCTGGCTTCTACGATTCCGGCATCGACGGCGCTTTCGGCCGCGGCACCCGCGCCTCGATGAGCGACTGGCAGGCGGCCCGCGGCTTTGAGCCGACCGGAGTGCTGACCACCGCCCAGCGCCAGGTGCTGATGGATGAATACAACGCGCCGCTGATCTCTGCCGGCATGGCACGGGTGGAGGACACCAAGGCCGGCATCGCCGTGCAGATGCCCGCAGCTGAGGTGAGTTTCGACCGCTATGAATCACCCTTTGCCCATTACACCAGCAAGGGGGATGCGGGCGCCCAGGTGCTGCTGATCAGCCAGCCCGGCGACAAGCGCACCCTGTTCGGCCTCTACGACATTCTGCAGACGCTGGAAATCGTGCCGCTTGAGGGCCCGCGCCAGCGCGGCAGCGACAGCTTCACCATCGAAGGCCGCAACGACCGGATCGTCTCCTTCACCCAGGCAAGCCTTGAAAACGGCGAAGTGAAGGGGTTCACCCTGATCTGGCCCGCCGGTGATGAGGACCGCCGCACCCGTGTTCTGGCCGCGATGCAGGCCAGCTTCACCCGGCTTGAAGGCGTGCTGGACCCGGCCGCGGGCAGCGACGCGGTGCAGGACATCGACCTGGTTTCCGGCCTGGAGATCCGCAAGCCGAAGCTCTCGCGCTCGGGCTTCTTTGTGGACGGCAACGGCAGCGTGCTGACCACATCTGACGTGGTGGCAGGCTGCACCCGGATCACCCTGGATCACGGCTATCAGGCCGAGGTGGCCGCCAATGACACGGCCGGCGGCATCGCCATCCTGCGCCCGGCAGAGCCGCTGGCCCCCGCCGCCGTGGCCGAGCTCAGCACCTCCTCCCCCCGCCTTCAGTCCGAGATTGCGGTCTCCGGGTTCTCCTACGAGGGCGTGCTGGGCGCGCCGAGCCTCACCTGGGGCAAGATCGCTGATGTCAAAAGCCTCGATGGCAACACCGCAGTGGCGCGCCTCGACCTGGCGGCCCAGCCGGGCGATGCCGGCGGCCCGGTGATTGACAGCACCGGCGCGGTGCATGGCATGCTGCTGCCGCGGCAGCCCGATGGCAAGCAGCTGCCCGAGGGCGTGAGCTTTGCGGTCAACGCCGAAGCCCTCCGCAGCGCGCTGAGCGCGGCCGGCGTAACCGCAGCCAGCAAGTCCCCCGCCGCAGGCAGCCTGCCCAGCGCGGCAATCTCCCGGCTCGCCTCCGGCATGACCGTCCTGGTCAGCTGCTGGGAGTAAGCGCCCGGCCCGGATACGGGCGCCAAGGGCCAACCACCATCAGCCGGCGCGCCCGTCGCGCCGGCTTTTTTTTGCGGCCAGTGCCGCGCCGGAAAGAGGTCTATCCGCTTGCAGCGCACGGGGCTGCTCCCGCCCGGCGCCGGGCCTTGCCAGGCCCTCAGCCCGTTGGGAACGGCACCGCACTACCGTGCGGTGCAGCGGCGCGCGCAGGCGCGGCGCCGGGCCCAAGGCCGCCAAGGCGTCCTCAGCCCCGCTGAGGACGCCTGCGGGCGCGGGAGCCCCGCCACTGCGTTTAGGGCGCAGGGCGGGGAGGTGTATCAGTACGGTTGGATGCGGCCGTCCCAGGTGTGGAAGCAGCCGGTGGTCTCCAGCGACAGCACGTCGAACTCGTTGATCAGCCCGGCGACCGACTCTGCCACCGTGATATCGCCCTCATCGCCGCCCATGTCGGTGCGTACCCAGCCCGGGTGGTAGATGCCGACGGCAATCCCTTCGGCCTTCAGATCGGTGGCCAGGTTGCGGCCGAGGTTCAGCGCCGCGGCCTTCGACGCGCGATAAGCATAGCTGCCGCCCGGCGCCCGTGACTGGCTGGCCATCTGCGACGACAGGATGGCAATCTTGGGCGCATCCGACAGCCGCAGGTTGGGCAGCATCGCCTGCACGGTCAGGAACACGCCCGTCACATTGGCCGCCAGCGTCTTGGCCCAGACCTCGGCCGAGTAATCCGCAAGCCCCATCGCCTTGTCGATATAAACCCCGGCATTGCAGACCAAGAGGTCCACCGGCCGGTTCCGGATCTGGGCAGCAAAACGCGCCTGCTGGCCGGGGTCGGAGACATCCAGCTTCACCCCCGAGGAATGATCCCGCGAGGTGCCGGTCACCTCGTGGCCCGCCTCTCGCAGCTGCTTCACCAGCTCCTTGCCGATGCCGCGGCTGGTCCCCGTTACGACTGCGTGCATACTGCCCTGCCTCTCAATTCGCTTTGCGCCCGGGACGGAACGGCAGCGGCAGCACCGGCACGCCTTCCTCGATCAGTTCCCGCGCGTCTTCAAGTTTGGCCTCGCCATGAATGGCCCGCTCCGGCGCCTCGCCCAGATGCATCGCCCGCGCCTCCTGCACAAAGCGGTCGCCCACATAATCGGAGTTCTCTTCAACCTTCCGGCGCAGCTCGGCAATGGCCTTCTCCACCTCGCCTGAAGGACGGCTCAGCAGGCCCGGCCCCGCCTGCGCCGGCACAGGTGCCGGCACCGAAGCTGAAGGCGCAGCGACGGCCTGCGGTTCGGGCTCGCCGACACCGGACACTGCCTTGCGCCCCGGACGCACCCGCGGGGCCATGACCGCCTTCTTCACCCCGGTGCCGCCGCAAACCGCACAGGACACCAGACCGGCCGCCGCCAGTTTGTCAAACGCCGCTGCAGACTGGAACCAGCTGTCGAAGCTGTGGCCCTCTGCGCATTTGAGGCTGTATTGAATCATGTTTTCCCTCATAGCAGGAAGAGGCGATTAAATCTCCCTTTCCGGCAAGTGCAAGAGCGCAGTGCGCCTAAACCGCCGCACCGGGGCGCTGCAGCCGCTGCCGCAGCCGTGCCGCCAGCTCCTCCTGCGGCGTTCCGGCCTCCACCGCCAGCCGCCGCAGGCCGAAATGCACATGCGCCATCTCCCGGTAATAGCCGGAAAAGACGTAGTTCACCGCAGCCCCTGCAACCGCGCCGGCAAGCGGCACCGCCTGCGCCGCCAGCTTCTGCCCCAGCACCGCCCCCAGCTTGGGCGCCACCTGGGCAATCAGCTTATGCACCCCGCCGGGCAGCCCCAGCCGCAGCGAGACGAAGCCAAGATCGGCCCCGTCATCGCTGGCCAGCGGGCCCGCCGCAGCGAACACCTGGATGCAATCGAAGGTGACGCTCTCGGCCTCCGGGTCAAAGCCTTCGGCGGCTGCGGCGCTTTGAATGGTGCGCAGCAAAAAGGCGGTGGTGGCAGGCAGCTCCACCAGCGCGCCGGGAAGACCGGCTGCGCCGCCCGCCGCGCCCATCGCGGCGCTGACCACCCGGTCGACGCCGGGCTTCTGGTCGGGCACCAGGCGGCGCGACGTGGTTGCGCCTTTCATGGCCAGCCGCAGCGCCGTTTCCGCGGCACCGGTCAGCCCGGCCCGCACCGGCGCCGGCAAGCGTTCCAGCAGGCTCTCGCCGCTGCCGCCCAGCCGGGTCATCAGCTCCACGCCGAACCCGCCCGCCGCGTGATAGCGTTTGGCCAGCGCGTCCAGCTCCGCCTCGACCTGCTGCGGGGTCAGCTCCCGCGCATTGCTCAGAATGTCTGCCACATACGCCTCCTGTATCTGCCTAACAGATCGGCGGAACCGAGGCCGATTTCAACCCTGCCAGCGGGTGACCTGGCCGCGGACGCCGTCCCAGGCGCCATCCTGCAAGGCAAGCCCCAGAACCCGGTCCGGGTTGGTGGGCGGCGGCATTTCCACCCCCTCCAGGCGGGTAAAGCCAAAGCGCCGGTAATAGGGCGCATCGCCCACCAGCATCACCCGCGCCCAGCCACTCTCCTGCGCCTTGGCCAGGCTGTCGCGAATCAGCGACCCGCCCAGCCCCTCGCCCTGCCGCGTCGGATGCACCGCCACCGGCCCCAGCAAGAGCGCCGGCGCGTCCCCGATCAGCACCGGCCAGAACCGGATCGCCGCAGCCAGGATTCCGTCGCTGTCGCGCGCCACCTGGCTGAGGCCCGCCACCGGCGGCACCCCTTCGCGCAGCCGGTAGGAAGACAGGGCCTCCCTGCCCGGCGCAAAGCACAGGTCGTAAAGCGCCTCGACCTCCCACCGGTCGTCCGGCCGTTCCGCTTGCAATTCGATCACGCTGCCCTGTCTCCGCCGATATCCTCTGCAGGCTGGCATTTGGCCTAACACGGGCGTAAGGCTTGGGCAAACACCTAAGCCACAGAACAGGAAGCCAGAATGTTCTACCGCCCCGAGGACGGCCACGGCCTGCCCCACAATCCGTTCAACGCCATTGTCACACCCCGCCCCATCGGCTGGATCTCCTCCCGCTCCGCCGACGGGGTGAACAACCTGGCGCCCTATTCCTTTTTCAACGCAGTGGCCTATACGCCGCCGCAGGTGATGTTTGCCTCCACCAGCGCCAAGCCCGACCAGGACGGCACCAAGGACAGCGTCGCCAACATCGAGGCCACCGGCGTCTTTTGCGTCAATGTGGTATCCTATGCGCTGCGCGATGCGATGAACGCCAGCTCCGGCGCGCTGCCCAAGGATGTGGACGAGTTCGCCCATGCCGGCCTGACCGCCGTGGAGTGCGAAACCATCGCCTGCGCCCGTGTCGCCGAAGCCCCCGCGGCGCTGGAATGCCGGCTTACCCGAATCGTGACCCTGCCGGGCGAGGCCAACAAGGTCGTGTTCGGCGAGGTGACCGGTGTCCACATGCGCGACGAGTGCCTGAAGGACGGCACCTTCGACGTCACCACCTTCCAGCCGCTCGCCCGCCTCGGCTACCGCGACTATTCGGTGGTGCGCGACCTGTTCCCGCTCACCCGCCCCGATGATTGAGACCCGCGATGCCGCTGCCTGATCCCCGTAAACGCAACCCGATCATCCTGCCGGACGGCACGCCGCACCCGGGCACCGTGATGCTGTCACGGGTGCTGGACCATCCGAACATTCAGGCCGGCGACTACAGCTATGCCTCCGATTTCGACCCGCCGGACAACTGGGCGCTGCACCTCGCCCCCTACCTGTTCCCCGGCGCGCGGGAACGCCTGGTGATCGGCCGGTTCTGCCAGATCGCCCACGGCGCGCGCTTCATCACCGCGTCGGCCAACCACGCGCAGGAAGGCCTCAGCTGCTACCCCTTCCCGGTGTTCGATCCCAGCCAGATGGCCGGTTTCCAGCCCGACACCCGCGACACGGTGATCGGCAACGACGTCTGGATCGGCTACGGCGCCCTGATCCTGCCCGGTGCCCGCGTCAGTGACGGCGCCATCATCGGCGCAGGCGCCGTGGTGCGCGGCACGATACCGCCCTACGCCATCGTCACTGGCAACCCCGGCACCGTGCAGGGCTACCGCTTCCCCAAACCGCAGATCGCCCGGCTGCTGGCCTTGAAATGGTGGGACTGGCCCGCGGACCTCATTACCCGCGCCGAACCGGCACTCTTGTCTGGCGACCTCGACATGCTGGAGAGCATCGCGCCTGACTGAGCGTTTTCTGATATGGTGAGCCAGAAGCCACCCTGGAAACTAATAAAGCCCGCAGTTCATTCGAACCGCGGGCTTTTTTGTCAAACCGTCAGCGATTAGTGGCCGCCCAGGATCCCGGTCCTGACCGAGTAGTCCACCGCCAGCTCATAGTCCGGGTCGTCGTCGCTATCGACCATCAGGTGGCCCGCCTTGGTCAGCAGCTGGTGGCAGTCGCGGCTCAGGTGGCGCAGCACCAGTTTCTTGCCCTCGGCTTCATACTTTCCAGCCAGCGCCTCGATTGCCTGCAGCGCCGACTGGTCCACCACCCGGCTGCGCGCGAAGTCCACGATCACATGGTCCGGATCGCCCGCCACGTCAAACAGCTCGATGAACCCGTCGGTGGAGCCGAAGAACAGCGGGCCTTCGATCTCATAAACCTTGGCGCCCTTGTCGCTTGCGGACTCGCGGGTATAGGCGTGGATGCGGCGCGCGTTGTTCCAGGCATAGGCCAGCGCCGAGACGATGACGCCCACCACAACCGCAATCGCCAGGTCGGTCATCACCGTCACCACGGTCACCAGCACAATCACGAAGGCGTCCATCGGCGGAACCTTGGTCATGATCTTGATCGAATTCCAGGCGAAGGTGCCGATCACCACCATGAACATCACGCCCACGAGTGCGGCCAGCGGGATCTGCTCGATCAGCGGCGAGGCCGCCACGATGAACAGCAAGAGGAACAGCGCCGCGGCAATGCCCGCGATCCGGGTCCGCCCGCCCGATTTCACGTTGATCATCGACTGGCCGATCATCGCGCAGCCGCCCATACCGCCGAAAAAGCCGGTCACCACATTCGAGGCCCCCTGCGCAATGCATTCCTGGCTGGCGCCGCCGCGCTTGCCGGTGATTTCGCCCACCAGGTTCAGGGTCAGCAGACTCTCGATCAGGCCGATCGCCGCCAGGATCACCGCATAGGGCAGGATGATCTCGAAGGTCTCCCAGTTCAGCGGCACCATCGGGATATGGAAGGCGGGCAGGCCGCCCTCGATCGAGGCCATGTCACCGACCCGCGGCACATCCAGCCCCAGCGCGATCACCAGAACCGCCACGATTCCGATCCCCGCCAGCGGCGCCGGGATAGCGTTGGTGATCTTGGGCATCCCCCAGATGATCACCATGGTCAGCGCCACCAGCCCCAGCATCATGTAAAGCGAGGCGCCGCTCAGCCACTCCGCGCCATCACTGCCCGGCACCTTGAACTGGGTGAGCTGCGCTAGGAAGATCACGATGGCAAGGCCGTTCACAAAGCCCAGCATCACCGGATGCGGCACCAGGCGGATAAACTTGCCCCAATGCATGACGCCCGCAAAGATCTGCAGGATCCCCATCAGCACCACGGTGGCAAACAGGTATTCCACCCCGTGCTCCGCCACCAGCGCCACCATCACCACCGCCAGCGCGCCGGTCGCACCCGAAATCATCCCGGGGCGGCCGCCGAACACCGCGGTGATCAGCCCCACCATGAAGGCCGCGTACAGCCCGACCAGCGGATGCACCCCTGCGACGAATGCAAAGGCCACCGCCTCCGGCACCAGCGCCAGCGCGACGGTGAGGCCGGACAGCAATTCGGTGCGCACGCGGGCCACGGTAAAGCCCTCGTCCTGCATGATGGAAAGGTTGGGCGGGGATATCTGCTTGGCCAGCAAAGCCATGGCTGCGCGTCTCATTGGGTGTACCTGTGCTCGGGAGGAGGAGTGTTCGCCGCCCGCCCCTAGCGGAAATACGCCAATGGGGCAAGGGCGCGGGGCCGAGCGCCCATCCATCGCGCGAACGTGAATTGCACCAGCATCCCGCCATACACAGGTACAGTCGCAGTGAGCTTTCCTGGGGAAAAGATGATGCGGATCCTGCTTGCCTGCCTTGCCCTCGCCGCCGCCCCTGCCCTTGCACAGGACCGGGCCGGACATGACACCGCCAGCGACTGGCGGGTGAAACACTATGAAAGCTTTGGCATCTGGACCTCCGCCTGCGACGAACGCGAGGAGGCCAATGCCCTGGTGCAGCGCTGCTACATCCGCTGGGTGGATGTGTTCTCGCCGCGCCCCAGGTTTGCCGGCCAGTTCCTCTTCCTCACCCCTCATGCGGAGGGCTGGAAGGTCAGCTTCGGCATTGAGCCGGGAACTCTGTTCAGCCCCCGAGGCTTCCGCATCGAACGGCAGGGAGAGGTCACGTGGCGCAGCCTGCATCCCGGCTGCCTCACCGGCCTCAGTTGCAGCTTCACCGGTGCCGGCGCGGACAAGCTGATCGCACAGATGCGTGAAGGCGGCGCCTTCCGCTTCACTTTCCGCGACCGGCACGGGCAGGCGCAGGATCTCACCTGGCCGCTGGAAGGGTTTGATGCGGCCTTTGCCGATTTCCGGGCCGCCGCCAAAGCCCGCAGCCTTTTGGAATAGCCTGCGTGGAACATCAGCAATTCCCCTCTGCAAGATTTAACCCGCCACCCCGGCGCTCAGGAGCCTTGTGCGCAATGTCCCGCTGGCCGGCTTCATCTTTCCTCAAATACTCTCGCCGAAGGCGAAACTTCATAGGGCCTCCGCCCGTGCGGTCCTGAAACTTTGCCCCGGGCGATCACGGGGACGGGCCTCACCCCGCTTCAAACATCCCGGCCTCCCGGCAGCCGCCCGCTGCACAGGGGGTGCACAGCGGGTGCACGCATGCCGCCCCCTCATTTCGCACCTTGGGCTTGCCAAACCCCGGCCCGCTTGCGCATATCCCCTTCAACAGCATCAGGAGGGCAGCACGTGACCGCATCAGAACCCCGCGAAACCATGATCGCCGTGATCGGCGGCTCGGGCATCTACGAAATCGACGGGCTCGAAAACGCTGAGTGGGTCTCGGTGGAAACCCCTTGGGGTGCCCCGTCCGATCACATTTTCACCGGTTCCCTGGGCGGTGTGAAGATGGCCTTCCTGCCCCGCCACGGCCGCGGCCATGTGCATTCCCCGACCGAGGTCCCCTACCGCGCCAATATCGACGCGCTGAAGCGGCTGGGCGTGACTGACGTGTTCTCCGTTTCCGCCTGCGGATCGTTTCGCGAGGAGATGGCACCGGGCGATTTCGTCGTTGTGGATCAATTCATTGACCGCACCTTCGCGCGTGAGAAAAGCTTCTTCGGCACCGGCTGCGTCGCCCATGTGAGCGTCGCGCACCCGACCTGCGAGCGGCTGTCGGACGCGGCGGAGGCTGCGGGCCGGGACGCCGGCATAAAGATCCACCGCGGCGGCACGTATCTCTGCATGGAAGGCCCGCAGTTCTCGTCCATGGCGGAAAGCAAGATGTACCGCGAGCAATGGGGCTGCGACGTGATCGGCATGACCAACATGCCCGAGGCCAAACTCGCCCGCGAGGCCGAGCTGTGCTACGCCTCCATCGCAATGGTCACCGATTACGACAGCTGGCACCCGGAGCACGGCGCGGTAGAAATCACTGAAATCATTGCGACTTTGCAGGGCAACTCCGCCAACGCCCGCGAATTGGTGCGGCGTCTGCCCGACCTGCTGGGACAACAGCGCGCGGACTGCCCGCACGGCTGCGACAAGGCGCTGGAATACGCCATCATGACCGCGCCGGAGCGGCGGGATCCGGCGCTGCTGGCCAAACTCGACGCGGTCGCAGGCCGGGTGCTGGGCTGATCCCCGGCAGCAACAGATTTCAGGTTTCGGGGCGGGCCAGAGGGTGCCGCCCCTTTTCTTTGCCCAACAGGATGCCTTTATCGGACAACAGGATTTACCTCAGGATTTCAGGATTTTTTTCATGCGCCTTCATGGATTGGACATCGCCCGTTTCCTCGCTTTCTGCGGCATGGTGCTGGTCAACTTCCGGATCGCGGCGCAAGTGAGCCCGGGGCCAGATGCCATCTCGCTGTTCACCAACGCCCTGGAAGGCCGGGCCGCGGCGCTGTTTGTCATCCTTGCCGGGGTTGGCCTGTCTGTCGGCAAACCGGACCGGGCAACCCTGTTGCGCCGCGCGCTGTTCCTGTTCCTGATCGGGCTCTTGAACCTGACTATCTTCGAAGCCGACATCCTGCATTTCTACGCGCTCTACTTCCTGGTGGCGCTGCCGTTCCTGACGGCGACCGGCCGGGTACTGCTGCTGGCTGCCGCGGGCACGTTACTGATCGGCCTGATAAGCCTGCTGGCACTGGACTACGAGGCGCATTGGAACTGGGAGACACTGGCTTACGCGGACTTCTGGACGCTGGAAGGCTTCCTGCGCCATTCCTTCTTCAACGGCTGGCATCCGGTATTTCCCTGGGCGGCCTTCCTGTTTCTGGGCATGTGGATCGGCCGCCTGAACCTGGCCAGCCGGTCCGTGCAGGCGCGCCTGGTGCTATGGGGCGCAGCGGCCGCAGCGCTGGCGGCCTTGCCCGGGCTATTGGTACAGAACCCGGACCTGACAGAGCTTTCGGGCACGAGCGCCATCCCCCCCGGGCCTTTCTACATCCTCGCAGCCTCTGGCAGCGCGATGGCAGTGATTGGACTGACGCTGGCCATCACCCCGGCTTTGGACAAGGCGGGCCTTGCCGAATGGCTGGCCGCCCCGGGCCGGCAGGCCCTGAGCCTCTATGCGGCGCATATCCTGCTTGGCATGGGCACCCTGGAGGCTATGGGACAGCTTGATGGCTCGCTGTCTGCCGAGCAAATCTTCGGCTATTCGCTGGGCTTCTGTGCCCTGTCCATGGTGGCGGCCTGGATCTGGAGCCTCTTTGCCAAACGCGGGCCGCTGGAGGCCTTGCTGCGCTGGAGCACCAGCTTTCCCAGGTAAAGCCTGCCAGCGGGCCAGCCGCTGCGCAAAAGGTGACGTCCCGCACACCGGCAACTCTAGCCGTCTTGCGTCAGGATTCTTTGCACAAAGCGGTGGGTTTCGCGGCCCGCCGTCGTGTCCTGATCTCGGACGGCCCGGCAAGAGCGTTCCGCCCCCTTGCCCAAGCGCAGGATCAACCGTCTGGCCTGTCCTGCCCTGCGCCGCCGCGACCGGCGCCATGCGCATCTGGCCCGGCTTCCGGGAAGCCTTTACCGCAGCGACCTGTCGCGGCGGAAAACCCGGCACGGCAACTGACGTCACTGGCGCGGCTGCCGGTTCCCCCTTGCATGACAGCGCGGCTTCGGCCAAACCCCCTGTGCCCGGCGGCAGTGCCGGGCCGCCGGAACCGATGCGCCAAGGGGAGCCAAGCCGATGCCCAAGAAGACCGCTGTTAAGGATTATATCCGCACCATCGTCGACTTCCCGCACGAAGGGATCATGTTCCGCGATGTGACCACCCTGTTTGCCGATCCGCGCGGCTTCCGCATGGCGATCGACCAGATGCTGCATCCCTACGCGGGCGAGCAGATCGACAAGGTTGTGGGGCTTGAGGCGCGCGGCTTCATCCTGGGCGGCGCAATTGCGCATCAGCTGAGCGTCGGTTTCGTGCCGATCCGCAAGAAGGGCAAGCTGCCGGGCACCACCATCAGCCAAGAGTACAAGCTGGAATACGGTGAGGCGATTGTCGAGATCCACGATGACGCGATCAAGCCGGGCGAGAAGATCCTGGTGGTGGATGACCTGCTGGCCACCGGCGGCACCGCGGGTGCAGGCATCAAGCTGATCGAGCGGCTGGGCGGCGAGATCGTGTCGTGCTCGTTCATCGTCGACCTGCCGGAGCTGGGCGGCCGCAAACTGCTGGAAAGCATGGGCATGGACGTCCATGTTCTGTGCGAGTTCGAAGGGCTCTGACGCCCGGCCCGCGGCGCGCTCCCGCCCGTCCTGCGCCATTTTCCGTGAAAACGGCTTTGCCGGTTGGGCATGGCCTTTCAGGTGCCCTGCCAGGGCACCTGAAAGGCGCGCCGCGCGGATGCGCGGCGCCGGGCCCAAAGCCGCCAGGCGGTCCGGCGCAGCCGGGCAGCCGCGGGTGCGGGAGCCCTTCCTTTTTCAGAGAATTCAGACGGCCCTCAGCACCGCGCCCGGGTTCATGATCCCGTTCGGGTCCAGCGCCTGCTTGATCGCGCGCATGGCCGCCAGTTTGACCGGATCGCCATACCGCTCCAGGTCACTGGTTTTCATCCGTCCTACGCCATGCTCCGCGCTGAAAGAGCCGCCGAAGGTGTGGACCAAGTCATGCACGGCCTCCTTCACGGCACTCCGCAGGTGGTCAAAGTCCTCCCGCCTGCGGCCTTTGGGCGGGAAGACGTTGTAGTGCAGGTTGCCGTCCCCAAGGTGACCAAAGCAGTTGATCCGGAATACGCCCAGTGTCTCCAGCACCTCATGGCCGCGTTTGATGAACGCCGGGATCTCTGAGACCGGGACCGAGATGTCATGACTTGAAATTGCACCGATCGCCTTGTTGGCAACCGGGATATGCTCACGCAGCGACCACAGCGCCTGCCGCTGCGCCTCGGATTGAGCAATGACGCCATCCTGCGCAAGCCCGGCCCGTTCCGCCGCCTCGAACAGCTCCGCCAGGGCGGTTTCAGGATCCAGCCCGCGCGGCAGGCCAACTTCGATCAGCACCGACCACTCCGGCGCCGGGGCGAAAGGCTGGCGCACTTGCGGCTGGGTCTCGGCCAGGAACTCCAGCCCCTGCCGGTGGATCAGCTCAAAGGCGCTGACGGCCTCACCGGCCTGATCCCGGGCCAGCGCCAGCAGCGCGATGGCCGCTTCCGGGTCCTTCACTGTGAAAAGGGCCGTGCCCTGTCCCGCCGGGATAGGCGACAGTTTCAGAGCCGCAGCGGTGATCACTCCCAATGTGCCCTCGGCGCCGATCAGCAGGTTCTTGAGGTCATAGCCGGTGTTGTCTTTGCGCAGGCGCGAGAGCCCGTGCCAGACCTCGCCGGAAGGCAGCACCGCTTCCAGCCCCAGGCACAAGTCGCGGGCGTTGCCGTAGCGCAGCACGTTGACCCCGCCTGCATTGGTCGCAAGGTTGCCGCCGATCCGGGCCGAGCCTTCCGCCGCCAGCGAGAGGGGAAACAGCCGGTCTGCCGCCTGCGCAGCGGCCTGCACATCCGCCAGAATGGCACCAGCCTCGGCGATAATCACGTTTTCCTGCGGGTAAACCGCGCGGATCGCCGTCATCCGCTCCAGTGACAGCAGAAGCGGTGCCGGGCCGTCCGGCATCACCTGGCCGCCGACCAGACCGGTGCCGCCGCCGTAGGGCACAACCGGCACCCGGGCGGCATTGGCCTCGCGCACCAGGGTTGCGGCCTGCTCCACGGTGTGCGGCAGCGCCAGCACGCCCGCCTGCCCGCGATAGCGCCCGCGCGGCTCCTCCAGGTGGCGCGGCTCAGGCTGGCGCAGCACGCCTTCGGGCAGCAGGGCAGAAAGGCGGGCGGCAAAGGCGGGATCGGCGGGGTTGAGGCTCATGCCCTATCCATGCCGCAAGGCCCGGCGGCTGGCAAGCGGGCTCACTCCTCTTCCAGCAGGTGCTTCGGCCGCAGCACATGGATGGTCGGGCGGCTGGGCAGGCTGCGCAGCGAAACGGTGAGTGTGCTGCTGCCGTCATCGACCACATCGAACTCCGGGCCGACCTGAGACAGAAAGCGGTCCAGGGAGTAGTCGCTGAACCAGTGCATCGGGATGATGACAGAGGACCGCAGCCGCCCCAGCACCTCCAGCATCTGATCGAGCGGCAGGGTGATGCCGCCGTCCACCGCTGCCATCACCACATCCAGCCGCCCCAGCGCCGCGTATTGCTCCGGCGTCGGCACATGGTGCAGGTGGCCCAGGTGGCCAATGCAGAGCCCCGCAGCCTCGAACACGAAAATCGAATTGCCCTGCTGCTCCACCCCGCCGAACATGTTGCGGATATCGGTGGAGACATTGCGGATCAGCATCTCCCCCAGGTCGAGGTGATGGTCGATGCCTGCCCCGAAGGGGCCCCAGCCTTCCAGCACATGCGGGATCGCCGGATCGGGGTGGGCCGTCCAATGGGTTTCATGGGCGTGGTTCATGGTGACCACATCAGGGATCAAGGGCGCAGCGCCGGTGAATCCGGTGAAATCGGTGACCACATTCAGCCCGCCCTCGGTGCGCAGCAGAAAGGAGGCATGGGCGATATAGCGGATCAGCACGCTGTCCTTGGCAACCGGATCCTGCCAGCTGGCTTTGTGCAGGTAAGCCAGGCCGGGCGTGCCTTGCGCCAGGGCGATGCAATGGCTCGGCCGCCGCTCCTGTGCGGGGAGGGCACTGGCACAGAGGATAAGCCACAGGAGACAGCAAAACGCGCGCATGGGGCAGGTTCTAGGGCGCAAACCACCGCTGTCAGCCCCGGGCGCGAAAAAATCTTCTGGGGCGCTCCCGCCCGCTCCGGCAGAATTGCAAATTCCGCCTTGCGGTTGGGCTGGGCGCCGGGCCTGCGGCCCGGCGCGGACCCGGCAGACCGCCGCCGTCTCTCCCGGCCGCTAGGCCGGGAAACGCCGCACCGCAGGTGCGGCGCCATGCCCGACGGGCGCGGTGCATGTCAGTGCACCAGCGGCGGGCGGGAGGCATTGCCTTTTGCGGGGCCGCAGCGCCTAGGCCTGGCCGGCCAGGGTCTTGCCGCGGCGGTCATGGCGCAGCGCGGCATAGAGCACATGGGTGCGCCAGCGGCCGTTGATTTGCAGATAGGACTGGGCAACGCCCTCATACTTGAAGCCGGATTTTTCCAGCAGCCCGCGGGAGGCCTGGTTTTCCGGCAGGCAGGCGGCCTCGATCCGGCTGAGGTCCAGCTTCGTGAACGCATGATGCACCACCGCGCCGATCGCCTCGCGCATGAAACCCTTGCGGGCGAAGGGCTGGCCCGTCCAATAGCCCAGCGTGCCGGCCTGGGCGGGGCCGCGGCGGATGTTGTCGAGCGTGATCGCCCCGACCAGAACCTGATCCGACCGCCGGATCAGGAACAGCGGCATGGCTGAACCCGAGGCCACCGAGCGGCGCGCCCAGTAGACCCGGTTGGTGAAGCTCTTGCGGCTGAGGTGATCCGCCGCCCAGCTGGGCTCCCACGGCGTCAGATAAGGCTGGCTTTGCAGCCTCAGCGCCGCCCAGCCGTGAAAATCCGCATGCACCGGCGGCCTAAGGGTCAGGCGCTCGGTTTCAATGCGGACCTTGCGGCGGCTGAGCAGCATCAGGCAGCGCGCCTCTCCTGCAGCCTCTCAAGCGCCGGGGCATCCGCCACCGGGCCATACAGCGCCAAGGCCGCCGGCGCAGTTACCGCCATGGTTTCGGCAAGCGTGCGCACGTCCTTGGTGGTCACTGCGTCGATCCGTTCGATGGTCCGCTCCAGCGACGGCACCTTGCCCCAGATCTGCACCAGCCGGGCCAGCCGCTCCGCCCGGTTCGAGGGGCTTTCCAGCCCCATCAGCATCCCCGCCTTCATCTGGGCGCGGGCGCGTTCGACCTCGGCATCGCTCATGTCGTCCGCGGCGCGCTTCATCTCGTCGATGGTGATGCCCGCCAGTTCCGCCAGCTGCTCGCCGGAGGTGCCTGCGTAAACGGTCATTGAACCGGTGTCGGCATATGACCCCGCCTGCGAGAAGATGGTGTAGCAAAGGCCGCGCTTTTCGCGCACCTCCTGAAACAGCCGCGAGGACATGCCGCCGCCGAGGGCGCTGGCATAGATCTGCGCGGTGTACATCGACTGGTCGCGGTAGCCGGGACCTTCGAAGGCCAGCGCAAAATGCGCCTGCTCCAGATCCTTGACCTGCCGCGCCTCACCGCCGGTGAAGGTGGCGCCTTCGGCGGTGAAGTCCGGCTTGGCCGCCATATGGCCGAACAGCTGCTCCGCCAGTCTGACCAGCGCGTCGTGGTCCACACCGCCCGCCGCCGCCAGGATCATCTGGCCGGGGCCGTAATGCTCGGAGACAAAGCCTTCCAGATCCTCGCGCGAGAAGCTGCGCACGCGTTCTGCGGGGCCCAAGATGGTGCGGCCCAGCGGCTGGCCGCGGTAGCTTTCTTCCTGCAGCCAGTCAAAGATCACATCGTCCGGTGTATCCAGCGACTGGCCGATTTCCTGCAGGATCACCCCGCGTTCGACCTCGATCTCGCGCTGGTCGAACACCGGATTGAGCAGGATGTCCCCGATCACATCCACCGCCAGCGGCACGTCATCCTTCAGCACACGGGCGTAATACGCCGTGACCTCGCGCGAGGTGTAGGCGTTGATATAGCCGCCGACATCCTCGATCTCCTCGGCGATCTGCAAGGCCGAGCGCCTTTTGGTGCCCTTGAAGGCCATGTGCTCCAGGAAATGGGCGATGCCGTTCTGTTCAAGCCGCTCGTGGCGGCCTCCGGCTGTCACCCAGATCCCGACCGCCGCGGATTCCAGACCCGGCATATGCTCGGAGACGATGCGGAACCCGTTGGCGAGTGTGTGCTGCTGAACTGTCAATGCGCGATGTTCTTTCTGATATGATCCTCGAGGGCAGCCAGATCGTTGGCAATCCGGGTGACCCGTTCCGGCCTGTCATACAGGTCTGCCATGCGCGGGGGAAGAGGCGGATGAATGCCGCTGGCCTCTTCCACAGCCGCCGGGAATTTCGCCGGATGCGCAGTGGCCAAGGTGATCATCGGCACATCTGCCTTGCGGTGCTCATTGGCGACTTTCACCGCAACCGCGCCGTGCGGGCAGATCAGCTCGCCGGAGGACGCCAGTTCCGATTTGATGGTCGCCAGCGTCTCCTCCTCCGAGGTGCGGCCAGAGGTGTAGTTTTCGGCCAGCGCCTGCATCGCGCCTTGCGAGACATCAAAGCCGCCGTTCTTCAGTTCTTCCATCAAGAGGGCCACGGCCTTGCTGTCCTGGCCATAGGCGTAGAACAGGGCGCGCTCAAAGTTCGACGAGACCTGAATGTCCATTGAAGGGCTGATCGAGGGCTGGGTGTCGCCCTTGTAGTACCCCTGCCCCGACAGGCAACGGTGCAGAATGTCGTTCTGGTTGGTGGCAACGACGAGCTGGTCGATCGGCAGCCCCATCTGCTTGGCGATGAAGCCCGCGAAGATATCGCCGAAGTTGCCGGTCGGCACGGTGAAGCTCACCTTGCGCTGCGGCGCGCCCAGGGAGACGGCGGAGGAGAAGTAATAAACCACCTGCGCCAGCACCCGGGCGATGTTGATCGAATTCACGCCGGCCAGTTTCACCCCGTCGCGGAAATCGAAGTCGTTGAACATGTCCTTGACGCGCGCCTGGCAGTCGTCGAAGTCGCCATCGACGGCCAGCGCGTGCACGTTCTTGTCCTGCGGAGTGGTCATCTGGCGGCGCTGCACCTCGGACACACGGCCATGCGGGTAAAGGATGAAGACGTCCACATTGCTGAGGCCCCGGAACGCTTCCATCGCCGCTGAGCCGGTGTCCCCGGAAGTCGCGCCCGCAATGGTCACCCGGTCGCCGCGGCGTTCCAGGGCAGTCTGGAACAGCTGGCCGATCAGCTGCATCGCGAAATCCTTGAACGCCAGCGTGGGCCCGTGGAACAGCTCCAGCAGGAAATGGTTCGGGGCCAGCTGCTTCAGCGGCGCGCGGGCGGCGTGGCCAAAGCCCTCGTAGGCGCGGGCGATGATGGCTCGGAATTCCTCATCCGTGAAGCAATCGCCAAGGAAGGGGCGCATGACGCGAAAGGCGGTTTCCTCGTAAGACAGACCCGCTAGCGCCGCGATGTCGTCGTGGGACATCTGCGGGATGTCCGCGGGCACATAGAGGCCTCCGTCGCGGGCCAGGCCGGTCAGCATCGCGTCTTCAAAGGTCAGCTCGGGCGCTTGGCCCCGGGTCGAGATATATTTCATCGCCTTCAGCTCTTCAGGTTCAAGGGCGGCTGCGCCGCAGGAAGTAGAGGGTCATCGCCGCCCAGATAAAGGCCAGCGAAAACCAGGTGATCGCATATTGCAAGTGGTCATTGGGGATGCCGGAGGTGGTGACCGGCATGGGGCGCAGCCCCGTCTCCCCTTCGGGTTTTGCGCGCAGGACAATCATTACAGGCTCAGCGCCAAGCTGCGCCGCCATCTGTTCCGCGTCGCGGGCATACCAGATGTTGCCGAAAAGATCCGGTTCAGGCGTGTAGCTATCAACCTCCTGAGGCCAATGGATGTTGCCCTCAATGGCGGCGGGGCCGGCCAGACGCGCGGCCTGCTTCTCCTTAACCGGGATAAAGCCGCGGTCGATCAGCACCCGGCGGCCGTCCTCCAGAGTGAACGGTGAAATCACCCGGTAGCCGGGGCCGGCATCCTTGATCGAAGTGAGGACGTGCAGTTCCTGCGCGCCGATCTCGCCTTGCAGGCGCACGGGGCGGTACTTGTCGGTTTCGGGGTCCAGCTGCGCGGGCAGACCGGCGGCAGGCGCACCAGCGATCCGCGCCTCGATGGTGGCCAGAATGCCATCCTTCCAAGCCTTGCGCTGCAGCTGCCAGGTGCCCAGCCCGATCAGCACGGCCAAGCCCGCGCCGCTGATGATCAACAGGAAGATGACACGCCGCATCTGTGCCGCTCCGCTCCAAAAACAAGGGCGCGCAAGGTCTCCCCTGCGCGCCCTGTGTGTGACTTCATGAGTGCGGATAATCAACCGCAAACATGTAACCGGTACAAACCGCCCGTTACAGGCCGCCCGTTACAGGCCGGATGTGCCCCAGATGTAGACGGCGAAGAACAGGAACAGCCAGACAACGTCCACGAAGTGCCAGTACCAGGCCGCGGCCTCGAAGCCGACGTGCTGTTCCGGGGTGAAGTCGCCCTTGATCGCGCGGATCAGGCAGACGGTCAGGAAGATAGTGCCGATGACCACGTGGAAGCCGTGGAAGCCGGTAGCCATGAAGAAGTTCGAGTAGAACTCGTCTTCGCCGAACTTCCAGCCTTCGTGCAACAGGTGGGCGTATTCATAGCCCTGCAGGAAGGTGAAGGCGACGCCGAAGGCGATACCGATGGCCAGGCCCTGGATCAGCGCCTTGCGGTCGTTGTTGTGCACCAGCGCATGGTGCGCCCAGGTCACGGCACAGCCGGACAGCAGCAGGATCAGGGTGTTGATCAGCGGCAGGTGGAACGGATCAACCGGGTAGATCTCCGGCGCCACGTATTCGGTGCCGATATAGGTCTCCATCGGGTACATGGCGTGTTTGAAGAACGACCAGAACCAAGCGAAGAAGAACATCACCTCGGACATCACGAACAGGATGAAACCGTAGCGCAGACCGATGCGCACGACCGGGGTGTGATCGCCCTGGCGGCTTTCGGCCACAACTTCGGACCACCAGGCAAAGGCGGAGTACAGGACCGCAACAAAGCCGATCCAGAAGGCCCAGGCCGTGATGCCCTTCATCCAGAACACTGCGCCAACCAGCATGACGAATGTGCCCACAGAGGCGGCCAGCGGCCAGATCGACGGCGGCAGAATATGATAATCGTGATTTTTAGCGTGCGCCATTTAAGTGTCCCTCACCTAGCGGCCTAGTTCGTGGTTGCGCCTGCCCCGGTGTTACCCCCGGTGTCGAGAGCGGCATAGCCCTCGGGCAGATCGATTTGATGGAACGTGTACGAAAGCGTGATCGTATGCACGTATTTTGCATCCCGGTCGTCAATGATTTCGGGATCCACATAGAAGGTCACGGGCATCTGCACCCGTTCCCCCGGCTGAAGCACCTGCTCGGTAAAGCAGAAGCAGTCGATTTTCGAAAAGAACCCGCCGGCCTGATACGGCGCGACGTTGTAGGACGCCTGACCCGCCACCGGGCGGTCAGTCGGGTTGTACGCCTCATAGAACGCCAGGCCGGTTTCGCCCAGGCGGATTTCCATCTCGCGCTGAAGCGGCTTGAACTCCCACGGCATGCCGCGCTCTTTGGAGCCGTCGAAGCGCACCTTGATGGTCTGGTCCAGAATGGTGTCGGAACCGCTGCTGGCCACGCCGGTGACGCCGCCAAAGCCGGTGACCCGGCAGAACCAGTCATAAAACGGCACCGAGGCCCAGGACAGGCCGCCCATCAGGACGACGACGCCGACCAGCTGGAGCACGGTTTTCCGGGGGCCCTTCAGCGCCATCAGTTCTGCTCCGCCTGAGTGTCAGGGAAAGAGAAGCCGTTGGAGGTGACCTTGACCATGGTCAGGGCCAGGATCAGCACCACGAAGGCCGCCAGCAGAATGCCCACGCCCATGTTGCGGCCCGACCGGCGCTTGTGGATCTCATGTTGCTTGCTCAGAGCCATATTACCAGCCTCCCAGCCCGTAGGGCTTCAGCAGCGCCTCGGCCAGGATCGCGCCGAAGTGCAGGAACAGATAGAGCAGCGACAGTTTGAAGAAGCTGCGCTCCACCGTGAAATTGTCGGCCTCGGAATCGTCCTCGTCGCGGCGGGTGATCTTCCAGGCGCCATGCAGGAACAACGCGTTCATCACCAGCGCCGCGGCCAGATAGATCGGGCCGCCAATGCCGGAGAATGCGGTGCCGACGGCCAGCAGCGCCAGCAGCACGGTGTAAACCAGGATATGCACGCGGGTGGCGCGGCGGCCGTGGGTCACGGTCAGCATCGGCACGCCTGCGTCGTCATAATCGGAGCGCATGAACAGCGCCAGCGCCCAGAAATGCGGCGGCGTCCACATGAAGGTCAGCAGGAACATCAGCCAGGGTTCAACCGACATGGTGCCGGTGGCGGCAATCCAGCCAATGACCGGCGGGAAGGCCCCGGCGGCACCGCCGATGACGATATTCTGCGGCGTCGCACGCTTCAGCCACATGGTGTAAACCACCACGTAGAAAAAGATGGTGAAGGCCAGGAACGCGCCGGCAAAGACGTTTGCGGCCAGCGCCAGCATGATCACCGACAGGCCCGACAGCGCCAGGCCCAGCGCCAGCGCCTCGCCCGGCTCAACCTTGCCAGCGGGGATCGGGCGGGATTTGGTGCGTTTCATCACCTTGTCGATATCGGCGTCCCACCACATGTTCAGCGCCCCGGAGGCACCGCCGCCGATGGCAATGAACAGGATGGCGCAGAAACCGACGACCGGATGCACGGAGACGGGCGCGGCCAGCAGACCCACCAGAGCAGTGAAGACCACCAGCGACATGACACGGGGTTTCAGCAGGGCGAAATAGTCGCCAAAGCTGGCCTCGTCCTCGTATGCCCGGCTTGCGTTGATGCTTGCGTCGCTCATCTTGGGTCCTTTTGGCGGCAACGGGTGCGCATCGCTGCGCACCCTCATCTTGTGTCTGACCTGCAGGACGCCCGCTCAGGCACCCCGCAGCCAGCTATCAGTTGGAGGCGACCTGGTAGGCCTGCGGCAGCCCCGCGTATTCTTCCTTGGCACCTTCCAGCCAGGCGTCATATTCTTCCTGGGTCACGACCTTGACGGTGATCGGCATATAGGCGTGGTCCTTGCCGCACAGTTCGGAACACTGGCCGAAGTAGACGCCTTCCTTGCCCTCGTCGACCTTGAACCACAGCTGTGCCAGACGGCCCGGAACGCCGTCCTGCTTCACGCCGAAGGCCGGGATGGTCCAGGAATGGATCACGTCGGCGGCGGTCACGTTCATCACGATGGTCTTGCCCGACGGTACCACCACGGCGGTATCGGTGGCCAGCAGGTACTCATCCTCGGCATAGCCGTTTGCAGCCAGCTGGTCCTTGGGCAGCAGGAAGCTTTCGAATCCGAACTCGTGGTCGGTGTATTCATAGCCCCAGTACCACTGGTAGCCGGTCACCTTGATGTTGATGTCGCCCTCGGGGATCTCTTGCTGCGCAAACAGCTGCGGCAGCGAGAAGGAGCCGATGAACACCAGGATCAGGATCGGGATCACGGTCCAGGCGATCTCGATCGGGGTGTAGTGGCTGAACTTGGCCGGGGTCGGGTTGGCGCGCTTGTTGAACCGCAGGATCGCCCACAGCAGCAGGCCCGCGACGAACACGCAGATAACGGTGATGATCACCAGGATCATGTAGTCCAGGCGCTGCAGGCCTTCGGCCAGCGAGGTCGCCGCCGGCTGGAAGTTCAGCCCGCCGTCAACCGGCTTACCAATGGTTTCCAGACCTTCTTGCGCCATTGCTGGAAGGCTTGAAAGGCCGGCAAAAAGGCCCGAAAGCATCAAAGCGTTTTTCATGTTCTGTCCTGATCGGTTGATCGCATTTTTCTGCGGCAGCACGAATGGGGGGAATCATTGATTCCACAAAACGTACCAGCCCCGTTGTCTTTGACGCCGCTTAAAATCATATTCGGGCGTACAGATAAAGAGGCAGCCAAGCGTCAAACCGTCGCTTTCTTGATTTAGATCAAAAAAATCTGAGGACCGTGCCATGGAAAACCCAGCCTTCCGCCCGTTTGAAACCGCGCTTCCGCAGGATGAGGCGCTGGCGACCCTGCGCGATGCGCTGAATGGTGCGGAGGATGGAGAGATCTTTGCCGAGCGCCGCAAGTCGGAAGCGCTCTCGTTTGACGACGGGCGGCTGCGCAGCGCCGGCTACGATGCCTCCGAGGGCTTTGGTTTGCGGGCCGTGAACGGCGATGTGGCCGGTTACGCGCATTCCACCGATGTCTCCATCGCATCGCTGAAACGGGCGGCGGAAACGGCCAGGCTGGCTGTCGGAGCGGGCGGCGGCACCTACTCGGACCCGCCGCAGGCCACCAACAAGAAACTCTACACCGATGCCGACCCGATCAGCGCCATGCCGTTTCCGGTGAAGGTGGAGACGCTGCGCGAAATTGATTCCTATGCACGTGATCTGGATCAACGCGTGGTCCAGGTCTCCGCGTCACTGGCCGCCTCGCTGCAAGAGGTGGAGATCCTGCGTGCCGATGGTGTGCGGGTGCGCGACACCCGCCCGATGGCACGGCTGAACGTCTCGGTGATCGTCGAAAAAGACGGCCGCCGCGAAAGCGGCTCTGCCGGCGGCGGCGGGCGGCTGGGCCTGGATGGTCTGGTCGACCCCAAACACTGGCAGGCCCAGGTGCAGGAAGCGCTTCGCATTGCGCTGGTCAATCTGGACGCTGTCCCTGCGCCGGCGGGCGAGATGGACGTGGTGCTTGGCCCCGGCTGGCCCGGCATCCTGCTGCACGAGGCGATCGGCCACGGGCTGGAGGGCGATTTCAACCGCAAGGGGTCCTCTGCCTTTGCCGGTCTCATGGGCCAGCAGATCGCCGCCCGGGGGGTGACGGTGCTGGATGACGGCACCATCCCGGACCGGCGCGGCTCGATCACTGTGGATGACGAGGGCACGCCCAGCCAGAAAACCACGCTGATCGAGGACGGTATTCTGGTCGGCTTCATGCAGGACCGCCAGAATGCGCGGCTGATGGGGGTCTCCCCCACCGGCAACGGGCGGCGTCAAAGCTATGCCCATGCGCCGATGCCGCGGATGACCAACACCTACATGCTGGGCGGCGACGCCGATCCCGGCGATCTGGTGGCTGGCATCAAGGACGGCATCTGGGCGGTCGGCTTTGGCGGCGGCCAGGTCGATATCACCAATGGCAAGTTCGTGTTCTCCTGCACCGAGGCTTACCGCGTGAAGGACGGCAAGGTCGGCGCACCGGTTAAGGGCGCCACGCTGATCGGCGACGGCGCCACCGCGCTGAAACAGATTCGAGGCCTTGGCAACGACATGGCGCTGGACCCCGGCATGGGCAATTGCGGCAAGGCGGGCCAGTGGGTTCCGGTCGGCGTCGGCCAGCCGACGGTGCTGATGGGCGGGCTGACCGTTGGCGGCTCGGCGGCCTGAATCACTTCGTCAAAAACCGGTAAAACCATGACACTGCCGTAAAATTCCGGGCCGGAAGCCAGCGCTTCCGGCCCCTTTTTCTGCTTCGGACGGCGCGCGCTCTCTGCCGGATTTATATTTCTTCATTTGTTTTCGACACTTAGGAAAATTTTCAGGGTATTGGTTAAAAACTGCCGGCTGTTCACCAACTGTTAACCGCCTAAGGGTTAATTCTAGTCCTGCAAACAGGCGGAGCTGCGGATGACTGAAGAAGCACATTCTTCCACTCACCCCCCACTCCCACCCACCACGGAAGATAACCAGTTTTCATGGCTTCGCCTGTTGCGCTCCAAGCGGGTCGGCCCGGTGACATTTCACCGGCTGCTCGCTGAATACGGTTCAGCGCAGAACGCGCTGGATGCGCTGCCCGAAGTGGCACGCTCCGCAGGCATCAAAGGGTATGAAACATGCCCTGCCAAAGCGGTGGACGCCGAAATTAAGGCCGCAAAAGCCGCCAAAGCGCGGCTTTTGTGCTTTCCGGACCCTGACTATCCCAAACTGCTTGCCGGGCTGAAGGATGCCCCGCCCCTGCTGTGGGCCATTGGCGACCTCTCTGTGCTGGAGCGGCCGGTGATTGCCATGGTCGGGGCGCGCAACGCGTCCTCGCTGGGGCTGCGGATGGCGCGGTCGCTGGCGCAGAACCTGGGCGAGGCAGGCTATACCGTGGTGTCCGGCATGGCGCGCGGTATCGACACCGCCGCCCACCAGGCAGCCTTGAAGACCGGCACCATCGCGGTGCTGGCCGGCGGCGCCGACGTGATCTACCCCGCAGAAAACAGCCGGCTGGCCGAAGAAATCTGCAAAACCGGGCTGCGGCTTTCGGAACAGCCGATGGGCCTGACGCCGCGGGCCCGCGACTTTCCCAAGCGCAACCGGATCATTGCGGGCCTTGCCCGCGCCGTTGTCGTGGTCGAGGCTGCGGCGAAGTCCGGCACCCTGATCACCGCCCGCGATGCGCTGGATTACGGGCGCGAGGTCCTGGCGGTGCCGGGCCATCCATTCGATGCCCGCAGTTCCGGCTGCAACCGGCTGATCCGCGACGGCGCCCAGCTGGTGCGCGATGCCGCCGATGTGCTGGAGGCCCTTCCGCCGCTGGACCTGCCCCCGCGCCCGGTCCCTGAAACCAGCCTGCAAGAAGCCCTGGCGGAGCTGCCCCCGCCGCCGCCCCAGCGGCGCAGCCTGGCGCAGACCCACGCCCTGCATCAGCAGATCCTGCGCAGACTGGGCCCCTCCCCCACCTCCGAGACCGAACTGATGCGCGGCCTCGCCCTGCCGCCGCATGAACTGGCGCCCGCACTCACGGATCTGGAGCTTGAAGGGGCGATCCTCCGCCAGCCGGGCGGGCTGCTGTGCAAGGCGTTTCCGGATGACAGCGATTGACCGCAGGCGCCGCTGAAACGGCCTCCCCGGCGCCGCGGCCAATGCACCCGGATTGACAATCACCTCTTGCGCCCCACATGTTGCCCCGCCATAGAACCCGCAGAAGTGGTCCGAAGAGGTATCAGAATTTATGCCAGTCGTTGTTGTCGAATCCCCGGCCAAAGCAAAAACAATCAATAAGTATCTTGGCCCCGACTATACGGTTCTGGCGTCTTACGGCCACGTGCGCGACCTGCCGGCCAAAGACGGATCCGTCGACCCGGATGCGGATTTCGGCATGACCTGGGAGGTCGCCAACGATTCCCGCAAACACGTGAAGGCCATCGCCGACGCGCTGAAGGACGACAACGCGCTGATTCTCGCCACCGACCCCGACCGCGAGGGCGAGGCGATCAGCTGGCACCTGCAGGAGGCGCTGACCAAGCGGCGCTCGATCAAGAAGGATACCGCGGTCAGCCGCGTCACCTTCAACGCGATCACCAAGGAAGCGGTGACCGAGGCGATGAAAAACCCGCGCCAGGTCGACATGCCGCTGGTCGAGGCCTATCTGGCCCGCCGGGCGCTGGACTACCTGGTGGGCTTCAACCTGTCGCCGGTCCTGTGGCGCAAGCTGCCGGGCGCGCGCTCTGCCGGCCGGGTTCAGTCGGTCTGCCTGCGCCTGATCGTAGAGCGCGAGATGGAAATCGAGGCCTTCAACCCGCAGGAATACTGGTCGGTGCGCGCCCAGCTGGCGACCCCGCGCGGCCAGGACTTCGAAGCGCGCCTGACCGTCATGGGCGGCGAAAAGCTCGACAAGTACAGCCTGAAGAACTCCACCGCAGCAGAGCTGGCGGTGCAGGCAGTGGCCTCGCGCAAGCTCAAGGTGCTGTCGGTCGAGGCCAAGCCTGCCGCCCGCAACCCCTCCGCCCCCTTCATGACCTCCACTCTGCAGCAGGAGGCCAGCCGCAAGTTCGGTATGGGCGCGCGTCAGACCATGAACGCGGCGCAGCGGCTATATGAGGCGGGCTACATCACCTATATGCGGACTGACGGCATCGACATGGCGCCGGAAGCCGTGCAGGCCGCCCGCGCCGAGATCGAAAAGCGCTATGGTGCAGAGTATGTTCCCTCCTCGCCGCGGATCTACAAGAACAAGGCAAAGAACGCCCAGGAGGCGCACGAGTGTATCCGCCCGACCGATATGGGCCGCGATGCCAAGGCGCTGAAGGTGACCGACGACGACCAGCGCAAGCTCTATGACCTGATCTGGAAGCGGACGCTGTCGTGCCAGATGGAAGGTGCGCGGCTGGAGCGCACCACCGTCGACATCGGCTCGGACGATCAGCAGGTCGTGCTGCGCGCCACCGGCCAGGTGGTGCTGTTTGACGGCTTCATGCGGGTCTACGAGGAAGGCCGCGACGATGTCGCGGATGAAGACGACAAGCGCCTGCCGCAGATCATGGAAGGCGAAGCGCTGAAATTCGTCTCCTCGCTGGCGGCACAGGCCGAAAAGGCCGGCAAGGAGGCGTCGGTCCTGTCGGACAATGGCGCCGTGCTGGCGCTGCAGCACCACACCCAGCCGCCGCCGCGCTATACCGAGGCAACGCTGGTCAAGCGGATGGAGGAACTGGGCATCGGGCGCCCCTCGACCTATGCCAGCGTGATCACCACGATCCAGGACCGCGAATATGTCCGCAAGGACAAGAACCGCCTGTTCCCCGAGGACAAGGGCCGGATCGTCACCATCTTCCTTTTGAACTTCTTCCGCAAATACGTGGGCTACGAGTTCACCGCCAATCTGGAGGAAGAACTCGACGACGTGAGCGCGGGCGAACGCGATTACAAGGACCTCCTGGGCCGGTTCTGGCGCGATTTCTCGGCGGCGATCGCCGAAACCTCCGAACTGCGCATCACCGAGGTGCTGGACGTGCTGGACGACGCCCTGGCGCCGCAGCTCTACCCGCCGCGCGAGGATGGCACCGATCCGCGGACCTGCCCGAAATGCGGCCAGGGCCAGCTGCACCTGAAGACCTCGCGCACCGGCGGCTTTGTCGGCTGCGGCAACTATCCCGAATGCAACTACACCCGCCCGATTTCCGGCGAAGGCGCCGAAGGCTATGAACGCGTTCTGGGCGAGGATGACGGCGACGAAATCCACCTGAAATCCGGCCGTTTCGGGCCTTATGTGCAGCGCGGCGAAGCGACGCCCGAGAACAAGAAGCCGCCGCGTTCCTCGCTGCCGAAGCAGGGCAAGGACTTCCTGCCCGGCTGGGGGCCGAACGAGATCACGCTGGAGCAGGCTTTGACCCTGCTCACATTGCCGCGCGACATCGGCGAGCACCCGGACGGCGGCGTCATCCAGTCCAACCTTGGCCGGTTCGGGCCCTATATCGCGCATCAGCTGCCCGATGAGGAAAAGCCGGTATATGTGAACCTCAAAGAGACATTGGATGTCTTTGAGATCGGCATGAACCGCGCGGTGGAAATGCTGGCCGAAAAGCGTGCAAACCCGGGCCGCCGCGGCAGCCGCGCGGCTGCCAAGCCGCTGAAGGAACTGGGCGAGCACCCCGATGGCGGCGGCGCGGTCAACATCATGGACGGGCGGTACGGGCCTTACGTCAAATGGGAGAAGGTGAATGCCACCCTGCCCAAGGACGTGGAGCCGAAGGACGTGACCATGGAAATGGCGGTGGAGCTGATCGCCGAGAAATCGTCCAAGGGCGGCAAAAAGAAAGCCGCAGCGAAAAAGCCCGCTGCCAAGAAGAAGGCCGCGCCGAAGAAAGCCGCGTCCTAAGACCGGAGGCGCACGGCGGCACCCATCAGTGCCGCCATAGCCGCCTCGTAGGGCGCAGACTCAGCGCCTTCGGCAATGGCAAGCGCCGCCCTGTCGAAGGCCGCCGACAGCACCACCGCCAGCGCATCAAGCCCGGCCTCATCCAGCCCTGTGCCCGCAGACGCAAGCCCCGTCCGCAGGGCCCTGCGCCCTCCTCCGGCGTCGATCTCATCCATTGCAGCAGCGCCGAGCACCGCGGGTCCGTCGACCAGCAGAATGCGGGCGCGCCCGGGAACGGCCATCGCGGCAAAATACGCCCTGCTCCCGGCTTCCAGCCCCTCCGCGCCCGGCACCCTGGCCGCGGCCTCAATCGCTTGGGTGACCGCTTGGGCCTCCGCCTCGGCGACGGCGCCGAACAGCGCCTCTTTCCCGTCAAAATGATGGTACAGCGCCCCGCGGGTGACCTCTGCCGCCTTGACGATTTCGGGCGTCGACGTCTCGGCATAGCCTTTTTCCGCAAAGAGCACGCGTGCGGCAGTGATCAGCCGCTCGCGCATGGCAGCCCGGCGGGCTGCGTTCGGAACAGGGGGTTTATTCTCTTGCATACATGCAGCCTGTATGTTTATCTTCACATGCATACAGACTGTATGTTTTCCATGAGAGGTGCAAGATGAAAGTGACCCAATACTATCCGGTGCTGCAAACAAACGACGTCGCGGGCACCGCCGCATTCTACCAAACCCACTTCGGCTTCAGGCCGGCCTTTGAATCGGATTGGTACGTCCATCTTCAGTCCTGCTCTGACCCCGCCGTGAACCTGGCAATCCTGGAGGGCACCCACCCGACGATCCCCGAAGCCGGGCGCGGCAACAGTGCCGGCGTCATCCTGAACTTCGAGGTCGAGGACGCCGCGGCCGAATACACCCGGCTGACCGGCGCGGGCCTGCCGGTCCTGAAGCCGCTCACCGACGAAAACTTCGGTCAGCGCCACTTCATCACCGCGGACCCGAACGGCGTGCTGATCGATGTCATCACCCCGATCCCGCCCAGCGCGGAGTTTGCAGACCAATACGCCGAAGACGCCCTGCCAGTGTGACCTTCGGCCGTGGCGGACCGCCGGCCCGCGCAGGCCGCCACGGCCGCTCCGTAGAAATACGCAAACTTCTCCGTATCGTTGACTTGTGCCCGCCCCGGCGTCAGAACCACTGTCAAACGGTAGTTGTTGGGAGAGCTCCATGAAAAAGGTTTACGCCAACGCCGCCGAAGCGCTCGACGGGCTGCTTCACGACGGCATGCTGATCGCCGCGGGGGGCTTTGGCCTCTGCGGCATCCCCGAACTGCTTTTGCAGGCAATCAAGGACGCGGGCACCAAGGACCTGACCTTTGCCTCCAACAATGCAGGCGTCGACGATTTCGGCATCGGCATCCTGCTGCAGACCAAGCAGGTGAAGAAGATGATCTCCTCCTACGTGGGCGAGAACGCGGAATTCATGCGCCAGTACCTGTCGGGCGAGCTGGAGCTGGAATTCAACCCGCAGGGCACCCTGGCCGAGCGCATGCGCGCCGGCGGCTGCGGCATTCCGGGCTTTTACACCAAGACCGGCGTCGGCACCGTGATCGCCGAGGGCAAGGAGCACAAGGACTTCAACGGCGAGACCTATATCCTGGAGGAGGGCATCTTTGCCGATCTCTCCATCGTGAAGGCCTGGAAGGCGGATGACACCGGCAACCTGATCTTCCGCAAGACCGCCCGCAACTTCAACCCGCCCGCCGCAATGTGCGGCAAGATCTGCGTGGCGGAAGTGGAGGAAATCGTGCCCCGCGGCGCGCTTGACCCCGACCAGATCCACCTGCCGGGCATCTACGTGCACCGCATCATCCAGGGCGAGCACGAGAAGCGCATCGAGCAGCGCACCACCCGCAAGCGTGAGGAGGCTTGAACCATGGCTTGGGACCGCAATCAAATGGCCGAGCGCGCTGCGCAGGAGCTGGAAGACGGCATGTATGTGAACCTCGGCATCGGAATTCCGACGCTGGTGGCGAACTACGTGGGCGACAAGGACATCACCCTGCAGTCGGAGAACGGCATGCTGGGCATGGGCCCCTTCCCCTATGAGGGCGATGAGGATCCGGACCTGATCAACGCGGGCAAGCAGACCATCACCGAGCTGGCGCGCACCTCCTACTTCGACAGTGCCACCTCTTTCGGCATGATCCGCGGCGGCAAGATCGCGGCGGCGATCCTAGGCGCGATGGAAGTGGCCGAAAACGGCGACCTGGCCAACTGGATGATTCCGGGCAAGCTGGTCAAGGGCATGGGCGGCGCCATGGATCTGGTTGCCGGCGTCGGCCGCGTGATCGTGGTGATGGACCACACCAACAAGCACGGCGAGAGCAAAGTTCTGAAGGAATGCACCCTCCCGCTGACCGGCAAGGGCGTGGTCGACCGCATCATCACCAATCTGGGTGTTCTGGATGTCGTCGATGGCGGACTGAAGATCGTCGAGCTGGCCGAGGGTGTCAGCGAAGAGGAGCTGCGCAGCTCCACCGAAGCCACCATCGTCGGCTGATCCCGGTTCGAATCCGAGGAAAAGGCCCTCCGGCTTCCGGCGGGCCTTTTTCGTTCAGGTCATACAGCGGATCACACCCCGGCAGCCGTCCCCGGCCGCGGCCGGGGCCGCAGCGTGTGCCAGACCGCGCCTGCAGGCGGGTTGACGATCTCCCACATGTAAACGCGCTTGTCATGCCAGTTGACGATCTTTTCCCGCCCGTCCTCGAACACCACCACGCAATAGCTGCCCTGCGCCGGATCGCAGCTGTCGCGGCCCAGCACGGTGACGATGACCGGATCGACCAGATGGCTTTTGAACAGAACCATCGCCTTGGTCTGCTTGCCCGAGATGTAGAGCGCCCCTGCAAACAGCGCCGCCGCCAGCAGGACAAATCCCAACCCCGAGAAATTCCGGAACGGGTTAAACTCCGCGAGTTGCGGCCCGAAGGCGGAAAAGACCAGCCGCCCGAAAAACCCGATGAACGCCAGCAAGGCAAACAGCAGGAGTTTTCCACTAACATTTTGCGCGCCCACGGCAATTTCCGATGGGTTAAATCCCAAATCCAAATCCGTTCTCCAAAAAATTTAAGCTAAAAAATTTTCTTTATGGCCACCATACCGGCGGCTTGGGGCAGATGGCAGGCCCTTTGCGCAAAATCTTCGCAAATCGGGTCGCTGCGGAACGTCTTCCGGGCAATGTTCCGCTATGGCCTTTCGGGCCCCGCTGTCCCTGCTGATGCGCCGCCCGCCAGCGGCCGCCGGATAATGCGGCGCACGGGTGCCCGCAAGTGGCTCCAAGCCCGCTGCAGCGGTTTGCACTGCCGCAGTCTGAATCAACGCAAGCAGCCTATCCGCTTCAGCCGCCGTCCGGGGCTTGCACAGGAACCGCCCCTGCAGGGGCCCGCGGCAGTGTCACCGGCAGCAGAACGCCGCCGGCAAGAACAGCGGCCAGCGCCGCCATGAGAATATCCCGTTTCATGCGTGAGACCCCGCGCAGCCGCGGGGGCAGTGCATGGGCAGCTGCCCAGTCAGGACTTGCCTCCCTCCCGCACTGAATTGCCCGCCTGTTCCGGACGCCGCGTCCGGGCGTGTGTCCGCGTCCGGTGCCGTCAGCGCAGCGGCGATGCATGCCGCCAGAATTACCGGCCCGAACGGTGAAGCCATCGGTTTGTAAAGACGTCTCATCCCAGCCCCCTAACAAAGTGTACCGATCTGTCAACTCACGAAAACAAGGTGTACCGATCGGTACTTTAAATCAAGAGATTTATTGCCCGGCCACGGCTGCGCGGCGGCGCCTGGCGCTAACGCCTTTGTGTTGCAGCAAAAAATGTTTTGATTTGCCGGGCCGCCCGGGCGCCAATATGTACCGAACGGTACACTCGAGGACGAATCATGCGCCCCAACAAGCGAGACGAACTGGTCAGCAAAGCCCTGGACGTTTTCTACCGAAGCGGGTTCCACGCAACGGGAATGGACATGCTGGTCAAGGAGACCGGCATCTCCAAGACCTCCATCTACAAGCATTTCCGCACCAAGGACGACCTGATTGTTGCCGTGCTGCACCTGCGGGACGAGAACTTCCGCTCTTGGCTGTTCAGCCGGATGGCTGCTTTGTCGGACACACCCGCCGGGCAGCTGCTTGCGATGTTCACGGCTCTGGGCGAATGGTTCGGCAGAGCTGAATTCGCAGGCTGCATGTTCATAAAGGCCAGCGCCGAGTTCCAGAACCGGGCGCATCCGGTGTACCAGCAGTCGACGGAGCACAAGCAGATGCTGCTGGAGCATTTTACCGGCCTGGCCAAATCAGCCGGCGCGTCTGACCCCGCAGGTCTCGCGCGGCAGCTTCTGACGTTGAAGGAAGGCGCAATCGTTCTGTCGGCCATGTCGGTGACCCCGGATCCGGCAGGGGACGCGCGGCACACTGCCCGGATGCTGCTTGAGCCCTATCTGGCGGAGGGCTGAGCCGGAACGGGCTAGTTCATCACCCGGAACACGCAGCCGTCGGAGATCAGCTGCGGCGGCGTCAGGCACAGGCCCCGGGCCACCTGATAGGCGGCAAGGACCTTGGGCACGTAATCCCGTGTTTCGGCAAAGGGCGGCACCCCCTTGTGGCTGCGCACGGCACCCTCGCCCGCGTTGTAGCCGGCCAGCACCAGGATCGGGTCGCCGCCGAACTCCTTCATCAGCCAGTCGAGATAGCGGATACCCCCCGAGATGTTCTGATGCGCCTCAAGCGAGTCCGTCACGCCGAAGCGCGCCGCAGTGTCCGGCATCAGCTGCATCAGCCCCTGGGCACCGGCGGAACTGATTGCATCCGCCTTGCCCGCGGATTCAACAGCAATCACGGCCAGCACCAGGGCAGGCGAAACCTGGGTGCTGGCGCTTTCGGTCAGGATCTGCACACCGCGGGCCTGGGCGATTTCCTGCATCAGCTGCAACCGCGGCGCCGCCAGCCCCTTGGCCCCGGCCAGCGCCTGCAGGGCATCGTCCAGGCGTCCCGGCCCGCTCTCCTCCAGCCCGGGCGAGATCTTGTCCCAGAACCATCCGTACCGCCCGGCGGGCAGCTCTGCACTCTCTGCCAGCACCGGAACCGGCGCAGCCGCCCTGGCCTCCGGCTGCGGTTCGATCTGCACGGTGATGCGCTTGCCGGTGCCTGGCGCAGGCGGTTTCACCCGTTTCGCCTCGAACTCGGGAAACGGTTGCGGCGGCGCCTCCTGCCCCGCTGCTGTCAGGGGCACGGCACAGGCCGCCAGTGCCAAAATCGCGTTACGGACTGCCATTTCCTTGCCTGCCAGTGGATTCTGCCAGGCGACACTCGGGAAATTGGCCGTTGAAAACCAGTCTCGGCCCCCCAGAATCTGGCGCAATCGCCATATTTTCCCGCGTCTGGCGCGGAAATGCCACGGGCAGCAGACTGGTAACGAAAATTTAACGGAGCAAAATCATTCAGTTACGCCAATCATTGCCAAAAAGTAAAATTAGGGCGGCGATTTCCGGCTTTCAGCCCAAATCCTGCCACGCTGCGCTGGCTATATAAGCTCATCCAAGCCGGACAGAGGTCAAGCAGGTGAGAGAGCGGACCTTGGCGCGAAGGCGGGATAGTTCAAATTCTGAGATCCTTTGGAGGGACCAAGCCATGATCAAATTCTTCAAAAACTTCCGCAAAGACGAATCCGGCGCCGTGACTGTTGACTGGGTTGTGCTGACCGCAGCCGTGGCCGCTCTGGGCGGCGTTGTCTACACCGCCATCGAAGACGGCGCATCGGACCTGACCAGCAAAACCGGCTCCTATCTGGGCACCCAGGCTCCGACCTAATCGCATATAGTGGTCTAACCGATCACGTCACAGGCCGCCCGTTTCCGGGCGGCCTGTTTCGTTTGCGGGCTTCCCAAATCCCGCCGCCTTCTCAGCTTTTTCCGTATGAAATGAACCGCCGGGTTTTCCGGCAATAGGGCGGAAAACTCAGTATTACGCCCAATTAACGCCCCATTCATGAAGCTTAATAGACTCATCAACCGGCGGGCAGGCCAGAAGGAGAGAGCTGGCCAGATCGCCCGGCGGGCCAGATACAGCATTTCAGTTTCCTTTGGAGGGACCAAGCCATGATCAAATTCTTCAAAAACTTCCGCAAAGACGAATCCGGTGCCGTGACTGTTGACTGGGTTGTGCTGACCGCAGCCGTGGCCGCTCTGGGCGGCGTTGTCTATACCGCCATCGAAGACGGCGCGTCGGACCTGACCAGCAAAACCGGCTCCTATCTGGGCACCCAGGCTCCGACCTGATCACTGCCTGATTTCTGAGGCGGCACCGGGCAGTCCGGTGCCGCCTCCGCTCCGGAACCGTTCAGGCAGCGAGGTTCAGATTATGAAGAAGTTACGGTTATATATCGCAAGCGACGACGGTGCGGTTTCCGTCGACTGGGTTGTTCTGTGCGCTGCAATCGTCGGGATGGCCGTAATGATTGCGGCAGCAATGGAAGATGGCGCCCTGGGCGCGGCACAAGCGATTGCCGCCTTCATGTCTAATTGGTCGTTCGGCTGATACCGGCAGAAATGACCGGCTCGCGGCCGCTGCCTTCAAGACGCCTGCGCTGGCCCGGCCATCGCCCGGGGTTCCCGTTGCAGTATGAGACACCCAGCAGCCGGTTCCGATTGCGGAACGCCGGCTTAAGTTGATGAGAGGTAACACAATGCGTGCAGTTTTCGGACTAGTGCTGATTGTCGGTGTCGCCCTCGCCGGCGGCGCCGTGATGATGGCCAAGAACTATATCTCGGCCTATCAGAATGAACTGGCACGCGAGCGCGCCGCCCGCGCCGAGACGGTGCCGACCGTGGACGTGTTTGTCGCCACCAAGCCGCTGAAATACGGCGAGCGTCTGTCCCAGGACGCGGTGCGCGCCGTGCGCTGGCCGGAAAACGCCATTCCCGAAGGCGCCTATACCACCCTGGACGCACTCTTCCCCCCGCAAAGCGGCGACAAGCTGCGGGTGGTGCTGCGCGCCATGGAGAAGGATGAGGCGGTCATGGCCGTCAAGGTCACCGCACCGGGCGAGGATGCCGGCATCACCTCCCGGCTGCAGCGCGGCATGCGCGCCTTTGCGATCAAGGTCGATGTGTCCTCCGGCGTCTCGGGCTTCCTGCGCCCCGGCGACAAGGTCGATGTCTACTGGACCGGCATGATGCCCGGCGCCGGCGGCTCCCGCGGGGAAGTCACCCGGCTGATCGAAACCAATGTGGAACTGGTCGCCGTGGATCAGAGCGCCGGCGGCGACATCAACGAGGCCATCATCGCCCGCACAGTTACTGTCGCGGCCAAGCCCGCACAGGTGGCGGCGCTGGCTCAGGCGCAGACCACCGGGCGGCTGTCGCTGGCCCTGGTGGGCGCAGGCGACGACACCATTGCCTCGGTGGTCGAAGTGGACCAGCGCACGCTGCTGGGACTGGGCGCCCTGGAGGCGCCGCAGGAGGTGGAAAAGGAAAAGATCTGCACCATCCGCACCCGCCGCGGCGCCGAAGTTGTGGAAATCCCGATCCCGTGCGCCAACTAGAAAATACGTGCCCGCACAGGCCGTTGACGCATTCAGCCGCTTCTTCCCCGCGAAGAGCGGCTGTTTGGCCTGTTGCGCAGGCCCCACATGGGCGCCCTGCCAGGAAAGGCCTCGAAGCCTTTGATTCTTGCAATATTTCGGGATCTGCACCACAGTGCCCGAAAGAGCGGGCAAAAAGACCCGGATTTGAGGCGTGATCGGAAAGGCAGGTCACATGGCAATTCGACGGTTCGTGGCGGCGGCCCTGATGGGTCTATCGCTGATTGGCGTGCCGCAGGCAGATGGGGCCTGGGCACAGTCTTTGCGGGTGGTGAAAAAGGGCACGGCGGCAACGCTGGACGTTCCGATGAACCGCGCGGTAGTGGTGGAAAGCGAAATTCCCTTTGCCGAACTCAGCATCGCCAACCCCAGCATTGCCGATATCTCCTCGCTGTCCGACCGCACCATCTATGTTCTGGGCAAATCGCCGGGCCTGACGACACTGACACTGCTCGACGGCTCCGGCCGGCTGATCACCAACGTCGACGTGCGGGTGGCCGCCGACGTGACCGAGTTCAAGCAGCGCCTGCGCCAGATCCTGCCCAATGAGAAAATCGAGGTGCGCACCGCCAATGACGGCATCGTGCTGTCCGGCACCGTGTCCAGCTCGGCCCGGCTGCAGCGGGCGCTGGATCTGGCAGAGCGCTATGCGCCTGAGCGGGTCAGCAACCTGATGTCGGTGGGCGGCGTGCAGCAGGTGATGCTCAAGGTCCGCTTTGCCGAAATGCAGCGCTCTGTCTCGAAATCGCTCAGCGCCTCGCTGGGCTTCAACGGCGGCACCGGCAACGGCCGCACCGGCGGTTACAACACCCTGAACACCTCCGGCGCGCTGGCCAACTCTCTGGCCGGCAACATCCCCGCCGCCAACGAAAACACCGGCGCCTTCCTGTTCGGCTTCAACGCAGGCTCCGTTCAGGTCAGCCTGCTGCTGGAAGCGCTGGAGCAGAAGGGCGTGGTCCGCACACTGGCCGAACCCAACCTCTCCGCCCTCTCGGGTCAGGAAGCGAAGTTCCTGGCAGGCGGCGAATACCCTGTGCCGGTGGCCCAGGAAGGCGGCGTGATCACCATCGAATTCAAACCCTTCGGGATTGAGCTGAACTTCATTCCGCGGGTGATTGACGGCGACCTGATCAATCTCGAACTGAACGCCGCGGTTTCCGCCATCGACCCGACCAATTCGCTGGAACTCAGCGGCCTGACCATCGACGCCTTCTCCCGCCGCGAGACCTCCACCACGGTGGAAATGCGCGACGGCGAAAGCTTTGCCATTGCCGGGCTGATCCGCGACGAATTCCTCGACAACTCCTCGCAGCTGCCGTGGCTGGGTGACGTGCCGGTGCTGGGCGCGCTGTTCCGCAGCGCCGATTACCAGCGCGAGCAGACCGAGCTGGTGATCATCGTCAGCGCCCATCTGGTCACCCCGACCCGCGGCGAGGCGCTGACCCTGCCCACCGACCGGGTGGCACCGCCCAGCGAGAAGGATCTGTTCCTGTTCGGGCGCACGTCCCGCAACCGCGCCGGGCCTGCCGCCGAGGTCGCCAAGCAGGATTTCAACGGATCTTACGGCTACGTGCTGGACTGATAGGGAGTGGCACAGATGATCAGAACCGCCGCAATTCTCGGCCTTCTCCTCACCGCTGCCGCCTGCGAGCGGGAAGCCGGGCGCGAGCTGAACCGCGGGGGAACCTTTGGCGAGGCCACCCTCAACAACGCGGCGGTGATGAGCAACGATCGCAGCTTTACCATCCAGCTGGCCGGCCGCTTCGCCCAGGAAGTGCCGACCACCATCACCTTTGACTTTGACAGCGCGCAGCTGGATCAGTCCGCCCGCGCGGTGCTGGACCAGCAGGCGCATTGGATCCGGCAGTTCCCCGAGGTGCGGTTCCGCGTCTTCGGCCACACCGATGCGGTCGGCAGCGACGCCTACAACCGCGCGCTTGGCCTGCGCCGGGCCCGGGCGGCTGTGAATTACCTGGTTTCCCGCGGCATCAGCCGCAGCCGCCTGGAAGCGGTGATCTCGCACGGGGAAACCCAGCCGCTGATCCCGACGCCGGAACGCGAGCGCCGCAACCGCCGCACCGTCACCGAGGTGAGCGGCTTCCTCAAGAACCACCAGTCGGTGCTGGACGGCAAGTACGCCCAGATCATCTACCGCGAGTATCTGGAGAGCGCGGTTCCGGCCACAACCCTGACCCAGCAGAAGTCGCTGGAGCGCACCCTGCAATAAACCCGCCGCGCGGCCGGCCGGTTACGAAGTAGTAACAATTCCCCACATTTGGGGATTTTTGGCCCCAATATCGCCTAGATTGCCACCGACATTGTTTCCAAGAGGCGGACTGTGCCCATGGCCCGGTTCCGCCCATGTGAACAAGGATGATGGCGATGAGCAGCGGTATGCCGCAAACGGAAACACCAGCAATTGTTGCCTGCACAATCAGCCGCGATGTGCAGAACTTCGACCTTCTGATCGAGGATATGGAAGCCTCGCTGGGAGAGGCCTGGGGCGATCTGGGCTTCACCGAGGCGCTGGCGTTCTTTGGTCAGACCGAGGCGGAGCCGCTGCAATTTGTTGCTCTGGCCATCGACAGCGCCGACGAGGGGGATCTGCCGCTGATGGGGGAGATCATCACCCAGGCCAAGGCGCGCGGCATCAAGGTCATTCTGATTGCAGAAGACGTCACCCCGGCCGCGCTGCACACGCTGTTGCGGCAGGGCGCGGATGAGTTTGTCCCCTACCCGCTGCCCGAGCAGGAGCTGCAGGCCGCCATTGAACGGCTGCAGGCACCGCCGCCGCCAGCGGCGCAAAAGCCGCATCAGCTGCAATCCGGCAGCCAGCGTGAAGGCGCGGTGATCGTCTGCCACGGGCTGGCCGGCGGCACCGGCTCGACCACGATGGCGGTGAACCTGGCGTGGGAGCTTGCCGCGCTCAGCGAGCAGGAGGAGCCCAGCGTCTGCCTGCTGGATCTGGACCTGCAGCATGGTTCGGTTTCCACTTATCTGGACCTGCCCCGCCGCGAGGTGGTGATGGAAATGCTGAGCGAGTCCGAAAGCATGGACGAGGAACTGTTCGGCCAGTCACTGCTGCCGTTCCAGGAGAAGCTGCAGGTTCTGACCGCCCCGCTGGAGATGGTGCCGCTGGACCTCCTGTCGCCCGAGGACATCACCCGGGTGATCGAAATGGCGCGCAGCCACTTTGATTTTGTCGTCATCGACATGCCGCACACGCTGGTTCAGTGGTCCGAAACCGTGCTGACCACGGCGCATGTCTATTTCGCCCTGATTGAGCTGGACATGCGCTCGGCCCAGAACGCGCTGCGCATGAAACGCGCCCTGCAGTCGGAGGACCTGCCGTTCGAAAAGCTGCGCTTTGCGCTGAACCGGGCGCCCAAGTTCACCGATCTTGCCGGCAAAAGCCGGGTCAAGCGGATGGCCGAATCCCTGAGCATCTCGATCGACCTGCAATTGCCCGACGGCGGCAAGCAGGTGCTGCAAAGCTGCGACCACGGGCTGCCGCTGGCTGTGTCGGCAGCAAAGAATCCCTTGCGCAAGGAAATCGCCAAGCTTGCGGCCTCGCTGCATGCGCTGGGCCGCAGTGAAGCAGAAGCCGCCTGAACGGCCTGAATTGGGGGTGAGTTGATGTTTTCCAAGTATAAGAAACAAGCGCCGAAACCTGCCGCGCCGGCACCTGAACCGCTTGCAGCACCCGCTGCCGCTGCCGCCCCTGCCGCCAGCCTGCGCCGCCCGGTGCAGCGCAAGGCGGCTGAGGCGCAGCCGATGGACAAGGAGCGCAAGCGCAAGGAGCGTCTGAGCGAAATCAAGGTCCAGCTGCACCGGGAGCTGCTGGAGAACCTGAACCTGGCTGCCCTGGAACGCGCCGGCGAAGCGGAACTGCGCTCCGAGATTGCCACCATCGCCACGGAGATCCTGGCCGAGAAAAGCATCGTCCTGAACCGCGAGGACCGCCAGCAGCTCAACAAGGAGCTGTATGACGAGGTCACGGGCCTGGGCCCTCTGGAGACGCTGCTGCAGGATGAATCGATCAGCGATATCCTGGTGAACGGCCCGCATCAGATCTTTGTCGAACGCAGCGGCAAGCTTCAGCTTTCCGACATCACCTTCAAGGATGAGAAGCACCTGATGCGGATCATCGATAAGATCGTCTCTGCCGTGGGACGCCGGGTCGATGAATCCAACCCTTACGTGGACGCCCGCCTCGCCGACGGCTCGCGCTTCAACGCGATGGTGCCGCCGATTGCGGTGGACGGCTCGCTGGTGTCGATCCGGAAGTTCAAGAAGGACAAGCTGGGCATCGACGACCTGGTGCAGTTCGGCGCCTTCACCGAGGAAATGGCGGCCTATCTGCAAGCCGCCGTCTCCACCCGCCTGAACGTGATCGTCTCCGGCGGTACCGGCTCCGGCAAAACCACGACGCTCAACGCCCTGTCGTCCTTCATCGACAACTCCGAACGCATCCTCACCATCGAGGACACCGCGGAACTTCAACTGCAGCAGACCCATGTGGGCCGGATGGAAAGCCGCCCGCCCAACGTGGAAGGCAAGGGCGAGGTGTCCCCGCGCGACTGTCTGAAGAACGCACTGCGGATGCGGCCCGACCGCATCATCGTCGGCGAAACCCGCGGCGAGGAAGTGATCGACATGCTGCAGGCCATGAACACCGGCCACGACGGCTCGATGACGACGATCCACGCCAACTCCGCCCGCGACGGCATTTCCCGTCTGGAAAACATGATCGCCATGGCGGGGATCGAGATGCCGATCAAGGCGGTGCGCAGCCAGATTGCGTCGGCTGTGAACCTGATCGTGCAGGCCTCCCGCCTGCAGGACGGCTCCCGCCGGATGACCTCGATCACCGAAATCACCGGGATGGAAGGCGACGTGATCTCGATGCAGGAAATCTTCCGCTTCCAGCGCGTCGGCCTGACCCCGGACAACAAGATCATCGGCCACTTCACCGCCACCGGAGTGCGCAGCCACTATTCCGAGCGTTTCCGCCTGTGGGGGTACGACCTTCCGCCCTCGATCTATGAACCCACCGTGATGGAGAAGCGCTGATGCAGCTGAGTGCGGAACCGCTTATCTACGGCCTGATCTTCTTCGGGGTGCTGGCCCTGGTCGAGGGCCTGTATCTGTTCACCTTCGGCAAATCCATCAGCCTCAACAGCCGGGTCAACCGCCGGCTGGAGATGATGGAGAAGGGCAGCAACCGCGAGCAGGTGCTGGAGCAGCTGCGCAAGGAACTGGGCCAGCACGCAAAATCGCAGTCGATCCCGCTGTACTCGCTGCTGTCGGAACGGGCGCAGAAGGCGGCCATCGCCTTTTCACCGAAACAGCTGATCCTGATCATGGCCGGGCTGGCCGCGCTGGCCTTCGTCGGCCTCAGCATCGGCACCTCCGCCCCCCTGCCCGTCCGCATTCTCGGGTCCGTCATCATCGGTGTCGGCGCGGTGTTCTTCTGGGTCAACAAGAAGGCCGCCAAACGTATGGCGATGATCGAGGAGCAGCTGCCCGACGCGGTAGAGCTGATGGTGCGCTCCCTGCGTGTCGGCCACCCGTTCACCTCTGCCGTGCAGATCGTCGCCAACGAGGTCGAGGACCCGCTGGCCACCGAATTCGGCATCATCTCCGATGAATGCGCCTATGGCCGCGATATCGGCGAAGCGCTCAAGGAAATGGCGGAGCGGCTGGACATGCAGGACATGCGCTTCCTTGCGGTCGCGGTGACGATCCAGCAGCAGTCGGGCGGCAACCTGGCCGAAGTGCTGGCAGGCCTGGCCAAGGTGATCCGCGCCCGCTTCCGCCTGTTCCGCCGGGTGAAGGCCATCACCGCAGAGGCGCAATGGTCGGGCAAGTTTCTGTCAGGCTTCCCGCTGTTCTGTCTGGCTGGCATCCTGGTGAAGGACCCCAACTATTATGACAAGGTGCTGGATCACCCCTGGTTCATTCCCGCCTGTTTCACGGTTGGCGTGATGCTGACGGCCAACCTCTTTGTCATGCGCATGCTGACCAATATCAAAGTCTAAGGAGGCGGACCGTGGGTTTTCTGACCGGAATAAACGACTACCTGACCTCGCACTTCGGCGAATTCGGCCCGCTTCTGGCGCTTGGCATTGCCGGGCTGTTCATGATCCTGCTGGCGGTTCCGCTGCTGCTGAACCAGCCCGAAGACCCGCTGAAAAAGCTGCAGAAGAACATCAAGCCGGAAACCCGCAACGTCCCCAAGAAGGAGCGCCTGCGCCAAGCCAACCGCAACGAGCAGCTGCAGAAATTCGCAGGCTTCCTGGAACCGCAAAACGCGGATGAGCTGTCGGCGATGGAGCTTAAGCTGCGCCAGGCGGGCTATCACTCCAAGGACTCGGTGCGCCTCTTCCACTTTGCCCAGTTTGCCCTCGGCCTGCTGGGGCTGATGGGTGGCCTGTTCTTTGTCTACGTGCTCAAGGCCGACATCGACTATGACAGCCAGCAGATGGCCATCCGCATCGTCGGGCCGGGCGCGGCTGGGTACTTGCTGCCGAAATACTGGATCACCCGCCGCATCGAAGAGCGCAAGCAGAAGATCACCGAAGGCTTCCCGGATGCGCTGGACATGATGCTGGTCTGCGTCGAAGCCGGCCAGTCGCTGGACCAGGCGATTGTCCGCGTCGCCAAGGAGCTGCACGCCTCCTACCCGGACCTGGCTGAGGAATTCGAGGTCGTCGCCTATGAGATGAAGGCGGGCAAGGAAAAGGACAGGGTGCTGCGCGACATGGGCACCCGCTGCGGGGTGCAGGATATCTCCTCCTTCGTGACGGTGATGATCCAATCGGCCAGTTTCGGCACCTCGATCGCCGATGCGCTGCGGGTCTATGCCGGAGAAATGCGTGACAAGCGCGTGATGCGCGCCGAGGAAGCCGCAAACAAGTTGCCCGTGAAGATGACCCTTGCCACAATGGGCCTGACGGTCCCGCCGCTGCTGATCATTCTGGTTGGCCCGTCGATACAGGGCATCATGAATATGGGCAACGCAGGCAACTGAACATGACATCACAAGGACGGGCCGCGCCTGTCCGCCTCAGCCGCGCTCTTGCCGCCGCCAGCGTTCTTGCGCTGGCGGCGGCCTGCGCGCCGGGCGGTCTGAAACAGGACACGGGCAGCCCCTGGGCGCCGGGCGCCGATCACCGCAAAACCGCGGAGGACGGCTTGCAGGTCGGCCACAGGCTGATGGCGGCGGGCGAGCACGAGCTGGCGCTGGAGGCCTTCACCCGCGCCGCCCTCGACCAGGGCCTGACGGCCGAGGTGCTGTCCGGCATGGGATCGGCCAAGCTTGGCCTCCGGCGGCTGGGGCAGGCAGAGGATCTGCTGCGCCAAGCAGTCGATGCTGACCCGGCCTGGCCCGAGCCGATGAACAACCTGGGCGTGGTTCTGATGGAACGGGGCAAGACCGCCGAAGCCGTGCAGGTGTTCCAGCGCGCCTATGCGCTCGACAATGGCGAAAGTGACGCAATCCGCGATAATTTGCGCCTGGCCCTCGCAAAACTGGACGATCCTGCGCATACTGAGCCGCAAAACCAAGATTACAAATTGGTGCGGCAAGGCGGCGGCAGCTACCTGATTCGCCCGGCACCATGACAGAGGCAGAGCAGTAAAAGGACGCACAAATGCGCCAGCAGTTTTTCCTATCCGCTTCTCTGGCAGGGGCGCTGGTCCTGTCGGCCTGCGCAGAGAAGGCCGATGAAACCGTGGAACGGGCCTTTCAGGAAGTGAATGTCATCGACGAGAGCAACCTCAACGATGTCATGATGACCGTGGCCGACCCGAACGAGGCGGTGGCCCATTTCCAGCGCACCCTCAAGACCGGTCCGGACCGGATCGAGCTGCAGCGCGGCCTCGCCTATTCCCTGATCCGCGCCAAGCGCACCACCGAAGGCACCACCGCCTGGAAGAAGGTGGTGTCGATGAAAGGCGCCACCAGCGAGGACCAGGTGCAACTGGCCGGTGCCCTGGTGCGCAGCGGCGAATGGGATGCGGCCAAGGACATTCTGGACAAAGTGCCGCCAACCCATGAAACCTACGAGCGCTACCGGCTTGAGGCCGTGGTGGCGGACGCGAACAAGGACTGGAAGCGGGCGGACAGCTTCTACGAGATTGCCACCGGGCTGACCACCAAACCCGCCAAGGTGATGAACAACTGGGGCTACTCCAAGCTGACCCGCGGCGATTTCGCCGGGGCTGAGCGTCTGTTCGGCGAAGCGATCCGCCAGAACCCGGGCCTGTTCACCGCCAAGAACAACCTGGTGCTGGCCCGCGGCGCGCAGCGCAACTACACCCTGCCGGTGATCCCGCTGGACCAGACCGAACGCGCGCTGCTGCTGCACACGCTGGCGCTGTCGGCGGTCAAGCAAGGCGACGTCAAAGTGGGCGAGAACCTGCTGCGCGAAGCCATCGACACCCATCCGCAGCACTTCGAGGAAGCCTCGCGCTCGCTGGCGGCACTGGAAAACGGCTGATCCATGCAGTTCCCGGCCCATGCCGCCCTGTGGTTTCTGCCCTTCGTGCTGCCGCTGTGCTACACCGTGGCGCTGACCGACCTGCGCGGCATGCGCATTCCCAATTGGGCGGTGGATGTTCTGGCGGTGATCTATGTGGCTGTGGGCGCCATTGCGATGCCCTCCTGGGCGGACTACGGCTGGCACCTGCTGCATCTGCCGGCAGGGATCGGGCTCGGCTTCCTGTTCTACTCCGCTGGCGCCGTCGGCGCCGGCGATGCCAAATTTGCCGGCGCCGCCGCGCCGTTCTTTGCGCTCGGCGATTTGCGGCTCCTGATGATCATCTTTGCCGCGACCCTGCTGGCGGGCTTCACCGCCCACCGGATCGCCAAATACACGCCGCTGCGCCAGCTGGCGCCGCAGTGGCAAAGCTGGGAAACCGGCAAAAGCTTTCCCATGGGCCTGTGCCTCGGCGGCACCCTCGCGCTCTATCTGATCCTGGCCGCCCTGTTCGGCAGCTAGGCCGCGCCGCCGCGGGAAACGGCCACGGATTTTCCCGCCGCCTCCGCGGAAATGCTGCAGCTCTGCCCCGCTGTTGCCACAGTCCTGAATAGTCTGTTTCCAAGGCCGCCTCCCGAACCGGGGGCGCAAATCCGGAATTCAGGAACAGGCACCGCCATGAACATGCATAACCTCACCGTGACGGCCCCGCCCCCGCCCAAGGGGCTGGAGCAGATGCAGCTGCCGCTGGTGATGATGCGGGACATCCTGCTCAAGACCATCTTCCGCAAGAACGCGGAAACGGTGACGGAGATTGCCGAGGCACTCTGCCTGCCCGGCGCCGTCACCCAGGAACTGGTGGACATGGCCCGCGAGCAGAAACTGCTCGAAGCCACCGGCACGCTGAACGCCAACAGCGGCAACGAGATGGGCTATCAGCTCACCGATGCAGGCAAGGCGCGGGCGCTGGATGCGCTCAGCCAGTCGGAATATTTCGGCGCCATGCCGGTGCCGCTGGCGGTCTACCGCGAGCAGGTCAAGCGCCAGTCGATCCGCAACATCCAGGTGACCCGCGACCAGCTGATCAGCGCCATGGGCCACCTGATCCTGCCGAACAGCCTGCTGGACCATTTGGGCCCGGCGGTCAGCGCCGGCCGCTCGATCCTGATGTACGGCCCGCCGGGCAACGGGAAATCCTCGATCTCCAACGGCATCCGCGACGCCCTAGGCGATCATGTCTACGTGCCGCGCGCCATCGAATACGCGGGCCAGGTCATCACCGTCTACGACCCGATCGTGCACACCATGGTCGAGCAGGAACCGGAAGACCCCAACGCCCTGCGCCGCCGCCGACGCTTTGACGAGCGCTACGTGATGTGCGAACGCCCCACCGTGATCACCGGCGGCGAGCTGTCGCTGAACATGCTGGATCTGGTCTACAACCCCACCGCGCGCACCTATCAGGCCCCCTTGCAGCTGAAATCCACCGGCGGCATTTTCATCGTCGACGACCTTGGCCGCCAGGCAGAGCCGCCGCAGGCGCTGGTCAACCGCTGGATCGTGCCGCTGGAGGAAAGCAAGGACATCCTGGCGCTGCAGTCGGGCGAGAAATTCGAAGTGCCCTTCGATACGCTGGTGATCTTCTCCACCAACTTCCACCCGAACGAGATCTTCGACCAAGCCGCCCTGCGCCGGATTTTCTTCAAAATCAAGATCGACGGCCCGGATCAGGAGAACTTCCTCAAGATCTTTGCCATGGTGGCCCGCAAGAAGGGCGTCCCCTTGGATGAACGCACGCTGGTCCACCTGCTCAAGAACAAATACCCCACCATCAGCAACGTTTACGCGAATTATCAGCCGGGGTTCCTGATCGACCAGATGATCGCGATCTGCGAGTTCGAGGGCATCCCCTATCAGATGTCGCCGGAACTGATCGACCGGGCCTGGGCCAACATGTTCGTCAGGGACGAGCAGATCGTGAAATGACCCGGCCCCAAAGTTTTTTATAACTTCGGGCCAGACATTTCTAAAAAGATCTGCGGCAGCACCTACATGGGACGGATGAGCACTCTGCCGCCCGTCATCGAGAACTGGTTCGCCTCCAAGGGCTGGTCCATCCACCCGCACCAGCACGCCATGCTGGAGCGGGCCTCTCAGCCCTGCACCCTGCTGATCGCCCCCACCGGCGGCGGCAAGACCATGGCCGGTTTCCTGCCCACCCTCGCGGAGCTGGCGGACGGCAGCCACGAAGGGCTGCACACCCTCTACATCTCCCCGCTCAAGGCGCTGGCGGCCGACATCAAGCGCAACCTGCGCACGCCCGTGGAGGAGATGGGCCTGCCCATCCGCATCGACGACCGCACCGGCGACACCCCTTCCAGCCGCAAGAAACGCCAGCGCGCCGACCCGCCGCATATCCTGCTGACCACGCCCGAAAGCCTCGCCCTGCTCACCTCCTACGAGGACGCCGCCCGCACCTTCAAGGGCCTGAAGCGCGTGGTGGTCGACGAGATCCACGCCCTGGCCGAAAGCAAGCGCGGCGACCAGCTGATGCTGGCCCTGGCGCGGCTGCAGACGCTCTGCCCGGATCTGCGCCGGATCGGGCTGTCCGCCACCGTGGACGACCCGCAGGCGATCGCCAGCTACCTCGCCCGCCATCCGGACCCCTGCGATATCGTGCTGGCCGACCCCGGCCCCGCCCCTGACATCCGGATGCTGGAAACCGCTGAACCCCCGCCCTGGGCCGGCGGCGGCGCGGCCTATGCGATCCCGGCAGTGATGGCGCAGATCAAGGCGCACAACACCACGCTGATTTTCCACAACACCCGCGCTCAGGCAGAAATCTTCTTTCACAATCTCTGGCTCGCCAACGAGGACGCCTTGCCCATCGGCATCCACCACGGCTCGCTCGACCGGGTTCAGCGCGAGCGGGTCGAGGCGGCGATGGTCCGCGGCGAGCTGCGCGCCATCGTCTGCACAGGCTCCCTGGATCTTGGCATCGACTGGGGCGATGTCGACCTGGTCATTCAGATCGGCGCCCCCAAGAACGTGAAACGCCTGGTCCAGCGCATCGGCCGCGCCAATCACCGCTACAACGCCCCGTCCAAGGCGTTGCTTGTGCCTGCCAACCGGTTTGAAGTGGTCGAATGCCGCGCCGCGCTGGAGGCGGTGTGCGCAAACGATCTGGACGGCGCGCCGCGCGGCCCCGGCCCCCGCGACGTCCTGTGCCAGCACATCCTGATCGCTGCCTGCGCGGGTCCCTTCGACGCTGACCAGCTTTATGCGGAAATGACCCAGGCGGGGGCCTATGCCGCCCTGCCCCGCGCCGAATTCGATGCCTGCCTCGATTTCTGCGCCACCGGCGGCTACGCACTGAAAGCTTACGACCAATGGCAGCGCCTGCTGCAGCGCCCGGACGGCAAGTGGCAGCTGCGCGATCCGCGCGCCGCGGCCCGCATCCGCATGAACCTGGGCACCATCCAGGACACCGACCTGGTCAAGGTCCGCCTGAAACGCAACCGCGGCGGCAAGCCGCTGGGCGAAATCGAGGAAGCCTTTGCCGCCACCCTCACCCCCGGCGACACCTTCTTGATCGGCGGCCAGACCGTGCGCTACGAGGGCCTGCGGGAAATGACCGTGGAAGTCAGCCGCAACCCGGGTAAAAAGCCCAAGATCGCCGTGTTCTCCGGCACCAAATTCGCCACCTCCACCCAGCTTAGCGCCCGCATTCTGGAGATGTTCAAGCAGGACAGCTGGCCCAGCCTGCCGCGCCACACGGCAGATTGGCTGGAACTCCAGCGCGAGGTCTCAGAGCTTCCCCGCGCAGGCTCCCTGCTGATCGAAAGCTTCCCGCATGACGGGCGCGCGCACGCTTGCGTCTATGGCTTCGCAGGCCGCAATGCCCAGCAGACGCTGGGACTTCTCCTGACCAAGCGGATGGAGGAATTGGGCCTCGACCCCCTGGGCTTTGTCTCCACCGATTACGCAACCATGATCTGGGGGCTGGAGGACCTCGCCGACCCCGCCCCGCTGTTCGACATCGGCGCCCTGCGCGAGGGGCTGGAGGGCTGGCTGGCCGGCAACGCGGTGATGAAACGCGCCTTCCGCGGTGCCGCCACCATCGCCGGGCTGATCGAGCGCAACACCCCGGGCCAGCGCAAGAACGGGCGGCAGGCGACGTTCTCCTCCGACATCCTCTATGACACGCTGCGCAAGTACGACCCGGATCACCTGCTGCTGGACATCACCCGCGAGGAGGCCCTGCGCGGCCTGGTGGACTTCGGCCGCATCGAGGAGATGATCGCCCGCATAGACGGCCGCATCACCCACCGGCGGCTGCAGCGGATCTCCCCCCTCGCCGCCCCCTTGCTGCTGGAGGTCGGCAAAGTTCCTGTCAAAGGCGCGGCGGAGGAGAAACTGCTGCAGCAGGAGGCCGCGGCACTGATGCAGCAATCCGGGCTGGACCGGCTGCAATGATACCGTCCAGGGTTCAGCTACCCGTTAGGCGTTCAGGTAGACAATTGCACCAGCGGCAGCCATGGTGACGGTCGCCACACCAAATCCCGTAAGCCCCAAGCGCATCTGAATCGGTTTCAGAGGATCTGACTTGTCTCTTAGGACGGCCTGTAGCAAGTGAAATCCGGTCCGCTTCCAAATCAGCCCTTCCTCGCGCAGAGGTGCGTAGACCGGGTTTTGCAATTGGCGGCGGTACAGCAGAAACGAGACAACGAAAATCAGAATGACAGCGACACCAGCCATGTTTTCCCCGTTGTCTCCCTCAGCAACATCTTAATCTGCCCCGCTTTCATAGACTGCGCCCCCCGTTAAAGGCAACTGTATGACCGGATTTGATTTTACCCTCGCAGGCGCCCGCCTCACCGCCCTTGGCTCCGGCGCGCTCTGGTGGGACGCGCAACGGCTGCTCTGCGTCTCCGACCTGCACTTGGGGAAATCCGAGCGCCGTATGCGGCGCGGCGGCAGCGCCCTGCCGCCTTATGAGACGCGGGATACGCTCATCCGCCTTTCTGACCTGGTGTCTGCCCTGCAGCCGGACACGGTGGTCTGCCTCGGCGACAGTTTCGACGACGACACCGCCTCGCGGGCGTTGCCGGATGCGGAGCAATCGCAACTGGCCACCCTCATGCAGAACCGCCGCTGGATCTGGATCACCGGCAACCACGATCCGGCCCCTGCCGATCTCGGCGGGGAACAAATGCCAGAACTGCAGCTTGCCCCCCTCACCTTCCGCCACATCGCCGATCCTGCTGCCAAGGCCGAAATCTCCGGCCACTACCACCCCAAGGCGCGGGTGCGCAGCACCTCCCGGCCCGCTTTTCTGGTGGACGCCGCCCGCGTGATCCTGCCTGCCTTCGGCACCTACACCGGCGGCCTGCGCAGCAGCGATCCGGCTTTCGCGCCGCTGATGGCACCCGGCGCTCTCGCCATCCTGACCGGGCCGCGCCCGTTGCCGGTGCCAATGCCGCGCTGACCGGTTAAATGGCGCAGCGTCACCTGCGCAAGGCACCCGCGCTCCTTTATGCTGCGGGCAAACCAGCAGAAGGACACCGCAATGGAAGACCGCATCCGCAGCAGCTTCGCCAAGCAAAGCATGATGCAAACCCTGGGCGCCGAGATTGAAAGCGTCGCGGCCGGTGAAGTGGTGATCACCGCGCCCATCCTGCCCGGCAGCCGCCAGCAGCACGATGTGGCCCATGCCGCCCTCAGCTTCGCCATCGGCGACACGGCGGCAGGCTACGCGGCGCTCACGATGATGCCCGCGGACTGCGAAGTGATGACGGCAGAGATGAAGATCAACCTGCTGGCGCCCGGCGCCGGAGACCACCTGCGCGCCACCGGCAAGGTCATCAAGCCGGGCCGCCGCCTTGTCATCGTCACCGCGGAGGTTCACGCAGTGACAGCGAAGGAAGAAAAACTGGTCGCGCTCCTGCAGGGCACAATGGTGCCCGTCACGGCCTGACCCCCGCCTCTTTCATCTTTCCCAAAGGGGCTCCGCCCGTTCGCGGGGGAAACGCTCCACTGGAGCGTTTCCAGGAACCCCGCTACCCCCGCCGGAGGCGTCCGGCGGGAGCGCTGGTTTCAGCCGCTGCTGTTTTGCGCTGCGCTTACGCGGTCAGGCCTTCCGGCTCCGCCAGGTTGTTGGCGCGGCAGGCGGCGGTCACGGTGTTGGCCAGCAGGCAGGCGATGGTCATCGGGCCGACGCCGCCCGGCACCGGGGTGATGGCGCCCGCGCGCTCCGCGGCCGAGGCGTAATCCACATCCCCCACCAGACGGGTCTTGACGCTTCCGTCCTCATTGGTGCCCTTCTCCGGCGCATCGATGCGGTTGATGCCGACGTCGATCACCGTCGCGCCTTCCTTGATCCACTCGCCCGGCACCATCTCCGGACGGCCCACCGCCGCCACCACGATATCGGCGCGGCGCACCACCTCCGGCAGGTCCTTGGTGCGCGAATGCGCGATGGTCACGGTGCAGCTGTCGCCCAAGAGTAGCTGCGCCATCGGCTTGCCGACGATGTTGGAGCGGCCGATCACCACCGCGTCCAGGCCCGAGAGGCTCCCGTGGTGCTCGCGCAGCATCATCAGGCAGCCCAGCGGCGTGCAGGGCACCATCGACTTCTGGCCGGTGCCCAGAAGGCCCACGTTGGAGATGTGGAAGCCGTCCACGTCCTTCTCCGGCGCGATCGCGTTGATCACCAGATCCTCGTCCAGATGCTTCGGCAGCGGCAGCTGCACCAGGATGCCATGCACGGACGCGTCGCTGTTCAGCTGATCGATCAGCGCCAGCAGGTCGGCCTCGGAAGTGCCCGCGTCCAGCTTGTGCTCGAACGAGTTCATGCCCACCTCGACGGTGCTCTTGCCCTTGGAGCGGACATAGACCTGGGAGGCCGGGTCCTCGCCCACCAGCACCACCGCCAGGCCGGGGGTGATGCCATGCTCCTCTTTCAGCCGCGCCACATGCTCCGCCACCTGGCCGCGCACCTTGGCCGCAAAGGCCTTGCCGTCAATCACTGTTGCTGCCATTGCTCTCTTCCTTTCCGCCGGGGGGCCGCCCCCGGATCCGGTCCCGTCATCTCAAAGCTTCAGCGGCCCGGGTGTCCCCGGGCCGCTGCATTCCGTCTGTGCCGGCTCAGAACAGGCCTTCGATCTGGCCGTCCGCATTCAGGCGGATAGTCTCCGCCGCCGGGGTGCGCGGCAGGCCCGGCATCGTCATGATCTCGCCGCAGACCACCACGATGAAGCCCGCGCCGGCCGAGAGCCGCACTTCGCGCACCGGCACCGAATGGCCCACGGGCGCGCCGCGGCGGTTCGGGTCGGTGGTGAAGGAGTACTGGGTTTTTGCCATGCAGACCGGCAGGCTGCCATAGCCCGCCTCTTCCCATTCCTTCAGCTGGTTGCGGATTTTCTGATCGGCCAGCACCTCGTCGGCGCGGTAGATGCGCTTGGCGATGGTCTCGATCTTCTCAAACAGCGGCATGTCGTCCGGGTAGATCGGCGAGAAGTTCGCCTTGCCGGAATCGGCCAGCTCCACCACCTTCTGCGCCAGATCGGCAGAGCCTTCGGAGCCCAGCTCCCAGTGGCGCGACAGCACCGCTTCGACGCCATGGCTGCCGCAGTAGTCCTTCACCGCCTGCACCTCGGCCTCGGTGTCGGTCACGAAGTGGTTGATCGCAACCACCACCGGCACGCCGAAGGATTTGACGTTCTCGATGTGGCGGCCGAGGTTGGCGCAGCCCTTCTTGACCGCCTCGACATTCTCGGCGCCGAGGTCGGCCTTGGCGATGCCGCCGTTCATCTTCATCGCCCGCACGGTGGCCACGACCACCACTGCGGAGGGCGCGATGCCCGCCTTGCGGCACTTGATGTTCATGAACTTCTCGGCGCCAAGGTCGGCGCCGAAGCCCGCCTCGGTGACCACGTAATCGGCCACTTTCAGCGCGGTCTTGGTGGCGATCACCGAGTTGCAGCCATGCGCGATGTTGGCGAACGGGCCGCCGTGCACGAAGGCCGGGTTGTTTTCCAGGGTCTGCACCAGGTTCGGCTGCATCGCGTCCTTCAGGAGCACGGTCATCGCGCCCTCGGCCTTGATGTCGCGGCAGTAGACCGGGGTCTTGTCGCGGCGGTAGGCCACGATGATATCGCCCAGGCGCTGTTCCAGGTCCTTGAGGTCATTGGCCAGGCACAGGATCGCCATCACTTCCGAGGCCACGGTGATGTCAAAGCCGGTCTCGCGCGGGAAGCCGTTGGAGACGCCGCCAAGCGAGGCGGTGATCTGGCGCAGCGCCCGGTCGTTCATGTCGACCACCCGGCGCCAGGCGACGCGGCGCACGTCGATCTCGCACTCGTTGCCCCAGTAGATGTGGTTGTCGATCATCGCTGACAGCAGCGAATGCGCCGAGGTGATCGCGTGGAAGTCGCCGGTGAAGTGGAGGTTCATCTCCTCCATCGGCACCACCTGGGCATAGCCGCCGCCCGCAGCGCCGCCCTTCATGCCGAAGTTCGGCCCCAGCGACGCTTCGCGGATGCAGATCATCGCGTTCTTGCCGATCCGGTTCAGCCCGTCGCCCAGGCCCACGGTGGTGGTGGTCTTGCCTTCGCCCGCCGGCGTCGGGTTGATCGCGGTCACCAGGATCAGCTTGCCGTCTTCGCGGTCCTGCACAGAGTTGATGAACCGCTGGCTCACCTTCGCCTTGTCATGGCCGTAGGGCAGCAGATCGTCATTGGAAATCCCGATCTTCGCCCCAATCTCCTGGATCGGCTTCTTCTGCGCGTCCCGCGCGATCTCAATGTCACTCTTGTAGCTCATGGCAAGGTTCCTGCTGAGTTTGCATACGATCGCCGGCACAAGGATGCCGGTTTCGCGATAGACTTAGCCAATATGCGGCAAAACGCGCGCGTGATTTCCGACATTATCCCGCCTTGAAGCGGCGTGAGCTCTCTCCCTGCTCCGTTCCCGGTTCCCTAAAGGAAACCCGATCGTTCTGAAAGAGGGGCGTCACGGCGCCCAGGCGCGCTGATCCGGCACGAAGAGGGTCAGTTTGGCGCCCAGGGTCAGTGTGCCAGGCCGCTCCACCCAGGCGGTGATTCCCCGGCGGTTCTGTGCCGCCGGCTTGAACCGGGCGCCAAAGCCCGCGTGGTCCTTCTCGATCTCCCGGCCCGGCAGCACGCAGGGGCGGTTTTCCATATCCACGGTCAGGGTCACCCCGTCCGGCCCCTGCAGGCGCGAGGACGGTGGCACAAAGGTGAAATCCGGGATGCCGCGCAGCACAACGGTGGCCCCCAGATGCGCCGGGTCGAGCCGCGCCATCCCCATGTCCGCCGCGATCAGCGCCAGCTCCTCTTCCGACAGGAGGGTCAGCTGGCGCACGTTGCGGATTTCGGTGCCTTCCGGGTGGACGTTGCGCACCCGCACGCAGGAGGCGCGGTTTTCGCCCTCATGGCGCTCCCCCGGGATGCCCCCGAAGCCCAGCGCCAGCGCCTCCGACGCAACCGCCTGCAGGCCTGCTCCTGCCGGGACGCTGCCCAGCCACGTGATTTCACCGCTGAAGCCGCTGTCGCGCAATACCGGCATTCCGGCTCTCCTCCCATGAATACTGCTCTGGGAGCGGAGCTTACAGGCAATTTCCCCAGCTGCCACCCGGGAACGGCCTGGCAGGCTGTCTTCCCGCCGCGGCCCCGCCCCCCCCAAAAAAGCAAACGTCCCGGAGACCGCAGCAGGGTTCCGGGACGCGTTTCGCTTTCTGGCTTGGCGCTTACGCTGTTGGCTCAGGCTCCATGCCGCCTTCCGGCGGGGTTTTCTTGGGCTTGGCCTTCGGGATCGCGGTGACGGAAGCGGTGCCTTCGTCCTCGCCGCCATCCTCATCGTCGCCCGCCTGCGGCGGCTCGCCGTTCATGACCCGCTTGATTTCGTCGCCGGTCAGCGTTTCGTATTCCAGCAGGCCCTGTGCCAGGCGTTCCCACTCCTCCCTATGCTCCGTGAGGATCTGGAACGCGCGCTCATAACCCTCCTGGATAAAGGTCTTCACCTCTTCCTCGATCAGCTCCTTGGTGTGAGCCGAGACCGAGAAGCCGGCGGTGTTCCCGGAATAGCCCTCATGCGCTTCGGCATAGTCGATGTTGCCGACCTTGTCGGACATGCCCCAGCGCATCACCATGGCACGCGCGAGCTGGCTGGCCTGCTGAATGTCGCCGGCCGGGCCGTTGGACACATGGCCTTCGCCGTATTTGATGACCTCGGCCGCCTTGCCCGCCATGGTCATCGCCAGCTTCTGCCCGCACTCGTCCTTGTGCCAGTTCAGCCGGTCCATTTCCGGCAGGCTGACCACCATGCCCAATGCGCCGCCGCGCGGGATGATCGTCGCCTTATAGACCGGATCGCATTCCGGCAGCACCATGCCGACAACGGCGTGGCCCGCTTCGTGGTAGGCGGTCTTTTCCTTCTGGTCCTGGGTCAGCACCATCGAGCGGCGCTCGGCGCCCATCATCACCTTGTCCTTGGCGGATTCGAAATCCTCCATGGTGACAAAGCGGCGGCCGACACGCGCAGCCATCAGCGCGGCCTCATTGACCAGGTTGGCCAGATCGGCGCCGGAGAAGCCGGGGGTGCCGCGGGCGATGATGCGCAGGTCCACGTCCGGCCCCAGCGGGGTCTTGCGGGCATGCACGCCCAGGATCTTCTCGCGGCCCTTGATGTCGGGGTTGCCGACGGTCACCTGGCGGTCAAAGCGGCCGGGGCGCAGCAGCGCCGGGTCCAGCACGTCCTTGCGGTTGGTGGCGGCCAGGATGATCACACCCTCATTGGCCTCAAAGCCGTCCATTTCCACCAGCAGCTGGTTCAGGGTCTGCTCACGCTCGTCATTGCCGCCGCCGTAACCGGCGCCGCGGTGGCGGCCCACCGCGTCGATCTCGTCGATGAACACAATACAAGGCGCGTTCTTCTTGGCCTGCTCGAACATGTCGCGCACGCGGCTTGCACCGACACCCACAAACATTTCCACAAAGTCAGAGCCGGAGATGGTGAAGAACGGAACGCCGGCCTCGCCCGCGATAGCGCGCGCCAGCAGCGTCTTACCGGTGCCCGGAGGGCCGACCAGCAGCGCCCCCTTGGGGATCTTGCCGCCGAGGCGCGAGAACTTTTGCGGGTTGCGCAGGAACTCGACGATCTCTTCCAGCTCTTCCTTGGCCTCGTCGATGCCGGCCACATCGTCAAAGGTGACGCGGCCATGCTTTTCGGTCAGCATCTTGGCCTTGGACTTGCCAAAGCCCATGGCGCCGCCTTTGCCGCCGCCCTGCATCCGGTTCATGAAATAGATCCACACCCCGATCAGCAGCAGGAACGGCAAGAGCGTGATCAGGAACGACTGGAAACCGGACTGCTGCTGCTTTTCAGCGCGCACCGGAATGTCGTTTGCGATCAGCAGAGAGGTGACCTCGGCATCGCCCGGCTTGATGGTGACATAGTTCTGCCCGTCGGTGGTGGTGTAGCGCACCTGCTCCCCGTCCAAGGTGACGGTGCTGACCGTGCCGGTTTCAACCGAGCTTACGAAGTCAGAAAAAGTGCGTTCACGGCTCTGCATCGTGCTGCCGGAACCGCTGAACAAATTGAACAGCGCCAGAATCAGCAGAAACAGAACAACCCAAAAGGCGATATTGCGAGCGTTGCCCAAGGAAAGTTCTCCCTATCAGATAGGCGCACCTCACAGGCCGCCTGCGTTGTGCTTAAAATAAGGATCATTCGGGCAGGTTCAATGAGATAAAAGGGATGCAAAGAACTCTTCTTCGCTTCCTGCCGTTTCCGCCGACCAGCCATTGGCCAATCCGGCCGCAGGCGCAGCGGCCAGCCGGGCGCCGCGCCAGACCGCGGGGGTGCCTTCCAGCACGGGACCCGGCACGCCTGTGGCGCGCCAGTCAGGGCATTGCGCCAGCCCCTGCCGCCCCAGCGCCCGCACTTCGCATCCCTTTGCGTCGCCGCCGAAAATCTTCCACCTGCCGTCCCAAAGCTGCCCCGGCAGCGCAGTTACCCCGTTCACGGCATTATACTCGCGGCAGACCCAGACCTGCTTGGCGGTGCTGACCAGATGGCAGCCTGCCAGCGTGGCGGAGCTGCCGTTCCGCGCCGCCTGGACCGCTTTCTCCATCGGCACCCGGCGCGGCGGATAGGCGGCGCCGGACACCCACTGCACCGCCCGCACCAGCAGCCGGTGGCTGATTTCGACGGGCAAGGTGCGGAATTTGCGCTGGCACAGGACGACTGCGCCCGCCTGCACATGGGCCAGATCGCGGGCGGCCAGAAAGACATACCAGTCAAGCGCCTCACGCGCCTTGGACATGTTCCGGGCAACGCTGGCCAGCACTTCCGGCGTCAGCCCCAGCGGCGCCAGATGCTCCAGCGCCTTGCGAACACGCACCCGCTCAAAACGGGTATCTTCATTGCTTGGATCCTCGGCCCAGTCCACGCCGCGCGCTTCCAGATAGCGGCGCAGCTCGCTGCGGGTCACGTCCAGCAGCGGCCGCAGCAGCGTCACCCCCTTGTGGGTGCGCCGCGCCGCCATGCCCGACAGCCCCGTCACGCCAGAGGCCCGGGCCATGCGCATCAGCACCGTTTCGGCCTGATCGTCCGCCGTGTGGCCAAGCGCCAGCACCGGGATGCCGTGCTGCCGCGCCCAGCCGCACAGCAGCTCATACCGCGCCGCCCGCGCCTGCGCCTGCAGGTTGCCGTCCTGCGGCCTGTCCGCCCAGTGCAGCACCTCATGGGGGATGCCAAGCCGGGCCGCTGCGGCGCCGGCCGCGGCCGCCTCGTCCGCCGAACCGGGGCGCAGCCCGTGGTCGACGGTTGCCGCAAAAAGCTGCACCTCGCCGCTGCCGAAGCAATCGTGCAGCAGATGCATCAGGGCCATCGAATCACCGCCGCCGGACAGGGCAATTCCCAGCTTGGCGGGCAGAGCAGAACGGAACTGACTGCGCACCAGAGCCGGGATATCCCGCCCGGCCTCGGTCAAGAGCAGCCCAGCTTGGCCATCTCGGCCCTGGCCTCTTCTTCCGCGCCGGTGCCCGGAAACCGCACGCCGACTTCGGACAGCGTCACGCAGGCCTGATCGGCCTGCCCCAGACGGCCCAAAGCCGCGCCCAGCTCAAACAGCGCCTTGGGCGCCACCGGGCCGGCGGAATTGCCCGAAAAGGCCGCCAGATAGGCCCGGGCCGCTTCGCGGGTGTCGCCCAGCCCGTCCAGCGCCTTGCCGCGGCTGAACTCAGCCGCTGCCGCCAGCGGGCTGCCCGGATAGGCCTGATTGAACGCCGCAAGCTTTTCTGCCGCTTCCTGGTACTGGCCTTCGGCCAGCAGCGCCTCGGCGGCGTCGAAATCGGCCTGTTCGCCAATCGCCAGCTCGCCGCCCGCGGTGCCGCCGTCCGCGGCTTGCGGGGCAACCGCCACCGCCGCCGGCAGTTCGCCGCCGCCCAGCGTCGTGGTTTCGCCCAAGGCGCCGACGTCGCCGCCTTCCAGCTCGACCAGGCGGAACTCCAGGTCGCCGATCCGGTTGGTGCCATCGGCAACAATCCGGTCGATCCGGTGGCCCAGCTCCTCGGTCTTCTGGGTCAGCCGTTGCAATTCGCTTTCAATCGCGGCGACCCGGTCCAGGACCGTGTTGCCGGAGACATCCGCGGACGGGGATCCGGTGGTGGACAGCTCGCGCCTCAGCCGCTGCACCTCCACATGCAAGACGGTCAGCTCCTGGCGGATGTCCGCCAGGGTCTGCTGGTCCTGCGCCGCCAGCGGCAGCGGCAGCAGCATCACGGAGGCCAGCAGCGCGGTGCGCAGAAGTTTCATGCCGTTACCCCGTCAGTCCGCCCGCCAGCACGGTGACAGCGCGGCGGTTCTTGGAATAGCAGGTCTCGTCCGAGCAGATCTCCAGCGGGCGCTCCTTGCCATAGCTCACCACCTTGATGCGGCTGCCGGAAATGCCCTGGGAGATCAGGTACTCGCGGGCGGCGTTGGCGCGTTTGGCACCCAGGCCGAGGTTGTATTCGCGGGTGCCCTGCTCGTCCGCGTGGCCCTCGATGGTAACCGCGTAATCGCCGTTTTGCGCCAGCCAGCGCGCCTGCCCCTGCAGGGTCGCCTGGGCGGCGGGCGACAGCGTGTGCTGATCGATGGCAAACAGAACCCGGTCGCCCACGGTCTGCTGGAAATAGGCCGGGCTGGCCGGATCCAGTGCCCCGGCGCCGGCACCGGCGCCCGCACCCGCGCCGCCTGCCCCTCCGGCACCGTTCAAGTCGTCATTCCAGGGTTTGTTGCTGCAGGCTGCAAGCCCCAGCACGGCCACTGCCGCGATTGCCAATTTCAAGCCGCTCATGATGTCTGCCTATTCCTTTGCGTTTCTTGCCCCGACATTATCACAAGCCCGGGTCTGGTTCCATGCGGGTATCCCCGCCTTGTTGGCCCTGTTTCCGCAGCATTCACTTTTGCAGCGGCGACCACGACGGGTCCGACGCCCCGTCCGGCGTCTTGACCGGCTTCAGGTTGCGCCCGGTGATATCCACCGAGTAAAGAAGCGCCCGCCCGGAGCTGCCCTGGCTTTCACGGGTGAACATGATCACCCGGCCATTGGGCGCCCAGGTCGGCCCTTCATCCAGGAAGGAGGCAGTCAGCAGCCGCTCCTCGCTGCCGTCGGTGCGCATCACGCCGATGTGGAACCGGCCCTTGTTCTGCTTGGTGAAGGCCACCATGTCGCCGCGCGGCGACCAGACGGGCGTGCCATAGCGGCCCTCGCCGAAGCTGATCCGCCGCGCCTCGCCGCCGCCTGCGGGCATCACATAGAGCTGCTGGCTGCCGGAGCGGTCGCTTTCGAACACGATCTGGCTGCCATCGGGCGAGAACGACGGCGCCGTCTCGATCGAGGGGGCCGAGGTCAGCCGGGTCTTGGCGCCGGTCTCGATATCCATCGCAAACAGGTCCGTGTTGCCGCCTTGGGTCTGAGAATAGACGATAGTGCGCCCGTCCGGCGCAAACCGCGGCGCAAAGCTCATGGTGCCGTCGCCGCTGGACAGCACCTTGCGTTGCACCTGGCCCACGTCCAGCACATGGATCTGCGGGAAGCCGCTTTCATAGCTGGTATAAAGCACCCGGTCGCCGGCGGGCGAGAACCGCGGCGCCAGCACGATGGAGGCGCTGTTGGTCAGGTACTGCACATTGGCACCATCGTAATCCATCACCGCCAGCCGCTTGCGGCGGTCGTTCTTGGGGCCGCTTTCGGAGACATAGACCACGCGGCTGTCGAAATAGCCGCTCTCGCCGGTGATTTCGCTGTAGATGGCATCGGCCACCTTATGCGCCATCCGCCGCCAGCCGTCGGTGGTGCCGGTGAACTGCAGCGCGGTTTCCAGCTCTTTTTCCGCAAACACGTCATAGCCGCGGAACCGCACCGTCAGCCCGTTGCCGGTGACGCTGACCGCGCCGGTGATCAGCGCCTGGGCGTTCACCGCCTTCCAGTCGGCAAATTTCACCGGGCCGTCGAACGCCGTCACCTTGGAGATATGGGCGCTGGCAGGCACCTCCCGGAACAGGCCGGTGCCGCTGAGGTCGGAGGCGATCACCCGCGCGATTTCGGCGGCGTATTCCGCTGCCGCAGGGGTTTCCGGCACGAAATCCGGCACCGCGTAGGGCAGCGGCTCGATCACACCCTGGTCGATTTCGATGCGGAGCGGCCCGGTCTGCGCCGCGGCTGCGCCTGCTCCGGCCAGTGCCGAAGCGCCGATCAGGAGTGCTGCCAGAATATTCCTCATTTGATCCGCATCCTTTCCGGATTGAATGTCATTTCAATATCACGCCATTGCGCGTATTTTTCAGCCGGAAGCTGAAATCCTCCGGCTCCGCAGCGGATAATCGCCCGCCGCGCCGCGTCAAAGGCCTGTTGCGCCGCCGAAGACGCGCCGCCGGTGCTGGACAGCATCCGGATCGACCCGGAGTCCGGCCTGCCATCCTGCGCCAGCGACACCGCAACAACCACGGTTGTCTTCAGCGCGTCGGTGGACAGAGAGCCCACGTTCCAGCACTGCGAAACCGCCACCCGCAGGGCATCCTTTTCCCCCAAGGTCAGCGGCGGGCCGGACGGTTCCGGATCTTCCACATCGGCGCCGCCCGCCAGCGCTTCGGCCAGGGCGTCCGCCACGGCCGAGGATGTGCCGGACGGCTCCGGCTCCTCCGGCTCCTCCGGCTTTGCCGGCTGGGCCGCTTCGGTAACCTGCGTGTCCGGTTCCGGCTGCGGCTGCGGCTTCGGCCGTGACGGCCGGGTCACGGGGCGCTTGGAAACGGCCGGCGCGGCGGAGGCCGCAATGTCCTCGCCCTCGTTCTCCTCGGTGACGATCCGGTCGCTGGCGGCCTCGCGCGCGGTGGCCTCCTGAACCTCCTGCTCGGTCTTGGCGCCCTCGTCCGGCGCCACCTCGGGCTGCACGATGTCGTCGATGCGCGTGTCCGGCTCCGGCGGAGCAACGGGCTCCGGCGCCACCCGGTCCACCGGGCGCGGCGCGGCCTCCGGCCTCACCCGCGGCACCAGCGCGGCGATCTCCGGCTCTTCCGCTGCCGGCGGCGGCGTGTCCGGCACCTCCGGCTCGGGCTGCGCATCGGGCAGCTCTGCCACCTGCGGGTCGGGCTCCGCCGGCGCGACCGGCTCGGGCCGGGAAATCTCGGGTTCCGGGTCCGGCTGCGGTGCGGGTTCCGGCGCGGGCTGCACCTCGGCAGGCTCGTTCAGCGGTGCGGGCTCCGGCGCGACCTGCGGCGCCTTGCGCTGCTGGCTCAGCTTCTCGAACTCTTCCGCGGAGATCAGCGCCACCTGCTGCACATTGGACGGCAAAGGTTCGGACGGGAACCAGGCGCCAAAGACGACCCATCCCATCAGCAAACCGTGTCCGGCAAGAGAGATCTTGGTTCCGGTCTGCACCGTCCGCGTCCCCGCTTACTGATCCGTGCCCTGCGCCTGCCGCCCGTCCAAGGCCGGGCCGCCGGTGTCGGTGACCAGCCCCACATTGGAAAAGCCGCCGGCATTCAGCGCACCCATCACCTGCATCACGTCAGCATAGGCGATCTTGCCGTCCGCGCGCAGGAATACCCGGTCCGAAGACCGCTCCGCCGCAATCGCCCGCAGCTTGGGCACCAGCTCATCGCGCGCCACCGGGGTGGTCTGGATCTCCACCCCGCCCTCGGCGGTCATGGTCACGGTCAGCGGCTCTTCCTCGTCGCCCGGCAGGGCACCTGCGGCGGTCTTGGGCAGCTCCACCGGCACGCCGACGGTCATCAGGGGCGCAGCCACCATGAAGATGATCAGCAGCACCAGCATGACGTCGACGAACGGCGTGACGTTGATTTCCGACATCGGCTGGCCGCGGCGGCGGCGGCGGCCCCGGCGGCGGTCGCCGCCCCCTTGCGGCTGCTGGACTGCGGCGCCCATGGCCTCAGGAGTCCAATTGGCGGCTGAGGATGGTGGCGAACTCATCGGCAAAGGCTTCATAGCCGCCGATGATGCGGTCGCTGTCCGCGCTCAGCTTGTTGTAGAACACCACCGCCGGGATCGCGGCCAGCAGGCCCAGGCCGGTCGCCATCAGCGCCTCGGCAATGCCCGGCGCCACAACGGCGAGGTTGGTGTTCTGCTGCTCCGCAATCTCGATGAAGGCGGTCATGATGCCCCAGACGGTGCCGAACAGCCCGACAAAGGGCGCGGTGGAGCCGACGGTGGCCAGCACCGACAGGCCGCTCTGCAGCCCCTCGGTCTCCTTGGCGATGGCCACATCCATCGACCGGTCGATGCGCGCCTGTGCGCCGGGGATCAACCCGCCGTCGCTGCGGTGGCTGCGCCGCCATTCGGTCATCCCTGCGGAAAAGATTCGCGCCGCCTGGCCGGGAGGCTCGGCGCCGATCTGATCAAACAGCGAATCCAGCGGGTTGCCGGACCAAAAGGCCCGGTCGAAGGCATCCGCCTCCTGCCGCGCCTTGCGGTAATTGATCATTTTCTGAATGATGATGCCCCAGGACCAGATCGAGGCCCCCACCAGCATCAGCATCACCAGTTTCACGGTCACGGTGGCCCGCGCAAATAGGCCCCACATGGAGAAATCAATCTCCTGCGCCAGCGCCAGAGTTTCTGCTTCCATTCGCCTGCTCTACGGTTTTTCCAGCCGTTTATCCGGCCTTATTTGGCAAGACGCTAGCGCAGTTCAATGGCAAAGACCATCAAAACAGGCGGCAGTGTGCCAAATGTTACCGCAATGCGCGAATCTCTGCCGGCAGCCGCGCCGGTTTGCCGCCCGTGGTGATGCAGACGATGGTGACCTGGGCGCGGAACAGCGGCTGGCCGTCGCGGGTGACGTCCTGGATCAGGGTCATCCGGGCGGGGGTTACAGCCTGCATCGAGGTGGTGACCAGCAGCTCCTCGTCGAATTTGGCAGGCGCCAGGTAATCCGCCTCGATGCGGCGCACCACATAGATCAGCCCGGCCTCGCGCATGGCGTTCTGATCGACGCCGATGCCGCGCACCCAGTCGCTGCGGGCGCGTTCGATGAAGCGCAGGTAATTGGCGTGATAGACGATCCCGCCCATATCGGTGTCCTCGTAATAGACCCGGACGGGGAATTGATGGTTCATTGCCTGCGCTCCTGTTGTCCGGCGGGAACCTATTGCACCAGGCAGAAAACCTACAGCAGTTTATAGTTCGCACACCAGCAGCCGCCCCGCGGAACAATGCGGCCCTTGGCAGCCAATCAGCCTCTCAGCTCATACTCCGCCAGCACGTCATACCGCGCCCCTTCCGGTGCAAGGGTGGACTGGTACAGCGCAAAGGTCTCCGCCTCGCACTCCAGCCGGAAATCCGCTGCTGCGGACAGGTAACGGGCAATTTTCTCCACCTGCCCGGCCTCCAGATGCCGGGGGAAGCGCGCCAGCGTGACATGCGGCCGGAAGCGTTCGCGGGGCAGTTCGATACCGGCACTGCGGCAGGCACTGCGGACACGCTCCCGCAGATGGCTCAGCTCCGGCGTTTTCTGCACCTGAGCCGCCAGCACCCGCGGCAGCTTGCCGCCAAAGGTGTCCAGCCCGCGGAAGGCGAGCTGTACCGGCGGCGCGCTGATTTCTGCCAGCAGCTGATGCAGGGCTTCAAGCACGGCCTCCGGCTGATCGTCCAGGAAGGCCAGCGTCAGGTGCATGTTCTCTGCCGGAACATGCCGCCCCACCGTCAGCGGCTCCTGCAGCCGCTCCAGCGCGTCCAGGGCTGCATCCGGCAGCGGCAGGCCCACGAAAGCGCGCATCAGGGCCGCGGCGGTTCCGCCGGCGCCTGCAGGCGCGCGAACAGGCGCAGGGCGTGGGATTTGTCATCTGCCGCCACCGGCATCATCCGGTCATAGGCGGCAGCAATCACACCCGCGATTTCCGGGCGCAGGATGGTGGTGCCGGTCTCCGGCAGCACCGCCAGCGGCGAAGCCTCGGCAAAGGCCGCATCGCCCCACATCAGCGCAACCTGCACTGCCTGCGTGAGCGCCAGCGTCTCGGCCGGAAGCTGCGCCATCGCGCCCTTCATCCGCAGGAACACGAACCCCGCCTTGATGCCGCCCTGATCGTCAAACCGGAAGGCGCGGTACTGGCTGGCGTCCGCCTCCTTCAGCCGGGCGACCAGCGGCTGCAGGCCCGGGATCAGCCGGTCCAGATCCGGCACCTCCAGCAGTTCGTCCCAGTCGCGGAAGAAGAAGAACATCAGGTTCGAGCCCAGCTCCGGGTCGGTCTCGGCCATCTGGTGGCCCGCCAGCGTCATCACCGCCTCCAGCGCGCCCTTGAGGGTCTTGAGGGTCTCGTCCTGCACCCCGAACACGATCGGCGCCACCGGCCGCGCCCAGCGGGCAAAGGCATAGGCGCCGTCACGGCGGGTGAACAGGGCTTCGATCTGCTCCGGCGTCAGGTCTCGCAGCTGGGCGGTCATGGGCGTCTCCTTCGTCTTGCCCCGTCTATGCCGCCTGCGCCGCGCGGCGGCAAGGGGGCGGCAAGGGGGCGGCTCCCGCGCCTGCCCAGCCGCCGGGCTGCGCCAGGCCGCCGGCAGCAGCCTTGGGCCGGGCGCCGCTGGCGCGGCGCGGGCCCGGATTGAGCGCAGCCGCGCCGTGCGCAAGCGCGGCGCCACGCCCAACGGGTGCAGGCGCATCTGCGATGCGCCGGCGGCGGGCGGGAGCGCTTCCCGGGAAGAGAAAAGGACCCCTCGCAAATAGGTCAGCCGTCCTGCCGCAATGTTTCGCGCGCGAAACATTTGGACAGAAACACTGCCACAACTTTTGGTAGTGCGCGCTGCTTTTACCCGAACAGGTCGTTCTGGCTGCGCGGCGGAGGCATACCAAGGTGCGTCCAGGCCTTCTGCGCCAGCATCCGCCCGCGCGGCGTGCGCTGGATCAGGCCCTGCTGCAAGAGATAGGGTTCAATCACCTCCTCCAGCGCATCGCGGCTTTCGCTGAGGGCGGCCGAGATCGTCTCGATCCCCACCGGACCGCCGCCGTAGTTTTCGGCGATCAGTTTCAGATAGCGCCGGTCAGCCCCATCAAGCCCAAGCTGGTCCACGCCCAGCCGCGTCAATGCGCCGTCGGCCAGCTCCCGGGTGATGGTTCCATCGCCCTCGACCACCGCAAAGTCCACCACGCGGCGCAGGAGCCGCCCGGCGATCCTGGGGGTGCCGCGCGCGCGCCGCGCGATCTCGCGGGCGCCGGCGTCATCGGCGGGCGCGCCCAGCTTGCGGGCGTTGCGGCTGACGATCTCAAACAGCTCATCGATAGTGTAGAACTGCAGCCGGGTCGGGATGCCGAAGCGGTCGCGCAGCGGTGTCGTGAGCAGGCCCATGCGGGTGGTGGCACCGACCAGCGTAAAGGGCTGCAGCTCGATACGCACGGTGCGCGCCGCCGGCCCTTCGCCGATCACCAGGTCCAGTTCGAAATCCTCCATCGCCGGGTACAGCACCTCCTCCACCGCCGGGTTCAGCCGGTGGATCTCGTCGATGAACAGCACGTCGCGGGATTCGAGGTTGGTGAGGATCGCCGCCAGATCCCCCGCCTTGGCCAGCACCGGGCCGGAGGTCATGCGGAAGTTCACTCCCAGCTCGCGCGCGACGATCTGCGCCAGCGTGGTCTTGCCGAGGCCGGGGGGGCCGTGGAACAGCGTGTGGTCCATCGCCTCGCCGCGGCGGCGGGCGGACTCGATGAAAACGCGCAGGTTGGCGCGGGCCTCGGCCTGGCCGATGAACTCGCCAAGCCCCTGCGGGCGCAGGGCGCGGTCGTTCTCCGCAGCACTGTCTTCAGGCAAAGGCTCGGGGCGCAGGGCGGGGTCGGCGTCAATCATCAGCGTCACTCCGCCTCCAGCTTCATATCCGGTGGACCGCCCGGCCGGCAGGCGGGGACGGGCGCTGCCCTAGCCGCAGTCTCGCATTTCCTTGCACGCATTCTCTTATCCCTTCGGCGCCAGCAGGCGCAGCGCGGCGCGGATCAGTTCCGGTTCGTCCGCGTCCGGCCAGGTGGCCGCGGCTTCCGCCACCGCAGCGGCGGCATCCGAGGGACCATAACCAAGATTTCCCAAAGCCGACAGCGCCCCGGCGGAGGCGGCCGCCGCGCCGCTCGGCTTTTTCGGCGGCGCCTTGCGGGCCGGTCTGGCGGCGGGCGCCGGATCAGCCGCCTCGACCAGCTCCAGCCCGGGTCCGTCCATTGCATCAACAACCGTGCCGCCCATTGCCATCACGCCGGGCGCCTTGTCCTTCAGGTCGAGCACGATCCGCTGCGCGGTCTTGGGGCCGACACCCTTGGCTGCCTTTACCGTGGCCCAGTCGCCCAAAGCAATCGCCCGGCTGACCCCGTCCGGCCCCAGCGCGCCGAGAATGGCCAGCGACACCTTGGCACCTACCCCCTGCACCGAGGTCAGCAGCCGGTGCCATTCCTTCTCCACCAGCGAGGGGAAGCCGTAAAGCTGCATCAGGTCCTCGCGCACCACCAGATCGGTATAGAGCGCGACCGGCTCCCCCGTGCCCGGCAGCGCCGCCATGGTGCGGTCGGAGCAATAGACGATATAGCCGACGCCGCGCACGTCGATCAGCACATGATCCTGCGCCCGGTAGTCGAGGCGGCCCGTCAGTTTTCCAATCATGCCAGCCTGCCGGTCATGCGCGCTTCTCCTTCAGCTGCCGCTGCTGCGTGCCCCTGTAATAGGCGTGGCAAATGGCAATCGCCAGCGCATCCGCGGCATCGGTGTTTTTCGGCAGGCAGCCCGGCAGCTGCAGCTTGACCATATGCATGACCTGTTCCTTCTCGGCGTGCCCCACGCCCACCACTGTCTTCTTGACCCGGTTGGGGGCGTATTCGCCCACCGGCAGGCCCGCCTTGGCCAGCGTCAGCAGCGCCACGCCGCGTGCCTGGCCCAGCTTCAAGGTGCCGGCGCCGTCCTTGTTCACGAAGGTCTGTTCGATCGCTGCCTGGTCCGGGGCAAAAGCCTCGATGATCTCGGTGACCTGATTGTGCAGCGACAAGAGCCGCTCGCCCAGATCATCGCCGTCGGAGGTGCAGACGCCATTGGCGACATGGCTCAGCCGGGTGCCGCGCGATTCGATCACGCCCCATCCGAGGTTCCGCAACCCCGGATCAATTCCCAAAATCCGCATGATGTGCCCGACCCCTGCCCGCTTGTTCGGAATTTATTTTCTTCACCGTTAGCACAAAACGCGAACATGTCCAATTGCTTTCCGGCGGCCCGCAGCCGCAAAGCGGCGCGGCGGAGGTCTGAAACCGACCCCTTGCAGAGGCGGGAGCGACATTTTCCGGCCGATTTCGCCGCCGCGCGGAAAGCCCTTTTTTATAAGGGTTTCAGCTATGCACAAACTGCATATGACACATGCAATTTCGGTTCTTGCCGCGCTGAAAGTTCGCCACTAGATGCCGGCCATCGCACCACAGCGACACTCGCCAACACCAGATCAGAGGACAAGGACATGGCCGCTTTTGACACCACCCGCACCACCTATGGGTCCACCGGCCTGTTCGGCCGCATCGGCGCCCTGATTTCCAGCGCTGCCGGCGCTGTTGCCGCCTGGAATGACGCCCGCGCAACCCGCAACGTGCTGTCTGGCCTGACCGACCGCGAACTGGCCGACATCGGCCTGTGCCGCGGCGACATCGACACTGTCGCGGCTGGCAAATCCGTTTTCTGACCCCCTTCTTCAGCCCTGCCGCCTCCCTCGGGGCGTATTGGCGGGGCGAATAGGGAAACGCCGCGGACCCGCACCGGTCCGCGGCGTTTTTTGTTGTCTGGACGGCCCCGCGCCCGGGCACGCTGTCCGGGCATGAAAAAAGGCCGCCGGCTCCCCCTGCCGGCGGCCTTTCTGCGGCCCCGCAGCTGACCCGGCGGTCAGCGCAGCACGGGCCCGATCTTCTGGGCGAAAAAGACGGAGAACGGGTCGGCCTGCATGATGAAGGCCCCGGCGCGCTCCACAGCGCTGCCGCCGGCAAGCGTCCGCACCCGCTCATCATAGATGCCAAAGCCCAGCGCAGCCATCAGGAAGCCCTTGAACAGCAGAAACGCCGCAGCGACCAAAACCAGCGTGCGGGCGGAAATCCGGGATTGCACACTGCGCGGCTTGATCACCAGCAGCCCGTCCGGCCGCAGCTTTGCCGAGTAGCCCCCGGACATGGCTTCATGTTTGCGGTTGATCTGCTTCAAACGCGCCTGGAACTGATCACGATGTTCGCCCATTACGAGCCTCCGAACTGGCCCCCACCAGCGGATGGCTTATTCTTGGCTCGAAATGAGGCGAAAATGCGGCAAACCCTTAAAATTCACCGCAAACTTAACTCAATCACCCCGCTTTGCGCAGAAGTAGCGTTGTCCATTCACCAATTTCGTCCCGGCGTTCGAGATCGACGCCGTTCTGCGCATAAACGGCGACCACGTCATCGGCCTGCTCGTTCAGAATACCGGAGAGAATCGCATAGCCGCCGGGGCGCAGATTCGCCGCCAGATCGGGGGCCAGGGCCACCAGCGGCCCCTTCAGAATATTGGCGAAGATGAGATCGTAAGGCGCCTGCGCCTGCAAGTCCGGATGATCGAAGCCGGCCGCTTCGAGGCAGATGACCTGGCCTTCCATGCCGTTGGCCTTCAGGTTGGCCTCGGCAACGTCCACCGCCACCTCGTCGATGTCGCTGGCCAGAATGGTGCCGTCCCAGACCCGCGCGGCGGCCATCGCCAGAACCGCAGTGCCGCAGCCGATATCCGCCACTTTTTCGCCCTGAAAGCCCTGGTCCAGCAAATGATCCAGCGCCTTGAGGCAGCCAAGGGTGGTGCCGTGGTGGCCGGTGCCGAACGCCATGGCGGCCTCGATCAGCAGCGGAATGCGGCCTGCGGGCAGCTTGTCCGCGTCGTGGCTGCCGTAGACGAAGAAGCGGCCTGCCTCGACCGGCGCCAGCTCGCGGCGGACGTGGGCGACCCAGTCGGTTTCCGGCACTTCGGAGACGACAAAAGGTTTGGCCTCATGCATCGCTGCCAGCAGGGCAAGGCCCGCCTCATCCGGTGCTTCGGTGAAATAACCGCCGACCTCCCACAGGCCGGAGCCGTCTTCCACCTCAAAGACGCCGATACCGGTGGGCTCGGGGTTCAGCCGCTCCATCGCGTCGCCCAGCGCTTCGGCCTGGGACTTTCCGCGGAGCGTGGTGAGGGCGGTGAAGGTGGTCATGGCGTCTCTCCTGAAACTGTTGGCAAGCGCCTAGGCTGCCGCGCGCCCCGCGTCAAGCGCCCCCGCCTGGCTGCAAGCCCGGCAGCGCCGCGGCGGACGCCACAGGGCTGTCCGGTCATTCGGCGGGCGCGGGGCGGGCGTATTTGCTGAAAATGGTCTCGTTGCCCGGCTCCGGGTGGCGCGGGATCAGCAGCGACAGGGACAGCGACACCAGCGCCATGCCCGCTGCCAGCGTAAACACCATGCCCGGCGAATAGACCCACAGCAGCCCCAGCAGCACCGGCAGGAACACCGCGGCAATGTGGTTGATGGTAAAGGCGACGGCAGCGGTGGGGGCAATGTCGCCCGGATCGGCGATCTTCTGGAAATAGGTCTTGAGCGCCAGCGCCAGCGCAAACAGCACATGGTCCACCACATACAGAACCGCGGCAACCACCACGCCCCAGCCGAACCAGTAGATGCCGCCGTATGCGGCAAAGACGGCGGCCAGGCCCGCGTATTCGAAAATCAGCGTGCGCCGCTCGCCGAACATGGCCACCGCCTTGCCCAGCATCGGCGCGGCGGTCATGTTGATCACCAGGTTGATCAGGTACAGGCCGGTCAGCTCATGCACATCGAACCCGAATTTCTCCACCATCATGAAGCCGGCAAACACCACAAAGATCTGCCGCCGCGCGCCGGCCATGAACTGCAGCGCGTAGTAGAGCCAGTAGCGTTTGCGCAGGATCAGCTTCTTGGTCTGCGGATGCGGCGCGTCGAACTGCGGATAGGCAAAAAGCGCAAAAAGCGCGATCAGCGCCGTTGCCCCGCCCGCCGCCAGGAACACGGTGTTATAGGCCAGATCGAACCGGTCCCAGGTCAGCACGATCAGCCCATAGACCACCAGCGTTGCCGCCGAGCCTGCCGCCACCAGCCAGCCCAGCGTCTGCGGCGCTTTCTCCTTGGGCAGCCATTGCAGCTGCAGCGACTGGTTCACCGTCTCGTAATAATGAAAGCCGATCGAACTCAGCAGCGTCACCATCAACAGGCCGCCGAGTGACGGGAACCAGGCGGTAACCGCTGTCGCCACCCCCAGAAGCACCAATGAGATCATCCCCAGCACCTGCTCGCGGACGAACAGGATGACGGCGATCACCCCCACCGCCAGAAAGCCCGGGATCTCCCGCACCGTGTGCAACAGGCCGATGTCGGCGCCGTCGAACTGCGCCGCCTCGATCACGAAGTTGTTGAGCAGCGCGCTCCAGGCGTTGAAGGCAATCGGCATCGCCAGCGCCATCAGGAACAGAAGCGTCACGGGGCGGCGCCAGAACGGGAGGCCTTGCGCCTCATGCAGGGGCATCGGTTTGAACATGCACCGGATGTACGCCTCTGCGCCCGGTTTGGCGAGAGGCAACAAGCGGCCGCACATCCACCTTTGCGCCAGCGCGCAGAAGCATACCGCCCCTTCCCTGATCTGCATCAAAGCGCCCGCCTGCGGGACCACATATGCAAACATGTGAATTTGGAGGTGTGTGATGGATCTGGTTCCCCTGGTTGAACGTATCGGCGAGGCGCCGGCAGCGGCCCTGCTGGGCCTTTTGACCGGCGTTGTCTTTGGCGTCGCCGCGCAGCGGTCGCGGTTCTGCCTGCGGGCCGCCACGGTAGAGTTCGCGGGCGGCCGGCTGGGGGACAAGGTGGCGGTCTGGCTGCTGACCTTTTCCACTGCGGTGGTCTGGGTTCAGGCAGCGCAGCTGCTGGGGCTGATGGAAAGCGCCGATGCCCGGATGATGGCGGTGCCGGGAAGCTGGTCCGGCGCCATCCTCGGCGGGCTGATGTTCGGCTGCGGCATGGTGCTGGCGCGCGGCTGCTCGGGGCGGCTTCTGGTGCTGGCGGCCACCGGCAACCTGCGCTCGGTGGTGTCGGGGCTGATCTTTGCGGTGGTGGCGCAGATGAGCCTGTCCGGCCTGCTGTCGCCCGCGCGGGACTGGCTGGCCCGGCAGTGGATCACCGGGGGCGGGCGCAATCTGGACCTGCTGGCGGCACTGGGGATCCCGCAAGCGGGCGGGGTGATCCTGGGGCTGGCCACGGCAGCGCTGGCCCTGGTGCTGGCCCGCCGCAACCGCATCGGCGCGGCGCGGCTGGTCTTTGCCTCCGGCGTCGGGTTCGCCGTCGCGCTAGGCTGGGTGCTGACCTATGCGCTGAGCCAGGTGGCCTTTGACCCGGTGCAGATCGAAAGCGCGACCTTCACCGGCCCCTCCGCCCACACGCTGATGTTCTTCCTGGACCGGGGCGCGGTGCTGGAATTCGACATCGGCCTGGTGCCCGGCGTGTTCATCGGCGCGATGCTGGCTGCGGCTTTTGCCGGGGAGATGAAGCTGCAGGCCTTCGATGACGCCGCCACCATGCGCAAGGCGATGACCGGCGCCGCGCTGATGGGCTTCGGCGGCATGCTGGCCGGCGGCTGCGCCATCGGCGCGGGCGTCACCGGCGGCTCGATCTTTGCAGGCACCGCCTGGGCGGCGCTGTTTTTCATGTGGATCGGCGCGATGGCCACCAGCATCCTGACCGGCGCTGCAGCTGAAACCGCAACGGCCTGAGCCGGTGTTTCAGGCGAGGCTCTGCCTCGCGCTCCGGGATATTTTCAGCCAGATGAATGAAGGATCCAAACTTCATCTGGCTGAAAATATCCCGGGGGAGGCCCGCAGGGGCCGGGGCAGAGCCCCCTTCTGCCGCAGGCCTAAAAGAAACTCTGCGGGTCGATGTCGACGCTCAGCCGCAAGTCGCCCTTCAGCCGCAGCGGCGCGATCCAGCGGGCGATGGCGTCCTGCAGCGGCACGCCTTTGGCCGCCTTGACCAGCAGCCGCACCCGGTGGCGGCCGCGCACCCGGGCAATGGGGGCCGGGGCCGGGCCGAACAGCTGGGCGCCGATCTGGCGCAGGGGACCATCGTTGCGCGCCATCGCATTGCCGAGGTCAAACACCGCCGCCAGATCCGGACCCGACAGGATGATCCCCGCCATCCGCCCGTAGGGCGGCACGCCGGCGGCCTGCCGTTCGGCGGCTTCCGCCTTCCAGAAGTTTTCCTCATCCCCCGACAGGATCGCGCGGATGACCGGGTGTTCGGGCTGGAAGGTCTGCATCAAGGCCTCGCCCGGGCGTTCGGCGCGCCCTGCCCGGCCCGCCACCTGGCGCATCAGCTGGAAGGTCCGCTCTGCCGCGCGCAGGTCGGAGCCCTGCAGGCCCAGGTCGGCATCAATCACCCCCACCAGCGTCAGAAGCGGGAAGTTGTGGCCCTTGGCGACCAGCTGGGTGCCGAGGATGATGTCGGCCTCGCCTGCGGCAATTTCCTCGATCCTCTGTTTCAGCGCGCGGGCGGAGCCGAAGAGGTCGGAGCTGAGCACCGCGATGCGAGCCTCCGGGAACAGGGCGGTGGCTTCCTCCGCCAGACGCTCGATGCCGGGGCCGACCGGGGCCATCTTGCCCTCCACCTCACAGGAGGGGCAGGCCTCCGGCACCGGTTTGGTTTCGCCGCACTGGTGGCACATCAGCCGCTTCATGAAGCGGTGCTCGACCATCCGGGCATCGCAGTGGTCGCAGGCCACCTGCGCGCCGCAAGCGCGGCAGATGGTGACCGGGGCAAAGCCGCGGCGGTTCAGGAACAGGAGCGACTGCTCGCCGCGTTCCATTCTGAGCTTCATCGCCTGCTTGAGGGTCGGCGAAATCCAGGTGGAGGGCAGCAGATCCTCTGACCGCATATCCACCGCACGCATGTCGGGCAGCACTGAAGCGCCGAAGCGGGAGGTGAGGTTCAGCCGCTTGTACTTGCCCGCCTCGGCATTGGCCCAGGTCTCCAGCGAGGGCGTGGCGGACGCCAGCACCACCTGCGCCGAACACATCGCCGCGCGCAGCACCGCCATGTCGCGGGCGTTGTACAGAACCCCGTCTTCCTGCTTGTAGGAGGTGTCGTGCTCCTCATCGACGATGATCAGGCCCAGGTCGCGGAACGGCAGGAACAGCGCTGAGCGCGCGCCGATCACCAGTTGGGCGGCGCCCTGCCCGACCATCTTCCAGACCCGGCGGCGTTCGGTCAGGGTGGCGCCGGAGTGCCACTCAGCCGGTTTGGCACCGAACCGCGCCTCCACACGGGTCAGGAATTCGGCGGTGAGCGCGATTTCCGGCAGCAGCACCAGCGCCTGCCGCCCGGCGCGCAGGGCGGCGGCGACGGCCTCCAGATAAACCTCGGTCTTGCCGGAGCCGGTGACGCCCTTGAGCAGTGTGGTGCCGTAGCGCCCGCTGTGCACGGCATCTGCAAGCGCAGCCGACGCGTTGGCCTGATCCTCGGTCAATTGCTTGGAGGGCAGTTCCGGGTCCAGATGCGGATAAGGGGTGTCACGGGGCGCTTCCTCCTCGCGCAGGGCGCCCTGTTTCACCAGCCCCTTCACCACCGAAGGCGTCACATCAGCCATATCCGCCAGTTCCCTGGGCGTGAAGGCGAGACCGCCGAATTCCTCCAGCACTTCCAGAACGCGGGTGCGGGCCTCGGTCATCCGGTCCGGCACGCCGTCGCCGCGGCGCAGGATCTTGCGCATCGAGGGCGGATCGGAAAGCCCCGGCGCGCGGGTCGCCAGCCGCAGCATCGCGGGCATCGGCGTCAGGGTGTAATCGGCGGCCTTTCCAAGGAACTGTCGCATCTCGGTCCGCATCGGCGCGACATCCAGAACCCGGATCACCGAGCGCAGCTTGGCCGAATCGAAATCCCCCGCACCCGGCCCCCAGACCACACCCAGCACCTTGCGCGGCCCCAGCGGCACCTCGACATAGGCGCCAAGGAAACAGCCGCCCTCCGGCGCGCGGTAATCCAGCAACCGGTCAAGGGGTTGCGTGGTCAGAACCCCGACCCTTTCGCCTGCCTGAAAGAACTCCTGCCCGCTCATGCTGCTGCCCATGTTGCCGCCCGTAATCCCATGAGGTAAAGGCTGGGGCGACCGAGGCCAACCCATCCAAAGGACTGCCCCATGAAATTCTTCGTAGATACCGCCGAGATCGACGCGATTGCAGAGCTGAACGATCTGGGCATGGTGGACGGTGTCACCACCAACCCGTCGCTGATCAAGAAATCCGGCCGCGACATCATCGAGGTCACCAAGGAGATCTGCGCCCTGGTCGACGGTCCGGTGTCGGCGGAAGTGACCGCAACCGATGCGGAAACCATGATCGCCGAAGGCCGCAAGCTGGTGGAGATCGCCGAGAACATCGCCGTCAAGGTGCCGCTGACCTGGGACGGCCTCAAGGCCTGCAAAACCCTGACCGATGACGGCCACATGGTGAACGTGACCCTGTGCTTCTCCGCCAACCAGGCGCTGCTGGCAGCCAAGGCGGGCGCGACCTTCATCTCCCCCTTCGTCGGGCGTCTGGATGACATCAACCTGGACGGCATGGAGCTGATCGAGGACATCCGCATCATCTATGACAACTACGGCTTTGACACGCAGATCCTGGCGGCCTCGATCCGCTCTGTGAACCATGTGCTGGATTCGGCCCGCATCGGCGCCGATGTGATTACCGCACCGCCGGCCGTGATCAAGGCGATGGTGAACCACCCGCTGACCGACAAGGGCCTGGATGCCTTCCTGGCCGACATCAAGGCGGCTGAGATCAAGATCCTCTGATCTTCCTGCAAGTCAGGACGCGAACACAGGCGCCCCGCTGCGGGCGCCTTTTTCTTTTTCGGGCGTGAATTGCTTCGGCCGGGCACTGCTGCAGGGCAATTTCTGCCGGTCCGGAATTTTTCCGCAGCATTGCGCAAATCCCGTGTTATACACATCACCAAACCCGTCAGAGGTCCGGAGCCGCAAGAGTTTCACGCATGAGCAGTACAAACCCTTCAGTCAGCCTGGAAGACCAGCTGCGCGAGGCGATCCTCGCCAAACCCGATGCGGTGCTGGAGGATCAGCACCTGATGAACGCCCTTGTCGCCGCAAATGAGCGCGCGATGGGTTCCAACGTCGTTGACCTGCGCGGCATCGCTATGGAGCGGATGGCGGCGCGGCTCGACCGGCTGGAGGACACCCACCGCTCGGTCATCGCCGCGGCTTACGACAACCTGGCTGGCACCAACCTCATCCACCGGGCCGTGCTGCGGCTGCTGGAGCCGCGCGATTTCACTGCCTTCCTCGCCTGCCTGGAACAGGACATGCCGGAGATCCTGCGTGTCGATGCCCTGGCGCTGGTGCTGGAAACCGCGCAGCCCGGCGGCGCGGCGGTGGAGCGCAAGTCCGGCGCCCTGAAACTGGCGGGCCCCGGCTTCACCGAAAGCTATGCCGGGCAGCCCGGCAGCCAGCGCATCGTGACCCTGCGCCAGACCCAGGGCGGCAGCCCGCGGGTCTATGGGCAGAAGGCCGAATGGATCCGCTCCGAGGCCTGCCTGATGCTGGATCTGGGCGAAGGCCGCCTGCCCGGGATGCTGGTGCTGGGGTCGGAAGACCCGCATCAGTTCTCGCCGATGCAAGGCGCTGATCTGCTGGGCTTTTTCAGCGGCGTTTTCGAACGTTCGATGCGCTGCTGGCTGTCGTGACGCTGATTTCCCCGGCCTGCCGCGATGCGCTGCAGCTCTGGCTGGAGCGGCTGGGCGGGCTGGAGGATGCCTCGGCCAACACGCTGGCGGCCTACCGCGGGGATGTGACCGCCTTCCTGGCCTTCATGACGCAGCACTTTGGCGGCCCGCAGGGTCTGGGCGCGCTGGCGCGGATCACCACCGCCGACATGCGGGCGTGGATGGCGTCGGAGCGCAACTCCGGCACCGGCGCGAGATCGCTGGCGCGCAAGCTGTCGGCGGTCAAGACCTTCTACCGCTGGCTGGCCAAGCGCGAGGGGTTTGAGCCCGCCGCAGTGCTGCTGGCGCGCGCGCCCAAGTTTCAGAAGAAGCTGCCGCGCCCGCTGGCGCCGGAAGCCGCCAAGGCGGTGCTGGAGGCGGTGGAGCTGCAATCGGAAACGGACTGGGTGGCTGCCCGCGACGTGGCGGTGGTCACGCTGCTCTATGGCTGCGGCCTGCGGATTTCGGAGGCTCTGGGGCTGAAGGGCGCAGACGCGCCGCTGCCGCAGGTGCTGCGCATTCTCGGCAAGGGCCGCAAGGAGCGCGTGGTGCCGGTGCTGCCCGCCGCCCGCGCAGCGGTCGACCGCTATCTGGAGCTGTGCCCGCACCCGCAGGAACGCGCGGCGCCCTTGTTCCGCGGCGTGCGCGGCGGCGCGCTGAACCCGCGCCAGATCCAGGGGGTGATGGCCAAGACCCGCGCCCAGCTGGGGCTGCCCGCCACCGCGACCCCGCATGCGCTGCGCCACAGCTTCGCCACCCACCTGCTGGAGGCAGGCGGCGACCTGCGCGCCATTCAAGAGCTCCTGGGCCATGCGTCGCTGTCGACCACCCAGGCCTATACGGCGGTGGACACCACCCATCTGATGGATGTCTACATGCGCGCCCACCCCAAGGCGTGACTTGACCCGGCGCGGTTTCCGCCCTCTGCTGGAGGCAGGGAGGCCTGCCCATGCCCGGCTCACAGCCTGAAGATCCCGTCCTGACCAGCACGCTCACCTGCCCGTCCTGCGGCCATCAGGCCACGGTAAGGATGCCGCAGGACGCCTGCCAATGGTTCCACGAATGCCCGGGCTGCCGCATCCTGCTGCGGCCCCGTCCCGGCGACTGCTGTGTGTTCTGTTCTTACGGCACCGTGCCCTGCCCGCCGGTGCAAACAGGACGCGGCTGCTGCGGCTGAGCCCGCCTGTGCCGGATCGGCTGGCCTGCGCCGGATTAGCTAAAATGCGTGCTATTTTTGCAGGACGCGGCAAGCGGCTGTTAAGGCCGCTGCGGCTTTATGGCGGAAACCGATCCAGAAAGGATTCCGCTATGACCATTCCCGGTTCTGCCGCCCTTTATGCCGATGGCGCCCCTGCTGCCCCTGCCCCGCCGCCCGGCGGCCAGCCGTGGGAACGGATGGGGGATATGCCCTCAAGGGCGCCGTTTACCTCCCCTCATATCACCGTCCCCGCCCCCTTGGGCCGCCGCATGGCCCGCATCCAGTTTGCCGCAGGCACGGAATTCCGCCCAAACCTGCACTGAACGGTTGCGGGACCGGGGCAAATTCGCCATCAGGGACCCATGACACCACAGATCCGCGCCCTCTCCGTTCACCTGCTCACCGCAACCGGCGCCGTCTTCGCCATGCTGTCGATGCTGGCGGCGGCGGAGGGCAAGTGGAGCCTGATGTTCGTCTGGCTCGTGGTCGCCTTCGCGGTGGACGGGATCGACGGCCCGCTGGCGCGGCATTACCACGTCAAGCGCTATTCGCCTGAGTTTGACGGGGTGCTGCTGGACCTGATCATCGACTATCTGACCTACGTGTTCATCCCCGCCTTTGCGCTGTTCCAATCGGGGCTGATGGCAGGCTGGACCGGCTGGTTCGCGATCATCGTGATCACCTTCGGCAGCGCGATGTATTTCGCCGACACACGAATGAAGACCAAGGACAATTCCTTCTCCGGGTTTCCCGGCTGCTGGAATATGCTGGTGCTGGTGATCTTTGCGCTGGAGCCCAGCCATTGGACCAGCCTGGTGCTGGTGACGCTGCTGTCCATTGCCATGTTCCTGCCGCTGAAATTCATCCATCCGGTGCGCACGGCCCGCTGGCGCAAGGTCTCGCTGCCGATGGCGCTGGCCTGGACGTTCTTTGCCGGCTGGGCCGCCTGGGTCGATTTCCACCCGGCCAGCTGGGCCCATTGGGGGCTGGTGGTCACCTCGGTCTACCTGCTGTTTGTCGGCATCGCCCAGCAGATCATTCCCGAACGCCGCCGCGCGCCTTCGCATCCCTGATCCTGCGGCAGGCTGCAGGCGCTGCCCTTGGCCGGCAGCGCTTTTTCCTATGCACCCTAGGGCTTTGGCAAACCGGCGAAAGTTTGAATGGGTTTTGCCTTAGAAAGCGGCCGCGCCGGTAAGCCGAATTTAACGGGCAACTGCGGACACTGACCGGGACTTTGCCCTCGCGGCAGCGATTACAGGAGACCGCCATGCATTCCGTATCCGCCCCTGCCCTCGCCCCAAGCGGGCTGAGCAACGCCTTGAACGCTGTGACCGGCAGCAAACAGCCGGGGCCGCCCGACCATGCCAAGGCCTGGGGCTGGCGCGCCAAGCAGGCAGACGCTGCCGAGGCCGCACAGCCGCCGGCAGGCGGCACCTCCGGCACGGCAGAGACCGGCGGCGCAGCCCCGGCAGACAGCCCCGACAGCGCCGCAGAAGCCGCCGCAGCACCCGCCCCTGAGGCTCCGTCCGAAGCTGATATGGAATCGGTGATCCTGGCGCTGATCAGCGATTTTACCGAAACCTCCGGAACCAGCACTGCACCGCTTTATGACCAGGTGAAGGCCCTGTTTGCCTGACCCCATGCCGTGCCGCCCCGCGGCGCGGTTTGCTCCCGCGGCGGCGCTGCGCCCTGAGGGGGCGGACAACCGGTTCCCGTTCAGCGCAAATGAAGCCCCGCGGGACACAGCGGCCGGCCTGCAGGGTCAGATCAGCAGGCCTGCGGCGCCTTCGTGTTTCAGCAGGGCAACCTTGGTTTCCACCCCGCCCTGCCCGGAAAAACCGCCCAGCCCCGTGGCGCTGAGCACGCGGTGGCAGGGGATGATCACAGGGATCGGATTGCCGCCGCAGGCATTGCCCACCGGCTGCGGAGGGGCGCCGAGATCCCTGGCAATTTCCCCGTAGGTGCGGGTTTCGCCGAAAGGGATCGCCCGCATCGCCTCGCAAACTGCCTTTTGGAACTGAGAGCCGTCCACATGCAGCGGGAGATCGAATTCTGTCAGCTCCCCGGCGAAATAGGCGCGCAGCTGCGCTACTGCCCGGTCCAGCAAGGCCGACCGCCCCGTTGCCGCCGCAGACCAGGCCAGCCGCACAAGGGCACCGTCCCGTTCTGTCACGCTGAGCGCGCCGACAGGTGTTTCAAGGCTGGCTGAAATCATCCTGCCTCCCCGGCGCTGCCACAGGCGCCATCATCCCCCGGAATATCCCTGCTGGCAAGGCGGCCTGTGCCCGGTTGCCGCAAGCGCGGTTAAGGCCGCGTTAACCAATGCTAACAGTTCCTCACCCAATTACATCAAATTATCATAAAGTGAGTCTCAAGAACGAAGCGAAGGGTAATCAAATGCTGTCTGCAGTTTCCGGCACCGCCAGTCTCTATCACGGCCTGAAGCAGATGCAGGCTGCGCGCAGCAAACAGCCCGTGATCGCGGAGGCAGGCGGCCAGCCGGTGGATGCGCCGCTGATCGACGGCACCACCCGGGGCATCGGCCGCAGCCTGCAGCGGCAGCAGGCGCTGAGCGCCGCCCGCCCGGAAGCGCTGACCCCGCAGTATATCGGCCCGGCCCGTGCCGCCGCGCGCACCGATACGCTGAACCTGAAGCAGGTGAACGACATCGGCATGGCGGCGTTTTACCAGGACCTGATGAATGGCTGCCAGGCCGGCCCCAAACCGGTCAGTGCGCTTCAGGCGGAAGCCAGCTATGTCAAGGCCCGGCTTATCACCGGCTCTTAAGGCCGGTATTCAGGCCGATTTTGCAGGCCCGTTTGCGGACCGCCCGCCCGGCCGCTCCGCCCTGCGGAACCGCGTTAACCTGCTGTTAAGCGCTTTGCATTAACCTTCGCTTAAGACCGGTTCACAGCCAACGCGAAGGACCCGCTCTATGTTTTTGCCAGTTTCAGGAAGGGTAGATCCTGTCAAACCGAACCGCGGCCATCTGACCGCCCGTCCGGTTGTGCGCTCAGATGACCCGGACCGCAGCGAATCCGCAAACACCAGCCCGCGGGAGCAGGAACCGCACGGCCATCCGCAGGACCCGCCCGGCCGCGATGACCGCCGCAGCCGCCCGGCCGCCGCCGCCCGGCAGGGCACCGGACCGGCGTCCGGCCTGCCGCAGGAAAACCCGGTCCTGGCGGAGCACCTTCTGCTGCAGCGCGCCGAACACCAGGATCCGGGCAGCGAGGCCGAATGCGCCGCGGCCTGCAACGGCTACAAGGCGGCCAAAACCCTGTCCGCCTGACGCCGCCGCCCTTTATTGGAGCTGCGCCCAGAACAGCTCCAGGTGGCGCGACATGATCTCTTCGAACCGGCCGCTGCCGCGCAGCTTCTGCAGGCCCGCATTGATCCGGTAAAGATGGGTGGTGCCGCGCCAGTGGCGCTTGGAAATCACGACGTGCAGACCTTCTTCCGACAGCGGCTTTTCCAGGGGCACGACGGTGTCGCGCAGCCCTTCCCCGACGATGGTGCTGGCGCCCAGGAACAGGTTGACCGCAGCCGCATCCACCTTGCCCTCTGCCACCATGCGGAAGCAATCGGCGGGGGTCTTCGGCTGCACCAGAGTGATTTTGCCGCCGTCCAGCCAGCGGCGCCCGGGACGGTTCAAGTCATGGGTGAAATAGCCGGCCGGACGGCACAGGGTCTTGCCTTCGACGTCGGCGTCCTCGCGGTAGTCAAAGCCGCTGTCGGCGCGGGCAAACAGCATGATCGGCAAGGTCATCACCGGGTCCGAGAAATGGAAGCTGGCGCAGCGCTCATTGTCCGGCTCAGCCGCACAGTCGGGCTTGAGCCAGGGGAAGCCCATATCGAATTCCTTCTGGTCCAGCATCGGGAACAGATGCTTGGACCAGTCATCCTCCCAGCTGACCGAATAGCTGACCGGCGCGGGCGCCAGCTCCAGCGCGGCGTTGACCAGTTCGGTCACCATCCCCTGCCCCGGCAGGCCGCGGCCGGTGAACGGCGCATAGCCGCCGCCGGTCAGCAGCGTCAGCTCTGCCTTTTCCTGGCGCAGCGGTGTGGCATCAGGCGCGGTGGCGCCGGTGATGCAGGGGATGAACAGCTTGCGGCCCGGCAGCACGGTCGCGCCCGCCAGCAGTTTCTGGTTGCGGTAATAGACCAGCGTCCAGCGCTCGCGGTCGCCATAGTGGGTCTCGGCTATGGAGAACAGCGTGTCGCCGGGCTGCGCCACATAATCGACATCGCAGATCGCCCAGGCGGCGGCCGGCGCCAAGCTGAACACTGCGGCCAGCTGAAGAAGGCGGGAGAACAGCCTTTTCATGATGCCCTCCTCCTCAGAAACCGGCCCAGATCCGGGCCATGTGGTCCTCGACGATCGCCTGATAGCTGCCGTCCTCCTGGATGCTGCGCAGGCCGGTGTTGACCATCGACAGCATCTGATCCGCGCGCGGATGGGTCTTGTGAACCACCACATAGATGCCCAGCACCGACAAGGGCTGCGGCAGAATGGTGAAGCGGCCCTCCAGCCCGTGCTCCTTCATCACGCTGCGGCCGGTGAATTCGTTGATTGCCACCGCATCGGCCTCGCCCGCGGCCACCATGTCGAAACAGTCCTTCACCTTGTGCGGCTGCTTCAGGGTGATCTTCTTCTCTGCAATCCAGTTGCGGCCGCGCTCATCCAGATCAAAGGTCAGATAGCCCGCGGGACGGCACAGGGTTTTGCCTTCGATGTCGCTGTCCTGCTCAAAGGCGAAGGGCCGGCTGCTGTCGGCAAACAGCAGCATCAGGGTTTCGAACATCGGTTCCGAGAAGTGGAAGTTCTGGCAGCGGTAGCTGTCCGGCATGGTTTCGCAGTCGGGCTTGTACCAGGGGAAGCCCAGGTCCAGGAGCGCGTTGGACAGCAGCGGGTCGAAATGCGAGGACCAGTCGTTCACCCAGTGGATCGCGTAACCTTCGGCCGGCGCCGCCTTGGCCATGGCGGCGTTCACCACCTCGGTGATCAGCCCGCCATTGTGCGAAGCCTTGGAGGTGAAGGGGGCATAGTCGTCGCCGGTCAGCAGGTTGATTTTCTTGCGCACCGCGGCATTGCCCGGCGCCACCTTGACCGGCACCGCAGCGGCGGGAACGGCGGCGGCGATTTCCTTGCCGCCCGGCAGCCCCAGCGGCAGCCCTTCAAGGCAGGCCAGCGACAGTTTCATGCCGGCCCGGATCGCGTTCGGCTTGGGGCCGATCTGGTCGATGTTGCGGTTGTGGATGGCGCTCCACTTGCCCGCGTCCTTGTACATCTTGTCGGCAATCACCGACAGGCTGTCGCCGGACTGCACGGTGTACACCCCGCCGCAGGTCTCTGCGGTTGCGGAATTGGCGGCAAGCGCAAACAGCCCCATGGCTGCGGCAGCGAAAAAGCTCTTCATGGTCCCCCCGGAAGTCTTGTGCACCGCGGCCGTTTTCGGCCTGCGGCGCGGGTCTGTGTTGTTTTTGTTATGAAAGCCGCCGGTCTAACAGCACCAAAGCCTGTGCGGGCATCCCGGGGGCAGCTCCGGCGCAGCCGCCGGAGCGAAGGTCATTTGCCGACGAACAGCGCCAGCAGCGTGGCGGTGTCGACCCGCCCGCTGGCGTCAATCAGGCTGGCGGGCACGGTGATTTCCCGGCGCGCATAGGCGCCGTTCACCAACTGGTCGATGTAGGCCTCCGACTGTCCCTGGGCGGCGGCGGTCATCACCATTTTGAACAGCGCGGTGCCTTTGGCCGGTGCCGCGGGGGCGGCGGCCGGCGCCGCAGGGCCGGGCTCTGCCTGCTTGCTGCGCAGCGCGGCCAGCGTGCCGGCAGTGATGCGGGCAACCAATGCGTCCTCGCCGCTGCCCGCGCCCTCGGCCAGGCCTGCAGCCGAAGCCGCCCCGGCGGGAAGAACCGCCGCCGGCGCCAAACCGGCCTGATCAGTGTCCGCAGGCGTGGTGCCGCCGCCGAACTGGAAATACAGCAGCATGGCAGAGGCCACCGCCAGCCCGGCAGCGGCCAGGCTCAGTTGCGGCAGGGCGCTTCCGGTTTCAGAAACTGCAAGGGGCCGCTGTGCCGCGCGGGCGGTCCGGGCGGCAAAGGCCGCCTTGATGGCTTTTGCCGCCTTCAAAGCTTTTCGGGTTCGGGCAGGCGCCTGCCGGGTAGCGGGCGCAGGCATCTGCGCCGCCGCCGCAGCGTTTGCGGCTGCGGGTTCGGGCGTCTTGACCGGGCCTGTGAGGCTGCTGGCCATCGGGCCCGCGCCGCCAGCCACCAGCCCGATTTTCATGTTCTTCGGCGCAGAGATCCCGTCAATCCGGACTGCCATCTTGCGCGGCGCGCCAAGCTCGTCCGCCGGTTGCGCGTCCGCTTTCAGCTTCAGCATAGAAAACTGCCCCCCCTGCCCCATGCCATGTTCTTGAATGAATGGCTGAAAATCTTCATGGAATTAACGAATTCTTAACCAGTTGTGGAAAACCGGTCAACATCTAGAGGAATCCAAAACAGCGGGACACAAGGCAGCACCCGGAAAAAGTGCGGGGAGTTGCGTAATAACATCGCAAAAACGACAGCGCCCGGCCATCGGGCCGGGCGCTGCACTCAATTAGGGGGTGAGCCGTGGGTCAGCTCAGCGCGCTGTCGCAGCGGCCGCAGACGCCCGCGTGGCTGTGGCGGCCCACATCCGGCAGGATCTTCCAGCAGCGCTGGCACTTATCGCCATCGGCCTTCTCAAACACCACCGAGACGCCATCCACCTCCGGCATCCGGAAAGCTTCGGCCGGGGCCGGGTCATTTGTCAGCATGATATCCGACGTGATGCAGATATCGGCAAAGTTGACCGATTTCAGCGCCGCCAGCGCCTCCTTGTCGCGCACATGCACCACCGGCGCGGCCTCCAGCGAGGCGCCGATCACCTTGTCGGTGCGCTGCACCTCCAGCGCCGCTGTCACCACCCGGCGGGCCTGGCGGATCTTGGCCCATTTTTCGGCCAGCGCCGGGTTCAGCCAGCCGGCCGGGGTTTCCGGGATGTCCTGCAGGTGAACAGAGCTGCCTTCGCCCGGATATTTCTCCAGCCAGACCTCTTCCATGGTGAAGACGAGGATCGGCGCCAGCCAGGTGGTCAGGCGGTGGAACAGGATATCCAGAACGGTGCGCGCGGCGCGGGCGTTCAGCGTGTCGCCGTCGCAGTAGAGCGCATCCTTGCGGATGTCGAAGTAGAAGGCTGACAGATCCACGGTGGCAAAGTTGAAGACCGACGAGAACACACCCTGGAAGTCAAACGACTGGTAGCCGCTGCGCACCTTCTGGTCGAGTTCCGCCAGCCGGTGCAGCACCCAGCGTTCCAGCTCCGGCATATCCTCCGGCGCCACCCGCTGCTCTTCGCGGAAGTCGCCCAGCGACCCCAGCATGAACCGCATGGTATTGCGCAGGCGGCGGTAGCTGTCGGCGGTGCCCTTCAGGATCTCCGGCCCGATCCGCTGGTCGGCGGTATAGTCGGTCTGGGCCACCCACAGGCGCAGGATGTCGGCGCCGTATTGCTTGACCACTTCATCGGGCACGATGGTGTTGCCGAGCGACTTGGACATCTTCATGCCCTTCTCGTCCAGCGTGAAGCCGTGGGTCACCACGTTGCGGTAAGGCGCGCGGCCCTTGGTGCCGCAGGCTTGCAGCAGCGAGGAGTGGAACCAGCCGCGGTGCTGGTCGGTGCCTTCCATGTAGACGTCGGCGATGCCGTCCTCGGTGCCGTCCTCGCGGTCGCGCAGCACAAAGGCATGGGTCGAGCCGGAGTCGAACCACACGTCCAGCACGTCGAAAACCTGGTCGTAATCGTCCGGATCCACGCTGTTGCCGAGCACCCGCGCCTTGAAGCCGTCCTCGTACCAGACGTCGGCGCCGTGCTCCTCGAACTCCGCGACGATGCGTTTGTTCACATCTTCATTGCGCAGCAGGAAATCCGCATCGGTCGGCAGCGCGCCTTTCCTGGTAAAGCAGGTGAGCGGCACGCCCCAGGCGCGCTGGCGGCTCAGCACCCAGTCGGGGCGGCTTTCGATCATCGAGAACAGGCGGTTGCGCCCCGTTTGCGGCCACCACTTCACCAGTTCGTCGATCGAGCGCAGGGCGCGTTCGCGGATGCTGTCACCCATCTCGCCCATGCCGTCATCCAGCTTGCGGTCGACAGAGGCGAACCACTGCGGCGTGTTGCGGTAGATGATCGGCGCCTTGGAGCGCCAGGAATGCGGGTAGCTGTGCTTGATCTTGCCGCGCGCCAGCAGGCCGCCGGCCTCAACCAGCTTGTCGATGACGGCCTTGTTGGCATCGCCCTCGCCGCCCTTGCGGTTGAGGATGTAGGTGCCGCCAAAGAACGGCAGATCGGCGCGGAAGGAGCCGTCGTCCATCACGTTGTAGGTGATCACCTGCTCCAGCATGCCGAGATCGCGGTAAAGCTCGAATTCCTCCATCCCGTGCGAGGGCGCACAGTGGACGAAGCCGGTGCCTTCGGTGTCGGTCACGAAGCTGGCGGCGCGGAAATCGCGGATGGCGTCCCATTCGCCGTTCGAGCCTTCGGCGCCGGCGAGGGGATGCTTCAGCGACAGGCTGGAGAGTTCCTCAGCCGAGACGCCGCGCAGGCGCTTGTACTGGCCTTCGCCCAGCCGGGCGCGTTTGAATACATCCGCGGCCAGGTTGTCAGCCAGCAGGAACCGGTCGCCGGCAGCGGCCCAGCATTCTTCCGGCGCGCCGGTCACCTCATAGAGGCCATAGGCAATGTCAGCGCCGTACACCACCGCCTTGTTCGACGGGATGGTCCAGGGCGTGGTGGTCCAGATCACCACATGGGCGCCTTCCAGATCCTGCGCCACGATCGCCGAGTCGGCGCCGGCATAATCGGCATCCTCGCCATCAGCAGCCACGAAACCGCCGGCCTCGGCCACCTTGAACTTCACCCAGATGGTGAAGCTTTCCTTGTCGTGATACTCCACCTCGGCCTCGGCCAGGGCGGTTTTCTCGACCGGCGACCACATCACCGGCTTGGAGCCTTGATAGAGCGTGCCGTTCATCAGGAACTTCATGAACTCGTCTGCGATGACCGCCTCGGCGTGGTAGTTCATGGTCAGATAGGGATCGTCCCAGTTGCCGGTGATGCCCAGCCGCTTGAACTCCTCGCGCTGGATTTCGACCCAGCTGTCGGCAAAGGCGCGGCATTCCTGGCGGAATTCGACCACCGGCACCGCGTCCTTGTTCTTGCCCTTTTTGCGGTACTGCTCCTCGATCTTCCATTCGATCGGCAGGCCGTGGCAGTCCCAGCCCGGCACATAGCGCGCGTCAAAGCCCATCATCTGGTGCGAGCGCACGATCATGTCCTTGATGGTCTTGTTCAGCGCGTGGCCGATGTGCAGGTGGCCGTTGGCGTAGGGCGGGCCGTCATGCAGGGTGAAGGGCTTGCGCTCTGCATCCGTGCCCTTGGCCGCGGCGGCCTTCTCGCGGAGTTTTTCGTAGACGCCGATCTCAGCCCAGCGGTCCAGCCAGGCAGGCTCGCGCTTGGGCAGGCCGGCGCGCATCGGGAAATCGGTTTTTGGCAGATTGAGAGTGTCTTTGTAGTCAGGCGTCTGGGGCGTGTCGGCGCACATCGGGGGCGTCCTTTGGATGATCAAGGTCGGAAATTGGGATATTCGGTTCGGCGCGATGGCTCAAGCGCCTTTGCCCGGCGGCTCAATGGTTTCAGAGCGCCGGGGATATAATTCGAATAATGATGGCCGCGAATAGGGACATGCGGGCCTTATAGGCCGGTCCGGCAGTCTGGTAAAGCGGCAGATGCGCCGCATGCTGGTGAGGGCGGAGCCCGGCCCTGGACGGCGCCGGCTTTGCGGCAACGCCGCGCTGCGGCAGTTGCGCCTGCCCCCTTCCGCTGGCCCCGCCTTGGCCTTATCTAGCGGGCGAGAGCAGGCCGGAGCACCCGATGACCGATACAGACACCGCAAACCCGCTGGCGCGGTTCGAAATCACTGCAGAGGATATTTCCCGCGTGGTCGCCGTGTTCTATGCCCGCGTGCGCGGCCATGACGTGCTGGGGCCGGTGTTTGCCGCGCATGTCTCCGACTGGCCGGAGCATGAGGAGAAGATCGCAGGCTTCTGGCGCAATGCGATCCTGCGGGAACGCAGCTACAGCGGCAATCCGATGCGGGTGCACGTCAGCCGCCCCGATGTGAAGGCGGAGCATTTCCCGCTGTGGCTGGGCCTGTTCCACGAGGTGCTGCGGGCCGAGCTGCCAGCACAGACGGCGCTGCAATGGGGCGCCTTGGCCGACCGTATCGGCGAGGGCTTCCGCACCGGGATCGTGGCAATGCGCCAGCCCAAGGACCAGCCGCCGAAACTGTTCTGACCCCGGCCCCGCGGCAGCGCTCCCGCGCCTGCCGGCGGTCTGGCTGCGCCAGACCGCATCAGCAGCCTTGGGCGCGGCTCATGCTGCGCATGAGCCTGGGCGCGCGCATTACTTGTCTCTGGAAAACAGGCCGGTCAGCGCCCGCTGCACCACTTTGCGGGTGCTGGGCTTGCGCCGGTCCGAAAACGGCATCGGGCGGCAGACCTCCATGGCGGCGATGCCGACCCGTGCCGACAGCGCGCCGTTCACCAGCCCCTCGCCGAAGCGGCGCGACAGTTTGGACAGGACTGAGCCGCCCAGCACCGGCTCCAATAGGTCATCGCCCGCCGCCACCGCGCCGGTCGCGGCCAGATGCGCCAGCACCGCGCGGGTCAGCCGCCAGGAGCTGAAAACACCGGGCCGGCCGCCATAGATCCCGGCGACCCGGCGGATCATCCGCAGCGAGGAGACCAGCGCCGTCAGAATATCCGCCAGCGCCATGGGCACGATCGCCGTCACCGTGGCGACCTGCCGGGCGGCGGCCTCCACTTCCCGCAGGGCAAGGGCGTCGAGCGGCACCAGCAGCTCCTCCTCCGCCAGCAGCAACAGGGCGTCGCCATCCATGATGTCCGCCTTGCGCTCTGCCAGCCGGGCCTGGTGCCAGCTGAGATCCTCGCGGTCCTTGTAAAAGCCCTCCAGCAGGCTGGTAAAGGCGCGGGCCGCGGTCAGGTCAGAGACCTCTGCCGCTTGGTGCCGCAAGGTATCGACCCGGCGCAGCCGCGACAGCGCCGCCAGCTCGCGCAGGCCCATCGCCAGCGCCAGCAGCACCAGAACCGCCAGACCGGCGCTGACCGCCCAGCCCAGCACGGGCACCCGGGCGATCAGTCCGGTCGCGAAATCCCAAGCTGCCACCGAGGCCATGGCCCCGACCACCGCAACCAGCACCGCCCAGAACCAGCGTGCCAGGCGCGACGGCCTGCGGGCGGCAATCCGGGCCGCCTGTTCCATTGCCGGCGGCGGCGGAAGCCCCGGCGCCGCCAGCTCGGGCACCGGCGGGGCATCCGCAACCGGCGGCGCCCCGGCCTCTTCCTCCAGATCGAACAGAACCGGCTTCTTGCTCATGCTGCCGCCTCCCGGATGGCGCGCCACTCATAGGCGATGTCGGGCAGGCCTTCCTCGTTGTCCGCCCCGCCGCCGCGGCCGGTCTCGGAAAAGCCCTCGCGCCGGTAAAACTTCTGCGCACGCGTGTTGGCGGCGAACGTGCGCAGGATCAGCCGCGGCGCGGCCGCCTTGGCCGCATCCAAGAGCGCCTTGCCCGCGCCCTGCCCGCAGGCGCCTGGCGCGAGGTAGAGCGCGCAGACCTCTGCCCCGTCGCGGGCCAGAAAGCCCAGCACGCCGCCCTGGCGCTCCGCCACGGTGACCCAGCCGCGGTCGATCATCGTGCCGCAGAAGGAGATCGCCTCTGCCCAAGTATAAAGCTTGGGCATCCACTCCGTATCCTTCTGGAAACGGTACAGAATATCGCCGGCGGCACCGGCATCCAGAGGAACGGCAGGTCGCAGGCAGAGCGTCACAGGGCATCTCCGATCAGGAATTCGGCGGCGCGGTCGAGGCGGATATGCGGCGGGCCGCTGCCATGTTTGAGGGTCAGCGGTGCGGGCGCAAAGGCCATCGCCTGATAATCCCCCTCCAGCCAGCGCGCGGCGCCCTGACGGGCGGGGGTGAGCAGCTGGGCCGGGTCTTCGGGCAGCGCACCGGGATAAAACGCCGCCTGCTTGCCGGTCTCCAGCAAGGTGCCGCGGACGCAAGGAAGCTCAGTGCCGTTGAGGGGGCGCATCTCCTCGGTGGTGGTGCGCAGAGAGGCCATGGACAGCGCCGCGGTGTGCGCCCCGGCAAAGCGGGCGCGGTCCTGCGCCTCGCGGGTCAGGGCCTCGATGATGGCGGTCATGCGGCCATGCTGGGCGTGGTGCAGATGGTCGGCCTTGGTGGCGGCGAACAGGATCTTCTCCACCCGCTTGCCGCCCAAGAGCCGGGTCAGGAAACGGTTGCGGCCCGGTTTGAAGGCGCTGAGGATATCCGCCATCGCGTGGCGCAGATCCTCCACCGCCTGCGGGCCGGAGTGGATCGCCGAGAGCGCATCGACCAGCACCACCTGACGGTCGATGCGGGCAAAATGGTCGCGGAAGAAGGGTTTGACGACCTTGGACTTATAGGCCTCATACCGCCGGTCCATCTCCCGCCACAGGCTGCCGCGCGGGGCGCCTGCTTCCGGCGGCAGCGGTGCGAAGGTCAGCACCGGCGAGCCCTCCAGGTCGCCCGGCAGCAGGAAGCGGCCCGGGGTGCAATCGTAAAAGCCGGCAGCGCGGGCCGCGTGCAGGTAGCCTGTAAACGCGGCGGCAAGGGCCTGCGCCTGCGGCTCGTCATGCGCCCCGGCGGGGGCCGTTTTGGTTTTCTCCGCCAGGAAGTGTTCCGCCTGCGGGCGTGCGGCGATGCGCGAGAGGACATCCGAGGACCATTCGGCATAGCTCTTGTCCAGCAGCGCCAGGTCCAGCAGCCATTCACCCGGGTAGTCGACGATATCCAGATGCAGTGTGCGCAGCCCCTGCAGGCCGGACAGAAGGCCGGCGGGCCGCACCTTCAGGCTGAGACGCAGCTCCGACACCGCGCGGGTGCTGTCCGGCCAATGGGGTGACGGCCCGGTCAGCGCTGCGAGGTGGGACTCAAAATCGAAGCGCGGAACGGTGTCGTCGGGCTGGGGCTGAAGAAAGGCGGCCTCGATCCGCCCCTCGCGCGCGGCGTTCAGCTGCAGCATCCGGCCCCGGTCCATCAGATTGGCAACCAGCGAGGTGATGAACACCGTCTTGCCGGAGCGCGCCAGCCCGGTGACCCCCAGCCGCAATGGCCGGTCAAACAACGCCGAGGAGAGACCGCTGGTGACGCTCTCCACCCCGCTCATCACCCCGTCTGCAAGGGAGGTTATCACCAAGGCCCTGATCCTGCTCTGTTCTTGCTGCTGCCAAGATAGGCGGCATGGCATGAGGATACCAGCCGCTGCCGCTGAAAGGGCTTGAGTTCCCGCTTTGCTGGTGCGCGCGGCCCACAACCCAGGTGCGCGCCGGCGGCGGGGCGTAGCGCTTGCGCACGCGGGGCTTGCCCCAGCCCGGCGCTGTTGCTAGTTGCGCGGCCATGCCGCGTTTTGCTTTGAAAGTCGAATACCACGGGAAGCCTTTTGCCGGCTGGCAAAGGCAGAAGGATCTGCCGTCCGTGCAGGGCGCGATCGAGGCTGCGCTGGCGCGGCTGGAACCGGGGGAACACACCATCGCCGCCGCCGGGCGCACCGATACCGGCGTGCATGCGCTGGGACAGGTGGCCCATTGCGATATGGCCAAGGACTGGGACCCGTTCCGCCTGTCGGAGGCGCTGAATTACCACCTGAAGCCCGACCCGGTCGCCATCGTGGCCTGCGCCCGGGTGGACGATGACTGGCACGCGCGGTTCTCCGCGGTGGAGCGGCAGTATCTGTTCCGCATCCTGATCCGCCGCGCGCCGGCCACTCATGACGCTGGGCAGGTCTGGCAGCTGAGCCATGAGCTGGACGCGGACGCCATGCAGGAAGCGGCCAAACATCTGATCGGAAACCATGATTTCACCACCTTCCGCTCTTCCATCTGCCAGGCGCAAAGCCCCGTGAAGACGCTGGATGAGCTGACGGTGGAGCGGGTGCAGGGTTTTTCCGGGCCGGAGATCCATTTCCACGTGCGCGCCCGCAGTTTCCTGCACAATCAGGTCAGGAGCTTTGTCGGCACTCTGGAGCGGGTTGGCGCAGGCGCCTGGGACCCGGCGGATGTGAAAGCCGCGCTGGAGGCCCGCGACCGCGCCGCCTGCGGGCCGGTCTGCCCCGGCCACGGGCTGTATCTGGCGCGGGTGGGCTATCCGGAAGACCCCTTCGCCTGAGACCAAAGCGCGGCGGACCCCCCGCGGCACAGCCTGTGCACCTCCCGTACACCCCCGGTGCACCCCCATGTCCACCTCCCGGCACAGCGCGCGGCAGACGCGGCCGGGGGACTGCCCCCGCAAGCCGCTCTTGCATCTTGGCAGCCGCGGCCCATACTCGACCCGGACATTCCGGCACCAGGCAACGGCAGGCAAATGCGCTGCTGCCCTGCCCCCTCAGATTTGCAAAAGGCATAACCCGCAATGGCTAACACCACGAAACCGCCGCTTCTGGCCGTCCTGATCGACGCCGACAACATCTCCGCCAAATATGCGGAGGCAATGTTCGATGAGATCGCCTCCTTCGGCGAGGCCAGCATCCGGCGCATCTATGGCGATTTTGCCGGCGGCAGCCCGCAGGGCTGGAACAAGGAGAAGCTGGCGGCGCTGGCAATTGTCCCGCATCAGCAGTTTGCCAATACCACCGGCAAGAATGCCTCTGACATCGCGCTGGTGATCGATGCGATGGACATCCTGCATTCGGGCCGCTTTGACGGTTTTGTGCTGATCTCCTCGGACAGCGATTTCACCCGGCTGGCCAGCCGCATCCGCGAACAGGGGCTGGACGTCTACGGCATGGGGATGCGCAAGACGCCCGCGGCCTTTGTCAAAGCCTGCAAGCGGTTCATCTATGTTGAGAACCTGCTGGAGGACCCGGGTAAGAGCAAGCCCAAGGCGAAGAAAGCGGAAGAGACCAAGGAAGAGACCAAAGATGACGCACCGGCAGAGCTGGTGGATCCGACCAAGCTGGTGGTGCGGGCGATGGATGCGATCGACCAGGACGACGAGTGGTTCACCCTGGGCCAGATAGGCCAGTACATCACCGCAGCCTCGCCGGATTTCGACACCCGCAGCTACGGCAAGCGCAAGCTGAGCGACCTGATCGCCTCGCTCAAGCTGTTTGAGACCAAGCGCGGCGAGGGCAATCAGATCCTGGTGCGGCGGCTGGACTGACAAGCCAAAGGGCCGCGGCAACGGGAAAAAGTAGCGTTCGCTTTGGCCCGGGCGGCGGCCTGTCCCGGTGCCGGGGAACTTCTGGCAGGCAGGCGCCGCCGGCTGAGACGCTGCGGATGAGGAAAGCACATCACTCATTGCCGTAAAGCGGTGCCGGCGCAGGAGGCCAGCCCGGCAGCTATGAGCGGTAGTCCGGGTTTTCGCAATCAAACCGGCAGCCCGCGGGCCAGTCGTCGCGGTCCCGGCCCTGTCCGGTCATATCCGGGCAGACGCCGGGCGGCACCTGGTGATCCAGCGTGTGCAGATGCTCTACCGCAACACCGTCCTTTTCCATGATGACGGAGGACGCACCCATCGGCAGGCGGGCGTGGCTTTTCCTGCCGTCCTTTTTCAGCGCTGTGGTGATGAAAAGGGCTTTGACCCCTGAAAATCCGGTCATTGCGCACCTCCTGCCAGGCATGGGTGTTTTGGCGATGACCGGATAGCAGCCCGCACCCGGCGGGTGCATAGGCGGCTGGCGGGATCGTGATCGCCGCCGCCCGCAGCCTGCCGCGGAAGCCGCAGCAGGCGGGAAATATCAGGAGATGAAGTCCTTATAGCCTGCTTCATCCATGTAATCGTCCATCGGCGACAGGTCCGAGGGTTTGATCTTGAAGAACCAGGCCGCGCCCTCGGGGTCGTCGTTCACCTTGCCGGGGTCGTCGGCCAGCGCCTCGTTCACCTCGACGATCTCGCCGTCGAGCGGGGCAAGGATGTCGGACGCCGCCTTGACCGATTCAATCACCACGACCTCATCGTCCTTGGAGACTTCGGTGCCCGGCTCCGGCAGCTCGATATAAACCACTTCGCCGAGCTGTTCGGCGGCATGGACGGTGATGCCGACGGTGATCAGGTCGTCCTCGGGCAGCAGCCACTCGTGTTCCTCGGTGTATTTCATGGGGGTGTTATCCTTCGAAGAGGCATGGGGTTTGAATGGGTTGAGGCTGCCGGAAATGGCGCCGCGGATGGCAGAGGACGGCGCGGCCGGCCCCTGCATGCGCGGGTATACGCTATCAATGAGCGGGGTCGGCGATCAAGACGGCAAAGCCCGATTGAATAGGAATTTTTGCGCATCGCCGGGCGGCTCGCGCGGCGCCTCAGAACAGGTCGAAATACTCCGCCTGCTCCCACTCGCTGACGGTGTCCAGATAGCGCTCCCACTCGAACTGCTTGAGCTGCAGCAGGTAATCCGCAGTGTCCGCCCCCAGCGCCTCTCGGCACAGGGTTGAGCCTGCGAAGCCGTCCAGCGCCTGGCCCAGCGAGCGCGGCAGGCGCGCGGCCTCCTCGCTGTAGGGCGACAGGGTGGGTTTCGGGGCCTCCAGCCCCTCGCGGACCCCGGCGGCGCCTGCGATGATCTGGGCGGCGAGCGCATAGTAAGGGTTGGCCGAGCTGTCGGGAGCACGGTTTTCGATCCGGCTGGCGGCATCGCCCGGCTGCATCAGCGCGCGCAGCATGGCGCCGCGGTTGTCCACGCCCCAGCCGATCCGGCTGGGCGCCAGTTGAAACGGCAGATACCGCTTGTAGCTGTTCACCGTGGGCGCGGTCAGCAGCGAGGTCTCAGCCGCGTATTTCAACAGGCCCGCCATCCAGCCGCTGGCAGGCGGGGGCAGCACCCCGGCGGCTTCCGGCATGAACAGATTGCGGCCCGTGGCCAGGTCCTGCAGCGACTGGTGGACGTGCCAGCCGCTGGCCAGGGCCCCCGCCAGCCGCGGCTTGGCCATGAAGCTGGCGTGCAGGCCGTTTCTGGCGCAGACCTCCTTGACCATGGTGCGGAACATCACCATCGCGTCGGCCTGCTCCATGGCGCTGCCGGGGGCAAAGGTGAACTCCACCTGGCTGGGGCCCATCTCGATTTCCACGGACCGCACCGGCAGGCCCAGTTTCTGGGCGTTGCGGCGCAACAGGTCCAGGATGCCCTCGACCTCGCCATAACGGGTTTCGGTGAGGTACTGATAGCCTTGCGTCAGGTTGCGGGTCTGGACCGGGGCGCCGGGGCGGCCTGCCTGCTCGCTGGCGGCGGAAGGGTCCGCCAGTTCGAAGATGTGGAATTCCACCTCCAGCCCGAAGGTGGCCGCCATCCCCTGCCCCGCCAGCCGGTCCACCGCACGCTGCAGCACGCCGCTGGAGGCAAAGGGGATCCGCTGGCCGTCCAGGCAGACCGGCTCGCAGAAGATCCAGGCGGAATGGCCGGACCAGGGCAGCGCGCGGAAGGTGTCCGGGCGCGGCACCAGCAGCACGTCGCCCGCGCCCTGTATCGGCGCGGCCAGCCCGGTGCCGCCCTCCCACACAGGAAAGGCATTGCGGTGCGAGGTGTCCTTGAGCAGCAGGGTCGCGGGCACGTTGAGGCCGCGGTCGAAGACACCGGCAAAAGCCTCCGGCATCACCGCCTTGCCGCGCAAGAGCCCGTGCTGGTCCGGGAACAGCACCCGCACCGTCTCGATCCCGTCGAACTGCGCGCGGGAGGTGATCTCTGCCGCCTTGCGGCAGTCCTCCGCGCTGAGCAGTCCCAGGCGGGCCAGTTTGCCGGATGTGAAGTCTTGTGCCATGGGCGGCCTCTCGATGCAGAGCGGTTTGAAATTGCACCGGAAACGGCCCCAGCGTCCAGCCCGCCGCCGGGCTTCCCCGTAACCCGTTGCGCAATCTGGATATTGCGGAGGTTTTGCGGCTTGACAGAGTTCACGAAGCGAACAAGCTGTGCAGCATTTGCACAAAGGCCGCCGCAGCAGGCGGCAGCATTTCAGAACCAGGACAGGCAGCGCAGATGACAGCGGTGGAACAGGACAGGAATATTTCGTCGAGCTTTGCCAAGGGGCTGGCCGTTCTGGCGGTGTTTGATGCGGCCAGCCCCAGCCTCACTCTGGCCGAAATCGCCCGGCGCACCGGGCAGGACCGGGCCACCGCCCGGCGCGGGGCGCTGACTCTGGTGCAGGCGGGCTATCTGCGCCAGGACGGGCGGATGCTGTCCCTGACGCCGCGGGTGCTGGCGCTGGCGGGCGGTTTCCTGCAGGCCAACCAGTTCGGCCGCCGGGTGCAGCCGGTGCTGAACCGGCACGCCCGGCAGATGGAGATCGAGGTGACGCTGGCGATGCTGGACCAGGGCCGGGTGCTGCTGCTGGCGCAATCGACGGTGGATCACGGCCACATCACCTATGGCTTCACGGCTGGTTCGCATATCCCGCTGGCCCATACCAGCCTGGGGCGGATGCTGCTGGCCGGCCTGCCGGAGGAGGAGGCAGCGGCGGTGCTGGCAGAAACCGTCATCCCGCACCACACCAGCCAGTCGCTGACCGGTCCCGCCGCCATTCTGGACCGCGTTGCCCAGGCGCGCGAACAGGGCTACTGCCTGACCGACAGCGAGTTCGAAGCCGGGATCACCGGTTATGCGGTGCCGGTGTCGCGCCCGGGCCGGACGCCGATTGTGGCGGGCTGCTCTGCCCCGCGCGGGCGGCAGCCGCAAGCCGATGCCGAGCGGCTGCTGCGCGGGCTGCAGCTGTGCGCGGCGGAGCTGCGCCAGGCCGAGGCGGTGGACCACCTGTAAGGCGCGTCTTGCTTTGTGCCGGGGCTGCGCTAGGCTGAGCGCAGGCATTTCCCGCAGGAGCATTTCAATGATGAAACAGACTGCACTGGCCGCGGCCCTGTGCGCCGCGCTTGCGCCGGCCGCATCCGCAAAAGGCGTGGAAGGCACCAAGGTTTCCGTTCTGGGCCGCGACTGGCTGGTGGTGCCGGTCGAGGGCACAACGGGCCGCTACAGCGCCACGCGGATGAACCTGGAGCACCTGGCCTTCCGTCCGCCCGCGGTGCTGACCGCCCGGCAGGCGGTGCGGGCCATGCAGGCGGCCACCGGCTGCAGCGTCAATCTGGACACGATGGTGCGCACGATCACCGGCACCTATTACGCGCAGGTCATCTGCCGCAAATAGCAACGCCTTTAACGGATGTGCGGTATTGCGGCCTTTTCCTGAAACATCCTCTTGGGAAATGTGATCATTTTCCCGGGGGCCATGGATTGAGCGGCCCTGGCGCGCCTGCCATAGATTGCGCATGAAACTTGCTATCAACGGATTCGGCCGCATCGGCCGCGCCATCCTGCGTCAGATTCTGACCACATCGCGCGGAGACGGCATCGAGGTGGTGCGGATCAACGATATCGCGCCCTTGGACATGTGCGCCTATCTGTTCCAGTACGACAGCACATTCGGCCCCTTTGCGCATCCGGTGGAGCATGGCAGCGGCGCGCTGCAGGTGATGGGCCGCAGCATTCCGGTCAGCCATGAGCCCGACCTGACATCGGTCGACCTGAGCGGCGTCGATCTGGTGCTGGAATGCACCGGCATCGCCCGGACATCCGACGTGGCAGAGCGCGGACTGAAGGCAGGCGCTGGCAAGGTGCTGATCTCCGGCCCCTCCCCCGCGGCTGAGCTGACCATGGTTCTGGGCGCCAACGAGGAGGCTTTGGGGAATACAAGGATCGTCTCCAACGCCTCCTGCACCACCAACGCGCTGACGCCGCTGGTCAAGTTGCTGGACCAGATTGCCGGCATCGACACCGCGCATATGACGACGATCCACTGCTACACCAACTCGCAGCCGATGGTGGACGCGCCGCGGGGCGATTTTACACGCTCGCGCGGCGGGGCGCAGTCGATGGTGCCGACGACGACCTCTGCGATGCATCTGATCGACGAGGTGCTGCCGCATCTGAAGGGCCGGGTCAGCGGCGCCGCGGTGCGGGTGCCGACGGCCAGCGTGTCGGCGGTGGATCTGGTGGCGCAGCTGAAGACCCCGATGAGCGCGGCGGAGTTCAGCGCCGCGCTGCGCGAAGGGGTGGCGGCCTCCCAGGTGATGGGCTGGACCGATATGCCGCTGGTGTCCTCAGACCTGCGGGCGCGGACCGAGTCGCTGGTGATTGCCGGGCCGGAAACCCGCATGGCGGGGACTTCACAGGTGCGGGTGTTCGGCTGGTATGACAATGAATGGGGCTTTTCCGCCCGGATGCTGGATGTTGCCCGCCTGATGGCGGGCTGAAAGCCGGCCGCCTGCAGCGCGTGCCCGGCTATCCTTGGGGGCTTTGCCCTTGTGACACCAGCCGCAGCCAGCGGAAAATCAGCATCAGGGCGACCATGCAGACCGCAAGGCCGATCAGGTCGCCCGCAGCGTAAACCGCCATCACCGGCAGCTGATCGTCGGGGAAAATCAGGCCCGAGAACACCACCGTCTGCCCCAGCGAGTTGATCACCGACGCCAGCCCGCCGATGGCCAGCAGCGCGGTCCAGGCGATCCGCCGCGCCTGGCCCGCATAAAGGTCCCAGCCGAACAGCCAGGCGATCTCGAAGGCCGCGTACACCGAAAACGCGCCGACGGCGATGGATTGCAGCAGCACCGGCTCCATCAGCTCCCGCACGCCGGCCGTGGTGAACAGCAGCTCTGACAGAAGCGCCCCCGCGGCGAGCGGCAGCACGGCCTTCCAGCCGAACAGCCAGATGCACAGCACCCGCACCCCGTGCGGCAGGTAGGCCAAGCTGGCAAAGACGGTGATGTCCGGCAGGAAAAGGTTCTGCACCGGCGTGACCACCAGGGCCGTAAGGCCGTGGCAGATGACATAGACAGCGGTGATCACCGCAAACCCCTGCACCGGGGACAGAAACTGGTAAAATCGACTCATGCCGCCCGTTTATCCAGCGGACGCAGAACCTGCAATCAGATGCCGCGCCGCAGGCGGCAGGCTTTCACTCGGCGGCGGGGTCAAAGCGCACCACGTAATGCTTGGCCCGGCTGCCGCCGGCCCGCTCCAGCAGCCCCATGCCCAGCAGCGATCTCAGCGTGCGGTGATAGGTGGCCTGGGCAATTCCCTGCACCAGCCGGTGGCTGCGAATCTGGTCGGATTGCACCGCTTCCCCCGGCGCGCTGGTCAGCGCATGGGCCGCCAGCAGCACGTCCCGCTCCGCCGGGCTGAGCCGGTCAAGCCCGATATCGCGCTCCATCTGAAACAGCATGTCGCGCAGTTCAAAAATTGATTTCAAAGCATCCAAAACTGTTACCCCTTGAAAACTCAACCTTCTGGTTCAGCACAGGTCCTGCCGCGGCCAGGCGGAATGATACCACCTGACATTACCAGACTGATAATTAAAATTACCAGACTGACAATTATATGGACTGTGGCAATCCACGTGATATCATTTCCAGCAGGCCTGGCTGCATGTGAGTGGTGGCTGTGCCTGCGTTACCTGATGTAGTTCTTGTTAATGAGTGCCAGCTCCGGCAGGTCCACCTGCCGGAGCTGAACCGAATAGTACATTTTAACTACCGCTTTCCAATCTCGTTTACGGTCATTTTTCCCTCATTCGCGCCAAAGCGGCAAAAAGTCGCCCCGGCTGGACGCCACTTTCACGTGGCTGGCGGGGCCGCAGCCTCTCGCGCGGTCCGGATGCGCGGCAATCCGCCGCTGCCGGAGACAGGCGGAATGCCGCTGCTTTGCCAGTTCCATCCCGCAAATTTCCCGTGCTAGGCTCAGCGCTGACGCCTGCCGCCCTTCCGGGCCGCACGGCCGGATTTTTTTTACGCCCGCTGCCGGGAGCAAACATGAATTTTCCATTCCGCCCGCGCCTGACCGCGCGCGCCTTTGTCTTCAGCTTTCTGACCCTGCTGCCGCCTGCCGCCTTTGGCGCGGACGCCACGCTTCAGGCCCCCGGGGCCAATGCCGGCCTTGCTGACCGGCTGCGCGGCGCCTCGGCCTCGGTTGCCGCCAGCGGCGAAACCAATGTGCAGGAGATTCTGGCGGCAGCGCTGTCGGACTACCGGACGCTGGTGCAGGTGCTTTATGATGCGGGCCATTTTGCGCCGGTGGTCAATATCCGCCTGGACGGGCGCGAGGCGGCGCTTATCCAGCCGCTGAACCCGCCGCAAAGCGTCCGCACGGTGGAGATCACCGTCCAGCCGGGCCCGAAGTTTGCCTTCGGCAAGGCGGAGCTGTCGCCGCTGCCCCGGCAAAGTGACGTGGAGTTTCCCGAGGATTACGCTCCGGGGCAGCCCGCCAGCACTGGCGCGATCCGGGATGCGGCAGTTGCGGGTGTGCGGGCCTGGCGGCGCAGCGGCCATGCCAAGGCCGCTGTGGCAGAGCAGAGGATCACCGCCAATCACCTGCAGGCGCGCCTGGATGCCCAGCTGCGGCTGGCCCCCGGTCCGCGCCTGCGTTTCGGCCGGATGGCCGTGACCGGCGACACAAGGGTGCGCGAGGAGGCCATCCGCAGTATCGCGGGCTTTCCGGCGGGGGAGGAGTTCCACCCCGACCTGATTGCCAAATCCGCCAGCCGGCTGCGCCGCACCGGCACCTTTTCCAGCGTGGTGCTGCGCGAGGCGGAGCAGCCGAACCCGGACGGCACCCTCGATTACACCGCGGTGGTCGAGGACCTGCCACCGCGCCGCCTGACCTTCGGAGCCGAGATCAGCTCCTCCGACGGGGTGGAACTGTCGGGCAGCTGGATGCACCGCAACCTGTTCGGGGCTGCGGAAAAGCTGCGGATTGAGGCGCGGGTCAGCGGCATCGGCAGCAGCAACGACATCGACGGGCGCGTGGCAGTGCGGCTGGACCGGCCTGCGGCGCTGGGGCCGGATGACCTGATCTTCTACCTCGCCGAGGCAGAACGGCTGGATGAGGAGCATTACAAGGCCACCCAGGTGTTTGGCGCGGCCGGGGTGCGGCGCACCTTCTCCGACAAGTTCTTTGCCGAGGCTGCGCTGGGGGTGTCCTCGACCCTGGCCGAGGACGTGTTCGGCAAGCGGCGGTTCAAATACATCGCGGGCCGCCTGCGGGCGGAATACGACGAGCGCGACAGCCGGGTGAACCCGGCCAGCGGCTATTACCTGCAAGGCACGGCGACGCCCTTCATCGGCTTTGGCGGCAGCAAGTCCGGGGTGCAGATCGAAGCGGACGGGCGGGCCTATTGGGGCTTGGGCGCAGACGACCGGATCGTGCTCGCCGGGCGGCTGCAGCTGGGCTCTGTCGCCGGCCCGTCGCTGAGCGAAATCTCCCCCACCCTGCTGTTCTTCTCCGGCGGTGCGGGCACGGTGCGCGGGCATGAGTTCCAGTCGCTGGGGGTGCCGGTTGGCGGCGGCACCGCCGGCGGGCGCAGCTTTGCGGCGCTGTCGGGCGAGGTGCGGGGCAAGGTCACCGAAACGATTTCCTTGGTCGGCTTTTACGACATAGGTTTTGTCGATGCGGACAGTTTCGTGTCGGGATCGTCCGCGCGCCATGCCGGCGCCGGCATCGGGGTGCGGTATGATGTGGCGGGTATCGGGCCGATCCGGCTTGACCTTGCCTATCCGGTGGACGGCGGGTCCGAGGACGGGCTGCAATTTTATATCGGGATAGGACAGGCGTTTTGAAACAGATACTTGCCTATAGCCTGGCCCTGGGCCTCACGGCGGCGCCGCTGGCGGCGCAGGACACTCCGAAAGAGGACGCCGGCGGGCTGCTGGTCGATTTCCTGGAGGACACGCTGTCGGGCGACAGCCGCTATATCAGCGTCAGCGGGCTGCAGGGGGCGTTTTCCTCTGAGGCCAAAATCGAGAAGATCACGGTGGCCGACGAGAAAGGCATCTGGCTGACCATCGAAGGCGCCGCGCTGGACTGGAACCGGCTGGACCTGCTGCGCGGGCGGTTTTCGGTCAATGAGCTGTCGGCGGAGCGCATCGCGGTGGAGCGCGCGCCCGAGCCGCTGCCGCCGGACCCGGAACTGCCGGAGGCCGCGGCCACGCCCTTCTCGCTGCCGGAGCTGCCAGTGGCCATCGAACTGGGCCTGATCAAGGCACAGAGAATCGAACTGGGCGAAGCGCTGGCGGGCACGGAGGCCAGCCTCAGGCTTGAGGGATCACTGCGGCTGGCGGACGGCGCGCTCGACACCAAGCTGGAGGCGGTGCGGCTGGACAAGCCCGGCGACCACCTGCGGCTGGAGGCGGGATATGCAAATGAGACCCAGCAGATCACCCTGGACCTGACCGCGGATGAGGCTGCGGGCGGGCTGATCTCCCGCAGTCTGGACCTGCCCGGCAATCCGGATTTGCGGCTGACCGCCAAGGGCAGCGGCCCGGTCACGGACTTCACCGCTGATATCAGCTTCAGCGCCAACGGCGCGGAGCGGCTCGCGGGCCAGGTGGTGCTGGCCGCCCAGCCCCTGCCCGCGGATGCGGCGCCGGAAACGCCTCGGGACATTCGCTTCTCCGCCGATCTGGGCGGCAATATCGACGTGCTGCTGCCGCCGGTGCACCGGCCGTTCTTTGGCCCGGGCCTGCGGCTCAACGTGAAAGGCATCCGTGAAGGCAGCGGCGCGCTGGCGATGGACACGCTGGTTCTGCGCACCCGGGCGCTGCAGGTGAGCGGCGCCGCAGCGCTGGCGGCAGGCGGGCGGCTCGACACCGCCAACCTGAAGGTCTCCATCACCCCGCCGCCGGGCCAGGCCGCAGTCACCCTGCCCGTGGGCGGCGGCCAGACCACGCTGGCGGCGGCGGATCTGCAGCTGCGCAAGCGGACGGACGGCAACTGGACCCTGGACGGCATCCTGAACCAGCTGAGCCACCCGGGCGCCCTGGTCGACCGGGCGGAAGTCACCGGTCGCGGCACGCTGGACCAAAGCAGCGGCTTTGCGCTGGAGGGGCGGCTGTCGGCTGCGCTCAGCGGGTTGCAGCCGCGCGACCCGGCGCTGGCCAAGGCAACCGGCAGCGACATCCGCTTTGAGGGCACCCTCAGCACCGAAGGTCCCGGCGCGCTGCGGATCACCGGTATGGAACTGCGCGGCACCGATTACCAGGCGGCGGGCGATGTGACGCTCGACGGGCTGGAAGAGGGGCTGAAAATCACCGCAGACCTGACCGCGGAGGCCTCGGAGCTGGCGCGCTTCTCGGAACTGGCCGGACGGCCCCTGGGCGGCGCGGTGCGGGCGGACATCCAGGGCTCCTTCACGCCGCTGTCCGGCGCCTTTGACACTGATCTGGACCTCACAGCCGAGAACCTCTCTGCCGGGATTGCCAAGGCGGATGAACTGCTGGCGGGGACCACCACAGTGGCGCTCAAGGCGTCGCGGGACGAGATCGGCATCGCCGTCGACGCATTCGAGCTGAAGGGCAGCGCGCTGGCCGCTTCTGCTGCGGGCACGCTGAACAATGACAGCGGCCAGATGGAGATCACCGCCCGGCTGACCAAGGTGGAGGTGCTGCTGCCGCAGGCCCCCGGCACGCTGGAGCTGGCCACCACCCTCACCCGTACCGGCAGGCGGTTTGATGGCGTGGCAGAGCTGACCGGGCCGCATTCCTCCAGCGCCCGGCTGGACGGCTCCGTCACCCTGGAAGGCGACGCCGATTTCGACTTTGCCGCAGCCTTCAACGAACTGGAGCGGTTCATACCGGAGCTTGCGGGCCGGCTGACTGCCGAAGGCACCGCGGAGCGGCGCAACGGGGAATGGCAGATCGCCGCCACCGCGGATGGCCCGGCGGACCTTGCGGTAAAGGCCGAGGGGCGCTTTGCCGAAAGCAATGGCGACACCGATCTGCGGTTTGACGCCGTCATCGGGCGGTTGCAGCAGCTGGTGCCGGATCTGGCCGGGCGGCTGGCCGCCAAGGGCACAGCCGCCCGCCGCAACGGCACCTGGACCGTAGACAGCACCGCCAGCGGCCCCGCGGGCATCGACAGCCGCATCGCAGGCAGCTGGAACGAGGCCGAGGGCACCGCCGATGTGACTGCCAAAGGCACCCTGCGGCTGGAGGGGATGAACCCGTTCATCTCTCCCAACCTCATGCAAGGGCCTGCGAATTTCGACCTGGCCCTGCGGGGGGCGCCGGCGCTGGACTCCCTGAGCGGCACCGTGTCGGTCCCCGGCGCCTCGCTGGCGATCCCGGCGGCGGCACAGCGGCTGGATGACATCAACGCCACCGTCTCCTTTGCGCGTTCCAGCGCGCAGGTGCAGGCCTCGGCCCGCGGCCGTGACGGCGGCACCCTGCAGATCAGCGGCCCGGTGGCAATGCGCCCGCCCTTCAGCAGCAATCTGCAGATTGCCATCGGCGATCTAGTGGTGACCGACAACCTGTCTTACGAGACCCTTCTGAACGGCAGCCTGACCCTGTCCGGCGCGATGGCGGGCGACAAGCGGATCGGCGGGCAGATCAATGTGGGCGAGACCAATATCAACCTCAACACCGCCGGCGGTTCAGTTTCGTCGGCGCCAATCCCGCCGATCCGCCATGTGAACGCGCCCCGCGACGTGCGCCAAACGCTGGCGCGGGCCGGGCTGACGGGCAACAACGGCGGCGGCGGCGGCGGTTCCGCCAGAACCGAACTGGATATCCTGATCAGCGCCCCCTCACGGGTGTTTGCCCGCGGCCGGGGCCTGCGCGCAGAGCTGGGCGGCGAGATCCGCCTGCGCGGCACCACCGCGCGGCTGTCGCCCTCGGGCCAGATCAGCCTGATCCGCGGCACCTTTGACATCCTGGGCCGGCGGCTGGATCTGGACGAGGGGCGGATCACGCTCCTCGGGGATCTGAAACCCTATCTGGAGTTCAAGTCCACCGCCGCCACCGGCGAGGGCACCGCCACACTGGAAATCTCCGGCCGGGTCGATGCGCCCGAGATCAAGGTGACGTCGGAGCCGCCGCGCCCGTCGGAGGAGGCGCTGGCATTCTTGCTGTTCGGGGACAATATCGAGGACATCTCGCCGCTGGCGCTGGCCCGGCTGGCCGGCTCCGCGCTGACGCTCAGCGGACGCGGCGGCGGGGCGCAAAGCAAGGTGCGGCAGGCCACCGGCGTCGATACCGTCGACATCGGCACCGACAATCTGGGCGCTGGCCAGCTGGGCCTGGGCGGTTATGTGGCGGAGAACGTCTATACCGATTTCAACGTCAACACCCGCGGCGACAGCGAGCTGAGCATCAATCTGGATGTGACCAAAAGCCTGACGGTGCAGGGCACGGTGGACAGCGAAGGCGAGACCGGATTCGGCCTGTTCTTCAAGCGCGACTACTGACGGCGGCCGCCAGGCCGCCATCTGCCGAGGGCCTGTTTGCGGCCATCTGCCGCCCCAGGAACTGCAGCAATCCCGCCGCAATCGCAGTGGAGCCGGCAGGCAGCGCTTGCAGCCGCCGGCGGAACCTTGCAGGCTGGCAGCGACAGTCCCGGCAGGCGCAAAACGGAGCCACGCGTGCATAAAACATTCGGCCACAGGCTGGCGGCCCGCGCCGGGAGGATGGCGCAAGACGCCCTGCACCGCGCAAGGCTGCGCAGCTCGCTGCGCCAACTGCACGGCCCCGCCCGCCGGTTTGCCGCCCCGCAGGAGGTGGTGCTGGTCGCGCTGGTGCGGGACGGGGCCTATTACCTCGACGTGTTTTTCGAGCATTACCGGCGCCTCGGCGTCTCCTGCTTTGTCTTCATCGACAATGGCTCGACGGATGGCACCGTGGAGCGCATCCGGCAGGAGCCGGGCACCGCAGTGCTGCGCTCCGCCCTGCCCTGGCTGGAGTTTGAGAACAGCTTCCGCGCCTATGCCGCCAGCCGGTATGGCCAGGACCGGTGGTGTCTGTTTGCCGACATGGACGAACTGCTCGACTTCGAAGGCAGCAGCACTGCCGGGCTGGCCGGGCTGACCGGCTATTTGGCGCAGCAGGGCTATACCGCGCTGCAGGCGCAGATGCTGGAGATGTTCCCCAAGGGCCCGCTGGCGGCGGCCCGCGGGCTGTCCTATGCCGGCGCGGTTGAGGCCTTCCGCTATTGCGATATCAGCACGGTGCAGGCGATGGATTATGGCGCTGCGGAGACCGGGCTGGCCTATTACCTGCGCCAGAACAGCCTGCCCCCGGGCGGGACGCGGATGCTGTTCGGCGGGGTCCGCGGCAAGGTCTTCGGCGAGCGCTGCTGCCTCAGCAAGCACCCGCTGGTATTCAACGGCCCCGGCGTGCAGGCGGCGGTGCATCCGCATGTCTCTGCCGGGGTGGCGGTGGCGGACGTCGAAGGGCTGATCCGCCATTACAAGTTTGCCGGCGACAGCCTGGCACGCGATCTGCAGACCCGGGCCGAGGCGGTCTCTGAACATGGCGAGGACAGGCTGCGCAGCGACGCGATGCAGGCGCAGCCGGAGCTGAGCCTGTGGTCCGAAGAGGCGCTGGAGGACGCCAGCATCGCCGGTTTGCAGCGCCTTGGCTTTCTGCGCCGCGCACCGGGGTACAGCGCCCGGCTGGCCGGAGACGGCGCATGAGCGCCCCGGCCATCGGCGCGGTGGTGATCGGCCGCAACGAAGGCGAACGCCTGATCCGCTGCCTGCGCTCCCTGCAGGGACAGGTGCAGCAGCTGATCTACGTGGACAGCGGCTCAACCGATGGCTCGGCCGCGGCGGCGCGGGGCCTGGGCGCTGAGGTCGTGGATCTTGACCTGAGCCGGCCCTTCACCGCCGCGCGCGCCCGCAATGCCGGTCTGGCTGCCCTGAGGAGCGGGATCGAGCTGGTGCAATTCGTGGACGGCGACTGCGAGATGGATCCGGGCTGGATTCCAGCCGCGGCGGAGTTCCTGCAAACCCGCCCCCGGGCCGCGGCGGTCTGCGGGCGGCGGCGGGAGCGGTTTCCGCAGGCGTCGGTCTATAACCGGTTGTGCGACGCGGAATGGGACACCCCCGTTGGCGAGGCCGCGGCCTGCGGCGGCGATGCGCTGATGCGGGTGGCGGCGGTCTATACCGCGGGCGGCTACCGCGACAGCCTGATTGCCGGCGAGGAGCCGGAACTGTGCCTGCGGCTGCGGCGGGCGGGCTGGCAGATCTGGCGGCTGGACGCTGAAATGACGCTGCACGACGCGCAGATGCTGCGCTTTGGCCAGTGGTGGAACCGCAGCCGCCGCGCAGGCCACGCCTTTGCCGAGGGGGCTGCGCTGCACGGCGCGGGACCGGAGCGGCACTGGCGCACCGAGACCCGCCGCGCGCTGGCCTGGGGCGCGGCGCTGCCCGCCGCCATCGCGGCCGCCGGGCTGGTCTCCCCGCCCCTGCTGCTGGCGGCGCTGATCTTCCCGGCCCAGGTCCTGCGCCTGTCCCGCCGCATGGGGTATGAAAGGGCGCTGTTTTCGGTACTGGGCAAATTTGCCGAAGCCTCCGGCGCGCTGGAGTATTACTGGCGCAGGAGGCGCGGTACAGCGCGCGGAATCCTTGAGTACAAGTAGCGCCGCCGGGAGCTTTGCCCCCCTTGGCCTGCCGGCCAATTCACCCCAGGATATTTGCAGCCAGATGAAGACCGGATCCTTTGTTCATCTGGCTGGAAATATCCCGGAGCGCGAGGCAGAGCCTCGCATCAGGCTGCTCAGCGGGTCCGGATGCGCCAGGCTCTGAGCATCTGGCCGGGCAGGACCGCCAGGCATTTGGCATAGCGCGGCAGCAGCCGGGACGGGCTGGACAGCGCCCGCCACAGCCACTCCATCGCGATCGCCCGCACCCAGGCAGGGGCCCGTTTCTGATGGCCGCCCAGGAAATCGAGGCCGGCGCCGATGCTGGCAAAGCCGGTGCGCGGGGCCAGGCGGCGGCCGCGCTGCGCCAGGCGCTCCTGCTTGGGCGCGCCCAGCGCCAGGAAACACAGGCCGACGCCTGTCTCATCCAGCCGGTGCAGGATCCGGTCCGCCTCCTCGCCCTCCGGGTCGAACCGGCCCGAGGGGGCGTGGCACCAGGCGATCTCCAGGTCCGGGACTGCGGCAGTCAGCGCCGCCGCGGCGTCTGCCAGCGCCTCTTCGGTGCTGCCGGCCAGCGCCACCGGCACCCCGGCCTCGGCCGCCAGGCGGCATAGCGGCAGCACCAGATCCGAGCCCGGCATCAGCTCCACCGGGCGGCCCGCAAGCCGCGACAGCCAGACAATCGGGCGCCCGTCCGCCACCACCAGATCCTGCGCCTGGTAGGCGGCCAGAAACTCCGGCGACTGCGCCAGTTTGACGAGGTGGTCCAGGTTGATCGTGGCCAGCGCAAAGCCCTGGCGCGCCTTGAACCGTGCCCGGATCTCCGCCTCCAGCAGCGCCCGGCGGGGCATGTTCACCGCCACCCGGCGGCCGTTGAAATCGAAATACACTGCATCCCCCGGTCTTTGACACGTCCCTGATACATCCGGCATCCGCGCCAGGCCAGCGCAGCAAGCCCACCGCGGCCGCCAGCGTGGCATCGCTGCACACCGTTTACCGGTTCTTGCAAATCCGCGCGACAGCGCCCGCGGCAATCGTTAAACTTTGAACCAACAACGGGGAACGAGGAGAAACTGGCCTGTGCCCAATGCCTTGGCCTATCTGATGCTGCTGGCCTGGCCGCTGGTCAGCCTGGTGCTGTTCCGGCGTCTGCCGCTGGAACGGGCGATCCTGTGGTGCCTGATTGCGGGCTACCTGCTGCTGCCGCCGCTGGCCGAATTCGACCTGCCGCTGGTGCCGGATATGGACAAATTCGCCATTCCCTCGCTGATGGCCTTCGTGCTGTGCGCAGGGCTGCTGCGCAAGCCGGTGCCGCTGTTGCCGCGGCATCCGGCAGTGCGGCTGCTGACGCTGCTGTTCGTGTTCGGCGTCATCCCCACGGTGCTGACCAATGGCGAGCCGATCCTGTTCCGCAAGATCGCCAATTCCGACCCGATCATCTTCCTGACCGATCAGCTGCCGGGCCTGCGCTGGCGCGACCTGGGTTCCGTCATCATCAACCAGATGATCGTGCTGATCCCGTTCCTGCTGGCCCGCCGCTACCTCTCCACGCCCGACGCCCAGCGCGAGTTGCTGCTGGCGCTGATGATCGGCGCGCTGGCCTATACCATCCCGTCGCTGGTCGAGATCCGGTTCAGCCCGCAAATCAACGTCTGGGTCTACGGTTTCTTCCAGCATGACTTCAGCCAGATGATGCGTCAGGGCGGCTTCCGCCCCATCGTGTTCCTGCCGCATGCCCTGTGGCTGGCATTCTTCATGCTGTCGGCGCTGCTGGCGGCCACCGCCCTGGCGCGTGCCGCCGCCGGCCGGCAGCGGCTGCGTCTGGCATTGGCGGCCGCCTATCTGTTTGCGGTGCTGGTGCTGTGCAAGAGCCTGGCCTCGCTCGCCTATGCGCTGGCGTTTGTGCCCGTCGTGGCGCTGGCGCCCTTGCGCTGGCAGCTGCGGGCGGCCCTGCTGCTGGCGGTGATCGCGGTGGTCTACCCGATGCTGCGCAACACCGGGCTGGTGCCGACCGAAGCGCTGGTGGCCCAGGCCGAGGCAATCAGTGCCGAACGGGCGCATTCGCTGAACTACCGGTTCGAGAACGAAGCGCAGCTGCTTGCCAGGGCTGCGGAGAAACCGTGGTTCGGCTGGGGCGGCTGGGGCCGCAACCTGGTGCGGCACGAGGAGACCGGGCAGATCCTGTCGGTCCCGGACGGGCGCTGGATCATTGTCTTCGGCACCTTCGGCTGGCTGGGCTATATCGCCGAGATGGGATTGCTGGCGGCGCCGCTGATGCTGCTCGCCTCTGCCGCGCGGCGGGCGCCTGCCGGCAGCGTCTCGCCCTATGCCGCGCCGATTGCGCTGATTCTGGCGGCCACCATGGTGGACATGCTGCTGAACGCGACGCTGATCCCGATCACCTGGATGTGCGCGGGATCGGTTCTGGGCTATGCCGAGCGGCTGCTGTACCCGGATGTGTTCCGCCCCAAAGCCGCACTGTTCGGCGGCGCGCAGGCGATGCTGCCTGACACCGCAGGGCGCGGGCGGCGCAGCATCCTGTGATGCCGCAATCTTTCCGCTTTTCCGGCCCAATTCAACACAATGCGTCCATAGGACAGCCGCATGGATTGACGAAGATAAACAAGAATTCATCCGGCCCCGCGGAGCAGATGGGGATCTATGCCGCCAGGCCGGAGCAGCCGCCGGGAAAAATCCCGGCACCGGATAATAAACCCGTCCGGCGGGCCCTGCCATTTTCGCAAAGCGGACTGGCTGCGGCGTGCCGGACCGTTTGCGAAGGGCTAGTGGGGTCAGGTATTGACGATGCAGGATGGGATTACCGCAGCGGCGGGCGCTGCCGAACAGATTAAGCCCGGTGATATTGCCATTGTCGGGCTGTCGGTGACAGTGCCGGGCGCAGGCTCTGCCGAGGTGTTCTGGCAGAACCTGCGCGCAGGGATCGAATCGATCGAGGTTCTGGACCGCGAGACGCTGCTGGCACATGGCGAACGCGCCTCGGCCCTGGCCGATCCGAACTATGTGCCCGCATCCGCACGGCTGCAGGGGTTTGACGAGTTTGATGCCGAATTCTTCGGCTTCAGCCCGAAAGAGGCCGCCATCCTCGACCCGCAGCACCGCAAGTTTCTGGAAGTCGCCTGGGGTGCGATGGAAAACGCGGGCCATCCGCCGGAAAGCATCAACGGCCCCATCGGAGTCTATGCGGGCTGCGGCATGGGCAGCTATTTCTACTTCAACATCTGCTCCAACCCGGCTCTGGTCGACGATGTCGGCATGTTCCTATTGCGCCACACCGGCAATGACAAGGATTTCCTGTCAACCCGCGTCAGCCACGTCTTCGACCTCAAGGGGCCGTCGGTCAACGTGCAGACCGCCTGCTCCACTTCGCTGGTGGCGGTGCATTACGCCTGCAAAGCGCTGCGGGAGGGCGAGTGCGACATGGCGCTGGCGGGCGGTGTCACCATCGAGCTGCCGCAGGGCCGCGGCTATCTCTACAAGGAAAACGAGATCCTCAGCCCCGACGGCCATTGCCATGCCTTTGACCACCGGGCGCAAGGCACCGTCTTCGGCTCCGGCGCCGGTGCGGTGGCGCTGCGGCGGCTGGAGGATGCGATTGCCGACGGCGACCACATCTGGGCGGTGATCAAGGGGTCCGCCATAAACAACGACGGCGCGGACAAGGCGGGCTACCTGGCGCCATCCGTCGGCGGCCAGTCGGCAGCGGTGCAAAAGGCGCTGGCAGCGGCAGGCACCCCGGCAGAGACCATTGATTATGTCGAATGCCACGGCACCGGCACCTATCTGGGCGACCCGATCGAGGTTTCCGCCCTGACGGATGCCTACCGCGCCAGCACGCAGGACACCGGCTATTGCCGCATCGGCTCGGTCAAGACCAATATCGGCCATCTGGACACCGCAGCGGGCGTTGCCAGCCTGACCAAGACCGCGCTGGCGCTGCATCACCGGGAAATCCCGCCCTCGCTGGGCTATGAGGCCCCAAACCCGGCAATTGATTTCGAAACCTCGCCGTTCAAGGTGAACGCCGCTCTGACGCCCTGGGTGCCGCACAAGGGTCCGCGGCGGGCAGGCATCAACTCGCTGGGCGTCGGCGGCACCAATGCCCATGTGATCCTGGAGGAAGCGCCGGAGCGCGCGCCTTCGGAGGAAAGCGATTTCCCGTTCCAGATCCTTTGCGTTTCCGGACAGTCCAAGGCAGCGCTGGAGGCCAACTCTCAGGCGCTGGCTGAATATCTGAAAGCCAACCCCGAGGCCGATCTGGCCGACGTGGCCTATACCCTGAAGGAAGGCCGCCGCGGTTTTGCCAAACGGCGGGTGCTGGTGGCCGAAACCGCAGCCGAAGCCGCCCGGCTGATTGAGGAAAACGATCCGCGCAAGGTCTTCACCCACGACCGCCTGGGCGACGCGCCTGAGGTTGTTTTCATGTTCCCCGGCGGCGGCGCGCAATATGCGGGCATGGCGCGCGACCTTTACGAGACCGAACCGGTCTTTGCCGAGTGGATGGACCGCGGGCTGGAGCATCTGCAAAAGAGCCTGGACTACGACATCCGCGCCCTCTGGCTGCCGGAAGACGGCGAAGAGGACGCAGCGAATGCGCGCCTGCAGCAGCCCTCGGTGCAGCTGCCGCTGATCATGATCGTGGAATACGCGCTGGCGCAGCTGTGGATCAGCTGGGGCGTGCGGCCTGCCGCATTGGTCGGTCATTCCATGGGCGAAAACACCGCGGCCTGCCTCGCCGGTGTTATCTCCTTCGAGGACTGCATCGGCCTGGTTCTGCTGCGCGGGCGGCTGTTTGATACGGTGCCTGCGGGCGGAATGCTGTCGATTGCGCTGCCGCTGGCAGAGGTCGAGGCCATCATCGGCGATGATCTGGATATCGCCAGCGTCAACGCTCCCTCCCTCACCGCCGTGTCCGGCCCGCAGGACGCGCTGGACCGCCTCTCGGCAGACCTGAGCGCCCGCGAGGTGGAACACCAGCGCATCCAGATCGACATTGCCGCCCACTCCCGGATGCTGGACGGCATCTTGCAGGAATACGGGGACTTCATCCGCTCCCTGCCCCTGTCCGCGCCGAAGCTGCCGGTGATCTCCAACCGCACAGGCACGGCCCTGACGGCGGAACAGGCCACCAGCGCCGACTACTGGGTGGGCCAGCTGCGCAACACCGTGCTTTATGCCGGCTGCATCGAAACCCTCGCCCAAACCCCCGGCCGCGTGTTTCTGGAGGTCGGCCCCGGCAAGGCGCTCAGCGCGCTGGCGCAGATGTCGCCGGCGGTAAAGCAGGGCCAAGTGCTCAGTTCCCTGCGCCATCCGGATCAGGACGTGATGGACGACAGCTATTTCTTCGGTGTTATCGGCCGCCTGTGGGCCTGCGGCGTCGAGGCCGACTGGCGGCAGATCTGGGGCGAGGCGCGGCGCAACCGTCTGCCGCTGCCCGGATACGCCTTCCAGCGCAGCCGCTATTTCATCGAGCCCGGCAGAGCTGTGGTGGAGGAAAACGCTAAGGCGCCTGCCCGCCACGACGACCTGCGCGATTGGGGCTACCGCCCGGCCTGGCGCCCGCGGCTGGCAGACTGCACGTGGGACGTGGACGAGGAACTGGGTCAGGATCCGCAGACCTGGCTGATCTTCGAGGATGAAACCGGCCATGCCGCCCGCGCCGCCGCCCGGCTGGAAGCCGCAGGCCATGCCGTCGCCCGCGTCCGCGCCGGCGATACCTATGCTCAGCTGTCGCCGGATTCCTATATCCTGCCGCCCGAACAGGGCCGCGCCGCCTATGGCGCGCTGCTGGCAGATCTGGCCGGGGCCGGCCTGCTGCCGCACCGGATCGCCCATTTCTGGCTGGTGACCGGGGGGGAAACCTTCCGCCCCGGCTCCTCCTTCTTTGACCGCAACCTTGAGATGGGTTTCCATTCCCTGACCGCGCTGGGGCAGGAGCTTGGCAATGCCGATCTGCCCGGCCCGCTGCATATCACGGTCTTTACCACCGGCGCCGCGCAGGTCCGGGACGAGGCCCTGCCCTATCCGGAAAAGGCGATGATCGCAGGCCCTGCCGGCGTGATCCCGCGGGAGCTGCCGGGGCTGTCCTGCGCCACTGTGGACATCGAGCTGCCAGCGGCGGCGCAGGGCCTGTTTGCCCGCCGCAACCCGGCGGACACGGACATCACCGCCCGGTTGCTGGAAGAGCTGATGGCGGAGCCCGCAAACACCTCCGCCGCCTGGCGCGGAGAGAAGCGGTTCGAACTCACCTGGCGCCCGCAGCCGCTGCCCCTGCCGGAAACACCGCCATTCAAACAAGGCGGCCACTACCTGATCACCGGCGGCTTCGGCGGCATCGGCCTGGCCATCGCGGGTTATCTGATGCGGGACTACGGGGCGAAGATCACGCTGATCTCCCGCGAGGGCCTGCCGCCGCGCGACAGCTGGGACCGGTATCTCGGCAGCCACAGCCCGGCCAACCGCACCGCGCAGCGCATCCGCGCGCTGATGGCGCTGGAGGAGACCGGCAACGGCACTGTGCTGCCGCTGGCCGCCGACGTCTGCCACACAGGCGAGCTGCGCTCCGCACGCGCGCAGGCCGAGGCCGCAAACGGCCCGCTGACCGGCGTGATCCACGCGGCGGGCGTCATTGATGACGGCCCGCTTCTGGCCAAGGACGAGGACCGGATCGCCCAGGTCCTGGCCCCCAAGGTGAGCGGATTGCGTGCCCTGGACACAGTGTTTCCCGACGGCAGCCTGGAGCTGATGGTGCTGTTCTCCTCCTCCTCCACCGTGACCCGGCCCGCGGGCCAGGTGGATTACATCGCCGCCAACGAATACCTGAACGCCTGGGCCAAGCACCGTGCCGGCGGGCAGACCCGTGTCGCGGCAGTGGATTGGGGCGTCTGGGCGGACACCGGCATGGCCGCCGATGCCATGAATGCCCGCAACAGCGCCGCAGGCGCCAGCACGCCGGAGCCCTGCCCCCAGCCGCTGCTGCAGCAGCAGGCGTTTGATGCCGCAGGCAACCGCATTTTCACCCCTCGTTTCAGCACCGCAGACTGGCTGCTGGAGGAGCACCGCACCGCCGATGGCACCGCCCTGGTGCCCGGCACCGGCTACATCGAAATGGCCGCCGAGGCGCTGGCGGCAGCAGGGGCCGAAGGGCCGTTCGAACTCCGCGACCTCTATTTCCTGCGCCCTCTGATTGTGCAGGACGGCGAGCCCAAAAAGCTTCTGGTTAAGCTAGAAGCTAAAGAAAATGGTTATGAACTGTTTGTTTACTCGGCATGTACAAATGGTTACTCTCTCAACTGTCAGGCAATGCTGGCCTCCGCGGCGGTGGCAGAATGCCCCGCCGCACTCAACCTCCAAAAGATTTTCACCCGATGCCCGGAGGGGCAGGCGCCTGCCGGCGGGCGCCTGCAATCCCCGCAGGAGGCGCATCTGCGCTTTGGCCCGCGCTGGCATGTGCTGGAGCGCGCCGCCCTGGGGGACGGCGAAGGGATTGCCAGCCTTGCCCTGCCGGAGGCTGCGGCGCAGGACGGCACCCTGCTGCATCCCGGCCTGATGGATCTTGCCACAGGCTGGGCGATGAAGCTGATCCCCGGCTATCGGGCAGATGCGCTTTGGGTGCCGGTCTCCTACCGCACCATCCGCGTCTTTGCGCCGCTCACCGCGAACATCTTCAGCCACGTGCGGCTGGCCGCGGCGCCAGACAGCGCCTCCGCAATGTTTGACGTCACGCTGACGGATACAAACGGCACCGTTCTGGCCGAGATCGAAGGCTTCCGGATGCAGCGCCTTGCCTCTGGCCTGGATGCCTCTGCCGGTGCCGCCGAAGCCGATGCCACTGCAGCAGAGCTGGGTCTGGAACCTGCCCGCAGCGCGCAGCCGCTGTCGCCGGAGGAACGCCGCCTGCAACTGAACATTTCCAACGGTATCACGGCCGAGGACGGCGGCGAGGCGCTGGCCCGCGCGCTGGCCGCCGGGCTGCCGCAGGTGGTGGTCTCCTCGCTCGACCTGCCCGCGCTGATTGCACAGGCGGCACAGAGCGCCGCGCCCGCCGCGGCAGAAGCGCAGACCTTTGACCGCCCGCAGCTCGACACCGATTACATTGCCCCGCGCAACCCGGTGGAGGAGGAGCTGGCCAAGCTCTTTGCCGCGCTCTTGGGCGTCAGCGAGGTCGGGATCGAGGACAGCTTCTTTGACCTTGGCGGCCACTCGCTGATTGCAGTGCGGCTGTTTGCGCAGGTGAAACGCAGCTTCGGTGTGGAATTCCCGCTGTCGGTGCTGTTCGAGGCGCCCAGCGTCGCCGCGCTGGCAGAGCGCATCATCGCCCGCACCGGCGGCGGGGTCGCGGCGGAACCGGGGGACACGCCCAAAACCGCAGAGGACAAGCCGCAGTACACCCATCTGGTGCAATTGCATCCGGGCGATGGCACCGGGCGGCGGCCCTTCTTTCTGGTAGCGGGCATGTTCGGCAATGTGCTGAACCTGCGCCATCTGGCGCTGCAGGTCGGCAAGGACCGGCCGGTCTATGGCCTGCAGGCTAAGGGGCTGGTGGGCGACGCCGGCCCGCACAGCCGGATCGAGGACGCCGCCCGCAGCTGCCTGTCCGAAATCCGCCAGATCCAGCCCCAGGGCCCGTATCTGCTGGGCGGTTTCTCCGGCGGCGGCATCACCGCCTATGAGATGGCGCAGCAGCTCAAGGACCAGGGCGAGGACACCGCCGCGCTGATCCTGCTGGACACGCCGCTGCCAGTGCGCCCGCCTCTCAGCCGCCCTGACAAGGCCCTGATCAAGCTGGCGGAACTGCGCAGCAAGGGCCTGGGCTACCTTGGCGAATGGGCCAGAAACCGGATCGCCTGGGAGTTTGAGAAACGCCGGGCCAAACCGGCAGAAAAGGGCACCCGGCCGGAGTTCAACAACCGCAAGATCGAACTGGCCTTCCGCGCCGCGGTTGAGGCTTACGCCCTCAAATCCTGGCACGGCCCGCTCACCCTCTTCCGGCCTCCGCTGGACCGCAAGTGGCAGGTTTCAAAAGGAAATTGGGTCAGCGGAGAGCGCGAGTATGTGTTTGACGACAACGACTGGACGAGATGGGCCCCGGCCACTGAAGTGGCAGAGGTGCCGGGCGATCATGACAGCATGGTGCTGGTGCCCAACGTCAGCGTGCTGGCGGCAGGCGTGAAGGCACGGCTGGACGCCGCCGATGCCGCCGCCGGGCGGCCCCGTTACGACCAGGCCGCGGAGTGACCCTGATGAGCCAGCAGCGTATCCTCACCATCCTCCTGAACTTCCGCACGCCGGAGATGACCCTGCAGGCCGCCGAAGCGGCGCTGCGCGAGATGGAGGACCTGCCGGGCGAGCTGCTGATCATCGACAACGGCTCCGGCGACGGCTCCTTTGAGCAGATCCGCGCCGGGGCAGAGGCCCGCGGCTGGCTGGACAGCGGGCGGCTGCGGCTGCTGGCCTCGCCGGTCAACGGCGGCTTTGGCGCGGGCATGAACATCGGCATCCAGGCGGGCCTCGCGGACGGCCGCGCGCCGGAGTTCTATTACCTGCTGAACTCCGACGCCTTCGTGCAGGGCGGCACCATCCGCACCCTGCGCGACTTCCTGCTGGAGCATCCCGGCGCAGGCCTGGCCGGCTCCTACGTGCGCGGCACCGACGGGGAACCGCACCGCACCGCCTTCCGCTTCCCCTCAATCGCGGGGGAGTTCGAGGCCAGCGTGCGCACCGGCATCTTCACCCGCCTGCTGAAGCCCTGGGTGGTGGCGATGGATATGCCGCAGGGCGAAGTGCAGGTGGACTGGACCGCCGGCGCCAGCCTGATGATCCGCCGCGAGGTGATCGAGGCCGCGGGCGGCTTTGACGAGACCTTTTTCCTCTACTTCGAGGAAACCGACCTGTGCCGCCGCGCCGCCCGCGCGGGCTGGCGCACCCATTACGTGCCGGCCAGCGAGGTGGCGCACATCGGCTCTGCCTCCACCGGGATGAGGGGCTGGCAGCGCACGCCGCAGTACTGGTTCGACTCGCGCCTGCACTACTTCACCAAAAACCACGGCCGTGCCTATGCCGCTGCCGCCACGCTGGCCCGCATTGGCGGCAGCCTGATTTATGGCCTGCGCCGCCTGATCCAGAACAAACCGCAAGCCGATCCGCCGCATTTCCTGCGCGATCTGTGCCTGCACAGCCTGCGCGCGCTGTTTGCGCCGCGCCGCAGAACTTCAACGGAAACGCGCCTCCCTTCTCCGCTTGCAAAGGAGCAGAAATGACCGCATTCACCTGTGCCCTGATCGGCAATGAATCCCTCCTGATCGGCTGCGCCGATGCGCTGCTGGCCCGCGGCCACCAGATCCGGGCGGTGGTCTCTCAAGACGCCGGCATCCGCGACTGGGCCGCGGACAAGGGATTGACGCTGCTGGAAAAACCCGCGGACCTGACCGGCGGTTTTGACTGGCTGCTGTCAGTTGCCAACCTCACCGTGATCCCCGATGCGGTCTTGGCCCTGGCCGCCAAGGGCGCGGTCAACTTCCACGACGGCCCCCTTCCCCATTACGCGGGCCTCAACACCCCGAACTGGGCGCTGATCAACGGCGAGCCGCAGCACGGCATCACCTGGCATCTGATCGAGGGCGGCGTCGATGAGGGCGATATCCTGGCTCAGCGCCTGTTCGACGTGGCGGCGGACGAGACCGCCTTCAGCCTCAACTCCAAGTGCTATGCCGCGGCGATGGACAGCTTCGGCGAGGTCGTCACGCAGCTGGAAACCGGTGAACTGAAGCGCCAGAAGCAAGACCTGAGCCAGCGCCGCCTGTTCAAAAAATCCGACCGCCCGGCAGCAGGCGGGATGCTCGACTTCACCCGCCCTGCGGCGGAACTGGCCCGGCTGGTGCGCGCGCTCGATACCGGCGGCTACTGGAACCCGATGTGCGCCGCCAAACTGCGGATCGGCGGGGCCATCGTGCTGGCCGGCGGTGCAGAGACCGCGGACGGCAGCGGCGCGCCGGGAACGGTTCTCGAAGCCCGTAATACCAGCGTGACAATCGCAACCGGCGACGGCGCCCTGACCCTCTCCCGCCTGACCACGCCTGCGGGTCAGCCGCTGGACATCACCAAACTGGCCCAGGCGGGGGAAATGCTGCCCGCCCTGACCGCGGCGGAGGCGGAGGCGCTCACCATCCGCCTCGCTGCGGCGCAGGGCGGCGAAAGCCATTGGCGCGGGCGGCTTGCCGCGATGCAGCCGGTGCAGGTGCCGCTGGCCTCGGATGCCGGAGGGGACGGGTTCGGCCGCTCTGAGATCGCCTTGCCGGCTGCCCTCAGTGAGGGCCAGGCGGCTGCTGGGGTGCTGGCCTGGGCGCTGCTCAGCAGCGGGGAAAACGCCGCCGATGTGGCACTCGCCGCTGGCAGCACGGACGCCCTGCCCGGCCTGATCTCCCCTTGGGTGCCGGTACAGGCGCAGCGCGGCCAGATGCTGCAGGATCTTACCGGCCGCGCAGCAGAAGAAATTGAAAAGGCCCGGAAATACGGCGGGTACCCTGAGGATCTGGTGGCCCGCGACCCGGCAATTCCGGCCCAGGCGCAGCCCGCAATCGGCCTGTCGTTGGATCGGGACCTGCCGGTCGGCGGCTGCATCGCCACCGTCACCTTCTGCGGCGGCAAGATGGTGCTGCACACCGACAGCAGCCGGCTGGATGCCAAATCCGCGGGACTGCTCGCCGCCCGGCTGGAACTGGTGCTGGCCGCCATTGCACAGGACGCAAACCGCCCGGTTGCAGAGCTGCCCATCCTGCCGCAAGCCGAGCGCAAGCTGCTGCTGGAGGACTGGAACCAGACCGCCGCGGACTACCCCGCCGGTCAGACCATCCACGCGGCGTTTGAGGCGCAGGCAGCCAAGACCCCGGAGGCAACCGCGCTGGTGTTCGAAGACCAGAGCTTCACCTACGGCGAAGTCAACGCCCGCGCCAATGCGGTGGCCGCCCGCCTGCGTGAAATGAACGTGAAACCGGGCAGCCATGTCGGCATTTACGTCCGCCGCGCACCGGAACTTGTGTTTGCCGCGCTTGGGGTGATGAAGGCCGGCGGCGCCTATGTGCCGCTGGATCCTGCCTACCCCGCTGACCGCGTCGCGCATTACATCGCAGACAGCCAGGCGCAGGTCATCGTGACGCAAAGCGCGCTGGCGGGCAGCCTGCCGGCCTCGGACGCTGAGGTGCTGGACATCGAAGCCGTCCCCGCGGGGACAGCCGGGGAAAACATCTCCGGCGGCGCCACCGGCAGCGATCTGGCCTATCTCATCTACACCTCCGGCTCTACCGGCCTGCCCAAGGGGGTGATGGTTACCCATGCCAATGTGTCGAACTTCTTCACCGGCATGGACGCCCGCATCCCGCATCAGGAGGGCGATGGCTGGCTGGCCGTCACCAGCCTCAGCTTCGACATCTCGGTGCTGGAGCTGTTCTGGACCCTCTCGCGCGGCTTAAAGCTGGTTCTGTCCAGCGACGAGAGCCGGCTGGAGCTGTCCAAGGGCCCTGTGGCGCTTAGCAGCCAGAAGATGGATTTCAACCTGTTCTACTGGGGCAATGACGACGGGCCGGGACCGCAGAAATACCATCTGCTGCTGGAAGGTGCCAAGTTTGCCGACCGGCACGGTTTCAACGCGGTCTGGACGCCGGAGCGGCACTTTCACGCCTTTGGCGGCCCCTATCCGAACCCGTCGGTCACCGGAGCCGCTGTCGCCGCGGTGACGCAGAACATCGGCGTGCGCTCCGGCTCTTGCGTGGCGCCCTTGCACCATCCGGCGCGGATTGCCGAGGAATGGGCGGTGATCGACAACCTGACCGCGGGGCGTGCGGGCATCGGCTTTGCCTCCGGCTGGCAGCCGGATGATTTCATCCTGCGCCCCGAAAACACGCCGCCCGCCAACAAGGCCGCGATGTTTGACGCCATCGAAACCGTGCGCAAGCTGTGGCGCGGCGAGGAAGTCGCCTTCCCGCGCAAGGACGGCGGCGAGCACAGCGTCATCACCCAGCCCCGCCCGGTGTCCAAGGAGCTGCCGGTTTGGGTCACGACCGCGGGCAACCCGGAAACCTGGCGCGAGGCCGGTGCGATCGGGGCCAATGTGCTGACCCACCTTTTGGGGCAAAGCATCGAGGAGGTGGCGGGCAAGATCCGCATCTACCATGACGCCCTGCGTGAGGCGGGCCATGACCCCGCGGATTTCAAGGTCACGCTGATGCTGCACAGCTATCTGGCGGAGACCCGCGAGGAGGCCCGCCGGGTCGCGCGCGAGCCGATGAAGGACTACCTGCGCTCCGCCGCCGGGCTGATCAAGCAATACGCCTGGGCCTTCCCCGCCTTCAAGAAACCGGAGGGCGTCAACAACCCCTTCGAGATGGACCTGGGGATGCTGTCGGAGGAGGAGCTGGAGGCGATCCTCGACTTTGCTTTCGAGCGCTATTTCGAGGACTCCGGGTTGTTTGGCACCATCCAGGACGCCTGCCAGCGGGTCGAGCAGCTGAAGCGCATCGGTGTGGATGAGGTCGCCTGCCTGATCGACTACGGCATTGCGCCTGATGTGGTTCTGGAAGGGCTGAAACCGCTGGCCGAGGTGCTGCGCCTGTCGAACGCGCCGCAGGAGCTGGCGGCGGATGACTTCTCGCTGGCGGCGCAGATCGTGCGGCATGGGGTCAGCCATATGCAATGCACGCCGTCGATGGCGCGGATGATAGCTGCGGACGCGGACGCCAGCGCCTGCCTGGGCCAGCTGCAGCATCTGCTGGTCGGCGGCGAGGCGCTGCCCGGCGATCTGGTGCAGGCACTGAGGGACGCGACCCGGGCAGAGATCCGCAACATGTACGGCCCGACCGAGACCACGATCTGGTCCACAGTCGAGAAAATTTCCACTGTCCCCGCAGGGACAGCGGGGATCGGCACGCCGGTTGCCAACACGCAGGTTTATGTGCTGGACGAAAATCGAGCGCCTGTCCCCGCGGGGACTCCCGGGGAGTTGTATATCGGCGGCGCGGGTGTCACGGCGGGCTACTGGCAGCGGCAGGAGCTGACCGCTGAACGGTTCGTTAACACACCGTTCGCTGCTGGCCGCCTGTACCGCACCGGCGATTTGGTGCGCTGGACGGCAAAAGGCAATCTGATGTTCCTGGGCCGCACCGATCATCAGGTGAAGATCCGCGGCCAGCGGATCGAGCTGGGCGAGATCGAGGCAGCACTGGCGGCGCAGCCGGGTGTGACCGGCGCCGTGGTGGTGCCGCGCGGAGAGGCCGGAGCGGAACAGCTCGCCGGCTATGTCACAACCTCTGCGCCGGTGTCCGGGGAGGCGCTGAAACAGGCGCTGGCGGCCCGGCTGGCGGAGGTCATGGTGCCGGCGCATATCGTCACGCTGGAGGCTTTCCCACTGACGCCCAACAAGAAAATCGACCGCAAGGCGCTGCCGGACCCGCAGCCTGCGCGGGTTGAGGCCGCCCCGGCGGTGCCGCTGGACGCCGGTGCGCAGGCCAGGATCGCCACCGTCTGGAGCCGTATCCTGGGCGTCAGCGGCATCGGGGCGCAGGACAATTTCTTTGCGCTCGGCGGCCATTCCCTGCTGGCGGTGCAGGCGCACCGGGAGCTGCGCACGGAACTGGGCACGGCGGCGCTGTCGATCACCGACATCTTCCGCTTTCCGACACTTGCGGGGCTTGCGGCGCATATCGAAGGGCTTGCAGGCACCCCGGCAAATACGGAAAAACAGCCTGAAGCAGCCGCAGGGCCGGACCGCGCCGACACCATGTCTAAACGGCGGGCCATGCGGGCAAACCGCAGGGCAAAGGCTGGATGACAGAGACCAACAGCAAACTGGCAGAGCGGCTGGCCCTGGTCCGGCCGCTTTTTGCCGCCGATGTGGCGCTGGCCGGGGCGGATCCGCTGGGCACGCCGCCGCCGCCGCTGGCTGATGAGGCCGCCGGCCTGTCGCCCAACGCGGTGGAGAAGCGGCGCAACGAGTTTGCCGCCGGGCGGTCCGCGGTGCATCAGGCGATGCGGCAGCTGCAGATCCCCCCTGCCCCGGTGCAGGTCGGCAGCGACCGGGCGCCGGTCTGGCCTGCGGGGGTGGTCGGCTCGATCACCCACACCAAGAGCTGCGCCATGGCGGTGCTGGCGCGCGAGGGCGAGGTGCAGGCCTTGGGCATCGACGTGGAGGAAGACACGCCGCTGAAGGACGACCTGCTGCCCGCGATCTGCTCGGAGCGGGAGCAGGCCTGGCTAAGGGGCCAGGACAATCCGGGACAGATGGCCAAGGTGATCTTTTCCGCCAAGGAAGCGGCCTATAAATGCCAGTACACGCTCAGCCGGGCGTTTTACGGCTTTGACGGGATGGAGCTGGAATTCGATCTGGCGGCGGGGGCTTATCAAGCGTTTTTCACTGCCGAGCGGCCGCCGTTTGCCCGCGGCGAGTCTGTCGGCGGGCGGTTTGCGATCGGGGCCGGGCTGATCATGACCACGGCGGAAATCCGGGGGCGCCGATGATGGGCCGGCGCGGGTTTCTGGCCTTGGGAGCCGCAGCCGCAACGCTGGGGCTGATGGTGTTTGCAACCCGCAGCCGCAGCGTGCCGGTGCCGCCGCCGCTGACCCCGCCGGAGGCGCCGCTGAAGGTGTTTCACCTGGGTCATTCGCTGGTCGGGCCGGACATGCCGCATATGCTGGCACAACTGGCGCCACAGGGGCATGAGTATAACAGCCAGTTGGGGTCGGGCACGCCGCTGCGGGCGCATTGGGAGCCGGAGGAAAACATCCTCGATTTCGAAACCGCCAACCGCGCGCCTGCCTACCGCGATGCGAAGGAGGCCGTCGGGTCGGGCGAATACGGCGCCGTGGTGCTGACGGAGATGGTCGAGCTGCGCGATGCGGTCAAGTATTTCGAGGCGGCCAAGTATCTGGGAAAATGGGCGGATCTGGCACGGCAGGCGTCAGCACAGACCCGGCTTTACCTTTATGAGACCTGGCACCGGCTGGATGACCCCGAGGGCTGGCTGGAGCGGATCGGAAGTGATCTGGAAACGCTGTGGACCGGCAAGCTTCTGGCGCCGGACAGCCGCCGCAATCCGGGCCATCCGGTGTATCTGATCCCCGGCGGGCAGGTGCTGGCGGCAGTGGCGCGGGCGGCGGAGGCCGGGGAGATCCCCGGACTGGCTTCACGTGAATCGCTGTTTGCGCGCACGCCTGACGGCGGACTGGACCCGATCCATATCAACGATCTGGGGGCCTATGTGATTGCTCTGACCCATTATGCGGTGCTGTACCAGCGCTCTCCCGCGGGGCTGCCGCATGAGCTGAGCCGTGCCGATGGCACTCCGGCAGAAGCATTCAGCCCCGAGGCGGCGGCCAAAGTGCAGGCAATCGTTTGGGAGACCGTGCGCGCCCTGCCCCGCACCGGTCTGGCGGCGGCAGAGGGGCCGGCATGAGCCTGGAGGCGCTGATCACCTCGGTTGTGATGATCGGGCATTCGCTGTTCGGGCCGGACAATCCGCAGATGCTGGACCAGTTGCTGGATACCCGTGCCGAGGCCACGGTGGAGGCGCAGATCATCAACGGTGCGCCGCTCAGCTACAACTGGCAGCACAGTGCCACCGCGGAGGGTGTTGATTCACGTGAAAGGCTGCGCCGCCCGGCGGACGCGGTGATCGTGACGGAGGCCATTCCGCTGGCCAATCACCTGAAATGGAGCGGCACGGAACAGGCGGTGACGCAGTTTTATGAACTGGCCCGCGCCGCCAGCCCGGAGGTGCAGTTCTACCTGCAGGAAACCTGGCACAGCCTGAACAGCGGCACCGGCACTGCGGTGCCCTTTGACGACGGTGCGGATGCGCCCTGGCGGCAGCGGCTGAAACAGGATCTGCCGCGCTGGCAGGCGGTGGTGGACGGCGTCAATGCCGCAACCGGCGGCGATGTGAAGCTGCTGCCCGCAGGCCAGGCGATGGCGCGGCTGGACGATGCCATTCGGGCGGGCACGATGCCCGGGCTTGCCAGTATCCGTGATGTCTTTGCCGATGACATCCACCCCAACGCCACCGGCTTTTACTTCCTGGCGCTGCTGCAATACGCGGTGCTGACCGGGGAAAACCCCTCGGGCCTGCCGCACCGGCTCAAGGACCGCTGGGGCAAGCCCTATCCTGCGCCGGCGCCAGAACTGGCGGCGCGGCTGCAGGACATTGCCTGGGCCGCGGCGCAAGGGGGCAGCCTGCGCACCGCAGCCCTGCCCGCGGCGCCGGCGGCGCTGCCGCAAGATCCGGTGCTCCCCATGCTGAACGCATCCCCGGCGGCAGCGGGGCCCGGACTGGCGGAGCCGCCCGCGCGCCAGCCCGTCGCCATCAATCTGGCAGGCATTGCTGACTGGAGCACCCAGGCCCCGTTTCTGGACCACTTCAAAACCGCGCGGCCCTGGATCGGCCACCTGCCCGGCCAGTGGGGCGGTTCGGATCACGGCGACTTGCAGGCGGCGGGCTATCTCGATCCGGATGGCTGGCCCACCGCGATCCCGCCCGAACTGGGCTCCATCGGGACGGTGATCCTGACCGACCTGCCGCAGGAGGCAGTATCCCTGAAGGGCCGCTATGTGCTGCGGTTCGAGGGCAAGGGCATTGTCGAAGTTTCGGGCCGCGCGGAAAACGTCCGCTATGGCCAGGGCGAAGTCCGGTTCGATTACACCCCCGGCCCCGGTCCGGTGGAAATCCGCATTCAGCGGATGGGCCGGGATGGTGGCTATGTGCGCAATATCACCGTGGTGAAGGAAGAGCATCTGGAAGCCTTTGACGGCGGCGCGCTGTTCAACCCCCTGTGGCTGGAGCGGCTGGAGGGGTTTGCCGCGCTGCGGTTCATGGACTGGATGGCCACCAATGACTCGGCCCAGACCGGCTGGGAGGACCGCCCGCTGCCGCAGGACTACACCTGGGCGCTGAAGGGGGTTCCGGCCGAGGTGATGCTGGCGCTGGCCAATAGACTGGGGGCCGATGCCTGGTTCACCATGCCGCATATGGCGGATGACAGCTATGTCCGCCAGTTCGCCCGCCTGACGGAGCAAGAGTTGAAAACGGATCTGCGCGCCTATGCCGAGTATTCCAATGAGGTCTGGAACTGGCAGTTCCAGCAGGCCGCCTGGGCCGACGCACAGGCACAGGCGCGCTGGGGCGGTGACGGCCTCTGGATGCAGTTCTATGGCGGCCGCGCGGCGGAGGTGGCGCAGATCTGGACGGAGGTTTTCGGAGCCGGCAGCGAACGGCTGGTGCGGGTGATCTCCTCGCAGACCGGCTGGCTGGGGCTCGAGGAGCAGGTGCTGACCGCACCGCTGTGGAAGGCGGAACGGGCGGACCGGCTGGCGCCTGCGGCCTATTTCGACGCTTACGCGGTGACCGGCTATTTCGGCGGCATACTGGGGCTGGAAGACCGCGCCGGCCAGGTCCGCGCCTGGATTGCCGCCAGCCGGGATCAGGCCCGTGCGGATGCGGCAGAGCGCGGGCTGACCGGGGCCGCGGCGGCGGAATTTACCGTTCGGCACCAGTATGATGCGGCCTCTGCCCAGGCCGGGGCCGAGCTGCGCGACGGGCTGATCTCGGGCGACAGTACCGACACGCTGGCGGATCTTCTGGGCCGGGTGCTGCCCTATCATGCAGGCGTCGCGCAAAAGCACGGGCTGGAGATGATCATGTATGAGGGCGGCAGCCATGTGACCGGGATCGGCCCGATGGTGGAGGATGACGCACTGACCGGCTTTTTCACTCATTTCAACTACACGCCCGAAATGGGGGCGCTCTACCGCGAGCTGCTGGCGGGCTGGCGCGCGCTTGGGGGCGCTCTGTTTACAGCTTATGCCGACGTGGGAGCGACCGGAAAATGGGGCAGCTGGGGCGCACTGCGCACCCTGGGCGACGCCAACCCGCGCTGGGACGCGCTGGAGGCGGTGAAATGAGGCCGCGGGTGTCGGTGCTGATCCCGGCCCATAACGAGGCGGGCTATATCGGGGCGTGCCTGGAGGCGGTGTTCGCCTCTGACCCGCTGCCGCGCGGCATGACGGGCGAGGTGCTGGTGCTGGCCAATGGCTGCACTGACGAAACCGCAGCGCTGGCCCGGTCGTGTAAGCCGGCGCCTGGTTGGACGCTTGAGGTGCTGGAGCTGCCAGAGGGAGGCAAGCTGCGCGCGCTGACCGCCGGCGACGCCGCAGCGCGCGGGGATATCCTGATTTATCTGGATGCCGACGTGACGGTTTCGCCCGCGCTGATTGCGCAGCTGGCTGAGGCCCTGGCGGACGGCGCGCCGCGTTATGCCAGCGGCCGCCCGCAGGTGGCCCCTGCCCGCAGCGCGGTGACCCGGGCCTATGCGCGGCTGTGGACACGGCTGCCGTTCTTCACCCGCGGGGTGCCGGGGTTCGGCGTCTTTGCCATGAACCGCTCAGGGCGGGAGCGCTGGGGGGACTGGCCGGATATCATCGCCGATGACACCTTTGCCCGGCTGCACTTTGCCCCGGCGGAGCGGGTGCAGGTGGCGGCAGGCTACAGCTGGCCGATGGTCGAGGGGTTCCGCAACCTGGTGCGGGTGCGGCGGCGTCAGAACGCCGGGGTGGCGGAAGTGGCCGCCCGGTATCCGCAGCTGCTGCGAAATGACGACAAGCCGCCCGCAGGCGGTGGTGCGGTTCTGAAGCTGCTGGCGGCGGATCCGGCCGGATTTCTGGTCTACGGCTCGGTGGCCCTGGCGGTCAAATCCCCGCTTTACGCCTCGCACTCCCGCTGGACCCGCGGGCGCTGATTGCGGTTGCCAAGGCAGAGCCCTCCCGCGCCCGCAGGATGCCCTGGCTGCGCCAGCGCACCCTTGGCGGCCTTGGGCCAGGCTCAGCGCCCTTGGCGCTGAGCCTGGCCCAACCGGAGCGGCGCATCCCGCGGATGCGGCGGCGGCGGGCGGGAGCGCTCTGGCGGCTACTCTGAGATGGCTTTGCGGAAATATCCGGCGAGTTTTTCTGCCTCGGCTGCGCTGTCGTGGCGGTCCAGAACACGGGCGCGGCCAGCCTGCCCCATGGCCGCGAGCCGGCCGGACGGCATCTGCCCCAGCGCCCGCACCGCCTCTGCCAGCGCGGTCTCGTCCCCGGCCGGCACCAGCCAGCCGGTCTGCTCCGGCACGACCAGTTCCGGAGTGCCGGCAATATATGTCGCGACCACCGGACGGGCGGCGGCCATTGCTTCCATCACCACCATCGGCAGGCCTTCGGCAAAGGAGGGCATCACCAGAGCGTGGGCGCGGGCCAGCTCCGCCCGCACGCCGTCCTCCGCCAGCCATCCGGTCAGGGTTATGTTTCCGCCCAGCCCTTGCGTGGCAATCTCCGCTTCCAGATCCGCGCGCATCTCCCCGTCGCCGATCAGCGCAAGATGCAGGTCCGGGATCTCCTGCACCAGGCGCGCCATGGCGCGGACCAGCACCATCTGGCCCTTCTGCTCGACAAAGCGCCCGATGGCGGCCAGCCGCAGCGGCCCCTCCGGCAGCGGCGCGGGATCGGCGAAGCGGTCCGGCTCGATGCCGCAATGCACCACTTTGAGGCTGTCCCATTTGCCGAACGCAGCCCAGCGGCTGAGCTGGCTTTTGCCGAAACTGCTGACGGCCACGGTGAACCTGGCCCGGTTGATCTTTTCGCCCAGCGACAGGGCGTGGGGTGCGTCGAACTCCTCCGGCCCGTGCACGGTGAAGCTGTAACCCGGACCGCCCAGAACATGCGCCAGCATCGCAACCGCCGCGGAATTGGTGCCGAAATGCGCGTGCATGTGCTGCACGCCTTCAGCTGCGCAGCGCTGTTTCACATAGGCTGCCTCGGCCAGGTAGATCAGGTGCCGCAGGACGCCCTTGCCGGAGGCCCGCGCCAGTTTCAGCGCCAGCTTCAGCGCCTGCCCGAACCGGGCCGGCGCCGCCGTCTCCCGTGCCAAACCCGCCAGCAGACGCCCGGCCCCGGCCTTCAGAACATACTCCGTGCGCGACGCCTCGGCCTGATCGCCGGGATCTGCCAGGGCTGCGCCGGAGGGGCGCATCGCCAGACGCAGGATGTCCACGCCCTGACGTTCCAGCGCCTGCAGCTCGCGGCGGATGAAGCTGTGCGACGGCTGCGGATAGGTGTTCAGGACATAGGCGATCTTCAATGCTGAAAAATCCGTGTAAAAAGGCAAGTGTCCGCCGCAGGTTAGCGGCGGTTTCGCGGCTTGCCCAGCACCCCCTTCCGCTTGTCGCGCAGGCGTGGAGAATGCGGCACAGGTGGCGGGATTGTTCTGCGGATCCGGGCTGCTGAAGCTGTCTGCTGCACCGTTGGCGTCCCCGCGATTGACGCCCCTGCCCCGCCTCCCTAGCCTGCGGTACCGGACGTTGGGGGGCCTTATAGAACATGCAGCGGGTTGCATCGCATTTTGCAGGCCAGGGGATGGCAGCGCGGGTGCTGCGCTCGGCCTCGTGGCTGATGATCGGCTATGGCGGCAGCCAGGCCCTGCGGCTGGCGTCCAACCTGATTCTGACCCGCATCCTGTTTCCCGAGGCCTTCGGCCTGATGGCGCTGGTCACCGTGGTGACGGTGGGGCTATCGCTGTTTTCGGACGTTGGCATCGGGCCGTCGATTGCCCAGAACAAACGGGGGGATGATCCGGCGTTTCTGGACACGGCCTGGACCATTCAGGTGATCCGCGGCTTTGGCCTGTGGGCGCTGACGGCGCTGCTGGCCTGGCCCGCGGCGGCGTTTTATGGCGCGCCGGAGCTGCTGGTTTACCTGCCTGTTGCAGGCGCCGGGCTGGCGATTGCCGGCTTTAACCCGACACGGATCGAAACCGCGCACCGGCATCTGCTGGCGGGGCGGGTCACGGTGCTGGACCTGGGCGGCCAGGTGATCGGGCTGGCGGCGATGATTGCGCTGGCGCTGGCAACGCAGTCGGTGATTGCACTGGTTCTGGGCGGGGTGATCCAGGCTGCGGCCAAGCTGGCCCTGTGCCATTTCGGCCTGCCGGGCGCGGCCAACCGGTTCCGCTGGGAGAAGGCCGCCGCGCAGGAGCTGATCCATTTCGGCAAGTGGATTTTCCTGTCCACCGCCTTCTGGTTCCTGACCTCGCAGGGGGACAGGGCGATCCTGGGTAAGTTCGTGCCGCTGGAAGTGCTGGGGATCTATAACATCGGCTATTTCCTGGCGAGCTTCCCGATGCTGCTGGGCCATGCGGTGAACCAGCGGCTGATGATCCCGGTCTATCGCGACAAGCCCGCGCAGGAAGCGCCCGAGAACCTGCGGCGGCAGCGGCAGCTGCGCGGCGGGCTGACGGCAGCGATCCTGGCGATGCTGCTGGCGATGGCCTGGGCCGGGCCGTGGCTGGTGCAGCTCTTGTATGATGACCGCTATGTGCAGGCCGGGCCGATGATCGTGCTGATTGCGCTGGCGCTGGCGCCTGCGGTGATCACCATGACCTATGACCAGGCGGCGCTGGCGGCGGGCGACAGCCGCGGGTTCTTTGTGTTCTCAGCCGCGCGCGCCTGCCTGCAGACAGCGCTGTTCCTGGGCGGCGTGGTGTGGTTCGGCCTGGCGGGCGGCATTGCAGCGCTGGGGCTGGCGATGCTGGCCGCCTATCCGGTGCTGGTGCGGCTGGCGCGCCGCCACCATGTCTGGGATCCGCTGCATGATGCGGGCTATGCGCTGCTGACGGTTGCGGCAGGCGGAGCCGCGCTGAGCTGCCACTGGCCGGAAGTCGCTGCAATGGCAGCTGCTCTTGGCACCCCTTAGGCACCGCCATAGACGCCTGCATCGCAAACGCGCTCTGAGGGCAGTGCCCTGCCGCGGGCTGCCGGGAGAAGGTGCCTGATGCCTAGCTTCTGCGCCTGAGCAGGTCCAGCAGCGCGCGGCGCGGCGGGCGGGTGTCCATCACCGGGATGGTAACCACGGGCACCAGGCCGGTTTCCCGCTCCATCTGCGCGGCTGTGCGCAGCGCCGGCTGGCGCAGTTCCTGCAGGAAGGCGGCCAGCAGCGCCGCCAGCAGGCTGGCCGCGGCCCCCATCAGCGCCTTGGTCTTGCGGGCGCCGGTCACCGGGTAATCCGGCAGCGGCGCCGGTTCGATCACCGTCAGACGCTCTGCCTGGCGGCCGGTTTCCAGGCGGAAGCCCACCTCTGCCTCGTTGCGGCGGGCGGTCATCTGCGCAAGCTCTGCCTGCAATTGCTCCAGCCGCCGGTCATAGGCGCCCAGCCGCCGCTCCACCTCCGGGGTGGTCTGCAAGGACGCCTCAAGCCCGGCCCTGCGGCGGGTCAAAAGCTGCTCCTGCGCGTCCAGCGTGGCCAGGTTCTGCTCCGCTTCCTCCTGCAACCGGCGGGCGGTGGCGGGGCGTTCGGTGGCCAGCGCCTGATCCGCGGCGCGGCGGATTTCGATCCGTTCGCGGGCGATTTCCAGAAGGCCTTCGTTCAGGGCTGCGATCTCTGCCCGGCGGAATTCGATGGTGCCCGGCAAGGTCACGTCATTTTCGTTGCGGTAGGCCGCGATTTCATCTTCCAGCGCGGCGACCTGATCGGCCAGCGCGGCTTCCTTGCCGGCAAAGAAGCTGAGGGTTTCGCGGGCCTGATCAATGCGGGTGGCGACGCTCAGCTCAATCGTGCGGCGGCCGAATTCGCTGGCGACCTGCTGCGCCTGTTCGGCGGTGGGCATCCGGGCGGTGATGGTCAGCACCGAAATGGTGCCATCATCGGCAAAGCCTTCGCGGGCGGCAGCGACGCCGGTGATCCGCACCGACTCGCGCAGGAGCGCCACTTTCTGAAGCTGGGTCAGCGCTTCCATATCCGCATAAAGGCCGAATTTTTCGATGACTTCCAGCACCGTGCCGCGGGCCATCAGGCGCTGCTCGATCAGCTGCATGCGCCGCGCGGAAGAGCCCTCGACGGTGGATTTGGCCAGCTCGCCCGCGATCTGCGGCTGGGTGACCTGCAGCACCTCGGCGGTCTCATACTCATGCTGCTGGCTGGCGGCGAACCAAAGCGAGACGAGGCAGCCCAGGATAAAAACGCAGACGATGGTGAACAGTCTGCGCCGCACCATGTCCCAAAAGTCGCCTAGCGAGTAAATCGGCCCCATCTTCCTGCTCTCTTGCCCCTGCCCGTTGCCCAGTGCCCGTCGCCTGTGCCGGCTGCCCCTGGCTGCTGGCTGTGCCGGATCGGCCCGCCCTGCAGCGGACCGCGCCCGGAGTCTGACCACAGCAACCGGGCAAAACTATGACGCCGGGATGGTCAGTTCAGCGGGCTGTCCGTGCTTCGCGCCCGGTTCAGCACCACACCCAGAAGCTCTGTATGGCCGGCCAGCATTTTTTCGCAGGCGGCCAGCTGCGCGGCGGTGGTGCTGGTGCCATCAGAGATCAGCAGCACCGCGTCCACCTGCGGCAGGAAGGCCGCGGTGTCGTCATGCTCCAGCACCGGCGGCAGGTCGAACAGCGCGGTATCGGCGCCCGAGCGCAGCATCATGGCGTCCAGCGCCTCGGCGCAGCTTCCGCTCTGCAGCAGTTCCGCCGCATTCTGATCCGCGCTCCGGTTAAGGCCAACCGCCAGCGATGGCAGCGGGCGCACGAGCTGGTCTTCGATCCGGGTGCTTCCGGACAGGAAGGCGGACAAATCGCCCTGCGCCTCAATCCCCAGCGCCCGGGCCATGCCGGGGCGGCGGAAGTTCAGGTCCATCAGGATGGTGCGGCTGCCCGGCACCCGGGCCAGGCTGAGCGCCAGATTGACCGCCGAGAAGGTGGTGCCGCAGCCCGCCGCGGGCGCCGTTACCGCGACCCGGTTCCAGCCGCGCGCCTTCAGGCTGTGCAGCAGCCGGGTGCGCAGGAGGTCAAAGGACTTGGCCGCAGGCGAGGTCCGGAACCGGCTGACCAGCGGCAGCTGCGCGGCCGGCTCAGCGCCCTTGCCGAACGGCACCTGGCGGATCCGGTCCCAGGGTTCCGGCAGACGGGCCGGCAGCTGCGCCTGCGGCGGCGTAGCGGGTGCAGCCAGCTGCGGCGGCTCCGCAGGGCCGGTGCCGCCGTCGGCAGACGGCATGTCCGCCGCCGGCGCACGGCGGCGGCGGAACCGCTTGAAGCCATGCTCGCTCATGCCATCCTCATCGTCTTCCAGTCCCGTATGCGGGCCGCGGGCCGGGATGGCGCCGCACGCCCCTGATATCGCAAAATGCTTCACAAGCCTGCCCTCCGCAATGGCTGGCTGATCTGCTGCCAGGCCCGGATGGCGGGTCTGCATAGGATCAGACAGAAGTTAATATCCCGTCCCCTTCATCACCACGCCAAAGGTGCGCCAGATCAGCCCCAGGTCGCGGCCCAGAGACAGCCCGTCCCGGTACTCGACATCGGCCCGCACGCGGCTGTCAAAGCTGCCTTCGTTGCGCACAGAGACCTGCCAGACGCCGGTGATCCCCGGACGCAGCGCGAAATAGGCGGCAGCATCACCGTAAAGCGGCAGCTGTTCCGGCATCATCGGGCGCGGGCCGACCAGGCTCATGTCGCCTTTGAAGACGTTCCAAAGCTGCGGCAGCTCATCCAGAGAGGTCATGCGCAGCAGCCGCCCGACCGGGGTGATGCGCGGATCGTTCTTGAGCTTCTGGGTGTCCTGCCATTCCCGGCGCAAGGCAGGGTCGCTGTCCAGATAGTGCTGCAGCAAGGCATCGGCGTCGCGCACCATGGTGCGCAGCTTCAGGATGCGGAACACCTTGCCGCCGCGGCCCAGACGCGGCTGGGTGTAAAACGGCCGCCCGCCCTCCAGCCACAGCGCGGCGGCGCAGAGTGCGACAACCGGCAGCGTCAGCGGCAGGCTGAGGATGGCCAGCAGCAGGTCCAGGGCCCGCTTGCCTGCGATCCGGTAGCCGCTGCCGCCAGCCCGGCGGCCGGGCCGGGCAACAGGCCGTCCCGCCGCCGCGAAGCCGGTCAGGCCTGCATTCATGTTGATCGGCTGCAAGCGCAGATGCTGCAGAGGCCGGTGAGGCAGAGTGGCGCCCCCGGTGTCCTGCTCAAACTGCACAAAAGACAGCCCCGCCCCTCCGGGAACCAAATCTTTCATTGTAAACCCCCGCTACCCAGCCTGAAACCGGCTGGACCACCCCCTTGACGAGGCGGCCGTGTATAAACTCAAACCGGCCTCCCGCGCGCCATCGGCGGCAGAACACCACTACTGATTTTCAGGTTCCAAAACGGGGCGCGCCCCCACGCGCCCGCGCCGTTCTTGTTGGCCGCCTAATCCCCTGGCGGCACTGCGTTTCTGCAGTCACCCCTAATTAAACTAAATTTTAGAAAATTCGCGCAAATTGTGGCGAGGAGCCGGGAAAGCCCGAAAAAAGCCACAAAACGGCGATGAGAGCGGAAACAATGCCGGGAAAGATTGCGGAATTGTTCCCAAGCCGGTGAAATCAGGGGCAGAATCGCTGCTGATACCGCCCGGTCTCAGCCGGTCAGCCGCCGCGGAACTGCCCCGGGCTTTGCCCGGTCCAGCGCCGGAAAGCCTCGCTGAAGCTGTTCAGCCCGGAATAGCCCAGCAAAAAGGCGATCTCGGAGAGCGGCAGCCTGGTCTCCCGCAGATAGCGGATCGCCAGTGCCTTGCGCAATTCCTCAAGAACGGTGAAGTAGCTGGTGCCAGCCCGGGCCAGCTTGCGCGACAGGGTGCGCGGGCTCATGCCCAGATCCGCCGCCACATTCGCCAGCGATGCGGTGCCGCCGGACAGCCGGGCGGACACCGCTTCTTCGACCTGCGCCGTCAGGTCGGTGCTTTTGCGCCCCAGCCCGCGCCCGTGCAGCATCTGGTCGCCAAAGGCGCGCAGCACCCGCAGCAGAAGGCGGTCGCCGCTGGCCAGCGGCAGATCCAGGTCTTCGGGTTTGAACACAATGCGGCTGGCCGGAGCCCCGAACCGAACCGGGCAGCCGAAAAAGGCCGCCATCTCCTCGGCGCCGCGGCGGCGCTGGTGGACAAAGGCCGCCTCCTGCGGCTCGATCCGCGTTCCGGCGGCCTCGCGCAGAGCGGAAAAGAACAGCGCTGCGAGGAATTCGATATACTGGTGCGTCTGCTGGCCGGACGCGGCCGTGCAGGACCAGGCGAACTCTCCGTGCGAGGCAAGCCGGGATGTGTCCACGTCCCAGGCGTCGCTCATCACCCCGGCATAGCGCGCGATGTTGCGCAGGAAGCAGCCCGCGGTCGGCGAGGTGCGGGCGATATAGCCCAAGAGACCGGCCAGCCGCAGGTCGCTGGCGCAACCGAGGCGGAAGCCGAACAGCGGATCGCCGGTCAGCTCCGCAGCGCGGCTGAAGAAACCGGCGATCGCATCGAAGGGGGCGGCAGGCTCTTCCTGGTTCAGCAGGGCCTGGCCGAAACCGGTGCCGGCAAACACGGCGGCGGGAGTGAACCCCTGGGTCAGCAGGTGACGCGCGGCGAGCTGGGCAAATATGGCATTGTGCGGTACCGGTGCGGCGGGCATGTTTGCGGTCTCTCCTGTTGCTGTCACGGCCTGTTTCAGTGTTTACGGTGCAACCCGTGTTCCGGATTGGCGGGGTCAGTCACGCGCGGCCGTCCGGTGCGGCAGCCGGCCGGGAGGACAGGCAGAGCCCGGGCCCGGCGCTCTCACCGTACTGGATATTGCGCGCCGGGCGCAGCGCTGCGCGGCCTGTCTTTTGCAGAAATGGCCTGCGTTTTAGCCTATGACGCGCATACCTGCGGACAGACACCTCTCCTTACGGGTATTTGCGGCTGTACGGCTGCGCGCCGCGCCCTTGCCGGGACCGGGAATCACCGCCATAACCGCCGGCAAAGCCATGGCAGAGAAATGAGGACATCATGCACCCTCCCCAAAGCGCGGCCGGCTGGCTGGCTGCCAATCTGGACGGGCTGACGCTCACCGCCTGGTCTGTGACCCCCGGCGCGCCGGCCGCAGCTCCGGCGCAGGTGCTGCAGCTGCCGGACGGGAGCCCTGCCGCGCTGGCCGCGGCGCTGCGCCAGGCCGTGAGCGGCGCGATCTGCCCGGTCGTGCTGGGCGGCAGCTCCCTCTTGCCGCCGCATCCGGTCCCGGCGGTGCCCGCCGGTTTGCCGCTGGGCGAAACCCGGCTGGACGGGCTGGAGATCCACGCCCTGCCCGGTCTGCGCCAGGCGGCGCCCTGCGGCGTGATGCAGGGCGCGCTGGCCCGGCTCAGCGGTTTCCTGCAGCTGAACCCGGACTGGGACGGGGTGGTGTGCCTGCCCGGAGCGGTGACCCACTGGGTGCAGGTCAGCGCCCGCGAGGCGGTCAGCTTCCAAAGCGCCCTGACCGGCCAGATGGCGCAGGCAGCGGCGCAGGCGATGGGACTGGAGGCAGCGGGCGGCTGGGACAAGGCGGCGCTGGCGGAGGCGGCAGCGGACGGGATTGCCAGGCCGGAACAGCTGGCGGCCCGGCTGGCGGCGGTCCAGGCTTCGTCGGTTCTGGATGAGCTGCCCGCGGCCGCCGCGCGCGCCCGGATCTGGGGCCTGCTGCTTGGCGCTGAACTGGCGGCAGCGCGGCCTTACTGGCTGGGCCAGAACCTGGCGCTGATCGCAGAGCCGCCGCTGCAGGCGCTCTACGGGGCGGCACTGGAGGCCCAGGCGCTGCCGGTCACCCTTGCCGATCCCGGCCGCATGGCGCTGGAGGGGCTGAGCCGCGCCTGGAACCGCCGCTGAGCGGCGGCGGCTGTCTGCCGTCCGGAACTGACGCTTTCGAGGGCGCCCCGTCTGGCGCCCGGCACAGGCCCGCGCCTGGAATAACGAAGCGCTCCCGCGCCCGCAGGTGCCCCGGCTGCGCCGCGCCCCCTTGGCGGCCTTGGGCGTAGCGCCGCGCAAAGCGCGGCGCTACGCCCAACGGGCACAGGCCGTCCGCCAGGTCGGCCGACGCCGGGCGGGAGCGCTTCGCTGTCCTTGCCCGCCAGCCAGGCTGCATTTCACGTGAACCGGGACTTTGCCAGCCAGGGAACAAGGCGGAACAGGCCCGAAGAAAAGACCTGTGCATAACGCCCGTGCCTAAAGCCTGTGCATCAGGTCTTTGCGATGAAGCGGCTGCCCTTGCCGGGGGGCGTTTCCGGCGGGCCGGCAAAGCATTGGGCGATGCGCATCCACTCCTGCGCTGCTGCGCCTTCCGCCTGCAGGCTGGTGTCGCCGGCATTGCGGACCTGCGTGACCACTTGCGCGAATTCCACTGCGCTGCCCTTGACGGAATTTCCGTCTTGCGGCTCGTTCCACTCCCAAACCGCCCCCGACGGCCCCGTCAGTTGCACAAACGGCGCAGGCTCCGGCACCTGCAGCCCGCGGTTGGCGAAGCTCCAGCCATAGGTGGCCACCCCCAGATGCGCGATATTGCGGATGCGGTCGTGGTCCTGCCGCTGCAGCCCCAGCAGGTCGAACACCTCCTGGCCATGCGCCCAGGTCTCCATCTGCCGGGCGGTGATGGCGCTCAGCGCGCTCATGTCCGGGCCGATCCACTTGAGCCGCCTTTTGGGGTCCGCGGCAGCATAGGCGTCGGCGCAGCGCTCCGCCCCCTCCCGCCAGGCGTGAAACAGCGCGCGGCCCGAGAGGCCGCCGAGCCAGGGGAACTGGCATTCGAGGATCGTCCTGCCCGCCTGCATGTCCTGCAGCACCGGCGCGATGAAGGCGGCAAACGCGTCTTCCCCCTGCAGCGATGCTTCCGCCGCGGCGTTGAACAGGTGCAGGTGCCCCAGAACATGGTCGATGGTCCAGTCCTTGAACTGGGTCGCTTTATGGAACGCCGCCTCTGGCAGATCTGCCAGAATGGCCGCCAAGGCGCGGCTTTCGGCGCGGAAATCTTCGGCCTGCTGCATGTCTTCTCCCCCGGTGTGACCAGCAGCAGGATAGCCGCCCGGATCTCCTCGCCGGAACCCCGGACGGCACGTCACAGAAGCGAGAATTCGTCGGCCCGCGGACATTGCCGTAAAGGCGAGTTCTGCGGTCCCGAAGTTGCGGCTGAGGGGGCCGTGAGCCGGGATAGGGCGGCAATATAGGCGCCGGTGCGGCACGGCTGCCGGCCACTCCGCAATCGGGATTCAAGGGGTTGCCTGGGATAGAGACGGGCCGGGGAGATTTTTCGTGGGGCTGGGGCGGCGAGCAGGCTTGCAGCGGCAACAGCTATAATAACGGCGGCGTGCAAGGCGGGCTTTTAACCGCTGGTCCGGCAGCCACCTGTCAGACCGCTTTGGCTGGAAAGGCAAGGGCTACGAGGCTTGGCGTGACGGCAGAGAGAAAGAAGACGGCTCCGGCGGCACCAAGGGGTCTGGCGGAACCAAGGGGACCGGTGGTGATGGCGGCACTGTGCCCGGCAGCGGCACCGGCGACATGCACGAATTCGGCTGAGCCTGTCCCCTCAGGCCAAACAGCCGGGAGGGCGCCTGAGGGCGCCCTCTTGCCTGTCCCGGTCCGCTCAGGGCAGCGGACCGGTCTTGAACAGGCGGATTTTCAGGCCGCCATGGGCGACCGGTGCGCCAAGCGGCAGGAACGGCAGGCTGGTCGCCTTGGCCAGCGCGGTTTCCGAGGTGACGATCCCCACGCGCCAGCCGGAGAACCGCTCTTTCAGCACCTGCCCCAAGGCGCCGTAAAGGGCAAAGAGCAGTTTCTTGTTGCCGATCCGGGCACCGTAGGGCGGATTGACGATGACCAGGCCCGGCGGGCCGTCCGGGCGCTGCAGATCGCTGACCGCCGCCTGAGCGAAACGGGTGCAGTCCGCCACCCCGGCACGCTCCGCATTGGCAGCGGACATCTCCACAGCGCCTGCATTGCGGTCGGAGCCGTGGAACAGCAGATCCGTTTTGCGTGTTTCGCCCTGCTGCTTGAGGTCTGCCCAAGCGTCCGCGTCAAATGTGGCAAGCTGTTCAAAGGCAAAGCTGCGGCTGCGGCCGGGCAGCAGGCTTTTGGCGATCTCTGCCGCCTCGATCACGAAGGTGCCGGAGCCGCACATCGGATCCACCACCGGCTCTGTCCCGTCAAAACCGCATTCGCGCAGGAACAGGGCGGCGAGGTTTTCGCGCATAGGCGCCTTGCCGACGGCGGATTTATGGCCGCGCTTGTGCAGCCCCTCGCCCGAAGTGTCGACGCTGAAGACGCAAAGGTTGTCCTCGATCCGCAGCTTGACCGTCAGCGCAGCATCCTTTGTGACGGGGGCGCCGAGGGTTTCGGCGATCGCCTTTTCGACCCGCTGCGCGGCGGCGCCGGCGTGGTAGATCTTGGACTTCTTGTTGGTGGCGACCTCGACCTTCACCGGCACGTCCGGGTGCAGCACATCGCCCCAGGGAAACTTGCGCGCGCGCTTATCAAGCTGGGCCAGATGAAAGGCGCGGAATTCGCCGATCCGCGCCAGAACCCGCGCCGCCCCGCGCACAGACAGGTTGGCGCGCCAGACCTCGCGCCAGTCTCCCTGCACCGTGACCCCGCCCGGCACCGCCTTGGGCGCGGCAAAACCCAGCTCCTTGGCCTCGGCCAGCAGCGCCTGTTCCAGACCCGGCGGCGCGGTCAGGAAAATCTCGAATGTGTTGTCTTGCGTCATGACGCCTCTGTAGCGGGTATGCCCCGGCACGGCGACTGCTTTTTTTCACCGCCGGCAGGGCGAAAAATTTGCGTTGCGCCGCAACCCGAAATGCTGCGCCGCGGCATCCGCTGCGCGTGAAAAACGGCCGCCGCACGGCGCGTTTTTACTAAATAAAATCAATTATTTAAAGCATACTAAAAAATTAGTTTGACAACATATTCCAACCTATGAAAGCTCTATACAGCCAGATGCAGCCTATGCACAGCTGGCGATAAGCGACTTTCAGGGAGGAAAAAGATGCGGAAGTATCTTTTGTCCGCAGCCGCCGTTTGCGCGATGGTTGCGGGATCAATTGGCTATGCCGATGAAATGGCGGCCAAAAAATGGATTGATGAGGAATTTCAGCCTTCGGTGCTGACCAAGGATGAACAGCTGTCGGAATTGCAGTGGTTCATCCAGGCTGCTGAGCCGTTCAAGGGCATGGAGATCAACGTGCTGTCGGAAGGCATCCCGACGCACTCCTACGAATCCGAGGTGCTTACCAAGGCGTTCGAGGAAATCACTGGCATCAAGGTGAACCACCAGATCCTGGGCGAAGGCGAGGTCGTTCAGGCCGTGCAGACCCAGATGCAGACCAAGCGGAATCTCTATGACGCCTACGTCAACGACTCCGACCTGATCGGCACCCACTCGCGCCTGCAGCTCGCCTACAACCTGACCGACATGATGGCAGGCGACTTCAAGGACGTGACCAACCCCGGCCTCGACCTGGATGACTTCATGGGCACCCAGTTCACCACCGGCCCGGACGGCGACCTGTACCAGCTGCCCGACCAGCAGTTCGCGAACCTTTACTGGTTCCGCAAGGACTGGTTCGACCGCGAAGACCTGCAGGCCGCGTTCAAGGAAAAGTACGGCTATGACCTGGGCGTCCCGGTCAACTGGTCCGCGTATGAGGACATCGCCGAATTCTTCAGCGAGCAAGTCAAGGAAATCGACGGCACCGCGATCTATGGCCACATGGATTATGGCAAGCGCGCGCCGGACCTCGGCTGGCGGATGACTGACGCCTGGCTGTCGATGGCCGGTGCAGGCTCCAAGGGTGAGCCGAACGGCGTGCCGATCGACGAATGGGGCATCCGTATGGAAGAAGGCTCCTGCAACCCGGCCGGTGCCAGCGTGACCCGCGGCGGCGCGGCAAACGGCCCGGCGGCGGTCTATGCGATCCGCAAGTGGGACGAATGGCTGCGCAAATACGCGCCTCCGGGTGCAGCGTCCTATGACTTCTACCAGTCGCTGCCGGCACTGGCGCAAGGCAACGTGGCGCAGCAGATCTTCTGGTACACCGCCTTCACCGCCGACATGGTGAAGCCGCAGTCCGAAGGCAACAACACTGTTGACGGCGACGGCAACCCGCTGTGGCGGATGGCGCCCAGCCCGCACGGCCCCTACTGGGAAGAAGGCCAGAAGGTCGGCTACCAGGACGTGGGTTCCTGGACCTTCCTCAAGTCCACTCCGCTGGACCGTGCCCAGGCTGCCTGGCTCTATGCCCAGTTCGTGGTGTCCAAGACCGTGGACGTGAAGAAATCGCACGTGGGCCTGACCTTCATCCGCGACTCTTCCGTGAACCACGAAAGCTTCACCGAGCGCGCGCCGAAACTGGGCGGCCTGGTCGAGTTCTACCGCTCGCCTGACCGCGTGGCATGGTCGCCGACCGGCATCAACGTTCCGGATTACCCGAAGCTGGCCCAGATCTGGTGGCAGCAGATCGGTGACGTGAACTCCGGCGCCTTCACGCCGCAGGAAGCCATGGACCGTCTCGCCGAGGAAATGGACATCACCATGGGCCGTATGCAGCGCGCAGACGAACAGGCGAATGTCTACGGCGGCTGCGGCCCGCGCCTGAACGAAGAGAAGGACGCGGAGTGGTGGCACGCCAACGGCGGCGCCAAGCCGAAGCTGGAGAACGAGAAGCCGCAGGGCCAGACCGTCAACTATGACGAGCTGGTGGCCCGCTGGGCAACCAACTAAGCCCCTCCTCCCGGTCCGGCCAGCGATCCCCATCATCTGGCCGGGCTGCATCAGGCCCCGGAGACCCTTTCCTGTCTTCCGGGGCCTTCTTCCCCAAGATACCGCGCGCCCTGCCCCCGCGCGCAAACTGGCCGCCTGCCGGAAAGTCAAAGCAAGATGGCACTCGAACTTAAGGGTGTGACCAAGCGCGTCGGCGCCATTCAGCACATCAAGGAAACATCCCTGCTGCTGGAGCCCGGTCACTTCAACGTCCTCCTCGGCGCCACCGGCTCCGGAAAGACCTCACTCATTAAACTGATGGCGGGCCTCGACCCGATGGCCAGCGGCCAGGTGCTGATGGATGGCGAGGATGTCAGCCGTCTCAGCACCCAGAAGCGCAACATCAGCCTGGTGCATCAGTTCTTCATCAACTACCCGCATATGACGGTTTTCGAAAACATCGCCTCGCCGCTGAAAGTGGCCGGAATGGCGAAATCGGAGATCGAAGGCCGCGTGGAAGAGGCCGCTGCGATCCTGCAGCTGAAACCGATGCTGCACCGCCGCCCGCATGAGCTGTCCGGCGGCCAGCAGCAGCGCTGCGCCCTGGCCCGCGCGATTGCCAAGGAAAGCCGCGCGGTGTTCCTGGATGAGCCGCTGGCCAACCTCGATTACAAGCTGCGGGAAGAGCTGCGCGACCAGCTGCCTGAACTGTTTGCAGGCCGCGGCGCGGTGGTGGTCTATGCGACCTCCGAACCCGAAGAGGCGCTGCTGCTGGGCGGCAAGACCGCACTGATGCGCGACGGACGGGTCACTCAGTTCGGCCCCACCGCCGAGATCTACCGCAACCCGGGCAACGTCGATGCGGCGCGGGTGTTCTCCGATCCGCCGATCAACACCGCCGAGATCACCAAGCAGGGCAGCACGGCCCGGCTGGGCGCCGGCGTCACCTGGGAACTGAGCGGCGCGGCCGCCGGTCTGGCCGATGGCACCTACACCATCGCCATCCGCCCGCACCACGTGCTGCCCGTGGCAAAGAACGGCGCCCATGTGCAGCTGTCAGGCCAGGTGCAAGTGACCGAGCTTTCCGGCTCCGAAAGCTCTGCCCATTTCGACATGGGCTCCGGCAGCTGGGTGTCCCTCGCCCACGGCGTCCACCCCTATCAGGTGGGTGAGCTGCACGACTTCTACATGGACCCTGCGCAGGCATATTTCTTTGCCCCCGACGGCAGCCGCGCGGCGTGAGGCATCAATGGCAAAAATAACTCTCTCAAAACTGCGCCACAGCTATCTTTCGACGCCGAAGTCCGACTCGGACTACGCGCTGAAGGAAATCGACCTCGACTGGACCGACGGCGGCGCCTATGCGCTGCTCGGCCCCTCGGGCTGCGGCAAATCCACCCTTCTCAACATCATCTCGGGGCTGCTGGTCCCGTCCGAAGGCCAGATCCTGTTCGACGGCAAGGACGTCACAGCCCTGCCCCCGGATCAGCGCAACATCGCGCAGGTGTTCCAGTTCCCGGTGATCTACGACACCATGACGGTTTACGACAACCTGGCCTTCCCGCTGCGCAACCGCGACCGGGACGAAGCCACGGTGCACAAGCGGGTGATGGCGATTGCCGAAATGCTCGAAGTGACCGGGATGCTGGATCAGAAGGCGGCAGGACTGTCACCTGACAATAAACAGAAGATATCGATGGGCCGCGGGCTGGTGCGCGAGGATGTGAACGTGGTGATGTTCGACGAACCGCTCACCGTGATCGACCCGCACCTGAAGTGGAAGCTGCGCTCCAAGCTGAAGGAGCTGCACCAGCGGGTGAAGGCGACGATGATCTACGTCACCCACGACCAGACCGAAGCGCTGACCTTTGCCGACCAGGTGGTGGTGATGCAGCTGGGCGAGGTGGTGCAGATCGGCACGCCGGTGGAGCTGTTCGAACGCCCCGCGCACACCTTTGTCGGCCACTTCATCGGCTCGCCGGGGATGAATATCCTGCCCTGCGCGGTGCAGAGCGGTGCCGCCCTGTTTGCCGGGCAGCAGATTGCGCTGGAAGGTCCTGTTCAGGGTGCCGCAAATGGCCGGACCGAAATCGGCATCCGCCCGGAGTTCGTCTCGCTCGCAGGCCACGGTCTGCCTGCCACGGTCACCAAGGTCTCTGACATTGGCCGCCACACGGTGGTGGAATGCGAGGCCGGCGGCCACCGTATCAACGCCATCACCGACGGCGCCGCCCCGGAAAAAGGCAGTGCCGTGCACCTCGCCTTCCGCCAGGACATGACCCGGCTTTACGTGGATGGCTGGCTTGCCACCTCCCCCGCTGCAGACGAACAAGGAGCGGCCTGATGAAAACCGAAAACCAGAAAGCCTGGTTCTTTGTCCTGCCGGTGCTGGCGCTGGTCGCCTTCAACGCGCTCATTCCGATGATGACGGTGGTCAATTACTCGGTGCAGGAAACCTTTGGCGACAACGTGTTCTTCTGGCAGGGGCTGGACTGGTTCCAGCAGATCCTGCGCTCTGACCGGTTCCACGCGGCGCTTGGCCGCCAGTTTCTGTTCACCTTCCTGATCCTGATCATCGAGGTGCCGCTGGGCATCGCCATTGCGCTGTCGATGCCGCGCAAGGGCTTCTGGGTGCCGGTCTGCCTGGTGCTGATGGCGCTGCCGATGCTGATCCCGTGGAACGTGGTCGGCGCGATGTGGAACATCTTCACCCTGCCCGACATCGGCCTCTTGGGATATTTCCTGAACCACGTGCTGGGCATCAACTATGACATGACACAGGATCCCATTGCGGCCTGGGTGACCATCGTGACCATGGACGTCTGGCACTGGACTTCGCTTGTCGTGCTGCTGTCCTATGCGGGCCTCGTGTCGATCCCCGACGCCTATTACCAGGCGGCCAAGATCGACGGTGCCACCAACTGGGCGGTGTTCCGGTTCATCCAGCTCCCCAAGATGAAGACGGTGCTGACCATCGCAATCCTGCTGCGCTTCATGGACAGTTTCAACATCTACACCGAGCCGTTTGTTCTGACCGGCGGCGGTCCCGGCAACTCCACCACGCTGTTGTCGATCGACCTGGTGAAAATCGCGCTTGGCCAGTTCGACCTCGGCCCGGCAGCTGCCATGTCGCTCATCTATTTCGCAATCACTCTGTTGGTCAGCTGGCTGTTCTACACGCTGATGACCAAAGACGACCTGAACTAAGGGAGGGAGACCGATGCAAAAACGATCCATCGTCCCCATCGTCTATATCCTGTTTCTCATGCTGCCGATCTACTGGCTGGTGGCGATGAGCTTTAAGACGACCAATGAAATCCTGTCGGGCTTCTCGCTGTTCCCGCAGACCTTCACGCTGGACAACTACAAGACGATCTTCACCGATCCCAGCTGGTACTGGGGCTACATCAACTCGATCCTCTACGTGTCGATCAACACGGTGATCTCCATCGCGGTGGCGCTGCCGGCGGCCTATGCCTTCAGCCGCTACCGGTTCCTGGGCGACAAGCAGCTGTTCTTCTGGCTGCTCACCAACCGGATGGCGCCGGCTGCGGTGTTTGCGCTGCCGTTCTTCCAGCTTTACTCCGCGGTGGAGCTGTTCGACACCCATCTCGCGGTGGCGCTGGCGCACTGCCTGTTCAATATCCCGCTGGCTGTCTGGATTCTCGAAGGCTTCATGGGCGGCGTGCCGAAGGAGCTGGATGAGACCGCCTTTGTCGACGGCTATTCCTTCCCGCGCTTCTTTGCGACGATCTTCATCCCCTCGATCAAGGCGGGCGTGGGTGTGGCGGCCTTCTTCTGCTTCATGTTCTCCTGGGTGGAACTGCTGCTCGCGAAGACACTGACCGCGGTCGCCGCCAAGCCGATTGCCGCCACCATGACCAAGACCGCATCTTCCGCGGGCTATGAGCTGGGGCTGCTGGCCGCGGCCGGCACTTTGACAATCATTCCGGGAGCCATCGTGATCTGGTTTGTCCGCAACTACATCGCGAAGGGTTTCGCGATGGGGAGGGTGTAATGCTTTCATGGATGGCCTGGACCTGGCCCACTGCCCTTTTGTTCATCGGCATCTTCACCGCGATCGGCGTGCTGATCATCGCTGAAATCCGCCACCCCGGCGGCGCGGCCCGCAAGGGCGTGCTGGGCCTCACCACCACCCGCGGCGACCGGCTGTTCATCAGCCTCCTCGGCACGTCCTACATCTTCCTGGCCTGGCTGGGACTGGTGGGAATGCCGCTGTGGTGGCCCTTGGGTCTGTCGATTGCCTGGGGCATCTTCTGCTTCTGGAAGGTCTGACCCGCGGCCGCAAACGAAATCGGGACAGGCCTTGAAGGCAAACCTGCCCTTCAAGGCCTTCTCAGCCAAAACCCTGAACCGATGGGCCGGGCACCTTCGCACGGACCGGCCCATCCCCCGGACCCTGCTGAAAAGACCCACGCGGCAGCGCACATTTTGACGACAAATGCCCCGCCGCCGCGCACCTGCTAAGAAAATAGTTTTCACGGGAGCCCCCTTCCCCTAGCATGACTGGAACCACCAAATGAGCCGGACTGCCGAGGCGATGCGCAAGAAACACGACACTTCCCTGCTGACCGAGGTTGAGCTGGAATTCATGACCGTCGTCTGGGACCTGGGCGGCGGCACCGTGCGCGACATCCTGGCGGAGCTGAACAAGGTGCAGGAACGCGCCTATACCTCAGTGGCCACGGTTCTCAAGATCATGGAGCAGAAGGGCTTCCTCACCAGCGAGCGCAAGGACCGCTCCCTGGTCTACCGCCCCGCCGTTCCCAAGGCAGAGTATCAGAAAACATCTCTGAAAAACCTTTCGAGCAAGCTTTTCAACGGCGCGCCCGCCGCCCTGGTGGCGCGGCTGGTCGATGATGAGGATGTGACCGACGAGATGCTCGAGGAGATGCGGGCGCTCTTGGAGGAAAGGCTGGGGGACAATGCCAACTGATGTTCTGCTGAACGCCTATATCGACCTGAATATCCTGCTGCTGGCAGGCACCCTGCTATGGTTCGCCGCCCGCAAGGCACTGGCACGCAGCCCGCTGGGCCGCGCCTACCGGCCGCAACTGCGCCTGCTCAATGGGATGACAGTACTGCTGGCAGGCTCGCCGGTGCTGATCCTTGCCTTCACCCATTATGTCATCGCCCATCCGCCGAATTTCTCCGACATGCTGGTCTCGCAGTACCTGCAGGGCAATGTCAGCATGAGCGCCGGCACGTTCGAGGCCACCCTGGGCCTGCGCGAGGATGCGGTGCGCGGGCTTACCAGCCTGCAGCCGTTGTGGGCACAGGCCCTTGCCGCGGCGTTTGCCGCCGGAGCGCTGCTCTGCCTGGCGCATGTGGCGGTGTCCGTCTTCCGCCTGCACCAGAACCTGAGCGGCGCCTTTGTCTGGAAAAGCATCGGCCGGGTGCAGCTTATGGTGTCAGACGACATCCGCGTCGCCTATTCCACCCGCGGGCCATTTCGCCGTTACGTGGTGCTGCCCTCATCGCTGCTGAACGACCCCCGCGACCTGCGCCTGACGATCGCCCATGAGCTGCAGCATTTCCGCCAGCGCGACATCGAATGCGAGTTTCTGCTGGAGATGCTGCGCCCGCTGCTGTTCTGGAACCCTGCCTTTTACATGTGGCGGCGCGAAGTGCGGCTGCTGCGTGAGTTTGCCTGCGATCAGGCTTTGATGGCGCGGCCCGGTTTTGATGTGCGCGCCTATTGCGAATGCCTGATCCGCGCCTGCGCCCATGCCGCCCGCGGCCCGGCCCTGTTCACCCGCCGCAGCCCGGCGGTGGCGCTGGTCGACCGCCGCGAAACCCGCCGCGGCGCATCGCTGCAACGGCGCATCATAGCGGTGACGGCGGTTCAGCCGCAGGGGCCGAACTCGCTGGGCTGGGGACTGGTGTCCTTGGCGATGGCCGGGGTGGTGCTGGCAACCGCCATGCTGCTGCAGCGGCCCAGCGACTGGAGCCATGACCGCATCATGCTGTCGACCATCGTCAACCTGGAACGGATGGCCAGCCGCAACACGGCGCCGGAACTTGCGGTCAGCGCCCTGAACGGCGGCTTTGCCGTACCGGCCCGCTAAACCCGGAACCCCGGTCCTCTGCCGAATGCTCAGATCCGCCGCGTGAATTGCGGCCAAGCATTCATGGCGACCGCAATCCGGCTGTTTCCGGCGTTTGCCGCTGTATCACACCTCTCCCATTTCAAGAGGCCGCCCGGTGCCTGCGCCGGCGCTGGCAGAATTCTGCGGGAGCGGCTGGCGGGCGTGAGCGGAGAAAGGACCAGCCGGGCGCCAGGGCGGCAAAGCGCCGAAGCCGGCGCCCGTTTCCGGCGGTGCGGTGCCTGAAATTCTGTCCTGCCGCCAAGGGGATAGCGCCAGGCGCATACACGCCCTAGCTCTATGCCACGGCACGCGGACCACCGTGGCCGCAGGTAGAAAACCAAACAAACGAATGGAGTGTCTCACATGAAAAAATTCGCGCTGACCGCCGCCGCTGTTGCTGCTCTGGCTGCTTCGCCGCTGGCCGCGATGGAATCCATCACCGAGGCTGACACCGACGGCAACGGCACCTATTCGCTGGAGGAACTGCAGGCGGCCTATCCGGATTTGACCGCAGAAACCTTTGCCACCATCGACTCCAACGCCGATGGCGAAGCCGACCTGGCCGAGGTGCAGGCAGCGGAGGAAGCCGGCCTGCTGGCAGCAGAAGGCTGACTCTGCGGCAAGGCGGCTCCCCATCCCCCCCGGCCGCCTTGCCTCCTGATGCCGCGCCGGTTTCAAACGGTGCGAGGGCCCTGCAGTGCAGGGCCCTTTTTTTCCGCGCGGCTATGCACCGGCTCAGCCGCCGTCCGCCTGCTGTTTCAGCCGCTCGATATGGCCGGCGAAGACATAGGTCAAAGGCAGCCCCAGCAGCAGCCCCCACGCCACCGACTCATATGGTGTCAGCACCCGCCAGCCGATCCAGCTCGCGATCAGCGAGGCAAAGAAGATATTGACGGCCGCCGCGCCGGCCCCGAAGGGGTAAAGCGCCGCCAGCAGCCGCCAGGAGGGCCGCGGTGTCATCGCCGGCTCACCAGGTATTGCACCAGGCAAAGGCTGGCGATCAGGGCGATGGAGGCGACCAGGAACCAGAACTCAGCGGTTTCGGTCTGCGGCTGCGGGATCGGACGCTCGAAGGCGGCGGCGAAGGCGCTGGAGGGGGCCAGCAGGGCCAGAGAGAGGATGCGTTTCATCTCAGTGCTCCATGGTCAGGGATTGATAGATTTCCGGCAACGCGCGCGGCAGCCGGTCCGGGTCGGGCAGCAGGGTGAACCCCGCGCGCCCGAAGATGCGGGCAAACCAGTCCTGCCCGTCAGCGTCGATCACCACGCCATGCACCGACTGGCCCAGAGCACGCGCCTCGCGAACCGCCATGCGGCTGTCCTCGATTCCGTGCACGCCTTCATAGTGGTCCAGATCGTTGGGCTTGCCATCGGTCAGAACCAGCAGAAGGCGGCGTTCGGATCCTTCCTCGGCCAGCAGGGCAGAGGCATGGCGGATTGCCGCGCCGAGGCGGGTGTAGTGGCCGGGCTTGAAGCCGCCGATACGGGCGGTGACCGCCTCTGACATCGGGTCCTCGAACCCTTTGGCGCGGGTCAGGAACACCCGGTCGCGGCGCAGGGAGGAGAACCCCCAGATGCCCAGCCGGTCGCCAGCCGTGGCGATGCCGCCGGCCAAAGCCGACAGGGATTCGCGGGCGGTCTCAATCACCGGACGGTCGCCGACCGTGGCCTCAGTCGAGCGGGAGCAGTCCATCAGCACCGCCACGCTCAGGTCGCGGGCCATCGGGCGGCTGGCCTGCCAGACCCGGTCGCTGCCCTGCTGGCCGCAGGCCAGATCGACATGGGATTTCACCACCGCCTCCAGATCCAGCTCGTCGCCGTCCAGCTGCCGCGGCAGCATCACCCGGCGCGGGTGCAGCGGCGCGAACTGGCGGCGCACGCGGGACACCAGCCGCGGGTCGGGCTGGAAGCTGTCCGCGGGCTTGCCTTCGGCCTCCAGCACGCGGGCATGGGCGGGCATGTGCTTGCCCAGCCGGTGGTTCCACTCGGGATAGGTGAACTGCCCCGCCAGCCGCTCGTGCTCAGCATCCTGCGGCGACAGGTCCAGCGAGATCCGCAGCCGCGAAGCCGCGCGCTTCATGTGCTGCGAGAGGGTGAGGTTGTCCTGATCCTCCGCCGCTTTCTGGGCGTTCTCGTTGTCGTCGTCATCGACCATGCGGTTGATGTTCAGGCTTTCGGCCCAGGACAGGATGGATTCAAACCGGTGAACGATGAAGCTGTCCTTGCGGGTGGTCTGGTCCTGATCCTGCCGCTTGGCCGTCTTGCGGGTCGAGACGGCGAGACCGGGTGTTTTCATCTCTTCCGCTTCCGGGGCTGCGCCCCTGCCCGCCTGCGGAACCGCCAAGCGCAGCCAGAACGGCACCGGCTGATAGGTCCGGTAGCCGCGCGGTTCGGTGCAGGTGCAGGGCTCTGCGATGCGGCAGTCGGTGCCGATCTGGTCCAGCACCATCCGCTCAATCCGGGCCTCGAACCGCGGCAGGCCGTTGCGTTTGCGCGTCCCGGCAACATGGGCGCAGAAGCCGCCATAGGCTGACCGCAGCCCCGGACAGGCGGCAAACACTTGATCCGCGGCCCGGGCATTGGCGGCGATCTCCAGCTGGTCGGCCTGATAGCGGTCCTCGTTGCGGTCCGGCAATTCGATCATGGCGGCCATTGCGGCCAGCCACAGGTAGGCCTTGCGGTTCAACTCGCGGCTTGAAAATGCGGCCATTTCCGGCGGCAGGCGCAGGCGCTCGCCGTCAAAGCTGGCCACATGCACCATCTCCCGCGGGGTGCCGATGCGGCGCAGCCGGTCCGGACGATGGTCCGACAGCACGGAGGGCGCCACCTGGATTTCCACGCCCCCGGCCCCGCCCAGCGCCCGGAACAGCGCCGCCGCGCTGGCGCGCATGTCCTCGAACCGGACGGTGTGTTCGGCCCCATCCTCAGCGGCACCGATCCGTGAGGCCATGCCGTGCCACAGGTTGCCAACCGTTTCTTCGGGTTCCAGAAGGTCGAGAGCGTGGATCATGGCTTCACCCGTAGACGCTGGCGGCAAGGTCGCGCAGCGCCAGCTGCACGTCACTCTCGTCGCTGAGGGGTTCAATGATGGCGGCCTCCACCGCGCGCTCCACGCCCATGCCCTTGGCGATCAGCGTCGCGGCGTAGATCAAGAGGCGGGTGGACACACCTTCCTCCAGATCCATACCGGAGAGCTTGCGGATATGGCCCGCCAAGCGCACCAGCGCGGCGGAGCGGTCCTCGTCCAGCCCGCTCTCCGACGCAACCACCGCAGTTTCGGCAGAGGCTTCCGGGAAGTCGAAGCCGATCGACAGGAAGCGCTGCCGGGTCGACGGCTTCAGCTTCTTCAGGATGTTCTGGTAGCCGGGGTTGTAGCTCGCGACCAGCATGAAGGGCTTGGGCGCCGCCAACTCCTCACCCGTGCGGTCAATGACAAGGCGGCGGCGGTCGTCGGTCAAGGGGTGCAGCACCACGGCCACGTCCTTCCTGGCCTCGACCACCTCATCCAGGTAGCAGATGCCGCCCTCGCGCACCGCGCGGGTCAGCGGACCATCGACCCAGACGGTTTCCCCGCCCTTCAGCAGGTAGCGCCCGATCAGGTCGGCGGCGGACAGGTCGTCATGGCAGGCAACGGTGTGGAGGGGCAGCCCGAGCCGGGCCGCCATATGTTCCACGAACCGCGTCTTGCCGCAGCCGGTGGGCCCCTTCAGAAGAAGGGGCAGACCGTTGGCTTGGGCCATCTCGAAGACGGTGCATTCATCGCCTGCAGGACGGTAGAAGGGCACGGACGGCATATTCATCGCGTTCATGACTTATTCTCCCGGTACGGCCACGGGGCCGGGTTTGATGACTTCGCGGCGGACCACGACGGTTGCGTAGATGAACAGAAGCGCGCCCAGGACCACCACCGCGCCAGAGCCGAGGCGCATCAGGTAGAACAGTCCCAGCTGGTCCTGCACGTCCATGAAGTAGTCGCCGACAATACGCTGCATGTGGGTCTGGATGGTGCCGGCAAAAGTCAGCACGAAGGTCATGAAGGCCATGCCGCCGGTCATCAGCCAGAAGGACGCCATGTTCAGCACCTGGTTATAGGGATCGCGGTTCCTGAGGTGGGGCATCGCATAGGTGAACATCGCCAGGTTCATCGCCACATAGGCGCCATAGAAGGCCAGGTGCCCGTGGGCCGCTGTGATCTGGGTGCCGTGGGTATAATAGTTCACCCCGTGCAGCGTGTGCAGGAAGCCCCAGACGCCGGCACCGAAGAAGGCCACGGTAGATGCCCCCAGCGACCACAGCAGTGCGGCCTTGTTCGGGTGGTTCTTGCGGCCCTTCCAGACCATGATGAAGGCAAAGCTCATCATCGCAAAGAACGGGATCACTTCGAGGGTGGAGAAGATCGAGCCGATCCACTGCCAGTAGCCAGGCGTGCCGATCCAGAAGAAGTGGTGGCCGGTGCCGAGGATGCCGGAGAACAGGGCCAGCGCCACGATGACATAGAGCCATTTCTCCACCACCTCGCGGTCAACACCGGTCAGCTTCAGCATCAGGTAGCCAAGGATAGCGGCCATCACCAGTTCCCAGGTCGCTTCCACCCACAGGTGGACAACGAACCACCAGTACATTTTGTCGAGCGACAGGTTGTCCGGGTTGATAAAGGCGAAGATCCACAGAAGCGACAGCAGCCACAGGCCCATCAGGAGGATGTTGGTGATCGCGGTCTTGCGGCCGGCCAGCACGGTCAGGGAGATGTTCACGAGGAAGATCACCGCCGCGACCAGGATGCCGAACTTGACCCACAGGGGCTGTTCCAGGAACTCCCGCCCGCCGTGGATGCCCGCGAGGTAGGAGACCACTGCGCCGAGTGTCCCGACGACAAGAATTGCCAGCTGGATATACGCGAGTTTCACCGAGAACAGCTCACGCTCGGATTCTTCCGGCACGAGGTAGTAGGCGGCACCGAAGAAGCCCAGCAAGAGCCAGACAATCAGCGCGTTGGTGTGCAGCATCCGCACGATGTTGAACGGCAGAAGCTCGCTCAAGGTGTTGGGCCAGACATAGATCCAGCCGGCCAGCAAGCCGCCCAGGACTTGAATGGCGAACAGGCCCAATGCCACCATGAAATAGGCATAGGCCACTTTTTGAGATTGATATTTCATTGCTTTTCTCCCCTCAGCCCGCGTCGTTCGGCGGCCAGTTCTGGGTGTCGGTCTGATCCGCCCAGCGCAGGAATTCGGACAGGGCCTTGGTTTCTTCCTCGGTCAGCTCGAAGTACGGCATCTGGCGGCGGCCCTCGACGCCGGAAGGCTGCGCCTTCATCCAGCCATCGAGCATTTCATAGGCGGCTTCGGGATCGTCCAGCACGCCCCAGCGGGTCATCACGTTGCCCACCTCCGGTGCGAAATAGGCGCCCTCGCCATGCAGCGTGTGGCAGTTGATACAGGAGTGGCGCTCCCACACGTGCTTGCCCTGGCGCACCTCGTCGGTCAGCTCCATGCCAGCGGTGGATGTGTTCACGATGAAGCGGTGGCTGTGCGCGGTCATGGCCACGAACACGACGACGAAGAACAAGGAGCCCCCGTAGAACACGTTCCTGGCCCGCGACTTGGTAAGTATCTCTGACATATCGCGGTCCTGAGTACAGTTGCGGATAGGACCTGCCTAACTGCGCGCACCGCCGCATATGTTGTTAAAGCGCAAAGACCGGGCGCATTGCTGCACGCAAAATGCAGGAAAAGGAGGACAGGCCATGCGACGCCCAGATTTCGACAATCCCGACCTGCCGCTTTCCGAGATGTTCCACCATTGGCCGGCCTGCGCGGGCGAGTTCATGAACCGCCAGATGCTCTGCCCCGGCTGCCCGATCGCGCCGTTCCACACGCTGGTTGATGCGTGCGAGGAATACGGGCTGGAGGAGATGGCGTTCCGCGAGCAGTTAAGGCGCGCTATGGGGGCCATCTAAAAACTATTTTGAAGATATCACTGATGGTCCCTTGCAATCGCGAGTCGCATACCCCACCTTGGTGGAGCAAAGCGCTTCCTACGACCTTCTGTTTCCTAACGGCCCCAGTTGTTCCGATGTTGACACTGGGCCGGGCTATCGCGTGTTGCGGATAGCATTTCAAAAGGAGACGACACGATGGCCAATGGCACCGTGAAATGGTTCAATTCTCAAAAAGGTTTTGGTTTCATCGCGCCCGAGCACGGATCGCGGGACATTTTTGTCCACATTTCCGCCTTGGAACGCGCTGGCATCCAGCAGCTTGACGACGGCCAGGCCGTGACTTTCGACATCGAAAGCGGCCGCGACGGACGCGAGTCCGCCAGCAATCTTGCCCTCGCATAAGCTGCTGACGGCCTGAGACCTCTAACGGGAGCATGTTGCAATGCTCCCGTTTCCCGCATCTGCCAAAATTGTCTGTCAGACGCGGTTTTCCAAAAAGCACAGAAAGATAGAACTTGATAGAAATTTCCTGGGGCACTCCCATGACCATTTTCCTGCCCTCCGAGGGCCGGACCCGAAAAATCACCACAATCGAACAAGCCCATTTCTGGCTGCAGAAAGCTTGGCCGGTTTCCGACCGCAACAGAGATGTTGCGATTGAAAAGATCGATGCAGCCATGGACTGTCTCGCGCCTGTCGGCGCCGCCCGTGACGCATTCCTCTCGGCCGTTAACACCGCCGGTTTCCAAGCGGACCTCCCCGCCGCCGCGTAACCTGCAACGCATGACCGGCGCCGCCGCAGCTGCGCCGTTTCCATCGGCCCCTTGGCGCCTCCCGGAGAAGGTCCTGACCGGACTTTCGCGCGCGCCAACGAAGTCTCCAAAAATCAGCCTCGCAGGAGTGAACAGATGTCCAAGCTTAACACTGAGGAATTGAAACTTGCCGGCCTGACCCGCAAGGAGACGGCGATGGAGAAGACCGCGCGCGCAGCGCGTGAAATCCTGGAGGACGAAAACGAAAGGCGCCGCAACAAAATTGAGCGCCTGAGACGTTCTCGGCTTCAGTATGAGCGCGGCAACCCGCCCTTGAAGGACTCCGAAGACAAGTGAGACCGGCCCGGAACGGTCAATTGTCCTGAACACCGCGCATAGCCGGGTCGCCAGACGGCGCCGGCAATAACTGCTGCAAGTGGCCCGGCAGCAGTTGCGCGAGCATATTTGCGCCTCCGGGGAACCTGGCAGCGCGCCGGCTGATCCGCTTTGTGTCCGTGATGGAACAACAAGCCGGACAGCGGAACACTGGCCGGTCTCCCGCCAGTTACTCCCCCCGCTCCTACCCCTGCGCCCCGCTCAAAACCACCAGCCTATGCGGAGCCGTGACCACGATGTACTTGCGGGTGGATTTCACCACGCCGTCCTTCTCCCAGGCCGACAGCAAGCGGCTGACCGTGTGCAGCGTGGTGCCGGTCATCTCAGAGATATTGCGGCGGGTCACGGGGAAGGCGATCTCGATCCCCTCCTCCACCTTGCGGCCCGACTGGGTCACCATCCGCAGAAGAGCTGCCGCCACCCGCTGTTCCACCGCCTGCGTGGCCAGTTCGGTGATCCGCGTCTGCATCTCGCCAAGCCGCTGGCCCAGGGTGTTGTAGCTTTCAGTGGCAAAGCCCGGGTACTTGGCGGTGAACTCCCCCCACAACCGCGCCGGCCAGGACAGCGCCAGCGATTCCGAGGCGGCGATGGCGGTGGCCGGATAGGTGACGCGGTTCAGCGCAGGCGCGATGCCGAACAGCTGGCCCGGTGAAATATGCAGCGCGATGATCTGCTCGCCGCCCTCGGTGGTTTTCACCACCCGGATGTAGCCGTCCAGCAGCAGGTGGAAGCGTTCGGCATCATGACCTTCGTGAAAAATCTCCGCGCCCTCGTCATAGCGCTTGGGCAGCGCCTGGTCGAGAATTTCGCGGATCTGGCCGCGCTCCAGGAGGCTGAAGGGCGGCAGCCCGGTCAGAAGGCTTTCGTCGAGCTTGGACAAGAATGCACCGCAAGTTTGCTGAAGGACAAAGAGGTTCACCCGCCGTTATCGCATAGTGAGGCCAGAGGAAACAACCGTGCGGGAAAAACCGGCACCCGGAACCGGGGAAGCCTCCCTCGATCCTGCCCGCCGGAGCTGATCCACGGGGTTCGGCGAAAGATTGCGTCCCTTGCGCTGAACCGGCGGGCGGCACCTGACCAGTGCCGCCCGCCCGTCGTTGACCGGATGCAAGGAGGCCACCATGGCTGCGCGAACCGAATATACCGGACCTGTTCTTTTCTCCTTCGGCTTCAGGCCGTTCTTTCTGGGTGCTTGCCTGTTTGCCCTGCTGGCGGTGCCTGCCTGGCTGCTGATCTGGCGCGGCGACCTGGGGTATAGCGGGCCTTTCCTGGCAACAGACTGGCACATTCACGAGATGATCTTTGGCTACGGTGCCGCCGTGGTTGCGGGCTTTTTGTTCACTGCGGTGCCGAACTGGACCGGGCGGATGCCTGCCCGCGGCTGGCCGCTGGCGCTGCTTTCCGGACTGTGGCTGCTGGGGCGGCTGGCGATGGCCGGCTTGCTGGGGCTTCCCGCGTTGGGCGTATTGGTTGTCGACTGCGCCTTTCTGGCCGCCGTCATCGCCATGATCGCGCGCGAGATCATTGCCGGTGAAAACTGGCGCAACCTCAAGGTTCTGGTGCCGGTCACCCTGCTGGGCCTTGCCAACCTTTGCTTCCACCTTGAGGCGATGACCGAAGGCGCGGCGGATCTCTCGCGCCGCCTGGGCATTGCGGTTCTGATCTTTCTGATCATGCTGATCGGCGGGCGGATCATTCCCAGCTTCACCCGCAACTGGCTGGCGAAACAGGGGGCTGCGAAAATGCCCGCGCCCTTTGGCAAGTTCGATGCGGTGACGCTGGTCTTTGGCGCGGCGGCGCTGGTGGCCTGGACCGCAGCGCCCTGGGCCGCCGCCAGCGGTGCGCTCCTGCTGGCCGCGGGCCTGCTGCACCTGCTGCGCCTGGCGCGCTGGCGCAGCCTTGCGACCCTGCCGGATCCGCTGCTGCTGATGCTGCACCTGGCTTATGCGCTGGTGCCCGCGGGGCTGATCGCGGCGGGCGGCGTGCCCTTCGGCCTGCTGCAGCCCGCGGCGGCGGCGCATATCCTGGGCATCGGCGCAATCGGCGGCATGACCCTTGCGGTAATGATGCGCGCCACCATGGGTCACAGCGGCCGCCCGCTGGTTGCTGGCCCGGCCCTTACGCTTGCGTTCATGCTGCTGCTGGGTGCTGCCGCCCTGCGCCTTGCGGGCAGTGCAGAGCTTGCCGCGGGCTGGGACGGGATCACGGTTTCCGCCGTGGTGTGGACCGCAGGATTTGCTTTGATGGTGCTGAAGACCGCCCCCTGGCTGATCACGCGGCGCATCGGCCCCAAGAAAGTGTCCGGCAAGCCATGAAACCGGGCGGATGCCCGCCTCCTCTGCCGCAGCAAACATGCATGGCTCACGTAAAATTAACGGCCTTCTCAGAAGCTGCCATTCCAGATAGGTAGGAATGGGTTGCAAGAGGAGGTCCTGAATGCAGTGGAAAGCTGCCGCCGCCGTGGTGCCGCTGCTGTTTTGGGCCGTCCAGAGCCTGGCGCAACCCGCCGGGCTCGATGCGTTCCGGCGTCCGGATACCGTGCCGTTTCCGGACAACGCGCCTTATGACCGCGGAATTGCCACCCTGGGCAAGATGCTGTTCTTCGACCCGCGCCTGTCCGGGGCGCAGAACATCAGCTGCTCCAGCTGCCACAACCCCTCTTTCGGCTGGGAAACTCCGGTACCCAAGGCGATCGGCGCCGGCGACAACCCCGTGCACCGCCATGCGCCGACGATCCTGAATGCTGCTTGGATCACGCCGCTGTTTTGGGACGGGCGCGCGGCCAGCCTTGAGGAACAGGCAGTGGGGCCGATCACCGCCCCAAATGAGATGAACGCAAGTTTTGAGGACATTACCGCCCGCCTGACGGCTGTGACCGAATACAAGGCCTGGTTCGAGCGGCTGTTTCCCGGCCAGGGCATCCGCAAGGAAACCATCCTCACCGCCCTCGCCACCTACCAGCGCACCATTGTCAGCGGGGTTGCCGGTTTCGACCGCTGGGTCAGCGGGGATGACACTGCGGTGCCGGAGGCCGCCAAGCGCGGCTTTGCGCTGTTCACCGGGCGGGCAAATTGCGTGTCCTGCCATTCCGGCTGGATGTTCACCGACAACAAAATGCACGACATCGGCCTGCCCGCCTCGGACCTGGGCAGCGGCGGCGTGTCACCGCAAACCCCCGCCGGGTACTTCCGCTTCAAGACCCCGGGCCTGCGGAACATCGCCTTGCGGGCGCCCTATATGCACGACGGCTCGCTGCCATCGCTGCCTGCGGTCCTCCGCCATTACGCCGATGGCGGCGCGGCGGGCGTTGAGCGGCAAACGGACATCGCGGGGTTTGCCGCCAGCGAGGGCGACATCGCAGACCTCATCGCCTTTCTTGAGACACTAACGGACAATGAAACCAATGTGCCCACCCCGATCCTGCCGGCCAATTGATGCGTGTGGCTGAAGGCATCCGTTAATGATCATCAAGCGATCCATCGTCCTGCCGGTTCTTGTCATTACGGTTGCGGCGCTTTTTGCCGTGCTGCTGGTCGGCGGCATGGCGGTCTATGCGTCCAGCCGCAAGGACGCCGTGCTGGAAGCCGCCCTGGAAGTCACCCGCCGCACCAGCAGCGTCAGCACCGGCATCACGGCCGCCCAGACCTATGCCCAAGACGTGCTGGCGATGACCCGGCTGATCCCGCAGGAGGACGTGGCCGGCGAATTCCAGGCGCATCTCAATGTCATCAACCGCGATCTGAGCGCCCTGCTGCAGCAGCCCCTGCCGGCGCTGCTCCGGGGTGAGGCCGAAGCGCTGAACCAGGCGCTGGCGGAGTGGTGCCAGATGGCAGTGGTTCTGCTCAGCATCAAAACGGCACAAGAGATCCCCACGCTCAGCGCGCTGATGATGAGCAGCGAAGCCGTCACCCGGCAAGCCGCGCTGGTGACGGCGCTTGCGGTGGCGCACGCAGAGCAGACCGTGGCGGCAACCAACCAGGCGCTGTCCCGCATCTTTGTGCTCGGGCTGACCGGGACCGCGCTGATCATGGCCGCGGCGCTGATTTTTTCGATGCGCAAGGCCCACGCCATTTCAACCGCGATCCAATCGGCTGCCGCCAAGCTGCAGCGGCTGGCCAGCGGCGAGCAATCCGGCCCGCCAACGGCCAAAGACGAGATCCGCGCCGTATTCGCGGCGCTCGACACGCTGGCCGTGAGCCTGCAGGAAAAGAAGCGGATTGCCGAGCGTCTGCAGCAGGAAAAGGCCCGCGCGGAGGCCGCCACAGAGACAAAATCCCGTTTCCTGGCTACCATGAGCCATGAAATCCGCACGCCGATCAACGGCGTCCTGGGCATGGCTGAGGTGCTGAACGAAACCCGGCTGACCCCGGAGCAGACCTCCTGCACCAGCACGATACTCGCCTCTTCCGAGGCGCTGCTGCGCATCGTCAATGACATTCTGGACTTTTCCAAGCTGGAAGCGGGCAAGGCGCAGATGCTGCAGCAGCCGTTCAACCTGCGCGATGTGATTTATGACGTGGCCACGCTGATGTCGCCCAGCGCTACGGCCAAGGGCGTTGAAATCTGCATCGACATCCCCGAGGACACGCCGCCGGAGTTCATCGGCGACAGCGGCCGGGTGCGGCAGATCCTGATGAACCTGGTCGGCAACGCCGTCAAATTCACTCTGGAAGGCCATATCAGCATCACGCTCAATTACGATCCCAGACACAACATCCCGCTGTGCATCGACGTCCGCGACACGGGCGTTGGCATCCCCGAAGACAGCATCGGCCAGATCTTCCACGCCTTCGAGCAGGTGGAAAGCACAACTGCCCGGCGCTTTGAGGGCACCGGTCTGGGGCTGGCCATCTCCTCGCGGCTGGCGCAGGCTATGGGCGGGCGCATCGATGTGGTCTCGCAGGCCGGCAAGGGTTCCTGCTTCACCGTGTGCCTGACGCTGCCGGTTGCGGCTCCGTCACCGGCCCCTTCCAGGCCGCTGGCCGGGAAGCGGGTTGCCGTGGTGGCCGATCTGCCGTTTTCGCGCGATGTGCGGCTGCGCCAGCTGGCGTACTGGGGGGCGGAAACGATGGTCCCGCCCGGCGCAGCAGAGCTGCTGGAGCAGGTGGAAGCGCTGGCCGCCCGTCAGCAGCAGCCGGATCTGGTGCTGGTGGAAAACAGCGTGCCGCTGGAACAGGCCAGACAGCTGTGCCAGCGGCTGCACAGCCTGCCCGGCTGCCGGGAGCTGCCGGTGGTGTTCTGCGTCGGCAGCCGGCTGATCTCGGACTATCAGGCGCTCAAAAAGTGCCGGACCTTGCACGTGCTGATGAAACCTGCCCGCAACCGGGTGCTGCTGCGGATGCTGCAAGACGCGCTGCGGCCCGGCGCCGAGCCTGCTGCCCCGGCCGCGCTGCCTGCGGCAGCCGCGCCGGCCGCTGCCGGGTTCAGCCGCCTGCGGCTGCTGGTGGCGGAGGACAACCGCACCAACCAGCTGGTTCTGAAGAAAATGCTCGGCCCGTCCGGCATCCAGATGACCATTTGCAGCAACGGCCAGGAAGCGGTTGAAACCTTTGCGGCGCAGCCGTTCGATCTGGTGCTTATGGATATGTCGATGCCGGTGATGGACGGGCTGGAGGCGACCCGGCGGCTGCGGGCGTGGGAGCAGGAGAACGGCCGCGCGCCCTGCCCGATCCTGGCCCTGACCGCCAATGTGCTGAGCGCTGATGAGGCCGCCTGCCGCGCGGCGGGAATGGTCGGCTTCCTGTCCAAACCCGTGCGCAAGCAGGAACTGCTGGGTCAGATCGCCAAATGGACAGGCATCGCGGACGCCGCAAACGCCGTGCTTCAGGCCAGGCAAGCCTGACCCTCCCCCGCTCCGCGCAGCAGCTTCCCTGTGGCAGCGGTGATCCGCGCGCGCCGCGCACTCACGCGATCACACGGTTTGACACGAAATCGTGAAGCACTACCTGAAACCTGCAGTCCGCGCACGGGTGCATGTGCGGGGGATATCGGCGTTCGGCGGCAAGGTAGCACAGCGCTTTCGGGCCGCGCGATGGCATTTCCGGTGACAGTGTTTTTACGAGTGATTGGGGGATCACATGTCCAGTTTACAGATTGGGGCCGCACGGCCCTCCGATGGCACGTCCGCAAATCCAGACCATCCTGACTGGGGCGCAACCGGCACCGAACTGCTGAGGCTGGCGGGCAGCGGGCTGGGACCGGACGGCGAAATGGCGGGCGCAGACCGTCCGAACCCGCGCGAAGTGTCAAACATACTGTCCGCCCAGACCGGGGAAACGGCAAACGCCGCCGGAGCGTCTGACTTCCTTTGGATCTGGGGCCAGTTTCTGGACCATGACTTGTCGCTGACCGGCACCGAAAGCGGCGTCCGCGCGAATATTGAAGTTCCGGCAGGCGATCCCTTCTTCGATCCCTTCGGCACCGGAAACGCCATCATTCCGTTCACCCGGGTAGAACAGCACGACGGGGAATTCCTCAATGAGATCACCGCCTGCATCGACGCCTCGATGATCTATGGCTCAACCGCAGAGATGGTCGCAGCGATGCGGGGCGAAGGCGGCAAACTGAAGATGACCGAGGATCATTTCCTGAACCTCGAAGGCGACGGATTCCTGACCGGTGACGTCCGCGCCGCAGAAAACGTCGCGCTGACCTCGATGCACACCCTGTTCACCCGCGAACACAACCGGCTGGTCGAAGAGCTGGCGGACAGGGATCCGTCGCTGACGGATGATCAGCTGTTTGAGGCCGCCCGCGCCCGGGTCGAGGCGCTGGTGCAAGCCATCACGTTCAAGGAGTTTCTGCCGGTCCTGCTGGGCGATAATGCCTTTGGCGCCTACCAGGGCCATGACCCGGATGTGAATCCGGGGATTGCGATCGAATTCTCCAGCGCTGTCTACCGGCTCGGGCACACCCTGCTGTCGGCCAACCTGCAGCGTGTCACCGAAAACGGCACCCAGCTGGACCCTCTGGCGCTGCGCGATGCGTTTTTCCAGCCGCATCTGGTCAGCCAGACAGGCATGGTCGAAAACGTCCTGCGCGGGGCGGCCACCCAGACTTCCGAAGCCATCGACACCCAAGTGGTGGAGGACGTGCGCTCCTTCCTGTTCGGGCCGCCGGGCGCCGGCGGGCTGGATCTGGCGGCGCTGAACATCCAGCGCGGGCGCGACATGGGGGTGGCCAGCTATAATGACCTGCGCGAGGCCCTGGGCCTGCCGCGCGCGGAACGCTTCTCTGACATTACCTCCGACGCGGTGCTGGCCGCCAAGCTGGAAGAGGCTTATGGCGATACCGATCTGGTGGACGCCTGGATTGGCGGCCTGGCCGAGGACGCCTTTGGCAGCGGGCTGCTGGGGCAGACGTTCTCGCTTGTCATGATTGATCAGTTCACCCGGCTGCGCGACGGCGACCCGTTCTGGAGCGAGGGCCGCGAAGGCATCCCGGCAGACGAGCTGAAGGCGCTTTGGGACACGACTCTGTCTGACGTTATCCTGCGCAATACGGATGTTCAGAACCTGCAGAAAGATGCCTTTGCCGCAATGGACAGGATCGCTGGCACTGCCGGCGATGATGTTCTCAGCGGCAACTCCGGGCAGGATTTCATCTTTGGCCGCAAGGGTGCGGATGTCCTCTCCGGCAGGTCCGGCGATGACGACCTGCAAGGGGGCGGCGGCAGGGACATCCTCTCCGGAAACCGGGGCAGCGACTGCCTGGACGGCGGCAGCGGCGCGGACAGGCTCAAGGGAGGCGGCGCGGCCGACTTCCTGTCAGGCGGCAGCCACAACGACGTTCTGAAGGGCGGATCAGGCCGCGACACCCTGGAAGGCGGCACCGGAAACGACACCCTGGCCGGCGGCAAGGGAAATGATGTTCTGACCGGCGGTGCGGGCGCGGACTGTTTCGTGTTCAACACCCTGAAAACGGGCGCGGACACGATTTCAGACTTCGAGCTTGGGGTCGACAGGACCAAAATCATCGGCCCGCACACCTGGTCCGCACAGGCAATGGACACGGACGACGGGCTGGTGTTTGCGTTCGCGGATGGCTGCTCCGTGACTTTCCAAGGCATCACGCTGAGCGACTGGCAGGACGCCGGGGCAAGCTTTTTCTAGTCCCGTCAGCCGGCCGCAGTATACAAAAAGACCCCAGCGCGGAAATTGCAGGCGCCGATCGGAAACTTCCCGCCAGCCGGCGCTGGCCGATGTCGCAGGTCCCCGGTCCGCTGACGCAATCGAAGGACAGGCGCGCCTGCGCGCGGGCCTAACATTCCCGTTCATCCCGCCGTCAGGACGCCGATCCTGACCGGACGGCAACCGGCATCGGGGAGGACGCGCCGCCATGAAAGACAAGACAACCACCACCGAACAGGCGATGGCGCTGATCCGGGACGGGGATGTCGTGACCACCACCGGGTTCGTGCAAAGCTGCATCCCGGAGATGCTGCACGCGGCGCTGGAGAAGCGGTTTCTGGACCAGGGCGCCCCTCGCGATCTGACGCTGATCATGTGCGCGGGCGCCGGCGACAGCAAGGGGCTGGGCACCGGGCGGCTGCACCATGACGGCCTGCTGCGCCGGGTGATCGCCGGAAATTTCGGCCGCATGCCCAAGGTCGCCCAGGCCGCGCAGGAAAACAAGATCTGCGGCTACAACCTGCCGCAGGGGGTGATCTCCCAGCTCTACCGCGCCTGCGCCGCAGGCCAGCCCGGCCTGTTCTCCAAGGTCGGACTGCACACCTATGTCGACCCGCGCCACGGCGGCGGCAAGGTCAACAAGGTGACCGAAGAAGACATCGTCAAATACGTCCAGGTCGATGGCGAGGACTGGCTGTTCTACAAGGCCACCAGGATCGACGTCGCCTTCATCCGTGGCACCAGCGCCGACCGCTCCGGCAACATCAGCATGGAACGCGAGGCGCTGACGCTCGACTGCCTGGCCCAGGCGATGGCCGCCCACAACAACGGCGGCATCGTTATCGCCCAGGTGGAGCGCATCGTCGAGGACGGCTCGATCAAGCCCAAGGACGTGAAGATCCCCGGCCTGCTGGTGGACTGCGTCTGCGTTGCCGACGATCCGGAGATGCACCGGATGAACTACGGCGTGCAGCACAATCCGGCGCTGTCGGGCGAAATCCGGGTGCCCTTGGGCGGCATCCCCAAGATGCCGCTGGATCAGCGCAAGATCATCGCCCGCCGCGCCGCCTTTGAGCTGCCGCCCAACGGTGCCGTGAACCTCGGCGTCGGTGCGCCTGACGGGGTCGCGGCGGTGGCCAACGAGGAAAAGGCCACCCCCTATATCACCCTGACCACAGAGGCCGGCGCCGTCGGCGGCGTTCTGGCAGGCGGCTCCAGTTTCGGCTCCTCGGCCAATGCCGATGCCATCATCGACCAGAACCAGATGTTCGATTTCTACGACGGCGGCGGGCTGGATCTCACATGCCTCGGCATGGCAGAATGCGACGCCGAGGGCAGCGTCAACGCCTCCCGTTTCGGCGGACGCCTGAACGGCTGCGGCGGTTTCATCAACATCTCGCAGAACTCCCGCGCCGTGGTCTTTGCCGGCACCTTCACCGCGGGCGGGCTCAAGGTTGCGGTGGATAACGGCGAGCTGCGCATCGTGCAGGAAGGCCGCAACAAGAAATTCGTGCGGCTGATCGAACAGATCACCTTCTCTGGGCCCTACGCCTCGCAGCGTTCGCAGCCGGTGCTTTACGTGACCGAACGCTGCGTGCTGCAGCTGACCCCCAAGGGGCTGGAGCTGATCGAGATCGCCCCCGGGATCGATCTGCAGCGCGACATCCTGGATCAGATGGAATTCAGGCCGATCATCGAAAACGTCGCCCTGATGGATGCGCGTATCTTCCGGGAGGAGCCGATGGGGCTGATGAACGACCTGCTGAACCTAAATCTTTCCGAACGCGTCACCTATGACGCCGCCCGCCACACCATGTTCCTCAACCTCGAAGGCTGGAGCGTCCGCAAGAAGCAGGACGCCGAGGACTTGTCCCGCGTGCTGCAGGACGCCTTCGCCAGAAGCGGCCGGGACGTGAACATGGTGATGAACCAGAACGGTTTCCGCATCGCCGAGGATCTGCAGGACGACTATGCCGCCCTGGTCGGCGAAAAGCTGGAGGCAAACAGCGCCTCCATCGCTCATTACACCACCAGCGCCTTCATGCGCCTGAAGATGCAGGGCGAGCTCGCCAGCCGCAGTGTGCAGCCCCATATCTTCGAAAGCGGCGAGGAAGCGCATCAGGCTATTTGGGGCTCCTGAAGCGGTCGCGGCCGGTGCCAGCCCAGGACGGGGCCGGCGCCGCATTTCTCTGCCCGCACCCCGCCCTTCCCGCCCCCAATGGCACCGCTCCCGGGACCGGAGCACCCCCTGAAACCCACCGCAAAGGGGCTGGCAACCCCTTATATTCATTCCCGTTTCTTGCCAGACACCTCCGGGCCGCAAGGGCCATCAAAGACCTGCCGGCGGGTTATTTGCGGGCCTTCGGAGAAGAACTGCATTTTTTTTCAAAAACCCTCTTGCACCCCCTCGCAACAAACTTTAGACAGCGCCTCACCGATGGGGTGTAGCCAAGTGGTAAGGCAGCGGTTTTTGGTACCGTGTACCGTAGGTTCGAATCCTACCACCCCAGCCATCTCCCATGACAAAACACCGGAAAGCCCAAGTAAATAGGGCCGAAAGATCCCGTTCGCAAAACGCTGTGCCGCACTCCGCCGGGAGTATGACACAAGGTGTGACACAGGCTGCGGCACAAGCCGCGGCGCATCGTGTGCCGCCGGGTCCAGCGCACGAGCTTCAGACTCCCTCCAGCCCCGCCCGGACGCATTCCGGCCGCCGCCCGGCCGGTCCCTACCTCCAGCGGCGCGGCTACATCTTCTATTTCCGGAAGCGTTTTTCGCAGGTCCTCGCAAAAAACGGCGGCAAATCGTTTCTGTGTTTGTCCCTTCACACCCCTCTATTGTCGGAGGCGATGAGCCGGGCGGCTCGTCTCCTCGCAGTTCTGGAACGCGAAGAGGCAAGAATCATGACCAACCCCAAAACCCAGTCGCTCTCGGCGGAAAAAATCTCCGTCCTCCTCACCGAAGCTGTACGCAAGGAGCTTGGCCATATCCTCCTTAAACAGGACCAGGGCGTTCCTCTCACTGACGATGCTATCGACGCGCGTATCGAACGTCTGGACCAAGAGTGTACCGACCTGAAGCGCCGGGCGCGCCGGAATGACTATTCGGCGGTTACCGCCCCTCTGCGCGCCGCTGCCAGCGCGGCCGGAATTGAGCTGCCCGAGGAAATCCCGCAGGAGCTTGGCCGCCAGGCCGTAGCCCTTTTCCGTGAACTGAAGGAAATCGAGGCCAAATCTCTCGACGGTCACGACGCGCGCTCAGAAGCCAAGAGCATGGTTTCCACCTTTACGTCGAAGCCGGTCGATGAGTTCGTAGCATCGCGATCCGTACTGCTGTCAGACAGCTGGCAACAGGCGCTGAACCTCTATCCGTCGAAACACATGAAGGGAAATATTGATGCGATCGCCAAACTCGCACTCGAGTTCTTCGGCGACGTGCCCGTGACCTCGATCTCCGAGACCGACCAGAAAAGATTCTTCGCTTGGATGGCACGTTTGCCCAAGAAACATGGCAAGGCTCATGGCGAGAACCGCTTCACCGTTGCGGCACGCCGCAAGGGAGAGCCCATAAAAGAGCGCAAGATTGTCAAAAAGAATGACGAGATTGCTGCTGCCGACCTGGAGGATGAGATCGTGACCGAGGAAATCCGGGCGCGGGAAGATATCAGCGACCTCGAAAAACGGGCGCTACTGGCCGAAAAACTAAAGCCCCGCCTGACGATGACAACGATCCGCCGCAACCGCGATGGTCTCAACCGCATGTTCCGCGGGGCCGCGGATCTGGGGTGCAAGGACATCCCCAAGGCTCTGTCCTACAAGCAAGTGGAACTGGCAATTGCCGCAGCGGCACCCGATGATCCGCTCTACATCCGCGTGACCCAGCCCAAGATCCGCATGCCGTGGACAGAAGAGCGGATTGCGCAGTTTCTGACGTGCCCGATCTACACGGGATGCGCCTCGCCCCGCGCCCGCTGGCGTCCCGGGGACATGATCATTCGTGATGCCTTCTATTGGGTGCCCCTTCTGGTGCTCACACTCGGCAGCCGGATCGAAGAAATTCTGCTTTTGAAACGGAAGAGCCTGCGCCTGCGGAACCATGTGCATTGCCTTGCCCTGGGTGCGGGATGCGACGTGTCCGGCAAGACCGAAGACGCGGAACGCATCGTTCCCGTCCCGCAAACCCTTCTCGACCTCGGGTTCGTGGACTGGATTCGCGCGCTGGATGAGGATCACGGCCCGCTGCTGTTCCCGGAGATCGCGCGCCGCACGGCGACCGGCAACGTGACAGAGGTTTTCAGCAAGTCTCTGCGCATCATCCTGAGTCACCTTGACCTTGCTGATTTCGACGAGGATTTCTACGCCATGCGCAAGACCCTGAGTTCGATCCTGAAGCGGGCGAAGGTCGACGACGGGCAGCGTCAGGCACTTGCAGGCCACAAGAACGGGTCCATCCTCAATCTGCACTATACGGCGCATCACACCCAGGACCTGAAGGCTGCGGTGGACAAAGCCGACTTCAAGATCGCGATCGGCTATTGCGCGGAGCACGGTCACCCCGTCATCAAGAGTTGCGGTCTTGCACCCGCCGAGAGCTTCGCTGTTGATGTGGTCCTGAGCGACGACGGTGAGGCTGAAGTGATCCGTGTCAGCCAGACGGGGAAGGAAGCCAGTCTGTTCGAGTTCTCCCGGCGAAAGGCACCCGGAGACGACGGCCGCAGCCCGCGCGAAGTCCTTCTCACGGCAGCCAAGGAGTTTCGCAAGATAGTTGGGAATCATCCCCTCCGCTTGCCGCGCAGCCCGCTCAAGCGCGCTGCCGTCGAGTATTTCCACGCGCTTGGCTGAGAATCTGCCAAGAAAAATGTGGTTTTGCGGAAATCCCGGAGTTGGCAAGCCGGGATGCGGCCGGGAACCCGCGGGAAATTCCCTTGGGCCGGTGCAAATTGCGGCTTGCAAGCGCCGGCTCTCCTCTCTTCAAACAGCGAGCCGGAGAGCTCCGGCTTGAAAGACAGACAGGCACCTCGGCATAGCCACCGCCCCATTCACCACATCCAGACCTGAGCTGGCGGCCTATGAAGTGCGCTCTTACGGCACCCCGCGACAGGTCGACTATATGGCAGGGCTCTGTAGGTCCGGTAAAAGAGGTCTTCGGTTTCTAACCGCCAATCCTCTTGCGGAGGAAACTAATCGCTGCCGAAATCCAAGGTGAAACTTTCTTCATCCTCCGTCCCACCCAACTGGGTTGGAACGCCGATGTATCGAAGAATCATCGGTCATTTGTCGGCCCTGCTTTTTTCATCTCGACCGTTTCAATCGGCACAAACCAATCGCTCCGGCGGTTGGCAAAGCCAAGCAAGAATGAACAAAGAAATTCGTATCCGATTGGCCAGGTTGTCGGATAGTACTTGGGGCATGACAACCGACAGCCTCCACCAAGACGTGCAGAACTTCCGCGAGGCCCTCGATGCGTGCCACAGCGACCTCGACCCGACGGTTTTCGGTCACTTTCCCAGCGGATGCTGCGGCACTGTGAGCGAACTCCTCGCCGCCTTTCTTGAAGAACAGGGGCACGGCAGCTGGCCCTATGTCTGTGGCACCCGGCTTATGGAAGACGGCCAGAACGCAACGCATGCCTGGCTGGAACGGGACGGCTGTATCATCGATATCACCCGGGACCAGTTTGACAAGCGGCAGCCTGGACTCGTGACAGCCGATCGCAGCTGGCACGACGAGCGGTTCCCTGATCAGGAGCAGCAGGAAGATTTCGGCGAGTTGCGGTCGGAACTTTGCGATGCCTACGCTCGTATCAAAAAAGAGATTGGAAGAGGGAGCAACGCCGCATGAGCCTTCGCCGCCTCATGCACGCCCATCTGGGAGACTGGCAGAACGACCTGCCGCCCGCCTGGCGGGAGTTTTTCAGGGATTGCCCTGCATTGGATTTCGACCTCGTTCCGGAGATCCAAGTGGCCGAAGAGGCGCGGATCTGGCCCGGCCGCCGCAACTCCCCGCTCCCGGGAGCGCCGGAGGGGGCTAATATCTGCCGCGCCTTTGACAATCTCGATCCGGGCCAGGTACGAGTTTTGATCCTCGGACAAGATCCATATCCCAGGCTCAACCGAGCGACGGGTCGCGCTTTCGAGGACGGAGGATGGGACGAAGCGAACCCCATGGTCGTTGCCGACAGCCTGCGCCGACTGCTTCAGTTGGCGGCAGCCCTTGAATATCCTGATCTCGGGATCTCAGAAGAAGAAGACGACTGGGACAGTGTCCGTGATGCAATGCGGAAAGAGGTGATCGCTCCCCCAGCCACTCCTGCGTTCTTTGATGCCATGGCCGCACAAGGCGTCTTGTTCCTCAACGCCGCCTGGACGTTTACAAGCTCTGACCGCGCACAGAAGAAGGCTCACCTCCAAATCTGGAAACCGGTGGTGAACCACCTCCTGCGAAATCTGGCCAGAAGCGATCAACCAGTGGTCTTTCTGCTCCTCGGAGAGGATGCGCGGAAAGTGTTCTGCGCGGCCGATCCGGTGTGCAACCGCTCTGCTATTGTCGACGACGACCACCCCAGAAGTAGGCAGTTCTTTCAGCGCACGTCTCCCCTGGTGCGGGTGAACCAAGTTTTGACCCAGATCGGAGCGAACCGCATTCAGTGGTGGCCCCTCCAGAGAGCCGATGCCGAAGAGCACGAATGACGGCCGCGCATTACGCCAATTCAAAACAGCGAGAACCGATTACCAGGCAGGTCATCTTCGTTGACGCGCACCTCATGCTCTGGCGGCTTCACCTCCACAAAGTCGAGATGCTGTTCTACGCTTTGGGGAGCGCCATGGCGCGCCGCCACATTTCTGATTCTTCCCATCCAAGATCAGGGGCGGGAAGGAAACCATCGATACGCTGCACAAAGGCCTTGGGGTAGTAACCGAAGATTTCACTATCGTTTTTGCCAGAATTGTTCTGGTGTCGCCACCGGAGCGGAGGTCTTCCTTGCCTACAATGACCTGTATATACCAGCATCCTTGCGACCGTTTAACCAACAAGAACGTTGCCCTTGGAGCGTCACGTTTCGGACCATTTCAACATCGGTGCGGTCTCAACCTCCGACAACCCGGGGACCTTCGCGCAAGACGCCGACGGGCATGGGCGAGACATCCGCAGTCGTCAGGACACTCGGTGCTCCCTCGGACCCAAGGTCGATATCATATCTGCGGCCTGGCTCGCCAGTCGTGCTGAGCAGACGCCGGCATAGCAGATCGGCCAGGGCCGGATCTTCGACAGCGCAGATGATCTGGCGGTGATCAAGGCGAAGGGCGGCAAGCACTTCAACAAGATGTAGCGCCCGAAAATCGTCGATATGCTGAACTGGATCATCGAGAAGGAGGGAGCGCAAAGGCGTCCAGGCGCGGGCCAGGTGGACTGAAAGTAAAAAGGCCAGTCCCGCCGCACGTCGTTGGCCGCTGCTAAACACGAACTGAGGGTTTAGTCCGTCTCCCACCTTTAAGCTCAGGAAGCGTTTTACATCGCCGCGGATGCTATAATCGATAGTTCGCCAATCCGCGTGCGGCCTCAATCTTTGGTAGAGTTCATTAAGTAGAGGGCTAATCTGCGCCAGTCTTTCGTCGATAATCTCAGCGCTTACACGTTTGACCGACCGTTCGATCTCGCGGGCGCTTGTCGCGGCGGCTTGCGACTGGTTGACGAGGTCGGTTAGATTGTCGATTTCCTCACGCAGACGTTCGATGTCTTTCTCGATTGAGGCCATGCGAGAGACCGATTGGGACGCTTCAAGGACGACCAATGCGCGCTCGAGGTTGAGCAATCTGTCACGCTCAGCTTCGGCGTGGGTTTCAAGTCCAACAGGGTCACTAAGAAAGCGCGGGTCTATCCTCCAGCGCTCGAAGAACGCCGCATAGGTTTCCTCAGCCTGACGTAAGGCACCTTCCTCAGCCTGATTGGCCGCAACTTCACGTTCTACTCTGGCGAAGGTAGACGAAGCCTCCCATGCCTCGTCATTGGCCGCGGTCAAGGTCTTGCGCGCATCTTGAACACCGGATGCAAGGCTCGAAATACGTCGGCGCGCAGCGACCAGGCCGGCGGCAAATTCCGCGGAAGTTCGATGGGCCGCGCAAAGCGGGCAATGCTCGTCGTGAATACCGAGGCGCTCCCCATGCTCAACCATAATGGCGAGCGAAGCTGCGACCGCATCTGCATCCTCTTCCCGCGCCAGCTGAGCTTCCGCCGCGGTGACCGCCGCCAGGGCAGCGTCTTTTGCTGCTCGCGCAGTTTCGAGCTCGGCCAGCGATCCTTCACGCGCCACTACCGCGGCGGGCGTATGGAAGCGTTTTTTACGCGCAAAAAGCTCTCGTCCGACCTCGACAGCTTCTGCGATCCGCGCATTGCGCGCCCGCCCGTCAGCGAGGACACCACGAGCAGCCTCAAGGAGAGCGATAATTTCTGTCGGCGCATTCGGCACCGAGGCGCCCACAATCGTCAGGGCGGCGGAGGCGTCACCGGAGCGGCTGAGCGTGGCCTGGATTTCCGATTGCTGGGTCAGGCGTTCCGCCAACCTCCCACGCGCTTTCTCATATGCTCCTTCGTTACGCACGTGAGCAGCGTCGGCTGCCACAACGACCTCTCTGGCTTTCGCGGCCGCTTCAGAACCTTCTATGGCCCCCAGCGCCCCACGGACGAGATCGAAGCGCTCTGTCTCCGAAAGGTCCAAACTCATTGCGGCGATCCATTCGTCACGAATGATAGACGTGCGCGTCAGCTGGCGTAGCGCGTTCTCGGGTGCAGGCCCGCTGCACAAGGCGGCCTGGATCTCTTCCGGCGAGCGATCGGCGCCACTTTCGCGGGTCCGCGTGATCTGGAAAGGAGTGCCGTCTTCGCCGATGAAGGAAGCGGTTACGTAGTGGGCATCCGGCTCGCCGACGCCGCGCCACCAGAGATAGTCCGCAAGGCTCTCCTTGGCTGCCTTCTCGACGGCGTACTTTTCTATCAGCCCAGTAATTGCAAACTCAACGGCATCGCACAGCGTGCTCTTACCGACGCCGTTGCGGCCGGTGATGACAGTGAAGCCGCCACCGAAGTCTATCCTGACCTTGTCCCGAAAACCTCGGAAGCCGCAAACTTCAACATAGTCAAGCTTCATGACTTAGCCCCCAAGATTCGAGCAACATTCACTGCTGGCGTTTCATTGAGGAAGGCCGTCACAGCGTTAGCAGGAACATCTTTCAAACGGGTGCGAAGACGATCTTCGAAATTCGTCGCGCCCAGCAGCGGTTGCGCGCGAATTCTTAACAGTGGGGTTAAAGCCCTCTCTACGTCCTCAGTCGTCGTCACGGCAGTGCGGGCGATCTTCCGCGTGAGAGTGAAGTCTTCTTCAATCCGCTCGACAACGCGGGCATTCGAAGGCGCACGCTCGGCGGTTAGGAACACCGAATAGACGTTCCACGCTTTGTCACCAGCACCTCGCAGGGATGCGGCGTATCGAGCAAGGGTGGTATGTTGAGTGCCTGGCCAACCGGCAATGAGGGCGGCTGAGGTTTCGAACACATGGACGAAACCCATGGCAGCGGCACTTTCGAAACAGGTTACTGGACCGTTCGGTCCTGACCAGGACCAAGTTTCATATTGTTCATTGCGGAGCACGATTTCAGCTTGGTTTGCGATATCCATTAGATGTCCAATTCCTCTCGTGCGCCATTGACATCGAACCAGTCTCCGGCGGCTTCTGGACGTATTAAGTCGCCTGTTCGACCGCTTCGAACAACATTGCTGGGAAGGCCGAGATCGGTTGCCCCCACCGCGACCACGATATCCGCGCTTACGGTAACAGGAGGTTCGATGAACTGCTTTCTCAGCGTTCCGAGGATCGCTTCGGAGCCATTGAGCACCCGGATGCTGCGACCTTTCAGATCATACCCATTCGGGAGCTGTGTCGCGCCATTCTGGCGCAGTAATAGGTGAAAATAACCCAGAGCCTCGACATTACCAGGACGAAGACGTGTGGCAGGCTGCACAGCTGCGACACCTTCGGCATCCCTGCGCAACCCATACAAAGTCTCACTGTCGAAATTGGCGACTTCGAGCCACTCTGGATTGCATTGTACACCGGTCGATGCTTCGAAAACGGCTCTACCGGCGGCCAGCACTTGGCGCAAGTAGTTCGTGGAAAATGCCTTTCGCAATTCGTCGAGGGCTACTGCTCCAGACTCGCGGACATGCTCGAAGTGAACGTTTTCGGCATGGGCGATCTGCCAGAGTTGGGGCGCCTTTTCTTGCAAGGCATTCGTCGGCGAGAGATCGACGACAGTAACCGAAAGTGGTTGGACGTCAGCCAAGGCGCCACCGATCACAGCGTTGAGATATTCCCAGTCTGACCAAAATCCGACGACCAGAAGATCCTTCTGTCGCAGGTTGGCCGCCATCCAGGTCTTGCTGCGTTCGATGCGAGCAGAAATGATGGGATCTTCAAGCTGCGAGGGGGCCCAGACCGTTGAGGCAGGATCGCGCTGCGAACACCCGTGAAACTTCAGAAGCGGCGCTTGGCGCGTCACGTCAACGTTGGCCTCATCCCCATCGAGCGAACCACGAAAGTCAGCTCCGTAATCCCAGGCACTGCGCTCGATGAGTATGTCGTAGTTGCTGGATATGCCGGCCACAGCAGCTCGGGTAAGCAAAAAGTCGGCGATGGCAGAATGACCGGGATTGTACGGCCGCGCAAAGGATTGCCAGGGCACCAAGTGCTCGATGAATACGGACTGGAGTGTATTCGTGGCCACGAAGTGTTCAGCCAGCGCTTCAAGATTGTCACGTAGCGCGACATCACACGCAGGATCAACCTCGAGCTGGTACTTGTCGAAGCAGCGTTCCGCCACGGTACGGGCGGAAGGCAGACTGCTGGGCGGAGCCATCGAGAGGCCCGCTCCGCAGACCACCAGAAGGCGCCCGGCATTCATAGATGCGAGAAGCCGCGCTAATGTCTCCGGACTCAAACTGCATTTCCCCCAATACTACATACGTCTAAATCTGGTCAGTTCGTGCGCACGCCGTTCTCGCGGCGAAATTTACTTCGTCCGCGTTTTGATTCGCGCAGTTCAAAACCTCCACTATTGATATGCACCGGGCCAAGCATTGTCAGTCGACTTATGGGCTGAACCGGCCTTTCGCGTCCGCATCGGAGAAATCTACTCTGCCCATGTCCGGCCGATCCAACGCAGTAGCTTGTATGCTCCGACTTGGCCAATTTTTTGAACGACTGAGAGCCGCCGCCCCTGCCGAGGGGCGGGTTGCTGACGCACCATAGAAAAATTGTAGCCGCCAGAAAATGGCAATTTTTATTTTCGGCATCGGTCCGAGTTTCTTCTTGAAAGGAGCCGACCATGCCACAAAACACCGATCCGGGCACTGCCACCGTCGCGCAGATCGCCCGCCATTGGGGTCTCACCCCGCCCACCGTCCGAAATCTGCTTAAGCGCTCCAGCGCTGCTCCCGTCTCGACAGGGCCAAAGCGCTACCTCTGGCGCGACATTTGGGCGCTCGAGGGAGCCAGGTACGTGCCCCGGGCCGACGAAGCGGAATTCCTCAGACCTCTGCTGACGCCCACCGAGGTCGGCCGTTTATTTCCCCACCTGAAGCCGCGCACAATCACCGATCGGGCGCTCAAGGGAAGCCTCCCAGCAATCCGGCTCGGCACCGATTGGCGATTCCGCGAGTGCGACATCCGGAAGGCCGCGATCCTTGGCTGATCGTGACGGGCTTCACCCGCTTCCTGCCGGAACCAGCCCGGTTTGCAGCATTGGACGCGGTTTTGCGGCAACCTCAGCCGACCACTCCCCGACATACCCGGCATGTATGTCCAAGGGTGTGCGGCTGAAGCCCCCTTAAAACCGCGTTGTTTGCGGCAAACCGGCTGGTTTCCGGCACTGCCAGCCTACGCTTCTTCCGCGGTCGTGGAGAGGCCTTTCTCCGAACCTCTCCCCGCCACTTCAGACATGAAAGACAAGCAAATGGACAAACCAAAAACCATGAAGGACGCCGAGATTCAGCTGCCCGGTCTCGGCTACGCTGCCAGCTTCGAAAAGAACCTCCGGGCTTCCCTCCGGAAGTCCGCCAAGGTCTACCGGACTGACCTGAGCCGCATTTCCGCCGACCTTGCCGCCTTCAACAGGAAGTGGGGCAAGGGACGGGTCCATATTGTACCCGCGCCGTTCAAGTCCGCCCAGGAGTTCAAGTCCTGGCGCAAGAATGTGCGCATGATCCTCAAACGCCTGAGCGGCGTTCCTCAGCACGTGCCCCTGATCCCCGCCTGCGCAACCGTCCTGACGACGGTGCGTGACAACCAGGGCAAAGGAAAGATCCTCGGGGCCAACTCGGATCTGACCATCGGTGTAGTGGTGCGTGAAGCGTCCCGCTCAGGCCTCCCTCTCGCCGATCTCACTCCGGACTGGATCGACCGGACGGCCTTGGACCTCCCCAACAGGCGCCGGAAGTCGTTCCGTCGCGGCCTGGTGGGGCTCAACCGGCTGATCAAACGCCAGGACGAGCTGCCGGGGCTGGCGGGCCTCCTTCCCGCGGCCCCCTTGCCCCAACCGCGCATGCTGCGCCCGGAAGTCAGTAATTGGCGCCGGAGCGCAGGCAATCCCGCGGCGGCTTTGATATGGTCCGACTTCGACCGAATCATGTCTTTCAAACAGTTTGGAGAAGAAGGCCCACAGTTCGAGGGCACCCCGGCGGAGTTCAAGCAGTCCTCAATCGACGGCTACGAAACCTCGTTGAACTGGCTTCTGCGCGAACTCGCAGCCCAGGACCTGATCGAGGACAGCGCCGACCTAAAGGAGGCGATCACCCATCCGAACCTCGTCGCCGCAATCAACCACTGGATCACAGCACGCAAGGCACGCGGCCAGAGCGCGGAGACGAGCACACTGCACTGCCATGTTTCACGGCTCGTGCATCTTGCGATCGTCTATCTGGGGGTTTGTCCGAAGGAGGAAAAGCGGCTGGTGAAACTGCGTCGGAAACCTGCGATCCGCACCAATTCAGTCGGCAAGATGTCGACGGGCCGCGAGCGCTGGATCAAGGAGTTCGACCGGAACATTGCCAAGCAGGAAAAGGCGCACCTTCTTCCGGAACTGCTGATGAAGCGCTCGAAGGCGATCCTCGCCCGCACCAACAATAACCGCAAAGTGCGGCCGAGTGAAATGATGATGGCCCTGCGCATGGGCGTCACTGCCGTTCAGGTTGCGATCCTCTTCCGCGCGTCGCCGGTTCGTTCTACGAATCTCCGCACCCTCCGGATGCGCGGCGAGGAAGCGGAATTCGACACGGAAGAGTTCATGCAAGATCCCCGTCTTCGGGTGCTACGCCTCAAGATTCCAGGCGAGCAGGTCAAGAACAACGCCGACATCGATGAGATCGCCGACGATGATCTGGGGCCGATCCTGCACTGGTATCTCACCGAGATCAGGCCGCGCCTCGTTGCCGCCCATCCCTTCGGGAAAAATCACGCCGACAGCGACTACCTGTTCCCCTCCACCACGGAACGCCCAATGGAGCGCTCCGGCTTCGCTGCAACTTTCCGCGCGGCCTGTCTTGAGGTCGGTTTCGACATGACGATGCATCAGGCGCGCCACGTCTGCGTCTACTGGATTCTCTCGGTCGACCCTAACGCTTGGGCTGAAGCGGCAGCACTTCTCGGCGACGACGAAATGACCGTCCGGAAATACTATGGCTGGCTCAATGAGCGCCGCGCGTCCGAGGCAGGCCGCCAGAAACTCCGGGAGAAGCGCGCCTTCTCCGGCAAACACCGTCAGGGAGACTTTGCCGATGCGACCTAAGTCCGCCGTTCCCGCACTCCCTTCGAGCGCTGCGGCGCTCGACGGCGCCTCCCGGCGGCTTCTCCACCGCTGGGATGCGCACCTCGCCGCCCGAACCGTTCAAGTGCCGGAGCGGGAAGACTTCGAGGCTTTCGGCAGTCTCAGCCAACTGGAGCGGTTGCAGAAGGTCCTGAACCTTGCCCGCCCATCCCACGCGAGACCGCTCCGGCTCGCCCTGAAAGCTAAGCGTTCGCAGCGCTGGCGGAAGGATCACCCCGAAGCCGAAACCCGGGAGAACCGGAAGGAACGGAAACGAGCTGAGTTGTCGGTTCCTGAGATACAGCTGCCGCGCTTCTGGCGCCGGACGCTGCACGACATGCGCTCGCTGCGCACGACAATGTCTGAAGGGCTTATCAGTATCGACGACCGCACGCCACCCGCTGCGAAGGTGATCGGATCGATTGCTTCGACGCTCCGTGTCCTCGCCAGAACCTGCCTCGATCACGACCGCTCTGTCGAACTGACCGTGGAGACGGTCGATCTCTGGCGGGCGGCCCGCTACAAGGCCGGCAACGCCAATCGCAGCATCGCCGTCCGGCTGAAGGAACTCCGCACCTTCGCCGTCTGGTGCGATCTCGACGAGGATTTGATCGACCGGCTGACCAAACTGAAAACGCGCTACGAGAAATCTGGGCGGAAAGAGAGGAAGCGCAAGGACCTGTGGGTAAACTCCAACGTCACGCAGGTAGAGGATGTCTGGGTCCGAGCCAGCGAACTTCTGGAGATGGCGGGAGCCGCTCCGGTCGGGTCTGAAAGGCGCGCGCGCCTGGTGCTCGATGCGACCTGTCTTGCGCTCAGCGTGGTCTGCCCGCTGCGGTGCGGCGACCTGCACCGCATCCGCTTCGAGACCCATCTGCGGCGACACGCAGATTACTGGAGCCTTGAGTTGGACATGAACAAGACGGGCTGCGAGTATCGGCGCCCGGAACTTTGGCCGGAACTCACCCCGTTCCTCGATGCGGTCGTGATGCTGGACATGCCGGCATGCGAATTCTGGGAGGCCTACGATCGCAAGGCGGGAACCCCACTGTTCTCTCGAGATGGAGGAAACTCCGGCGTTCTCGTGGGATGGCCGTCGCAATGCTGGAAGCGGCACTTCGGGATCGGAGAGCACATCATTCGCTCGCTCTGGCACACCATGATGTTCGACAGCGAGGACGACGACCAGTGGATTGCGCTCACCCTCTGCGGCCAAGGCAATAGCCGCACGGCGCAGGACTATATCCTAAAAGGCCGATGCAAGCGGGCCGGTCGAAGAGCACGTGCAAAACTCCGGGCGCACCGCCTCGACCTTCTCGCACGGCGAGAAGATTAAAGAGGACTGGGCTGAAGAACAGCCTTCCGTCTCAACTCCTGAACGGGTTTCCGAGGTCAGCCAGCACCCCAATTGCCGACAGCAAAACCTCTCTGCGGCGCCACAGAGAGATGCGTTCGGCCCCGGCGGAAGTTCCGGCCGGAACAGCCGTATCGCCTGGGCGGGCCAGATGGCCACCAAAGTTCCGGCCGGAACAACCGTATCACCTGAAAGGGCCAGATAGCCACAGCTGGCCAGAAACCGCTTCCGAACAGCCAGCATGGCCTGTCGCACTTGTGAGGCATGCTCCCAGCAGCGGCGAAAGTTCCGGCCGGAACAGCCGCATCACTTGAAAGGGCCAGATAGCCGCAGCTGGCCAGAAACCGCTTCCAAACGGCCAGTATGACGCTGCCGCACTTGTGAGGCATGCGCCCAGCAGCGGCGAAAGTTCCGGCCGGAATTGCTGCATCGCCTGGACGGGCCAGATGGCCACCAAAGTTCCGGCCGGAACAGCCGTACCGCCTGGACGGGTCAGATGGCCACCAAAGTTCCGACCGGAACAGCCGTATCACCTGAAAGGGCCAGATACCCACAGCTGGCCAGAAACCGCTTCTGAACAGCCGGCATGACGCTGCCGCACTTGTGAGGCATGCGCCCAGCAGCGGCGAAAGTTCCGGCCGGAACAGCCGTATCGCTTGAAAAGGACCGATGGCCACAGCCGGCCAGGAACTGCTTCCAAACGGCCGGTATGACGCTGCCGCGCCTGGACGGGTCAGATGACCACCAAAGTTCCGGCCGGAACAGCCGTATCACCTGAAAGGGCCAGATAGCCACAGCTGGCCAGAAACCGCTTCCGAACAGCCAGCATGGCCTGCCGCACTTGTGAGGCATGCTCCCAGCAGCGGCGAAAGTTCCGGCCGGAACAGCCGCATCACTTGAAAGGGCCAGATACCCGCAGCTGGCCAGAAACCGCTTCCAAACGGCCAGTATG